>CAZHNF010000120.1:950-1540 GCA_964533625.1 uncultured Saprospiraceae bacterium | reverse complement strand
AAATGATTATAGAAAAATGAATGATGTATAGAAATAAACCCCGAAGGGGTGAAATAATGTCATGTTTTGTCGAATAATGTCACCCCCATCGGGGTTTATGTTAATTATTCTATTATTTTGAAGCTATAAACGTGTCACCCCGTCGGGGTTTTTATTATTTTGAGCTTGTAAGCTTGACAACTAATCGGGTTTGTTTTGATAATAACAAATAACACCTTGATAAGCTTGTTATCAGCGTGTTATTATCAAAATATCATTTCGCATTTGTCATTTTTTTACAATAACGCAAGCTAAAACCACTTTTTAATGTCGCTATCAAACTATTGCCCAAATGATAATGCAAATAAGATACAAAGTTTAATTTCTGTACTATATAGGAATAGCAGATTTAATAGTATGTTGACCTACTAATTTGGTAGGTATCACCTACTGATTTACTAGGTCGACCTACTGATTTACTAGGTCGACCTACTAATTTGGTAGGTATTACCTACTTTTTTTGTAGGTCGACCTACTAATTTGGTAGGTATTACCTACTTTTTTTGTAGGTCAACCTACTAATTTGGTAGGTACTACCTACTTTTTTTGTA
>CAZHNF010000120.1:0-850 GCA_964533625.1 uncultured Saprospiraceae bacterium | reverse complement strand
GGTCGACCTACTATTTTGGTAGGTACTACCTACTTTTTTTGTAGGTCGACCTACTATTTTGGTAGGTACTACCTACTTTTTTTGTAGGTCGACCTACTTTTTTTGTAGGTCGACCTACTATTTTGGTAGGTCAATAGTAATATGATAAATTAACAACAATATTTGTCTATTACAATCATAATAGGTCTACAGCAAAATTGTCTTTGTTTAATAAGTTGTCAATGAAATTCCCCTCCCCCGAAGTTTAAAACCTTCGCAGGGAGGGGATTTTCATTGGATAGCAGTAATTTTTTCCGAAAAACACCCAAATTTAACCCTGACATTCATAACAAATCCCAACTTTGGGATAACTAAAGCAACTAACAAAAGAGCAAAGTTTGTAGAAAACATTTCTCAACAAACAAAGGAGCTTTTTTTTTACGTTTTTTTTTATTATTTTAGTAACCAGTATTGTTCGCTTTTATCAACAAGATAGTTTAAAATAGCTACAAAACTGCTTTTTTGCTGCCTCCCAAACCCTTTTTTATTGATTATTTGGCTGTAATTTGCAAAAAAAGCCCTAATAAAAAGCCCATGTTTTTGTTTTGTCAAAACTATAAGCACAGATTGTGTAACACGAATTAGTAAGTCTAAAAGTAGGCATTTTTGTTTTTTTGTAAAAATACATTACTCAATAAAGCTAATGTCATTTAATAGTAGTATTTTTGTGCCATTAAACAGCACGCATTAAATAACATCTGAAACTTTAAAAATCACCTTATATCTTCGTAACTTGTTGTCTTTTAATCTTTTTTATGAAAAAATCGTTTTTACTTTTAGGCGCGCTGTTATTAACCGCAATTCAGTCGTT
>CAZHNF010000119.1:0-1562 GCA_964533625.1 uncultured Saprospiraceae bacterium | reverse complement strand
GGTCTTTGGCAAGCAATTCTTGCCGTTTTTCTTCATCGATCAAGAACGCATGATTAGCGCCGGTGGCAAGCCCCAATCTGATCTTGCACTTGAGCTGCTCCAACGTCCGTCCTCGAGCTTCGATTTTTCGGACCAACGACAACGTGTGCCGTGGCATGAGCGTCCAAGCCTCTGAACCAAACTCGCTTTGCGGCAGGTAGAATCTATTCGATTCGACAAACTGAGTGAACAAATGATCGCCGCTGAATGGCGAATTCACTACGCAGCAATCGGGAGAGTAGCCAGCTGGCATCCTCTGCGCAATCAGTATGGCTGAATTCACAATAGCCGAGTCAAACACCTGGTAGTCTTCGACGTCGATAAGCTGCAAGACAATATTCCTTTGACCAATTAGCTTTCGCAAGGGTCTGCCATAGTCAGCTTTCAGATACGAATTGGATGTGATGAAGCACAACGTTCCGTAAGGCCCTTGAAGTCGTAGCGCAACCTCAGCAAAGTAACAGTACAGATCTGCAAAGGGTTGATATGCCTCAAACCGGTTCTTCAGAAGCTGCTTGCCTTCAATCCTATCATGGCTCACATAGGGTGGGTTTCCGATGATTACGTCAAATCCGCCCCCTGTACTGAACACCTCGCTGAAGTACACCTCGTAGTCGAACTGCCCCTGCGCATGGGTGAGCTGGCCGATCAGCGCGTCGATCTCACGGCTCTGCGCCAGCTTGGCCGGCGGGCTGGTCTCTACGAAGTACTGCTCCTTCAGCTCCTCGATGCGCGCAAACAGATGCTGGTTGAACAGGTCCTTCGGCACGCTGAGCAGCGAGTTGCCGCAGACGATCTTGTAGCCCAGGTTGGGCAGCGGCTTGATGCTCAGGTAATCGTCCTCGTCCACCACCAGCGACAGCCACAGGCGCAGTTTGGCGATGTCCACCGCGCTGGGGTCGATGTCCACGCCGTAGATCGACTCCTGGATGGCGTGGCGCTTGAAGGCGTAGGCCGTGCGGCCGGCGTCCTCGCCCAGGTAGGCGTTCAACACCAGCCGGCCGCGCACGATCTCCTGCATCACCCCCACCGGGAACGCACCCGAACCGATTGCCGGGTCGCACACCTTGACCCCGGCCAGCGCATCGTCCAGCGCCTGTGCGTGCTCGGCGACCGACTGCGGCAATCGGCGGGCATAGCTGGCTGCGCCGGCCTCGCGTGCGGTCTCGTGCTCCACGGCCAGCTCGCCATGGCGGATGAAGCGCTCGATGTCCTCCCGCGGCACGCGCGGGGCGTAGACCGTCTCGGCTGTGGGCAGGCTGGCCTGGCGTGGCGCTGGGGCAGCGAAAAGCTGGCCCTGTTGCGGCGCAGGCTCGATCAGCGATCGCACACGCAGGTTCAGCGCGGCGTCCAGGTAGTGAATCAACGCCTGCTGGCACATATAGTGCACGATCTCGCGCGGGGTGTAGAACGCGCCCTTGGACTTGCGGTCCTTGACCTCGAGCAGGTTCTCGAAGACCTTGCCCAACATCTCCGGGTCGACGGCCACTTCCTTTTCCAGCGGTTCGTCCTCGCGCACGGTG
>CAZHNF010000118.1:0-1595 GCA_964533625.1 uncultured Saprospiraceae bacterium | reverse complement strand
TCACCAACCCGAACCCCGTGAAGCTCACGAGCCAGCCTGTAATGAGGCCAAATACAAAGAAGGACATGAACAACATGGCCACGTCGAAATCCCACCACATGAACTTGGGAGGGTCGTCCAGGCGGGTCGGGATCGTTGGCGAATCTTGATTGGCCATGCTGTTCAGTCCGGTGATGCTTCGCTTAAATCACAGCGGCGAACATGCCGTTGATGATCGTCGGGCCAAGGCCGAACACGATGGCGAAGACGATGCCCACCAGCGCCGGCATGGCGGTAGACTTAGCGAAGCCAATGAGTGCGCCTACAACGAACGCGGCGATCGCCAGCGCTTTGCCCAGATAGCCTTCGGCCCAACCTACCAGCATGTCGAACAGGGCTTGGAATTCTGTACCGGTCACACCACCGCCGGCGGTGGTGGCCCATGCCGAGCTGACCATCAGAGCGGAGAGAAGCCCCCCGACAACGACTTGTTTTTTGCTGAACATTTTCATGAAATTCATTTGATTCTCCTTGAGCTTGTGTATTGAAAGATTGGTTTCATGGTCCCGGTGTCTCAGCAGTCTCAAGGTCTCGCATCACGATGTGGCGCACCAAATCCAGCATGGCTTGCCTCGCTGTCCCATCGTTCAGACAGTATTCAATGGCGGCTGTGGCCAGCCGCCTTTCCAAGAACAGGTTCCTGTTGGGAAGGGCTCTTCCAAGCTCCTGCAGCTTGAGTTTGGTTTCCTCGCGCACGAGGACTGCCTTGTATCCCGGTTCGGTAGTGTTTTTTGTCATTCCCAATCCCTATTCGTTAATGCTGATCACCGCTCGTCTTGCGTTAGGGTTCGTGCTGGGCGGATGCTCGATGCAGCATCGCGAATCGACTTTGATATTCCGGTTCGGGATTCCATTGGCGCGCATAAAAACTGCGACCGCCATCCCGCGCTTGTACGCCAGGGTTTCGTTAAATCGCTTCTTGCCTATCTGATCTGTGCTGCCAACAACCAGAAGACGTCCCGCGTCACGATGCCGTTTGAGAAAAGCCTTGAGCTTGGCTTTCTCGGCCTGGCTGAGCCGGGCCGAGGCCAATGCAAAACGAACGGTGGTAGAGGAATGCATGGCGACCGGCTTAGCAGCGCTATTCGATACCCTCGCGGGCATGGGAACGGCTACAGGCAGGTCAAACACCTTCGCCGTCCTTACAGGACAATCGCCTTGATGACACATGACATAAGCGCTAATGGAATCGGACTGTGTCACTTGCCAGTCGGCACCCATCGACGAACCTGCCCAGACCAGGGAAAGCAACGTGAACATGCGTTTCATGAGGATTTCCTCATTGCCCGGTAGACTTTCCAGGCATAGCCATTTCGTGCGCGGCGGCACGCATCACCTTTGAGTCGCGTGCATGCCGCGTTGTACGCACCGACCGCTTCCCACGAAGCGCCATACCGAGTGAAGTTGTTCGCCAGCACCCAGGCCCCCAGCTTGACGCTGGTACAGGGATCGTAGAGGTGGGTCTCGGTGTATCCGAGCGACTTGATAGGGTTTCTCCGCAGCCACCGGGTATTGATCTGCATCAGCCCAATGTCTTGAGACTGTGTACTAGCTGT
>CAZHNF010000117.1:0-1623 GCA_964533625.1 uncultured Saprospiraceae bacterium | reverse complement strand
CTTAATTCATACACTGGCATAGCCAGAACCAAAAAGTTTTATTATTTTTGTGTAACTCTTATTTTACAAATATATGAATACAGATTTTTTAAAAACATATTCAAATAAAATTGAAGGAACAATAAGTTGTTTTGATCGCATGATAATCAGTGGCTCACTTGACCAATGGGGATATTCCCATGGAATGCAATCATATTTACTTAGAAACAATGTTCTGGTTTTCGATTTTCCTAAATTTGCTAAACAATTTAGTGATCAAATTAGGAATCAAGTTGAAACAATAGCAAAGCAACACAATGTATCAATTGAACACATACGAAGTCCTCAACGATTTAATAAAGAACTAAACATTAAAAAAAAAATAGAATCACGTGGAGCTCATCCGGGTATTGTTCACATATATACGTCATTGGAATTATGTGATGCATATGAACCATGGTATGACAAGACAACTAAAAAAGCTACTTTAAAAACAAGAACTTCAAAATGCATTCACTATTATATATATTTAATAGATAAATATCTTGGTTTAAGTTTTCTTCGTATTCCAACCTGGATACCATGTCGGGTACAATTTTATTTTAATGGTCATAATTATTTAGCTTACAAACTTCAAAAGAACAACATTGATTTTGAAATGCAAGATAATGCTTTTACTGAAATATCAGATTATCAGAAAGCTCAAGCACTAAGTAATAATTTTAGGGCTGAAGATTTCCATCAATGGCTTGACAAGATAATAAGCCAATACATACCTTTTTTGAAACCGACATTACAAAGCTATCGTTGGACACTGACACAAACCGAATATTCAACTGACGTAATATTTAAAAAACAAGAAGATTTAAAATTATTGTATGAAGAAATAATCTTAAAAAGTATTCATTCGGTCAAACCGGAAAATGTAGCCACTTTCTTTTCAAGAAAACTTGCAGCAAATTATGCTCAAGAAGTAGGTACAAAATACAATAAACAAATTCAAGGAACACGAATTAAGCACTTTATGGGTGCAAACAGTATAAAAATGTACGACAAAGCAAGCAAAGTATTGCGAGTCGAAACAACAGTAAACGATATTACTGAATTCAAAGTATACCGCGAGGTATTGACACGAAGCGGACAAACTGAAATGAAATTTGCAAGTATGAAAAAATCCATTTACAGTTTGCACGACCTAGCTAAACAGTGTCAATCATCCAATGCAAGATACTTAGATTTCATTGCTTCTTTCGAAGATAACAGCGAAGGAAAGAAAAACCTTTGGAAAATATCCAAGAAAGAAACCGATAATAACCGTTCGTATAGAGAATTTAATTTCTTTAACGAAAACGATGCACAAATACTAAATGCACTAATGTCAGGTGGATTTAACATCAATGGATTTAGAAACAAAAACCTAAGAAAAATTTTGAACAACCAATTTAGTTCCGCACAGATGTCACGGATTATCAAAAGATTACATGTTTTCGGTCTTATCAAAAAAATAAAAAATTCATTCAAATACTATTTAACAAAGTTTGGTAAGAAAGTAATTGCTGCAGGATTGATTGTTAAAGAGTTTAACATCATTCCTTCTTTAGCTCATTAATTTTCTTACCATTTTGCAATTAATTTGACTTGTAA
>CAZHNF010000116.1:0-1654 GCA_964533625.1 uncultured Saprospiraceae bacterium | reverse complement strand
CTCAAATGATGTTAAAGTTGGCAGCGAAGTTTTGGTCAATACTATCGTGAGTGATAATCAAGAAAAACCATTCATTGCAGTAAACCCAAGCGGGCGATGTGTTGTTGTTTGGTCATCATATGCTGATCTTCAATCTGTATATGACATTCGAGCAAGAATATTTATCCAAAATTTTCCACAAGGAAACGAAATATTTGTTAACACTACCACTTTGAATACACAGAGCAATCCATGTGCGGCAATAAAATCAAACGGAGAATTTGTTGTTACATGGGATTCCTGGTTTCAAGATGGAAGCGATAGGGGAGTTTATGCCCAAAGGTTCGATGCAAACGGGAATAAGCTGGGAACAGAATTTAGAGTTAATTCTACAATCACTTACAGCCAAGCTAAACCTCGAGTTAAATATTTTTCCGATGGGAAGTTTATTATCATTTGGGAATCATTCAAACAAGATGGGTCTGGTTATGGGATGTATGGAAGAATATTTAACTCTGATGGAACTCCAAACACAAATGAATTTCAACTCAACACTTACACAACAGATTATCAATGGTTTGGTGATATAGATATTTTTGATGATGATTCTTTTGCTGTGGTTTGGTGCAGTTGGGAACAAGATGGAGATGACGGTGGAATTTATATTCAGCGATTCAATGCTGCAGGACAGAAAATTGGAATTGAAAGTCGAATAAATAAAACTACAGCGCAATACCAATGGCTGCCTAAAATTAAAAAATTGACAGACAAAAATGCTGCTGTCGTTTGGTCAAGTTGGAAGCAAGATGGAAGTCGTGAAGGAATTGTTGCGGCGTTTATTGATGAAAATAATCAACGATATACTTTTGAAACTATTGTAAATAGTTACACCGAATCATTTCAATGGGAACCTGATTTTATTGTTACTGATGTTAATGAAATATTAGTTGTTTGGTCGAGCTGGAAACAATTCGGAAGCGATTATGATATAGTGGCTAAAAGAATTAAACCTGAGAAACCGCAAGGTGTGATAAATCCTATTTACAATTCTCATCCAATAGGGGAAACTACAACTAAAATAGTTACCCAAGTTATTGATTCAACTGTGGTGACAGGTCACATCTATAAAGTATCATTTCAAGTTCCCGGTTCTTCAGATACAGTGTATGCTAAAATCGTTGATCAGAATACATCACAAACAAAGGTTAACAATTTTCCTATCAATAAAGGCGTGAACACTTTTTATTTAACCCCATCTTTTGATGGAGTTGCAGTAGAGTTCCTTCCTCAATTTAAATTGGAATTGGATCAGAATATATATTACATTAATAATTCTGGGAGCAATTTAATTTTTAGTTATGTTTTACCGACTTCAGGGCAAAAACTTCTTGCACCAATTGATGTTGCCCTGGTTTGGGGTTCTACAGATACTTTAGTGTCAGGGCAATATATTGCTCCTTTAGATACTGCACTCTCAACAACAGGACAAAAAAATGTTGTTATTCCTTTCATTGTGAGAAATAGAAAAGATAATTCCAAGTTGACGATTCTCGTTAAAGAATTAGCAGCAACTAAAAATTTTAAGTGGGATCCAAAAGAGGAAATAGTCTTCATCACACCGCCGCCATATCAAATCAATCCCTTTAACACACATGCGCAAATAAACTCAAATATT
>CAZHNF010000115.1:0-1715 GCA_964533625.1 uncultured Saprospiraceae bacterium | reverse complement strand
CACTAACATGGTATACAAGCAAGCGCAAAGCGCCTGCTTGTATACCCGACCGTTATAGGGCATTTTAAAAGCCGTAATCAAGAAAAATATTAAACTCATGAATTATAAAATACCAACTTTTGAATTTACTGTGGATCTGAAAGAAGATTTGTCAAGAATTGAAAAAACAATTGATAATCTAAACTTAAAGCGTGATGAAGGTTTAAGTAAGGAATTACTTGATAACTTAAAGAAGCAACTTTTAATCAAACAGGTTTACCACAGCAATGCTATTGAAGGGAACAAACTTTCTTTAAGGGAAACAGAACTCATACTTAATGGAATGGTAATTAATGAGAGACCATTAAAGGATGAAATTGAAGCCAAATCTTTAGCCAACGCGACAGAATATTTGTACTCATTAATTGATGGCCGAGAGCCATTAACGAAGAGAACATTGTTAGAACTTCATGCTCTAATAATGCAAAATGTGCCAGGTATTGATTCTGGAATGTTCAGACGGCATGATGTACAAATAAAAAATTCAGAGCATATTCCACCATCATTTCTAGAGGTAGAAAATCATGTAGATGAATTATTTCAATGGATGAATCGAAATTCGTACAAATATCCTCCAATGGTAATGGGTGCAATTTTACACCATTGGATGACGTGGATACATCCCTTTTCTGATGGAAACGGAAGGGTATCAAGAATGTTTTTGAATTTCTTTTTACTTCAAAAAGGTTATCCTGAAGTTGTAATTAAAATAAGTGATCGGGATAATTACTATAATTCACTGATTTCATCAGATAAAGGCAATTGCGTTCAGCTCATTGAATTATTAGTCGAAAATATTCAAGACACTATTGCTGCATATGAAGAACTTATCAATGAGGATCAAAGACAGAAAGAATGGTTAAAGAAATACAAAGAAATTAAGGTTGAAGATTATTCTAAGGTAAAATCCAAACACTCGTACGAATATGAAGTTTGGAAAAATCAAATGGCTGTATTTAAAACTCTTTTCAAGAAATCATTTCAAGATGTTTCTAACCAACTTACATCAATTGAAGCGTCATATAGAGAATATGACATTATCACGTTTAATCAATATTTAGATATTTTAGAGGACAGACCTATTTCTTCAACTGGATATATGTTTGTTAAGTTGTTTGACAGAAATAAGCATGAAAGTTTAACATTAGTTTTTTATTTCCAGAGATTATATCGTTCGAAACTTTTGAAGATAACCGGAGATGAAAAAAATCAATATAGAGGTTATGGTAAAAACAGAATAATTCCTCCCGCAATAAAACTCAATATTTCTGCAAGACAGAATGGCGTTGAAGTTCGATTAGACGATAAAATTGACCTTGTAAATATTGGAACATATCGTGATCAATTGTCATTTGGAATTGTAGACCGTTCAGTGAAAAGAGAAGCTTGGCAAAAACCAAAATTGGAATCTAGGACTGACAATCCTGGAGTTGTAATTAGACACTTTATAGACCAAATACTACATTTATATTTCGACATTAAACCAAGATAAAAACGCCCTATAACAGCACCTACAAGAAATTGGCGGCTCAGTGGTTAATTGAAGCTTTGTGCTTCGTATCAAGTTCAGTGGTGGCAGACAGTTTTGTTCTTCGATATCGCCAACTTCTTGTAGCTGCCAACCGTTAGCTCGCATTACATAGGTTTTGTATATTTGTAGATTAATAATAAGATTA
>CAZHNF010000114.1:0-1723 GCA_964533625.1 uncultured Saprospiraceae bacterium | reverse complement strand
AGAACAGCCCTACACATTTTTATTTAGCCGCTATGGTTTGGTGGTCGTGAGCAAGCGTTTCCAAAACGTGAACGTGTATCCAATTGGCCTCGATCCGCGGGAATGGTGGGTGCCCAAGGCCATGCAGCGATATAAGTAAGCGAGTAATGGATTGTTAAACAGTGGAGCGAGATAAGCATCCCGTACGCGAACGCTTCGTGCCTAGCGTTTTGGAACCGGTATCGTGAAAGCATATCTGATTCGCCGGTTTCTCTTGATAATTCCAACCTTCTTGGGAATTAGTATCATCACGTTTCTCGTGGTGCAATTGGCGCCGGGCAATCCTGTCTATCTAAAGTTGCGATCCGCTGGCGGCGCGATGTCCACCGAAGGTGTTACGCCGGAGGTTATTGAACAGACCAAAAAGATGTACGGCCTCGACAGGCCGATGCACGAGCGCTACGTCCTATGGCTGGGCAGACTGGTTACCCTTGATTTTGGGGACTCGTACAAGGATCATCGTCCGGTTCGTACACGTATTTTGGAGGCCCTCCCAATCACTCTCCAAATTAACGTGTTATCACTTTTCATCGTGTATCTGGTATCGATACCGCTAGGCGTGTTCTCCGCAACGCATCGAGAGTCCAAGCGAGACAAGCTGCTAAGTCTCGCGTTGTTCTTGTTGTACAGCTTACCCAGTTTTTGGGTGGCCATGTTGCTCATGTACTTTCTTGGGGGCGGCGGCGGATCCATGGCGCTGCAAAACGTGTTCGCGTCATTGTTTTCGACATTGGGAATTCAAGATTGGTCGATTGCAAAATGGCTGCTCAACAACGTGCTGCATTTCCGCTGGTTTCCGATTTTTGGATTGAACTCTTTTGGCGCGGATTCGTGGCCGTGGCACCGATGGCTCTTGGATCGACTGTGGTATTTGGTGCTTCCCGTGTTCTGCCTAAGCTACGCATCATTGGCCTACACATCGCGCTTCATGCGTGCTGGAATGATAGAGGTGACGCGCCAGGACTACGTGCGCACCGCGCGCGCGTACGGAATCGGCGAACGGGTCGTTATCTACAAATATGCCATGCGTAACGCGCTGATTCCCATCCTTACGTTACTTGGTGAAGAGTTGCCCTTGCTGATTGGCGGCAGCGTCATCATCGAGTACATATTCTCGATTCCGGGGATGGGGCGGCTTGCCTACGAGGCCATTTTGTTTCGCGATTATCCGCTGGTGATGGGCGTGCTCTCCATCACCGCCATTCTCACGCTATTGGGCATCATTCTTTCCGACATTCTGTATGCAGTGACGGACCCACGAATAAAGTTCGACTGAAATGGAAACCATCGAAGACACAGGCAAAAGCAACACGTATTGGCGTCTGGTGGCGCGCCAATATCGCAAGAATACGTTCGCGAAACTGGCCGCAATAGTCCTTGTGCTGTTGGGAGTGGTTGCACTCGGTGCACCATTCCTGGCGGGCGACCGGCCAATTTACATGGTAAAGGAAGGGGTCTCGTACTGGTTCCCAAATATCGTTACATACAAAGGTCTGGTTGAACTCCAAGGCCGTTATCACGAATGGAAGCCAAAAGAAAACGAGTACGCGTTGCGGCCGCCTATCGCGTACGCGCCGGAGCGGTCTAATCTGATGAATCGCCTCGAGCCCCCGAGTCGCGATCATTTTCGTGGAACGGATGATCGGGGACGAGATGTCCTTAGCCGAATGATTTGGGGCACGCG
>CAZHNF010000113.1:0-1798 GCA_964533625.1 uncultured Saprospiraceae bacterium | reverse complement strand
ATTCCGCGAGATCAAAACGACGGGTTTGATTGTAACAAACACCAAGATTATTCCAGGCTTGTGATTGCGTAGAATCGATTGAAATAGCTTTGATCAATGCTGATTCTGCCAGATCATACTTCTTATGCAGATAGTAACAATAGCCCAGATCTGTCCAAACAAAAACATTTAATGAATCTTTGACGATTACTTTTTTCAATATTTCTTCGGCAAGACTATATTTTTTTTGACCAAAATTATAGACAGCCCAATAATGCATTACCTCGGTGGAATTGGAATCAATACGATTTGCTTCATCCAGAAAAAACTTTGCACGGTTTTGATTTTTATATTTGAAGGAATACCAAAAAGAAGCGTCTGTCAAGGGCTGCAACCAATTGGGATATAACTCGTGAGCCAGTAGGGCATAATACTCTAATGAATCCGTATTTATAAAATTCCATCCAAATACATTGCTCATCTGCCAGTAGACATGAGGTTGTTCAGGTTGCCATTGCAGTGATTGGCGAAACTTATTTAAGGAATTGTTTCCTATTTCAGGATTTAGATTTTTGTTTGAATTTGCTAATAGATAACCCTCAAAAAAATATTTTCTGGCCTTCAGGGTTGAATACATATAATGCGAACTTCCTAAAAGTTCAGCTGCACGGTCCAAACAAGAAGGATATGTCTTAACCTTTTCTGTAAAGATTTTTTGTGGTATTCGATTACTGTTTATTGCTTCAAGACTTAGTTCCTGACTCTTTCTGAGCCAGGCATTCAGAGTCTGTTGTGCATCATCCTGTAAAGCTGCAGCGTAATTTCTTTTGATGGTGGAATAAAGTCGCTCGAGGTTTGGTTCGCGAATTAATTGTTGATAATAAGTTTCCGCGCAAGAATTTAAAGATTCTCCCGAAGTAGTCGACACAGGCAAAAAATTTTTATTTTCCAATGCCATTTTGAATAGAGCATATATTTTTTTTGTGTTAGAATCTATTTTGGACAAAACATCTTCTTCAATTCCTCTGGAATCAATATAGCTAAGGAGTGCGTTTTGATTGGATTTACCGGATTTGATGGATGCTAAAATTTTTTCGTCAACCTGAGTTAATCGTTCACTTCGATTCCCTACAATAAATGGAACCTGGCTTACAGGTGCTACTTCATTGGTCACATGATCTTCCAGATATCTTCCAACTTCCTGCAAAGTGACGAATGAATCTTTATTGATATCAGCCATACCATAAAGTGCATCCAAGAGATGAAAAGAAAAAGCACCGCGACCTCCTCCCCATTGTTGACCTTCTATGCTGTATTCATTCGGCTGACAAGACATGATTTTAATTTCGTTGCCAAGTTGTTTGGCAAGATTTGCTCCGGTGATTTGTGAACCACCGACAGAGCTTCCCGCTAATTTACCAGAACGGCAGGCATCGGTTATAACCACGACTTTAGCTTTGTTCTGAGTTGAAAGGGTGGTGATAATATCCTGAAACATGGGTAATGCTAATGAACCACCTGCCAAATAAACTCTCGATGGAGCATCCCAACACAATAAATATCCGGGCTGTGTAATGGTTTTTTTCTCTACATCACCATGTCCTGAAAAATAAAGTATGATATGATCATATTCTTTAGCTACTTCCATCAACCAATCCAGTGCAATGGCAAATTGAGCGACGGTTGCATCTTTATTGAGCAATAATTTGAGATGATCATTATCTAATCTTCCTCCGGCATTCGATCGCAAAAAATTGGCAAAGGCTTCAGCATCTTTATCAGCATATTTTAGATCCGGAATAGAAGGATCCTGATAATC
>CAZHNF010000112.1:0-1856 GCA_964533625.1 uncultured Saprospiraceae bacterium | reverse complement strand
CATAATCTTATTATTAATCTACAAATATACAAAACCTATGTAATGCGAGCTAACGTCCGCCGGTATACGCTGTTGCCGTTTCAAGGCGCTTACGGGTCGGGTTACCCACAAATAGAGCCAAGTGAACCAACATTAGCACCCGAACAACCCGGCAATGGCGTATGACCGGCTGTTAGCAAACGTTGTTATTATTCATTAATTCGGAGCCAAAATGAACCTCCGTGCTTCTCAACATTTTTTAAATTTTCATGTTCCCAGATCGGCGCGATCAAATTTGATAATTCCTTATCGTTATGTATAAAGTAATTTGGCAATATTGCCTGATATTTCTTAGGATTTGCAAGTAAATACATGGCTAAACCATACTGTTCCGAATAGAATCTATCGCACATAAACTGTGGATAATCATATGGCAGATAAATATCATGAATGTGAACTACCACGCCCTTTCTAAGTCTCGGTAATATCTCCAGAAAGAAGACCATTGAATCAGAATTGGGCAAAATCCGATGGGAATTATCTATGAAAAGAATATCATTTTCGTTAAGCTGTTCTACTATATCTATTTCAATGTTCTCAAATGGTTGACGAATAATTTTGTCAGCAAGATGGTCAATTTCAGCTCTTGGTTCAGGATCGATTGATATTATTTTAGTAGAAAGATTTTGATCATTCTTTGCTTTATATGTGACTTTTGTTGAATTACCGGATCCAATTTCTATATATTTCTTAGGCTTATATTCGGATATCATGGTATAAATCCCAACGATATCAAGACCCGGAAGAAAGCCGTTATTCCAGGCAGGTTTAATCTGGTTATTTTCTTTGCTTGAATCCTGAATTGTCCAAATCTTTTCTTTCAGTGCAATGGTTGCAATGATTAAATCGTGATATTTACTTCTGCTTTCATTTATAATGGTAAATAATTGCTGATGCACCGGATTCCCATGGCCGTATCTGGGTTTAAAATTGACTTTATATTCTAAGAACAAATTTTGGTATTTAGGACTTAAGAATTTGTAAATCTGTTTTATCATGATGTATCTGTCAGTATGTGTGGTTTTACAATGTTTGCTAACGTGCCCGTATTGCCGCCGTGCCACTGCCCAGGCTGCCATACAATAGCTAAATTTAATAGTTTCTACCAAGAGTGAAAGAAAAATGTCCAAGTGGCATGGCGGTAATACATTGTTATGAGAGGTGCTATTTCATTTCTTATCAATACGTTTAATTGGATTTTGGTGAAAGTCCCATATTGATTCAATGAATATTGTTTCTTCAGTTTCTTTATAAATTATCCCATAATTATTAAATGGAAGCAGCCTAAATAATGATAAATCAGTTTCTCTTCCAATTTTTGGGTAAATTGAAATTACTTCAATTCTTTTTTCCAATTCATCAAGCAACCAAGAAGAGTATTCAACACTTCCATTTCGCTGGATATAAAACTGAAGGATGATTTCAAGTTCTGAGATTGAAGTCTCGGTCCAGATTACTTTCTTTTTAAACATTCTTTAAAATGTTTCAATGCTTCATCATTAGACATGATTCTTCCATCTTTAATGTCAGATTCGGATCTTGCAATAGACGCTTTAATTTCATCGCTTAAGATTAAGACATCTTGATTCTCATTTCTAAGATTGAGAATTATTTCTTCTAATTCATTTAAAAAGTTTTCATCTTCAATTGAAGCAATTTTGCCAATTAATCTATCTTTTACAGTATTAGGGCTCATTTTAAATATTTTTTTTACAAATTTAAGGTATTTATTTTCATGGAGCAAATACTTTTTGGCATCTCTCATAATCGGGTCACGCAGGGGAATTTCACCCCCACGTTCCCACGGAACCGTACGT
>CAZHNF010000111.1:0-1864 GCA_964533625.1 uncultured Saprospiraceae bacterium | reverse complement strand
GTATCCGTCCCACGAAGTACACTTAGGCAACAATTTCAATATTTTTCTTTGCGGCTGACCTGCACCAATTCTGCGGAAGTAGTTCTGAGATACGATTTATAGGATGGTCTTTAATTCTGTGGAAGACATCGGTTAACCAATCATATGGGTTAATGTCATGAAGCTTGCAAGTTGCAAACAAGGAATAAACCATAGCTGATCTTTGAGCTGATTCGTCTGAACCTGCAAACAAATAATTCTTCCTACCCAGAGCCAAAGGCCGGATAGCATTTTCTATAAGGTTATTATCAATTTCTACTTCACCATGAACTGTATATGCCTGTAGCTTATCCCATCGTTTGATTGCATATCCAAAAGCTTTTCCAATTGCACTAGCTGGTAGTATGGAGTCTACATTTTTATCAAGAAATTCTTTAATGGTATTCATTACCGGAGTGGCATTTTCTTGCCGCCATTTTTGTCGCTCTTCTTTGGATAGATTTTGTTCTTTGGCAGATTCCTCAATTTTATATAGAATTTGAATTTGTCTTAACACGTAATCTGCACGCTGTTTGTCATTATCAAGTGCTTGTTCAAAATATCTTCTGGCATGTGCCCAGCAACTGATCATAATAAAATCCGGATTCTTTTCACAGGATTCATAAACGCTATAACCGTCTGTTTGCAACTTACCTCTAAATCCCTGGATATGATTATTAAAATATTCTGCGGACCTTCCTTTTTGATAAGTAAATAGGACTAAATTTTTTTGTGGATCTCTGCTGACCCACATATATCCTAAATGACATTTCCCTTTTACTTCATCGGATTGCACTTTAATTGGGCTTTCATCAGTTTGTAAATAATTAGCGGATAGAACTTCTTTTTGATGAGCACTAAAAATGGGCTCCAATGCACTCACATATTGACTACCCCAGCCTCCAAATGTCGATCGAGAGATATCCACTTGATGCATTCTTTTGAGTTGTTGAAGAAATCTATAATATGGATTATGATCCATATACTTCCCGATAATAGCATACGCCATAAAATCAGGTCCTGCTATACATTTATCAACGACCCTTGAGGGCATCGGAGCAATGATTATTTTTTCTGTCTTTGGGTCTTTGTATTTAGGTCTTTCGTAGCGATTTACATAGATGACTCCTGGAATGTACTCCAATTCTTCGGTGACTTTTTTGCCAATACATTTCATGTCATCCGTTTTTCCTTCTGGTTCCAGAACTATTATTTCCCGCTTTAAATGAGCCGGAAGTTCTTTTCTTCCCCCACGTTTATGAATTGGCTTATCTCTTGTGTATGTTATTTCCTCAGTTAAATTTTCTAAAGGCTGATTATCATCGGAGTCTTGTGTAAATAAAGTATTCGGTGGGAGAGGTGGTTCTGAGCTTATAAACTTTTCTGATTTTGAGCCAAAGATTAATCGTTTAAGCTGTGATATCTCATGTTCTAAAAATGAAATTCTATTTTTGTATTCTGTATTTTGCGCACGTAATTCTTCATTTGCAATTTCTAAATTTGTATCTCTCATCACAACAACAAGATCGTAATTTATTTTCAATTTACATAATTATTTCTCAAATATTTTTCGTCAATTATATGTCGTTTTCTATAACGAATACTGCTCAGTTTAATGCCCTGCATGATACACATTAATTGCGTCCAGCTGATGTTCAATTTTATATGATTGGTTTGTGATTCCATAATTTCAAAGGTACCTCTTTCTAAACGCTTGCTCAATAATACTAATCCTCCGGTATCGTAAACCATCATCCGTATTTGATTACGCCGTTTATTAGTAAATAGATATACGTCTCCGCTCAATGGATTACTTTCCATGATTGTTTTAATAATTCCAAACAGT
>CAZHNF010000110.1:0-1910 GCA_964533625.1 uncultured Saprospiraceae bacterium | reverse complement strand
AGGGCCTACCCTTTTCCTGGGCAAAAAACAGAAATTTCTGATTTCGGCAGGTCTCATGGGGGCAAAGGTACAACGACTATCGGCAGGCTTCAGGCCGGGAGACGCATTTGACGGTTCTGTCAATATCCTGCCTGTAAGATCCCTGTACGAACTTGGATATTTTATAGGCATCTCCTATGATATTATCAATTGATCCGCAATATACGCCCCAGAGTAACCAATCAACCCTCATGAAAAATACCCTCTTTCTGATCTTCATGTTGGCGGCAGCCTTATCGGTCCATGCCGAAAAATATGCCCTGATCATTGCCATCGGCGATTATCCGGAAGAAGGCAAGTGGCCCGACATCTCAAGTCAAAACGATGTATTGCATGTAGAAGCCGCCCTGCTAAAACTGGGTTTTCCGGCTGACCACATCAGAAAAATCACAGACGGCCAGGCCACAAAGCAGGGCATTCTTGATGCACTAAACGGGCTGACATCCAGAGTGACCAAAGGCGACATCGTGTACATCCATTATTCCGGACACGGACAACAGGTGGTGGATCAGGGCACGGATGAGGTTGACGGGCTGGATGAAGCTCTGGTGCCATATGACTCCCCGCTTGAATTTAAAGCAGGCATCTATGAAGGCATTAACCTCATCAGGGACGATGAGATGGGCGAAGTAACGGCCAATCTCAGATTGCGGTGCGGGCCCACAGGGCAGGTAATCCTGATCCTGGACTCATGCCACAGCGGCACAGGCACACGTGGTATGGGTTATGTAAGAGGCACCGACAGGCTTATGGCACCTGCAAACTTTACTCCCGGGCAAAAACAGTTTGAAAAAATCCAGGGATCAGAAGGTTTGACACAACCCGATATGGCACCTATGGCCAGCTTCTTCGGGGCAAGCCCCAGGGAGCTCAATTACGAAGCTAAAGACGAGCAGTCCCGCACTGTGGGCAGTCTTACCTATGCCTTTACAACCGTGGTGAGTCAGATGCAGCATGCCGTCACTTTTGAAGAAATATTTGACCGTGTAAAACAAAAAATGGCAGCCATCGCACCGCGGCAAAACCCACAGTTTGAAGGTCCGGCAGACCTGTCGTTTTTGGGCGGGACCAGTGTTTCGCAGGTATTTGACTTCAAGATCAGCGGAATACAGGATGAAAATACACTGACCGGAGATTTTGGGACCATTTCAGATGTATTTGCCGGGACAACCGTGGCCATTTATGAAAATGACCAAAAGGAAGCTGTCAACACCGGAGAAGTCACAAAAAGCAACCTTACAAACTGCATCATCAGACTGGACAAACCTTTGACAACAGGTAAAGAAAGCCTCCTCAAGGCCAGAATCCTTGAAAAAAGCGAACCTCCCGTAGAAACTACTGTAAAAAACCTTATCGAAAATGCAGACAGCCTCTACTCTGCAGTGAATGCTGCTATTGAAATCCCCCTGACCAGAGGGGTGACCGAGGCCGCTGACCTTTATGTGTACCACAAGGACAATACTCTGAAGATAGAGACCAAAGAAGGAGCTGAGATATTTACGTTAAAAACTGCAGGGCTTACAAAAGAACAGACGGCCTCCGGTGTCAGAGAAAGTGTAAGGGCATACGCCCAATGCCAGTTCCTCAGGGTTTATGAAAATGAAGGGACAAATTTTGATTTTTCAATCAGACTCAACCAGGTAAACTGCACTCAGCCGGAAAAACTCATTAAGAACAGTCCCGACTCAGTAAGACTGGGCGAATGCGTACAATTTGTTATCGCCAATGCAGGAATCACCGGAGCCTATTATACACTCCTCGACATACAGCCCAATGACCTGATCAATCTTATCATTCCGGATGTCAGCAGCGGCAAGACATCTGACGAGTATTACCTTGAGCCGGGCCAGTCATACACTTCTCCCGCCATC
>CAZHNF010000109.1:0-1920 GCA_964533625.1 uncultured Saprospiraceae bacterium | reverse complement strand
CGGCCCCAGTTATACCATCCGTAGACACTCATCCCAAAGTAGTATATATTCAACAGGCCATCTGCATAAAGCGGAGGGGAGGCCACAAAAAAATAGATCCATGCAGCCAGCAGCACCCCGATGATGCCGGCGGGATATACCAGGATATTGTTTTTTCTGGCATACCACACACTTACTACCTGTGTGATAGTGCTTACCCATTCCTGCCACGAGGTATTGCCTACCTCTTTAATAAATTGCCCGATTATCTGGTGGATGGTCATACCCCGGGTTTTAATAATTGCAGTATGACCTCCGCTGCCCTTGAAGACGCTCCGGGCCCGCCCAGTTTTTCCCTGACCTCGTGATAGTCAGCCTTGATTTTTGGGCCGTTTGTCTCAAGACGGGAAAGGGCGATTTTAAGATTATCAGCAGTGAGGTCATCCTGGATGTGTTCCTGCACGACCAGTCTGTCGGCCACCAGGTTTACCAATGATATAAATTTGATGTCAACCAGGCGTTTTGCAATCTGGTATGAAAAGATGTTGCCCTTGTAACAAACGACCTGTGGTACATTAAACAGGGCCGTTTCAAGGGTTGCTGTACCGCTGCTTACCAGTGCGTAATTTGCTACTGAAAGGATGTCATACGTATGGTTAAATATCAGCTCTGTGTTTTCAATGCAGTTTTCTTCCTGCATGATTTCCTTATAGAGTGACGGGTCGGCAGAGGGAGCTCCAGCTATTAATACCTTAAGGTCCTTTCTTTCTGTCACTGCCCTGAGCATAACAGGGAGCATGGCTTTTATCTCCTGACGGCGGCTGCCTGGCAGGAGGGCAATGTAAACGTTTTCCGGCCCGTGATTTCTGACGAATTCGGGATCAGGTCTGAATTGGGATATGGCATCAAGCAAAGGATGTCCCACATAGGTTGAATCATAGCCATATTGCCTGAAAAATGCCTTTTCAAAAGGAAGGATTACAAGCAGCTTCCGGGTGTATTTGCCGAGTTTATGCACCCTGCTTTTATGCCAGGCCCATACCTGTGGCGTAATATAGTACACTACTTTAATGTTCTTTTCGTGTGCCCATCGGGCAATCCTCAGGTTGAAACCCGGATAGTCTATCAGTATAAGTATTTCCGGCTGCCATTCCAGAATATCCTTTTTGCAATCATCAAAATTATGCAAAATGGTCCTCAGGTTTTTTACTACCTCCAAAAATCCCATAAAAGCAAGGTCACGGAAGTGTTTAACGATGTGGCACCCTGCATTTTCCATCAGGTCACCGCCCCAACCCCTGAATAATGCCTTATTATCAGAAGCTGATGATATCGCCCGGATAAGGTTTGATCCGTGTAGATCACCGGAGGCTTCGCCGGCTATCAGATAGATTTTCATTCGTCAAAAACCAAACAACTCTCCTCCAAACTTCCATATCCAGGCAGCTGCATATATCAGGGTAGGAAAGATAACCCCTCTCATCGATTCATCCCATTTTCTGGATTTAAAAAAATGCAACGGTAACAGATTGCAGCAAATAGCAACGAGTACCAATGTCCGGAATCTTTTCCCTGAGGTAGATAGTGTTACTTCTTCCATGACTCCCAGATCGGTCAGGGTATTAAAAATAAACTCCACGGCCACAAAGCCTAAAACAGGCATTATACAGCCGGCTACAATTCCCATCAGCACTGAATTTCTTTCCATAATCAGATTGTTTCGAGGTATTTGAGGTTTTTTATTTCAGGATAAAATGTCAGGTCATGGCCGGAAGGTACTACAGTTACATAGTTGTTTTTAAGGGCTGCAATGTCATTGTCGTCGTTTTCCGGTTTTTCGAAAGATACAAATTTTCCGGTCAGCCAATAGTATTTTTCACCGCGGGGATCCACACCCTCCTGGAATTCTTCCACCCATGTTCCGTCGCCCTGTCTGCACAC
>CAZHNF010000108.1:0-1939 GCA_964533625.1 uncultured Saprospiraceae bacterium | reverse complement strand
ATCAAATGTTGATTATGGAGGAACATATGTAATAGATTATCTGACATGCTTATCAAATCAGCCCATAGACAGAGATACGATAGTGATCAGAGGTATAATACCAATTACTTCTGGCAGCTCTTTAGGAATGTTATGTGGAAATAATACAAGTACAATTATCATGTCTCCTTTAGGTGGAATTCGACCCTATCAGTATGCATATAAAAACTTGAGTATCCCAAATTCAAATTTTAGTGCATATACAACAGACAGCATTTTCACTTTTATGTCTGCACCACCTGGAACAATATTCAGATTCTTGATAATTGATTTTTGTGGCAATGCGGTAACTGTGGATATTCCTATTACATCACTCGATGTAGCTCCGGTAATTTTAAACTCGGGCTATTGTTTCAGGGAATCAAGTACTATTTTTACTCAATTTTTGCCCTATGCAAATTATACTTGGTCTTTAAACGGGCATACCATCCCATTTGCAGATATTTACAGTAATACATTTGTTTCTTTTTCACCATCAGATACCGGATTATATGAGGTTAATATAAATTTCGCTGCAAATTGTACGACTTTTGTAGCACAAAAACAAGTTTCAGGGTTAGATTGTGTTTTACCTTTAAGTCTTATTGAATTTACATCCATATTAATGGATAAGCAAGTTCACTTATTTTGGAAAACAGCTAATGAAACAAATCTGAATTACTTCTTAGTAGAACGAAGTGTATCTGGATTGAGTTGGGAAATTGTAGATACGGTCTACGCTAAGTCGCTGACAGGCTTTCAGTTAAATTATGATTATACCCAATTGGATTCAGACCTGCCATTGCAAGCAGCCACAATGTATTATAGGCTGAAAATGGTTGATTTTACTAATGATTATTCCTATTCAAACACAACATTAGTTCGATTTCCGCTTTCTGAAAACATAAGTATCATTAATAAGCTATCCGAAAATGTCATCGAAATCTATAGTCCGATTAATAATAAACACATTCAACTTGAACTTATAGATGTAAATGGAAGTATATTCCAAGCTGGTTCATTTGATATGGATGGATATTTTGTATGGTCAATTAATAATTCTCTGCCAAGAGGAATATATATATTGAGACTCAAGTATGATGAATCATACAACGTGATGAAACTTGTAAAACTGTAAGATCATTTAAATTCATTAATGCTTATCAAATATTGAAGACGACCTCAGCAACTACATACTTCAGTTTTAATTACTTTAATATGAATTTATATTATCAAGTCTGGCATCAAAGTTAACATCTCCCGGCTTAAAAGCTCTGTAGTTTTTAATCAAATCCTCGCCGGTGTTTGTGAAAATGAATGAATAATATTGTATATCAGAGATATTAGATTCCAAAGCGGAAAGCTCATTAAATGTCAATATCCCATTTTTATCAATTTGATTTTGATAAAATTGAAGTACAGAAGGTTCAATAAACTTCCATGGGGCATTAGTCAGTGGAGTTTTATACGTTATTGCTTTCCGAATCATAGTAATATCTCCGGTAGTGATATAACCATCAAGATTTACGTCAGCCCCTAAGTATTGCTCCACTCTAGTGAAATAGCTAACACATAATACATGCAATCTAATCATGTCATTATCTGTTTCAGTTACTCCATTTAAGTAATCTTCTGCTTCATAATTATCCGGATCGTCAAGTTTAATTCTAAGGCATTTTTTAATTGCATTTTTTGGGTAATAACAACCAATATATGGGAAATTGTAATTGTAAGGAGTATTTAGATTAGTAATGCCTGTAGGTAAAATATCATAGAAACTACCGTCTGCTAATAATAACTGCGTAGTCAGTTTCATGCCGGATAAAGCTATAGTGTTCTGGCCGTTGTAAACATTTACTAAGCCTCTGTATTTTTCCAAATCCGGACTTAATAGTTTTGACGTTGTTAGGTTGATTGATTT
>CAZHNF010000107.1:0-1982 GCA_964533625.1 uncultured Saprospiraceae bacterium | reverse complement strand
AGAAGTATAATTGTGTCCAAGAATGAAACCTTGAAATAAAATAATCAAACCAAAATTCAAATTGAACAGACACATACGATTACCCCATGGATATAGTCAGGTTTACACAATCATTTTAATACAACTACTACACTTCTCTATGTGAGCAAAGAGCTGACAAGTTTTTGTGAAGTTTGTGGAGTTGATGTCAGTCCT
The DNA here is from genome assembly GCA_964533625.1 of uncultured Saprospiraceae bacterium. Taxonomy (GTDB): domain Bacteria; phylum Bacteroidota; class Bacteroidia; order Chitinophagales; family Saprospiraceae; genus Vicinibacter. Next base: position 1,787 of record CAZHNF010000107.1, on the reverse strand, counting down.
AATACAGACCTAAGAAAATTTGGCAAGCTATTCTGTTCTCTTGACCATATGAATCAGTATGAGAAAGCTAGACACAAAGAACGAGATTTAGACGAAGGGTACCACCATAGCACTCAACAGAAAAAAGAAAAAGGATGGCGCAGGTTCCTCAGAGATTTTGTTAGAGGCTGCTGCTAACAATGCATGCAAATTGAGATTTTAATTATAATGTGCTGTTAATGGTGAACATGACTCTAATGTATGCTATATTCCAGAGAAATAGAATCTATTAACTCTAGATAAGTCACGGCATATTCTGGCTTTGACTGGTTATTACTGACACTATAAATTATATAGATTCAGATTCGATAGTTCATGAATTTAGTCAATGTCATGTCCTATGTTATGAAAGTGGTAAGATTGATTGATTTACAGTCTAAAAACACGATATCTTCAGAGTAATGCACCGTACACAAACATGTTAAATAACATATATCCTCTCTCCTCACACATGAATGAAGAACTTTCAACAACTTCTTACTGTGAGGTGTGTGGAATTGACATAGACGCAACCATAAATTTAGAGATTTGGAAAAATGTTCTGCTCTGAAGATCATATGAATCAATATGTTCTCGCAAGACGGAAAAGACTAGGACTCGTAAAAGATGGATCTGAAGAAGGCGAGGGTGAAGAAAGACATAACAGGAAAAGAAGCTGGTCTTGCTAAGATAGTTCCTGAAGAAAATTGACATGTTTTTGCTTCAGCAAAATATTCAGCTAGATGCGTTGCTCTAGAATATCTCAAAATATACAGTCGGGCAAAATATACAGTCGGGTCTGTTTATTTTTTAAACCAGCCTTTAATATCGTCTTTTGTAGAATTTTTTCTGCTCCCCTTAAACCCAGTGGTTTATTTTTATAATTTGTTACCGTACTTATCCATATTGGAAATTCTTCTGTACCTTTAAGTGGATGAATATCTAGCCAATTTTGAAATACTCTGCAAATGTTATTATTAAAACTCTTCTCTCTCCAGTCTTACCACGTAGAATAAATTCTATTCCGTTAGTTTTAATCTGAAAATCTTTATTGGTCAATACTAAAAATTCTTCTGGCCGAGCACCAGTTTCATACATGCATGCAATAAATGCTTTATACTGTAGCGAGTCTGCAGATTTTATCAAAATTTGTATTTCCTCTTCATCTAAAAATTCTGCTATATCCAATCTTTTTTCATATCTGAATCGTTCTTTACCTGGCGTTACAGAAAACCAATCTACCTGTTCTGGATAGTATTTATTATTACCAAATGTAAATTTGAAAAACATTTTTAAAATTACTCTGAATTTTTCATGAGTTGTAGCTTTGTATCCCTTTTCATTCATCCATGCAAATAGTGCTCTCACATCATCTTTTGTAATCTGAGAGAATGACTTTCCAAATTGTTTTCGCATTTGCAAAAAAACCGTTGTACATGAAACAATCCACAGAATGGATCTTTCTTTGTCCTGCATATGTTCGATAAATGAATTTACTTGTTCTCTATCAGAGCCTTCTAGGTCTCTGTTAATCCTTTCAATGCAATGTTTTAGTTTTTCTTTTCTATTGTAAACATCCCTCAAATGCCGTTCTCTTGGCAAGGAATGTTTCTCACTTCTCATATTAAAATAGTAAGGGTGCGAAGACCCCTGAGGAAAGGAGTCTACCTCATGCTTAGATTCTTGTTTGCTCTTCCTTCGAACCGAGGAATCAATGGAGGGAATGGGATTCGAACCCATGACCACCTGCGTGTAAGGCAGGTATCCTA
>CAZHNF010000106.1:0-1987 GCA_964533625.1 uncultured Saprospiraceae bacterium | reverse complement strand
AGGGATATGCCAACTCAATGGTCCATTTTTCGTCCGTATCTCCGGGTTTGTTGAGTGACCCATAACACCTGACGCCATAATTCAGGCCTTTGACATCAAACGAATTAAGAGGTTTACCGCCATCCCTGTATGGTTTTGTGAGTAAAAGATCCCATATTGTGCCGAGTGCATTGACCTCCAACTCCAGATAGTCATGTGTATCCTTGTCCGGATCCAAAAACACTTCAAAATCATTTTCATGAAAAATGACCATATCACGTTTGTCATAGGTAGCCCAAAGGTTAGATTCAGGAATTTCAGCAGCAACATAAAAGCAGCTATCATCCCACATCATCTTTACGCGTGTACCGATGCAAGGAGGGGGAAGTTCAACTCCTGTGATGTCTTTAAAATCCTCTGTCCAGGGCACACTCATCCACTCCTTTTCGGCGATTACCCCATCGATCACCGGGGTAGCCGGTGCCTTTATACAAAAATAACTTCCGGGCTTGTAAGCATCTGATGGAGGGATCTGTGCGATTGATATGGGTATAATTCCCCAGGCTAACAGGAAACAAACCATTCTCCATCCAAATCTCTTTTTTTCCTTTTTCATAGCATTTCAGGTTAATCTTAGTTCTGATACACGGCTGCAGTGCCTTCCGTCGGGGCTGAATGCTTTTACCCTGAGTATTTTAAAGTCACAAAGTATAGGACCATTATAAAGCATGGATGTCTGATGCGGCTCAGAGCCATCAGTAGTATATCTGTATTGCATTCCCGGAAGGGTATTGTTAATATACACCATCGAATCCTGTTTTTTAATCCCGCAGGGTGGAATCCTGTATTGTGTAAAACCAAATTTCCTGTCTATCCATGCCAAATGAAATAAACCCGCTTTGTGTGCAAATATACTGTATACGTTGTTTAGAATTTCCTCTTTTTTGGCCGAATCTGTGTCCGACCAGGGAGCACGACCCCAGGCCCTCTCTGATAAGGCGAGCAATCGGGGAAGGAGCATATATTCCAGTCTTTGTGGCGAAATGAGGGTTTCTCCCCACAGTTGCCCCTGAATGCCCAGGATCCTGTGTATGGCCGACCTGTCCAACTTCGGTGCTTCAGCATACTCTGTCGAAGCATCAGGAATCCTGCCCATAGAACTTACTCCGGCACTACCATAAACATCAAATGGATCAAAACCAAAAACATCCCTTGGCCCGGTAAACCCTCCCCAGTAAAAGCCCTCTTCCTCAGGAGACTTATCAAAGGCAAAATCAAAATAAAGGTCGGGTGCATTGCACATGACTACCGAATGGCCGGCATTGGCAAGCAGGTAGGGGGTTTTTTCGCCACCGCTACCCCAGGCCGTATTCCAGCTATAGGCAACAATGCCCGGTAAACCGTTAATTGTACCATTATGCACGGCGACCTCTTCCCATCCTGCAGTTTGCAAGCCATGGAACCCCAGAATCTCTGTCACCTGTGTTAAAAAATACCCGGACAGACTTTCAATGCCCGAAAGTTGCGGGTTTCTCTCCAAAAATTCAGCTACCGCAGGTGATCTCTCCCAAACTCCGGAAGGCACTTCATCCCCGCCTATGTGAAGGGTTTTTAGAGGGACATTTGCGTCGCGGTACATGGAGGTTATTTCCCTGACAACTTTTTCTATAAACCGGTATACCGAAGGGAGTGCAATATTAACCACATTGTCCCGCCACATCTGTACAGACTCATACACAGAAATATCGGCCGGATCAGTCAGGAGGTATTCTTCGGCTGCAGCCCTATCTCCCTGGTCCATAAATCTGTGGTACCTGGCATTCATAGATACGATGGCAGCCCGGGCGTGGCCGGGAATGTCTATGGCCGGGATGACCTCCACGTGCAGTGAATGTGCCAGCTGCAGGATCTCAATGAATTCCTGCCGGGAATAATAACCGTTGCCCGGTGAATCAGGATCGCAGGGATCACAGCCCGACCCGTACGATGGTACCAGGCATATGTCTTC
>CAZHNF010000105.1:0-1999 GCA_964533625.1 uncultured Saprospiraceae bacterium | reverse complement strand
CCAAAACGAGCATGATAATGGTTAATTATTAATGGTTAATTGTTAATTAGCGTTTTGGGGTGTTGTGTTGCATAATTTTGCATATCATTAATCCCAAATAACCCTGAAAGGGTGCTATGTTTGTAGCAAAATGCAAACAACAATGTTTTTAAAACCCTGAAAGGGTGAAATGACACCTTTTTTTAATGGTTAATTATTAATTGTTAATTGTTAATGGGTGTTGCGCGGTTGGCTTGTTGTGTTGGTGAAATCCCAAAGCAGGTAGCACCGCGACTTGTCTCGGTGAGAAAAAAAATAAATACACCCTCAAAATCCTCCGTAGGGTAGGGTTTTAACCCTACGCCACCAACCAACACACCCACACCAATATAAAAAACACCCAAACCACCCCCAAAACCCTCCGTAGGGTAGGGTTTTAACCCTACCACACCAACCAACACACCCACACCAATATAAAAAACACCCAAACCACCCTCAAAATCCTCCGTAGGGTAGGGTTTTAACCCTACCACACCAACCAACACACCCATCACCAAAAACATTTCTCCAAATGATACCCAAACAAAAAATAATGGGCGACTTTGTAGCCCTCTACGACTATTTTACGGGACGCGATGCCGAGCTAAAAGCCATTGCCGACCACATAAGCCAAAACAAACGCATGGTATTGTTGCAAGGCATAGGCGGAGCGGGCAAAACGGCTACGGCATATCACTATGCCCTGCAAAACCACCAGCAGTACGACCACATTATTTGGACGAACCTACAAAATGTCGCCGACACCGACAAACATCCTTTGCGAAACCACCTATTATACAACAATATCCAACTCCACCAAGACTTGGATATTGCAGATATATTGCGCAGCGAGCAGGACGAAGCCCAAAAATGGGCAATACTCATGCGTACCCTCAAACAATTGAAGGGCGAAGTATTATGGATTGTTGACAATGCCTATGAAAATGACCATGACACCCTCAAAACCTTTGAACCACACGCCCAACTTATCATAACCTCCCGCCACTCAATAGGCACGCTCCGACACATTAGCATTGACGAGCTACAAGCCGATGATGCCCACACCTTATTTAAGGAATACTACACCCGACCCGACAATGCCGACCACATAAGCGAACTGTGCCACGACATAGCCCACCACGCCCTAAGCATAGAACTCCTCGCCAAGACCCTGCAAAACACAGCGGGCAAAGATGTGGCATGGCTACGGCAACAACTATCCACCAAAGGCATTGACGAACACCTAAACATTCGGGTAGCAACCGACTACCACACCCAAGAAGTACTGATTAGCCGTATATTAGATGCCGCCTTTGACATAGGAAACCTACAGTATAGTCAACCCTGTTTGTCTATGCTCCAACTATTCACCTACCTGCCCTACCAAGGCATTCGGTTGCCATTAATTGCCCTTTTAGCACAAAAAGAAACAGAAGAGCAACAGCGATACTTACAAAATACCCTACACGAACTCACGCGCTTGGGCTGGCTCCGCCATACCCCCCAAACCAACGAACAAAACACGCCCGACACTTGGCAAATGCACCCCATAGTGCAGGAGGTGCTATGGAAAAAACTACCCAAAAACCCCGAACAAGAGGAATACATATTCGATACTATAACAGACCTATCTTTCCAACATCATAAACACCACCCCATAGAAGCACAAGTATGGCGACCTTTTTTGGATACCCTTATTAGACACCATAGCCATAAAAATGTGGAATTGGTGTGGGTATACAATAGTCTATCGGCATTAAACGAAACTATGGGACATTACACAATAGCTTTGGAACAAAGGCAAATGGCTTTGTCTATAGCAGCAACTATACTACCCGCCCAACACCCCAGTTTGGTAGGACTCTACATGAATATGGCAAATACCTATCAAAGTTTAACCCAATACGACACCGCCTTAGCCTATTACGAACGCTGCCGAGCTATATGGGAACAAATACTACCCGCCCAACACCCCAATTTG
>CAZHNF010000104.1:0-2004 GCA_964533625.1 uncultured Saprospiraceae bacterium | reverse complement strand
TGGGTTTGGCGGGTGTTTTTGAGTTTATTTGGTTTTGTGATTTGGGGAGTATGAGGTGGTGTTTGTTGCCGCCGCCAGGAATGGTGTCGGGATTGGAGAGTTTTTGGCAACAAAATAGTATATCTCATCCAATCGGGCAGACTTCGACGGTGCTTCCAAGTGGGAAGGTTTGACCGTTGGAGGCAAGTAGGGTGCTTTGGTAGTTGTTGAATTGGTCGAAATCGGGGATTATAGTGAAATTCTCGGTGTAGGTAATGTCGGATATGTAGGAATTGTAGATGTTGTTGGTGCGAATAACATAGCCTTGGTTTTCCTGCGAATAGTCCACCCAGAAGCGTAAGCCACCCAAACTACAACGGTCATACACATCGAAGTCTATGCAGTTATCGGTATTGGCTAAGGCTAAAAGATCGGATAGATTTGCTATCTCAAAATTGCTACCTGTGGGGCTGTTTAGAACTGCTACATAGCTACCACCTATTGTTCCATAAATATTATAGTTGTCTTCATAAACAGATAGTAATTGTTCTTGTTGGTCAAACACATAGTATTGTTGTTGGTAACTATTGGTTTGGTTGTATTCTATAATTAGTGGTACTAACATATCATAACCAAAACCTAAATAGCCCGCGCTGGCTTCACACTCAAAGGTAAGTGGCGTGTTTTGCGCAGCTACCAGACTAACAGTATAAGTACCTGCTTCTTGGAAACTATGTTGCGGGTTGTCTTGTGTGGTGGTGGTGCCGTCGCCAAAGTTCCATAGGTAGGCATTGGCGTTTTGGGATTGGTTGAGGAAAGAGACGCTTTGCCCTTCGCAGATGCGGAGGGTGTCGGCGGTTTGTGGGCTGGGTGTGGTGGTGAAGGCGGCGATGGGGGGAGCGGTAGGTGTTGGGATGTCTAAGAGGTTTTCGTACCAAGAAGTGTCACTAATACCAATAATATCTTTATCCCCGTCGTTGTCTAAGTCAAAGACATAAATAAAAATGTTATTTACATAGTTGTCTATCACTATTTCGTCACTGAAATTAGCTGTACCATCATTTTCATACCAAGATATTTGACCAATTATCGCATCGGGGGAACCTTGAAATACGGAAATAATATCATTATCTCCATCGTTGTCTAAATCAGTAACCCATAGAAAATTTTTAGGAGGAATAACAAAACCGGATTCTTCGATAATTGGTACTTGACTGAAAATGCCATTTCCGTCATTTTCATACAGAACTATCAATGCATTGTTAGGTGAGCCTATTATATCGTTATCACCATCATTATCAAAATCTATCAGATAAATCGCAGTATTTGGTGTTGTACTTATAGTTTGTTTATCACCAAAGTTTCCACTGCCATTATTTGCATACCAACTTATATCATCAAAAGAACGTAACACAACATCATTGTCACCATCATTGTCTATATCTGTAGCAAAAATGCTAATTATGTAGTTAAAATCGTTAATAGCTATGATAGTTTGTTCTGTGCTAAAATTTCCAGAACCGTCGTTGACATACCAACCGACGTATAAAGAAGAATTTGATAGGATATCATTGTCACCATCATTATCCATATCTGTAGCATATATAGTTGCTGCTCCGTTTGAGTTAGCACTAATAAGGTGTTGTTCTGTAAAATCTCCGGAATCATCATTTTCAAACCAAACTATTTGGGATTCATAAGGAAAAGTTGATACTATGTCATTATCACCGTCGCTGTCTATGTCTATAGCATAAATAGAATTAGGTTGGCTAATGGTGCTGATACTTTGTATTGTATCAAAACTGCCATTACCATTATTTCTTAGCCAAATTATTTCGTTAGATAGACAACCACAAATAATGTCGTTATAACCATCATTGTCTATATCAGCGACATAAACAGATGATATAGGGCATGGCACGGCACTGTTTACATCCTGCGCAGGCGCAAACGAAGTCTGCCCCAAAGCAGCAGTACTCCCAAACAATAGGACAAACAGACTACAGCAAAGGTGTAGCCAAGGGC
>CAZHNF010000103.1:0-2045 GCA_964533625.1 uncultured Saprospiraceae bacterium | reverse complement strand
AAGGATGCTCTGATGAATTATGTCAATGACTCAGCACCCATGCACATAGCTTCAGCAATGAATGCTCCGGTAACTGCAGTTTATTGTTCTACCGTGCCGGAATTTGGATTTGGCCCTTTGTCTGATGTATCATTTGTAGTGGAGACACCTGAAAAACTCACCTGCCGGCCGTGCGGCAACCACGGACACCGGTCGTGCCCGGAGGGTCATTTTGCCTGTGCAAACACTATTAACACCGGTCAGCTGTTAAGTCCGCTTTTTTATCAGCAAAATCATTAAATTTGCAATAAAAATCCTATGGAGCTCATGGCATATAAATTACCAATCACGCAGATCATACTCATTGTTGCCCTGACAGTATCATTATTTAATGTCTCGCCGGCTCAAGGCAATAGGTTAGAGTTACAAGTCGGCGCTCAACTGGTGCATAATATGAATGTGTCGGGTTTATTGGATACTTTTGAAAGCGGCGGTTATCATCTAAGGATTTTCAAAGATAAACCTCAAAGAACACTCAATTATGATCTTTCGGTTAGCTGTAAGATCAAAGGTAATCACCACCTGGTTATGGGAGTGGGTATCATAAAATTTGCGAGGCTGGTAGACGCACAATCAACAATGGATGTTTTCTGTAATTTTGATAGAGCTGAATATTCCGTAACCAATCTGTATTTTGAAAATAATTTTTACCAGCTATATGCTTTGTACTCTTACAGGTTTGTCCTGGGAACAAAGGATCGGCTTCAACTGGCTGCAGGATTGTCAGGCATAAAGAACTATCAAAATTCTGAATGGCCTCTGGAAGCTAAAAAGGGGCTGATGTCTTCGATTTTAAAAGCAGGATATCACACTATCCTTATAGGTGGTTTTTGCGGGGAATTAAATCTTGTGGCCAATAAAACCCTGGGAAACATAACTCAGGACCTTAATGGTTATGCTCCGGGAGATATATCATCTTCAAGTTCATTATCGCCTTTACAACTGGGTCTGGAAGCCAGACTGGGATACTCTTTTTAAGCCAATATCTTCTGGCCGTCATTATTGGCATTCATGATCTCGTTGCCTATCCGGCAATTCATGCATGCATGTGAGGAGCAGTAGTTTTGCCTTAGTTGTATTAGTGACTGAGAGTCAAAAGCAGAATTAACCTCAAGGCCCAGTTCCTTCCAGTGCCTGATAATGCTGTTTTCCTCAGCCTTGGTGTCTTCCAGCAATCCAATGGCTTTGTTATGAAATTTTTCTTCATTGTATACCGTTCCGTAATGGAATAGTACCGGAGCTACGGCATTGATAATTAGTAGGTCCGTAAATGAAGCTCCCGGGCTTTTTTCGTATTCCTTAGATGGGGTATCAAACCGGTACCTGTCGTCCCAGTACGCACCAGCCCTGCAAGCCAGCAACTTTCTGACATCCTTTGGTCCGTGTGCCTCCGATATGCTCCTGAACAGGAAATCCATACGATGCATCAGGTCGCTGAACTGTGCTATCCTTATAGTTGGGAAATTCACGGGCCTCATCCGGGCAAACTTCCAGGCTACGGGATCCATAGGCGAGAGGTCATATTTTTTACGCAGGTATTCATACTCCTGCCTGAGGAGAGTGTAGTGTTCGTCCTGATACGAAGCATTTAACATACCGGCTTGTCCGAAACAGAGGGCTTCCAGAACCAGGGGCTTATCTTTGTTTTTAAACACAAGGTTTAGGGGTATTTTCCGTGCAAGACGCTCAAAGGGCTCCGTGTTGACTCTGGCACCAAAATACCTGGCCAGCATGATATACAGGGTTTCTTCCCAGTTGAAGCCCGTAGAGTCCAGAATCTGCTGTACCAGGACTGATTTTGCCTGCAGCCGCTCTGCGGTAAGGCTGTACTTCCAGAATCCGATCTTGCTTTTTGGTACGCCGGAGATTAGCCTGTGACAGGGCACAGGTGCCGTGGCCTGCATCAGAGTGAGATAATGATCAAGATAGTGCCTTGGTATCTTTCCCTTAAGTTCCAATACCGGGATATCCGCACCTGAACCGGTCTTTTGGTCGGCTTCATAGAC
>CAZHNF010000102.1:0-2080 GCA_964533625.1 uncultured Saprospiraceae bacterium | reverse complement strand
ATAGCTATGGCAGATAACAGGAATATCCTTAACGGTGTGTCGACCCTTGACCTTGTGTTTATACAGAGACATATACTTGGCCTGGAACAGTTTAATGATCCTAAAAAGATCATTGCTGCCGATGTTGACAATAACTCCAAAGTGACAGCTGCTGACCTGGTAGCACTCAGGAAAAATATTCTGGGCATCGCTGCCGAGTTTCCAAACGGGCAGAAGTCCTGGAGGTTTGTTACTTCAAACCACACCTTTGCAGATCCTGCCAATCCGTTCCCGTATACTGAAAAATATCAGTATAACCAACTGACAGACAACAAGGTAGGGCAGAACTTCCATGCCGTAAAAATCGGAGATGTCAACAACTCGGCTGTTGCAAACTCGGACGAACCCGTTAATGAGTCAAGGTCGGCAGAATTTATGCAGGTGCAGATAGCGGGCGTGCAGGGTACAAAGGGCTCTGAAGTAATTGTTCCTGTTTACGCAGACAGATTTGAAAAGGTCCTCGGATATCAGTTTTCAATGGAATTTGACCCGGCTGTTTTGGAGTATCTGGCAGCAGAAAAAGGTGATCTGGATCAGGATGAATCAAATTTTGGTCAGAGTTATACTCAGGAAGGAGTCCTGACCACTGCCTGGTATAAAGACAAGGCTGTTTCACTTGAAAAAGGAAAAACAGTCTTCAACCTGAGGTTCAGACTGCTCCAGGATGTTGTCCTGGCTGACCCGATCAAAATAAGCTCAAAGGTCACACCTGCTGTCGCCTACAATACCGATTACAGAGCACTTCATGTCAGAACTTCAGAGACAGGCCAGGTGTCAGGAGGTTATGCACTGCATCAGAATGTACCTAACCCATTCAACGAGCTTACCTCTGTGAGTTTCGAGCTTCCCGAAGCAGGACAGGTACGATTGTCATTCAATGATATCACTGGCCGCACACTCAAGGTAATAAACGGAATATTTGCCAAGGGATCACATACCCTCCAGATCAGCAAAGCCGAGCTTGGTATGACAGGGGTTGTCCTGTACAAAATGGAGTGTGGCACATACAGTGAGACCAGGAAAATGATCCTTATAGAATAGAAAAGATTTGTGTTTTAGATTGAAATAGTTTGTCAATAGCCTCCGGTGGTAATACCATCGGAGGTTTTTTTTTAAATGCCCTATGGTACTTTAACAAAAACAAATTAAACATTATTTAATGTTTTTTTATGTATTATAAACAATTTACTATTTTAAACTACTGTTTAGCAACTAACTGTATTTTGAAAAATCCAAACAATATTTTATGTTCTCCTTAAGGCTTCAAATTCAGATTTCGGATTACCCAAAATGGGGTAAAAAATATATTATTGTTTTGATTAATGCTTTGGCATGAGATTTGCTATTTCTTAAATTGGTATTCAGTAATATTCCAAAAATCCAATAAAATCGTTCGTTTATGAACACATATTCTAAATTTGGACACAAAGTACTTTTTACACTTCTTTTCTTTGTTTCCATAACCCGTATATTTGCCCAGGAAAAATGTAGCTGCAGCCCTGAATTCAGGGTGGTGTATGACCAATGTGTAGTCACAGGCTCAAAGACTCAGCTGGCAGTTTTTGTTCATGACCCCTCCCGACCGGGTGCCAAAGGTTTTGCAAAACTCTATGCAAACCTTGACCTCGTATATGAAAAAGATATTATACTGGGGCCTGATGGCGAATATCATGAGATTCTGGATTATGTGCCTCTAGCGGATACAAAATTATTATTAGAGTACCACTGCCTGAAAAATGAATGTTATTCTACATGGGAGCAAACCATGAGGACAATACCAGCTTATGACTTCGAGCTTGAAAATGTATCCTGCCCGGAAGCCGCAAACGGATCAATCGCATTGAAGGTTCAGCAAGGACCTGGCATGAATGTGATGTGGGAATCAGGTGAGATTAAAGACCATGCGTTTGGCCTTAAATCCGGTAAGTATTTTCTTACAGTCACCAATACAAATGGATGTTCTGTCAAAGAGGTGGTAAGCGTTGAGGAACCAGCTGCATTAACTGTCAGCCCATACCTCATTGAAGACAGCAGCAATAAT
>CAZHNF010000101.1:0-2100 GCA_964533625.1 uncultured Saprospiraceae bacterium | reverse complement strand
AAAGATGCGCAAGCTTTTATGTCGACTTTAGATGAGCAATACAAGGCCATCTTTGGTGCAGTTGAGTATCAGACAACACAAGAGTATTATTGTATATGTGCTAACCCACATGAAGAATCAGAGGAAAAAATCAACGACCCGCTTCATTGTCCAATTAGAAAGCAAGGAAAGTATGGATGGATGAATTGCTCTACTTCAATCGTGACAAAGACTGTCCGTAAGACAAAGGATTCAGATGGTGTAGTACTTGCTGAATCGGCAATGGATCTACCTGAAGCAACAGAAATGCCTCAAAAAATGTATATTACTTCTCATATGCAGATGAGAAATAATAATGCACTTAAGAAGGCACTCGAACTTGATCTATTAGGAGGCGGGCTGCCGAGCGAGCAATGGTTTAAGTGTACTAAAAGATAAAGTTTATGAAGTGCAGTCTTGAATCAATCTCATTTATACTTTTATCATTTATACTTTCGCTACTAAGCTGTTATAGAACTGAAGTTCCTGATCCATATATTCCACCTATCATCAATCCAGACACAAATATAGTGTGGCAAACTTCAAGATCAGATAGTCAGCAGTTCTTTAGTATTAAGCCAATTATTGCAAATAAAAGTGTTTACTTCTCTTTACATGATGTAGAAGAAGTTAATTCAAAAGAAAAAATTGTCTCATTTAATAAGCTTACTGGTACAAGAGAATGGAGCTGGGGTGAGCCAAAAAGAGTATATACTGATCATTCAACATTAGATTCAAAAGCAATGTATTTAGCATGCCAAGACTGGTACAATACATATATTATTGATTGTAAAACAGGCAAGACGATTTGGTATGATTACACTTTTGGCAAAGAACCAAGAGGAAATATTGTCGGCGATTACTTCTACACTGGCTTAAGAAGTTATACTGATGATACTATGTACTTGATTAGGAGTCCATTAAAATTCTTAAAGTGGGATACATTATTTTCTGTCTCACTTTTAGAAAATAATCAAAATTTCAGACCGGGACTTGATCAGCCAAAATTATGGATGAATCCTAATGGAGACTCAATATTAATTGTTCCAGATAGAATGGTAAGAAAAGGTGGCTCAGCTTATAGATTTGACATTTATGCTTTTAATATTAATAAGAGAAGGATGGAATGGAAATTAGACCATTTTACTCCGAATGGATATGCCAATGCAGATCCATTATTGATTAAAGATAATTTATGCTTTGTAGTTGGGGAAGATATTAATTGCATTGACTTATTGTCTGGTAAGCAAAAATGGAGCGTTGATCTGAATTCGTATGTTGGTAATGCTAAGATCATTGTCGAAGAAAATAAGGTTATTGCTAAGATGCACAATACCGATCTTGTAGCTTTAGATATGAATACTGGAAGTACTATTTGGATTAATAAGAATGCAGGAGATGATCCCTTATATTGCAGCCTTGCTTATTCGTCTGGATTTATATATAGCAATGTAGGCAGAGGCTCTAAAGTTATTATTGCCAGATTTAATATTAATACTGGTATCGAGGATTGGACCTATGAATCTTCCAATGGAAAGTATTTTAATGATGGAACAATATTTGACATGAGCCCGATTACAGTAGATCCTGAGACAGGTTTGATTTATGCTTGTGATCGATTCAACGTTATGTGTATTCGTCCACCAAAGTAATTGTGAATCAGAATTTTAAATTGTTACCAACACCCAAATATGCTTCAAAATCGGCAATAAGGTATGTCACAAAATCGGCAACAATATATATATGATTTGGCTTGCAAAATTAAGTTATTTCTGGTAAGGAAAAATGGTTTTTATTTATTCCAGACGATAGCTTTTACCCTGTAGTTTAATAATTTCACACACATCTGTCTAAAATAAAATAGGAGCTGTAAATCCATACCGAATTCATTGACAAATTTAAAACGGATATTTTATAATCTATCTTAGGCATGGTAAAACAAATCAAATTTAGGAGGAGGTTTTATTTTCTTGATTATTGGATTATTTTTCACAAATAAGTTTAGCCTGAGAAAAGAAATTAAGCAGGTGCAAAATCCTGACATAGGTACCCACTTTTTCCGGAGTAAAGGTACCCACCTTT
>CAZHNF010000100.1:0-2130 GCA_964533625.1 uncultured Saprospiraceae bacterium | reverse complement strand
TCCGTTATAGGCCATTTAAAAATATGAAAAATACAATTTTAATTTATTGCTTTATCTTTTCAGCAGTAAGCGCTCAAGAAAATAAGAATGTTTTCGATTTAATTATTCGTTCTGGTGCAGGCGTAAACAAATTAATAGTGAACGGTGACAGCAAGAATTCGTCGATACCCACTAATTCCAGTTTGGGATTGAATATATCAACTTGTGCATTAATTCAATACAATAAATTCTCACGAATTCAAATTTCTTCAGGTGTTGGATTTAAACTTAATCAATTACATACCACGATAAGCAACATCATTACTAATGAGACATTAATCAAAGGTTGGGATCCAGTTGAAATTTCTGAAACTTATACTAACAGTTATTTGTTCATTCCTATTTTAGTCAATTATAAAATAAAAGATAAAGTAAACGTTGGTGTTGGAATATCATATGATTATTTACTTAATTCTAAAATTAGGAAATCTGTTATTAATAATACAGATCCTGGATTTGAAAAATTTAGTAACAATTTTTATCCAGAAATATATAGTTTTATAGTATATTATCAATGTGCTCTTAATAAAATATTTTCCGTACTTCCAACAATATTGATTAGCCCAAATAAAACTACTTCTCAACTTTTGAGTAATTCAACTGGGCCTTCAATAAGTTTTGATATCCAACTCGAAATTAAATTATAAACGGCCTATAACATTGTATTGCCTCCATGCCACTGAAGGAATTTACCTTTCACCTTTGGCAGAAAATATTTAACTTAGCTTTTGTATGGCAGCCGGGAGAAGTGGCACGGCGGCAATACGGACACGTTAGCAGCAAATTTAACAGACAAAACAACAAATGGACAAATTAAAAGAAACAATCCTAAAAATCGCAGACCAAAACAACAGCGACTTGTTTTTATTCTGCGGAACAATTTCAGACCAAACAGTAGACAATTTTATTTCAATACTGCGTGACAAACCAGACAAGAAACAAAATTGTTCATTGATTCTGACTACTTATGGTGGTGACCCCGATGCTGGTTACAGACTTGTAAGAGCAATTAAACGTTACTACAACGAATTTATATTATACGTTTATGGTAGTTGTAAAAGCACGGGGACACTTATTGCTTTGGGTTGTTCCCAAATTGTAATGAGTGACTTTGGTGAATTTGGTCCGCTGGACATACAATTAGCAAAAGATGATGAACTATCAAATACGTCAGGACTAAGTTATCTACAAAGTTTGACTTCATTGAACGAGCAAATATTCCGTTCTTTTGAAACAAACTTTCTAAATCTTAAAAGAAAAAGCGGTTTTACTATTACAACAAAAACCGCTGCCGAGATAGGCTCAAAATTAGCTGTTGGACTTATTTCTCCTATTAGTGCTCAACTTGACCCTGTTAAATTAGGAGAGGTTCAAAGAGCTATCAAAATTGCAGACGCATATGGAAAAAGGCTTTGTGATGACAAAAGCATTGTTTCTCGTTTAATTGCAGGTTATCCTTCTCACGGTTTCGTAATTGATTTTGAAGAAGCAAGAACAATTTTTCCAGCAGTCCGTTTTGTTAATCAAGATGAAGCACAGCTTGAAAGATTATTATTCCATTTAGTTCGCAATGAGAATGACGATCCAACGATTAGCGATTTAGTTGAGTTTACTAAACATCAAGAAAATAATGAAGTAGAAGTAGAAAAAAATATAACTTCGACCCAGGAAGTAACAAAAGTAGAAGCAACAAATAATGACAATTCAAATGGAAGCACAAAAGCAAACAAAAATAAAACAACAGCCAGTTAAACATAAAGCTGACAATGACATTATCGTTGAGGTTTTTAATAGTATGGACGATGCTTTTATGAGCAAAATCTATCTTGAATTTGAAAAGACAAATTCGGTTAGAGACATTTTTGCGCAAGCACAAATTGAGGATAGAAAAGCGAATTTACTCTTAAAGAAAATCTGCTGCTAACAGCACCTACCCAAAAGGCGGGGTTTCGTGTTCCAAATACAGTTTTGTGGTTAATCAAACATTAGTTTTTCAAATCAAGTTTTGTGGTAAAAGTCCCGCCCTTCGGGTAGCTGCAAAACGTGTGTGACTTGAATCAATCATTAATGAAACAAATGATTGAATGCTTT
>CAZHNF010000099.1:0-2135 GCA_964533625.1 uncultured Saprospiraceae bacterium | reverse complement strand
CACCGTCAAATGGAATCCGGAATCCAGGACAAACTGGATGAGCTGATCACAATAAAAATTTAACAGATGAAAACATTAGAAACAAACACCAGAGAGTCTGTCTTGTCAGATAATATGGATTACACCCTATTTTCGTGGTCAAAGCAAAAAGGAATTGACCCTATTGTGGTTGAGCGGGCAGAAGGAGTGTATCTGTATGATATCAACGGCAAGAGGTATCTGGATTTTTCCTCTGGCCTGATGAATGTCAATATAGGACACGGCAACCAAAGGGTGACGAGGGCGGTAGTTGAACAAATGCAATCCGTGAGCTACGTCACTCCCAGTTGTGTGACCGAAGTTCGGGGTGAGGTGGGTAAAAAGCTGGCAGAGATAAGCCCGGGTTCGCTCAATAAAACATTTTTTACCGTATGTGGGGCAACTGCCATCGAAAACGCCCTGAAGCTGGCCAGACTGTATACAGGAAAATATAAGATCATAGCCCGATACAGGGCCTTTCACGGAGCATCGTACGGAGCCATGACAGCAGGCGGCGATCCCCGGAAGCTTCCATCAGACTCACAGCAGATGCCCAATGTAATACACGTGGAGGACCCTTATTGCTACCGGTGTCCGTGGGGCCAGGATTTGTCCACCTGCAAAAGAGAATGTGTTGAACATATCGAGAGGATCATCCAATTTGAAGGACCTGGCACCATTGCGGCCATTTTGATGGAGGGCGAAAGCGGTTCTTCAGGATGTATAAAGTATCCGCCGGATTACCTGAAAAAAGTCAGGGAACTTTGCGACAGGTACGGCATCCTGCTTATTGCTGATGAGGTAATGAGCGGTTTTGGCAGGACGGGTCAGTGGTTTGGGGTAGATTATCACGGTGTTGAGCCTGACATGATCGCTACCGCCAAAGGGATCACGGCCGGATACCTTCCGCTTGGGGCTTTGATTGTGTCAGACAAGATAGCTGCCCACTTTGACAATAAGCCTTTGATGATCGGACTCACCTATTCTGCCCACCCTGTTAGTTTGGCTGCAGCCAATGAAGTATTAAAAATATACGAAGATGAAGGCCTTCTGGCCAATGCCAGGGAAATGGAAAAATATATCACAGAACGGATGTCAGAACTTATAGCAAGACATCCCAGTATCGGCGACTTCAGGACTACAGGCCTGCTCGGTTGTATCGAACTGGTAAAAAACCGTAATTCCCGGGAACCTATGGCACCATTTAATGCCGGGCCCGAACAGATGGAAATCATGAATAAGGTCGCTGCAAAAATCAAAGAGCTGGGCATGTACACCTTTGTGAGGTGGAACTACATATTTACCTGCCCTCCCCTCACTGTGACCCGAGAGCAGATCGACGAGGGGCTGGATATCATCTCCAAAGCCATCGAGATTGCTGACGAATACTGTTATTGAATTCCCTCACATGGCAGAACCCTTTAACAACAGTTTGTCAAGTGAAGATCTGGCTCCGGTACCTTCGGGGAGCAGACATTGGAACACCTGGAACTATACAGCCCTTTGGATATCCATGAGCCTGTGCATACCTACATACATGCTGGCGAGTTCGCTCATAGACGGTGGGATGAACTGGTGGCAAGCCATATTTACGATCTTTTTGGGCAATACCATCGTGCTGATTCCGATGATTCTCAACGGTCATGCCGGTGCAAAATACGGCATTCCTTTTCCCGTCCTGGTCAGATCCAGTTTTGGTATAAAAGGAGCCAATATTCCGGCCATGCTTCGTGCTATAGTTGCCTGCGGCTGGTTTGGCATTCAGACCTGGATAGGAGGCTATTCACTGTACCTTATGATCAAGGTATGGTTTCCCGGCATTGCTTCTCTTCCAGCGGTTTTTCCGTCCGTCCTGCAATTGGCTACCGGCCCTGCCATCACCTTTTTAATCTTCTGGCTTATTAACATGTACGTAGTGTACCTGGGTGTAGACAGCATTAAAAAGCTCCTTGTATTCAAGGCTTTTTTTCTGCCGCTTGCCGCCATTGCCTTGTTGTGGTGGGCGATTAATGCCGGAAATGGGTTGGGGCCGATACTTTCACAACCTTCAAAATTCAGCTCTTCGGGAGAGTTCTGGGCCTTCTTTTTTCCGGCCCTGACGGGTATGGTCGGCTACT
>CAZHNF010000098.1:0-2135 GCA_964533625.1 uncultured Saprospiraceae bacterium | reverse complement strand
GGAAAATGTGGTCTATCAGTCGTCGTTGTTTGATTTTATTGCACTGGCCCAGGGCAGTCTCAATGGTAATGATTACGTCCTATACAATGACTCGCTGAGCAGGATATATACATCAGTCAATCAGGCAAGGGGTTTTATCATGGGCTACAACGGACAGCTGACCGGAAATTTCGGTAAGTATCAGGCCCAGGCAGGTTTCAGCTATACTTACGGACGTAACAAAACAGATACGGGTACTGCCCCACTGGACCATATTCCGCCGATGGTGGTCAGGGTCGGGCTTAATTACAATAGTGATAAGATAGATGGCGGCTTTTTTATTCTGGCTAATGGCAGCAAAAAGAAAGCCGACTACAGCTCCAGCGGTGAAGACAATGCACAGTATGCACCACCTGACGGTATGCCAGCATGGATGACATTAAACATCAGGGGTGCCTGGAGGATAAAAGAGACAATAAAGATGCTGGCAGGCATCGATAATATTTTAGATACACAACACAGATATTTTGCCTCAGGCATAAATGCACCGGGCAGAAACCTGTGGACAAGTATCAGTGTCAGCTGGTGACCGGTCTCCTGTCAAATGCAATGAAGTCCAACCCTGTTACCTTCGGTATCCAGCATAAGTGCCATAAATCCGTGTTCTTCCGAGATGCGGGTTTTGGGCACTAAAATCTTTCCTCCGGCAGCCTCCACCCTGTCCAGGACGTGCTGGACATCGGGATTGGCGTTAAGATAGATGAGGACCCCTTCGGTGCCGGACGGATGATAAAAGTCACTGTGGTAAACGATCGCACCGGTGATCTCATTCATCATGTCCCGGACGGGAAAGGTCCTCATTTTTAAAGCCTGGTTGTCCATGTTTACCATGGAAATGCCGAAGATCGCTTCGTAAAATTTCTGTGCCCTCTCTATATCAGATGAGGGGATTTCAAACCAGCTAATTGTGCTCATCCTTAATGGTGTTGATTTTATTGATTTGTTACCTTAATCAAAGATATTAAATATTATGCACTTTATTGAATCAGGGGCCGGGATTAGCCATTTTCCGATATGTATATATGCCGGCAATACCTGAGAGAAGGTCTATGGCTGTGTGCACGATCATGTTAAGGTAGAGGGATTCAGCCAGTATAAAAAGCCAGCCCAGCAACAGGGCAATCAAGAGGATCTTGAGGACAGAAAGCCATCCCTGGTACAGGTGGCTCACTGCAAACGCGAGGGAAGGCAAGGTTATGGCAATCCAGAGGCTGTATGGCCAACCTGAAAACACACCGTCAAGGTATCTGACCAGAAATCCCCTGAAAATGATCTCTTCGCCAATACCCGCACTGAACGCCAGAAATGTATACGGACCGTATTCCCTCCAGGTGACCGGAATGAAGTTAAAAAGACCACTCAATTCCGACCTGTCAGGTGGTAGCCACAAGCTATACATAAGATCAAGTAGATATAGACCTGCCAACACGAGTGTGGTAACCATTACCGTATGGGTCCAGAGGATGGGCGAAAACCCCAGCAGGCTCCAGGATCTCCCGCTTATGTTCCACGCTGTAAGCACCAGCGTGGCTCCTATCATCAGGCTCAGGCCATTGGTAAAAAACAAATGCTTCTTGGGCGGTAAATGTTCCGAAATATCGTCATCGACCTGTCCTGAACGCAGGGATAATGCCGGTACTATGCCCAATAGAAAAATGGCGATCAAATGGTCGTACCAATAGAAATCGTGGTTCAAGAAAGGATCTGTTTTGGTGCAAAGATATCTGTTTGCGTATGATAAAAAACTTTATTTTAGAGTAAGCCTGAGATTTGACAGTCAAAGATAAATTAAAATAAATTGTATTAGTGTTTTAACTATATGTTGAAAAATTATATAGATTTGCTAAATCAAACAATTTTATTCAACAATCTTAACTTTTTCGTTATGCAAAAACTAGTTAATTTAACATTATGTATGGTTATGGCCTTTTCGCTTTCTGCTCAGAAAGCCATGTTGAAAGGTTTTGTCAGGGATCAGGATGGCAATTCAATCATAGGGGCCAATATCACCGCCA
This sequence comes from uncultured Saprospiraceae bacterium, assembly GCA_964533625.1. Taxonomy (GTDB): domain Bacteria; phylum Bacteroidota; class Bacteroidia; order Chitinophagales; family Saprospiraceae; genus Vicinibacter. The sequence goes on along the minus strand of CAZHNF010000098.1, from coordinate 81 downwards.
ATCCGGGTAATGCCGGTACGATTACGGATGTTAACGGGGAATACAGTCTGAATCTGGATCCCGGAACATACAACGTTACAG
>CAZHNF010000097.1:0-2141 GCA_964533625.1 uncultured Saprospiraceae bacterium | reverse complement strand
TTGTGTTTTACTGCAATTTTCCGGATCATGTCCGCGACAGTTACCGGAGTTTTATTGAAAATCAGCTCCGCAAGCATTTTAAGTTGACGGGAGTCTCAATAGCGGTATATTTCAGGGAAAAATAGGAACAAAAAATGGGGTGGATCAGGACAAATTTTGAAGGGGTATGGGTTTTCGAACCCAGAGTGTGGCGTGATGACAGGGGATATTTTGTGGAGACTTATAACCAGAGTGGTCTTCCTGATGAGCTGTCAGGACTGTCCTTTGTGCAGGACAATGAAGCCATGTCTACCCGAGGGGTGCTGAGAGGACTGCATTACCAGTTGCCTCCTTACGCACAGTCAAAACTGGTGCGTTGTGTCAGCGGTGAGGTGCTGGATGTGATAGTGGACATAAGGCCCGCATCGGCCACCTACGGCAGGCATCTGTCTCTGATCCTGAACGAGATTACCAAAAAGCAGCTTTTTGTACCCCATGGTTTTGCCCATGGCTATGCTGTGTTATCTGATGAGGCCGTTTTTGCCTACAAATGCGATAATTATTACAAGCCGGACGCAGAAGGCGGCCTCAGGTACGACGATCCGGACCTGGGTATAGACTGGATCCTGCCTGCCTCAGAACACATCATTTCGCCCAAGGACGCTAAGCAGCCATTGTTCAAAGATCATAAACCTTTCAGGTCTGAGTAAGATGGAGTCAGATACCCTCAGAAAACACCGCATCCTTGTCCTCGGGGCCAACGGCCAGTTGGGAAGGGAGTTTGCACATATTGGCCCGTCATACGAATATTGCCATTTCCATTTTGCAGCCAAAAGTCAGGTAAATATCCATGATTCCTCTTCGTTGTCAGCCATCATGGAGGAGATAAAACCCGATTATGTCATCAACTGTGCTGCCTATACTGCCGTAGATAAGGCTGAGTCAGAAGCCGATCTCTGTTTTGAGACCAATGCATATGCCTGCAGGTCTATTTGTGAGGCGGTCAAAACCTCAGGCTCCAGGCTGGTTCACTTTTCGTCAGATTATGTGTATCATTCGTACAACGGCTTTCCTCTCCAGGAGACCGCACCCACAGAGCCGAGAGGGGTATATGCCAGGTCCAAACTGGAAGGAGAAAAGATCATCAGGGAGTCAGGGGTGCCTGCCCTTATTCTGAGGACTTCGTGGGTGGTTTCGTCCTTTGGCCATAATTTCGTAAAAACAATGCTCAGATTGGGCAGGGAAAAAAGCACGCTGAATGTGGTCAGTGACCAATATGGTACCCCTACCTATGCCCGGTACCTGGCCACTGCTGTCATGGATATCCTATTACTCACGGAAAGTGAGGCAGATAAGGCAGAGCTATTTAATGACACATACAATTATTCACCTGAAGGTATCATAAGCTGGTATGACCTTGCATCCACCATTATGGAGCTCGCCGGATTGGATTGCAAGGTAATGCCGATACCGACATCTGCCTACCCTACTCCAGCTGTGAGGCCACATTGGAGTGTCATGAGCAAAAAGAAGATCAGGCAATCTTTTAATCTGGAGACCGGGCACTGGCGTACCGGCATCAGGCAATGCCTTGAAGACCTGAGGGCAGGTGATTAATCTTGCCTCCGCATTATGGACAATCTCTTACGTTTTGTCATGATTTTTGCGGCCCTGCAGCAAAAATACCCGCCAAAACGAATACCTTTTTTCCTTATACCCCGGCCTGAAGACCGGGGCTACGAATATCAAACCCCGGCGGGGTTTTACCTCCAGCACAATCGGAATCCCGGTGACCATTAGGCTAGATTATCTCACTTCCATTTTAAGCCGGGGTCAGGGGATAGGGGTGTTCTTGTTTTGTCATGATTTTTGCGGCCCTGCAGCAAAAATCATGACAAAACGAATTCTTTCTTCCTTGTACCCCAGCCTAAAGACCGGGGTTATTAAAATGTAACCCCTCCGGGGTTTTACCTCCAGCACAATCGGAATCCCGGTGACCATTAGGCTACATTATCTCACTTCCATTTTAAGCCAAGGGATGGCATAGGGGTGTTCTTGTTTTGTCATGATTTTTGCAGCCCTGCAGCAAAAATACCCGCCAAAACGGATACCTTTTTTCTTTATACCCCGGTCTGAAGACCGGGGCTACAAATATCAAACCC
>CAZHNF010000096.1:0-2167 GCA_964533625.1 uncultured Saprospiraceae bacterium | reverse complement strand
TATTGAAAAACTAATCCGCCTGGCAGCATAATCCTGCAATTTGTCATACACCCGACAATACCGCAGGATTCGTAGTCTGATGAAAGTTTATTATTTTTATTGTCAACGACAGGAGTACATAACAATTTGTAAGTTCCCGCCTTCTTCGATGGACATCATTTTAATAAAGAAACCTGAACAATTTTTTGCCAAAATAAAAATATATGAAAAACATTATTGCTCTGGGATTGGTAAGTATTATTGTTTTTTCCTCTTACAAAGAAAAAAGCGAAGCTACATTGACTTTGGAAATCAAAAACTTTGACCCTGATTTGCTAAAAATTTGGGACGCCTTCGGAGCAAAAAATTGGCGTGATTATTTTAAAAAATTAGGCGAAACGTCTGTAATTACTCTGCCAATTGACAGACCCTGTATTAGGTATTTTACTTATGGTTCTCATTATAAACGCACTTTTCTTTACCCCGGCCAGTCTTTAAAAATATCAATTGATGACAAAGATTCTGGCAACACCTTAAGTTTTGGAGGTAGCTTGGCAATGGAGAATGTCATATTGGATTCTGTTACGAATCGAATCGGGTATGTAAATTATACATATCTATATGCTCAACGATTAGATATCGCATTAAGTAAAATTGATTCGGGAATGACTGCTAATATCCAATACTTTGAAAAAATTGCTAAAGGCAAGCAGACAATTCCAGCTTTCATTGAATCTATAAAAGTTTCAATTCTGTATAGTGCTGCAACTCAAAAATTGAATGTATTGAAAAAGCAAAAGCATGATAATAATTCGAAGTATTATGCCTTTCTAAATAAAATAAATATTGAAAATCCAAATTTCCTTGATATTCCAGATTATCAATGGTTTCTGAGTTCATATGTGTCTATGGAGGCAGACAAGAGTTTTGAACAATTAGATTCAATTAATAAGAGATCCCCAGATGCGCATTTTGAAGAAAGCCTAAAAGTAATCATCAATCTAAAAAATCATAGTATCAAAGAGTTTTTACTTGCAACAAAGATTAACGATCGCTTGCAGGAAACCGGTGTTAAAGATTTTGATAGACACTACGACTACTTTAAGAAGTTCAACAAAAATCCTCGTTATTCAGAATTAATCAGAAAAGAATACGAAAGAAGGCAATTATTAGCCCCCGGTAAACCAGCACCATCATTCACGCTTAATGATGTTGACGGTAATCCTGTTTCACTAAGTGATTTCAAAGGCAAATATGTATTTATAGATTTTTGGCAAACACTTTGTCCACGCTCTGCAAGAGAATTGCCTCATTATTTGAAACTTTACGCTGATTACAAGGATGAAAATATTGCCTTTGTAAGCATCTCAGTGAATGAGGACGAGAATGTATGGAGGGAATATGTAAAGGCGAACAAAAATGTGGGTACAAGTCTTAGATCTGAAAAATACTTCGATTCTAAGGAATACAATGAATATCAAGTTCCTGGCCTTCCATTTTTTGTAATCCTTGATAAAGAGGGTAAAATAATTGACCCAGCAGCCGCGAAACCTTCATCCAAAGAAATTAGAGAAACATTAGATAAACTACTAAAAAGTAAATAAAGACCTCAAAACTTAACGGTATACCTAAATAAGCTGCAAGCGAATCGACATAGCCAATCAACGCTTGGCCAGATCATTTACCTCCATTTGAACTTTCAAGATGGACATCCAAAACCTGAGATGATGAGTTTGAATGAATTAACCTCTTTTTTGAACAATTTAAAAGGCAGACTGTCAGAAAATATACAGAACGGACAAAATGAGAATGTAATTGATAAATGGATCGAGTTTGGTGAAAGGGTGGCGAGCCGATTTTGACATTTATCAATTTATGTTCATGAAATTAAATGGGTAGTAAACTAGGGACAATCGAGTAGCCTGCCCCGCTTGCTTTCACAAACAGAGGCTCTCACAACGCTGTACGCAAGGAATTTCCAGGAAGCATCCAGTAGCGGTTCAAACAAGAAAAAGCTGAGCCCTTGAACTTATGCATTGGACTCAACGGACTACCCTGTGATACTATCTTTCTCCGACTGACTTTTCAATAATCTGAATAAATGATGAAAAATTTGTAAAACCGACAACTTCGCATATTTTTGCAACCAAATTGTTGCAGATATAAGTTAAATAACAAAAACTGCGAC
>CAZHNF010000095.1:0-2171 GCA_964533625.1 uncultured Saprospiraceae bacterium | reverse complement strand
ATATTGGATATGCAGTAAGCGGTTATGGACTGATATTGAAATATTTCGACACAACATACGTACCTATAGAACTTACACAACTTACTGCGAGGTACTCCTTAAATAAAATTGAATTAAACTGGTCAACAGCAAGTGAATTAAACAATAAAGGTTTTTTTGTCGAAAAGTCTTTGAATAAAATTGAATGGAATATCCTTGGTTTTGTACCAGGTAATGGAACAAGTACAATAAATAATCACTACACTTTTTCTGATTATGATATTAACGGATTGAAAATTTATTACCGGCTAAAGCAAATAGATTACGATGGAAGTGAAAATCTGTCAAATGAAATAGAGGTAATTATTGGATTAGATAAAGATCTCTTTGAACTATTTACCAATTATCCAAATCCTTTCAACCCTTGTACTAAAATCAGTTGGCAGTCACCAATAAGCAATTGGCAAACTTTAAAAGTTTACGATGTTCTCGGAAACGAAATTGCAACATTGGTAGATGAATACAAACCAGCTGGAAGTTATGAAGTTTCTTTTGATCCTTCTGGATTAGCAAGTGGAATTTATTTTTATACTTTGCAAAGTGACGAATTTGCTCAAACGAAGAAGATGGTTCTTGTAAGGTGAAAAGGAAGACGTGCAGTATAGGAAATGAACTCCTGATAATTTCGATAGGTTTGAGGTTATTGCTATTAAAATAAAATTAACTCTCCTTTTGTCCTTCTCTTTAGTAAGGAAAGGAAGTTGGGTTAGGTTTAGGGTAAATAATTTGGTGAAGTATTTTTTACCACAGTTCAACCTTGGATATTGAGGATATTAAAAATCGCCTAGAATAATAATGATTAACTTATGAATCATACAGAAGAAAAAAAGATACTAAATGATTTTTTTGATATTTTATCAAATAGGTTAAGTAAAGAAAACGATCTTTCCGATTTTTTGTACGCATTATTGAATAGTTCAAATGAATTCAGAAAGATATTTTATGACTTGCTAAATGAAAAGCATCCTCAAAAAATTGACCACTCAAATTTTTTTGAAGCCAATCGTGAGATAAATATTGAATGCATTGGAAGACCAGACTTTCTAATAAATCACATTTCAGGGAAAGATATAATAATTGAAGTTAAAAAATATGATACACAATATCACTTCTTTGAATACAATAAAATAGTGAATAGCATAAAGTGTTTAATTTCGATAAATAAATGTGAGCGAAACGAAACTAACAAAGAATGGATTTTATTGCGTTGGTCGGATTTAATAACTAAAATGGCTGATACTGAAGACTTTTTAATTCAATCAACTTCAATTTTATTTAAAAAGGGATGCGGTATGGAGAATGTTAAAAAGGTAATAGATAGAGAAATTCCGAGCCTATTATTTCTAAATAGAATGGTTAAGAATGCTCTTGAACAAATTAGTATTAATGTCAATAAAAGGGCAAAATCATTTAGTGAAGATGGCTCAGGTTATTATTTCGAATTTAACATGAAGGATTGTAAGTATTTCCCTTGGTTAGGAATAAACTATAATGAATCTGAAAATCCTTTTGGATTGATGTTTTGGTTAAATCCAGATTTTGCAAGCCATCGTGTACTCGCAGAAAAATTTAAGCGAGAAAAACCATTCCACGAAAAATACTATTCTAATTTTAATTCAAATCAAGTAGTAGTAATGACACTAACTAAAAAAGAAGATTGGGACGAATTTTTTAACTTAATGACTAAAGAAGAACAGATTAGTTATATAAGGAACTTCGTAGAATTAAACTTGGAAATGATCAAAAGATACTGATGCGTTACTTGGCGCAATGGATAAACACAAATGTGAACTTGGAATTTTCTTAACAATAGCAGAACCAACTAAACCAATGCTTGATACAATTGCAAGTTCTGGCTTTATAAAAACTCCCAGTTTCGATATTCCGAGACTACAAATACTTACTCTTAAAGAATACTTTGGAAAGAAGAAGCAATTAAAACTTCCGCAATTGAACATCACATTCAAAGCTGCGCAGTTAAAAGGAAAGCAAAAACAAAACCAAATGAAAATGGATATTTAATTTAACTACAGAGGGATTCAATAGTTAAAAGCTCAGCGCAAAACTTATTGTAGGTACAAATTCAGTTCGCCCCGCATAATTTATCTGCTCAACACGCATTTTCATTGCAA
>CAZHNF010000094.1:0-2190 GCA_964533625.1 uncultured Saprospiraceae bacterium | reverse complement strand
CCTTGTCAAATTTTCCAAATTCAGAGCAAGAAGCGGGTCAACAGAAGATATTTATAAAAGGGTCAATGACTGCTTTGAGCGAAGCCTAAATGGCAAACCTCTGGATACTCTGAGCAAAGAAATGCAGTCAATAAAAGCTTACCTCATGTTTTTAAGCAGGGATGTCCAAAAAGGAACAACTGTAAAAGGGTCCGGTCTGATAGCATTGGAAAATTTGACAAGGCCCGCTGACCCGGTAATGGGCAGAAAGGTTTATACGGAAAAATGTATGTCATGTCATATGGCAGATGGCAGAGGTGTTAAAACTCAAGATGGTATGGAGTACACTTATCCTCCTCTGTGGGGACCGGCGTCCTACAACGATGCTGCCGGTTTGTACAGGATTAGTAATTTTGCAAGGTATGCAAAAGCAAATATGCCACTGGGAGCCACCTATGACAAACCACAGCTAACCGATGAAGAAGCATGGGATGTGGCAGCTTATGTAAACAGCAGACCCCGCCCTCATAAGGTCACTGCGGACTGGCCGGCTATCAGCAAAAAACCGGTTGACCATCCTTTTGGCCCGTATGACGATGGATTTTCTGAAACACAACATAAGTTCGGTCCGTTTGACGCGATTACTGAAAAAAGAAAAGTTAGTGCAAAAAGTAAAATTTAACCATGGCCAAAAGCAGACGTAAATTTTTAAGGTCTATCGGTATTGCCGGAGCAGGTCTGGGACTTTTTAATCCCAAAGAGCTGGTGGCTTCCAGTGAAAAGGTGGATAAAGCCAAAAAACAAGACAAGGCGGAAAATTTTGAGCTGGTTATACTGCAGACCACAGATGTTCATTGTCAGATACACGCACATGATGAATTTTTCTGGGAAAACAATAAGGCGGTTTTCAGGAAAACGGGCGGATACGAACAAATGGCAACCTACTTCAGGGAGATTCGCAAAAAAAATAAAAATGTTTTTGCCATTGATACAGGCGATATGTTTCAGGGCAGTGAACTATCCGTAAAAACAACCGGCAAGGCAATATCACCCATATTGGATGCCCTGAGTTACGATCTCTACCTTCCTGGAAACTGGGAGGTCATCTACGGTAAAAAAAATATGCAGACTTTACTGGGAGGTCTTAATGCACCCAAAGTATGTGCTAATATGTATCATGACCTGGGCGACGGCAAACGAGGTGACCATATCTTCCCGCCTTATTATATCTGGAATGTTCGCAATATTAAAATCGGTTTTCTCGGTTACACTGACCATCTGGTGCCCATCAGACAATCTCCAAATTACAGTAAGGGCATCCTGTATGCCAAGCCTGAAGAAAATCTAGCCCATTATATAGAAGTACTCAGAAACCAGGAGCAGTGCGATTATGTCATTGTAATTGCCCACCTGGGTTTGTCACAGCAGATTCACCTCGCTAACCTTGAGGTGAGCAAAGGCCTTGATTATATCCTGGGAGGAGACACCCACGAAAGGGTACGTAAGCCCATACAATGTAAGTATGCCAAAGTGGTGGAGCCGGGGGCTTTTGGTTCTTTTTGCGGCAGGCTTGTTTTAACGGTCAGGGAGGGCAAGGTAGTGTCAGATACATACCATCTGGACGAAATAACAGCCAGCAAATACAAGGCAGATAAAAATATTACAAGCCTCATGGATGGTCTTGAAAAACCATACTTTGAAGCAATTAATAAGGTGGTCGGGTATAGCACCATACCTTTGTACAGGTATTTCGTCATTGAAAATCCAATCGACACAATGGTATTGGACGCATTAAGATGGAAACTCCCGGACACGGATATTGTATTGTCCAATGGCTTTCGGTTTTGTCCGCCTCGTACCACTCCTGACCATACAGGAAATATTCCAGTTACAGAAGGCTATATCTTTGATATGTTGCCGGTTGACAGTACCCTTCGTACGGGTAAGGTGACAGGCCGACAGTTGACAGAATGGCTGGAAAGGGAACTCAATAACGTTTTTGCCAAAGATGCCTCCAAAAGATTTGGTGGCTGGGTGACAAAATTCAATGGTATGCAGGTGAAGTTCAGGGCTTTTGGCGAAGAAGGTAAGCGTCTCGATTCGGTGCTCATTGGCGGAAAGGCGCTTGATCCTGAAAAAATTTATTCAATAGCAGCCTGTGAGCGGGATGGTGATCCTGCGGATATGTTGTGTAGAATCAAGGGGGTTAAG
>CAZHNF010000093.1:0-2212 GCA_964533625.1 uncultured Saprospiraceae bacterium | reverse complement strand
TTTTTACTTAAGAATTCGTACTTTTAAATAACCTCTGAGTCCCTGTGATTACTAAAGTGATTAGTACAGAAATTTTTTAATTTGAACAGGGCTTCGCTGAGTTTTGAAAGAGCTTTAAAACATTTTCAATATATCGAAAAATAGATAATATGAATTTCTATTGATTCGGAGATCATATTCAGTATATCGAAAACAAATATGAATTTCTATTGATTAGTTTATCGTAATTTTTTTATTTTATACTTTAACCGTTGCTGATTCTGAAACTACAAGTGCCTGCACTGCTTTTTCGAGTTTTTTATTTCTTTCTCTTAATGCTTCATTCTCTTTTTTCAAATCAAGTATGGTTTCCTTCAATTCAGATATCTTCTTATTCTCATCAAATTTTGTCTTCTCACCGGTTATGAGAAATTCTAAACTTACGTCGAAAACCTTTGAAATTCTGTAAAGGTATGTTGCCTGAATCCATGAGTTAGATCCTTTCAATGCATTATTCAAGGTGGCGTTTTTTATATCCGCCTGCTTGCTTAGTCTGTATTCAGTAAAACCGAATTTCTTCATTAGATTGTTTATTCGTTCCGTTATAGGGTTCATTTGTTTAGGCATCCTTGTTTATAGGTTAATAGCTTGACATAATCTTAAATTAAGAGTATCTTTACTTGCATTACAGTAATGCACTTAAACTAAGGGTAGAAAAATTTATAATCAAGGGGAAATAATTTATGAGTGAAAAAAAATTTAGAAGACTATTTGTTAACAGGTCACTTCCGTTAGATGTGGCAGAGCTTATTGATGAAATTCATAGGGACAGAGTACTTAATGAAGATAATTTGAGTAAGTCCGGTCTCGTGGGCAAAGCTCTTCAAGAATACAAGAATAAAAAAATCACTAAGAAAAATTACAAAAACAAAAATCAGGAGAAACATTTATGAATAACGGGATATACATATATGGCAACGTCCCTTCTTCGAAGAATTCAAGAGTGTGGACAGGGAAATACTTAGTAAGCAGCAGAAGTGTTCATAAGTATAAACGTCAAGCAATTAAACAGTTTATGGCTTACAGGAATAAATTTATCAAAGCAACAGAAAAGAAAAGTTTACCGGTTCAAGTCAAATTCACATTTTTCCGTGACTCCGAACAAAGATTTGACTTCAATAATATTTCTCAAATCCTTTGTGACCTGATGGTTGCCTGCGGATGGATTAAGGATGATAGTTATAAATATATTGTTCCGGTGTTTAACCCTGAGGTCCTTATCGATAAGAATAATCCGGGAGTTAAGATTGAGGTGCTTTGAATATCCAATGTCAATTCTGAACATGAAAATGAATCGTCTACTATCTTTAGTCGACAATTGATAAAAATTATTATTGTAATGCACTTTAATTATTAACGAAGTTATGCAAAGAAGTTATTTTACAAATCAAAACCACCCCCTAACCCCCTCCTTTGCAAGGAGGGGGCAGAGGGATGTGCTTAACTTCAGTTATTAACCCTTAATGAAGCAGGATCCCGAATGTAAAATTAATTTTACTGAAATTTATTTTTCACACATAAAGACAATTAAATTTAGTTTTCATAAGAAAGGAGCGTTAATGTTTAAACACAGATATATTAATACACATTTCTGGAAAGATAATTATATAATTAATCTGGATCCAACAGAAAAGCTTATTTATCTTTATCTGCTTACCAATCCGCTTACAAACATTGCAGGGGTTTATGAAATTAATATGAAAGAAATCGCTAATGATACAGGGATAATTAAGGAAATTGTAGAAACGATTTTAAAAAGATTTGAAAGAGACAGTAAACTTAGGTATTCTAATGGGTATATAATCATAAAAAATCATCTGAAGCATCAGGATTTTAAAAATTCTAAGATTCAATGCGGGATTGCTGAGATCATTAATTCACTTCCAAATGAAGTATATGACCTATGTATAGGCTATATATACGGTATAGATAGCCTATCGCATTTAATTAAATCAAATGTAATCCAACAAAAAGAAACTAAAACTAACAATAATCACTCGACTGATGGATTTTTTGAGGAATACTTCAATAAATGGTGGAAATTTTATCCAAGGAAGGAAGGAAAAGAACAAGCAAGAGAGTGCCTCCGTAATGAAAATCTTTCTTTAGATGACTTTAAAAAATTCTTCCAGGCTACAAGAAATTATAATGAATCGGTTGAAAGCAGGGAAAT
>CAZHNF010000092.1:0-2242 GCA_964533625.1 uncultured Saprospiraceae bacterium | reverse complement strand
TGAAAAGAGCCCTGGCCCGGTCAGCTTATGCCGATGTTTCCATTGTCGTGGCCGGCATCCATGAAGGAGAGTTTCAGGACAGGGCATCCTTAAAACTGCCGGGAGGTCAGGAAGAACTCATCAACGCCCTGCACAAAACCGGGAAGCCGGTTGTTGTCCTCCTGGTGGGAGGCAGTGCGGTGACCATGCAAAACTGGCTGGAATCCGCTGATGCTGTAATCTGTCTGTGGTACCCCGGACAGGAAGGCGGTGCCGCAGTGGCCAATGTCCTTTCAGGCAAGACCAGTCCCGGAGGCAAACTCCCGGTTACTTTTCCTGTGTCTGAAGGCCAGTTGCCTTTGAGTTACTTACATCTGCCTACGGGTCGGGGTGACGGTTACCATGACTTATCGGGTGAGCCACTGTTTCCATTCGGTTATGGAATGAGTTATACCACCTTCAGCTACGGGGATGCGAAGCTCCAAAATGACACCATCCTTGCCGGTGAAGCCACCCTGCTGGAAGTAAACCTACAAAATACCGGAAAAATGACAGGCGACGAAGTGGTCCAGCTCTACATCAGGCCCGAATTAACAGCAAAGGCAAGGCCTGTCCTGCAGCTGAGAGCGTTCCGGAGAGTGACACTGATGCCGGGAGAAAAAAGGCATCTAAAATTTCACATTACCCCCGATATGTTTTCTACATCGGATGATAATATGAAGGAAATTACAGAACCGGGTGTGTATGAGATTTTGACCGGAAGTTCTTCAAGAGACCTCAGGACACGATCGGTCATTACCGTATTGGAAAAAAGGTAAACCAGGACATGATTGACCTAAGGCCAAAGTAGTTGAAAAGATAAGACAAAGTATCAGAATCAAAAGTCTCTTTTCCATCTAAAATATGAAACGCAGATCAATAATCCTATACCTGCCGAGTTCAGAATAATTTCGAATACTGGTCCGAAAGCTTCAGACACAATCATAAGATATAAGCCTGAAACTATAGCCGAATGTGTAATAAATTTATCGTTGTCATACTGTTTTTTCGTCAGGGATATCGAAATAACCATTCCGATTAATGTCACCAATGCACACAGATAACTATCCATCAGATGTAGCCGTTGGTTAATGAGAAGCAGTAAAAATGCAAAAATCGTCAGAATAGCTGAGGTCATGTTTTCTTCTTTTATGTCAAAATTACACAATTTTACATACACCTTATGATGTCTTCAAAGACATTATTGAAAAAACTCATCATAGCCTCTGAAAACACCGCCAAAAACCCTGTTTTGGACGGTATAAAAATCCGCGTCATTGACCAGTACAAACATGCGGTTCTGACTTCTTATCTCCGAGGGGGTGCGGGCATTTCCGGCTCTGATCTCAAAGTTGTCGTATGAGTAATAGGTATGCTTCCTGACCATACCATCTTTCCGTCTCAGCGTAACGATGCAGTCAGGCTTAAGAGCAAGAACCGAGTCCCTGAGTGGATATTGGTTAAGCAACCCTTCTGCTCCCAGGCTAACAAACTGGGCCAGGTAGTTGTCTGCAAAACGCCTGTTGACGACGCCTGTGGACGGAGCCCGAACCGATACCGGCTCAATAACCAGGTTACGGGAAGGGTCGTTGATAATAAAGGAGGACGGCTGATCTTTGGGATACTCCACCTTAACGAAGTCAATCTCTGCAGGTGAGTCCCTGAATAAGGTCCTGTCGCGGTAATTGTCGAGCGGTTGCTCAAACCTCGACCTCAAACCTCCTGCTAAGCCGGGAAGGTGCATGGCATATGGCTGGTTTGTGCCACCCAGCAGCATGTAGGTCCCGTCGTTTTTGGGTGTATCAGAGCCTATAAAAATAATCCTTGCCGGCTCATCGTCATCTGTGTATACATCCACCTGTATGCCGTTCATTTTGATGCTTTTTATAATCGGGTCTGTGGCTTCTTTTGATGGAATATACAGTAGCCTGAGGTTTGTTAGCACTCTTTCGACATTGACAAAAACGGCAGGATCCACTTCATACCGGCTATTGAGTATCCATCCCTTTCCTTGCCTGGTGAAGATCAGCGGCTGGAGTTTGATGTGTCGTATGACCACCTTTTCCACATCGTCCATGGATTCCACAGTAAATCCCCTGGAAGCAGACATGGAATGATCCGTTGGCTTTTTATCCCTCTGTATGAGGTAGTATGCGACCCCGCTCATTGTTACCAGAATGGCCAGGAGCCATATTACTTTTTTCATTCAGGGACGATTTATCGT
>CAZHNF010000091.1:0-2250 GCA_964533625.1 uncultured Saprospiraceae bacterium | reverse complement strand
TTCAGCCGGCCGATCTCGGCAAAGAGCTTCTCGGGGTCCAGACCACCTGGCATGGACGAGGACGCGGAATGGGCCCCTTCAAAGGCCCATGCAGCGTTCTCGGCCAACTGCCTCTTCCACGAGGTGATCTGCGCCGAGGTGATCTCAAAGCGCATGGCCAGCTCGGCCAGCGTGTGCCGCTCCTTCACGGCCTCCAGGGCCACTTGCGCCTTGAACGCCGGGGTGAATCTCCTTCTGCTTCTTCTGCTCATCTTGGACAAGGTTAGCCGCCTTAGCTAACTGTCCAGTTTTTGGGGAGTACTACATACTGCTGCGCGGCTACCGCTCGGTAAGAGTACGCGAAGGAAGGGCGGGGTGCCGGGAAGGCACGAGCTACCAGCTCGCGCCAGTTATGAGGAAAAGAACCACCCGCGTTGCAAACGCGGGCGAGGTGGGGAGAAGTCCCGCGCCAAGTCAGGGAGCTTTGAAGCGCACTAGTCCCATATAGTGCGTAACCGTAAAGCCAGGCATTGAGAACATATAATCGTAGTCCAGAAGCACAGGATAGAAGCTGCCGTTGATGACGGTGCGACGATGCGAGGCTTTCAAAATGGCTTCCCGGTTTCCTGTCGCTGAAGCATCCGTTGCCATTGGATAGACCCGAATAGAACAATCCGCTCCCTCACGTGATAGGATTAGATAGTATTCAGCAGAACGTTGAGCCTTGAGGATCTCGTTCAACTCTTGGATGGCCTCAGGTGGGAACTCATAGCAAATCGTGCTACTGTCATCGGAACATTGCCAACCGATCTTCTGAACAGGCGGCACTTCGTGTCGCTGTTGGGCATGACAACTTGTAAAACCGAGCGCCAACAGTATGCTCATGATTCCGTACTCGCACCAAGTGAGACGCACTTTCATGGCTTGGTCTCGGCTGGCGGTTTACCACCTGACGTTTCCAAGGCATCCCTCAGCAACGGGAAGCACTCGTCGGGACAAACTCCGTTGGGCTCATTGCCATTTTGGTCAACTTTCCAAAGTGTACCACCATCAATGGCATAGACAGGCGTACCAAGATCCTTGGCTGCTTGAGCATCACCGTCCGATGTTCCTGGAATGCGGTTCGTATAGCCCATGCCCTCCCCAGGGTGACCGTGGACTTGGCCAACGATCACTTGTTCGCCAGCATTGCCCTTGGGGGACTTGTACTTGTCGCCACCGCGTGTGTAGCTATCCCACTCATTGTATGATGAAGCGTCATCGTCGTCGGGGTGTCTTGGCTGCTCTTCTAAGGTGAGCGTGGCATTCTTCGTATCAAGGATTACGTATGCCTTGTGCTCATAGCCATCATTTACGGAGTTAGCGTAGAGCAGGTGCATTGCGTTCTCAGCGTCGTCGATTCTCACGTCCACTATACGGGTATGCTCCCTAAGCGCCTCTCGCCCGCTACCCATTAACGAATTGAATGCATCCTTTGAAGCTACCAAGCGAATGCCGGTTCCTTGGCCATCATTGCCGACCCATTTCCCGGCGTAGTTGTAGTAGTCATCGTCTCCATTCGGATCGACACGCCAGATGGGATTGAGGCTGAATGTGGCGTAACTGCTTTGCCAAGGCTTGAACACAGGGTCCAAGTTCCACCTCCGTCCCGTCCTGGTATCATACTGCCAAAACTCCGCTGTGTAGCTCGTGCCCGTGGCCCCATACACTTCATCGTCCTTCATTTGGCCGCCGAACCCGAAGTTGTAGGAACTGCTGGAATAATTCCTCCCAGGCAAAAGGAACCCGCCGGGTTCATAGCCCTGTGCGCTCACCACATGCGGTTGGAAGTAATCGTAGTCAAGGTCCGCATCCACGTCCACACCCAGCAGTTCATCAGTAAGCACAGAAGTCACATTGCCCAGGTGGTCGCTCAGCTCGTAGCGCTGGTCTCCCGGTGGGTCATTCAGCGGGTCATAGTTGGCAAGGTCAAGTGCGCATAGTTCAAGCTCGTAGTTGTCCACCCCCACCCTGCTGCTGCCGTACAAGGTGAAGGTGCAGAAGTACACCCCACCCTCCCGGTGCTGGAGTTTGCGCACGGCCATGCACCGAAGGTATCGGCGCGAGCAAGAAGACCGCAGGGTCCCGAGGCGGAGACCCTGCGGCGGGAAAGGGGTCCGGTCCAGGCGGGCCGGTGTGCGGATCCTCGCCATCCAGGCATGTGAGCCTTGAGGGCAAGGCATGTGATCCTCGCGGTCGAGGCATGTGATCCTCGCGGTCGAGGCATGTGAT
>CAZHNF010000090.1:0-2300 GCA_964533625.1 uncultured Saprospiraceae bacterium | reverse complement strand
TTGATGGCGGGAGATCAGTCTTTTGAACAGGGCAAGATGACGACCAGACTGGTCGACCTCACCAAATCAGAAGATGTCAAGGTGGTTACATCAGAATTCAAGGTGCCACTCAGCAACCTGAACAGTGGAAGCCACGATATGAAAATGTACATTGGCCCCAATGAATTCAAGAGACTGCGTGCTTTGGGTAATGACCTCGAAGAAGTCATACCCTTTGGCTCCAGTATTTTTGGCACCATAAACAGGTGGTTTATACGGCCTTTCTTTGACTTTTTGTCACAGTATATCTCAAGTAAGGGTATAGTTATCATCCTGCTGATATTCCTCATCAAGATGTTGCTGTATCCGCTGATGTACAAGATGTTGTACTCCCAAGCCAAGATGGGAGCCCTCAAGCCGGAGCTTGCCCAGCTAAAGGAAAAATACAAGGACGACCTGCAGAAACAGCAGATGGAGACCATGAAAATTTACAGGGAATACGGTGTGAGCCCATTCGGTGGATGTATGCCAATGCTGCTTCAAATGCCCATATGGTATGCCCTGTTCCGGTTTTTTCCTGCCTCCATTACCTTCCGGCAGGAACCATTTCTGTGGGCATCCGATCTGTCATCGTATGATGTGATTTTCCATCACGGGGTCAACATACCCTACATGGGCACCCACATAAGCCTTTTTACCCTGCTTTGGGCAATCTCGACCATCATCTATACGTACTACAACATGCAGAATATGGACCTGTCTGCAAATCCGGCCATGAAATACATGCAGTACATCATGCCGGTCATGTTTCTCGGATTTTTCAACAGCTACGCATCGGGCCTCACCTGCTATATGTTTTTCAGTAACCTGATCAATATCCTGCAGACTGTCATCACTAAAAAATATCTCTTTGACGAATCCAAAATCAGGCAACAGCTCCTTAAGGAAAAGGACAAACCCAAAAAGAAAAGTGCTTTTACAGCAAGGCTCGAAGAGGCGATGAAACAGCAGCAGGCTCTGCAGGAGCAGAAGACCAAAAAGAAAAAATAAGCGTCCCGGATGAAAACAGTGGGTGTCATAGGTGCGGGAAGTTTCGGGATCACCCTTGTAAAAATAATCTCCCGGAATACCTCGGTTTTGGTGTACTCCCGTAATCAGGAGCTGGTAGATTCCATAAACAAGGGATTTCACCCTGTACTTGGAGTGACCCTGCGTCCCAATGTAAAAGCAACCTCCGATATTGCAGAGATAACCTCTGCCTGCAATCTCCTTCTTGCTGTGGTGCCGTCATCCAATTTCAGGGAAATGATGAAGGACTTTTGTCCGTATCTCAAGCCCTCCCATATCATCATACAGGGAACAAAAGGCCTTGACGTCAGCCGCATAAGAGAAGATGACTGGCAAAACCTGACGTTCAGTAAGGCCGATGTGTGTACAATGACCGAAGTCATAACGCAGGAAAGCAGCGTGATCAGGGTAGGATGCCTCTCCGGGCCCAACCTGTCAGGGGAGATCCTGGCCGGCCAACCCGCAGCAACGGTTATCGCTTCAGAATTTGACGAAGTAATAAAACTGGGCCAGACTGTGCTTAGCAGCAAAAAATTTTTTGTGTTCGGTTCGCATGATCTCAAAGCAGCCGAGATCGCGGGTGCCTTTAAAAATATAATAGCTGTGGCTTCAGGAATACTTGCAGGCATGGGTATGGGCAAAAACATGCAGTCCCTGCTTATCACCAGGGGCCTCAGGGAAATGATTTATTTTGGTACTGCCATGGGCACCAGCGGAGCAGCGTATCTCGGTGTAGCCGGCATCGGTGACCTGATAGCCACTGCCACAAGCGAATATTCGAGAAATTATACCTTTGGCAAAAGGTTTGCTTCAGGAGAGGATTACGAACACATCATGGCTACCACCGCAGAAGTCGTCGAAGGTGTGCGTACTCTCAGGATCATCAACCAGCTGGCAAAAAACGACCATCTGGACCTCCCGATTGTGACCGTGCTACATAAGGTTATTTTCGAAGGGTTTCATATGCAGAGGGGTCTGGAGCTCTTGATGAACGATACCTATGCTGTGGATGTCGATTTCTTTTAACCCATAAGAAAAATTAATGAGCAAACTGGTATTCATCACCGGCGTATCATCAGGTATTGGGCTCCATGCCACAAGGTCCCTGATCAATAAAGGTTATACTGTTATCGGCTCGGTTAGAAATGCCGTAACTGCAACCTCTCTTAAGCAGGAGCTCGGCAGCAGTTTTATCCCTCTGGTATTTGATGTCAGGGACAGACAGGAAACAGAATTGCAAATAGGGACAATTA
>CAZHNF010000089.1:0-2375 GCA_964533625.1 uncultured Saprospiraceae bacterium | reverse complement strand
AGTGCGGAGAGTAACGCAGCACCAAGCGTAGCGAAGCCCGTAGCAGCCCGACCCGTATGGGAACGCCCAAAAAAATCAATGCATTATTATTCAACTATTTAACCTAAATGGAATATTAGCTCCGCTCTACACATTTTGATATAATTATTATCGTATACCCAAAACAACATCTGCCCTATAGCATTCGTATAGGGCAGATGTTGTTTTTTTGTCTGTTTGAATCAATACGGAAAATTAGGGGACATTATTTTTGCACAAAAAATAAGTTAACCTTAATCAAGGATTTTTATAGTTTATATAAATAGTAGCTGGGTATGCTATAAAAGTAACTATTTCCAAACAAAACTAAGTCCAGCTTGTGCTGTAGCTTTTCGGAATGATGTGCGATTATTTGAAAATAAATTGTAAACTTTTAGTAGTCCATAATAAATCCTTGTGTCAAGCTGCATATAAAAAAAAGGTTTTTCAATAAAAATGTACTGATATGATCCTATTAAGTTAAAGTCAAGTTTAGGATGTATAGACGTATAAAGAAGAACATTAGGAGGCGGGTTTCTCATTTCTGTTGCAAATAAAGAAGACATTGAAAGACCTACAGCAAAGGAATATTTGTTATCGGAAAACCTATAAGTGGGTAAAACACTCAATGAAACATACCAAAGTATAAATTTGGTGTCTCTTTCATTTATGACGAACCCTCCATTTGCATTAATTAAAGCAACATCAACAGGGATTGGTCTATTAATTCCTCCTTTTTTGTCTAAAGACCCTTCAAAAGTAATCGAAAAAGGTTTTGTTATTTCGGTAAAAAAAAACCCAAAAGAATTACTTTGAATAGGACTATAGTGGTACTTACTATTAAATAAAGTTGAAAAGCCAGTAGAAATTCTAACACCTTTATTCATAACAACTTTTTGAGGCGTTTTTTGCTTAACACTATCAGGTGCAGTGTTTTGTGCAAAAATATGGCTTGTTATTAGCAAAACAATAAAAAAAATGGATAATTTGTGTGTGTGTGTCATCATATTGTTGTGTTTGAATGAAAAAATAAATGCTTGGTATGTTTAACCCAAATCAAAAATTTCCATAGCTAATAAAAATAACAATCGGATATACCACAAAAGTAGTTATTTCCAAACAAAACTAAGTCCCGCTTGTGCTGTAAGGTGTCGTGTTGATATGGAACCATTGGCATATCCATTATAAAAATTTCGTAATCCATACGTAAATCTTGTATCAAGCTGTAAAAAAAAGGCAGATTTTTCAATAAACACGTACTGATATGCCCCAATTAAGTTAAAATCAAATCTGGGATGTACATAAAAATATCCGTGTGGATAACTTGGTGGGTTGTCTATTGATATTCCTGATAAACGTGATATAGATATTCCACCAGCAAAGGCATATTTGTTATCAAAAAACCTATAAGTAGGTAAAACACTTAACGAAAAATAGGAAAACTTAAATTTAGCAGTTATTTTTTCTGTAACATATCCTCCAATCATGCTTGGCAAACCATTTTCATCAACTGTTGGGCTATAGACAGTAAATACATCATCTCTGATTCCTCCTTTTATATCTACTGATGCCTCAAGTGTGACTGAAAATGGCTTTTTCCTTTCTGCAAGAAAAAAACCTACAGAAGTGCAACGAATAGGGGTATATGTATGTCCATAATTGTATAAAGTTGAAATACCCTGAGCTATCCTAATGCCTTTTGTGTTAATAAACTTTTTAATTTTTTTTTGCTTAACACTATCAGGTGCAGTATTTTGTGCAAAAACGTGGCTTACTATTAGCAGAGCAATAAAAAAAACGGATAATTTGTGTGTGTGTGTCATAATATTGGTATGTTTGAATGAAAAAATAAATGCTTGGTATACTATAGTACAATGCACCAACAATTTTTGTGTTTCTAATCATTGGTGCATTGTCAATATTATACAGCATGGTGTTTATTTATTCGGTTGTGGTGTCGGCTTCTTCGCTATCGACCATGCTGCTTGTTTGGTTGCTATAAATTACATAGTCATTGTATTTGGCTTCGTTGGTATCGACATAGCACTGTTTGCCATAGTCGAACAATTCGCTCACTAAGTTGTAAATTTCATTAGCCAATAATGCCCTTTGTTGTGTGGCGGTGTCGCGCTCTTTTACTACTTGGTCTTTGATTTCGATAGATTTATCAAAGGCATCAATTTGTTCATTTAGCCCATCAATTTCTGATTGGCGCAAACCTTTTTCGTACAAGTCATTAAGGTATTCGCTTGCCAAGCGGGTTACTCTGCGTGCCAAACGCACCAAATCGCTGTCTGTATCTTTGTGCATATTGCCTGTACTAAAGCGTTTGTGTTCGGGAGAATTTGCACCGTATT
>CAZHNF010000088.1:0-2400 GCA_964533625.1 uncultured Saprospiraceae bacterium | reverse complement strand
CGGGACGCCTTACCTCTACGCCAACGGAAACCCGACAACGATGAGTGACCCGAGCGGGTTGTGTGGGGTCGGCTCCGTCACTGAGGACTCGGCAGCCGCGTTCGCTGCATGCGCTGAGGCGCAGAGCAAGTACGAGAAGGATCATCCGACGCTGAAGCCATCTCAGACTGTCGACGACGACCCAGAATCGGCAGGCGCGTGGAAGTGGCCCGCCAACCTGCCTACTGGCGGTGATCATCCCTTCGAACCGAAGAAGGGTCACCACGGAAAGCCGACCAAGGGCTCGCAGCCCGGCAAGGGCGGCAAGTGGGGATGGATTGATGTTGGTGACAACGTTTGGGTGTGGGACCCGGTGCGGGGGCATTGGGATGTTGAGCACCCGGACAACAGCCACACGAACGTGAAGCCGAATGGTGATGTTGAGCACGGCGACGACAACTTCATGGTGGGTGTCTCGGCCGAGGAGTGGTACGACTTCCTTGACGAACAGCGATGGCTGAACGGAGGGCAGTACACGCTGTATCACAACATCTTGGTGTATCCGAACGGAGAGGGCGAGGTCTTCATCCCGAAAGCTCCCGTCGTGACGCAAGGCCTTGACCTCTCGTTCCACCTCGACATCAGCTGCGATCAGACATGTATGGACAACTTCTACACCGGTGGGACGGTGGCGCTCGGGGGGCTCCTCCTGGTGTGCGTCTTCTTCTGCATTCCCACCCCGTGGCCAGTGCTTTGAAGCTAATCGGTCATGGATGATGTCGTTGCTGTCTGTTGTGACCTCGAGATGGAGGACGGTAGTGCTCGACGCTTGTGGTATCTGACGTGGGGCAGAACGTTCGATTCTGTTGACCCGGCGCAGCTAGAACAGTGTGTTCGGGCGCGTGTGGTGTTGAGAAGCCAGGTTGTGGAGGCTCGTGTTCGAGTGTGCGAGTCGTTGTCCGCCGCTCGCGATGCGAAGTACTTCTACGAGGGCTTGTTGCATTTCGCCCGTCTGAGCGCATCGACGGGATACGGCACCGTTCAGTGGTTGGACGAGCAACGAGCGCTGATGCTGAAGGGCAAGTCGATGTACCTGGCTGGCGATGAGCCCGGCGAGGAGTTTGCTGCGCCCCGGGACTGAGAGAGCGGTGGCTCCGCGCCGTTGATCAGCTGGCGAGTTTGCGGGCTTGGTGGCGGAGGAGGATGCCGTCGATGACGGTGCGGATGGCGTGTTGTTCGTCGGGGTCGAGGTGGGTGATGGCTTCGAGGCGTAACTGCCAGTCGTTGGTGGGGGCGCGTTCGTCGGGGTCGAAGATGAGCTGATCGGCGCTGGTGTTGAGCGCGAGTGCGAGTCGTCGGATGACGTCGAGGGTGGGTTGTGCGGTGCCTTGTTCGTAGCGGCGGATTTGGGAGACGTGGATGTCGACTCGGTCGGCGAGGGCGGTTTGTGTGAGGCCGCCGTGGTGGCGGAGGGTGGTGAGTCGTTCGGGGAAGTCCATGGTGGTGAGCATGGTTCCAGCCTCCTTCTAGCGTGTGAGCGTTTCCTCTAGTCTAGAACGCGCTTATGATCTCGTTGACGTGGTGGAGGAGGTTCGTCGATGAGCGTTCGGGAAGCGTGTGTTTGGCCGGCGGATGATGCTGGTCTGTTGGCGTCGGTGTTGTCCCACTACCGGTCGGGGTTGGTGGGGTCGTTGGAGGCGCAGGCGTGGCTGGCCCGTCGCCGTGTCGCGGATGCCGATGGCCTGGAGGTGTTCGGTGTCGGGTTCTCGGATCGGACGCTCGGGCTGGGTCTGCCGGTGAAGGTGCGTGGTCGTGATGACGATGTCCGCGGTCGGCTGCAGCGCCTGGGTCTGCTGCGCTCGAGCGGTCACGAGCACTTCCGTGGGTGTGTGACGTTCCCGGTGGTCGACGCTGTCGGCGATGTCGTTCAGGTCTACGGCCGCACCCTGCTCGATGACGCCCGCCTGGGTGCGGGCCGTCATCGCTGGCTGCCCTCGCTGCGCCGCGGCGTCTGGAACCTGGCCGGCCTGGGGGATGAGGTGATCGTCTGTGATGGGATCATCGACGCGTTCACGTTCTGGTGTGCGGGGTTTCGGTCGGTGACCGCGACGGACGGCCCGGGCGGGTTCGATGACGAGATGGCCGACACTCTGGTCGGGCGCGGCGTGTCGAGGGTGGTGATCGCGTTCGCTGCCGACACCGCGGGTGATGCCGGCGCGCGTGAGGTGGCCAAACGGCTGGGCAGGGCGGGGGTGTCGTGCTCGCGTATGGAGCTGCCGCGCGGGTTGGGTGTGAATGAGGTGGTGGTGCGGGCCAAGCAGCCGACCGACACGTTGGGCCGTCTGTTGCGGCAGGCGGTGTGGATCGATTCGACTCCTGCTGCACCATCACGTCGGCCGACATCGCCGGCGGAGGAGGTGG
>CAZHNF010000087.1:0-2421 GCA_964533625.1 uncultured Saprospiraceae bacterium | reverse complement strand
CCACAGCAGTGCTGATATATTCCAACGTTTTTATAACCCAACCAGCTTTTCCACTTAATTAGTGTAGAATCGGTTACCTTAGTCATATTTCTAAATTCTCCTGCATATTGATCACCTGCATAGTATTCATCAGCCAAACCTGCAAAAGAATGACCCAGTTCATGTGCTGAAATTTCATTGCTACTCCTATGTAAGGTACTGGTAGAATATACTCCTCCAGAACCACCGTAGTACGGTGTATTGGACAACAAAACAACCTGATCATACAATGGAAAAAACTTTGATAATGTGCTTGAAATATTACCTGCTTTAAATGGAACAACCAATCTATGAATGTTTCCCGCATCAAATCTTACGTCGAAATAAGTATTCGGTTTCAGTATTGGATGCGAATTAATCCCTGGACAATCTGGCGCACTGTTATCATGTCTGGCTCCGGAATCAACACTTACAACTTTTATCGCGTAGATATTGAAAAAATCAGCATAATTCTTGAAAGGCTCAAGTGTAAAAAGATAATCTTTAAAGCTCTTGGCGTCGTTTACAAACTTCTCTTGTTGAGTTTCCGTGTACCCATCTCCAATTATTACAATGTTAATAAATTGATCAGAAGCTCCTTGGACATCAATAGGAACAAGCTCGATAGCTTGGGCATCTATTTGTATTGCAAAAAGATAAAGAAAACCTGAAATCAATATTTTTTTCATTTCCATGCAAATTTGTTTAATATAATCTGTTCTTTATCATGTACACTTAGTTTTTCAGATACGCTAATAAATTGCGGGACTCCCTTTACCTGAATTCGCTCAAAAAATTCTATAGTATCTAATTTCAATTGTCTTTTTTCAAATGTACCATTCTGTTCAACTTCATAGATCGGATATAATGGATGTTTGAGGTACTGAGTGGTTCTATTTTTATGTTGTGAAAATATTTGAATTTTTAGATATTGATTTGAATCGTACACAACCGGATTACTGAATTTAATAGTTCCCTGTACTATTTGCTTATCTGTGAGTATTAATCTGTTTTGCTGTAATACGGTATCAGAAAATATCTTAAATGTTAAAAAGAGAATATTATCCTCATTCTGGCTGCTTTCATTCGTAATTTTAGTCTTATTGTTGCAAGCAAGCAATGCTATTAAAAAGATAAAAATATTAAACCTCATTAAACAAAGTTACAAAAAAAAAATCCTCGACAAATCATTTTTGTCGAGGATAGTGATATGAAAAAATTATTTAATTTCTTACTTTGCTTTTTCTTTCATCAGGTTTGGATCTAGTGAATATCCCTCCGGTAATACGGTAACGGTTTCTTTTCCCTTTATTATAACCGGCTTAAAATATTAATAACCCTTACGAACTCCTTTAACTTCCCAATCGAACTGATAATTTCCTTTTCCTTTTCTTAATTCTTTGACTTTAATTCCTTTTTCTGTTCTTTCGACTACAGCAAGCCCTTCTGATTCTTCAGAAAGAGCGGTCAATTGAACAGTCATTGTCTTTGGATTTAAGATTACACTAAAATCTTCGCTAAATGTAATATAAGCTTCTCCATTTATCAATGTTGCAGTTCCTCTGGTATATGCAGCAGCTTCCGGACCTTCTATGCAAGCATACCAAATTTCTTTGGAAGGATCTAATGGATGATCCATAACAAAATTTTTCATATTGGCTTGAACTACAGATTGTCCTTGGGCGTTTCTGAATATCCCTCCAATAAGACCATTCCCCTGAGCATTAAAAACTCCCATATAAGGTACAGAAGTTCCGCTCACATTTGCTGCAAGTAAAGCAGTACCTGGTGCTCCGCCAAAGTAAGATACAACTTGTCCGATTGCCCCTTGTGATATCAAAGTTACTCCGGGAACATGAAAGTTCTGACCATTCTGAGTTACATTACACCACAAGCTTAAATCACTGGACAGGCCTGGTTGTGTAAAAATTGTAGATCGTACTCTGAACATGGTATCCGTATTAATTCTATGATAAGTCATAACATGATGATCTGCAACTTGTGTTCCACCTGGATCAAAAAGTGTTGAACCAAATGCTATCTCTTTCAATAGATTTTTTGAATTATTAAGGTACTCGTCTGTCCATCGATTGGTAGAGGAGCTAAAAAACTTCTTCACTGTTGGTCCAAAATCGATATTAAATCTTGAATTTCTAAACCAAATTCCAATATTGCTGGTAGATTTATAAAGTAGCGTATCGCCAACTTTTTTCCAGAGGCTCGCACCACTTTCAGGTAATAAAAATTTACCACCACCTTTGCTTAACGAGATCTCATTATTAGTTGTATCCAGGCTAATGGTTTGTATCTCATTTGCAGGATCTGCGTCAGGGTCATTTTTTAAGACAGTCAAATCAACATTATTTCCTTGTGAAATTGATAGTTGGTTATTGACATTATTAA
>CAZHNF010000086.1:0-2495 GCA_964533625.1 uncultured Saprospiraceae bacterium | reverse complement strand
ATTATACTTTGTTCTCCATGTATTAAGCTGTACACAAAATATTAGAAACTACCCAGTTTGACAAGCTGTTAAGACTGCTCCGCATGAATAATAACTCATTACATTATCAAAGGGTATATCCCAAGGTGTTTGATCATCTTGACAAATATCTTTAAGACTTGCAGGAGGATTGTCATAACAGCTACGTAATGGATCTATTACATTAAAAGGTGCAATTAAATCTTGTGTCGCAGGATCTGCACCTGTATCTGTTATATAGTCGCCTGTTGTTTCACTATTACTTCCGTCTTTACATTCCCAATTACTTTGTGCTGCAATAATTCCGGTCGAAGGATCCCCATTTCCAAATGTATGCTTGAGAGATAAGGCGTGTCCTAATTCATGCGCAAGAGTTCCTCCCCCCGCCTTTACTGACCCAAATTCCCCCAAATATATCCATGGGTAATACTTGCCTGAATGATAAGGTCTATTAAATATGCTATTTTGGAAAACAAATACATTAATCGCATTAGGATCCCACGCAAGATCAGGATCAGGGTTGAAATTTCCTGGAGTAATGTCTCCAATTTTTGATCTAAAATCTTGATCTGTATCAATTCCAGATAAAGTAGCTCGATGTGTGCAATTATTTTCAAGTGAAAACTTAAGTTTAGTATTTCCATATATTGCATTTACTTTTTCAAGTAATTGAAGAATAAAGTAATCGGGTAAGTCCTGAGTTTGATTACTAGTATTATTTATAACATGAAATTTTATTCTAACACATTTCATACTCAATGCATCAACTTCACTTGCACAATCACTAGTATTCACCATTGGCTCATCTCCATTGTCATATTCGGTACCACAAGGAAAAGATTGTGACTTAAGAGATAGGTAATTCATGGAAAAAATTGCAATAATTAAAATCCATCTTAATTCTGTTTTAGGTGTAAGAAAAGGCTTCATAAATTATATTTTAAAAGTTATAAAATCAAACCAACATAATAATGTAAAGGACTCTATCACCCCTTAATAGTTTAGAATATGGCTTCAAAATTGAGCTTTATGTAAGTATAAGACGATTAAAACTCCAATAATGCTGCCTGAGAAACGAATCTTTTGCATCATTTATCAAAGATAACTGATTATTATCTTTTCAAAAATGCAGTTATTGAATGCCCCGAATTAATTATTCAAGAAGTCATTTGACTGATTGAAAGAGCTTTAAGAAAATTGACTGTAATTAAAATATCGAGAATGGTGATCTGTAACGAGAATGTGAAGGTAGTTCAGATACTTATCAAAATCCAAATATTTTTTGAATTATTTTTAGAAAATTAGAAAAAATCAGGGTTTACCCTGATATAAATCAGTGCATGTTGTAACTTTTTTGCAAAAATTACCATCGCTTTTACGACATATAGTATCTTACAATTAGTATAAATACTAATTAACATTGCAGTATTTACTATTTTTTGCAGTCAATAACATTTGGATTGCAACATGTAACATATTTTTTGTAATATTTACCAATTTAAAATCATTGTTGTCCGGTTAAAGTTAAAAAAGCAAGAATGAATGATCTAAGATACTGATTTTCAGTATCTGTTATTCTAACATTAAAAAGTAAGGCCAACTATGTTAATCAAATAAAGTTGGCCCTCTTTCTTGATTGGCTTTCATGTAGTTATTAATTAATACTTTATCTGGTGATTCTAAGAATTTTAATAGATTTATGTATGTCATTAAGTGAATTCTAATCATTGAACATAAGTTGGATGCTGACCATTTTTTATTAATTTTTGATCTAACGATATTTAATAATAAATCAGCAATCAAAACACACCACACTTGTGTTTTTAATGCGTTTTCATTATCTCCTAGAAAGTATTGCAATGGATAATTTTGCTTTATTCGTTTATAAAGTAATTCGATTTGCCATCTTTTTTTGTAAATGTTTGCAATTTCTAAAGCTTTAAAATTGGTATCATTCGTGATGAATGTAAATGTTCTATTCTTTTTTAAATCAAAGAATTCAATTAATCTCGCTGGTGTTCTTGTACCCTGGTTATGTAGTATGTCCTAGGATAATTTGCTGATCTAAACGAACTCCATCACAATATTGTTGATCGTCAATTTGATTGTTCTGTGTAATTTCAAATTTAGCTCCTTCGCGCATTCTGGTAATCCAAATAACATCTTGATGTGTCCACAAATCCTTTTGATGATAATCGACATAACCCTTGTCAAAAGTTATTATCGAACCCTTTGGTAGCCTTAAGTTCTTAATGAATGGTACATCGTGTGTAGCAGCAGCATTCATCTTAATAACACATGGAACATCCTCATCTGCCTTTATTAAAGTATGTACTTTCATTCCCCCTTTACGTTTGCCATTACAGGGGATTCTGCCAGCATTTTTTAATATCTCTTTGAACAAGGATATAGTTGTTGAATCGTATCCGTCCCACGAAGTACACTTAGGCAACAATTTCAATATTTTTCTTTGCGGC
>CAZHNF010000085.1:0-2527 GCA_964533625.1 uncultured Saprospiraceae bacterium | reverse complement strand
AAATTTTTGTGAAATTAGGCAATAAATAGGGATTTTCATGGTTTTAATTTATGTTTGGAGAATATTTTGGACCATGAGGTTTGTGTTGATTTTATTGGCAGCCATAATGACTGTCACATCCTGCGAAAAGGACACTCCCGTACGGTATGAGGTAGGACTGTCGGCTGACTTTGAAATACCCTCAGGACTTAATACGGTCGAAACACACTATTTTTTAATCAGGAATATTCCTGTTCTTTATAAATTCAATGCAGACAGAAACGGTGTGGATACCTCCACGATCGTCAATGTACTGGCCTCCCGGGGACTTATGAGGTCGGTATTTTCGGATGCCGACTATAATTTTATATCCAGGGTGCAGGTGTATGCCGTATCCCGCAGGGACCCCACCCTCAAGCGGGAAATGTATTATCTCGATTTTGTGCCCAATAATACAGGCCGGGAGTTAAAGATGCTCAGCAGCACCACGCAGCTCAGGGAAATTTTGGGCGAAGAGTTTATTGACCTCGAGGTGAGGCTAAACTTCAGAACCATCACCACTTCCCGGTTATCTACCAGGATCGAATTCGGGTACGCCGTATTTAAGCTCTGCCTACGATTTTTTACCCCACTGTTTGCCGGTTAACGGTACAGATTGGTAATTTTGCCCGGTTAAACAAAGACAGTATGCTGCATAACACAGACCCTTCCGGCACGCCGGCCTGGCGAAAACTCAAAAGGCACCACAAGACATTAGCCGGCGTACACATGAAGTCCCTGTTTGAGGATGACACCCTCAGGTTTCAGAAATATTCGATAAAAGAGGGTGACCTGCTTCTGGATTATTCAAAAAACATCATTACGGACCAAACGCTCAGCCTGCTTTTTGGCCTGGCCCGCCAATGCAAACTAAAGGATGCTGTAAAAGCCATGTTTGCAGGCGAAAAGATCAATGTCACGGAAAACCGGGCAGTCCTGCATACAGCCCTCAGAAACAAGTCCAATAAGCCTGTGTATACCGACGGCCGGGATGTCATGCCTGAAGTCAGGGAGGCAAAGGCCAGGATGAAAAGGTTTTGCAGCAAGGTCCTGTCAGGTGCCTGGAAAGGATACAAAGGCCAAGAGATTACAGACATAGTCAATATAGGCATTGGTGGATCTGACCTCGGTCCGGTTATGGTGACCGAAGCCCTGAAACCGTATAAAACCCGGCTGAGAGTCCATTTTGTGTCCAATGTCGATGCCACCCATATAGCTGAAGTGACCAGGGACCTGGACCTGAGCAGGACGCTCTTCCTCATTGCCTCCAAGACATTTACCACCCAGGAGACCATGGCCAATGCCTACACAGCCAGGAATATGTTTCTGGACCAGGCATCCGACACGGGTCACATCAAGAAGCATTTTGTAGCCCTGTCAACCAACAAAGCGGAAGTGGAAAAATTTGGTATAGACACGGAAAACATGTTTGAATTCTGGGATTGGGTGGGAGGCCGCTATTCCCTTACCTCATCCATTGGCCTGTCCATAGCCCTGGCGATCGGGTACGACAATTTTGAACGGCTGTTAGAAGGTTTTTATGCTATGGACCGCCATTTTCAGACAGCTCCCTTTGAACGTAACATGCCGGTGATCATGGCACTTTTGGGTATCTGGTATACCAATTTCTGGGGAGCGGAGTCTGAGGCCATTCTTCCCTATGACCAGTATTTGCACAGATT
Organism: uncultured Saprospiraceae bacterium; assembly: GCA_964533625.1. Classification (GTDB taxonomy): domain Bacteria; phylum Bacteroidota; class Bacteroidia; order Chitinophagales; family Saprospiraceae; genus Vicinibacter. Next base: position 827 of record CAZHNF010000085.1, on the reverse strand, counting down.
TGCCGCTTATTTGCAGCAGGGAAATATGGAAAGCAACGGTAAAAATACTGACCGCAATGGCCAAAGGGTATCCTACCATACCGGCCCGGTCATCTGGGGCGAACCTGGGACCAACGGTCAGCATGCCTTTTACCAGCTTATCCACCAGGGTACAAGGATGATACCCTGTGATTTCATAGCTCCGGCCATAAGTCATAACCCTCTGGGCAACCATCATCAGTTGCTGCTCTCTAATTTCTTTGCCCAGACACAGGCCCTCATGCAGGGAAAAACTGCAGGAGAAGTGATCAGCGAGTTTGAAAAAGCCGGTAAAAAGCTTGAAGAATACACATCGCTCGTCCCTTTTAAAGTCTTTGACGGCAATAAACCGACCAACTCCATCCTGGTACGACAGTTAGATCCGTATACCCTTGGCCGCCTGATAGCCCTGTACGAACACAAAATCTTTGTCCAGGGTGTGATATGGAATATTTACAGCTTTGACCAGTGGGGTGTAGAGCTGGGAAAACAGCTTGCCGGCAAGATCATCCCTGTGCTAAGTCGGGAAGAAAAGGCAGCAGAATTTGACAGCTCGACCAATGGCCTCATCAACCAATGGAAGGTATGGTCGGAGGAATGACCAGAACTACTTTACAAAAATGATCTCTGTGATCTTGTCTCCCTGCTGGATCTTATGCACCACATCCATACCCTCGACCACCTTGCCAAAAATGGTGTAATTACCGTCCAGGTGCGGTGCCGGCGAATGGGTGATGAACCATTGGGTACTCTCCGTATGGTTTCCGGCTGAAGCCATGCCTATATATCCTTCGCCATCATAATACAGA
>CAZHNF010000084.1:0-2575 GCA_964533625.1 uncultured Saprospiraceae bacterium | reverse complement strand
TTCAGCTGCTGCAACCGGTAATAAAAGCTATCTAGAGCAGGCAGAAAAGACTTTTAATTTTTATAAAGATAAATTGATACAAACTGATTATTCAATTTATCGTACATATAAAAATGGGAAAGTTTCGGTAAATGGTTTCTTAGAGGATTATGCATTCTCGATTGATGCTATGATCAGACTCTATGAGTTAACCTTTAAAGAAGAGTATTTGCTGCTTGCAAAGAATTTGTGTGATTATGTGATTGAACATTTTTCAGATAACGATAATGTCTTTTTTTATTTTAATTCGTCCAAAGATCAACAGTTGATTACCAGAAGTATTGATTTTGAAGATCAAGTTACACCTTCTGCCAACTCCGTTATGGCTGACGTGTTACATCGATTGGGATTATATTATTACAATCAAAATTATCTTGATAGAAGTAAGAAGATGGTTAGTAATGTTATGGAGTATTTTATTTTAAAAAGTCCTGAATATTATAGTAATTGGTTAAGAATTTATAATTCATATTTAAAATTGCCTTATGAAGTTGCAATTGTAGGCAAAGAGTCATCACACTTAAGAGATCAATTATTGAAAAAATTTATTCCATCCACAATATTGTTAGGTGGTGAAACTGAAGGTAATTTAGAATTGTTGAAAGATAAGTTACAAGAAGGACAAACTTACATTTACGTGTGTAGAAATAAAATTTGTAAGTTGCCGGTTAAAAATACCAAAGATGCACTTCTATTAATGAAGTAATGAAATTCAGTTGGTTTCATCCTGGCACAATATTAGCATTGATCCGGTTAATAGCTTTGCTAAGCTTTCTGTTAATTATGGTTAGCATTGGATTGTTGTTGAAATTACTTGGTCTGTTTCATCCTTCTCTTCGAATTAAACTTCGTGTGTATTCATCAAAAATGGTTTTGTTTATTCTTGGAATAGAACTTGAAGTTACTGGTACGCCAGATCAGAGTAAGGGAATTCTATATGTATGTAATCATAGAACGTTAAGTGATGGAATTATCATCCTGTCGTTGTTGCCTGGTGGAAGATTAGTAAGCAAGAGTGAAATTAGATCCTATCCCTTGATTAGTACCGGAGCAGAGCTTGCCGGTGTTATATATCTTGAGCGTAATAGTAAAGACAACAGGAAAGTGGTAAAAGATGCAATAATAGATTCCTTGATTAAAAAAAATTCAATAATTGTATTTCCTGAAGGAACGATTAGTCTCCATAAGAATATTTTAAATTATAAAAAAGGTTCATTTGAAGCTGCTCAGGAAGCTAAAACGTTTGTTCAGGCAATTGCATTAGAATTTATGAATCCAGATCGCGACTTTTGGCTACATTCCAATCTGCTTCACCAATACTTTGTAACATTCTCTCAATGGAAGATTAAAGTTAAGGTGCATTTTTTTGATAAAGTAATCGTCGACAATGCGATCATTGCATGTCAACAAATTTATGAGAATACCTTGAATAAAGTTGCAGATTTTCAAAAATCGTGGAATAATCTTAATTATTTTTCCTGAATAAAATCTAAGGATATTGAATTTACACAGTGTCTGATATTTTTAGGAGTAAACCTTTCCCCTGAAAACACATGGCCTAAGTGGCCATTGCATTTTGCACATACAATCTCTGTTCGCCTTCCATCATGATCTGGTAAATATTTTATTGCTCCTTTAATTTCGTCATCGAAACTTGGCCATCCGCATCCGGAATGAAATTTATCTTCAGATCGATAAAGTGCTGAGTCACATTGCCTGCAGACATAAACACCTTTTTCAAAGTGATTTTCAAATTTACCGGTAAATGGATTTTCAGTTCCTTTATGCAAGATTACCCTTTCTTCTTCTGAATTTAGTGTCTTGTATTTCATGCTAATTTCTTCATTAAATGAGTGAATTGTTGTCTGGCTTTTTCTAATTTAGGATTAATTACGATCTGACAATAATACTGGTTCGGATTATTGTCGAAATAATTTTGATGATATTTTTCAGCTGGATAAAATTCGGATGCTGGTAAAATTTCGGTGACGATTGGATCCGACCAGATTGTTCTGGCAAATTGATCTAATGTATTTAAAGCAATTTTGTATTGTTCTTCGTTAGTATAAAAGATCGCCGAACGATACTGTGTACCTTTATCAGCACCTTGTTTGTTAAGAGTAGTAGGATTATGAATTGTCCAGAATATTTCAAGTAATTGCATTAATGAGATTACCGATGAATTAAAAGTTATTTCAACTGCTTCAGCATGCCCTGTATTTCCTGCACAAATTTCATTGTAAGTGGGGTTGGGTATATTCCCACCTATATATCCTGAATTAATATTTTCAATACCAATTATTCGAAGAAAAATAGCTTCCGTACACCAAAAACAACCACCGGCTAAATAGATTTTCTCAACCATTTCTATTCAACATTCGTATAAAGGAATATGTTTATTTATTATAGTGTCTGAACAGTAATTTCGAAGATGAAATAATTTGTAACTATATTTGTTATATTTTTATCAAAATTTAAATTATTAAAAATTTTTTTACACTACTCTTTTTTCTTATTTTGATTGCATACAGCAATG
>CAZHNF010000083.1:0-2581 GCA_964533625.1 uncultured Saprospiraceae bacterium | reverse complement strand
GTTGCCGTCGGCCTTGCCGTACTTGCCGGACTCGCCCTGCTTCGCGGCGGAGTTCGGCGTGCGACCCGGACCGAAGTCCACGAACGCACCGTCGGACAGACCGTCGTTGTCGCTGTCCGTGTCGAGCGCGTTGATGATGCCGTCGCCGTCGCAGTCGCCGTTGTCTTCGTTTCCGACGCCATCCTTACGACCGTCGCCGTCGGAGTCGACCACGTTCGGGTTGGAGCCGTACTCGACTTCCTGACCGTCCGTCCACTGGTCGCCCGCGAGATCGCCGGTCGGGTTGTCGGAGTTGGTGTTTGTCGGATCCGTGTGCCAGGTCCACCGCTCCGCGCCGTCGCTGAGTCCGTCGCCGTCGGTGTCTGCCATGGCAGGGTCCGTCATCACGGTTGCGCCGGACGAGATCATGTAGCCGGCGATTTCCGTGGCCTCGGGGATCCCGTCGTTGTCACTGTCGAGCGAGACAGGGCTCGTTTCGCCAGTGTCGAACACGCCGTCGTGGTTGGCGTCCTCTGCTCCGTCGAGCAAGCCGTCGCCATCCGTGTCGGCGTTCGCGGGATCCGTTTCCCCTGGGTCGACGACGCCGTTCGTGTTGGCGTCCTCCACCGCGTCGTCCAGACCGTCGCCGTCGGAATCGGCGATGCCCTTCGCGTAGATCCCGAGACGGATCTCTGCGAAGTCCGGCAGGCCATCGGCATCCGTGTCCGTCGTCGCGTCCACCGTGTGAACGCCCCTCTGGACGGGCGGCTGCGCGGTGACCGTCGCGGGCACCGACGAGCGCTTCGTTGCGCCTGCCACCGGTGCGGCCAGCGACTGGCCCGCCAGGAAGGTCAGGAGCAGGGCGGCTGCGAGGCCCTGCGTCCAGGGCCGGAAGTGTCGCAACACGTCACCAACCGATGACGCGGAGCGGCAGAAGCCCTTGCCTCTACTGCGAACCTTACCCATCTGACAGCCTCCTTACGTGAGAAGCATGGACCGTCCAGAGTCCCTGTCCGGGTGCTCTCGTCCTCAGCGATCGGACGCCGCGGCGGCAGCTCCGACTCCCCAATGCACTAACGCCGGCGACCGACTGGTCTCCGACACGCGTGCTCCGCCACGCGTGCTGCACATGTGGCCGAAAGGCGCCGCACGCTAGCACACGGTGGTTCTCATGGTCAATTAACCTGTTGCTATTCAACGATCCGCGATCCCTCTACCTGAGTAGTAACGCGGCTGATCCTCGGCGGAGGACAGGACAGACAGCAGTGAAACAATTGGTGGGGTCACGAAACTGGGAACGCACAGCGTCATCACGCGCGCGCGATCCCTTGCGTGTTGTGCCTGGCAGCAGCGGAACCTACGTTCCCTTGTCATGCCCAATGATGGCCTCACGCTTCCGTGTGCTCCGTGGCCACCGCATCTACGCGCCTATGCGAACCAACAGCCATGGCGCGAGAACCTCTAGTTTAGACGGAGCGCGACCCTACGCTTCTGCGACTGTCACTGTCAACTAATATCCCACACGGTCAGCGGATAGCTGCCCGCGAGGGGTACCGCCTGAGACTAGACCGATGACGTGACCGGCGCCTTCGCCGGCTTGAGAGACTCCGCCAAGAGCTGGGACGCGATGACCAGTCGCTGGATCTCCGAGGTGCCTTCGTACATTTCGGTCACGCGTGCGTCCCTGTAGTACCGCTCGACGGCGTAGTCTTTGATGTACCCGTATCCCCCGAAGACCTGCACAGCCTTATGTGCCACGTCGGTGGCACTCTCGGATGCGTAGAGCTTCGCCATGGATGCTTCACGCGTATGCGCCTGGCCGTTCTGCCGTAGCCATGCAGCTCGATATACGAGCTGCCGCGATGCCCGCACGCGCCGTGACATGTCGGCGAGGAGGCACTGTATGGCCTGGAAGTCGCCAATGGGCCGTCCGAACTGATGACGGGCCTTGGCGTATCCGACGGATTCGTCGAGTGCGGCCTGGGCTATTCCGACAGCTTGAGCCCCGACGCCGATGCGCCCGCCGTCGAGACACGACATTGCGATCTTGAAGCCTTGGCCTTCTTCGCCGAGCCGGTTTTCGGCAGGGACGGCACAATCCTGGAACACGATTTCCGAGGACTCGGACGCTTTGATGCCCATCTTCCGCTCGATTGTTCCCACCAAAATGCCGGGGTTCGGCTTTTCGACGACGAAAGCGGTCATCCCGCGGTTCCCCAAGGCGGGGTTGGTCTTAGCGTAGACCACCATCGTCTCCGCAACTGGACCGTTGGTCACGAAGACCTTCGTTCCATTGAGGAGGTAGCGGTCGCCGTCGCGCGTGGCCGTCGTTTGAATGGCGCTCGCGTCGGAGCCCGCGTTCGGTTCGGTCAGGCACACGCATCCGACCTTCGTCGTAGCGAGGGCCGGGAGGAAGCGGGACTTCTGTTCGTCGTTGCCGAAGCGAGCGATGGGCCAGCACGCCATGGAATTGCTCACCGACGCGATGATCGCCAGGCCTGCGCTGACTTTGGAGAGCTCCTCGATCGCGATGATGTAGCTCAGGTAGTCGGCCCCGTTGCCGCCATACTCCTCCGGCACGGCGAACGCGAGCAGGCCAAGG
>CAZHNF010000082.1:0-2684 GCA_964533625.1 uncultured Saprospiraceae bacterium | reverse complement strand
AACGCTCCAAATAGTGTTGATCAGTCCCATGCTGATTTTGAATTTTATAAGGATGATGCTCCGGATATTGATAACCCGGCTGTTCCTAATATGATCAAAATATATCAGCAAGCTGGAAATGATTGGCTCATTGGTGGTGAAAAGGGAGCGTTAGTTATTGCAAAGTTTCCTGCCGATTCACTCATTCCGTATGATGACCAATTTCTAATTCCTTATCGTGCGCTATATGATGGTGTAGAATACTCAGATGATCCCACTCAGCTTGATAAAAAAATATTGAACCAAGGTATTGATGCAAGTGCAACGGGGGGCATACAATTTTATACAGGCAAATCTATGGAAAGAGTTTTGATATCTGATAATGGAAGAAAAATTTTGAAAGACATGAATAATTCTTCTGTGGATTTTATGATTATTAGTCCACCTACTCCTGGGAAATATCATTAGTAATTTCTTTTAATCATGAAAAGATTTGTTATAATATTACTTATTGCTTTCGGTTCTTATCAAATCCAAGCACAATTATTCAGGGAATTTAATACTGGTTTCAAGACAATTTTTATCAATCCAGCAGAAATTAATTCCTACTATTTTGGATTTAATCCAGCATTATTAGATGTCAATCCTGAAGACGAATTATTATCTTTATCGAGTGATATTAATATAGATGATGGAAAGTTTAAAAGATTCATTGATCCTGTCTCGAACAGACTTTATCAATTAACTGCATCTGGTAAAAAAAACATTGACAGCACTCAAAGATTTAAAGGAAATTTCGGGTTTCATAGGATTGAAAGAAAGGATTGGGCGTGGATTTTTACTCGAGATTATCAAACCGGTAATCCATTTCTAATTGGCGATAGTACTTCAGGCGATACACGGATAAATGGTATTAGAATGGGTGCCGAATATTCTGCGACATTATTTGATGATTTTAGTGCTGGTGTGGCCATTGATTATTCTGTTGACGAAATGCTCAAAGAAGTATCGCCGCGGCCCACTTCCTCTCACAGGGATATTTATTCAAGAATAGGATTAAACTATTGTGTAATACCGGAATTTAATGTTGGACTTGTTGCCGATATCTATGATAAAAATGAAGAAATATCCTACCGTGAAGATGAAGGTGCGCTTACACAAGAAACAATTATTTTAAAATTTAAGGGCTATGATTTTCCGAATGTTTTTCGCAAAAAGACAGAAACACGCTATTCCTACATAAACGGTTATGCAGGAGGAATAACTTTTTCTTATCTCCTGCCAAGTACGATTTCCACAGTTGGTTATTTTATTTCCGGTTTTGATAAAACAAATATCAAAGATGATGCAATTGACCCGCGAACTGAAGGTTTTTGGATGAATGATTTTTTTGATGCTGGTGTTCAAATATCTTTTTTACTAAATGATGAATTGCAAGCAGGATTGATTTATAATTTTCAAAAAGAGAATGGATGGGCAAAATACCCGACTTACAATGTTCTGTACTATGAAAGAGAATGGGATTTACATTCAGTTACAGCAGGATTACAATATCTTTTTGCTTCAAAAATATCTGTAGGAATAGAAGGAGGCGTCAACTTAATTTCTGATGATGAAAAAGATCATTATTCAACAATTAAAAGCGATATTAATTCAAAGGTTTACTATGGCAGAGCAGGTTTAGGTGTTGAGTGGAATGATGAACTGTCCTCAATAATCTCCTATAGTTATTATAGTAAAACAGTGCCAGAATACTCAATAAATTCGAATATGCAGTCGAATTATTTTATACAACACAGAGTGTATGATTTGCTGTATCTTCGTACCGGATACAATAGACATAGTGTTACACTTTCTTCAAAAATAGTTCCATGGTTTGGAGGGAGTTTTTATATCTATTTAAACTATGCATCTACTGCTCCGCAAATGGGGAGTGATTTCAGTAGTGAAGTTAAAAACGAATTTAATTCAACAGTTGAGTATAGAGTAAAAGTTTTTTAATTATTCTTTTGAGAGGATCAAATGAAAAAATTTTTTATTGTGTTATTCCTTACGGGTTTATCATCACAGATTATTGGACAGAACCTGAAGATTTTAAGCTCTCCATATTTTAAAGAAACTATCAGAGACATTAAGTTTATTGATGCATCTACAGGCTGGATTAGTATAAATAAAGGAATAATTTATAAAACTACTGACGGTGGTCAAAATTGGGTTGAACAAAACACCGGAACAATCAAAGATCTTGTAAAAATTTCTTTTATCGACTTGAATAAAGGATGGGCTGCAACAATTGATGGATATGTTTACAAGACTACCGATGCCGGTGCAACTTGGATTGAACAGAATTATGGTGCTGCCGTACCAGGGATGGTATTTAGCATTTGCGATTTAGTAAAATTCTTAAATGAAAATGTTGGATTTATTATTGCGGGAAAGCTAAGGCAAATTTATCTTCTGAAGACAACTGATGGCGGAATTACATGGAGTAAAAAAGATTCTCTCGTTTCAACAACAACCGCACGCCGATGGTATGACATTGATTTTAACGGAAACAATGGTGTCGTAGTTGGGGATAAAAAAGATATTCAAAAATATTCTACCAATTTGGGTGAAACTTGGACATTATCAACAGCTATAAACGATAATTTCTTCCGCGATCTTAAGTATGTAAAATATCTCTCACCAACAGAAATAATTACAGT
>CAZHNF010000081.1:0-2815 GCA_964533625.1 uncultured Saprospiraceae bacterium | reverse complement strand
GGTCGCAGGGCAATGGAGATATTCAACACCTATGCCCCTGATTTTGTGACTTTTGGCAGGGTTTTCGGGTTGGATGGTGCAAATATGCTGGATGCCTCCAAAACGGCGGATCAGTGGGCAACAGAATATCTGTCTCTTTCCGGCGAAGCTGCAGCAAACCATCCGGCAAGGCTTTCGTACGAGGTGTACCGCAAAGTAGGTCAAAAACTAATCACCGAGGCCATCGAAGATTTCAGAATAGATTTTGAGGACGGATACGGAAACCGCAGCAATGAGGAAGAGGATCAAACAGCCCTTGAGACCTCCTACGAAGTGGCCAAAGGAATGAAAAACGGCACCCTTCCGCCTTTTATTGGCATCAGAATCAAGCCGTTTACCGAGGAAATGAAGGAAAGAGGTCTGCGTACCCTGGACATCTTCCTGACCAATCTGACAAACCACACAGCGTGCAAACTGCCAGAAAATTTTGTGGTCATGCTGCCCAAGGTAACTATTCCGGAACAGGTCACGACGCTGGTCCGCTTTTTTGAAATCCTGGAGCAAAAGCTAAGGCTGGAAGCCGGCAGTCTGAAGATGGAGATGATGGTGGAGACCACCCAGGCTGTCATGGACGACCAGGGCATAAATCCTCTGATGAGGTTCATTCGTGCGGGCGAAGGCAGACTCATAGCCACCCACTTTGGCACCTATGATTATACAGCCTCCTGCAGCATCACAGCCAGATACCAGGAGATGGACCATCCGGTGTGCGACTTTGCCCATCATATGACCAAGGTGGCCCTGGCTCATACCGGGATATGGCTGTCAGACGGTGCCACCAATACCATGCCCATTGGACCCCACCGCAACGAAAATCTTACGTCTCAGCAACACAGGGAAAACACAGAGGTGGTACACAGGGCATGGAAAAAAGGATATGACCATATCAGGCACTCCCTCTGGAATGGCTATTATCAGGGATGGGATTTGAATCCTGCCCAGTTGCCCATGCGGTACGCAGCCGTTTTTGCCTTTTTCCTGGAAAGCTACGACGATGCGGTAGAAAGGCTCCGGATTTTTGTCGATAAAGCTGCAAGGGCCACGCTGATCGGGGACGTCTTTGATGATGCTGCCACCGGCCAAGGGTTGCTTAATTACTTCCTGCGGGCCCTCAACAGCGGAGCCATTACCCTGGAAGAGGTGACTGCCACGGGACTTACCATCGAAGAGATACGGGGCAGGTCATTCAAGAAGATACTCGAAAACCGCATGAAACACTAGGTCCGCCGATGCACAGCCGCATAGCCACGGTCTGGGAGTTTATACTGCACAAGAGACATTCAGGCAATGAAGTCATCCTGCTATATGTTGCAGACAGCAGAGGCAGCTCACCGGGCCGCAGGGGATTTCATATGGCTGTATCGTCAGACCAGCATTTTGCCGGTACAATAGGCGGAGGGGTCATGGAATACAAATTTGTCGAGATGGCACGATCGTTATTCACCTCCGGCCATACCAAGCCCTCCGTTCATCGTCAGGTACACTCAAAAAAAGCTGAAAAACAGAGCGGTATGATCTGCTCCGGGGAGCAAACCATCCTTGTGTACAAACTTCAGGAGGACGATTACCCGGAGATAGATACCCTCGTACGGTCTCTTGCCGCATGGCAAAAAGGAACACTTCAGATCTCAAACGAAGGCATACGATTCAGTACCGACGTCAATAATGACAGCCCTTCATTTTTTGAGCAGCAAGGGGAAGATTTTTTGTACCGGGAACAAACAGGCTGCAAAGACGAATTGAACATTATAGGCGGGGGCCACTGCTCACTGGCTTTGTCAGAATTGATGAGCAAAATGAATTTTTACATCCGGGTGTATGACGACCGACCCAATCTGTCAACCATGGCAGCCAATCACTTCGCCAATGAGATGCACACACTTCAAAACTATGAAGAGCTTAGGGATTTGATTCCGGACGGCCACAATCAGTACGTAGTGATTATGACCATGGGATACCGCAGCGATGACCAGGCCTTCCGTACTCTTGCCGGTAAAAAATTCAGATACATCGGTATGCTGGGCAGCAAATCCAAGATTAATACCCTGGCAGATTCTTACAGAAACGAAATTCCCGGATTGAACCTTGATCAGCTGTACGCTCCCGCGGGCCTGGACATAAAAAGTGAAACAACCTATGAAATAGCTGTTTCCATAGCTGCCCAGATCATTATGGTGAGAAATAATCCTGATCACGCAGAATACATTTAGTATGATTTTTAGGGAAAATTATTGTGTGAATTATCTGATGCTTATTATCTTTCGGAAAAATTATAAAATATTTTGACATAAAATCTAAAAATATGAAAACACTAAAAAACAATATTATTGCAGTAGTTTTGTTATGTAATTTTCATATAAATGTGCTATGTCAATCTAACTATATTCAAGGCAAGATTGTACACCAGAACGGAGATACTGTGACGGGCCTAATTGATTACAGAAACTGGACTCAAAATCCAAAAAGCATTAAATTTAAATACGATAACAATAAGGAAGCTTTAAGCTTTAATCCATTGGATATCAAATATTTTTATGTAAATAATGAAAGATATATCAGTGCAATAGTTGACTATGAAACCACCCTTACAAATACAAATAAATTAAACTTTAATTCTGAGCCTGAACTCAGGAAAGACACTACATTTTTACAGGCAATCATCCTGGGAGCCGACAAATCTCTCCTTATTCATGTCAATGACAAGGGAAGAAAAAATTTTTATATTGATTTAAATGGCAAACCTGAATTATTGTTTTATAAAAAATTTTTAACCATC
>CAZHNF010000080.1:0-2835 GCA_964533625.1 uncultured Saprospiraceae bacterium | reverse complement strand
GACAGTACCGGCAACTGGCAACCACGCAATCTCACAAAAGTCCAAAGTTACGGCCTAGAAACCAGGACCAGGATAACACACCAAATGGGTAAAGTCAAGGCAGGTGCAGAGCTCAATGCCACGATCCAGTCATCCAAAACCACAGAATCAATAGTTGCCGGAGATCCTTCCCTGCACAAACAACTTATCTATGTGCCGACTGTGACATCAATGGCAGGAATATTTGCCGAATCGGCTGGAGTGTCCGTCTCCCTGAGGCATAACTATGTGTCAAAGCGGTACACCTCGTCTGATAACTCCACCCACCTGCCATCCTATGGCCTGCTCTCAGGCCGTGTTGGGTACAAATTTTCTGCAGGCAGGGCCGGAATACAAACATTTGTCGCCTGTCACAACCTGGCCAATAAAACCTATGCGGTGATAGAATACTGGCCTATGCCCGGCAGAAATTTTGAGGCCGGTATCGTAATCAAAAATCTCTGAGTCCTACACGGACCTGTATTGCTCCGGATTATTCTTTTTCATGATGGCAGCCATAATCAGGGCGATCAACGAACCAGGGAAAATAAAAGAAACCAGTATGCCCAGGAGAAACGTAGCCGGGCTAAAAGGATTGGTTGACTCTATGGCTTCAATCTGTTTTTGCAAATCTTCTTCCGGCAGATTAAACATACTGCCCATTTTCTCAAGTGCCTTTACCTGCTCTTCACGGATAATATCCAGCAAAGATGTGTCGATATAATTGATTAGAACAAAAGAAAACAGGGAAGAAAGGGTCATTCCAATGATGTAGGATATCCAGCTGTTTTTAAACCCATCTCCCAGAGAGATAAATCCGCCATTGTCATCTCTGATATCCTTGATGGTTTTGTACATAAAAAACAGGATGACAGCATAACTGATCCATGATCCCCAGGATATCATCATGGAGGGACTAATGAAGTAAAATACCAGTGTGAGTGCAATACATCCGAGACCCATTATGAGGCCATTCCTTAAAGCGTGGTTTTGCATTTTGAAATAATTTTAGCTGGTAAAAATAATCAAAATAAACAAAAGAAAACTCCGGTCTTAAAAAATACTGAATTAAATTGTCTTCAGGGGGTAACCTGGCAACTTACCACTGTCCGGTCGCTGAGTGCCTTCAAAATTATTGCGTGCAGCTCTTCTGCCTGTTTTACTTCTTTTGGCTTGTTTTCGTGTATGATAAGGTCATATACAAATCTGAATTCTCTCTCAGCCTGTACGGGAAATGCCCTGAAGCTGCCTGCTTCATTGTTAAGTTCGACCGTTTTGGGTGATTTTTCAATTTTACAGGCGGATGGTATCATAATGGCTATGGTATCCGTAATGGTGTACCCGTACTGTACATGGTTTTTTACGTTTTTTAGACGGAGTTCGTCGGAGATGGTACGAATTGTTTTGTTCAAATCCATTTGCACAAAATACCTTGACCCATTGGACGTAACCCTAACTGGATCGGACATATGTATGCTGATGCTGTAATGCGGATATTTTCCATCCTTAACAAGGCTATTTCTCAGGACCTTCAGGTTTTTGCTGTCCGGCCAGATATTTTCAATTAAATACCTGCCCAAAGCAGCATCATCCAGGTGCCTGTTATCCATATAGCGGTTGAGGTCAGTGCATATGCCGGTCATCTTCTGTTCGATCTGCAGTATTGGGTTTTGTTTGTCCAGTGTGACAATGGACTTGCCGGAAATTGTATTATCCGTTTGGGAATACCGGGTGGAAGTTGTCAGACCGGAGGTATTTTCGTTTATGTACAGGACTTTCCGATTTGAGGTAAAAGATCCCAGGTATCCGGCGGGATCGTGATCAGAGGTACACTCAAGAAACAAGGTATCCTGGTGTACCGGCACCATCAGGATGGCATGATTAAACTGATTTGATACAATGTTTTCATTTATACTTCTGGCATTTTTACCAGCTCTCAGGACAGTATAGTATGAATCTATCCCTGCCGTTTTAAGCAAAGCCTTCATATAAATGGACAAGGCTTTGCAGTCGCCGTATTTATTTTCATGCACGTACTGGGCTGACAAGGGCTTCCATCCACCTATCCCCAGCTGAATACTTACATATCTTGTCGACCCTTGAAGGTATTTGTACAGCTTCTTTATAATGTTAATCTGGTCCGTTTCGCCTGCGATCAGGTTTCTGATTTCGGAAACTGCCTTTTCATTTAGTTTATCCTGATCTCTGTTTAATCGGGCAAGCCAATTTCCAAACCCTGCCCACGTGGACATGTCTCCATCCATCCCATCCATCGAAAATTCTGTCAGCACAGGAATTACAGGTGTCATAAACTCAATGGACTTACCATTCGTGCCAACCGCCTTCATATTCCTGAAGCCAAAGCGGTAGACAAACGATTCAGTTGTTGAGTCAATGGATGGAATGCCCCATGGATTCTGATTATAATACAATCTGTTGGCCTTCATATGGTTTTTTACCCTGAGTTCAGCACTTACCAAAGCTTCCCTTGTATCCTCCAGCGGATAAAAGGGTGTAATGATGAAGGTCTGATCGGACTGCAACCTGTAACTTACTTCTATATGATATGGCACTGTAAATGCACCGCATCGCCATTTTAAATATCTGTCATCCGAAGCAAAAGTGAGTCCGTCGATGTGGGCATGGTCGGTCATGTCACCTTTGGTATAGCTTTTGAGCTTCTTCATAGTGGAGTCTCTTACGATAATCTCTATCTGGTCTGGACGGATATGTTTGTCATAATAAATGAGGACAGTATTTGCCTCATCGTATCGGTTGTCGAGCACCCTGACCATACTTTTGTAAGTAGTAATATAC
>CAZHNF010000079.1:0-2843 GCA_964533625.1 uncultured Saprospiraceae bacterium | reverse complement strand
TAGAATATAGTTCTACATCTTATTTTATTATTTATCTATGATTTTGTTCAACGGTGGCACTCACGCACACCGCCGCCTGCGCTGGCTTTGTGAGTTGGCTTTGGCGGTGGTTGGCGTTGAGTGCATTGTTAGAGTTTTTTAGTTCATTCACTCCACGGATTATGTCTCCATAAGATTCCTATCGAAAACCTGAGCGGATTAAAAATATCTTCCCCCATACTTTTTATTGGGAAAGTGTGTTTGATCTCAATATCTGTATTTTTTAAAATCTCATAGGAAACAGTTCCTGCAATTCCCTTCACCTGGAAATTGGAAAATCCCTTGTTGATATATGGTGAGTCTACCGTTAAGAGGCCAATTTTGTCTAAATCCCTGATATAGGAATACCCTATACCCAATCTTATATTTCGATTGTTTTTAAATAATTTGTGATACTTAATACCTGCAAAATTACTTGTTATCATCCCTTTAATATCTCTTTTGATACTCCCGCCATTCAGACTTATCCAAATATCTTTGTCCACATTTAGAGATAAGCCATATTTTTTCCATAAAACTTCTAAACCCAATGAGGGCGCAATTCCTACTTTTCCAAAATCTTCATTTTCTAAAATCCTCAGGTTAGTAATGGGAAAGCATCTTCCGCCTAAAATGAATCTGTAAACAAAGTTTTTATCTTTCGAATCCTGATAGGTTTGCCTGATTTCTCTTTCCGTATTGCCTAATTTATAAGATAAAACGATACTATGCTGGGACCATCCAAGAGCTGCAAAAGTCGGAGTAAGTGTTATCTTGGTCCTGAATTCGATGTCCAACCATTGAAATGACCTGGACATGGCCAACCATAAACCGTGATAATCTTTAACAACCAAATCTCCGTAATAAAAATTATTATTATTTTCTCTGCGTAAAAAATTATATCCAACACCTATATCAATTTGTTTCATTCTATAATACAACATTATATGATTTTCTGCCCAAGTTTGTGTTATTGAAAACGGGATATAAAAACTATCGAGCGACTCATGATATGCAACTAATTCCGAACTATAATCTCGCGTTAATGTTATGGAAAAAGGAATTCGCTTATAAGTTAAATTTAATCCTACTCCAAATGAGTTTACCAACAAGCCCTTCGCAGCAGAAGAAACTACCGGATTTTGGTTATTGTGGATTCGTGTATAGATTATTGGAGACAAAACAAAATCATGCTTTTGCGCCACTGATACAGCGCAGTAAGACAATACAAATACTATCAAAATTATTACTTTCATAGAAAAGAAAAATAATAGGCCGGAAAAGAAAATCAAGTTCCCTTTTCCGGCCAATGGATTGTTATGATTTACGCTTTAAAATAAACTTGCATTTTGCATTGTCAAATACTTCAGTTGCTCCCACAAAAGGAAACCACTGATTAGCTTGTCCGCAACTAAAAAAGTACCACTCATCTGTAAACTTCATTTTTACCCCAACACTATGATCAACAAAATTTGAACAGGAATTTATGATAATTTTATTGCTGGCATACCAATCGTACTCCCACGCACCTACGAATAGAAACTGATTGTTGTTAAAGTCATTCATGTTGATATTGAAGGCATTCAGGTCGCTGGTAAATAAGGTTGAAGCATTAATATCAGCCGCAGAGATATTTTTTGGCGAAAAGTCAACCCATTCACTCGTGAAAAATGGGTTGAGGTTATTAGGAAAAAATCTTACTGACCATGCTTTGACTTCTGAAGAATTATCATCATCATAACGATAACCAGCTTTTATTTGGTGTTCATCTACATCAATATCAATATCTGCTCTCCAGGAAAATTCGCCGGAAGATGTTGATATATTGCCTTGTCCTTGAGAGATAATTAATGGATTACTATTAGCTGGCAAAGTTTCACCTGGCCCAATAAAGATAATTAAGTCATCAGAATTTGATGCGACCTGTTCACTCAGCAGAAATGGCACATCATCATTAAAGGCCAAAACATCATTATTGTCATTAACACCTTCTGCTATGGCAATTATGACATCCCCACTTCTATAACTCATATTAGTTTCTGCGATTTCCTCTATTGGCTTAGAAGAATATACCGCCGGAAAGTAATTTTTGCTATGATGCAGCATCTTGGAATACAGATACATATTGGCATCCCAGTCATCACTGTTCAAAGTGGTTTCGTAATCATCTTCATAAAAAGGGAAAACCTGGTTTTCTGAAATAGACAATGAAAGTGCTTCATTTAAAGCAACCTTAAAATCCGGCTTCTCAGATGCTAACTTCACAAGAGATCCACCCATTCCTTTTACATCTGATTTTATCAGTTCTTTAATTGATTCCAGTAATGCTGGCTTTTTAGCAATTGATTTCAAGGCATTCGCATAATGCATCAAAATCATATTCACTTTTTCATTTTCTGCGTCTTTGTCGTCTTGTAATAAGTTGATGACATTCAATGGCTGCTGATCACGTTGATCGCTTGGCAAATGGTTTTTGTCTTTTTTGCAAGCAGCAAGAGAAACAATAATGAGGAAAATTAAAAACGTGTTCTTTTTCATTTTTAAAAGTTTTGTAAAATTATTAAATTGCCTGATGTAGCTCAGGCTTTACGCTTACTTTTTTTTGGTGTGTTCAGATTCACCGTTATTGCACTATGAAAAAATAAGGCTATAGAACTTAGTATTGTCAAAAGGTGACATCCTTTGCTTATTTTTTATATAGTCTACTCTAACGTTAAGGTTTCCGTTGAACTCCCCCAAAGCAATCCCAGGCGCCAGCAGAATGCCCAATGGGGGGAGTTTTACGGAAACCTTTTGTTGGACGAAGTTGGTTTGTATGTATTTTC
>CAZHNF010000078.1:0-3033 GCA_964533625.1 uncultured Saprospiraceae bacterium | reverse complement strand
AAAGAGCGATAAGCTATAAACTATGAGCGATAAGCTTTTTTAGTTCATCATTCACTGCTCATCGTTTATCGTTTAGAATTAATTCTGTATTTTTGGGATGGTTTGTTTTGGTAAAAGGGCAGTGTTGTTATAATTAGTATTATGAAGCAAAAATCGATTTAAATTTAAAAAAAATTATGACATTTACGGTTGATGTCTGATTAATATATTATTGTTTGGAATCAAATTTATATGTGATATTCAGTTGAATTCAGTAATAGATTATATTTAGTTTTCTTCACTCAGTATTATAATTTAGACATTGGTGATAATTTATAGTATTAACAAATAGACTCATTGTTATTTAACTTTAACTAATGATCCAGTGAGTAAGATAAGTATGTAATTATTAACTCAATTAGATAAATGAATGAATGAAAAATTTATACAGTTCACTAATTATGATCCATGTATATTTCTTTTTATATGGACAAGGGCAAGTTCAGAATATTGAACCTATTTCAGGAGGATTGGATAGTTTAATAAAAACTAGTATAAATCTATCAGAGAGAGGAGAATTTAATACTGCATTAGTAATTTTAGATTCAAGTAAGAAGCTAGTTATTAAGCAATATGGGAAAAATTCACTTAGTTATATTCGAATTTGCGAAAGTCAATGTAAGATACTATACTTAAAAGGTTCATATAAGGAAGCCATCAATTCTTGTGAAGACGCATTACTCTATAAAAAAAATTTATTTGGTGTTGAAAGCTTAGAATATGCTATAAGTTTGAATTATCTATCGTATCAATTCAGAGCTCTGGGGGACTATGAAAATGCCGAGCAACTCTTGTTGGAATCAAAAGAAATTAGAGAATCAATTTTTGGAAAGAATCATCCTAGATATGCTTCTAGTTTGGATATGTTGTCTTTATTGTATATTGATATGGGTAAGTTTAAAGAGTCAGAAGAATTCGCTCTGGAGGCAATCAGAATTAAGGACTCATCCTTA
This sequence comes from uncultured Saprospiraceae bacterium, assembly GCA_964533625.1. Lineage (GTDB taxonomy): Bacteria > Bacteroidota > Bacteroidia > Chitinophagales > Saprospiraceae > Vicinibacter. Next base: position 2,041 of record CAZHNF010000078.1, on the reverse strand, counting down.
GGTGAAAAATATAAAGACAAAGCAAATGACTTGAATAATTTGGCTATGTTATATTATGAACTAGGAAATTATGAAAAGGCTGAGACTTTTTACCTTCAATCAAAGTCGATAAGGGAGACTATGCTAGGCAAAGAACATCCTGATTTTGCCTTAAGTCTAAATAATTTGGCAAATTTATACAGTAAAATGGGCAACTTTACAAAGGCTGAAAATTTCTATCTGGAATCCATCGAAATTCGTAAAAGTACCATTGGATTAGAACATCCAGATTATGCGCAAAGTTTATTCAATTTGGCTGCATTTTATGAGATGACTGGTCAATTTGAAAAGTCAGAGACATATTACCTGTCATCTCTGGCTTTGAACGAAAAATTACTTGGTAAACATCATCCAGATATAGCATTGATTCTTTCAGGGTTAGCTAATCTATATTCAAAAATCGGTAAGTATAATAAAATAGAAGAATTACTCCTTAAAAGTTTGGAAATACGTGAAAAGACCATTGGAAGGAAAAATGTATATTTTGCGAACAACTTAAATAGTTTAGCTTTTTACTACTTTCGGATTAAAAATTTTACAAAAGCTTTTCCATTATTTGAAGAAGCAGCTGCGATTAATTTGGATCTGATACAAAACAGTTTGACTTTTATGTCAGAAGGAGAACTTTTTAAATATATCGATCAAAAACGGTCTGAATCGGATAGATTATTGGAATATACATATGAATTTGGAACTTTAACTGAGGAAGTTGACGCGATTAATGTTATTAACTACAACAATACTTTAATTTACAAGGAATTTCTTTTGCAAGCCTCTCATTTTATAAAAAAGAATATTCGAGACAACCCATCTAGTTTTAATGATTTCAATCTTCTAAGAAAATATGAAAGGTTAATGGCGATGGAATACTCTAAACCGCTGGAAGAACAAACTCAAAAGCTTGAATTAGAAAAAAGCCACAACGATTTACAGAAAAAACTCGCACAATCGATCGTCGGATATAAGCATGCAATGCATTTTTCAAAATGGAAAGAAATTCAAAACGCTTTGAAAGAAGGTGAAGCTGTTATTGAATTTGTTCATTTCAAAACAAACGATTCTAATACGAAGAATCATGTTTTATATGCTGCCTTAATGTTTACAAATAAGTCCAAGTTTCCTCAATTTATTCCATTATTTGATGAAAATAAAATGAATCAAATTATGTTGAAGAAGTCAAGTAGCTTGCAGCCATTTGACATTAGTCAAATTTATTATCGTGGAGCATCGCCGATTGATTATTATGGAAATGAAGGTCTCTTTGATTTAGTAATCAAGCCCTTAATTCCATACTTAAATAATATTAAGTATATCTATTATTCCCCAACAGGATTACTTCATCAAATTAATTTGGAGGTAATTCCAATTGGTGATGATAAAATATTGTCCGATCAATTTGAATTAGTTCGATTAGGAAGTACAAGGTCTATACTGTTGAAAAATGATATATATAGCAAATTAAATAAAACAGCTATATTGTATGGTGGAATTCAATTCGATTTGGACAGCACATTTAATAATAATAATACGACAATTGCATCCCGATCAAATAAAGAATTGTTATTTAATTATGTTGATTCAACATTAAGAGGAGGTAGTTGGCATTACCTTGTCGGCACCGAACAGGAAGTGAGCAATATCGAAAAAATAATGCAGAATTCGGGTGTGCAAACTGAATTAAAAAAAGGCTACGAAGCCACCGAAGAGTCCTTTAAAAATATTGGAGCGAATAGCTCATCCTCTCCAAGAATATTACATATTGCTACCCACGGTTACTTTTTTCCGGATGTTAAGCAAAAAAATAAAGAGTCAATATTAAATAGTCAATCTGAACCAGTATTCAAAATTTCAGATCAACCTATGCTGAGAAGTGGATTAATTATGGCAGGAGGCAATGCAGCATGGCAAGGCAAACAATCGCTTGAAGGAGGAGAAGATGGAGTGCTAACTGCATACGAAATTTCGCAAATGAATTTATCCAACACAGAATTAGTTGTGTTAT
>CAZHNF010000077.1:0-3071 GCA_964533625.1 uncultured Saprospiraceae bacterium | reverse complement strand
AAGAAATTGCTTTAAGGTATATATCAACGCTATCTAGATATTCTTGAATATTTACATGTTCGTCTACACTATGTGAAGAATGTGGGTCACCAGGACCATATGTAACAACGGGAATTTGAAAGGTATTGCCCAGTATATTCATGTCTCCAGTACCTGTTTTACGTAACAGCACAGGTCGCTTTCTATATTTTTCTATTATGGCCAAGGATAATGCTCTGACCAACGGCGAAGAATGTTCTGCTTCGAAAGGTTCGGTAAAATCCTCCACTCTAAATGTTGCCTTTACTCCTTTGTCTTTAGAAATTTGGTCAATAATTTTTTTTACTGAATCTAATACGTTTTGGCAATTTGTATTTGTTGGAACACGAATATCAATAGTAATTTTACATTTTTGTGGCGTAACATTATGACTTGATCCTCCACTAATCTCAGTTAAACTACAGCTGATCGAATCGGTTTTTTTTTCATACGTGCCTATTCTTAGAATTTCTGACTTGATCGCATTCCAAAAGTCATACATTTCTTCAATAGAATTTTTTGACAGCCATGGTGCACTTGCATGCGAACTTTCTAATACATCACATGTTAGTCTGATTGCTAATCTTCCTTTGTATGATATAGTAATATTGTTAATTCCGCTAGGTTCACCAAAAATCGCATAGTCAAGATGAAAGTCATTATTTTTTACTAGTTGCTTTACTCCTGTAGCATTTCCTTCTTCATCTACAACTGCAGCAAATACTAGTGTACCGCTTTGCTTTGAAAATTCGGATGAAGCCATCAACATGGAAATTAAAGGAGCTTTTGCATCAGAAGCTCCACGTCCGTACAGAAAACCATTCTCAATTCTTACTGGAATTTTATTTGGCACCGTATCCATATGACCGCAGAGTAATATTGTAGGACTTCCACTTCCTTTCACAGCAATAACATTGCCTACACTATCGATATTGGCTTGTTCAAATCCAAGGTCAGTTACACACCTATCCTTTATCATATTTGCCAAAACACCTTCAGATCTTGATGGAGTATAATACTCTAATGCTTGTTTAAGAAATTCTAGTGAATATGTATCTGAGACCAATTTATTATGACAATTTAATTTTTAAATGGTATATTTATTGATAGCATAATCTAAAATCATATCTTGAATTTGAATTCCAGTTACTCTTACTGTGTTCTTAAATTCAGTAGTATTATTTACCTCATGAACTACCAAACCATCTCTGTCACTTTCCATAAGATCAACTCCTACTATATCTCCACAGACTGCATTTGATGCTTTGATACATATGTCTTCAAGTTCGTTTGTAACAGGACATTGTTCAGCATGACCACCGAGAGCCATATTGGTTTTCCATTCACTTTCACCTGAATAGCGATAAATTGCAGCAGCCACCTTATTTCCTATCACAATAGCACGAATATCTCGTGGAGGACGTTTCACATATTCTTCAAGATAATAAATATGATACAACGGAAACATATGTTCTCTATCTTCTATAACAGCTTTAGCTGCTTCTTTATCTTTTAATAGTGCAATTAATCTTCCCCAACTTCCAATTGTTGGTTTTATAACAACAGGATAACCGAATTTATCAAGTGCTTCTAATGCAGCATCACCAGAAAATGCAGAAACCACCTTTGGTGTTTTTATTCCAGATTTTCTTAATTTTATATGTGTAAATAATTTGTTTCCACATATCATGGATGTATCTAGTGAATTGATAACCTTTGCGTCCAAGCCTTCAAGAATGGCGGTAGAATGTAAATTTTTAAAATAGCTAACACATCTTTGTATAACTACTTTATTACTGAATTCTCGGCTTTGTAAATCATCCTGTTCCAAGGTAACAAATAAATTCTTACAATCAAAATTTCTTATTGAAATCCCTTTTTTCTTTGCAGATTCATAGAGAGCTTTTTCTTCCCATCGAATGGTGTCATAGAGAAGAATAATTGAAGAGAGATTATTAGATCTCTCTATACTCACTGTCCCCAATCCTCGCCGACAACTTGGGCCGGTTTTGTAGAGAAACCGTTGTCTGTTTTAACTAGCTCAAAACTTGCACCACAATCCGGGCACGCTACTATTTCACCCTCAATAGAATCGTCTGGAATTTTCATTTCTGCATCACATTCTTGACATTTTATTGAATTCATTTGGATATCCTTACTCCTTGCTTTTTACTTTAGGTACTGCATCATTAAGTATCTTTCTCTCCAATCTATCATCAAGATAAATCTCAAGTACATCACCCATTCTAAGCTCCTTTAATCCATGTGCCAAATTCTCTGCATCCTTTATATCGGTTTCAAGGCCCAGTATTGATAAAAGATACGCCGCACCATTCTTTCCTGCCAATTCACCAAATACAATTTTTCTTCGATTTCCAACAATTTTCGGTTCTATTATCTCATATGCTGAAGGATTTTTTAAAATCGCTGCAAGATGGGTTCCCGCCTTGTGCTTGTATGCACTATCTCCAACTATTGGTTTGGATTCCGGAATAGATATTCCTGTATATGTTGAGATAGTTCTTGAAAGGTCTTTAAGCATATGCAATCGTAAATTGTTATCGGACCTGTATATTATATTCAAAGCTATTGCTGTTTCGGAAAGAGAGGGAATTCCAGTTCTTTCACCAAATCCATCAATTGTGGTATGAATTTGATCAGCTCCTGCTTCACATCCTGCTAGTGCATTGGCTAAAGCCAATCCTACATCATTATGGCAATGCACATCTAGCGAACTTTTTGATCTATCTATGTTGTCGTAAACCATTTTAACTAGATTGTACATACCTTGTGGTCTCATAATCCCAACAGTATCTGGGATACTTATCCTTTCTATGCCTCTTTGATTAATTTCCTTGCACATCTCTAAAAGAAATGAGGGTTCTGTTCTGCTAGCATCTTCTACGGTAAATCGTGATTTTAATCCATGGGATTTAATATAGTCTATAACTTCCAGTGCACGTATCTTCGCTTCTTCTTTAGTTATCTTTAATTTTACTTTAAGATGGATATCTGAAACTCCCATGTATGTAGCAAGGAAATTAATCAAAGAG
>CAZHNF010000076.1:0-3140 GCA_964533625.1 uncultured Saprospiraceae bacterium | reverse complement strand
TTGGTAGAATGATCTTTCAGAAATATAAAGCATTTCTGAAAGAACGATAAGCTATAAACTATGAGCTATAAGCTTTTTAGTTCATCGTCCATAACTCATCGTATATCGTTTAAATTTCATTGTGCAATTTGGCTTGGTTTTGTTTTAGTGGAATAAAAAATTAAATTCCTTTTTAACTGAGAATAGTTTTAATGGGCTCATGATTTGAGTAACTTGAATAATTAACCTTTGCATAAATATATTTATAATGAATTAGATTTATTTCTGATGAACTGTTTTTTCTTGTATTGATCAATGAATCATTTATTATTAGATTGAGATTATATTAGAAGCAAAAATGATTTTCTATCCTATAAAATGAGAAATTATTTCTCTACTTCAATAATTTATTGTTTTCGATATAATAGAGCAATTCTGATTTAATTGATTTTCAAAACACATATAAAGGTCAATTTGAAATATTTTCTTACTTTTAGGAATGAAGTTGGCAGAATGAGATATATACAGAGGATTTTAATGATCTTAATTTCCGTTGAATTATCCGGACAATCAACAGATTCTATAGTCATAAGACAAGTAGATAGTCTTATATCAGTTTCTCGTAAGCTATCGAGTAAAAATGATCACGAAAAGGCACTTCAGATTATTGGTGAGGCTGAGAAAATGTCATTAAACTACTTTGGTCGAAAATCCTTAGCCTATGCCAGGTGTTGTAATAATCATGCAAGAATTGTCAGCAGAAAGGCAGATTATAAGCAGGCTGAAAAATGGGCATTGGATTCAAAATTAATATTAGAAGAAATTCTCGGTAATCAGGATACTGAATATGCCTTGGCAGTTAATAATCTGGGTATCCTTTATTTAGAAAAAGGCGAATTGGAAAAGGCAGAACCTTTACTCATTGAAGCAAAAAATATTCGTGAAATTAATCTTGGGAAAAATCATCGTGATTATAGCCAGAGCCTGAATAATCTTGGAATTTTGTATCAGGATATGGGAATTTATGAAAAAGCAGAACCATTATTTATTGAGGCATTGAAATTAAAAGAGCAGAATATAGATAAAGACCCAATATCTTATGCGAAGGGAATTAATAATCTTGCTGTATTGTATCTGTTATTAGGTAACTATGAAAAAGCGGAGCCCTACTTTATACAAGTCATTGAGATCAGGGCGAAGGTTTTAGGCAAACAGCATATAGACTATGCTAACGGATTAGCCAATCTGGCCAATTTATATTTGAAATTAGGTAATTTTGATAAGGCCGAACAAATATTTAATGAGTGTAAATTAATAGTTGAAAAGACCGTAGGCAAAACTCATCCCAATTATGCAGAAATTCTAAATAACTTATCTGTTTTGTATTTGGAGATTGACGATTCAGAAAAGGTAGAAGCATTGTTAACAGAAGCCAGAGATATTTGGGGAAAAATATTAGGTAAAGAACATCCATTATATGCATCCTGTCTGAATAATATGGGTAGATTTTATTTGGAATCTGGTGACACGGTAAAAGCTGAAGTACTTTTTATGGAATCTTTATCCATTAAAGAAAAACTTCTAAGTAAGGTTCATCCGGATTATGCAGAGACTTTGGCGAATCTGGTTCAAATGAAAAATGAAAGTTGGTCCTACGAAAAAGTCGAATCAGCCTATCTTGAAATAAATTCTATTTGGGAGAAAACCTTAGGAAAAAGCAGTCTGGAATACTTAGGAAACCAATTTAATCAAGCTCTATTCTATGAACATAATAAACAGTATGCGAAATCAGATTCCTTATTGGATGAATTAATTCATCAGGATCAGAAAAAACTAACAAAAGCAATTGCCTTTTTGTCTGAAAGGGAACTTCAAAAATACCTCAATACTTTTGAGAAGCGGATGAATAGCATAAATGAATTTCTGCTGAGGCGACATCTTCAACATGAGATGACAGGAATTTTGAATAATCTGTGTTTTGACAATGCGATTTTTTATAAGGGGTTTATACTATCTGCTGCTTCCCAGTTAAATAGAATGACTAAAATATCCCCTGAAGCAGAAGAAATAAATCTTCGTTTGAAAGCATACAGAAGGAGATTGGCGATAGAATATGCTAAACCTTTATTAGCTCGAAAGAATGTAAAGGAATTAGAAGAATTGGAAAATCGAACCGAAAAAGAACTTTCAAAACGGATTGCTAATTATAGGAAAACAATTGAAAATGTTTCCTGGGCGAGGATACAAAAGGCATTAAAAAAAGATGAAGTTTGCTTAGAATTTATTTCATTTCCGATACTTAATTCATCAAAATCAAAAGAAAATCAGTACGCGGCCTTAATACTTAGTTCAGTTTCTCGACAAGCTACATTTATTCCACTATTCGAAGAAAAATCTTTGGATTCACTCTTGCAGTCCAAATCAGAGCGCAAGGCCGATTATGTGAATTCATTGTATACCATTAACGATCAGGGTGCTGTTTTGGTGGAATCTCCTAAAAAAACCTTGTATGAGATACTTTGGAAACCACTTGAAAAAGAATTATCCGGAATCAAGACTATTTACTTTTCACCCAGTGGATTATTACACAGAATAAATTTGGATGCTATTCCAATTTCAGAAACAGAAACACTCGCCGATCGATATAATATTATTGAGTTTAATAGTACCAGGCAATTGGTTATTCCGACACAAATAAGTATTGCAAGCAACAATGCCGTTTTATATGGAGGAATTCAATTTGAACAAGATAGTTCTATTGAAATGAATGAACCATTGATGGCTTCTCGATCCAGACAAGATTTAACTTTTAGTTCAATCGATTCAACTTTGAGAGGAGGGGCTTGGATTTATTTGGCCGGTACAGAAAGGGAAGTCAATGCAGTTGATAATATCATGCAAGCAACCGGTGTTAAAACACAATTGAAAAAAGGATATGAAGCTACAGAAGAATCCTTTAAAAGTATAGGAACAAGTAATTCACCATCCCCAAGAATATTACATATTGCTACACATGGTTACTTTTTTCCTGACCGAGCGAGCTCCGCTAAAAGCGGAGTGGCACACGACAGTGTGACAAGCGAGGGAACCGCGAAAGCGGCTTCATTAAAGCCAAGGGTTTTATTAAATGAAAGTGAATCCGTATTTAAAATTTCAGAACA
>CAZHNF010000075.1:0-3198 GCA_964533625.1 uncultured Saprospiraceae bacterium | reverse complement strand
CTTTGAGTAATTTTTAATAAAGTTTAGTAGGGAAAATTTTATTATTTCCCTCCAAATCAGTTCTAAAAAAATATTAGAGTAATATTTTATGGGGCTTATATGAAAACAAAATTATTCTTCCTCTTTTTATCTTTAGGATTACTTCACTTTAATGAAGTGTATGCCTTGCATTCAAATAGCATTACTCTCGACCAGCCAATAATTTATGTAACTCCTCCGTTTCATGGAGTTCCAGCGACAGATGGATCAGTTGTTTTTGATATAAAGAATATTGGAACCGGAAGCATGAACTGGATTGCAGAATCAAATGATCCTTCATGGTTAACAATAACATCGGGAAGCAGCGGTACAGACAGCGGACAAATTTCAGTTTCATACCTGGCAAATTCGGCAGACTATCGTGTAGGTAAAATAATTATAACAGCAGTGGGAACGTTTAATAGTCCTGACACAATTGAGATCCGACAAACAGCATTTGGAACAGATTGGATTGTAAAGACGAGCGGTACAAAAGAAAATTTAACAGACGTAAAATTCATAAATGATCAATTGGGCTGGGTATGTGGAAATAACGGATTGATATTGCATACAACAGATAGTGGTAATACATGGGAGAAACAGATAACGCCAACTACAAAGAATTTGAACAAAATATTTTTTATCAATTCATCAATTGGGTGGGCAATTGGTGATAGTGGTACAGTATTGAAAACAACCAATGGCGGAATTTCATGGGAATTAAAAAACAGCGGAACGACATATGATTTTCGTTATTTACAATTTTTAACTGAAAGTCTCGGATGGGCTGGCGGAAATAAATTTATTCTAAAAACGACCGATGGTGGCAATACTTGGTTTTTAATTAAAACAGCGCCAAGTGGGCTTGAAACTTTTAGGTCTTTGCACTTCAGAGATGCTTATAATGGTATACTTGGTGGATATAGACTTAATAGTGGTTACCCCCAGTTGAAAACTACGGATGGTGGTTTGACATGGGTAGATGACCATTATCCAACGCAACATGAGGTTCATTGGTTTAATTTTGCCGGTGACAATCAACATGGATTACTTTTTCATTGGGTAGAAGATCATGGAGAATATCTTTATATTACCACTGATGGTGGTTTGACTTCGGTAGGAAACTATGATCTTAATGGTCCAGTCGGTAATACGTCATTGAGTCATATAAATTTCTACACAAATGTATGGTTGAGGTATCCAACATATGCTGAAATTACCACAGATCAATGCAAATCATGGAGTAGCCAGTTCATTGGAGGTAATGCATCGAGCTTAAGTTCTATGACGAGTTTTGACTCCACACTTGCCTGGGCTGTGGGAGGTAATGGAAGCATCCTAAGATATCAGAAGACACAAACTTCAAAATATCTAAAGTTAACTTCACCAAATGGTGGAAATACATTTCACTCAAGAGGTACAATGAAAATAACTTGGGAGAGTATTGGCCTCGATGAAATTCAAATAGATCTTTATGTTCAAGTTAATGGATTTTATACAGGTCCTATGACAATCGCAGATAATGTTCCAGCCAACCAAGGATCATACACATGGCAGAATGTACAACGTATGGGGACTACTCCTCACAAATTGAAATTGACCTCAAAATCATTTGATCAAATGATCGATTGTAGTGATTGGGGGTTTAGCATAATACCATCTTGTTTTCCATGGATTTTTATATCCAGTAGTGGTAAGAGTGCATCAATAGTCGTTCCTTCTTCTATAAATCCAAGTATAGGAAATGATTCTTTAGAGTTAGGTGATGTTATAGGTGTGTTCTATCATAGGAATGACAGCTTAATTTGCGGTGGTTACACATATTGCACTGATGAAGATACGACAATTATAACCGCATGGGGAGATAACGATACAACAATTATTAAAGACGGTTTTTATGAGGATGAGGAAATGGTTTTCAAAATATTTAAACCCAATACTTGTGAAGAATATTTTGCACATGCAACCTTTCAGACAGGTGCATCAGTTTACAGCACCAACGGAAACTATGTATTAAGTTCGCTGTCTGGTATTAATGGAATGAGAGCAATTGTCGAAGGATTGTATAGGAATACTTCCTTTGAATATTTGCAAAAGAGAGATACAATAAAGGCATATTTAAGAAATGTCAGTTCACCATACGAAGTTGTTGACTCTGCAAAGTCATTGCAAGATTCACTTTCCTTTGTGGCGAATTTTAATTTTACCCATGCTGTAAATGGAACATACTATTTGGTGATTAAGCATCGCAACGGCTTAGAGATTTGGAGTACTGCGCCAATAACATTTACAGATGGCTATTTCACTTGTTATGATTTTACAGATGACTCATCAAAAGCATACGGAAACAATCTCGTTCAAAAAGGAACAAGGTGGTGTATTTACAGCGGGGATGTAAATCAAGATGGCTTTATAGACGGTTCAGATGTAGCGGAATGTTTCAATAGCTCCAATTTAGCATTAACTGGTTATGTGATTGCAGATTTAAATGGAGATAATATTGTAGATGGAAGTGATGTAACTCTTGCATATAATAATAACAAATTGGGTATAGGTGTACAACATCCATCGGAAAAATTTCTTTTCACAAAACCAGCAAACTCAGCCGAACCAGAAATCAAGTAAGTTATAACTTATATTCTTACGTTTGCTTAGGGAGCTTCGGCTCCCCTTTTATTTTTTGTTGTAAATAGTTCTCACTTTTATTAATCCTCAATTTTTATTTGACTTTATTCTTAAAAATTCCCAAAATAAACTTAGTTTATAATTATTTTATTTCGAGAGAGAGTAATTTTTCATTCGTATCAAATAAAACATAGGAGGCAGCTATGAGTAAACAGTTACTTACCTTTCTGTTTCTTTTCTTCACTGTGAATTTATTTTCGCAAAACAATTGGAACCTTGTTTGGAAGATGGATCAAATGCCTTTTCAAGCACCTCAGACAGGATCGGAAATGGCAATTGTAAAAGCTGGTTTCGATACGGATCAAGATGGCTGGGGCGAGTTCTTATGTGCATACACTGATTTGAGTGAAAATTATTTACTAATGTATGAGGCGAAAGCAAACAATACATACGATACAGTGTGGTATTTCAAATATCCAGTATCTGCAAATTCTTTTGCTGGAATAGCTGTAGGTGATATTGATAACAATGGAAAGGTGGATATTATAACTACAA
>CAZHNF010000074.1:0-3247 GCA_964533625.1 uncultured Saprospiraceae bacterium | reverse complement strand
TTTGTACGGCTTTTACTATATTTTCCATTATTTATAAAATGTTTCAGGTTCACCAACAATAGGCATCCGCATAAGGGTATCGTCAAAAATTTCGTAAATACTCTGCCTTTTAGTTTCTTCCCAAAGGTTGTTTGCTTTGCGGTAGGCAGTATATTCGTCTTGTAAAGGTTCAAGATGGTTTTCGCATTTAGCACCTTTACTGTCAATACCCGCTTTTTCGATTTCTGCAATAGGGATTTGATAATCGAACCGTTGTTTTATTTCGGCTTTTGTGGCTGTTTCTTTTTCTTGGTCGAGTTGTTTTAGTTCGGCTTTAGCTGTTGTTTTCAGTACGGCAAGTTCTTCTTTTAGTGTTTTTATTTTTTCTTTTTTGGTTTCTGCTTTTATTGCTTTTTCTTTATCTTCAAGTTTTTGGGCAATAGCCTCATAACTCGGTTTAAATTCATTATCTTTTACTTCGGTCGCTTCTTGTACGATTTTCTGATAGTTGGCTTCTTCTTGTTCCGTGAAGCGTTTAAGAAAAACAAGGCTTGGTTTTACGGTTGCACCCGAAGCAACAAACACATCTTGCGGAATGGAAACAATAAGTAAAATTTTGGCTTTGCCTTCAAAATACTCTCTTACTTTTTGCATTGCTTGTGCGTTATTTAGTACACCTTCTGGTAACACAATACCCATCCGCCCGCCCGGCTTGAGCAGGTTGATACAACGCTCCATGAAAAGCGTTTCTGTCAAACTGCTGAACGCTCCTGTTTCGTAAAGGCTTAAAAGTGGTTTACCTACATTAGTGGTTACTTGTTTTAGCGCTTGTTCGTACTCGTTACCATAACGTTCGGTATAGTATTTTATTTTTACAATATCGGTGTATTTATCTTCTTCAGTAATTTTTTGGTCTCTTGCAACTCTTGATCCAAATGGTGGGTTGGTAAGAATTACATCAAAACGATTTTCAAAAATTCCGTTGATATTCAAAAGTCCGTCATTATGGTGAACTCCTCCATGTCCATCGCCGTGCATAATCATATTCATTTTGGCAGTTCGTGCCATACGAGGGTTGGCATCTGTACCGTAAATGCTCCAAAAGCTTAGATTGTAAAGTCTTGATTTGGTGTTTGAGGGATTTAGTTCTTCGTTGAGTTTTGTTAAAAGGTCGGTTACTTGTTTGGTAATTCCTTCTTTTTCTTTTTCGGTGGCTTTCTCGAAGTTCTCGTCAAAGTATTGGGTTTTGATTTTTTCTTTTTGGACTTGTATGTCCTTTTCAATATAATCACGCACATACTCAAAAGCCTTAATTAAGAAACCACCTGAACCACAACAAGGGTCGCAAATGATTTCTCCTTCTTTAGGGTCAAGTACTTCTACCATAAAGTCTACCACTGTTCTTGGGGTAAAGAATTGTCCCAAGTCACCTCTGAAAGTTTTGCCTAAAAATTCTTCAAAGGCAATTCCTTTTACATCATCAGAAGTATCAGAAAGGTTATATCGCTCTAATTTTTGGATAATAGCTTCAATGCTGTTTTCGCGCAACCTTATTGACTCATCTTTGTCAAACAAGTCTTGAGCCGCATAGTCCGCTTTTACATTGTCAAATATTTTTTGATAAAAAGGTTTATCGCCTTTTGGAGCAATTTCATCATTTGCCTTTTTGAGTGTTTTAAAACGGTCTAATGAAAATATTTTTCCTTTTGCTTGTTTCCGTTCATACCAAATTTTGATGAAAAGGATTTTCGAAATTTCATCAAAAGCAACTGCTGGATCTAATTTGTCATTGTTGCGTATTACATTATGGCAAGCAAAGAGAAGTTTGGCAAATTCATCTCTCTCAAATGCTTTGGTAGTATTCAAAAGTTTTTCAATTTTCTTGTCGTTTTTCAGGTCTTCGGCTTTGGGAATGCCAATAACTTCGTTTCCAAGTCTCTTAGGCACTTTGCCATGAATGACTTGAAAATATTTGGTTTCTTTTTCGTTAGTTGTTACGAAAAATTTAGCACCTGCAAAGTAAGCATAATTCTGTCCTTGAAAGTAATCTTCCTCTTTGATTGTAATGTTTTGAGCTTTACACTCTACCACAATAATAGGCGATTTTTCGTCCATCTTGTCTTGCACCGAAGCCCAAATAACTATATCTGCTCTTGCACTACCTGTTCCACGACTTGAACTCGTCAATTTGACTTCTTGCATCATTTGGTCGAGCGAATATCCGTATTCGTTTACAAGCTTACAAATATAGTTCTGCCTTACTAATTCTTCGGGCGTTTCTATGTGCCACTTATTTGTTAGTGGAGCAAATATTTTGCCATTTTTTTGTTGTATTGTCAATTTAGCCATTTTTTAAAATTTAATTTTGTAATTTCTCCCCTCCGTCCACGGCTTCGCCGTCGTCAGTAACATTTGCATATTGTCACTGCCGCTACAAAAACCCGATAAGGAACCATACAGCAAAAAATGCTCGTTAAGGAGCTTTTCGCACAATGTTTTCATCTACGATTACGGTTGCAAAATACCCGAGTCCTTTAATTTCGACTCTAAGGCGATGTTGTCCATCTTGTTGGATAAGGTGTCCGCAAAAACCTTGCAAGGGTCCCGCCATAACTTCTACCTCGTCGCCGAGTGCGAATGGCGAAGGTGGCGAAGGAGGCGAAGGTGGCATTTTTTCTATGACCACAGCTTCGGGACAAGCACAAAGGCGTTGTATGCGGTCGACTTCCTCTTGGCTCAAAATGCAAATATGGTCGCCCATCGTCACGTATTTCAGAACGCCGCCCGCCAAATACACCTCTTTGCGCAGGTTGTCAAACGTTTTGACAAAAACGTAGGATTTGAAAAGTGGCACTTCTACCCATTTTTTGCGGTCGTGCCAAACCCGCAACTCGCGTTGCAGCGGTAGGTAGTTTTCTATGCCTATTTTTGATAAACGCTTGCTTGTTTGTTTTTCTGCATTGGGTCTTGTTACCAACACATACCATTTTTGTTGGGATTCTGCTATCTTGCTTTGCATACGATTGAACTACTAAATGTTGAATTTGGAGCGGCAGATTCGTGCGCAAAGATAAGTACTTTTTCTTTTGTTAGGCAAGTTTTGAGTGAAATTTTTTCGTTTTTTTCTTGGTACGCATTCGCGCTCAATCTATAGATACCTATTTTTAGGTATTTTGTTTAAAAACCAACAGCGCTTTTTGGCAAAAAACAACAAGCACCGCCTTCGGGACGATGCTTGTTGGTGTGGTGGATTATGGCTGAGGTCTAT
>CAZHNF010000073.1:0-3477 GCA_964533625.1 uncultured Saprospiraceae bacterium | reverse complement strand
TAGTTATCCTTAAACGAATTTCGGATAAAAACCAGATTATGAAAGTCAATAATATCCTGACTTGTCCGATTTAGTCCGGTCTAGTAATCTTTTGTAGGATCTGAGTTAAAGTTTGTGGTACTTCAGTTCTTAACTTGATTATTTCTTTTGATATCTTGTTCAACATTCTTGCATCGGTTACTGCCTTACCTTGCGTTATAAAGCTTCGGATAGAAATGTTTCCTTTTATTTCAATATGCTTTGCTACTGCCAATGCCATAAAGCAAACTAGGACATGTAGTTTTATCGGCTCTTCTTTAAAGTGGAATATTGGCCTAGTCTTTAGATCGCTTTTAGTTAATCTAAATGCTTGTTCTATTTTATATAAGTCATGATAGCGTTGTATTATGGTCGTATTGCCTACGATTGATTCTTCTAGATCTGTGTAGTAACCTTTGATGCCAAGTAATTTTGTGGTTTTTATTATTAGTTCTTCATTTAGCCTAATTTTTGCTTCTTCGGTTTTAAGGAATTTCACTTTTGATGATTTTGAATGTTGACCCAACATTAATTTTGCCCTTTCAATTTGTTTATCCATCTCATACTTATCTTTTTTGTACCTCTTAGTGCAATAACTGCAAATCAGATACCCGTGTTCTGATTTGAGTCGAATAATTCTACCATCTTCTCTCATTAGATTTGAGTCAAAAAGCTTTAATAATTCGTGATTAACATTGCCTAATCTAGCCCCTACAATATAATTAATTTTGGCACTTTGCAATTTCAGTATATTTTCTACACTTAGCATGGCAGCATCTGCAATTACTGTAAAATGGTTTACTTCATGTTTTTGAATAAATGATTCAATTACTGGAATTATAGTGTGTCCTTCGTATGTATTTCCTGAGAACACTTCGTATGCTATTGGAAATCCTTCTTTGCTTACTAATAGTGCCACCAAAATTTGTGGCTGTTGTGATTTATTGTCTTTTGAAAAACCGTTCTTTCTCAGTTGATCAGACTCAAAAGTTTCAAAATAGAGTGTTGTAACATCATAAAACAATAAGGACATATCAAGCCCATATTCCTTTCTTGCAAATTCTAACGTCCTTTCCTCTATGCGATCCTTTAATTTAGTCCAATTCAGCGCAGATTCATAATATCGCTGACGACGGTGATTTATTCCAAAATATTGTTTCATTAAGTCAATGGACCTGAGCTTCGATGTAGGCTCTATGATACGCATGATCACAAGATCAAGTAGCATTCTATCTATGATTGAGGCATAGCCAAGTTTAACTAGTATGCCATCTAATGCTTCATAAAGAAAGCTATAATAAAATCCTAAATATTTACATTGATTTAATAAAATAACTTCTGAGGGATCCTTATCATCATTAAACAAAGAATTTTGATTCGTTAAGTCTCTAATATAACATCTTGCCAATTCCTTAAGTGCAAGAATTTCAGACTCAGTATTTCCAGTTCCTATATGTTTGAGTATTATTCTTTTCCCTCTTTCATATCTGAAAACTTGTATGGACATTGAGCCAACCCTTGTTTTGACCTTTCGAATATGAAGCATTTTTGACCTGTTAGTGCGGTCAAATTAAGCTTTTTTTGTTATAACTAATTGAATTTCAACACCCACTTTTAATGACTATTAATATCCGGACAAGTCAGGACGGAGAAAATATGGATTTCATCAATAATCCGATTCATTTTAACGAAATTAAAAACATATTAACACAAGAATTTAAGCCTGGCCTTCATCATCTTAGAATTATTTTCTAATTTTGTCAGCAATAATCTCTATAATTTAGTTATGATACAATTCTTAAAATTTATTCTGGCTTCATGCCTGGGTACAGCATTGGCACTTATTCTTCCTGACTTGTCCGATTTAGTGCGGTCTAGTAATCTTTTGTAGGATCTGAGTTAAAGTTTGTGGTACTTCAGTTCTTAACTTGATTATTTCTTTTGATATCTTGTTCAACATTCTTGCATCGGTTACTGCCTTACCTTGCGTTATAAAGCTTCGGATAGAAATGTTTCCTTTTATTTCAATATGCTTTGCTACTGCCAATGCCATAAAGCAAACTAGGACATGTAGTTTTATCGGCTCTTCTTTAAAGTGGAATATTGGCCTAGTCTTTAGATCGCTTTTAGTTAATCTAAATGCTTGTTCTATTTTATATAAGTCATGATAGCGTTGTATTATGGTCGTATTGCCTACGATTGATTCTTCTAGATCTGTGTAGTAACCTTTGATGCCAAGTAATTTTGTGGTTTTTATTATTAGTTCTTCATTTAGCCTAATTTTTGCTTCTTCGGTTTTAAGGAATTTCACTTTTGATGATTTTGAATGTTGACCCAACATTAATTTTGCCCTTTCAATTTGTTTATCCATCTCATACTTATCTTTTTTGTACCTCTTAGTGCAATAACTGCAAATCAGATACCCGTGTTCTGATTTGAGTCGAATAATTCTACCATCTTCTCTCATTAGATTTGAGTCAAAAAGCTTTAATAATTCGTGATTAACATTGCCTAATCTAGCCCCTACAATATAATTAATTTTGGCACTTTGCAATTTCAGTATATTTTCTACACTTAGCATGGCAGCATCTGCAATTACTGTAAAATGGTTTACTTCATGTTTTTGAATAAATGATTCAATTACTGGAATTATAGTGTGTCCTTCGTATGTATTTCCTGAGAACACTTCGTATGCTATTGGAAATCCTTCTTTGCTTACTAATAGTGCCACCAAAATTTGTGGCTGTTGTGATTTATTGTCTTTTGAAAAACCGTTCTTTCTCAGTTGATCAGACTCAAAAGTTTCAAAATAGAGTGTTGTAACATCATAAAACAATAAGGACATATCAAGCCCATATTCCTTTCTTGCAAATTCTAACGTCCTTTCCTCTATGCGATCCTTTAATTTAGTCCAATTCAGCGCAGATTCATAATATCGCTGACGACGGTGATTTATTCCAAAATATTGTTTCATTAAGTCAATGGACCTGAGCTTCGATGTAGGCTCTATGATACGCATGATCACAAGATCAAGTAGCATTCTATCTATGATTGAGGCATAGCCAAGTTTAACTAGTATGCCATCTAATGCTTCATAAAGAAAGCTATAATAAAATCCTAAATATTTACATTGATTTAATAAAATAACTTCTGAGGGATCCTTATCATCATTAAACAAAGAATTTTGATTCGTTAAGTCTCTAATATAACATCTTGCCAATTCCTTAAGTGCAAGAATTTCAGACTCAGTATTTCCAGTTCCTATATGTTTGAGTATTATTCTTTTCCCTCTTTCATATCTGAAAACTTGTATGGACATTGAGCCAACCCTTGTTTTGACCTTTCGAATATGAAGCATTTTTGACCTGTTAGTGCGGTCAAATTAAGCTTTTTTTGTTATAACTAATTGAATTTCAACACCCACTTTTAATGACTATTAATATCCGGACAAGTCAGGAA
>CAZHNF010000072.1:0-3676 GCA_964533625.1 uncultured Saprospiraceae bacterium | reverse complement strand
TCATAACCTTATAATTTTGCGGAATGTTCGTCATAGAACCCATTAGTGATTTCAGCTTTTCCATTTAAGTTGCCGCCCACATTATCAATTCTCAGGCAGGATCATCATCTGCGGTAGACATGACCGCAATGAATAATGCATCAACAATTCTTGCGGCGAGTTAACCTACGGCCATTCTTTCACCGTGTTGCTTCAGGATTGGAAATATTAGAACTCCATCATTAGCATCGCCAGAGACAGCAATCAACCAGAGTACCGCGCCGATTGCCAAAGTCATGTTATTCGCAGAAAGTGTGGTAAGGCGATTAGGCTCATCTAGAATGGATTGAATCATAATAGTTCCTCCAATACCTACAACGATCCCAACGAGGGACATAATTCCCACGACTGGTGCGGTCGCTCTGTAATTATTGATTTCTTTTCTGGCAGTTATCGCATATTCTCCTTTTTACTACTATTTGCGTTGCGTTTTTACAGATTGAGATTTAATAAACTCTTCAGGAATCACTGGTTGAATAATAAAATCCTTTTAAGATCAGCCATAGTGCAAGAACTAATTCCTGTAAGGCTATTGGGATACTTAAAACGATCTGGATCTGCGACATGGGTGTGATGATACGGAACATCAGTAACATGCTTACGACGAAGACCAGTATGATCCCCACAATTCCCCAAGCTGACAGCCAACGGGGAATGAGTTTAGTTTGATAGAATACATAATAATACATCAGCGCCCCGATGCTCCAGGCAAGTATCGCTGCCATTTGGTTAAACCAGAAATTCCCAGCTTTTAACAATGAACCTGCAGTTTGAAAAAACGATGAAGCCGGAGCACCAGCCTTCACAAATTCATTACTCAATGACACTAATAATAACAGGATGATAAAAGCAACAATCTGTAATACTGACTCGATAACCCGGGACGCAACGACTCCCATAGCTAAGCCTGCATAGTATTTTTTTAATATCGGATAGAGTGAAACTCCAATACCCGCACATGCAGCAGCCATCATAAACTGAAAAAACGCTCCTAGTATAATTTGATTTTCATTTGCAGAAATTTTATTCAGAAAATCCAAATCATCGAGAATTGATTTTGTAAGAGCGAGTGTTATTGCACCCGCAAACCCAAAAAGAAATAATATCCCTACGATTACTGCACTCTTTCTATTTGTATTCATAATTTTATTTTTCCATATGTTTATCAATTATTAGTTTTTGTAGATAGTATTAAAGGTGCTGAAGGATTGAATCCTTTAAATATTAACCATAATCCCAGCGAAAACTCAAAAAGTGCCACAAGTACTGCGAAAATGAATGTTGATGGGTCACGCTGCCCGATGGCACCAAACAGCACCGAGAGATGGCCAGCAACAAGCATAGGTGCTCCAAGTATTCCAATTATTGAGAGTGTTCGAGGTACTAAACGTGATTTGTACAATAGGTAGCCCAGTAACAAATCATTCACGGCAGGAATTAAACCTTGTCCTACGAGGAATATCCGGTCGTACAGAGTGACAAGTGCACGACCAGTGACTAAAGCATCCGCACCGGCTCCGGATTGTCGCAAGGTTACAGCTGACAGAAGAAACGCAACCCCAGCGAAGATTGTTCCAGCTTCCAAAACTCGTGAACCAACTAGACCTAATGCAACACCTTCATTTTGCCTCTTAAGCAACGGATAAAGCGCGACCGCAGTTCCAATACCGGTTAGAGCCACGATGATTTCCAGGATTACTCCTATGAAGACTTTAGTATCTGGTCCTGGACCGACAATGTAATTCGGCTCGTGTATAGTACGGTAAAGAGATAGGGTTGGGATCGAGACAAAAGTAAGTAGGTAGAGCACGCCCGCCGCCATCGCAATCTTTCTCGGTGAGGTTACAATTCGTTCGCTAGTAGTCATTGTATTTTCTCCTTTTTTGTAGCGTTATTAAAGAAATTATAATTCGATTTACCAAAGTATTATTTATTTAATTTTGTTGCAGAGTAATGAAAGTCCCAAACCCTTCTTCAGTTGATCAATAATGCAAAAAGGTAAAGACCTACACCAAAGGCAGTATGATTCATTAAACTACGAATTCTTGCCTGCGCAGGATTTTGTGTTTTTGATGCAGCAAATCCGAACCCAAATGAAGGCTGCATGATAAAAAATGGCGCCAAGACTGTGGCAATCCCATAAACGATTGCGGGAATCAGCGTTGGATGCTGAAACCAGTCATTGCCTGCTAATGCAACGAAAATGACGGCGAATGAGATCCCAAATATGTAGTGAGCAATCCATCCTATCGTACATTCTGCACTCCTCGGTGAAGAAGATATAATATTTGAATGCTTAAAGATTCCTTCCGGCATATATGAAAGCCAGCGGCCGACTAGACAGATATTGGAAGGAGTAATCTTAAATGCAAGTTTGAGAAACAATGCCCAGAGATCAAAAGTTAGGGTTGCGCCAAGCCCTATAAAAATTGCACTAAATAAGTGGATAGCCAAATTATTCATATATCATTTTTTTATTGTTTCTGATATTTATTTCTTAATCAATCTATTTTTAATCTCATTTTTTTAAATACGTCATTTTACCAAATAAATCTTTTAGGTTACGTCACTCAGCGCATATTTTGTTTTATAATTCTTTTTCCATCAGGTAACGATTTAAATACTCTATCAATACTCTGAGATGTCTCATTACTAACCCCGTCTACAACAACATATATTAATTCGGCTGCGGCCACCCCAGCAAGAATTATGGGCACTTTATCATTTGAAGATACTTTGTTATCAATAGATACACCGATTGCCCAACCTGCAGAAGCACCAATTGCCGATAGAAATGGTCTATCGCTATCATCCAAATTATTTATCCATAAACTGTCACCTTGTGCATCAAAAATTTTAAAACGCATTTTTATCGAATGATTTATAAAAAACACATCGGTGTAATCGAATAGCTCACTGAAAAGAATCCCATCAACTTTTAGTATTGAACACAAGTTTTTGGGAGACATATTTTCAATTGCTTTATCCTCAATGATATTCTTCACTGAACCCGGCGATAAAGCATCATAGTGTTTATCCACAATTTTATTCGATAATAGATTTTCAATATTTAATAAGTTATCGTGAGCTTGGACTGTATCTTCAACACTATTTCGTTTATCAATCACGGGCATTATCGCAATTGACTTGATCTGTTTTTGCTCAAAATCAGGTTTAATAAACGTGGGAGCTGTGGAACAACCAGCCAAAATTAAACTACAAACAAATAATGCAGCGATGTAAATTCTGATTGAGTTTCTTTCCATACGATATTCCAACTTTAGTGATGATTTCACTAAGACTCCTTTTGATTTTTTAGTTGACTAATTGTTTTGGTGTAAAATCGGGTGCAATAATACGATAATATTTATGAAAAGAGTCATTATAAAAATATTATGTGATTAATATCACAAGGCAGATAGTAAAGCTGAAGTTGTTATAGGAAGCACTTTTGATAAAATTTCTTCCACGTAAGGGCGAATTCGGAATGTCTTATTTGTAAATGTACTCACTATAATGATGGTACCCTAATAATGGGAAGGATTTCTAGGATGTTCCCGATGTTTCGGGGCAGACATGACAGCTTTGAAATATTACACGCCTTCTGAAAAAGTTTCCGAAGTTTACATTCAGCATG
>CAZHNF010000071.1:0-3758 GCA_964533625.1 uncultured Saprospiraceae bacterium | reverse complement strand
ATACAGGTTCTGATTGACTAATTAATATTGACTCTTTATTTTTTTGTTTAACATCTGGAAAAAAGAAACCATGAGTAGCAAGATGCAAAACTCTTGGTGATGGCATATTATTTTCTCCTATATTTCTAAAGGATTCTTCCGTTGCTTCATATCCTTTTTTTAAGGAAATTTGCATGCCTGCCTCCAGCAAAATTTTTTCAATGGCATTGACCTCACGTTCAGTACCAGCGAGATAATTCCAACTACCACCACGCATTGTTGAATCTAATAAACTGAAAGTTAATTCACCTCTTGAGCGGAAAGCAACTAATGGTTCAGCCTTCGCAATAGTGCTGTCCTGTTCAAATTGAATTCCACCATACAATAAGGCATCATTGTTAATTATTAATACTTGATTGGGAATGACTAATTGACGAGTACTGCCTAACTCAACCAGATTATATCGATCAGCTAATGTTTCTTTTTGATTAATTGGAATCGCACCAATATTCAATTGATTGAGTTGACCAGAAGGAGAAAAATATATTGTTTCAATTTTTATTAATTCCTTTTCTAAAGGCAACCATATAATATCATAAAGACTATTAGAAAGTGTATTTTTAACAGCCATTGGCGATGCCCCTCGAGAAGCATAGAGTTCATTAGCTTTTGTAGATATATTTATTTCTTGATTAAGTATTTCGTTAAGTTGTCGAGCTTCAAAAAGATGAATGAACTTAGGACGCTTCATACCAGGCTTTATAATAAGCGCAGCATAAAAAATACTATCAGAAATATTTTTAAAACGATAATGGTAATGTAAAATTTCAATTGCTGCCTCACCAGTATTTAATTTCAATTGGACTTCTTTCCAATTAACCTGACGTTTTGCTCCGCTATAGACAGAAACCGTTCGAGCCAATTCTTTTTCCAAGTCATTTGCTTTAATTTCAAGTTCTGCTAGGTCTTTTCGCTCATTGATTGGTTTAGAATATTCCGATGCCAAACGCCTTTTGAAAGATTTTAACAAATTGAATTTTTCTGTTGTAGTTGAATCGTTCAATGCTAGATGCTTTAATTTAGTACTAGCCTGAAGCAAAAATCCTTTATAAAATAAACTATTATCGTAACACGCTTCAACGGTCTTTTCCGATTGCGCAGAGTATGTAAAAGACAACATTTCATCCATGCTTTCAGAAAATTTTCTAAGATAATTATTGAGTTCACTTTCTGACAAAAAATTTAATGCTTTTTCCAAAAGGATTTTATTCGTTACCGAAAGTTCTGCAAACAATTTTTCTGCCTTTTCGTATTGTCCTATGGACTTATAAAAAACGGCAAGGTTGTATAAATTTTGCCCATACTCAGAATGTACTTTACCAAAAACTTTTTCACGAATATTTTTTGATTCTATATAAAGTGGCTCAGCCTTTTCAAATTGATCCGTTAAAAAGTACAGATTAGCCAAATTTTCAATACTAGAAGCATATTTATCATGATCCTTTCCGAAAGTTTTTTCATTAATGGTCTTTGCTTCTAAATAAAGAGGTTCAGCCTTACCGTACTGGCCTCTATCTATATAGTATGTGCCCAGATTTGTTAATGATAATGCATAATCAGCGTGCTCTTTTCCCAAAACTCTTTCACGAATATTTTTTGATTCTATATAAAGCAACTCTGCTTTCTCGTATTGACCAGTTTCTCTGTAAAGATTGCCAAGATTACCTAAACTCATGGCATAATTTGGGTGTTCTTCTCCTAATACTTTTTTAAAAATTGAATTAATCTCAACAAGCAGAGGTTCCGCCTTTTGATATTGCCCTAAATTGATGTATTGGGAAGACAATGCAACTAAAGTCATGGCGTAATCAGGATGTTCCTTTCCAACTGTACTTTCATAAATTGACTTGGTCTCTAAACTAAGAAGTTCAGCCTTATCATATTTTCCCAAATAATTGTAAAGTATAGCTAAGTTACCTAATGCGTTGGCATATTCCGGATGATTTTTTCCAAGCGATCTTTCCTTAACTTCAATCGCTTCAAGACTTAGGGATTCCGCCTTTTCATATTGACCCATTGTTATATACAAATTTGCCAGATTTAGCAAACTTGTGGCGTAGAATGAATGTCCTTTACCCAATACTTTTTCTCGAATGGATTTAGATTCTATATACAAAGGTTCAGCTTTTTCATATTGACCCTTTTTTAAATATAGATTTGCTAAATTATTAAGACTTTGCGCATAGTCTGGATGATTTTTTCCAATACTTTTTTCACGGATTAATTTAGATTCAATAAATAATGGTTCTGCTTTATCGTACTTGCCCAAATTTAAATATAATCCAGCTAAGGCATTTAAACTTAAAGCATAATTAGGATGTTCTTTACCTAAGGATTTTTCCCAAATTGAATTTACTTCTTGAAAGAGCGTTTCAGGTTTTTCGTATTGACCAATTTTAATGTATAAAAGTGCTAAACCGTATAAGCTCCATCCGTAATCTGGATGATTCTTACCTAAGACATTTACCCGAATATCTCGGGATTCCAAGTACCATTTTTCAGCACTTTCGAAGTCCCTTTTTAAATATAAAATTCTTCCATGATTATAACAACAATTTCCATATGATGGAGACACTTTACCAAACTTTTCAACTGCGATCTTCTCAGCTAAGACATTAACCTCTAGCGCTTGATCAAACTCTCTTTTGTCCGACAAATTTTTTGAAATCTTCAGTAAGCTGTCCACCCGATAAACATCGAATGAGTCTATATTCTGAGCTAATGCATTAGATTGTATAACAGCAAAAAATATGAGGACTCTGAGAACCATTATTTATTATTTTGTGCTAAGTTAAGCCATATTATTTAATAACATCTATAATGATCTTGCTTAATAGAATATGTAATATTAATATCTACTTTTATCCCTTAATTGTAATTAATTCTAAATAAATTCAACTCTTTTAGCGAATTCAAAATGCAAAGGAATTTACTATTCAATCATTCCACCAACACAAACCCCGCCCAATAATACGGTTCTAACCCTCCTTCACGCAACTGTTTCTGTGCAGCATGAAATGCATCCGGAATATTCATTTTATCCTGCAGCCATTTCTTATAAAAAGCAGTCATCAAGAGTGAGGTTTGTTTATCCGGTACTTGCCAAAGACTCATGATCAAATATTTTGCTCCTGCAATTTTGAAGGCGCGTTGCAAACCATATACGCCTTCGGTACCTTGTATATCGCCGAGACCTGTTTCGCAAGCTGACAGTATTACTAGTTCTGTATTGGATAAATTCATTTGAGAAATCTCGTATGCAGTCAGAATTCCATCTTCTCTTCCTTCTAATGTTGGTGCTCCTTGCCAGGCTGTATTTCCTCCGGCCATGATTAAACCTGAACGCAACATAGGATGTTCACTGATTTTAAATACAGGTTCTGATTGACTAATTAATATTGACTCTTTATTTTTTTGTTTAACATCCGGAAAAAAGTAACCATGAGTAGCAATATGCAAAATTCTCGGCGAACTGGAATTATTTACTCCTATACTTTTGAAGGATTCTTCGGTAGCTTCATATCCCTTTTTCAATTTGGCCTGTACACCTGAATTCTGCATTATTTTATCAATAGCATTCACTTCTCGTTCGGTACCTGCAAGATAAGTCCAGCTACCTCCTCGTAATGTTGAATCGACAAATTTAAATGATAACTCTCCTCTGGATCGCGAAGCAATAATTGGTTCATTACTTCTGAATGAAGTGTCTTGTTCAAATT
>CAZHNF010000070.1:0-3917 GCA_964533625.1 uncultured Saprospiraceae bacterium | reverse complement strand
AAAATAAAATTGGTACTTACCGACTGTGATGGAGTGCTCACAGACACAGGGGTTTACTATTCAAATAGAGGTGAGGAGATGAAAAGATTTTCCATTAGAGATGGAATGGGCGTTGAGAGGTTAAAAAAATTAGTGGGCATTGAAACAGGAATAGTTACCGGTGAGTTATCTCTATCAGTAAAAAAGCGAGCTGAGAAATTAAAGATTAAAGAATTACATCTCGGAGTTAAAAATAAAGTAGATGCACTGCACAAAATGTTGAAAAGAAAAAATCTCAGGATGGAGAATATTGCATTTATAGGTGATGATGTGAACGATCTGGAAATTTTAAAAGTAGTTGCTTTGGCAGGATGCCCAGGCGATGCAATAAACGAAGTAAAAAAGATTTCAGATTATATATGTAAAAGTCGTGGCGGTTTTGGTGCGTTCAGAGAATTTGCCGAATTGATTATTAAAGAAAAGTTAAGTTAGAATGTATTGGGAATATTAGAAATTCTTTTGTGTTCTTAATTTCTAATTTTTACACTAATATCATTTCCAGTAATTGCTGACGCAATATTGACATGCGACTTGCCATTCTCACCTATTTCATTTCCGACGACATAGACTATCACTTGATTATATTCAACTAATTCACGAAAAGTGCCAACTTCATCAATCCTTAAGCTCGATGGAATTGTCCAACCCTCAAAATTATTTGTTCTTTTGTAATGAGTTTGGGCATTTGCTGCAATGTTATTTAGAACAATACTAATTTCGTCGCGATTTTTTTCTGCCGCTGATTTTTTAGTTACTAAGAGATATATCAAAGCAAGAAGCACAGGTATGCCTATAATTATAATAAATTGTCGAAACTTATTGTCTGCCATACTAGTTAAATGTTTTGTTAGAAAATATTAGAATCAATGATTTTCGTTGGTTAAAAATATAGGATGACAGGGTTAAATGCAATGAGATCTCTGCGATTTTTCAATACAGTATATGTAATACAAAGCCATTCTGAATTTGAATGGCTCTGTAGTTGATAATACTATAAATTACTGATTATCAATTATCGCATCAACACCATTTTACCGTTCGTCAATTTATCAGCAACTTTTATATTGTAGAAATAAACTCCGCTGCTCACATCTTTTCCCTTTGCATTCTGTCCATTCCATTTCACAAGATAATTGCCGGATGGAAGAACACTGCTTACTAAAGTCGTAATCAGTTCTCCATTCACATTAAAAATTTCTAATTCAGTTAAGGAATTTGTTAGGTCACTGGGTATTTTAAACCAAATAATGGTTTCGGGATTAAAGGGATTCGGATAATTTCCTGCTGTAACATAATCATCTGGAATTTGTGGATTACCGCTTTCATCCGTAACCTCAGTTATTAAAGTAGAGCCACTCCCTTTTGAGTTACCTGAACTATCAGCAAGATAAAGATTAACCCAATCAGGTCGCAAGGCAGATTGTAAATAAGTTGCTTCCCATTCTTGATCTGTTAGTCGTTGGAAATTAGTAGTCGTATAATCATAATAACTTAAAAATGGACCGATGTAAGCCACTTTTTGATTATCAGGATTTGGTGTTATGAATACCCCTAAGTTAATTGGACCTGTACCGACATGCTTAACCCATCCAAAAAAATTACCACCACAGTCGGTAGGAATAGTATGAATATCGGCGACTATATTATCTTTTTTT
Source organism: uncultured Saprospiraceae bacterium (assembly GCA_964533625.1). Lineage (GTDB taxonomy): Bacteria > Bacteroidota > Bacteroidia > Chitinophagales > Saprospiraceae > Vicinibacter. The sequence continues at coordinate 2,223 of CAZHNF010000070.1, read as the reverse complement.
AACAAACCATCATCACCCATCGGATCATCATAAAATAATCTTGCATACCACCCACCATAAGGTGCTGTTCCGCTTCCTGGCGTTTGAGTATATATTAGTCGTTTCAAATACAATGTTTCATTTAAAGTTAAAGGTATGTTATCAATTTCTTTTTGAGCAATAATGCCGAGAGTATCCATTATATTTTTTAAATCATCAAAATACGATAATACTTTAAATTTAAATCCTATATCACTGAAATTTAAATTTTGAAATTTATTGGACGCAACCATTGCAAGATTTTTCAACCCTTGATAAAATTCGGGAAAAGGTTCGATATATGCGTATGGATATGAGCAGATTGTTCCGGCAGTATAAGATTGTTTTGCATAAAGTAGATTATCATGCCGCAATTGTGTCCATGAAGATAATTGTGTATTTAATTTTTCCTGCCAAAAAGCTGCTGTTTGCATAAATTGCGGCAACGATGTTCTATTTAATGGCGAATTAAGTTTTCGAATACTGTTCAGCCACATATTATATATCGTACTGTCCCAAAAATCCGTTCCATATGAATTTATCAAATATCTCAACGCAGCCAAATTAGAGGAATATTTATATTGGTCTAATTCAGGTTTAAGTAATTGAGCTGCGGCATCATTTCCCAGAGCAAACATTGGGTCAAGTGTTGACGGGAATAATCTGCAAACTTTTTGACCATTGAAAAATATTCTATCATATACAACACTTCCTGTTACATAAGAATCAATCACAAATCTTTGCCCGAAAAGAAGAAACGCTGATGCAGGAACAACGCTATCAGGTACTAATGGATTAGCTCCCATCAATATTTGTGATAAAATAAGCTGATTCGCAAATGATTGATTCTTTAAAGTATCCTGGAATGTTCTACAAAGAACAGTATCCAGCAATGAACTTGCATTCGGTAAATTTATTCTTTGCTTTAGCCACTGAACATTTTCGATTGTTACATTATCTGAATTACCCACAAAAAACCTTAATACGGATTCAATATTATTATAGAATAACTCGGCATTAGAAATTTCGAATAGCTCAGAAATCAAAACGGCATCAATTATTTGTCTTTGTATGTCTTCATCGGTTTGCGGTAAACACGAAAGGAAAGGAGCAGTACTTGGTCTCGAGAGATAAATTTCAATTCTTCCCAACCACATCATTGCTCGAAAGTATTTTGCAAGATTTGGGTGAAGTGAATCAACATAATGTCCACGTGGTTTAAATTGACTAAAATCTATCCGCTTACAGTTAGAAGAAAACAAGAATGCATCATTCATTTGATAGGAATCAATAAAGGTTAAAATTGTATCAATCTCACCAATGTTTTGCGGATAATAAGGATTGACTGAAACACCCAATAATTTTCTTGCAACGGTAAAATAGACATCAACATCTCTGAGCATTCTCACCATTTGAGGATTTGAACCATAAGTAGAATTTAAAACAGAAATGTTCGTATGCATTATCTGCAGCATTGATGTTAAATTCGAAATTATGAATCCTAGCTCAACATGTTTTAGAATTCTATCGTACGAACGATGAAATGCATGTAGAATTGCATCAGTAGAAATAAAAACAGGTAAATCTTTGTGATATATTTCTAAGAAAGCATTACCAAACGTATTTCTGCTTAATCTTTCTGATATCATGAAGCTATGATTCTGAATCAGAGATTTTTCAAAGTCAGTTAAACTGTATTTGGCATTAATGCTATCAAAAAATAATGCATCTTGATATTCAACATTGAGATTACCTCTGAAATTACCGGCAGGATGCATTCCAAGCAGGTCAGATGTCAACATGTTCTGGTGAGTTTGAAGGAATTGTTTATACTGAGTAATATTAAACTGTGTTGGTTGTGCTAGAACAAAATTCGAAATGAATAAAAATATGAAGTAAACTTGGTAGAACTTTTTAGGTTTCATAAGCCACCTCTTTTTACTTGCAAAATACAAATTTTTATTCGCAAAATAAACTCGAAATTCGATAAACCAGTGTGGGAATAGATTTGCGAAGCTTAAACAAAAAAGTCTCGTAAGCAAAACTTACGAGACTTGAAGTGACTCCAAGGGGATTCGAACCCCTATTACCGCCGTGAAAGGGCGAGGTCCTAACCATTAGACGATGGAGCCAAACTATGATTATTTTTTGGGTGAGCGATGGGATTTGAACCCACGACCCCCAGGGCCACAACCTGGTGCTCTA
>CAZHNF010000069.1:0-3992 GCA_964533625.1 uncultured Saprospiraceae bacterium | reverse complement strand
TAAAAGAACAATCCAAAATCAAAAAAAGCTGCTGAAACCGGTATTTTGCTTACCAAAAAATTGCTTTCATTCGAAAATAAATTGCGAGGTTTAATCATTAACATAATGAGTTTTTCAACCATCGTATCTGAATCTAAATCTTCATCATTATTCACCGAAATGTTACTATTAATAATTTCTTTAATCTTTATTTGTCCATCTATTAAGTCTCCCCAGCTTAATGACCGATGATTTGAAAAATCAACAACGAATAACGTGTTAGGGGTTTTAAGCTCCTCATTTGATAAATTTAGGTTTGAAAATTCTATTACCTCAACTTTGTAATCCTTTAGCTCGTGTAATGAATCTCCATTTCTAACATTTTTGATCAGAGAAGGGTAAGTCTGTACTGTATTTTGATGCACCGCATTCTGTTTTGTACTAAGAAGTGATTGTAGTTGTAATCTTCTATCATTAAAATTTAGATGTAAGTCTGCAATAAATTTTAACGCTTTACAAGAAAGTATTTGTTTATAAATGAACGGCACGTTCATCTTAATATCAACTATACTGTAAATATTTTTTATTGATGTATCAATCATTTTGCCCTCACTTAAAATCTTTTTTACCTGTTTTAGTAAAGGTAGGTTTGCCTAAAAGTATGCCAATAATATAAGTTGATTACTCGATGTATGAAGAAATTTTTGAGGATGGTAAATCTTACTTTGAGAGAAGAAAAATATCACTGCTCCAAAATACTACAAACAAATAGCCGCTAAATATTTAAGAATTCATTCCAAATCTTATAAAGTTTACTGGTAGCAATAACATCTTCTCCGCAATATATCGCTATATCTTTGATCTTTCCAGCTTCATAAAGCGTTTTAACTTCCATACCTGAAACTCCTTTAGACTTCGGCGATTCCACTCCAAAAGCATGGCAATAAAAATCTAAATTGAATTTTCTAGTTGTACCGTAAAAAGTAAATTGCTCCAACAAATCTATATGATTATTCGAGTTGAATCTGTTGCCCATAAGACTTTTTGTAGGACGAATTTCCAGCATAGCTGAGCGCATCATTAAAAATGGAATATCAAAATTTCTCCCATTGAATGTAATGGCTTGGTCCGTAAAATCAATAATCCTCCAAAAAGATTGAAGCATCTCCTTCTCGGTCAAACCTTTGTAGCTTACGTTTTTTTCTTCTGAGGTCCATTCTTCAGGTTGATTACTTTCGTAATAAACGAATGTTTTTTCTTTTTCAACATGATGTATTCCGACTGCCACCACTTTAGCAGTCAGAGGATATAAACTTAAATATCGTATTGCATCATCTCTTTTTTGAGATTTTTTTTCTTCCTCAAACTCCTTTTCGGAATAGCGTAATAAATATTCCTGCTGGCTTTCGCTTAATGATTCAATTGGATATGCACAAGTTTCGATATCGAAGATAATTCGTCGCATGGTTGCCCCAAATGTTTGTGAGAAAAATAATTTTTATCATATAATTTTTTATTACCGATCTTTCAGAATTAATACTCCGGGTTCAAATGATTTAATTTTATCTATTACATTCTGCTCGAGATCAATAGATCTCCTTGTTTTAGGATCAACATGAACTATTACACCTTTACCATCAACTATAACTTTATTGGTTCTCTTTTTAACAATTATGTGATCAAAACCAAATGAAGAATTTTTCACATAAGAAATTTTTGTATAAACCTCTAATTCATCATCAAAATATGCATGATCAAGGTAATTAATTTCATTTCTTACCATAAAGAATAGCCTGCCATCAGAAAAGATACCATTCTCAGGCATCAATCCGGCGGCTTTTATGTATTCCAGTCGAGCTGTTTCGAAATAGTTTATATAAACAGCATTATTGCAAACCCCAAGCATATCTACCTCATGAAATCGAACTTTCAAAGTTACTTTGTGTTTGAAATCGGATATGTTCATATTATTTCGATTAAATTATCAACATATAATTGTCAGATTATTACGTTGTAATTGTTAAAAACATGGAGGATAAGGTAAATATTTTTAAATACAGTTAAAAATACAACTGCCTAAAAATTTAGTATTATGACAAACCATTTTCACTTAAGAACTTTTGAAATAATTTCCACTGCTTTTTTCATTTGCTCACGATTAACATCCAAATGAGTCACAGCACGGAGCCATCCTACTTTCCCTGCACTTATTAATAATCCCATCTCTCGACATTTTTCAATAACATCTTCAGCTGTGAGTTCTTGAGATTTAAAGGAAACAATGTTCGTTTGAACTGCCTTGATATCTATTTCAACTGAGGAAAGCTCACTGATTCTATCTGCCAAATATTTTGCATTGGCATGATCTTCAGCAAGTCTGGAAATATTATTTTTAATGGCATATAAACCAGCGGCAGCGAGAATGCCAACCTGCCTCATTCCACCGCCCCAAGCTTTTCTGACCCGATAAGCTTCTTGAATAAAACCTTTGGTACCAGCTATAATAGAACCAATGGGCGCGCCTAATCCTTTAGACAAACAACAAGAAACTGAATCAAAGTGTGAAACATACACTTTTACAGAAATTCCTGCTGCAACTGAAGCATTCCAAATTCTTGCCCCATCTAAATGATATTTAAGTTTATACTTCTGTGCTAGTTGTTTCAAAGACAAAATATTTTCTATTGGCCAGATCGTTCCACCTGCACGAACATGTGTATTCTCAACTTCAATCACCTTAGTTCTCGGCATGTAATATGCACTTGTTGGGCGAATGATTGGTTCAACTTGTTCAGCTGTGAATACACCTAAATTTCCATCAATAGGATATAATTGAATTCCGCTAATCGCAGCTGGCGATCCAGATTCATAATTAAAAATATGAGAATCTTTTTCGCAAATGACTTCATCACCAGGATTCGTTAAAACATTCAAACAGATTTGATTCCCCATTACTCCGCTTGGTACAAACAGTGCTGCTTCTTTTCCTAAAAGTTCTGCAGCATATTCTTCTAATTCATTCGCTGTGGGATCTTCTTTAAAAACATCATCACCGACTTCGGCATTATACATCGCTTTTCTCATTTCAACGGATGGCTTTGTTACCGTATCACTTCTGAGATCAATCATAGTTTTACAAAATTATAATTTAAATACAATTTTTAATTTCTTTAAAATAAAGATTCCTACAACCCAAATTGAAAATACCAAACATAGAATCGGAATTAATAATGAATTTTTTGTGTAGAATGTATCTGAATCATTCAATATAACATCACCAACAAGAAAATCCTTTTTGAACATTCCAGTTTGCACCTCAGTTTTGCCTAAAGGATTTATAATGCAGCTAATTCCACCATTTGCTGCACGAACAACAGATCTTCGATTTTCCACTGCCCGTAAAGCTGCAAATTCCTTATGCTGGTAAGGTCCGCTTAAATTTCCGTACCAGCTATCATTTGTCACTACGGCAATAAAATCTGCACCCCTCCTCACAAACTCAGAGACAAAAATTGGGTAAATAGACTCATAACAAACTAATCCACCGATTTTTAATGTATCACTACTAATTTTTGATGTGATATTTTTTACCGGCAACGCAAATATTGTTGTATCCTTTCCTACATTCCAACCTGAAATTCCAACTCCCCACTTTATTAATTTACCAAGAAACGGCAATGCATCAACAAAAGGGACTCGCTCACCAAAAGGAACTAGCTTCATCTTACCATAAGACTGAATGTCTCTATTGTTAGGACTGACTAACAATATCGCATTATAAGTAACATAATAGTAATTATTTGTCTTGCTGTACTTAGCATCGCTGGGAATGTTTTGTCTATCATAATAAAATTTGACATCAGGCATACCGGTAAGCAAATATACTTGATTGGAATCAACAAAATTATAGATTGACTCAATAATATCGCTATACAATTCGCTTCTTAAATAAATTGGCAAAGCTGTTTCAGGCCAAATGATTACTTTAGCACCGTTATTGACCGCTTTTTTAG
>CAZHNF010000068.1:0-4063 GCA_964533625.1 uncultured Saprospiraceae bacterium | reverse complement strand
AAAAAACGGTAGATTTTGGTGCCACAGATGCACCACTAACCATTTCAGAGGCTGCTAAAAATCCTGGCGCTGTTCATATTCCAGAAACCATTGGTTCAGTGGTAGTAGCATACAATTTACCTTCAATTCCAGATAAAGGATTAAAATTAACTGGTGAAATTATTGCAGATATCTTTTTGGGTAAAATAACAAAATGGAATGATCCGAAAATTCAAGAACTAAATCAAGATAAAACCCTTCCATCAGATGATATAATAGTTGTACACCGTTCAGATGGTTCTGGAACTACGTTTGTTTGGACTGATTATCTTTCTTCTATCAGTCCAGATTGGGAAAAATCAGTTGGTAAAGGTAAAGCCGTGGGATGGCCTGTTGGTATTGGTGCACCTGGAAACGAAGGAGTATCAAATGCAATTAAGGGAACACAAAATACCATAGGCTACATAGAATTGAATTATGCATTAACTACCAATACTCCATACGCATTTGTTCAAAACAAGGAAGGAAATTTTGTTGAACCGTCAGTTAATTCTATAATGGAAGCAGTTAGAGCACAGGCAACATCTTTACCATCAGGTGATGGTGTATGGACAAATATCACTTTGGTTAATGCAGACGGACAAAATTCCTATCCTATCGCCAGTTTTTCATACATCTTGTTGGACAAGGAATTAACTAAAAATCCTAATATTTCTGAGCAAAAAGCAAAAACCATGATAGACTTTCTATCATGGGCTATAACTGAAGGACAGAAAACTGCTCAAAACCTAAATTACGTGCCTCTTCCTGAAGAAATAGTCAAACTCAATCAAGAAACAATAAAGTCACTCACATATAACGGAAATCCATTGTCATAAACTATTTTTTTAAATCTTGTTTATTCTATATAGTTTATTAGGGACTATATTTTTTCTTTGTAAAACCAAAATATACCGAGTTATCGTATAGATTTTAAGTGATATAGCATATCCTCTCTAGATTCTGATAAAAAAAAAGGAATTTCTCTATTACTTTCAAAAAATAAACCATTTTCTGATAAGTTATTTAAAATTACTGTAATATCTGCATCATGTTATACTGTATTTCTTTTATTATTAGTGATGTTTTCAGTCGGTGAAGGTTCAAAGGATATTTTTTTAAAAGAGGGCTTTAGTTTTTTAATAGGCACAGATTGGAATCCAGTTGAGGGACGGGAATCTTTTGGTGCATTTCCATATATTATAGGAACACTTCTAAGTTCTGGTATAGCAATACTAATTGGAGTTCCTGTAAGTCTTGGGATTGCAATTTTTATTTCGGAGATTTCAAATTCAAAGATAGCAACTCCTCTTTCATTTATAATTGAATTGTTGGCTGCAGTTCCAAGTATTATATACGGTCTATGGGCTCTTTTTGTTTTCCGGTTTTGGATAAAAGATTTTATAGAAAAGCCACTTTACGATATTTTTCATGGTTCAATTCCACTTTTTGCAAAGACTCCGTTTGGTCTTGATATCTTTACATCCGGAATAGTTTTATCCATAATGATAATACCGATAATATCTTCGATCTGTCGTGAGGTAATAAAATCTGTTCCAAATTCTCAAAGAGAGGCAGCTTATGCTTTAGGTGCAACAAGATGGGAGACGATAAGAACTGCTGTCCTACCTTATTCAAAATCTGGAATAATAGGAGCGTCAATTCTGGGTTTAGGACGAGCAGTTGGAGAGACTATGCTGGTGACTCTAATCATTGGAAATGTGATAGGAGCTACTGCTATTCCTACTTCTTTATTTTCACAAGGACAGACACTTGCTAGTCTTATTGCGAATGAATTTAATGAAGCATCATCAGACATCCACCTTTCGGCGTTAATCGGACTAGGTGTTGTCTTATTGCTTTTGACAATGATAATTAATATTTTTGCTCAGTTGTTAGTTAAAAAAACTAACCGTGTTACAAACTAGATGATTGTTATGAATTCTGAAAAAAATAACCCAAAAAATAATGAAAATAAACAATATACTGATAAGATAAATAATTACATTAAGAAGAAATACAAAAGAAGGATAATCACCAATAAATTGGTCACAATACTTACAATCATATCCGTAGTAGTAGCTGTAATCCCTCTTGGAAGCATCTTGATTGAAGTAATAAAAAATGGTTCCGAAGCAATAAGTATAGAATTTCTAACACAAAAACCGGGGGCACTTGGATCTGGAAAGGGAGGCATAGGACCTGCAATTCAAGGCACTTTAATTGTAATTGGTTTATCATCAGCCTTGTCTGTTCCTGTAGGTATGCTAACTGGAATATATCTTTCAGAATATTCAAAAAATAATCGTTTTTCTACTGTTGTAAGGTTTGTTAATGATGTTTTAACTGGACTTCCATCCATTGTAATAGGTATTGTAGGATATGTGACTTTGGTATTGACCATGGGTTCATATTCTGTACTAGCAGGAGCATTTTCATTGTCCATCATAATGATTCCTATTATAGTACGTGTAACTGAGGAAACTTTAAAACTTGTTCCAAATTCTTTACGAGAAGCAGGATATTCTTTAGGATTGTCAAAAACAAAGATTACTCTAAATATCGTGCTTTCAACAGCAAAAAGCGGCGTTCTTACAGGCATTGTTCTGGCAATTTCAAGAATTGCAGGAGAAACTGCTCCACTCATAATGACTATTTTGGGTACTAGTCTGTTCTTTTCTAGCTTTACAGGTCCGGTAGACGCCTTACCTTTAAGAATTTGGAGACTTGCAAGTCAACCTTATGAATCCGCACATTCCTTTGGATGGGGTGCTGCATTAATTCTCATAGTTATAGTACTGTTTTTAGGCGTAGGACTACGACTTTTGATTCGTAAAAATTTGGCAAAAGTGGAAATGTAAAATCAATATTGTCTATATTGATTATATAGATAATTTATAATAATTATTTTGATGTATCGTTAGTATTGGCCGTAGAAAATTTGGCACCTGTAGAAAAAAAAGAACAAATTGAAAAATCATTTGCCTATCTGGCTGATGAAATAGAGAAATCTCACTCAAAATTGGTTGTCAAAGATGTCAACGGATGGTTTGGATCAAAGCAAGCATTAAAAAGTATTAATATAAATATAAAACCAAATAGCGTCACGGCTTTTATAGGTCCATCAGGGTGCGGTAAAACTACTCTCTTACGTTGTTTGAATAGAATGCATGAGATGACAACAGGTGCTAAAATCACCGGAGAGGTATTACTGGACGGACTAAATATTTATGATAAGGCAATCAATCCCGTTATTATAAAAAGAAGGATTGGAATGGTATTTCAAAAACCAAATCCTTTTCCTACCATGAGTATCCAAGATAACGTGGCAGCTGGCCTGAAACTTAATGGGGTCAGAGACAGGAACTTAATTCAAGATATCGTAGAAGACAGTTTAAAGGGAGCAGCTTTATGGAACGAGGTTAAAGATGAACTTGACAAGCCCGGTGTAAGTTTATCTGGAGGACAGCAACAGAGATTGTGTATCGCAAGAGCACTTGCAATGCAACCAGAGGTTTTGTTAATGGACGAACCAACTTCAGCACTTGATCCTTTGGCATCTTCAAAGATCGAGGAACTGATTTCTAATTTGAGGGAGAGAGTTACAATAATTATCGTAACTCACAATATGCAACAGGCCGCAAGGGTTTCAGATTTTACCGCCTTTATGTATCTAGGAGAATTAATTGAATACGGTGCGACAAATCAGATTTTTAAAACTCCTAAAAAGGATCTAACTGAGAGATATATTTCTGGAAAGTTTGGATAATTTTTTGGTGATTTACTTTTATTGACTAGACTCTTAGACATTGGTTTGGACAAAATAAAAAATTTACTGGTAGATATGTCTATTTTATCTGAAACCACTGTAAATATGGCAATTGAATCATATGAAAAAGGAATTGCAATACGATCTAAAATTTTTGATCATTCAGAAAAGTTAAGACTATTGCAACTTGAAATCGCCGATTTTGCTATTGATTTAATCGCACGCTATCAACCTGTTGCCACTGAGTTAAGATTTTTGCAGTAATGTCTGGATATT
>CAZHNF010000067.1:0-4313 GCA_964533625.1 uncultured Saprospiraceae bacterium | reverse complement strand
TGAACCCTTCAAAAATTATACTTTGTTCTTATACACAAAATTTTTTAAAGGCTCTCAAACTGTAGCGATGCATAATAGACTAGCCGAAGTACCAGCACTTCTTTTGGACGATTGTAGTAAAGATTTATTCTCCGATCTACCAGTTTGCCTTGATATTACTATTGATGTTCCTACAACCTGGTCCCCTCAGACAATTACATGTCCACATTACATGTGTCCAAAACAAAAAATAATAATCACTCAAAATGCATCATTAACTATAGACAATTGTTTAGTTACAACGCGCATTGATGATGGACCAAATCCTAATTGTCCTGAGCTCGTTGACAATAGTTCATGGGATGGAATTTATTTAGAGGGTGCAAACGGCCCAAGCTTATCGCCAAACACTCCAACACTACCAACCCAGCTTACCATTCAAAATAATTCAATTATTGAAAATTCACTTAACGGAATTCAAGCTTCTACTGGTGGTGGAATTGAAATTAACAGAAGTATCCTGCGTAATAATCTAAAAGCAATTTACTTGAAGGAGAATTGGTCGAGTCCTGGAAATGTGTATAATCCTTTGGCTGGATTTTGTAAAATTGTTAATAACAGTTTGATTAAAGTTCCAATAGGCGTAAAAGGAGATGAGACTCCTCAAATTAAAATTAAAGGCGTTTGGGCGCAGGTGAGTAATAGTAAAATAACTTATGATGGGGTTCCTGCTGATCACGTAAATGGAATTTATTCACAAATGGCAGGGTTAAGCATTGAGAAAAGCTCATTAATTGAAAATTTTTACACTGCAATTGATAAAGACGGGGATAAGATATCAAATAGTTCAAGGGGCTTGTCTATAACAAATTCGAATACTAAAAACTGTACGAATGCTATTAAGAATGAATCAGTTTTAACTGAAGTCATTAACAATTGGATAGAGGGAGATGTAAACTCAGACAATACTACTCATGGCACATGGACACGAAATAATTTCAAAAATAGTGTTTCCATTTTTGATCCAACCGAATCAAATGTCGTCTCAAACAATTTTTTTGATGAATCCACATTACAACTGTCCTTTAATAATAGTAATACGTTAGCCACGTGTAATACATGGGATCCACATAGTATTGAAGAATTTGAAGCGGTTTGGGCAGAATCGAATAGCTCATTACCTTTAGCGTGGGGAGAGGATGCCCTTCCTTCGGGAAATCGTTATGTCGGTACTTTTGCGACAGACAAGCAACCATCTTTTAACTCAATCAATTCATTTATTAATAATTACCATACTGATAACACAAAATTTAAATATAAATATAACTTTAGAGGAAAAAATGCTACTGGTAATATAGACTGCAGCTATACCTACAGGACATCCTTAACAAATCCTGGCTTGACAAATACTGATACCACCACAGTCTTTAACTTTAATGATGAAGAAACAAATTTGAATGGAATTGATACACAGATTTCCTACTATCAAAATTTATTACAAAATACTCCTCAAGGCCAGCTTTATGATTCCTATATGGAGAAATTAAATTTACTTAAAATCGAAAGAGGACAAAGTATTTCGAAGGCTATTTCACATCTTGATACCACAAATACTCAAACTGAATGGGATTTTTGGTGTCCTTTAATAGATTCAAGAACATTAATCCTTGATACAATATATACATATTGGAATAATGAACAGTTTGATGACCTGCAAACTTATTTATCAAATATTCAAAATCTTGATACGTATGATGGTGGAGATAAAGATAATTTAGAAGCTGCAGTTGAATATTTATATCAAAAAATGGAAAATGAAAAGGATATTTATTTTCTCAATGACAATGAAGTTGATACTTTGAAAGAAATAGCTTTATTGAGTTATGGTGATTTCACAGGAATATTAAGATACTTTCTCTCTTTCTATTACAATATACATATTGAATTACCTAATACAATATACGAACGAGTCAATAGCAATCCTAATATCAGAAAGGACCATATTTCCAATAATATATCTTTATTTCCAAATCCCACCTCTAATTGCTTTAGAATTAGTATAAATAATTTTTCGACGTCTAATTGTGCTGTAGTTGATTTATTTAATACTAACGGTCATTTTATTTTGGAAAAGAAGATTACTGCGAATAATTCAGAACTATGCTTTGATAATATAGAGCCAGGGCTATATTTTATTAATATAAAACTTGATGATATATTAATAGAGAAAAGACTTAAACTAATCATTACTAATCCTTAAGCATTGCAATTGGTCAATTCTATATACAAGTTAAAAGCTTGTTTAAAGGTGGCTCCTACTTTATTGGCATTAGCCTTACTTCTAATGCCAATTAATTTAGAGAGCCAATCCTTGTTTAATATTTTGCCGGATTTAAAGAGTTATAATAGTCAATCACAAGGATACTACATTGTTAAGGATAATGATCAATTTCACATAATAGGAGATCTTGTCGATTCATCTATTTTTGGTAACAAAAATATTTATCCATATTCAGCTACTTTTGATTATGATGGAAAATTAAAAAACTCGATTTATATTTTAGATACAAGTGTCTTTAATCCTTTTGAAATATTTCCACGATCTATAGTCAAAAAATCTGAAGGAATCTATTTCTTTATCATGACGAGGAATTCTAATAAGCAATTTTCCGATGACTTTGTTTGTGAAATTGATATTAGATCAGGTAAAATATTAAAATCTTTTTATATTAATCATCCAAAGAATCTTGACGAATCATTCATCACGCATTGTATTGGTTATGGGGGTCAAAACTCATTATGCATCGCTAGTTTCTATTGGGAAAATAATAAAAGTATAATTGATATTATTGAACTTGACACAAGCTTTGTGTTGCAGAAAAGATTTCAAATTAAAAATAATGGAAGAAATAACTATCCTTGGTATATTGAAAAAAAGGACTTATCCAAGATTGTTTTAATTGGAGATTCAAGAGAGATCGATTCGTTGTCAAGTGGGCGAATAACAAATAAATTATTTTACGCTGAAATTGATAGTGTTGGTAATTTAGAAATATTTAACTTTTTAAATACAAAGGATGTATTTGGATTTTTTCTTTCGAATGTGAACACAATTATAAAAAAAGAGGAAAATCAAGGATGGATCATTAGTCCAACAAACATCTATATAGATAAATCCAAAAATATTAACGCTAATATACCTTATGTATTATCAATTAGTCAAAGATTTGATACGCTGTTTTGGAAAACCAGAATTTACGACATTTCAATCGCAAATACACCTTTATATAGTGCTTATGCAATTACAAAAGCAAATAATAATACAGGTTATATTGTTGTAGGTGACATTCAAAAACAAAAGCTCGATGAAGAAAGCTCAGGATTAGTATTTAAGGTTTCCAATAATGGAGATAGTCTATGGCTGCGCAAATATATTCCAATGGGATTTGATGGTGGAAGACTACTTTGGTCAAGCTTTAATGAAATTACTTCCACTCCCTTTAATACCTATCTCATTACTGGAATTGCATCAGATACCCTATTAAAGGCACTAAGAACATGGGTTTTGCAAATTGATTCATGTGGATGTATTGTGCCAGAGTGTCAAAAGACCGTTCATATAAATGAAATCAAAAGTGGTCAGGAAAAGGCATTCAAGATATATCCTAATATAATTAGTTCTAACTTCATTACAGTATTGTGCCAGTTAAGAATTAATAATAAAGAATTTACAACAACGATATATAATTTCAAAGGCCAAGAAATAAAAAAATATATATCTTATTTCCTTGAAGGAGTTCAGTATGTAATGGAAATTCCAGATTATCTTTCCAACGGTTCTTATTTTCTGAAAATAGAAGGAGGTGAATTCTCACAAATTGAAAAATTTGAAATATGTAGATAGTTACAATTCATATTGTGTGACTGCACTGAACGGCCGACTTGGCTTTCCATCAATCATAAGCCTTAAATAAATCTTGTAGTTTGGAAGATTAATAAAATCCTCAACATCAAATTCAGGATACATTTCCTTTGCTAGCATCATCGCATCTTCGGTTCCAATTCTGAATGTGATTATGGTTCCAATGTTCCCAAGCACTGCACTTTTAATATCTGGATCGAGCTGAGCCATGTATTGATGAGCCATTGTTATTCCAACTTTAAATTTGCGAAGCTCTGTATCTGTACTACGAAGTGCATCTTGCCTGAGAACACTACGCCCGGTAGCTTTGTCGGAAATTAAAATTTATGACGAAGCAAGAATTTGATCAATTTCAAAGTATCCGTACTACGAAGTGCATCTTGCCTGAGAACACTACGCCCGGTAGCTTTGT
>CAZHNF010000066.1:0-4853 GCA_964533625.1 uncultured Saprospiraceae bacterium | reverse complement strand
TGGCATTTGTTCCTAAATTTAATGTGACTAAATTGATTTTTCAAATTAGTCCAGTCATTTAGGGGGCTAAGACACCAATATGGATTATGATTGCACTAACCACTTTACTACGGGCCAAGCTAATCGAATGAAAAAGAGTATAATGGTTAATACAAACGGGACACTTTTCGGATTGTCGCTACTAAATGATACTATTAATGGCAAAAGAACCATAAGCACACCAACACATTTTGGTGGAGAGGTTTATGTTGGGAGTGACGATACTCTTGTTATTACATCTACGGTTTACATGCCATCAAAAGCAAGAATAATTTTAGCAGCTGGAGCAGTTCTTCAATTGAACGGAGGTACAATAACAAAAAACAAAGTTCTAGATGTATGTGGCGAAAGGACTGGAGATCCCAATTTTTGGAGGGGAATTGAAATGAATATGTCCTCTACTGGGGCTTATCCAAAAGTATATATTATTAATGGAACAATTGAATACTCCGAATTAGGTATACATAATTCTTCGCGTTCGCCAGGTAACGGTCATGTAAGTGTCAATGGAGGAACATTTCGAAATAACATGAGAAGCATACATATAATTCGGGCTAAAACTGGCCTTTATCTTCCAATGGTTATACGAAAAGCTAGATTTTATATAGATAATGATTTCCCTTTAACTAATTATACTACCCAAGTTAAAGTGGATTATAGTTCTATTACATTTGATAGTTGTCGCTTTGATAAGCCGACAAACAAAACGAGTCCAGTAGATACGTATGCCATAAAAACCTTTAATTCTGGTGTGACTATCAAGAATTCAACATTCAAAGATAGTTTGTACGGACTTCAAGCATCATCAATGCTTTCAAATGCAACAATTGGGGTTAGTTTAACGAAGTTTAGTAAAATGTTTGTGGGAATTTTTACAAACGGAGGGGTTAATAACTATTCAGTGACGAAGGATACATTCGAAAATTCATGGAAATATGGTTTATTGAGCGATAATTGTACTGGCTATAACATAAACAACAATGAATTTAAGCGAACGAATACTTATACTAACTCGGTTGGAATACTAATGTCAAAATCCGGGCCAGCCTTTAACTACATACAGAAAAATAAATTCTCCTTTTTACTTCATGGAAATATCGCTTCTGATGATAATAGTGGATTGCAATATTTATGCAATGATAACGACAATAAAGTCTCTTCGGACTTGTTCCTAAAAGGATTAGTTTTTGACAAGCAAGGAAGCGACCTTAATGCGGCAGGCAATACAGCTTTTGGTAGTGATGTTGCTTTAAAACTAGATTCACTAGGATTAAATAAAATATTCTATTATAATAAGAGTGGCCAAAGGCCTCAAGATATTTCCAATACAGGGAAATTAACCCGAATTCTCATAACAGCACTTGATTGTTCATTGAAGGGTAAACCAAATCCTGACACTATAAAGCATGTTACAACATACGAAAAGCTAAAGGATTCAATGAACGTCAAAAAAGATACAAGAACCGATTCTATTGATGGTGGGAATACCTCTGGATTGCTTTCTTTTATAGCTGGCGCAAATTCAGGAACGGCAACTTCCTTGTATAATCAATTAATTAATAAATCTCCGTGGCTAAGTTCCGAAGTTGTGTTAGCAGCTTATAATCGTTCAGACATTTTGGATTCAACTAAAAGAGCAAATATTTTATTTGAAAATCCCGATCTGTTTGTATCACGAGAATTCCGGCAAGCTTTAAGCGATGCTGACACACCTCTTCCCGAATCGTCTCTTCTCGCTTTAGATACTTTAACAAATTACGGCACAATTCGGACTGATCTTGAAGGTGAAATTGCCGCTTTAAATCTTGAAATGATTGCCTTATGTTACGATAAGATTTACGAGTTGAAAATGGATACTATTGATCAGACCGATAGCATATTAGTTTGGCTTGAACGTGCAGACGACTATGGATCACGCCGGGAAATTGCTGAAACCTACTTTTCAAATGGAGATTATAGCGCTGCATCAGATGCTGTTGACGATCTTAGTAATTTGGAGAACCTAACAGACAATCAAATATCAGATATTGAGGGCCTTTATGATCTCCTTCTTTTTATGGAGGAAGTAAAAGATGATGGGAGATACGAAGGAGACTTAACAGAAGAAGAGATTGAATGGCTTGAAGAATTTGTAGAAAACAATCCTAATCAGGCGGGTGCAGAAGCGATTGCAGCGTTAGATTTTTATTATGGTATTCAATTGGGTAGCGAAGTGTATCTGAAGGGATCAAATAAAACTTCATTCAAAAATTCATTAGAAGACGTTGCCGAAAATATTACTAATCAGATTGAAAGCGATATAGTTTTATATCCAAATCCAAGCCAGAATAAAATAACTGTAGTACTTCCATCTTTAAAAGATGGTTTCTGGAAAATTGATTTAAAGGATCTAACAGGTAAATTACTGCAAACCGACAATAGTAATTCGACCAGCTTTAGTATGGATATTTCAAAAATTTCTAATGGTATATATATGATGGAGTTCTTTAACTCCGACAATCAAAGGATTGTTAAGAGAATACAGATTATTAAGTAAGCTTTTTAAATAAAACTCAACCGGGGTAAGTAAACCTAAATAGTTGTATATTTATCCCGGTTCTTTAACACATGAAGCGATTAGTTACAATATTAGTATTTCTCATTTCATTGAAAGCAGATGCTCAATCCTTTTTTAGCAAGGTTTACACTGTTCCAGAAGATCAAACCGGACTTACCAACTTTTTTCCTAACTGGTTAAGTGCGGTATTCCCAACTGATTCTTTAATTTATGCATTTGGATATTCAGCAGATACAACTTATAAGGAAGTATTTGGTACGGCATTTTATGTTTTTGATCAGGAAGGTTTTCTTCTGGATTATTACCATATAAAAGATGACAGTCTCCATAATTTCTTTTTTCCAGAAGGAATTCATACTTGGGATGGAATAGTTTTTTACACATCATTTAATAATAACTATAAAGAGCAATCTATTCTGAAATTCAACCGAATTACAAGACATCAAGAAGACTTGATTATAAAGAATAGCATAATAAAAGATGGAGATATTTTGAGAGGAAACATGACAGCAACGCAAGACAGTTGTTTAATAACAGCAAGTGAGATTGCAATTGATTCAACTGGTTATAACTATAAAATTCAAGTCACAAAAATTGATACTTCTGGTAATATTAAATGGCATAAAGTTCTAGGAAGAGACCCTGGCAATGGTTATCAAAATCATTGTTTTTCTACCTATGTCGATACATACGGAGACATATTAATTGGTATTGGCTATTCAGATAATTTAGGACTGGGCTGGCCGGCAGATTACCAAAGCTTATTGTATAAACTAAATAATGCAGGTGAAAATGTAAACAGTACAAATTCTATCTTGGGAAGAACTGGTCTGTGTTACATATATGACATAGTACAGGGTGAAAACAATAAAATTTATTTATTAGCAGATTACAATTATAATGAACCTCAATATCCCTACGCCAACAGAGGTTATGGAGTGATTCAAGTCCTTGATTCTACAATGAAATTTAAGAATTCAATCCCATTAAACTTTGCTTCTACCCTTTATGGCCATGCCATTGATAATATTTTTGATAAAATTGTCAGAAGCAATGATGGTAAAGGATTTATTATAGGAGGAGATGTTACTTACACAGATACAGTCATTACATATAATAATTCAAGTCAAAGTTATGATTCCATAAAATGGCGACATGACATACTACATCTAATCAAGTTTGATAACTCACTCAATTTATTATGGAAAAAAGCTTATAGAATTCGTAATGGCAAAGACGATGGCTACTTGTATGATCTAAAATCCTGTCCAACCGGAGGATATATCATTGCAGCAGCATCTTACCTTGATGATGCCAGGGAAAAATATGGAGATCCCTACTGGATGCCCTGGCTACTCAGAGTCGACGACGACGGTTGTTTAATTCCCGGATGCGGAACAGTTAGCAACAAAGACTTGCATGATAACAATAACGAAATATTCCTTTACCCCAACCCTGCAACCAATCATATTGTAATCCTTCATTCTGGTTCAGAAAAGACCCGCTATCAGATTGTATCTGCGGAGGGAAAAATTATCGATGAGTTTGATTCTTTGATCCAGGGTGAGCAGATAATTGTTCCGATTGATGGATATAAACCTGCATCTTACTTCGTAAAAGCGGAAAATAAAACAGGAAGTAGTTCACGGTTATTTGTCAAGCAATAGTCTATTCTATGCGCGCAGACCGTGCATCCCTTTTAACGGCACCTATTCCATTTTCTCTTGCTTGTTTAGAATTGTAGGTTTCACTCACACCTAATACTCGACCATTGGTCGCTTTTATATTAAATGAGAATTTAGCTCTATCATGCCGCTCATAACTATAATCATTTCTACAATTCCTTTTCACAGAGTCAATTCCATATTCACATCCTTGTTTGGATGAGTAGCCTTCGCTGCTTCTTAGAATTATTTCTCCATTAATCGCACGTAAAATGAATCTGTATTCCCCTTTGCGATCTACGCTAATTACAAATTTTGGATTTGGCATATTAAGATCAATTTAGTTTGTTTGTTCATTTCTCTCTTTGAGTATAGGGAGAATCTTGTGAATAATATTATACTCAATTGCGTCTAGATAAATAATGGCTTCCATATTCCTCTTGAGCATATGAGCTTTATCCATATTTTCAATTTTTTCTATCGCAAATTCAATAAGCTGTACATATTCATCAAAATCATTTGGGATATTTGATTTATGGTATCCGTCCACTTAAGTACATCTTGACAAATTGCAATATAGTTCAATAGCTTTG
>CAZHNF010000065.1:0-5375 GCA_964533625.1 uncultured Saprospiraceae bacterium | reverse complement strand
GCCGTAACAATCCGGTAAAACATCTCATCTATGCCTCATCAAGCTCGGTTTATGGAGCTAATACTAAAATGCCATTTTCTGTGCATGATAATGTAGATCATCCAGTTTCACTTTATGCTGCAACTAAAAAAGCTAATGAACTGATGGCTCACACATATTCTAATTTATATAAAATTCCAACGACAGGATTAAGATTCTTTACAGTTTACGGACCTTGGGGCAGACCAGATATGGCATTATTCATTTTTACACGAAGTATTATTGAAGGC
Organism: uncultured Saprospiraceae bacterium; assembly: GCA_964533625.1. GTDB lineage: Bacteria > Bacteroidota > Bacteroidia > Chitinophagales > Saprospiraceae > Vicinibacter. Next base: position 5,106 of record CAZHNF010000065.1, on the reverse strand, counting down.
AAGCCAATTGATGTTTATAACAATGGCAGAATGAGAAGAGACTTCACATATGTTGATGATATTGTAGACGGTATTATAAAATTAATTCCTAAATTGCCGGAACCAAATCCAGATTGGAATGGCGAGAACCCCGACAGTGCAACAAGTTTCGCTCCCTACCGATTATTCAATATCGGCAACAACCAGCCGGTTGAACTACTAAAATTTATTGAAATAATAGAAAATAATTTAGGTAAGAAAGCTATTATTAATTTCATGCCGCTTCAACCGGGAGATGTTCCTGCTACCTATGCCGATGTTGAAGATCTTATGAAGATGGTTGGATTTAAACCAAGTACACCTATTGAAAATGGAATTGAAAAATTTCTGGAGTGGTATAGGAACTACTATAAGATCGCATAATATCAGCGATGCAATTTTACTCCTTCGAATACTTAGTTTTCTTCATAATTGTTTTTTTGTCTTTTGGCATTTACTTTTTGATAATTTAATACTGCAAAATCTCTTTTCCTCGCACAAAAATAAATCTAACACTAAAATTTTTACAAACCAGCTGGCGAAGATTTGGTTGATTTTATTAAAAAAGAAAAAGTTAACTCTTCTTTCTAAAACTTCATCTTGAGATGTACATTTCGAGAATGATGGTTGAACACCTTATGGGTGAATTTTGATTAAACCTAAAAACAGATATTGAAAAATTTGTGGAATGGTTTAAAGCATTTTATATTATTAAATTTAAAATGTATAACATACAGTACCTTTAGGAAATTCAGTAATGAGGTTATTATGAATAAAAAATTTACAATCAGACGTTTATTTTTACGATATCTGCTCCCTGTTCCTATTACCATCATTTTTTTTCTTTTAATATGGTTCATATTTTCTATTCATCGGATAATTGATCTTAGAGCATATTATCAGAGTTTGCAAAATGAGCAAATCAACAATTTTATAATTATTCCTGATTCACTTAAAAAAAATCATACGATGCCAGATTTTACGCGAATTGATTGGCAAAAATTTTCAACAGAGCTTGATTTCGAGGGTATAAAGGTAACGAACTATGATGAAACAGGTAATAGAGGCATTAGTGGAATACAGAGATATCCATCTTCAATTGCTGGCTATGCTGAGAAAAACCTTCAGGATTACATAAAATGGGGAAATGAGGATAATTTGTTGATTGCATTGAGACAAATTGATTATCTTGCCAATGAATTCAAAACTGTTAGAATTAACAAAGAAGAAGTCGGATTATGGTATGTAAATTTTGATCTTGGATATCAATATAATGTGAAAGCACCATGGCGATCTGGATTTAATCAAGTTTACTGTCTTGAAGCTATGCTTTATGGATTCCAAATTACAAATGATTCAAATTATATAAGATTATTTGGGAAGGGAATTAAAGCTTACAAGTACAGTACTTCAGAAGGAGGCCTTTCCTATAGTACAAAAAACGGAGGACTTTTTTTTCAAGAAGTAGTTACTTCTTTTCCTCTTCATCATATCCTTAATGGACATATGATTGCTCTCATTAAAATCCACAATTGTATCCTCTTTAGTGGCTCTTCAGAAGCAAGAGAAATTTTCAATCTTGGTGTTATTGGATTGAAGGATATGTTAAACTTGTTCGATCGTTATGGCTATAGTCTTTATAGTTTATCACCAAATCCATCATTTGTCAATCATTTCAATATTGCCAGTCCCGCATACCATAATCTTCATATTGCGCAACTTCGAACATTAGCACAGATTACAGGTGAAAAAATCTTTACTGAATATGCAGATAAATGGCAAAGCGAAAGTGGTGGAATAAAAGAATTTTTTTGGATTACTATATATGTGATGTTCAAGGATATCATGCGGACGGTAAAATCCGTTGAAAATACAATAGGAATTAGTATTACCGGAAAATGATGGTTTTCACTTATGTTTTTAAGCTAAACTTGGTAAAGAGAGAATAGTAAATGCTGTTGTACAGGTAGTATCCTTCTGTATAGGAAATTCAAGAAAAATACTCTGCTAGTTTAATAATAATATTACGAATGACTATATGGTTGAGTTTAGAACATAAACCTCAAAAATAGATTATAATTTCATTATAATTATAATACAATCATATCCAAATTATAATATTTCAAAATTTAGAATATTACAGCACCTGGTACTTTTGAAAATTTCAATAAATTTTGATTTGTTTTACCATAATCCAATATATTAATAATATTATTTAGATCAAGATCACCTGCTTTGTACCCAACTTGGAATAAATTATTGCCGACCGTTTGATAGTCGAGAACATTCACAATTCCATTTCCATCACTATCACCCGCGAACATACCAAATTTACCATCATTCAGTTCTGCCAATTCATTTCCATATGTTTTAGTTGGTGAATTGGTAAAATCGTAGGCAACTGTCGGAGCAGATAAATAAATTTTATTTGCACTCATGATACTTAAATGATTCCTATGCCTAATCACCAAATAATAGCTGTTGTTTAAAATTCCATAGAAACTCGGATTACTAGTTCCATCTAGATCAACTATTCTTCCGCTCTTTGTGACGAAAGCAGCACGTTTTAGAGCTACAGAAGTTGCAGATGTATCACTTCGAAATTCAATCAGCACCCAATCTACGACATCTTGTGGAATGCCATAAACCGATTCATTTCCACTATAATTCCATGGAGAAGAATGGTATGGTTGTGAGGTTGGAATAACCCCTGAAGTATTTAGCATATTTACCATGAGTCCATTTTGATAAGCACCCTGTAAAAATACTTTTGAGTTTAACATAACATTAGGTTGAACGGAATCAAATCCCCAAATTTCTGCTTCCCAAACTACTGCAAAATTGTTTTGATTATTGCTGGTCAGTTCCAGCTTTACAAGTCTTGCTATAACAGGATTAAAATTATTTATTGTCCATTCCTGATTCGAGGAAGTGGCATTTTCTACAATTTTATTCCAGCTTACAAAATCGGTTGAAACCGAAATATTGTAAGTATACACACGACCATTTTGAAAATCATAAAATGAAATTTTGGTTTTGCTGATTTGTTTTGCTGTACCTAAATCGAAGATTAACCACTGTGGAATAGGGGAAGCTGCCCAACAAGTATCACCTCCGTTTGAATAATATTTCCCATCTATCGTTTTATCTGGTCCATAATTGACACCGATAGTACTCGAGGCAATAGCTTCAGTAATTGGCAGCATTATTAATTCACCTGTTGGAGGTGGGTTAAAATTGCACGTATAATTTATAGAGTTACTCGGCGATTGTATGGCGTTTCCAGCTAAATCTTGAAGGTTATTAACTACAATTGTGTAGTTTTGACCAAACACATGAGAACTAGTAAAAAGTGTAACTTGTGCAGGATTGCCACTATTTAGTTGGGCTGACTGAATAATAATTCCGTTTGATATAATATAATTCGATAAGGTTGTAGCATTTGATTGCATAAGCGGTTCAGAGAAAGTCAATAACAGTTTTGCAGAATCTAAGAGAATGCCCGAAATTAATTGTGGTGGTATTGTGTCTGAACTTGTATTATTTTGAATTGCTCCAATTGATGGGTTGGCGCCATTCACCAAATTTCCATATCTATCCCTAAAGCCAAATGGGATTAAATTGGAGATATCAATACCTGCGGATAATGCTGGACTTACTAGTGGTAATCTTTGATCCGAATAAATAAGATTATTTAATTGTCCAACATGTTGAATATTTCCATCGATGAATGAATTTGTGAATAAATTATCAAGTAAATTAAACTGATTTACAGTCCAAGCTCCTCCATCAGCAGTAACCATATAATCATTAGTGTTAAAGCTTGGATAGAAAAATAAATTGTTCCTGAACTGAGAAGTAGTATTTAAAACTATTTTTAATTGGGTATGTCCCTGAGTTCCTATTCCCCCTGCAAGCAAATTATTATAATAATAATTTCTACTCCCATACGCCAAAAGTGGGTCTCGTAGCGTATTGATAAAAGTATTATTAAAAATGTAATTACTCATCAATTCTATAGTAACACCTGGAAGAGAGGGCACTAAATTAATACCACTACCGCTATTTGATTGACCAATGTAAGGCATTTCTGAAAATCTTATATCTTTAAAGACATTGAAATAGATTTTATTTCCATTTGAACAAAGTTGAATACCTGAAGCATATAAATCATGAAAATAGTTGTTGAAAATGTTACAATTTGTAAAACCATTATTGACACTTGATTTTCCGTTTATTTGAATTGCTTTTCCGCACCTAATATCGGGTGTGGATATATCATTATTATAAATATTATGATTTATGCTTGGACGAGTATCACCCAGAATTAAAATATTATATGTCCAATTTGTAATTTTATTATTAGAAATATCCCAATTTTCAGTACCTCCTTGTAGTACAATTCCATATTCGACACCAGAAACTCCATCGTAGTGATATTGAATTACTTTTCTATCTGATGCAATTACATTATTATCAATTATTACATTTTTTGACGTATTATCTAATGCGTTGATGAAACTTGATTGTCCAAATATACCTGCCCAATTGCTGTATTTTCCAGCTTCACAATTTCTAATGATAACATCATCGCAACCTGTTAAACCGATTGCAGAGTACATACCTCCCTGAATATCCAAACCATTCAACTCAACATAATCTGCATCAATCATTTCGATTGTATGAAACAGAGTCAAAGAATCTCTAACCTTTCCTGGATACTCAATTTTATTATAGAATAGCGCTGGGTTAGATGTAGAGTACAAATATAACTGTGCACTGTTAGTGTTGAGTAAAAATCTATGAGTAGAACTTATTCCATACGTTCCATCCAAATTATTGCTTCCAAGACCTTGCGTTCTAACATATTCAATCCCATTGAGCCATATACGAAGCCAGTTTTGAGATGTTGCCCCGGGAATTGTTGTGAACCATACATTTTCGGAAGATTGCGTCCACTTTTCGGGAATATTCCAGGAAGGCACTTCTTCTCTTAAGGTAATGATCGGTTTTGGGCCGTTTTCGTATTTACCAAAATAAATTCGACTTTGTTCCGTTCCAGAGCTGGTAATATTTAACACTCCTTGC
>CAZHNF010000064.1:0-5478 GCA_964533625.1 uncultured Saprospiraceae bacterium | reverse complement strand
CTTCAGCATCTTTATCAGCATATTTTAGATCCGGAATAGAAGGATCCTGATAATCTGAAATTCCAACGACTACTGCGTATGTGTTTTGACTCGCAACGCTCGACTCTTGACTCGCAACTATCGTTGTTGCTCCTTTTTGTTGAGCACATAGAATGAGCTCAATAAAAATAAATGTAAAAAATAAAATCAGTTTTTTCATTTAATTGCTATTAAACTAATTGTTTAGTTGATACTTTAAGGAATGACTCCTTTTTGTTGTGCGATTGCAAAAAAAGGAACTATAAATATTAATAGTATGAATGAAAATGATTTTAAATTACCAATGTCATTTGATTTACTATTTGTAAATTTCATAATTGTAACATTAATTTTTTATATACTTATTTCTTTTCCCATCCAGGTGGAAAATGTTTTAACATCATTGCTTTGAATCGTTTTGTTTTCCTCATTTTCTTAAAAACATCTTCTTTAAATATTGGATATGGAACCGGGTATCTGTTGTCCAGTGATTTTTCCAACATGTCTAGAGCAAGGTTTTGATTATTTTGATCTGCATAATAAAGGCTCATGCCATAGTATCCATAACAATTGCGGGGGAATTCCTTAATGATTTGTTCCCATTTCAACTTCGCTTCCTCTTTCCTATTTTGTCGCAAGAGGAATTCTCCAAAGTAATACAATGCAAGATTACGCCAACTTCCTATTAGATATCCATAAGCTTCAGATTGTTTAAAAAAATCTTCGGCTTTTGAAATATTTCCTCTTTTTTCAGCTATCAATCCCAAATATGCTTTATCCATTATAAAACATGGATTAGGTGTTGGATCAAGTGTGAGTGCGTGGTTTAGTAAGGAATCAGCCTCAACATAAAGCCCTCTCTCAAATAAAATGTGCCCTTTAGTAGTTAGAGAATAAATTTTGTGGTATAGGTCAATAGTGTAATTGAGTAATGAATCTGACCAATATAATGCTTCTTCAAAATTTTCGGAAATTTCGGCTAAATACATTAAACCTGAAAGTGATGCAGTTTTGTCACCAGTTGTGAGATTAAATAATTCAAACCCTTTTAAGAAATGTTTTTTCGCCTTATTATAATTTTTAATTGCAATTAATATTGATCCAAGTGGAAAATAACCCCAGATGAAATTGGAAGAATCTAGTTGTAAAACTTTTTTAAAATGGGTATCCGCTTCATTGATATTTTTTTCTGCATTTAACAAAGTATAACCTAATAAACTATGTCCAAGTTCTATTTCTGGTCTTTGAACAATCATTTCACGTGCAACTTTTTCAGCGGATTCAAAATTTCCATCATACCAGTCCGCATATACTCTAAATTCTTTTAAAGTGTAATTGTTGGTATCAATTGCGGTTGCCATTTCCAACCATTTCATACCTTCCTTTTTCTTTAATTGCACATATAGATATTCACTAAAAATATTAAGATATGGCAATAACCATTTAGGAGAAAGTTCAGTTGCCTTTGTACACCATAAAATAAGTGAATCTGATTTATTAATATCGGTGATTGGAAGAATACCTTGGCTACTCCCTTCATATAATTTTCCAATCGAATAATATAAATAAGCAGCGCCAGATTCTAGCTCAATGGCATCTAACAATTTATTTTTTGCCAAATTTTTTATTGAATCACTTGCGAAAACAGATAAGGCCTGATCACCGATAAGTCTTGAAAGAGTATAGGCTTCAAAGTATAGTTTTTTACTTTTTAGTGAATTGATTAACGGATGATTACTACCCAGAAGTTCCATGGCGAGATTTAAATAATCTGGATACAGTGTATATTTTTCCGGATTCCATTGCCATTGAAGTGCTTCCTCCGGATCATTGGCCATTAAAGCGTTGATCGCCTTTTGAACTTCATCTAATAAGGCGACTGCAAAGTTTCGTCGCATAAGGCGATGTAAAGGTTCCAGGTTTGAATTGCGAATGAGATGTTGATAATAAAACCATGCGCAGGTGTCAACAGGTTCAAGGAACTTTCCTGATAAAATGGATTGCTTGAAGGCAGAATATTGAATTCGGCTTAATGAATCCGATTTTGCAAGCAAGTCATCTTCTAATCCTTTAGAACTGATTTGAGCTAAGGCATTTGATTGGTTTATTTTTAGCTCATGCAATTGCGCTAATGATGAAGCATCAATAACTGAGATCTTTGTATTTCGATCTCCTACTGTAAAAGGAGTTTGAGGCTGCGGCGCAGTTTCCGGAGATACTTTGTCACCGAGGTAGCGATCGATTTCATTTAAATTGACTAAGCCGTCTCCGTTTTTATCAGCCATACCGGTCAAGCCATCCAACAAGTGAAAAGAAAAAACACCTCGTCCACCTCCCCATTGTTCACCTTCAATAGAAAATTCATTCGGTTGACATGAAAGTATTTTGGTTTCTCCGGCAAATTGTTTTGCTAAATTAGCCCCCGTAATTTGTGAACCACCTATACTACTGCCGGCTAGCTTTCCGGCATGACATGCATCAGTGATAATTAGAACTTTACTTTTATTTTTTTCAGATAGGGTCGTAATTACATCTTGTAAATAACCAAGAGAAACTGCACCTGCCATGTAAACAGCAGCTGGTGTATCATAACCTAACAAAAATCCATTTTGCTTCACTGTCCTGGTTTCAACATCGCCATGACCTGAAAAATAAATTATAGCTTGATCGCCTTGTTTGGATTCTTCCATGAGCCAGTTTAAGGCTAAATATATAGATGCATTAGTGGCTTTATTATTGGTCAACAGTTGAATTTTATCACTTGAGATTCGCCCTCCGGCTGCTGATTGCAACCATTGAGCAAACTCTTCAGCATCCTTATCAGCAAACCTTAGATCTTGGATGTTTTTGTCCTGGTAATCGGAAATACCAACCACAACTGCGTAAGTATTTTTTGAAGTAAATTCAACTGATGATTCTTGATTCTCGACTTTTGGTATTACCCCTTTGTGTTGAGCCAAAATATAAGTTGAATAAAATAACTGAAGTACAATAGTTCGGCACCAAAACTTCTTTGTCATAATGTATTTTAATTAATTTTTTCCAAAATACTTTTCCAATAGGGATAACCATTCCGGTTGAGCTCTGATGGCTTCAAGGTCTGTATCATTTTTTATATGTTCGAAATCTGTGAAACCATTCTTAAAAGCCAATTCCAAATACTCAAATGCTTTATCTTTTTTACCGGTAAGTGATTTTATACAGGCTAGATTGTAATAAGCATCAGGATTGTTAGAATTTATTTCTAAACTTTTAAGAAATGATTCTTCTGCAGGCATTAAGTTTTTCATATTAAAATATATCAATCCAAGTATATGTTGAGCCAAACTACTTTTTGGAGATAGTCGTACTGCTTGTCTTGAAATATTCAGCGCTTTTTCGAGATCAATTTTGCTAAACATTAAAGCCAGATTCATGTATGGTACACTCCAGGTACTTGAATAACTTATTGCAGTTAAAAAACTGGTTTTGGCCTTTTCGAATTCATGGAGCAGAATATAATCAACTCCGGCCTCGTTGTGAATATAAGATGCTTCATTTTCAATATCTAAAGCCATTAATTGCTTTTCCAAAGCCTTATGAAATAGCGAAGTGTCTTTATTTTGTTGAGCTAACAATCTTAATTGTAATCCTTCAAAATAATACTTCTTTGCATTGATCTGCGAAGTAAAATAATGTCTTGAGCCTAATAATTGACTCGCTCTTTCAAGGTAGTCAGGGTAAATCTTATATTTTTGGCTTCCTTTTGTTCGGTTAATGAGTTCTTGATTTTCAGCATTTAAATAGGCATTCAAAACTTGTTGAACATCATCCAACAAAGCCGCAGCCATCCGACGTTTGATCTCATTATGCATTTCTGAGAATTCAGGTCTGTTTAATAAAATATTGCATCGGTCAGAGGCATTGCCTTCCTGAGGCGGCATAAGTCTGTTTAATGTAATAGAGGTGATAAAATCCTTAACCAAAAGTTGTAATGAATCCGGTAAAGAAAGTCGAATAGAGTGAGCTAGAATATCATCTTGTGATTGAATAAATGCATATCTGTAAGCATGTTCACCAAATCCACTAATTGACTTTAAAGATTGCGTGTTGACCGTGTTTTGGAAACTTTTAGGTTTTGAAACTTCAAAAGTTAACATACTATTGTTGTAAGCATGAGAGTTTGAATATTCTTGCAGAAAGTTTCCAATCTCTTTCCAATTAACGCTTCCATTTTTATTTTTGTCAGCCTTACCATTTAATCCTTGAAGTAATAAGTCACTTAAACTTAATTTTGAATTACCCGCACTTAAATAATCCGATTGAACAAATTGTCTTGGGATAGTATTGCTGATTAAGTAGTTTTTAGGTCTTATATGATCTTCTGTATTTTCCGATGTTTCTAATCCCAATTCATCTTGCTTATAATTTAAATAAACTGGAATTACATTCATTATAATACTATAGTGAACGTGTGAAGATTTAGCTAATTCAATAAATAAATTGTAGAGATCGAATGAGCCTGCGTCAGTATTGTAGATTGGAGTATCATAGAAATAAATTTGCTGAGGGGCCGAATTACTTTTATGATCAACTACAGCATAGGCCGAAAAAAATAAATAAATAGAATCCGTTTTTTTAACGGATTCAAACATACGGTCTAAGGCCAGTATAGTTTGAGAAGAAGTAGCGAGAGAATTAGTAAGGAGTTGAAGGTTTTCTTCTTTAAGTTTTATAGATGGATGTTCTTTAAGATACGCAGCAAAATTTTCAGCATCGCGGTGGGCGTGTTTAAGTTCTTTAAGTTCGGGATCCTGATATTGTGATATTCCAATAATTAGGGCTTTGGTCTGACTGTTTAATTTTTGGATATAAATTAAACACGCTAGTCCAAAAAATAATAAAGTAGTTCTACGCTTTAGGCTTTTCATTACATAGAAATTAACTATATCTTCTTGAGCCATAAATCTATGAAATTATTGCTTAAAATATTATAAAATTATTAACAACCTTGAGTCACTCTTTGACAAGAATTAGTCATCTCTAATACAAGGTTAAACAGTTGTAAAAAGGTTATCATGTGTTAGACTTAAATTGGTATTAAGTTTTATGATAACAGCGGTACTGATCAATATTTAATTAAACTAGACTACTAAAAGTCATAAGGTTTTGGCCATTCCAAATGGAAAATTAGGCATACCTCAAATGAATTGATGAGGGTGATTATTTGCTGGTTTTAATTAGGGGCTTGCTTAACTGTTCCTATAATTGAAATAAATGTAATAGTTAAAGGGTGGAATAAGATTAGATTAAGATTCAGAAATGAGCTTATGCTCTAAAATATTTTTGACTAAAAGTATTCTTATATATTAAATTTCGTAAAAAATTTCTGGAAAGAATACTATTAAGAATATTTCATTCGACCAGGACAAATCCTGCCCATTGATAAGGATCCAATCCGGAATCTCTTAATTCCTTCTG
>CAZHNF010000063.1:0-5776 GCA_964533625.1 uncultured Saprospiraceae bacterium | reverse complement strand
CTTTGAGTAATTTTTAATAAAGTTTAGTAGGGAAAATTTTATTATTTCCCTCCAATATAGTTCTAAAAAAATATTAGAGTAACTTTATGTGGGGTACAATATGAAAACGAAATTATTCTTCCTTCCGATTGTATTGATCCATTTACTTCAACCTCTTTTGTATGGACAAACAACGCCAACCATTACCCTTCAACTAGTAAGTCAAACTGTAAATGAAGGACAGACTGTAATATTTAGAGTAGGGGCAACTTGTAGTGGACAACTGGGATTTCAATGGTGGGGTAGTGGTTCAAACCAATGGAATAGTGGTGATAAAAATGGACGGCTCACAATAGTCAATACATCAAATTCATCTACACTTACAATTACAAATGTAAACGTTGCTCAAGACAATAATAATGAATTCACTTGTGAAGTTAAAAATCTTGATAATTATCCTAATCCTGGATCATGGATAAATACTAACACAGTTTATTTAACTGTTAATTCTGCAACAGATTGGCGATGGGCAAAAAGTGGGAATGGAACTTCCGCAGAATTTGGGCATAGTATTGCAGTTGATAGATGGGGCAACTCATATCTTTTGGGTACGTACAATAGCCCTTCAATTAATTTCTCTGGCACAATATTAAATAATTCAAGCAGCAATGATGATATTTTCTTGGTTAAATATGATGCTGAGGGATATGTAACTTGGGCAAAAACGTTTGGTAGCACTGGGAAAGAATATGCCACAGAAGTTGATGTTGACAGTCTAGGTAATATATTTATCGGAGGTGGATTTGAGAGTTCCTCCATAAATTTTGATGCATACACTTTGTTTAATTCAACATCAAACAGCAAAGCAGATTTATTCCTGGTAAAATTAAGTGCAACTGGAATTATTTTGTGGGCTAAATCTGCTGGTGGCAATTCGATTGATATAATTAATAGCATCGCTGTCGACTCACTTGGAAATAGTTTCATTACGGGTTCCTATGCTAGCTCAAGTATTACTTTTGGAAGTACAATTCTAACAAGTAGCGGTGATGACGAAGTATTCACTGCAAAATATGATTATGATGGTAATCCACTGTGGGCTAAACATGGTAATGGAAGCGGAAGTTATGATTGGGGGAGTGGAGTAGCTGTTGATGGAGCAGATAATTGTTATGTGATAGGTTCATTCACAAGTCAAAGCATAACATTCGGAAGTTATATCTTGACGAATTCCAATATTAACGGATCGTCGGATATTTTTGTTGTTAAGTATGATAGTTCGGGAAACATCGTCTGGGCAAAAAAATGGGGAAGCAGCGGAGAAGATTTGGGACAAAAGATTGATGTGAGTAGAGATGGAAAATGTTATCTGACAGGTCCGTATTCCAGCAGTTTAATAACATTTGGTACCAACACTCTAACAAATGTTAATGCAGGGTTAAGCGATTTGTATTTAACAAAGCTAGATGTAAATGGAAACGCAATTTGGGCGTTATCTGGAAATGGCAATCATGGTGAAAGTCCATATGATATTGCATTAGATCAGTATGAGAATGTGGTCGTTGCAGGATCTTTCGCTAGCGATATTTTATTTTTCGGAACGGCTTCGCTGACAAATGCAAGCATAGGCAATATATATGATATTTTTTTGGTGAAATTTGATTCACAAGGTAACTTAATATGGACATCAAGAGCTGGCGGAACTGCTTCAGAATTATGTGAGAATATTTCAGTTTATAATTCCGAGAGTTTTTTCATAGCTGGCTCTTATACAACAAATAACTTAACATTTGGCTCTACAATTTTGAGTCTGACCGGTGGACGGGATGTTTTCACAGCATACTCCGGGAATAATATCAAGCAGGGAATTCTATCAGTTACTCCGCCATTTCATGGAGTGCCGGCAAGTTCGGGAACGGTGACATTTGATGTGAATAATCTTGGCGGGGGAATAATGAATTGGAATGCAGTTTCCAATGATCCATCATGGTTAGCGATAACATCGGGAAGTAGTGGGACAAATGCTGGACAGATAACTGTAAGTTATCAATCAAACACAGCAGATTATAGAGTAGGAACAATAACAATAACATCGCCGACTACAATAAATAGCCCAGACACAATTGAAGTAAGGCAAACAGCTTACGGGACAGATTGGATAGTAAAGACAAGCAGCACTAAAGAGAATTTGACTGATGTAAAATTTATTAATGGTCAAATTGGTTGGGTGTGTGGAGGAAATGGTCTTTTATTAAAAACTACTGATGGTGGTTTAACTTGGAACAAACAAACAACAAATACTACACTTGATCTATATAAAATATTCTTTTTTCCTAATTATAAAGGTTTAATAGTTGGTGCAAATGGGATTATTTTGGGGACGGTTGATAATGGAACTACATGGGAATTAAAAAATAGTGATACAACTATACAATGTAGCAAATTTCAATTTCTTGATGAAAACCTAGGGTGGGCTTGGACTAATAAACTAATTCTCAAAACTACTAATGGAGGAATTAGCTGGTTCATTATCAAAACAGGTGATTTGGGAAGAGAAAAATTTAATTCTCTAAATTTTAGAGATGCAAATAATGGTATTTTGGTAGGATATTGTCTTGATGGTGGTTTTCCTCAACTCAAAACAACTGATGGTGGCATAACTTGGATTGAAGACTATTTCCCTACTGAACATGAAGCTCGTTCATTTAAATTTGATGATGATAATTTGCATGGATTGTTGTTTGAATGGATCGAAGATCATGGTGAATTTTTACATTTTACGACAAATGGTGGTATAACTTGGGTAGGGAGTAATATACTGATGAATGGTTATACAGGATTAAGTAATATAGATTCGCATGGAGACATTTGGTTGGGTTACCAAACTTATGCAACAAATTCATCAGATTGTGGTTTTAGTTGGGGTTGTCAATTTATCGGAAGCAATGCAGTTAACATACGTTCAATTAGTGGTTTTGATTCAACCCTTGCATGGGCTATAGGAAATAATGGCAATATTTTAAGATACCAAAGGACACAAAACTCAAAATATTTAAAGTTTCTTAAACTAATACCCACAAATCAAGGTGGTTTAAGGGCTGGTGGAACTGCGAAAATAATCTGGGAATGTAATGGTATTGATCAGATTCAAATAAACAGCTATCAATATACTGGAACTGGTTATGCTGGTCCAAGACCAGAAGCGGATAATGTTTCAGCCGACCAAGGATCATTTTTATGGCGTCTTCATTATTTGTGGCGATATGGAGGAAGAATTGAGTTAAAGTCTTATTCCAACGATAATTTGATTGACTGGAGTGATTGTAACATATATATAGCACCCAATTGCTTTAATTGGAGCTTTACATCTAATACTGGAAAAAGTGCATCAATTTCAATTCCTTCTTCAATCAATCCGATTTTTAGTGATTATCCTATGGAGGTGGGAGATGTTATTGGTATATTTTATCATCGTAATGATAGTTTAATTTGTGGTGGGTATAGTTATTGGACCGAAGAAGATACTGTAACAATTACTGCTTGGGGAGACAACGATACAACTGTGATCAAGGATGGCTTTTATGAAGGTGAAAAAATGATTTTAAAAATATTCAATCCAAATTCATGTGAGGAATATTTTACAAAGGTTTCATTTCTAATCGGTTCATCGAATTACAGCACAAATAGTAATTGTGTCTTAGGTTCACTTATGGGTATTAATGGAGTGAAGGTTGTAGTTGAAGGTTTATACCAATTAGACGATGATAGCTGGCAATACTATAAGCTTTACCGGGTAGACACAATATCAGCTTATTTGCGAAACTCATATGCACCTTACGAAGTTGTCGACTCAGCAAAGTCATTACTTGATTCACTTGGATTTGTTGCAAATTTTAATTTTACACATGCTTCTAATGGAACATACTATTTAGTTATAAAACATCGTAACAGTTTAGAGACTTGGAGCAGTATGCCTGTTACATTGACAGAGAGCAATATCAATTGCTATAATTTTACTGATGACTCATCCAAAGCATACGGAAATAATATGAAAAAAGTAGGAAATGAGTGGTGCGTTTACAGTGGTGATGTAAACCAAGATAATTTCATTGATGGCGCAGATGTATCGCCTTGTTTTAATGCGAGTAATTTTGGAGTGTCGGGTTATGTGGCTACTGATCTAACAGGGGATGGCTTTGTAGATGGCACAGATGTATCAATAGCTTTTAATAATAATAATTTAGGAGTAGGGGCACAATATCCATCGGAAAAGTTTCTTTTCACAAAACCAGAAAACTTAACTGAACCGGGAATCAAGTAAGTCAGGCTTATTTACTTATGTTTAGGGAGCTTCGGCTCCCTTTCTGTTTTTTTGTTGTGAATGGTTCTCACTTTTATTAATCCTCAATTTTCATTTGACTTTATTCCTAAAAATTCCCAAAATAAACTTAGTTTATAATTATTTTATTTCGAGAGAGAGTAATTTTTCATTCGTATCAAATAAAACATAGGAGGCAGCTATGAGTAAACAGTTACTTACCTTTCTGTTTCTTTTCTTCACAGTGAATTTATTTTCGCAAAACAATTGGAACCTTGTTTGGAAGATGGACCAAATGCCTTTTCAAGCGCCGCAGACAGGATCGGAAATGGCAATTGTAAAAGCTGGTTTTGATACGGATCAGGATGGATGGGGGGAGTTCTTATGTGCATATACTGATCTGAGTGAAAATTATTTACTAATGTATGAAGCCAAAGCGAATAATACGTACGATACAGTGTGGTATTTCAAATATCCGGTATCAGCAAATTCTTTTGCAGGAATAGCTGTAGGTGATATTGATAACAATGGAAAGGTGGATATTATAACTACAATGCCTTCAATTGCGAATGCCACCACTCCAAATCCACCCCGCCTTTGGGTTTTTGAGTGGAGTGGTGTAGTGGGTGAAAATAAATATGGAAATTATACCAGTGGAGCAATGGAACCAACCAATGCATGGAATTTTGATCTTCCTAATAATATTGATTTTAGACCCTACAGTCTTACAATTGAAGATATTGATCAGGATGGCGAGAATGAATTGATTGTAGGTGTTAGACAAAGCACAAGAGGAAGAGAAGTTTTAATTGCCTCAGTTGCAGGCGAATTAGGAGGATTCGGTTCATGGGTTATGGAATACAATTTTATAAGGGCTGCCGGTGGTTCTTTATATAATGTTACTACAGGTGATTTAGACGGTGACAATAAAAAAGAAATTTATGCGTTCATATGGAATTGGTTTACGATGTACATTATAGAATGTACAGGTCCGAATCAATATGCAGTGGTGGATTCATTAAAACAAATTTATCAAACTGCGGGAATTGATTACGGAGCTTTAGATGCAGTTCGAGTTGCTGATGTGAATAATGATGGTGTCAAAGAAATGTATATTGCTGCAACTGAACCACAGAATACTCTTTTTATAATTACAAATGTTTCAGATGTCAGCACAATTACAGCGGCGAATGTTAAGGAATTATATCACATACCTGTTACTGGTGGAGGAAAATTTAGAAGTATGTGGATTGCTGATCCCGATAAAGATAATAGATTGGACTTAATGATTGGCGGTGAACTTAATGGTCAAATATTTGATCTTGAGTATAATGGACAAGGGTTACCATCGGATTCAGCCAGTTGGAATAATTACATTGCCTTTGATATTTTCAATTACAGCCAACTTCCTCCATCAAGTTTTACTTCATTACCTCGACTTTTTTACGGTTACCCTGCAAAAGACATGGATAAGGATGG
>CAZHNF010000062.1:0-5831 GCA_964533625.1 uncultured Saprospiraceae bacterium | reverse complement strand
ACCACAGGTGGTAGTTGGCAATGAAACTCTAGTTACGTGATTTTCGGTGGCGCACCAAATGCGGTCTAGACATTCTGAGATGTGCTTTGCATTGTTGTGCACGGAAGTGTCTTCACACATGGTTATTGTTTCTCCATTCTTGATGATCTTAGAATTTGGTCCTGAGAAACGATTGTAGGTAAAGTTAGTCACAGTTGCTCCTTTCATAAGACAGTTCACCTGCCTAACGGAATTAACATAAGCTCTTGCATAGGTTGGAGACCAAGTGCTATTTTCATGTCCCCCTCCTACGCTGTGACCCGACTCATGAGCATAGGTAACCGTAAAATTTGGTGCAAAGGTTATAAAATTTACAACTCCCGTATTTCCTTTCCATTTCTTATAGACTAAGTCCAGTGGCACTTGAGGATTGTACATAAATTGTAAATTCGCACCTTTTTCATTACCTGTAATTCCCTCTCTAGTGATTACTAAAAGATGATCTGCATCAAGCAAATCATTTTTGATAAATATTAGTGAATCAAGAATGCCATCACTTGAGGAGTCTAGCCAATCAACGATTGTAAATATGCTCGTATAATTCGGAATCTTCACTGGAATAATTCCAACTACGATAGTTCCTACTTGATTTGGAATTCCAGAACTATCCAATGCATCAGCAAACTGTTTATGCCCCTTCATGACAAAGGTAACAATCTGCTGATGTGTGTAGTTAACCAACAATTGGTCATCATACGCGATCAATTGTCGATATGGGCGAGGAGTGCATCCCCCTGTAGGTCCAGCTGGACTAGCTTGTGGATTGGTTACCTCATCAGGCACGAATGTCCAGTGACCGTCTCCGTGAGAGCATTCCACATATTTCCCACCTACCGTGGGGATCACACTTTGCTCATTGCTCTGTGCCATGATACAATGAACACTTAAGAAAAAAATGCAAGACATGAATAGAATTATTGCTATTATATTTTTCATAATAAATTTAGTTGAACTTTAAACTACAGAGATTCATTGACCCACCATTTCTTTCAAATAGAACATTTGTTAAAGATTTATCATATTATAAT
Source organism: uncultured Saprospiraceae bacterium (assembly GCA_964533625.1). Lineage (GTDB taxonomy): Bacteria > Bacteroidota > Bacteroidia > Chitinophagales > Saprospiraceae > Vicinibacter. The sequence continues at coordinate 4,764 of CAZHNF010000062.1, read as the reverse complement.
CAATTGATTCATTCTTCAGCTCAAAAGACTTTATTTTTCCAAAGTTTTATTAACTCGATCTATTATTGCAGTATCGAAATGATAATGTGGTTCAATTTCCTTTAAGAATTTTTTTTCTTCTAAATCAGAGGTATCATTCTCAAAATACCTTGAATTATCTGCATTATTATTTGACAACGTGTCATAAATATCAAAACTTTGATCGCCTAATACAAAAGCATAATTATAGTCCTGAGCATTTATCTGAAAATGAACAACAATAAACAAAACTAATATAGCAATATTTTTCATATTATTATACTCGTAATTAATAAACTATTCTGCAATTCGATCTTAAAACATTGTATAGTCTATCCGCTACTTCTTTTACAAGTTCTTTACTCTGATCATTATAAATTATCCTAACCGTAAAATTTTCACTAGGCCTATTGTTGGTATATTCTACGGCTGAGTCCAAGCTGCCAAATATTTTTGCGTTTTCACCATTATCTGGTTCGATTGAAAACTGTATATTATTCATTTAGAAAGAATTTGTCAATAATGTAATAAAAGTAAACAATCCTAGCGACCCTTGACAAGCCTAAGACATAAACAATACTTTTTACGCAATGAAGGCATGTATTTTTAAAATAAAATGGATTACATGATGAGTCGATACTTGCCTTAAATTTATTCTTTGGTAATTACTTATTTACCTCAATATGGTCGACGTCATTTCAAATTACAAATATGCAATAATTTGCAAAGGCCTATATGCCATTACATTAATTAATCAAGTTGAACCAATTGTTAAAAAATAAATCAAAGTTTGACAAATGTCTTCTGAATAAGCTGAATTCCCTTCACCAGCTGAATGATATATGTGCCAGGTAATAAATCAAAGACATCTATTTCATTCTGTGAAAGATCTACATGTCGCTTAATCCCGGAACATGAAATTATACAGCCCAATGAGTATTCATTCAAATTTGTAATAGTTAAAAATTCATGAACAGGATTTGGAAATACTATTATTTGTTCCTGATCAATTTTATTTGTAGATGATATAACAGATAAATTGATTGTTACCAGTGAGTCACATCCATTTTGATTTTTCAGCGTTACCGTATAGGAGCCAGAAGTGTAAACGGTATCCTTATTTGGAAGAATAAAAAACTCTCCTTTCTTAATGCTTGAATTTAGAGTTGTGTGTTGAAGTGCAGGGATCTCTACCACAGCAGTATCCCAATACCATTTGCCTTTCTTTTGAGCAATGACTTGGACCTTGGAAAGACTCGTGGCCATGTAACTAATCTCTTGACCAATTCCCGTGATGCTGCAGTCACCAGACAATACTTTCCACTGGAACGTGTCAGCATTGTTGGTGATGGCTTGCAGTTTACCGCTACCACATGTTGTGGCGGGTAGAGAGACTCTGGTTACATGGTTTTCGGTGGCGCACCAAAACATATTGAGACATTCAGAGATATGCTTAGCATTATTGTGTACAGCAGTGTCTTCACACATTACAATAGTCTCACCGTTTTTCACTATTTTTGAATTTGGACCTGAGAAACGATTGTAGGTAAGGTTTGTGACAGTTGCACCTTTCATTAAACAGTTGACTTGTTTTACAGAATTAACATACGCCCGAGCATAGGTAGGAGACCAAGTATCATTTTCGTGCCCCCCACCTACGCTATGCCCACTTTCATGTGCAAAAGTAACTGTAAAATTTGGTAAAAAGGTAATAAAATTTACAACTCCACAGTTTTTTTGCCAAACTAATTGTCTAATAACTTCAGGATCAACACCAGGAGTATAGATTACTTGTAAATTTACACCTTTGTCATTTCCTGATATTCCCTCTCTTGAAATTACAATTACATGATCAGCATCCAGAGAATCATTTTTGATAGTATATAATTCATCTAGTTTTCCATCAGAAGGATCTTTTACCCATTTAAATACGTCACTCAGCTTTGTATAACTTGGTATCTTCACAGGGATAATTCCAACAACAATCGTTCCAACCTGGTTAGAAATACCTGAACTGTCGAGTGCGTCTGCAAACTGTTTGTGGCCTTTCATTACTAGGGCAACTATCTGCTGATGCGTGTAATTAACCAACAATTGGTCATCATACGCAATCAATTGTCGATAGGGTCGGGGAGTGCATCCCCCTGTAGGTCCAGCTGGACTAGCTTGCACATTTGTTACCTCATCAGGCATAAATGTGTAGCTACCACACGGTTGACCGTCGTGGTCATGTCCACAGGACACGTATTTCCCACCTACCGTGGGGATCACACTTTGCTCATTGCTCTGTGCCATGATACAATGTACACTTAAGAAAAAAATGCAAGCCTTGAGGAGAGCTGTTGTTAGTATAATTTTCATAATTAACTTAATCTATTGAAGGTGGTATTTCTTTTCATTGATTGAATGAGTTGTTGAGAGTAAAATCTACAACTTAATAAATTTCTGCTGTAAAATATGGTTACCTTTCACCAGTTGAATGATATATGTGCCCGTCGACAAATCAACGACATCAATTTCATCCTGTGAAAGATCTACTTGTCGCTTAATCCCGGAATATGAAATTATACATCCATGTGAGTACTCATTCAATTTCTTAATAAATAACTTTTCTTGAACAGGATTTGGAAATACTATTATTTGTTCCTGATCAATTTTATTTGTAGATGATATAACAGATAAATTGATTGTTACCAGTGAGTCACATCCATTTTGATTTTTCAGCGTTACCGTATAGGAGCCAGAAGTGTAAACGGTATCCTTATTTGGAAGAATAAAAAACTCTCCTTTCTTAATGTTTGAATTCAGATTTGTGTGTTGAAGTGCAGGGATTTCTACTACTGCTGTGTCCCAATACCATTTGCCTTTCTTTTGGCCGATGACTTGAATCTTCGTGAGACTCATTGCCATATAGCTGATCTCTTGACCAGTCCCAGTAATATTACAGTCACCAGACAATACTTTCCACTGGAACGTATCAGCATTGTTAGTGATAGCCTGTAATTTGCCACTACCGCACGTTGTGGCGGGGAGTGAGACTCTGGTTACATGGTTTTCAGTAGCGCACCAAATTAGGTCTAAACATTCTGATATATGTTTTGAAGCATTGTGCACCGCAGTGTCTTCACACAATGTGATCGTCTCTCCATTTTTGATGATTTTAGAATTTGGACCAGAAAAACGATTGTAAGTTCCTCCTCCTGGCGATCCTTTCATAATACAGTTGACTCCTTTAGTAGTATTCACGTAAGCTTGGGCATATGGAGGAGCTCCAACTACTATTTCATGAGCTCCACCAACTCCGTGTCCAGACTCATGGCCTAGTATGGCTGATGAGTTGGAAATTACAGCACTTATGTTTATAACGCCAGTGTTTAGCTTCCATTTTTTTTCAAAAAACAGATTTGGATTATTAACCATTTGTAAATTTACTCCTTTTTCATTGGTTGGCAAACCTTCTTTGGTAATAAATATAAGATGATCAGCATCTAACAACTCATTTTTAATGATTAATAGTGAGTCTAGCATTCCATCGTTTGGGTTATCAATCCAGTCTTTCAATGAAAAAATACTGCTGTATGAATTTGCGACTTTCACAGATATGACATCAATTATTATAGCTCCAGCTTGATTTTTGATACCTGAACTATCCAATGCATTAGCAAATCTTTTTTGAGCTTTCATCACCAAGTCAACGATCATTTGATGAGTATATCCGCTATTTAATAGCGCATCATCATACGCCACTAGCTGGCGATATGGGCGAGTAGTGCATCCCCCTGTAGGTCCAGCAGGACTTGCTTGTGGATTGGTTACCTCATCAGGCACGAATGTCCAGTGACCATCTCCATGAGTACATTCCACATATTTCCCACCTACCGTGGGATAAATTATAAGTCTACTACTCTGAGCAATTACATTAGTGATGATCAACAACACGATTAATACTAATTTCATAAAAATAATTTCTATAGCTTAGTAATTTCTACTTTATACAATTCAACTTGATCATTTATTCAATAAAATTATTAGTAATTTACAAGCTAAAAGATTATTTGCACTGAATTTATTATTTTTATTCTTTAATCCGTTTTATCAAATTTGAGGTATCTTTTATCTTTTGAGGTTCTTCCAATTCCAATTCCTTCAATTCTCTTTTTTTCTTCAATTCATAATCTTCTGATTGAATAGTACTGCTTGTAACAATCTCTTTTTTTAATCTTGTACCATATGCATCAACTCCAAAATCACAAATAGTGAAGAAAAGTATTACTCCTAAGGTTTTTAGTTTAATGTCGCTCCATTCTATTTCCTGCTTACTTTGAATATAGCTGTAACCCTTTGGTGTTAGCCTATAAGAATAGTTTTTCGATTCAGAGTTCATCGAATTTTCTTTATTAGTTTCAATATTGCCATTCTCTAATTGACTTCTGATAGAGTTATCAAAATCTGGATCACCTTTAAATTTTTGCAAGCTTATATATGAATTGCCAAATTCATTTTCATATAAATATTTTAATATCTTAAATGTAAATTTCTCTACACAACTCATGTAATTATCTGCTAATTTATACAATATATATTTCGACTCAAAATTAGTTATATGTCTTTTACCTAAAATCGTTCTTACAATTGATATACAGATACTAGAAACAAAAAGGGTAATTTAAATTACAGACACCATAAAAGAGGGCATGAATTTTTCAACGAAATAGTAAAAAGACTTCTATTCATCAGGATTCTGAA
>CAZHNF010000061.1:0-6528 GCA_964533625.1 uncultured Saprospiraceae bacterium | reverse complement strand
CCTCAATCATGTCAGGAAGGATCCTATGATGAGCTCCTCCCAATTTATCTACTCCGGTAATGTGCAATAAGTTGGAACCCAATCCGTCTATATGGGCACCCATCGAGACCAATAAGCTGCACAATTGCTGTAAATAGGGCTCACAAGCGGCATTGTAGATGGTGGTCTCGCCAGAGGCGAGCACAGCCGCCATGAGTACATTGGCCGTTCCGGTGACCGATATCTCATCCATGAGAATATAAGCCCCTTTTAATTTACTGGCATTGATGTCATAGGCTGAAGTGGAGGGATTGTATTGAAAGTCAGCTCCCAGTTTCTGCAATCCAAGAAAATGTGTATCTAGTCTCCTTCGTCCAATTTTATCACCCCCTGGTTTCGGTAAGACGGCGTGTTTAAATCGGGCAAGCAGAGGGGCTAGCAGCATCACGGATCCTCTGATTTTACGGGCATTTGATTGGAATGCTTCGGTGCCGAAAAAACCCAAGTCAACCTGACTGGCTTCAAACGTACAGGAGTGCGGATCATGTCGCGTGACTTTTACCCCAAGCCCTTCAACCAATTCGATCAAATGCCGGACATCAAGAATATCGGGCAAATTATCAATGCGAACCGGTTGATCGGTGAGCAGTGTGGCGCAAATGATCTGCAAAGCCTCATTTTTTGCACCCTGTGGTTCCAGGCTTCCATTCAGCCGATGTCCACCTATGACTTCAAAGCAATCTGAAACGTTCATAATTCTTTAATTCCGGCCAAATGTATTAAAATTTTGCTGCATGTATTCGATCAAGATTTTGATGGTGACGGATGGAGCAAGGTGTTTAACAGTATCACCCATCGTTCATAAAGAAAGTCGTTCACTGTTTGTTTGATATAATCCAAACGGATGTCAATATCCATTGAGGTCATACAATTTCAAGCTGCACAACTCAAATGCCAGATTTGTATTGCCAAAGATATCACTTAACGTGGTCGTTAATCCTGCAATAAGCTTTTTTAAAAAGCTGATGGCGTCAACATGAATACTCAGTACTTAATGAAAGTATAATGATAAAGTTGATCAAAAGAGAAGACCCAGAACATTAATAATTAAGAAGGTGTGTTCAATGGCATAAAAGTCTTGCATTTTTATGGTGCTGATAAATCACTGATTCTTCTATTACATTTTAGCACAGGTATAGATGATCCTGTTGAGGGTAAAACAGCATTTCGCGGGGTAGCCAATCGAAGTTAATATGTTAAAAATATGTTAATATACTATACTATACTATACTATATAAAACCTTAAATTCGAAAAAATTTCAAGTTTTAAAATCTTGAGAATCACCATTTACCCTAATACTAACATTTGTTAGTATTACATTTATGTACGCGAAAACCCCTTTGCCTATGTGCACGTATGAGAATTTCTGTAACCCTCTTTTTAAGTTAAGCGGAAAATAACTTATTTCATTATTTATCTGAATTCTTGCATTATCAAATGAGTAAGAGGATTTGACTTAATTTCAAGATAATATCTATTGGTTTTCAAAACTCCTATTAATAACACATACTCTTTTATTCATTTGAATTGCCCGTTTATTAATCACTCTAAAATAATTTTTTATGAAATTCACAACTTTCTTACTAATCGCAATAACCACTATTAGTATAACTGAATTATTGTCACAGGATTTATGTCAACAATATGGATCTAATCCGGAAAATTTTGATGAGATTACCCTAAACAATGACAATATTTCGTCAAATCTATGGTATGAGAATAAATTTATCAATATTATTGGAGTAAATATCATTAATGCCAATGTTGTATTTATCAATTGTAGAATTCACTTTGGAATCAATTCAAAAATTGCAGTCAATTCTAACCATTCATTGTATATTTCTGGATCAAAGTTGTTTTGCTGTAATGGATTTACTGATGGTATTGAAATGAATCAGCATTCTAGAATTACATTCAAAGGCTCAGATTTTGAAGATTTCAGGAAAGCGATTTTTGCATTCAACAATTCAACATTATATATCACGAGGTCCACTTTTAATATGGGTATAAATGCAATATCACTAATAGGCCCTGGAAAAATAGGATTATTATATGAAGGTAATACCATTAGCAATGTTACACAGAATGGTTTATATTTAAAAGAAATAGAAAATACAATCAGCATTGGGCAATGGAACAATTATACGAATATTCTTGACAATTGTAACAATGGCATATTCTTGGAAAATGTGAATCAAATATTCACTTCAAATATTAAGGTTGTCAATTCAAAAAATATTGGCATCTACAGTTTAGCCAATATGAATCCATTTAAAAGTTTGATTGTCGAGGGATTGGGAAAGGACATTACAAATTTTGCCAACAATAAAAATGGACATATTTTAGTTGATTGTTCCGGCACCTTAAAAGTACAGACAATAACTGAAATTACAAATTGTAAGTTTGAAACAATAAATGAAAACGGGTATTATTTGTATTACAACGGTATTTATTTAAAGAATTCAACTTCCCCTTTTTTAAGAATAAGTAATAATACGTTTATAGGTAGGAGTATTTTTCAGGAGGATCAAAGATATTTGAAATTTTTAATTCAAGTTGAAAACTGTCCAGGAATGTTGACTGGAAGTGTTGTTGAAAATAACTCATTTGATTTGGCAAATATGCAAAATTGTCGCGCATTAAGTTTTTATAATTGTACGCCAAATGAAAAATTCGGATTGCAAATAAAGAATAATATAGTTGATGCAGACACTAATAGGAGTTGTATCTTTCATTTTGAAAAGACGGATAAAATCCGTGTCGAAAATAATTTTACCACCATTCACACATTACCGGATCCATACGTAACCAAGAATTATTACAACCTGCATCATTACAACGGTAAATATAGCTTATTTATTGACAATGTTATAGTGGATCACGCAAATAATACAGAGGGAATCACCATTGAAAATTGCGTTGACGATAGCATCTGCTCGAATTCAGTTTATGGCTCTGTTCATGGAATCGAAGTGGTTGGACCGGGAATGTCCATTTCAAATAATTCAATGAATAGCAATGATGAGGGCTTGATCGTAGGGTCCGTTAAACCTCAATTTCATACTGGTAATCATTGGGTAGGAACTAACCCAATTGAGGCAAAATGCTTCACAGATCCAACCTCTTCAGTTTTTACTTCAAACATAAATAATTATGGCTCAAATATCAAATATTGGCCTACCGGAATTGTTCCAAATAATATTGAATGGTGGAAGGATAGACCTAAAGAAGAACCCATTTTATGTGGTGTTATTCCTGATTTTTATTTTTTGGTGGATACATCAAGGTATAACCATTTGAGCTTAATTAGCAAATATGAAAACGATTTGCTATTTTTAAAATTAATTAGAGATTCCACTCACTACTTGAACTACGCTGAATTTTATAACCATTTTGAGCAAATTGAGGATAGTAATATTACGGTCATCTCACTCATTGAAGATAGATTGGGCAAGTTATTTACCTTTTCGCAGGATGTTACAGAGGACTGTAAATTTTTAAAGTCAAATATTGATTCTATTCGAACAGACTTTAATATTAGATTGGCCTCGTTAGTTGAATTTGACACAATATTAGTTTTGAAAGATTCAACTCTACTAAGCCTAGATTCGATTATGACAAATCTGGGGGATGAGTTATCAATTCTTGTTGAGGGACATTATTCCGGGTATGATGCTACAATAGCTGAGCTTGATAGTTTATTATCGCTTGTTGAACCGAATAATTACGTGGAAGAATGTCACAAGAATCTTTTAAAACTGAACGTTATGAGATTAGATGGGGGTCAATTGGATAGTGTAGATGTTATATATTTGCATGAAATAAATGAATCTTGTTTTGAGGAATTTAGTTTTCTCCAGGGGTATGCCGCATCATTGTTGTGGGACACATTGCAAACCGAACCCATTCGCAATGATTGTCCGAATGAAAATTTGAATTCGAAAGTTGGGTTGTACAACTATGCAAATTTTAAAGAGTATGATTCTCAATTGAGTGAGAATAATTTTTATGAGCTGGATTTTGAGACAATCGTATTCGTAGATTTAATGGGTAGAGAAATTAGTGTTCAAAAAAAGAACGGTAAGATACTTAAGGATTTGAGACTAATTAGAATACTGCATCCAGGTCTTGGGATCTATAGGGTTAAATTGAAAGGGCTGTATTATATCGGAAAAATTCTTGTAAATCAATGAGACTCTGCACTCTAATGATTCAGTTGAAGATACTTACAACATTGTATTTGTGCTTTGAGGTTGTGGCCAGCATACTGCACTCCCAAAAGCAGGGTGCAACTTGGATAGTTGGATATGATAGTGATAAAAAATTTCCTCCACGATACGGGAAAACTGAGATGCGTTTTACAAGTCATGGATTGAAACTGGAATATAATACACTAGAAAAATTTGCTAGTACTTCCTTTATCAATACTTCCATTTGTGATAGTACGGGTAAGTTATTATTGTTTACAGAGGGGCTTAATATTTACGGGGCGGATCAAAAGATCATTTTAAATGGAGATGGCTTAAATCCTGGTAAGGTAAGGGATGATTATCAGGATTCACACTATCCTTCAATCTATAGCCATGTTTTTTTAGGAAGACCTCAAAGCAATGATGAATTTTTCTTAGTGCATCTTGCAGTCCGGTGGAATGAAAATGTTGCAGATACGATTCGACCAAGTGTGGCTGAAAAATTGTATTATACCAGAATAAATCAGAGTAATGACAATTTCATTGTGATTGAGAAAAACATACTATTGTTGGAAAGAGAATTTGTGAAAGGGCATATGGCTTATTGCAGGCATGCAAATGGTAGAGATTGGTGGATTGTATTGGAGGAATATGCGACCAACTTGCATTTTATCTTTTTATTGGATCCAACAGGCATACGCCTGCATCATCAACAGAACATTGGGTATGGAGGTAACTTTTATGATTATTCGGGAAACAGTATTTTTAGTCAGGATGGCCAAAAATTTGCAAAATACACTTACTACAACTCCATACAAATATTCGATTTCGACCGGTGTACAGGTTATTTTTCCAATCCTGTACATATTAATGTGAAGTCTTTTAATCGCTATATTTTAGGATCGCTGGCATTTTCACAGGAAACTAAATATTTGTATTTCAATAACCTTGAAAGGATTTATCAGATTGATTTGCAAACGGCTGCTGGAAATTATCATATTGATACTGTCGGATATTGGGATCATTATTATTATAATGACAAATTGCCTACAGCTTTCTTCAATATGGCTTTAGGGGATGATGGAATCATTTATCTGGGTTGTTTTTCGAGTAATGTTTATTTGCACACCATCAATAGTCCCGATCAAAAGGGTAGCCAATGTGGTTTCGAATTGAGATCTGTTGTACTGCCAGCATTAATGAATGGAGCACTGCCCATAATGCCTAATTTTAGACCGGGTGCAATGAAAGGTAGCAGATGTGACAGCTTATCAAATCAATCCACGTTAGGATGCAATATAGAATCGCTGCTGTATTGCAATTTTTGCCAGGATGAAATTCTACTGAAAGATGAAATTGAGAATGGAAGTGTCTTCAACATTTTTTCCCTACAAGGTAAATTCATATGTCGGGTCCAATCAGCAAATCATCGCATAGATGTATCTGAATTAGTAGGAGGCATGTATATTTTAAGTTGTATCCATGAAGAGAAAGGAGATGGAATTAAATTTATGAAATATTGAGTATGGAAAAGGTATTGGTATAAACTTCCACGACATACATTAATGTCAAAATGAGTTCAAATAGATACATCTTTTATCCTCGGGTACTAGGCGATATCATTCTTGAATTTACAGAAGAACTCTTCAGTAATTAAAACAAAATCATTAGCATTGGAGAGCGATGGTATAATTATGAAGGATTTCAAAACCAATCAATTTTAATGGAATGTTTTTGTCAAATGCGAGAATACATTCACCATTAATAAATTAACCTCCACGATACTGAGCACCAGCTTTTTTAAAAGAAGTCCATGTATTCAACATAAGGGCACTTCTAAATATTGCGCTATTGCGCCAAAACAAATCGAAAACTTATTATTGATTGAATTTAACTTCACAGTATGTCGTTGCTCCTCAGTCAGTTATTGTTCCACATAACTTCCTTCGTCGCGCCTAATTCTGTTTTGTTAAATTCAATTTGGCATCAAAGAGCAATATTTAGAAGTACCCATAATTTTAAATGCCATATTGCGGCCAATGGATACTAATTAACAGCAGAGAAGACCCAGAACAATTAATTGGATGTACACATAATTATTGTGTGCCAAACAGATTTAGGAAGTTTGCAAAAATGACGCAATTAATCGTTTTTGTCCAAAGCTTTAACCTTTTGTTCAAGATACAATCCTTCCAATTGCGCATAAAAGGCTTGCCCAAAGCGACGTATAAGTGCAGATTTAACAAATTTATACAAAGGGATTTTAAGCTCTTGGCCTAATGCACATCCACCACTGCA
>CAZHNF010000060.1:0-6533 GCA_964533625.1 uncultured Saprospiraceae bacterium | reverse complement strand
TGAAGAAGCACAGATGTATGATGTTGTACGTATCGGGGAGCTTGGGCTTCTAGGTGAGATAATCCGCCTTGAAGGAAACAAAGCTACCATTCAGGTTTATGAAGATACTACCGGTATTAGACCAGGAGAAAAATTAATCAATACAAAAAAACCTCTTTCAATGCAGCTTGGACCGGGTTTGTTAAAATCTATTTATGATGGAATACAACGTCCTCTGGATGTTTTAAGAGAAAAAAGTGGTGATTTTATTAGCCGAGGTAATATTATTCCTGCATTAGACCAGCAGATAAAATGGGATTTTATTCCAATAAAGAAAAAAGGAGATTCAGTATCACCTGGTGAAATAATCGGCACTGTTCAGGAAACACCACTGGTTAATCACATGATTATGATTCCCTTTGGTGTTCATGGAGAAATCTCAGAAATATCTGAAGGAAAATATACCGTTAATGATATTGTTGCTAAAGTTAAAACACATACCAATAATGTTGACGTCGGTTTATCATCATGGTGGATGGTAAGAACACCTAGGCCGGTTCTTAGAAAACTTCCACCTGAATCGCCATTACTTACAGGACAACGTGTTTTAGATACATTCTTTCCCGTAGCAAAGGGTGGAACGGCTGCTATTCCAGGACCGTTTGGTAGTGGTAAAACAGTTACACAGCAACAGCTGGCAAAATGGGCGGATAGTAGCATTATTGTATACATAGGATGTGGTGAGAGAGGTAACGAAATGACTGAGATCCTAACTACATTTCCAGAGTTAGAAGATCCGAAATCAAAACGACCTTTAATGGAAAGAACTATACTTGTAGCAAATACTTCTAATATGCCCGTAGCGGCTCGTGAGGCTAGTATCTATACTGGAATTACAATGGGAGAGTATTACCGTGACATGGGTTATGACGTAGCGCTAATGGCTGATAGTACCTCTAGGTGGGCTGAAGCTTTACGAGAAATCTCTGGTAGGTTAGAAGAAATGCCTGGTGAGGAGGGGTATCCTGCGTATCTTGGAAGACGATTGGCTGAATTCTATGAGCGTGGAGGTAAAGCAGTGGTTGTTTCTCCAGAAGAGCGTATTGGTTCTTTGACACTAGTAGGCGCAGTGTCACCACCTGGAGGAGATTTTTCTGAACCAGTTTCACAAAATACTTTAAGGGTTACAAGAGTGTTCTGGGCACTAGATGCAAGTCTTGCATCAAGAAGGCATTTCCCATCAATTAATTGGCTTACAAGTTATTCGTTATATGCAGATGATATGAGTGATTGGTATAAAAATAATGTATCTTCTGAGTGGATAGGACTTAGACGAGAGGCATTAGAAATCCTGCAAAGAGAGGCAGAATTACAGGAGATCGTTCAATTGATAGGATATGATGCTTTACCAGAACCTGAAAAAGGCATATTGGATACAGCACGTTCTATAAGGGAAGATTATCTACAACAAAGTGCTTATGATGAAGTAGATACGTATACTTCAATTAAAAAACAATTTCTAATGCTTTCTACGATTTTGGAATTCGGCAGGATGGAATCTGATGCAATCAAAAAAGGTGTTACCTCTTCCAAAATAGGAAATGTAGAGGTCAGAAAATTAATTTCAAAAATAAAATGGACAAAGGAAGAACAGGTTGAAAAGTTAATAAACGAAATTAACCAGAGCATGAAGGAACAATTCAACAAACTGATCGAACAGGAGGCTCGCTAAAATGTCGCATAAAGTTTCATTTAAATCATTATCTAAGATTGCAGGTCCATTGATCTTTGTAGAAGGAGTAAGAGATGCTGCATATGGTGAAATGGTCGATATTAAACTTAAAAATGGTGAAAGACGACAAGGACAAGTACTTGATACCAGAGATGGGCTAGCAGTAGTTCAAGTTTTTGGGCAAACGTTTGGTCTTGGAACCGAAGGAACATCTACAAAATTCTTGGGCGAAACAGCGATGTTATCCGTTTCAGACGAAATGCTTGGAAGGACATTTGACGGTCTTGGAAATCCAAGGGATAACGGTCCTAAAATAATTTCAAAAGAAAAATATGATTTAGTTGGTTCCGGTATTAATCCATATTCTAGAGAAGAACCATCAGAGTTTATTCAAACAGGAATGTCTAACATAGATGGAATGAATACTCTTGTAAGGGGACAGAAACTTCCAATTTTCTCAGGTGCTGGTCTTCCACATAACCTTCTTGCATCTCAGATTGCAAAACAGGCAAAGGTTCTTGGAACATCTGAAAATTTCTCTGTTGTTTTTGCAGCAATTGGAATCACAAGTGAAGAGGCAAATTTTTTCGTTAAACAATTTGAAGAAAGTGGTGCACTTAGTAGAACAGCTTTATTTCTGAATCTTTCTTCTGATCCTTCGATGGAACGTATTCTTACACCAAGATTGGCATTGACTACGGCTGAATTTTTGGCATATGAGAGACAAATGCATGTTCTTGTAATAATGACGGACATGACCAATTATTGCGAGGCTTTGAGAGAAATCTCTGCAGCTCGTGAAGAAGTTCCTGGTAGAAGGGGTTATCCTGGTTACATGTATACCGACCTTGCTTCTTTGTATGAACGAGCAGGAAAAATAAAAGGTAGAAACGGATCTGTTACACAGATTCCTATTTTGGCCATGCCAGCAGATGATATTACTCATCCTATACCAGACCTTACTGGCTATATTACAGAGGGTCAGATAGTTATGAGCAGAGATTTACACAGGTTAAATATTCAACCACCAGTAGATGTTTTAACAAGTCTATCACGTTTGATGAATCAAGGAATTGGAAGCGGTAGGACAAGGGAAGATCATAGAAATCTTGCAGACCAGCTTTATGCAGCATATGCACAAGGCAAAGACGCAAGAGCATTGTCTGCTATTGTGGGTGAGGAAGCTCTAAGCGATATCGATAGAAAGTTCTTAAAGATTGCAAATAACTTTGAAAGAAAATTTGTAAACCAAGGACATGATGAGAACAGAACAATAGAACAAACACTAGATATAGGATGGGATTTGATAAGTGAACTCCCAGAATCTGAATTAAAGAGAATCAAGCCTGAATTTATTACAAAGTACCGTAAAAACAAAATAAAAGAAACATTGGAGAACACCGAGTCTTCTGGAGTGTGAGTACTAAAAACAATGTCTTCAAACATAAATATTAGACCAACACGATTGGAGTACATTCGCACCAAAAGAAGAATTTTAATTGCCAAAAAAGGTTTGAAATTACTAAAACTAAAACGTCAAGCATTAATTCTTGAATTTTTTAATATCAGTAAAACTGCATCAGCATTAAGAGGTAGTTTACAATCAGACCTGTTGAAAGGATACGAATCTATAAGGATGGCAGAGATGCTGGCAGGCTCGATGAGACTGGAAAATGAGGCAATGAAAATTCCACTAATGAAAAATTTACAGGTCATGTCCAAAAGTATCATGGGAGTACATATCCCAAGAATTATGGGAGGACAAAGCGAAGTAGTTGAAGAACATTTACTTGAACTTCCAACTTCAATCACAGAGGCAATAAAGACGTTTCAAAAAATTCATAAAATTGTTCTAGATGTGGCAGAAAAGGAAACAGCACTACGAAAATTGCTTTATGAAATTGAAAAAACTAAAAGAAAATCAAATGCTATAGAAAATGTTTTTATTCCAAAGTTGATGGCTGCTGTTAAATTTATTACTTTTAGACTCGATGAGATTGAGCGTGATACGTTTATGATGTTGAAGACTGTCAAAAGAAAGATGGGTGAACGCGAACAACAGGAAATTATTTTAAAGGAGAGTGAATTAAAAATTCATGTTTAAATATAAAATGGATTTTAATTTTTATAAAAACAATAAACGAGATTCTAATGATAAAAAAACTGACTATAAAAAAATTGGTTTTGTAAATAGTCAACAAAAAAAATTTTATCTTATTGGTCGAATTTTCAAAATCGTTAACTTAGTGGGAACAATTGTCGCGTTATTTTTCATTGCCAAATATTTTTGGGGGTTTTAATAAATGACAAATTCACAGGATCAATACATAAATTCACTCAAACAAATTAAGGAAGTCGAGGAAAAAGCACAACAAGAAATTGACAATCACAGGAGTGCAGTTGAACAGGAGATTAAATCTTTAGAGGAACATCTGAAGGCTGTTATATCGGAATCTGAAAATGCAGGCAAGGCCTTGGTTGAAAAAAGCATTGTTATTGCTAAGGAAAACGCTATCAAAGAAGCTGAAAATATAGTCGGCGATGCTGAAGAAAAATCAAAGACACTAAAAATTAGTTCAGATAAAAAGACAATAGATGAAATAATAAAAATTCTACTTTCAGACATATAAATTGGATGTGGAGATTATGGAAATAAAAATACGATTGAAATCTCAACCTTTTTTGACATATTTTAGACGTGGAGGCGATACTTGTTAATGAGTAACTTGTTAAAACCGGTTCCGATGACAAAAATTGCTGTACTTGGATTAAAGAAATTTCAATCAGACATTATTTCTATTCTTGATGAAATGCGAGTAGTACAGATAGAACCGCTTTCTCAAAACGCAAATTCTGTTCTAATTACAGAAAGAGAAATTACTTCTCATAGTGAAATTTCAGACCAGTTGTTAAGAATAAAAGGATTACTTTCAGTAATTCCTCCAACAACAATAACCGGAAAATCAAAATTTCATTCATCAGAAGAACTTTTCAGAAAAATCGATACTGCAAATATTGATCATAAAATAAGTCAACTCGAAAAACAAAAAGAATCGTTGTTGACTAGTATAAAGGAATGTGAAGATAATATTCGTTTGATGAAAGAATTTTCATTCTTTCCAGAGGATTTACAGATTTTACATCTATCATCAGCACGTTCATACTTTGCTAGAATCGATTCTGATAGGTACTCTGAATTTCAAAAGGCTATAGATTCACACAAAAATGAAATAATTGTTTATACAAATCAAACATCTGAGGAAAAGATCCGTCCTAAAGGAATCGGATTAAAGAAAGGCAAAAAAGGCATTAGAAAGACCCAAATGATTCTAGTAGTATTACCATCATTTTCTTCAAATAAACTCGCAACTATAGTTAATTCAAATGGTGTTACTCTTGAAGCAATACCAAAACTTGAAGGAAACCCTTCAGAGATAATTAAAAATCAACAAAAGATTCATAGAGATCTCAATAAAAAATTAAACGAAATCAACGAAGAATTATCTGAAATTTCAAGAACACATTATACCTTTTTGAAAGGGGCTGAAGAATATCTAGAAATCGAAAATAAAAAACTTGATGTTATTGGAGGTCTAGGTGTTACAAAGGATACATTTGCCTTGGAAGGATGGATTCCAAAATCTAGAATTCGCGAATTAAAAAATGCCTTTGACAAACATAGCGAAGGTACTGTGATTTACGAACTTGACAGTCATAAGGAAAATCCACCTACACTTTTTGCTAATCCAAAACGATTCAAAATATTTGAACCTTTTATACGATTTTATTCCCTACCGTCTGGCCTTGAATTTGATCCAACATTGCTTTTTGGATTTTTCTTTCCAATTTTTTATGGTATGATGATAGGTGATGTTGGTTATGGTCTGGTTATACTATTTGTCTCACTATGGGTAATACGTAGAGTTGAAGGGGGAAAGAAAGACTTTACCATTATGCCTAAATTCTTACGAAATTTTGCTAAAACTATTTTAAAACCAGTACAGATGGTGAAACTAGCAAAAGTAATCATACCTGGCTGTATAATTACAATAATACTAGGCTTTTGTTTTAATCTGTACTTTGGTTTTCATGTTAATCAATACCTATTTTCATTTTTGAATGATACTTTCGGATTTAATTTACCCGAAGATGGTCAACTGTTTGACCCAATTGGAACATACGGTTTGCGTAAACTTTTGTTGATAAGCGGATATATAGGACTAGGTATGGTGTCGTTTGGTCTAATCTTGGGAATACTAAATGGACTAAGAGAGAAGGCAAAAAAACATGTAATAAGCAAATTAGGATGGTTGTTGTTTGGATGGGGAATTGCGATGATGGGACTTGCTTTAATAGGTCACAAAGACATTAATCCGACAAGTAGCATTGAAGGCATGGCTTACTTTGGGTTATTATTTGGAGGAATTGGATTGATGTTTTACGGGGAAGGTGCCAGGGCAATGATGGAATTACCTTCTATTATCAGTCATATACTTTCATATACCAGAATCATAGGAATTTTATTGGCGTCTATTATTCTTGCGGATGTTATAGACCATATATTTATACGCACTATTGATAATCCCCTTCCTCAGGCGGTACTTGGAATAATAATTCTTTTCATTGGTCATATATTTAACATAATTATCGGAGTATTTGAACCTGGAATTCAGGGTGCTAGGCTTATTTATGTTGAATTCTTTTCAAAATTCTATCATGGCAATGGAAAACCCTTTTTACCATTTGGAAGTAAACGAAGGTTTACATATGACACACATGATGTGAAGACCAATACTAGTTAAAGAATAGCACACATATTATT
>CAZHNF010000059.1:0-6594 GCA_964533625.1 uncultured Saprospiraceae bacterium | reverse complement strand
ATTTTACTGGAGCCTGGGATTGCTTTGGGGGAGTTCAACGGAAACCTTAACGTTACCACCAATGCTAAAGACAGACGACACAGCAAGACAATGACTAAAAATGGAATCGACATTCAGGCCATATCGACCAAGTGGACAGACTTTCAAGCTGACCGTGTTTTGCTATTGGGACAGGTGACAGAAGAGAAAGAAAAAGCCCACCCTTCGCATTTTTTAAAATTTCTTTTAGCCAGTCGCACAAACGGCACATTTGGTTTTGCCCGACACACAAGCCAATCCTTCGCAAATCCAAAAGAGCCGTTTTATATCTTTACATTACTAACTAAAAATTAAACCAGATAAATGTTCGACATATTTAAGCAAGACATTAAAATTGGAGATAAAGTAAAGCTATACTTAACTACCGGAAAAGAACCAGAAGGAATAGTTATTTCTATTGGTGAAAATTTCGTTTTACTACAAGCTAATGATCAAACTCAAAATAGGTTTTTCGATAAGCTTATTGGTGGATGGGAAGTTATTTCAAAAATAAATACAGAAGCATTAGAGGAGAAATCAAGAAATAATGAAGAAAAATCTCAAGAAAAAGAAATACTTGAAGCTGCTAAATCTCTGAGGCAAAAACTAGATAGAGTTGACGAATTCATAAAGCCAAATGCAAATATAATTGATGTCAGAGGAACTACGTGTGTTGCCTCTAACCAAGAACACAGTAAAATTTTAGTTCCTAATAGTAAGATATATCAAACCGATTTACAGAACGAACTAGAGGCGTTCGAAATTGGATCTATTATTCCAGTAGTGGTTGTTTACTATTCAAGAGTTGGGAAAGATGCTATATGTAATTCTATTGCAAAACCACAAAATCTTTCAGCTTTTGCGAATGAGCTAGTTACATATATTGAAAACGATGATTTTGAAAAAGCCAGTTTATGTCTTTTTATAATTACTGCTAACATTGTTAAAAAGTACCCTGAAATAGGAGTTCTTATTAGATTTTTTAAATCTCATAATAAAAAAGTCGGTAAAATAGATATAAAAACAATTGATATAAAGTCGCCTGAAAATCCAGAGAATAGAAAAGCATTTAAGCAAATTGAAAAAAGAATAAACGACCTAATTCGTCAACAAAACTATGAAGAAGCATTAATGTCCATAGATGAAGAGTTAAAACAAAACAAAATTGATAATAAATACAAAAGTAGTCTGCTGCTAAAGAAAGCACAAATTTATTCTTCACTCAATAATCCTGCTTTATCTGAAAATTCTTATCAGGAGTTGATTAGATTTAATGAGTTAATCAAATCACCAGCTAATAATCTAAGTCATTTATACACTGAATTGGCGAGGCTTCAGGCACAAAATTTAGATAAGCAAGCATTAGCCCTTTCTTCTGTTAAGAAAGCTCTTAGTTTAAATTCCAGTAACAATTTTGCCATCAACCTTTTACGACAATTTGAAGGAAAAAATGTAAAGGTTGATCAGCCAACAACAAATAAAGAAGCCGATGAACATTTGCTAATTGAAACAGATGATGATACCACTGCAATTAGTAAAATGATTGACATTGATATTAAAGAACACAAATACACTCATCCAGATATATTACGTAATGGTGGGAAGCCTACTGCATTCGTGGCAAAAGCTATTCTCGAAGAAGCTAAAAATGTACGTGGAGTCGATATGTCAGAAAGGTATCCTCTCTACCTAGAAGCAGCTAAAGCATTTAGCGAATTGAATATTGGTAGTTATGATTTACAAGACTATTTAGAGTCAGTTGCTTATTATTCAATACTAAAAGGAAATTCATTATTTCTGCAATTCAGAAATTCAATAGTTTCAAAAAGTGAATCAGATATTAATCTCATTAGACTCAGCGACAGCGCATGTAGTTATTATATTGAATCACTAAACCTCCTTTCGAATATTGATTCCAAGTTGTTGGTAACAATACTGGCAAATTATTTAAAGTTAAAACTTGCTGTTTACCATATTGAAAAGAATAACGCAATTGACTTTAATGAGCTTTTTAAAGGAAATTTTGCAGCTGTATTCAAGGATTCTGTTAAGTCGAGAAATAAGGAGATAGAATCTATTGCTTACAAGGTTATCGTTGATTGCGGTGCATCAAGTATTAATGCATGGAATAATTTGGCAGGACTTTCAAATGGTACAGGTTTTCTATACGCTGACTTACAAAGCCCGATTAGAAGGTCTGAGATTTATGAGTTAATAAATCGAATTGAAGGTGGCACTACAGAAATAACCAACAAACCAGGTGATTTCTTTAAAAGCACTTTTCAAAACAGAAAAGATTCAGTCAACAAGTTTACTGAAAGTATTAATCGTTTATTAGCCGTAGAAATTGAACCACACAATATTGCCAATCTATCAAATTATTGGAAAAATATTGATGGATTTGAAAGGTTTCTTACAAAAACAGATTTAGAAATAAAGAATGAAGCTGATAATATAATTGAACTATTAAAGCCCTACCTAAACAGAGGTGGGCGAGAAAGACTTAATATTCTTATTCAATCACGGTCTATTATTGAAAAGCAACTTCGATTTATTAATGATAACACTACATTCTATGGTAGGACATTCTTTTTCGGATTGTTATCTAAATGGAAAAAGGAAATAGATGCATTACTTGAGGAAAAAGTAACTCAATCCTATCCGCAACTTGAAATTAGCATTGACCCGCCATACTACATTGTAACTAATGATGAAATAACGGCACCAATTATTATAAAAAATAATGGTGAGGCAACAGCTGAAGGATTTGAATTAAATATTCATTGTGAGTCAACTGTTTACGAAGATAGTATTGATATACCCTATAAAAGTGATATAGAAATTCCTTCAGGTGGTAAAATTGAAACAACCTTCGTCATCGCTCCAAATTTATTAAAAGATTCTAAAGCTGTTGAAATCAAGATTGATATTTCAGCAGTTTATCAAAAGAAAACTTTATCTGCATTACGTTATGAGTTTACAATCGAAGAAGAACCAAAGTCTATTCTTACATACGAAGATATTCCATGGTCGGAAGGTAAAATACCACCCGAACATCTTTTTAAAGGCAGGAAGAAATTAATTGCAGATTTGGCGCAACATTATCTGTCAGTTGAAAAGCACAAACCTTATATTTTATATGGCTTAACAAGAACAGGTAAAAGCTCTATCCTTGAGTATCTAAAAAAAGATATTGAAGGAGATGCTTTTCTAAGGAAAGGCAAAGAAATTTTTGTAGTAACATTTAGTTGGGACTTATCAGAGGCAGCAAGCTTTAAAAGGGCAGCAGACTTCTGGAATTACATTTTGTACCAACAAACCTTTGAAGAGCTTGAAAAATTTGCCTCAAAATATGATTTTGATTTATCTGGATTAAAGATAAATGAAAACACTAAAGCAAAGGATTTTAAACTGATACTCGAATATTTACAGAGTATTGATATATATCCAATCTTCTTTATTGACGAATTTTCATTTATAAAAACATTGATAGATGATGGAACAATAAATTCAGCGTTTTTGCACAGCTTAAGACAATTTTCATTAAATGATTTAGCAAGTTTTGTATTTGCAGGAACATACGATATAAAAACTCTTATTCGAGATGAAAAGTATGGCATTACAGGTCAACTCGTCAATGCTATCGAAGAACAGATAAATGATATAAATGACGAAGCGGCAGAAGAACTTATTGAAGTAATTGATGATAAACTCTCATTTACGCCAGAAGCAATTGAACATATTAAATTTCTATCAGGTAAAGTTCCCTACTTTATACAAATAATCTGCAAATATTGCGGATTCTACGCATCTGAAAATAGAAGACGTGTAATTGGATATCCTGAAGTTGAGAGGGTAGTTAAAATTTTGATCGGAGAAACTCCTGCTTCATCAAAATCATTGGTTAAAAAATTACCAGAGACGATATTTCAAAACAATCAATTAAGTCCAACTGACCCAAGAGAAGTCTCAGTATTAATTTCAAGTATTGTACATTTTAACAAGAACAGAGTTGCCGACCCTAGAGGAGTTGGTTTCAGTGAATTACAAAAACTTTGGGCTGACACGAAAATAAGTGCTTTCAGACCAAGGCTTGCTGATGCAATTAACCTACTAAAAGAAAAGAAAATCATTTCTCAGGAAGAAGACGAAGGTATTCCTGTCTATAAATTAAATGTTGATTTGTTCAGAAGATGGTGGGCAATCCATCACCCAGATATTAATTTAATTCTAACCACATTAGTCGAATAGGATGGCAAATGCTTTTTCATCAAAAACAGTCATAACTAATCCCTCTGAATTATTTGGAAGAGAGACGGTATTAAATCAACTAATTTCATTAGCTAATAACGGCAATTCTGTTGCCATAATTGGGCCAAGAAGATTTGGTAAGAGTAGCGTTTTGAGATGTGTTGAAACATCGTTAAAGACAGATACCAAATCCAAAGTATATCCTGTATATTTTGATTTCAAAGAAGTTGGATCTACTATAAAAGGAACCGACAATGTTTACAGGTATATGATTTCCTGCTTTGTAGCATCCTTGAATAGAGATAATCTTTTTAATGAAAACATAGAAATTAAAAAAGTACAAATAAATTCTAGCTGCGATTGGGAAGATGTATTTGAGGGTTTAATCGATGTTAATTCAGTTAGAATACAAGGGTTGTTTGAAGAATTAGTTAGTTTTTTCTCGGAACTCATTGGACAAGGTATCCTGTTTCTAATAGATGAATATGAGTGGCTGTTCAGATTTTCTTTTGATGAACCAGTTGGATTTATGAAGTTAAGAAATTTTAGTTCAAAACAGTTAACCAATGGAATAATTCCTTTTAGCTTTTGGATAGTTGGTGCAACACCGTGGGACTATTTATGTTCAATTACTGGCTCTCCTGAACTAAATGTTATAGATGCCCCCGTAATTCACATTAGCAATATTGATTACAATTCTTTCTGCAAAATGTGGAAGTTTGAATTATCAAAATTAGATGCCTTTCCTGAAGCATTAGACAAAAGCAGAGATATTGCATATAAAGCATCAGGTGGTGTGCCATTTTATAGTAAAGTGTTAGGCAGTCACTTATTGACATCACAAAAGCCCTTAAGCTTTATTTTATTAAAACCTCATTTTCAAGAACTCTATGATTCTTTACAATCGGAAGAGAAAATGATATTAAATGAAATTTCAAGGATTCCAAGAAACTTTAAATCATCAAAATATCTATTAGAATTAATAGATAAAGGTATAGTATTTCAAAATGGAAAAAGCTACGAGATAAGAAGTGATTATCTAAAGGAATTCATTAATAATAGTCAAAATAGCGAATCTAAAAGCAAAGCAAGTGAGCAACCTGAATGCCATAGATTGACAGATAACATTGAAAAGCTAATTATGACAATTAATCAGACCCACCATAACAAAAAAGGCAAATATATCTTTGAACCTGTTGTTGATGATTCTGCATTAATGAAAGATTTAAGGACTCCATGCTATTCAATTGAATTATTCTCTGACTTTGCAAGCTCATTGTATAAAATTGTATTTGAAAGAACTAAAGAAAATCATAGCGGTACGGATTTAACTAAAGCTCGATTGCCTAAAGCTTTTAAACAAAATAATCAATTTATTGATATAGTCGATATAATGAGACACTCCTTAGGCAAAGGTCACATAATGGATACTTTCACACAAAGGCAAGGACAATTAAGCAAAGTTAGAATGCTTGAAATATTAACTGGCAGTAAAAATGAACCTAGTGAGGCAGAAGATTTCTATTATTTGCAAGTCGAAACTTTAAAAATGTTTGAAAACAAATTAAAGGAGCTCAACGGTATTGTTAGAAACATGCCTAATTAAATGTTATGAATATTTTTAATTACCTACATTTTTCACATCCCACTGCTGAACAAACAGATGTCCTTAAAGCAATGGAGGATTTTGTTTCACCAGAAAACCAATATGATTTTATGGTGCTTTGTGGTGCGGCAGGAACAGGAAAAACCTCAATCACTGCTGCTTTAATCGGCTATTTAAATGATTTGGGTAAGCCTTATAAAATATCAGCACCAACAGGTCGGGCAGCCAGAATTCTTGGAAGAAAAGCTAAAACCACAACATCTACCATCCATTCAATGATTTATGCTCCAAAGGCGGACAATGAAACAGGGAAGATTACCTTTAAACTGAAATTAGGACACAATGCGAACCCAACAATATATATCATTGATGAAGCTTCAATGATTCCGAAAGATATTGATAAAGAACAAAATCTCTTTCAAGTAGAGAAAGGCTTAATCTATGACTTAATTGCCTACATCAAAAAGGCAAACGTAAACAACAAAATTATTTTTCTTGGTGACCGATACCAACTTCCGCCAATTGATGAAACTGAATCTTATGCATTGAATAAGGAATTCCTTGAAAGGACATTCAACCTAAAAGGCCACTCCTATTTACTTACTGAAGTGAAAAGACAGGAAGACGGCAGCTACATTCTTGAAAACGCAACAGATATAAGGAAATGAAAGCTTCCCCAAATTTAGGTACAAATAAAAGTATAAATTTGTACTTAATAT
>CAZHNF010000058.1:0-7031 GCA_964533625.1 uncultured Saprospiraceae bacterium | reverse complement strand
CCAACGGATGGAATACACAAGGATGCTGGAATTGTTGTAAGTTTAAAAATTGGGTCGATGTAAATATTAAAAAAACTTCACTGGACAGTGTGTTTTCTAATGATGAGACAGATTTGCTTACTGTAGTATTCACATTAGCATCGCAGCGCAACGTTAAGATCTCTGTCAATGATCTCAACGGCAGGTATTTAGCCACTGTAACGGAAGGCTACAGGGAAGAACTTGACAATGAATTATTGTGGAATAAAAATGGATTAAACCCTGGCATTTATTTTCTAACCATGAATGCTGGAGATTACCAGGAAACGAAAATAATTTCTGTAATAAATTGATCCATAATTGAAAAAGATGTTCATGGTGTATGATAACATACTAAACAAATCTTTAATTAGGAGTTTTGATTACTACTGAGAATACGGACAAGGTACAATCATCAGTATTCAACTGCCCTGGAATTTTGAAAAATCTCCAGGGCAGTTTTATTATGGCTAAAATCTTTGCCACTTCAATATATGCCCCGCTGCCCATGAGGATATTCATGAAATTTTGAATCCACATTCCCTGATTGTTATGGACAACGCAATGCTGGAAGTGAGCATGAAAGAGGCAAAGTTTGACGTCAGTTATCAATTCATGCGAAAAGGATATTTTTGTCTGGACAGAAATTCAAGTTCAGAGCATTTAATATTCAATAGAACGATGTCCCTCAAAGATTCAACAAACAAGGGCTAAGGTTTCACTTACTGACTTTTTTAAAATAAATCTATTTCACTTCTGTAAATATGCTTTATAGAAGTGATAACCATTTTCATATTGTTAAATCAATAGAAAATAAAAATACTTAAATATTATGGTTTTTGTAAATTAGCAGGTTAATTCTTATGTCGAAATAATTTATTTGCCAGTCTTAATCAGCTAAAAAACAAAACAGTTCATTGTACTATCGATTGGATGAATTTATGACCATTGTATTGGAATAAACTATAAATTCATTCGGAATAAGAAGGAGCTTTGTGGAATGATTCCAGGTCTCCTTTGAATGGATAAATTTCTATTGCAGACTAGAATAGATTGAAGATGTAGCGGTCTGAACCTTAAGCGTTCAGGAAGCGTTTGATCAAAAATATGGATTGACCTGAAACCGATCAATTTTATTATAAATCCCAAACTTACTATATGACAGATTTACTTGTAAAGTTATTGGACGGACTGAAACTGTTTGAAGTCGTTCTTATGATCGCAGGTCTTATCTTACTTGCAGCAATCATCGTCTGGGTTACGATTTTAATAAAAAAGAATAAGCCTTACCTGAGACTGCTGTATAGTTCTATAATTCCCTGCATCATGATTGGTTGGAGTAGCATAAGTTCTATTAAGTATAAAGATTTCATCTTAGAACTTACTAAGCAAACCGATGAAACCATTAAAAATCCAACTCAGGAAAATTTCGAGAAGCTCGACTCCTTGGACAAGGTGGCGGATAAGTTTAGCATTAATAGACCAAAAAATAAATTACTCCTGGCAAAGACCCATATTTTACTGGCCAAGACAGCTCAGGTGGATGAAAGTCTTTTTGATCAAAGTCCGAATTCAGACTTTAAGGAAATGCAAATGGTCAAGGACGGGTTCGATGATGCCAAGAGAGTAGAAAAAATAAATTCCATAATAGATCGTTCAGATATTGATACCGCTCAGCTAAGTTTTATTAAAGACGAGCTAAGCAAATTAGAAGCTTCGGGTCTTCCGATAAAAAGTAAAAAAGAAACCATTTCAAAGGCCAATCAATGGGTGTTAAAAAACGATAGTGTAAAACAACGTTCAGATAGAGTAGTGATCAGACCTCCAGTTAGAAATCCACGACTCAGACCGGGAAACCATTGATGGTTAATAAATCGATAGTTCGTATTCATTCAAGCTTTTAAAAAAATTTTTGTTCCAAAGAAAAAAGGACCGATGAAAGTCGATCTTTAGGACTGGTGTAACGGAAGCATTCTTTGGTTCAAATAAGTTTTGATTATTTCAATAACTGCGCTGCACGGTGCTTTATGCCACGTCGGCAGAATTAAAAACAGGTTTTTCAAAAGCGGATAAATTTTTTAATAATTTAAAATATTGAATATGAAAAAAAATGAATTTTTGAAAGGGCATTTAATTTCAGTTTTGATTCTTCTATTTTTTCTGATAACCGATTCCTGTACGTTTTACAGAAAGGTAAACCCGCCGGCAGACGCAGATAAACCCGGTGGAGTGGGTACGGACAACTCTTGTTACATGGCTACCGCCTCCAATATGCTAGCAGCAGCGGGATACGGTACTGGTGCTAACCTTCAGGCTAGAGCAGATGATATTTATGCCGATATGATTGCCAATTTTGGAATTGTAAATGGTGGCTGGACTGATGTGGCGCTCAGTTGGTGGTTGGGTTCTGCCAATAATATTTGGCCAAGCAATCCTTATCAGCTCGTGACCGTCTATGGTAACAAGAGTCCTAAGAATCCATGGGCAGAACCGAACGGACCTATGTTCTATGGTAATGAACTGCGAAGATGTTGTATGAACGGATTAAGCATCAGCTGGCCGGTGGCAGGCGCTACGGTCGGTTCGGGTGGACACGCTATTACGGATTGGGGTGACAATGGAAACAATAGCACACAAACCTCGAATCCTGGTATGGTCGTAGTCAGTGACTCGGATACAGATGCTGGTGGCGACGAGCAGAGATATGTATATGACAGTTATACTTCACCCAATCCGGGTGGAGCCAATGAGGGTAATGGTTGGTATTTTAATTACAGTGCCAATCACCCATACATCAAACATATTGTTACTCTGTGCCCTGATGACGATCCTTCGGACTTTACTTTGACACAGAGAGCTGTGGGTAGTTATACCATAACGCAAAATCGCTTTCAGAGCGCTACAGATCTTCACTATAAAGTAGGTACCGACGTTCGCATTCTCTCTTACAGAACCTGGTTGAGCTGGGATACTAAAAATGTTGCTCCAGTCATTACGGAATCATCCAGCAAGAAACTTTTGACGGTGGATTGGGATCTCAAAAAGAATCCGATACCGCAAGGCACACAGGTCACGATTTATACCGAATTCGTATTACCATCATACAATGCTATGCAGTATAGCGATGTGTATTTTACTTATCCGGATATATCCGTGGGCAGCGATTTGGTGCTGAAGTTTCCGGAATTTAAGTGGAAGGTTGATTCAAAATCTATTCCAAAAGACAAATTGCCAAACAATGTCAGCGGTGGGTTTGTAGTGGCTTCGCTTGATTTGGAAAGTACCAACAGCAATGGAGAAAGAGTGATTAATCCATACCGATTAATACATGAATACAATTATAACCAATCGCCTTATAGTCATATATTGGAGTTGAGCGGACGGGACAATACGAACATTCGCAGGATCCGCTTCGGACATAGCTGGAATCAGCTCAATGCAGCTGAATTAAGCAAGTTTGATCAATGGCTAAGCGACTATAATCAAACCATTAAGTTGACCAGCCTGCCACAGAACATCGATATTAATTGGGAGGGTAAGTTTGATTATCCGGAGGGAGAGAATATCTATCAGGCCATTCCGGATAAAAACGGACGACCGCGAAAACCAGATTCTAAAAGAAAGTAATCCAAGGAATGGATGAATTATAATTTAAGAAAAACAGCAAAGCATTACTGATAAGATAGAACATAGTTTAATAAAAAAATAGCGCTTATCAAGCCATAATTACTTGATAAGCGCTATTTTGTAGCGTGCATAAATAAGTTATGCCCAATTTTAAACCAACAGTATGCTAACTAAAAATGTAGACATTACGATACCTCTTTTGTGGGGTAATGAACATTTTGTAAAAAATGAATGGGGCTTTGTTAATTTCCTGGTAGGACCAAATGGAACAGGAAAATCATTATTAGCAGAGCAAATAAAAAACAACTTTTCTAACGGCGGATTTAATTCAAGATACTTGAATGCAGAACGATTGGTGGGGCTCGAAAAGCAAAATATTCATCGTTTTGGAGGTGGCGGATTAGAAAGAGGTTTTGACATTGCAAATTTTAATGAATATAAATCGTATGCAGAACAAGGAGGTTTATCTTCTTCTGCGGTTATAATACTTAAGGAACGATTAGATATTAGGTTAAGGATTGAAGCGCTTTTGTCAGACATTTTTAATAAAACAATTCGTTTGGCAGAAGAAGGAGGATATTTAAAACCTAAAATGCAAAATATAAATGCAGGTGACGAATATAATCTTAGCACAAGCGAATGCCACGGCTTAAAGGAGCTAATTACGCTTCTAACCTTTCTTTATGACCCAACAAAGAACTGTATCATTTTCGACGAGCCTGAATTACATCTTCACCCGCAATTTCAATCATTTTTCTTACAAGAAATTAGAAAAGTTGCAGGTAACCCACATCAAGACCCTAGTAAAAAAATATTTTTCATAATAACCCATTCCCCATATTTCATTGACCTAAAAACACTCGACGACTTAAAAAATATATTAGTTTGTCATTTAAATAAGGTTCCTACTTATGTAAATGTTTTAGATACGGACGACCAATTTATTTTAAGAAAGTTTCTGCCCAGATTTAATACACATCACAAACAATTCTTCTTTTCTCCAAATCCAGTTTTCGTTGAAGGTTATACAGACCAACAAATTATATCCATCTTATTTGAAAAGATTAATATAAATATAGGAGCATCTGGCTCTTGTATTATAGATGTTGGAGGTAAAGACGAACTAGGAGTTTTCTATAAGCTTTGTAAAGCATTAAAAATAAATTGTCGAATAATTGCAGATTTAGATGCTGTGTTTAGCGGTAGGCTAAGGAGAGTGGTTTGTGAAGACGAACGTTCTCAAAACTATGTCCATCAACAAGGTATTGGGCTTAATCTTTCTAATGTAATTGGAGATTTAGAAACACAATTAAGTGGAATAGCAACAAGGATTCTTTCACAAGTTACAATTTTACCGAGTTTAGTAGAACTGCAAAATAAGTTGCGCCCTTTAACAGCCGATGAAGAACATTCAAAAAGAGTAGCAACGCTTTTAGCCATCAATAAGCATGAAGCAGATGTAAGGTCTTTATTAGACGCACCAAATATTGCTAACCTTAATTTAATACTTGGACGGATAAACCAATTGCATAACGGATTTAAATCTTGTAATACATTTATATTCCCAAAAGGAGAAATTGAACATTATTATACGCAATCTGTAGTTGACTATTTAAGCATCACAAATAAGGATACTTGGTTTCATACAGAAAGAGATTATTTACTCCAAGCTAATATCGCAGACATAGAAGCTAATTATTCAGATTTACTAGCCATATTAAATGAATCTGTACCAGTTATTGAAATTGAAATCAAAAAACATTTGAAGTTTGAAATATTTGAATGGATACATCGAGTTCAGGCAGGCATTGCGAAAGGAGAAGTAAATAATGCGGATGACCTTACAAGGAATGCCAAAATTAATTACGCCTTATATAATCAAATTTTAGACCTTCAAAACTTAACAATAAAACCAGATAAGACTTTTGATTGTCAAATCAGCATTAAGGAGAATTTGGCAGGAGCTCCATTAGTCGTTATTAATTTCAATCAGACAACGAATGCTCATGGTTTTCAGATATAAAAACTGGGTATAACAATGCACTAGCGGAAAGATTTCCTAACGGTCGTCCTTCGCCAGTGCTTAACGTTATCGGTGACTCAATAAAACATAAACGAAATGAAAGATTTCTTAAACATATTAAACAAACTTTCAAAATTGGACTTGTCTTCCTATCCAGTTAATGATGCTAGTAGATATATTAGTCAAATTGGAACCCAAGCAGGAATCGGTTACACTTTGCAAAAAGATTTTCCAATCTTTCGTACTCGACCAAATGAAGATGATTTCGAAGTTTTTAAAACTAGAAGTCAATTAAGCTATAAACCCCAAGAATTCAACACAACTTTTCAAAGATCAAGTACCCCTACCAAGACTATGTTCTATGGTAGCATTCTTCCACGAGAATTAGGTGAAGATGATATTAACAATGCAAGATTGACTTCAACTTTCGAAGCCTCAAAAACTTACAGAAATAATTTATTTAAATCAAATGAGAAGATAACATTTAGTAGATGGGAGGTAAAAAAAGATATTAAACTTTATGTTGTCTTACCTGTAATAGAAAATGATACATCTGATTCATTTACCAAATTCATGAATGATGAATTAGATAAATTTATGCACAATAGTAAAGAACTGGCAATTAAAACAAAATTGACAAACCAATTCTTTGGAAATATATTTTCTAATCCCAATATTCGATTTGACTATGATTATATCATTTCAGCTTTATATACTGAAATGATCATTAAGTCCGGTTTTGAGGGAATATTATATCCAAGTGTAAAAGCACAAGGAAAAGGATATAATGTTTGCCTAACTCCCGATTGTGTCGATACAAAACTGAATTTAAAAGCCGCTGGAGAAGGAAGAATTTTAAAGGTAGGCTATCAATCCATTGTCGTTGGTGAAAAAGAAGCATTGATAACCGACGATTCCAAAGCATTCGAATACGAACTCATGCAAGATTATCAAGATCCAAAAATAATTATTGATAAATTGTATAAAAAATACAGCTAATAACTTACGTAAACCTAGTCGAGTAATATTCTTACACCCACATAAACTATGCCGCCAATAAAATGGTATGCACTCAGTCCCGCTAGAAGCTTAATCTTTCACTTTTGGCTTTTAAAGTAAAATCTAATTCCTTATCTCTGGTTTCCTCCGATTGGCGTGACTGCTTGTATGCCAAAATCATTACCAGCAAGGTTAACATCCCACTAAGCGAAAACCACTAACGGACAAAACTAAAAGACCAAGCCCACCTAACAGCCAAAATTTTAGCATTAGAAATTTATTTTCTAAAAAAGTTGTGCAACTAAATAATTGCACATATATTTGCAACCGTTTAGTTTCATTATCTTAAATGCGAAGAGATATT
>CAZHNF010000057.1:266-7162 GCA_964533625.1 uncultured Saprospiraceae bacterium | reverse complement strand
TAAAAACTACGATAGTTTGACCAATTGGTAGTTTGGTATGAATAGTCAGTGATTAATTATCTAAAAAATCCATATTTACGTTTAAAATAATAAAGAAAAATATGAAAGAATATCCATCAGCTTTTACATAGCATTACTATTTTCTTTTTTTCCTACTCATTTATTTTTAACACCTTTAAAATAATATTATGAAAACCATTAAATTTTATTTTTTATTATTCATTTTAATAATTATCACAAGTTGTGAGAAAACACAAATATGTGATTACAAATCTCAAGAGACTAACCTAAGGAATAATTGGAATACCGAATTAGCAAGAATAGAATTTGGTAGAATCTTCGCCAAGGCATTAACGAATCTCTCATTTAGAATTTATCTGAAAGACTTACTAACTAATTTGGATATGAATGATGATGAATTAATATACTCCTTAAGAAGAAATGACTATATTTTTAATAATACTAAATTAAAAGATTTCTTAAGCTCCTTTTCAGATCTTCAATTGCAACAATCATTTGGCGCTGACTTTTTTGAAGAAATTGCACTTCGTGATCCTTTAATGGCGATTAATTATCCTGATGTTGAAACTTTTGATCTGATTTCCTGGGACCCCAATAATACTATCCCAGTTGTTGGAATAAAAACGGAAAATCTGGTTGAAATTTCTTCTGGTATTTTTAGTGCATATTGTTTTAACCATTCCGGATCTCTTCAATTTCTGGATGGCGCTTCACAACCAACACAAGCTACACTAATTATAGTAACAAGTGAAGAATATGTTTCCTTAGACCGATTTTCTTTAACGCTTGATGACGGTACTGATTTTAATAATTTTATAAAAGTCTATACGGGTGATTTGCCCTGTGATGAATTATTGAATTACATTCAAGATCTCATTGCTGAATTGGAGAATACAGGTGATCAAAGATTGGTGATTAGAATAAGGGATTTAGTCAATCAATACAAGGTACTTTGCACCGATAATCCATCTACAACCGGTGAAATTGATCCGGATGGGACTTGTCAGAGAGACCCGGTCATTGCAGATGAAATGTTTTTTGATTTAAAATTAGTCAATAATGATGTTAAAGATAGTTATGATTGCTGGATTTGGGAAAATCGTTCCGATTTCTTAGTAACCACTTCGTGGGAAAAAGTTAATGGGACTTACACACCTGCTCGAAATATCTTATTAGCCCCAATTAGATGGAAATATTTAAAGGATGGAAAGACTTACACCACTAACATTAGAATATGGGAAGATTGGAATAAAAATGAAATGCTAAGGCTTTATTATACCTGGTCTGAACTGGGAAGTGGCAATGGTCCTAAAAATCCAACAGTAAGTCTATCAGCTGGAGGAGACCTAAAAATAAAGATAATTGGGAAAGAGATAAATTTAAAGCTTGGATTTGGATTCACTTTGCCTTTTAGTTCCAGTGATTGTGATAATATTATATTATTAGGGGGGGACATTGTTCATTACTGTGATCAGGCCGATAAACCAGGATATCTTTACAATACAGGTTCTATTCTATTTCATCATGCTCATAATTATGCTAGATGATATATCTCTATTTGAGGAGATGGACCAAACTCTGATTCTTCATACTTATCACATATAACATTTATTATGCGAATTTATTCTCTTACAGTAATTGTTATTCTACTAAAGTGTTGTACTGTCTTTAGTCAAAATGAAAAGAGATTCTTAAAAATAAATGCAGGTATAGCTGTAAATACGCAGTCACTTAGAGCCTGGGGTCCTAATATTGGAGTAAACTTTGGATATCGATTATTCCATTCGCTGGATTGGTTTAGTTCCTTAAATTACACCTTTCTTAATCAATCCGGTACTCCAGCCGAATATAATGAACTATTCAATGTATTAAATTCTACCTATCCAATAACCATTGATTCCAGTAGATATGCTAATTATGAACGTAATTCAGGAATTTTTAAACTTCAACCCACTTTAGTAAAAAGAACCTATGCTTATTTAAATACCGGATTTATCTATTATCCATTGCGCAAAGTGAGAAACGAAATAGGGATTATAGCTTGTGGATCCTTATGCTTTAATTCATTTGAAGAATTCAGCGCAGTCGAAATTTATTGGATTACCGAGAAGGATTTTAATTATAAAGATAAAATCTCCTATTACTATTCACCGGGCATGAGAAGAGCACTGGGTTATGGTTACTCTCTAGGAATTAATTATACTCACACCTTTAAAAATAAATTAACATTGGGCCTAAACTTTATTCATTGCGTTTGGATAGACCTTAATACTAATCTCTGGAATCTAGGCTTAACCACAGGATATAAATTTTAATTATGAAAAATTTCTTTATTGTATTGTATATTCTTATAAGTTGTGAAACACTTTTTGCTCAGTTAAATTTTTCCGCACATTCAGGCTTGTCATTTAAAAATGATAATCCATCCCTTGGTATTGCCAACTCAGTTCAAATAAGTTACCCTTTAAATAAGAAATGGAGACTAGGCTTTAATTTATCTCTAAATAATTACTACAGTGAAGGTCTGCTCTCCAAAAGAAAAGAAATATACACTGAATACTATGGTATTTCAGACTATCGGTACCAAAATCCATTACAATCTTTATATATTACAGGGTATTGGGAAAGTGGATTAGCGGTATTTAAAACAAAGCCAGATAAGTTTTTTCATGCTCGTTATGGTTTAGAACTTTCCAGAAGAATATTTAAGAATTCAAAACATTCACTAGAATCAGGTTTTGGCATTAACTTTAACCGAATTGACATTACCAAAGTTATAAATACATTTGTTCCTGAATATATTGGTTCAATTTTTGGGGGAACAAGTAAACCAATTTTGTTCCTGGTATTCTTACATCAGAGTTATTATGACTTAGGAATGAATTACAATCTACAATATTACTATAAGCTCAATTCCTTTATAGACATTGGTGCAAATACTGATTTTACCTGGCTTCCCAAGTCTAAAAATGTTTTTCTGTCTTCACAGATATCACTCCGATTCTCAAGAAAATAAAACTAAAACTCGTAAAGAGAATTTTGACAAAATAAAAATGAATGCTTTTAATCGTTAGAATCCTTATTTATAAATTTATTTGATTTCCAGATTTCTCACCCAATTTCATTTTTGCTTTTAATTGTAAGTCTGGTAATAATTAAAAATACAAAAACTAATCCGGTAAGAATGATGGGTGGAAGAAAAGTAAATTTTACCATAATGGCAAAGCTCAATCCAAAAATTATAAGATTAATATTTACTATTCCTCTTATCAAAGAACTATCTGCCTCAGCTCTAATTAAAAACCAGTTGATCATTCCACCTAACAGATAAACTAGAGTAAAACAGGCACTTAATGCCAAAATCACCTTATCCATTGATCTGTGCATTCCAGCACCAAAGTCAAATTGATAATTACTCAATAAGTCAAAAAGTTGCTTTTCCGTTTCATTCTTTGGAGCTGGGGACCTAAACAATGATATACTGTGAATTAGTCCCGTAATAAATTGGAATATAGTCGATACTCGAAGCCAGGTTTTATAATTTTTCATTTTACTATTCTTAAATTTATTGGGTAAAAATGAGAATAATAATGATGAATAAAAAATATTTTTAATCAATTTATTAACTAATTAAATTGGACTATTAAAAAATCAATTATTTTCCAAATATCCTTTCACCCATCAACTTGGCAGAAAAATCCCAATTGAATTTTAAATTGTGAATATTTCCAAGACTTATTCTTTCTTCTCTCGATGAATCCGTAATGGATTTTTGCATTGCAACAGTAATGGTTTGATCATTCTACGGATCAAATAAATATTCTCCAGGCACTCCAACTTCCAGAAGTAAAAATTAAATAATCCAAAGAAGCTCAGATAACGCCATTTATATCTTTACAAATTTAAAGCCAACCGAATTTTGATGATTGTCAAGAATGATGAGGTAGTAAACACCCGTACTCAAATTGCTTATTGAAATGACGCCATCAGATGATATTTTTCCTTTTGACACAATTCCTCCTAGACTATTGATGATGGAATATTCTGAATACATTACTGACTTGCCTTCATTTTCCTTTAAGACTAACACATCCGTTGATAAATTATTCATTAATGTCAGACCGCTTTTTAATTTTGGATTATTAATATTGCTGAATATATCTGTAGTATTGGTATATATGCCATCCATTGCCAGACTTAAAAAAATCTGATTGTTTTTGCCAACTACAGCTGATTTGATCAACCAAGAATCATATGGGCTATGCCCAAGCCCGGAATAACTAAATTGATATTTATATGAACTGTCTTTTCTTATAAATAATATAACAGGTTGATCTAATCCAGATAAAGATTCAAATCCAATAATTGAACCCCCTGGATATGATTTCAACGAGCAATCTTTCTTATACAAATCCGGGCTTAATATTTTTGGATTACCTGTATCATCTACAATAAAAATATTGTATTCATTAGTAGATCCAGACACCAAGAAGCGACCATCATCCAACTTGATGACTTCATTTATTTCTTTAAATTGACTGAACCTTGTATCTTTTTTCCAGGTCAAGCCTTTATCGTAGGAAATCATAAGCCCAATCGGCCAACCGTAATTAGCTGGTGAATTATAAATCAACCAATTACCATCCTGATCTACTAAAGTCTCCATACTTGGAAAGAATTTATCTATCAAAGTTACCGGTGTGGTAGTAGTCTGCCAGCTTCTGCCGGCGTCCTCAGAATAAAAGCAGTTTTGCGTCTGCGGAAAAGCTCCTCCAACCAATCCATCCAATATAAGATATTTACCAAGTGAGTAGCAGTGATAAACTTCTACATTGGGTTTGATAACGTTGCTTGTCAGAATATTATCCCAGGCATTAGTGGAAGCATTGCGAATAAAAACTTCCTTATTCAGTATGATTGCTACGGCATTGCCTTCATAGTTGATGGCAAGTCCATGTACGTCAAAGCCGTAGACTTTTAGATACTTCCAGGTCTTACCCTGATCTTCACTTACTAGATACCGGGTCTTTAGCCAGGAATCACAAGGCCGGAATCCATATAGTCTGCCTTCCTTGTCAGCCTTTAGATCAATAATGTTTTCAAGATTAATGTCCAATTTAACATCTTTCCATTGCTTAAATTTGGGAGAAAAACAATACACCCTAGATGCACCACATATGGTTCCATAGGAAATAATAGCGGACATGGAGTCTTTAAAACAATAATAATTGCTTACGTCATCCTCTTCTTGAAGTGGGAGATCCTGGCTCATCTGATAGCATTTGGCCCACTTATCCATTTGAATTTCATTCGTCATGTATATGTCGGAATCAGTAACAATAAACACTTCTCCTGACTCTGTCAACTGGATGGTAATCAGACTTGATCTGCCGGCCACTACTGGCACCGCTTTGTAAGAAAAAGGCTTATCAAAGGCTGCGTATAAAAGCTTATTAGACCGGGAGTAATAGACCACTGATCCATTCTCAGATACAACGATATTTTCTGGCACGATACCATCAAAAAACATGGAATGCAGTTTGTATTCTCCTGTCTTTGAATTAAATTTAACTATCCTGAAAGTATCCTTAGATGAAAAATTTCTAAGCACGACATAATTATTTTCTGAAGTGTACAGAAAAGATCTTATTATATAAGAATCTGTTAGTATTGGACTGTTCCTATCCACTTCAAAATTTGAATTGATTGAATATACATAGTCGGTCAGTACTTGAAATAAATTTCCCTCTTTATCTATTTTGGTAGTTTGTTTAAATAAAGTCTTCCCGGTCTTTTCCTTAATTAAATTTCCTTCTTCTTCAAGATTATATAATGAAGTTGTTCCGTTGCGAGGATAATGAATTACTAACAGCTTATCGTCAACCACTTCTAGGCTTTTGGAAGAAGTATAGGAATACTTAGTTTCAAACTGGCCCAGAACTCTCCAACTTGCTCCACTATCCCGGGATTCAAAGATTTCATGCGTTTTACTTAGACTCAGATAATATCGGTTGTTACCGAGTATTGCAATGTCATCTACTTCATAATAAGGCTCAGTCAAAGTCGACTTCCATTGGTTCTGTGAACTTATGATTGTTAAGCATAATTGACAAAAGATGAAAATAATTAATTTGTTCATAATTCAATGCTTTTTATTCACAGTTACAAGAATAATACTCAACATGAAAATATATTTCGTAGTTAAAGCAATCTTCAATTGTGCACTCACTCCCATGGCTGTAAATATAAAAATACATGTTTCTAATATATGTTGCACATCCAGGCTTATGAGCAATTGCATAGCTTCTTGCTGTGGTCAGCATAAAATCCTGGAGATCCTCATCTGCATAATTACACATTGTTCCAAGATCGCCACAATCATAGGGATCACAATCAGTCCTACTAGAACAATATATCCAAGGATTTAAACCACTTAAAGTATAAGTAGTATAGAACCCCCCAATATTGGTGGAACTAATGCAACATTGATTCGGTCCGCATTCTTGCGGTGGTGGACAGCCATTTACCAGTGAATTCAATTCTGCGACTAAAGCGTAAGCAAACGCACCATTAGATATATAGGCACATGGATCAACATCATGCCGAGTACATGATAACGAAGGAAACATATTGATTTCCTGTTTTGTATTTATAAACTTATTTACAGGTGTTATATCAGAATTGAGAAATGGGTTTAATCCTAAAGTAAAGAAGATAATTGGAACAATTGATAGTTGTATTGAACCTAATTTAGGCTCAACAATTTTTCTAATAAACTTAGTAAATATTAAGTCTTTTTGTTTGTGAATTGTGGATTGTAGATTGTAGATTGTAGATTGTAGATTGTAGATTGTAGATTGTAGATTGTAGATTGT
>CAZHNF010000057.1:0-166 GCA_964533625.1 uncultured Saprospiraceae bacterium | reverse complement strand
AGATTCATAATAAAATTTTATTTTAGTGAATACAAAATATAATTGAATTTTAAATGGCGAATTAATATTAAATCATATCTTCAAAATCAACTTTTTCAATACATGAATTGAAAAAAAATCTCAAACAAACATAATTTATAGAAATTATATAATCCATAACCACAAA
>CAZHNF010000056.1:1976-7575 GCA_964533625.1 uncultured Saprospiraceae bacterium | reverse complement strand
TGACTACGGATCAGAAGGTTTGGGGTTCGAATCCCTACGGGTGTACTCAAATTGCCTTAATACAAGCCGTATTAGGGCTTTTTTATTTTTCCAATCCCGCTGATTCAGTTGGTACTGAGTCAGTACTCAGTCAGTACTTACCCTCCTTTACTGGAAAGGAGAACTCATCATGTTTCTAACCAAAGTACAGCGGTCACCATTTTATCAATTAGTTTATGAAGTGGATGGCAAACGTAAAACCATCTCAACAAAGACTTCCCTTCTCCCTGCAGCTTACAAATTCCTTGCATCATTTCAACCGCCAACCGTAGTTAAAATAATTCCGCAACAAATCACTTTATCACAATTCAAAGAAGAATATCTTTCAATGATGAAACAATCTCATTCTCAAAGTTATTGTTTGCGTTCAATTGAGCCAGCTTTCAAATTTTTCATTGATGATGTTGGCAACTTACCTCTTAATCAAATAACTATAAGGCACATTGATCATTTCATCACCACCACCTTTTCCCGCTCTAACAGTGCTGCAAGTCTGTATTATCGTACTCTCAAAGCTTCATTCAGTAAAGCTGAAAGTTGGGGTTATATTCCAAGCAATCCATTTAAAAAAGTAAAAGCACCAAAAGTTCCAAAGTCTCATCCGCAGTTTATTACTCAAGATGAGTTTCAAAAAATATTATCAGTCACGGAAAGAATTGATCTTAAAGATATTTTCACAATTGCTTTCTATACCGGTATGCGTCTGGGAGAAATTCTAAACATGAAGTGGAACTGGATCGACTTCTCTCAAAAAATTATCACTACTAAAAATTCAAACGGTTATTCCACTAAATCAAAAAAAGAAAGAATCATTCCAATGAATGATCACGTTCAGC
Organism: uncultured Saprospiraceae bacterium; assembly: GCA_964533625.1. Classification (GTDB taxonomy): domain Bacteria; phylum Bacteroidota; class Bacteroidia; order Chitinophagales; family Saprospiraceae; genus Vicinibacter. The sequence continues at coordinate 6,700 of CAZHNF010000056.1, read as the reverse complement.
AAATTATAAATCGTAAACTTATTTCATTAAATAGTTCTTCAAAGGAAGGTTACATTTTTCAAAATCCAAATGGTATTAAGTACAACGAAGATTTTATCAGCAAGCAGTTCAAAAAAATTATTCGCAAAGCAAATTTAAGTGATGATATCCACTTCCACACTTTACGCCATTCTTTTGCCTCTATCTTAGTTCAACGCGGGGTCTCCCTTTATGTTGTGAAGGAATTGTTAGGCCATGAGGATATTAAAACTACTCAAGTTTATAGTCACTTAACCCAAGTCAGTTTGTCTTATGCAGTAAACCTGCTATAATAAAAAGCCCGGGAAAACCGGGCTTAATATTTATTTCAGCAAAATGAATTTTTTGGCAGAAGTAAATTCATCAGCTCTCATTTGGTAGATATAAACACCACTAGCAAAAGATCCCAAATCAACATTAACAGTATACCTTCCTGCATTCTGATATTCATTTATGACTGTTTTTACTTCCTCTCCCAAAATATTAAAAACTTTAATTGTAACTTTTGAAGCACGTAGAAGTGAATAATTTATTTTAGTAGTTGGGTTAAATGGATTGGGAAAGTTTTGTGATAATTCAAAGGATTTAGTAATAATGGACTCATTCCCAATTTTAATATCTGTCGTTACAGTATCGCTCGTAGTCACAAAATAGACTGTATCAATAAATCCGTTATAGGTAAATATAGCTGATGTTTCTCCTGTTGATTTACCGATAAAAGAAGTACCTGTACTATCTATTGTAACAATTGTGGGATTCTGAATGTTAATACTCAAACCTGGATAATTAATTGGTAAATGTGTAATCCCATTTTCATAATAAGCATCAAAGTAAGGTGATTTTCTTTCTCCAATATTTAGTTCCAATAAAATTGGGTTAGCTTGAAAAGAAATTAGATTAGAACTTTGCTCAACATTAACATCTATCCCTGTACTTACTAACTTTGAGCTGTCTAAATAGTCATAATAAGCACTAATTGATATACGCTGTGAACCAATTTGTGAGCACGTAACCTGCAAAGCAAGATCTATCTGATTCACTTTTTCATTTATAAAAAAAGTTTGATCCTGAAACATTACCCAAACATAATCAAGTCCCAAAGTATCGCTAAGAATCAAAGTTATTTTCATTGTACTGTCAACATATTGTGTAGAATTTTCAATTGGCCTCAGTATTGTTAATTCACTCGAATTTTCTTTGAAAGTAATGTTTTTTGCTGTTAGCTTATCTAATTTACTTTCATGTGAATAGCTTGTACTTCCTGAAATTTGTGTTCCAAACAAATTTGATTGGCTGTTACTATTTAATAGTTTTAATACTCTACTCCCAACATCTCTATCGTCTAAGACTCCCTTGAGAATCAAATCATTATGCCCAATACCATCAAACACAGTTACATTTGATGAATTCCTTAATAATCCTGAAAGCTGGCTTTGAAGTGAAACTACTAAATCACTTTCATTGATAAAATATTGTACTGTGGTTTCTTTAAACATTGCATCTAAAAAATTTACGCATCTTGTAGCTTGATCAGCCAATTCTTTAATTGGCCGTAATATAGCTTTTAAGGGCAATGGTGCAATTATGTATGCTAAGTTTAAATTAAAGTCAATTAAATTAAGCAGCGTTTTATTATATTGAATAGGTTGAGTAATATAGGGTGGGATAGGATCCCCAATTGCTTGCATTCCGGGATTAATATCTCCAGCGATTAAATGATATTTCACATTAGTAGGTTGAAGTGTATATCCACCATTAACTCTTAGGTTTAATAACGCACCGGTTGATCTAAATTTGGGAATTCCTAAAATATTAAAATCGTAAGGTTCCCATAGATTGGCTGGAAAGAATCCACCTCTGTTTTGAAAGATCATATAAAGAGAAAATAGATAAATTCTAAATTCAGTTTGGCTATTTAAATAATTCAACATTTCGTTGGATAAAATATCAGCCCAGGGTGAACCATAATGGGGTGTATCCAAGAATATGGATCTGTTCACATAACCTTTTGAATAATTTGTATTGATAAAATAACTGCTATTAAATTTTTGAATAGCTGTCCTAATGATATTACCGCCCATACTATGACAAACATAGGATACCTGATTAGAAGCATATCCTAATGATCGCATCTCCTTTATCAGTCTAATAATACCGACAAGTAATAAAGGTGCATTTCCCTCGAAATAATCGTTAGGTATAAGATTGACCGGCTTTACTAATTTAAAGAGAGATGAGGTTACAAATGGAAATGGTAGTCCCCATCCTTGATCTAAATAACTAAAATTCTTCCAAGTATCAGCACTTCCTCCTAAACCGTGGACTAAAATTAAAGGTGGTCGGATAATTTTAATCATAACCGTATCTTTGCTTTGTGCCCCGCCTTGGTAAAATGCATCAATAATAAAAAAGATATTTCTTTCTGATCGCAATGAATCATAACTATCTGCTCCAACAAAATCATCTGGTGATACATACCAAAACCAAAAGCTGCCATCTTGTGGTGAAGTATTTGTAACTGTAATATTTGATGCATCATTTGCTTCATCACTCCAGCTATTTATAATAGTAGCATTTTTTAATTTTCCTAATGTTCTTGTTACATTATTTCTACCATCATATAAGGTTAGTTTAACTTGATTCAAGTTTGTTGGTTGATTAGAATTAATTTTTAGATAAATTCTTGATACTCCATCAGCAGCCAATCCAATCGGCTTACCATTTCGGTCATTAGGATAAGAATAATCCCACTCGTAACTAACTTCTAAATCATTTTGTAACCTTTGAATTACAGAAAATCTTGAAGAAATTATAAACCTATTCTGTTCAAATGAATCAATTACTTTTAATTTGTAATTACTTCCAATATCTAATCCCGTTAAATTAAAATAGAGCATTTTAAAGCTGCCAATCGTACCATATCCTTTTGAGCTGTCAATCAGTTGCCAAGTTGAACCGTTATTAGAAGAAAGCCCAATTTTATAATTATATTCTCTTTGTGCACCGATTATATTTGCGATACCATTTGGAACTAATTGATCTTTCCATTCAAATCGAATTGGATCTCCTAAATAACTTACAAATTCTCCTAAGGGTGCAATTAACTTAAACTTTGTTGTTGTATCTACTTCAATAATTTCAAAAGAGCGATATGGGGAAAATTGATTTGAAGTTACATCGTGCCCTACCGTATAATATGTTCCCCCTGGGAATCCAGTAGTCTCAAGAACATAACTAAATTTTCCTAAATTATTTGCGGTAAGTTGAACTGTTGGAATATTAACTCCACTTGGTCCAGCAAATCCTAAACTTACCTGTCCTGCGGCAGTAAAATCATTTCCAATAATTGTAATACTCTCACCAGTATTTATTGATGAAGTGCTAAGTATTAGTTTAGGATAAACTATATTTGTATTATTTGACGAACAAGTTTGAAAAATCCATCCTGTGTTATTACCAAGATTCTGGCTGTTACCAGCATAAAATGTTGCACCGCCTGTTGCCTTCACACTAGTAAGGTTCACATAATTTATGCAAACTGTACCAGCTGATTTTGAAATATTTCCGTTATTAATAGAAGCTAAATTTCCTGAAGTTCCATTGCAAATAAAAGTACCATTAATAGTTACAGTATTATTTCCCAAATTTGTACTCTTGCTTGTCCCAAGTGTTAAATTGTTAAATATTTTATTGCCGTTATATATATTGGCTTTACCTGCAAATGTAACATTGTTAAAAGTTGTTCCACTCCCATAAAGTATACCATTGGCGTTAGCATTATTAAAAGTAACATTGTAATAATTAAGACTTCCACCATCAAAAACCACATCCCCAGATGAGCCTGTAAGAATGATTGTAGAAGTACCTGGATTAACAGCTATATTGGAACCAGAAACATCCCATGCATAAGGTGAATATGATGTTTTACTAACACTAATTGTAGAAGAACCTAAGTTTAATAACCGTATACCACTCCCACTGCTGCTAAAGAAATATGCATTAATTATTACATTATTTGTATTAAGCGATCCTGTGTTTAGATAAATTCCGCCATAAGGATAAGAAGATGAAAATGTTAAATTATCCTGTAAAACCCATTCTCCAAGCCCATCAAAATAAAAATTTGACGTTATTGTTTTCCCGAAAGTTTGTATTACATTCCCTGTAGTACTTGATTTGAAATAAATTCCTCCTGTATGGGTAATATTCATTGTAGAACTTAAGACAAGTGCTCCATAAATGTTTAGTTTTTGATTCCCCGCAAGTGTTGCAGAACTGACTGCCCCAGTCCAATCAATGGTTTTGCAGTAAGCTTCCTGGTCAATAGTCACTATTCCACCACCACTGAAAGAATTGGCATTAAAGTAAACGTTGTCATACGGAGAAGGAATGCAGCCGCTGCTCGTACCTCCACTACTCAATGACCAATGATTAGTATCATTCCAGTTTCCGCTATTTCCAATCCAGTAAAGATTTTGCGAAGGTGGTGATATAAGATTCCAACCATTATTATTTCCTAAATCACTTACATTATTTGCAGTAAAATTAGCACCCCCTGTGGCAGTAACATTTTGCAATCGAACATAATTAATGGTAACGCTACCGCTTGCTTTGCTTAATATACCTCCTGATAAAGTTGCTGGCATACCACAAGTTCCATTGCAAATAAAAGTACCATTAATAGTTACAGTATTATTTCCCAAATT
>CAZHNF010000056.1:0-1876 GCA_964533625.1 uncultured Saprospiraceae bacterium | reverse complement strand
ATAGTCACTATTCCACCACCACTGAAAGAATTGGCATTAAAGTAAACGTTGTCATTCTGTGTCGGTATACAATTACAAGAATTACCGCCACTTGTTAACGCCCAGTGAGTACCATCGCTCCAATTGCCACTTTCACCAATCCAAAAAAGATCAGTTGCACTTATTTGATTAGATAGGCAAGCAGTAATAATTAGAAGTAGAATTATTTGCATGTTTCACCCAATGAAGTTATTTATGGATAATTAATATTTAAGGCGGGAATTTTCGTCCCACATAAATAATACAAAATTTTTTCAAAAACCATAATTTCCAAAAAAAAATCTTGGACGCCTGGACGAACCCTTTCCCCCTTTTTAGGGGGTGGGTATCTTTTCCTAAAATATCTCCCCCCCCCCCATCTGCTTCTGATTTCTGTTCGTCCATTCGTCCAACTCTACTATTACATAGTATAAAACTCCTTTCGGTCCCAGATTTCTTAGGTTCATATTTCAATCCTTTTAGCTTTGCATAAGTCTTAATATATCCGGTAAACGTTTTTTGATGCAGTTTCTTGTAGTCTGGATATACATCAATGAATTTCTGATGTTGTTCTTTTTTATTATATGTTTGCTCAAGTTCGATTTCCTCCATAAATTCAACAAATTCTTCTGAAGTACTTTCAATCAGTTTCTTGGTATCAAGATTAACGCGTTCATAATCTACTAATCCATAACAAAGATAATATTGCAAACATTCTATCATAAAAGTATAGAAGCTATTCCACTCCTCTTCATCCCAATCATCAAAAAACCTTTTCTTAAACTCATCTTCCGGTGTATACCTGATATTGAAATAATCTGAAAATTCAAGCACAAATTGCCGCCTAAGTGTCGATTCATCAACTCCTTTTATTGTATGATTTGTTGACAATAATATTTTGGGTGAATATTCAAACTGAACTATCAGCTCATCCTTATTTTTCTTTTCAATTGCTATATTATCTGTAATAGCTGTGAAAAGCATTTCAAATTGAAATCCCTTACTCAGATCATTAAATTCGATTATATTAGTTCCCGGTTCATAGGACTGAAATGAAAATCTTTCGAACTTGAAATTCTTTCCGCCCAATCTTAGTGATTTTCTAACCTGCGATATTGCATTTCCCAAGAGACTCTTCCCGCATCCTCCATTTGATCCGTCATCGATTTTTTCATCCATAAAAATTATAGCTTTAGCATTTGCGGGATCTTTGTAACCATGCAATAAATATCCAATTACACTTCTGAATGAGTTGAATCTCTTTTCGTCATCTCTGCATATTCTTAAGATAAACTTTCTAAAATCACTTTCCTTCTCATTTGAATAAAAATTTTTTCTGATTAACTGTTTCTTCCAAATGAGTCCATCAAGCTCCTCATATTTGTGTACGGTGCTGCCATATTTAGTTACCTTAACAAAGCAGTTCTGGAAATAAATAAACGATTCTGTCCTAGTATCTCTCTTAAATCGGTTCTCTAGTTTATCGAGAAATTCAAGATTCCCTCGGCTGAATAATGTAGGTGCCTGATTTATTACTTTTCCCATTATCCTATCGGCAGTAATTCCTTCGTCATATTCCCTATCATTATTTTTCATGTAGTCTCTTATGTGGTCTTTCATGTGAACCGCTTCTACTTCATCCACAATATTACTATCCAAGTAGATAAAAATATATTCCTTGCCCAAAAAATATTTTCTGTAACCCAATCTCTTTAGTTGTTCAATGAACCTTTGGCTATCTATCTTTATTTTAGTCCCCTCTGAATACCAGAAGTCAACTTCTTCGTCTGATATGTCCTCTTCTTCTGGTTGAAGCACAATTACCTCCATGTCCTCACCATTAAATAATTTTTCTTCC
>CAZHNF010000055.1:0-7725 GCA_964533625.1 uncultured Saprospiraceae bacterium | reverse complement strand
CAATAACGATTACTTATATTAAAATATTGGTACTCAAATTATTACATATAATCATTATTATTAACATATTGATTTCATCTTCTGGAATCACAGTTTTTGAACATATTTGTAATAAGAAAGGTGTAACAACAAGTTTTTTTTTAAAACCAAAATCATGTTGTTCTGCTAAAAAGTCAAATTGTCATTCTACTAAAAATAATAATAGTAGCAATCCTAATAAAAACCCATTTGCTGAATTTAGTAGAAAACCTTGTTGTCAAGATCGTACTCTCTTTATTAAAGGAAACACACTTGGGATTAAACAAATTGGTATTTCTTTTTGGAAACAAGTAGTTTTTGAAAAATCATTGCCCATTGTACCATTTTTTTATTTTGTTAATAAGATTTTATTCAATTCAGGAATATCATTTCAAAACTATAGCTCTCCTAAAATCATCTTAGAAATATACAAGATGATCAGAACCTATCGGTGTTAAACATTTCTTTTTAAATTTTCATTAAATCAATCCACCATCTGCTTGGATTGAAGTTTAATACATTCTTTTCAATTTGTCTTAGTACAAACAAATTTGAAAATTTAATAATGTAGCTATAAATCAATTTTACAAGTAAATCATTAATAAAAATAAATATCATGAAAAAACTTTTCCACTTTATCATTTTTCTCGCACTGGGACAAGCGTCTCAAGCACAGTCCGAGGTTATTTTTCGTATAGATCACCGTCTTGATGGCAAAGCATTTGCATTAAATCAGGAAGCAACATCTCCAAAGGGTACTAAATATAAAGTGACCCGTTTACAGTTTTATTTATCAGGACTTAAGATCACACATGACGGTGGACAGGAACTATCTCTGGCTTCTGTCTATCTTTTCGTAGATCCTTCTAAGCAATCTTCAAATCAATTCTCCTTAGGTAACTTGAACAATATAAATACTATTGAGAAAATAGAATTTGCATGTGGGGTGGACGCTGCTTCAAATCATTTAGATCCAGCTTCATTCCCAATAAATCATCCATTGGCTCCAAAAAATCCAACCATGCATTGGGGATGGACCGCCGGTTATCGTTTCATTTCTCTATCAGCGAATGCTGCAAGAACCAATGGTTCATTCTTAGATGCTGTTAATATTGAAGGCTTGGGGGATTCAAACTATAAAATTAAATCTTATCCTGTTAGTGGCACTTTAGAAAATGGAAAGATTTACATCAATATGGTTGCAGAATATAATAAGTTGCTTGAAGAAATTGTGATTGCAGGAGGTGCAACAAATCATGGGGAAACCGGAAGCGCTGCTGTTCTGGTAGCAAATGCATCACAAATAGTTTTTAGTCCTGCTGCTCCAGTATCTACTAAAGAAGTATTTAATAATAATTTATCGGAAGTAATATATACTTCAAGTGACATTCAAGTTAAATACTCTTTTCCTTCCAATATAAATATGACTTTTAAACTTTATGATGTAAATGGAAACACTATTCAACAATCCAAATTACAAGAAAAAGAAGGAACCATTACTCTTGAAAATCAACTGAATGTCGGAAATTATTTTTATTCATTTACGAATGGGAATCAAACAATATCAACTGGCAAAGTTTCTAAAAGATAATATTTGACCGGATGGAGAAGAATTTTAATATTCACTGGATATTATTTTTATTTTTTGCAACGATAATTTCATGTCAAAAAGAAGAAACCAAAATAGGTTCGTATTTTAAAATTCCAGCTGGGTTTCCTGATCCCATTTTTCCAATTGATAATGAATTTAATGATATTCGATTTTTATTGGGGCGAAAATTATTTTATGATCCGATTTTATCCAGTGACTCGACCATTTCATGTTCTACTTGTCATAGACCAGAGTTTGCATTTACAGATAGAAAAACAACTAGTGAAGGTATTATGGCAAGATTAGGTATCCGCAATGCACCTTCACTTGGTAATGTGGTTTATCAGCCGTATTTATTACGAGAAGGTGGTGTACCTACACTCGAAATGCAAGTAGGTGTACCAATTCAGGAACATAATGAATTTGATGATAATATTCTTTTAATTGCAGACAAATTAAATCGTCAGACTTTTTATAGGGAAATGAGTTTTAAAGCGTATAATCGAATGCCTGATCCTTTCGTAATCACACGCGCTATTGCAACTTTTGAAAGAGCCCTACTTAGCGGAAAAGCTCCCTATGACGAATTTATTCAAGGCGACTCAAGTGCACTTTCGTCCTCAGCTAAAAATGGTTTAAAATTATTCAATAGTCCTGAATTAAAATGCAATCAGTGTCATTTTGGTTTCAACTTTACCAATTATGCATTTATAAATAACGGTCTACACAAAGATGATCCTGATTTAGGAAGAATGCGACTTACCAATAAAGAAGAAGATCGTTCCTTATTCAAAGTTCCATCGCTCAGAAATGTTGAGATTACTTTTCCTTATATGCATGATGGAAGTATTAAAACAATGGAAGAAATCATTGAACATTATGCATCCGGTGGAAAAGCTAATCCAAACAAGAGCATATTAATATCAGGATTTACGATCACAGAACAAGAAAAAAATGATCTTGTAAATTTTTTAAAATCCTTAACTGATACTCAATTTATTAACAATTTAAATTTTAGACTATAATGAAAATTAAACTTACATTAGTCATAGTTACTTTTTTAATTATCACAATAACTTGCAGTAAAGATGAAGAAAAAGCTGTTTATAATCCTACACCTTATATTCTCAAATTGAATGGAGATCTTCCAGATCCGGCTATTCCCACCGATAATATGCTTACAGTAGCAAAAGTAAGTTTGGGTAGAATGTTGTTTTACGAAAAAAAACTATCTAAAGATCTTACCCAATCTTGTGCCGATTGCCACTTGCAAAAGGATGCATTCTCTGATATTAGAGCATTCAGTATTGGGGTAGAAAAAAAGGAAGGAAAAAGAAATGCTATGCCTATTTTTAATTTGGTGTACCATACAAATGGATTTTTCTGGGATGGACGGGCACCTCTATTGAGAGATCAGGCTCTAAAACCTATCCAGGATGCACTGGAAATGAATGAAACATTGCCAAATGTTGTTTCTAAATTACAATCTGATAAAAAATTTACAGATCAATTTATTCGCGCTTTTGGAAATGATTCTGTAAACTCTTTAAAAATTAGCCTTGCCCTGGAACAATTCATGATGACAATAGTAAGTCATGATTCCAAATACGACAAATTTCTTAAAGGAGAAGTTACTTATACTCCAGAAGAATTGCGAGGCAAGGAATTGTTTTTTAGTGAACCAGATCCCGTGAATAATATTAAAGGTGCTGAGTGTTTTCATTGTCACGGCGGCTATAATTTTACAAATAATGAATTTCTTAACAATGGTTTGGATGCAGAGTCAAACTTTGTAGATTTAGGCAGATTTAATGTGACAAAAAACGATAAGGATAAAGCCAAATTCAAAGTACCTTCTTTGCGCAACATAGCTTTGACCGCCCCATATATGCATGACAGTAGATTTAAAACGTTGGAGGAAGTCATAGATCATTACAATTCAAATGTTAAAATGTCTAGCACAACAAGTGATCTTCTATTTCATAATTTAAATGGATTAAATCTATCCAATCAAGATAAAAGAGACCTCATTTCTTTTTTGAATACGTTAAGCGATCCGACGTATTTGAATAATCCCGAATACAAAAGTCCATTTTAAAAACGAAGTATGAATTTTGCAAAATATTTAATTTTAGTTCTGATCTTCATTTTAAACCAAACACATAAATGCGAGGCTCAGAATTTAATTCCCATACCTGATACTTTATCTGGTAATTTGATTCATCTTACTATCAAAGAAGGTGTAAAACAATTTTATAAAGGCATAAATACATCAACCATTGGATATAATGGATCTTATCTAGGCCCCACTTTGATTTTGAATAAGGGACAAATGATTAAATTAGAAGTGGAAAACAAATTGTCAGATACTACTACAACGCATTGGCATGGGTTGCATGTTATTCCCGGGAATGATGGCAGTCCACACAATCCGATTTTATCAGGTCAAACCTGGACTCCCTCTTTTGAAGTGCTGGATAATGCTTCTACATACTGGTATCATCCGCATTTGCATGGTAAGACACTAAAACAAGTAGTGAAAGGAGCCGCAGGATTAATAATTGTCAGAGATAAAGATGAAGCCAACTTGAAACTGCCACGCGCTTATGGCATAGATGATATTCCACTCATCTTTCAGTTTCAAACAATGGATTTATCTACAAAACAAATTGTATTAAATGATGAATTGGATAATATCACCATGGTAAATGGAACTATTAATCCAATGGTAAATTGTCCGGCACAAATTGTTCGATTAAGATTGTTAAATGCATCCAGTCACAGAGTATTTCGATTTGGCTTTAATGATAATCGTACTTTTTATCAAATTACTTCAGATGGAGGATTACTTAATGCTCCGGTTCCAATGACGAAATTAAACTTAGGTAATGGTGAGCGGGCTGAAATTTTGGTTGATTTTTCTGGCCAGGAAGGCAAAGCATTTTACATTCAGCAATTCGGCAATGAACTTCCACAAGGGTTTATGGGAGGTCCTTCCATGATGGGTATGCAGCTGGGTCCATTGGATAATAAAACTTTTGATCTTTTAAAGATTACGGTTACGCTTGCAACACCTAATGCAGTGAAGAGTATTCCTCAATATTTAACGACCAATAATTTCATTCCGGAACAAGGGGCCACAACAAGAACCATTCGATTGACAGCCCAACCCATGATGAGTACGACCAATTTTTTTATTAATTCAACCAAGTTTGACGAAGATGTGATCAACTTCACCGTTAATCAAGATGATGTTGAAATATGGACTATTACTAATCAAACCATGATGGCCCATCCATTTCACATACATGGCAATCCCTTTTATATATTAACTATAAATGGCGCTTCACCACCATCAAATATGCAAGGGTTAAAAGATGTGGTGATGATTCCACCAATGAATGGCTCGGTTCGTCTGATTACAAAATACAATGATTTTTCTGATCCTAAAATACCCTTCATGTATCATTGTCATATATTAAGTCATGAAGACGGTGGTATGATGGGACAGTTCATTATAAATCCTTTAACGACAAATTCATTTGAAAAACATCAATCTGATATAGCTGTTAATCTTTTACCTAACCCTGCCACTTCATTTTTCCAAATAAAAAGTAACCAGATCTTATACAAACCGATTGAGTTGCATATTTATAATATGCTTGGAGAATCCATGCTAAAGAAAAAATATATATCAGGATACGATTTCGAATTCACAATCCAATGTACCAATTGGCCTTCTGGTATATATTTAGTGAAAATAATGCAAAATGAATCATCTAGGTTAATTAAACTTTTTAAAGAATAAATTAATGGTGTGAATCCTAATTCTCTATAAATTAAATAATAGAAACTCCTGCATTCTATTTAACGCAATAGTAATAAATTTGAATATATAAATGAACAATAAGGAGTATATAAAACTTATAGAAAAATCTTCTAAGCAAGTTGGTCCTGGAGTTTTTTATTCAACTATTGTTGTTATTACATCTTTTCTTCCTGTTTTTCTATTAACCGGCATAGAAGGAAAACTCTTTCACCCTCTTGCGTGGACCAAAACGTTCATTCTTATTATAGATGCTTTTCTTGCCATTTCATTAACTCCTGTACTTATATCGCTTTTTCTAAAAGGAAGATTAAAACCTGAAAGTGCCAATCCTGTTACCCGTACCCTTGAAAAAATATACTCGCCCATCCTATCCTGGTGTTTACAATGGCGCAAAACGGTTCTTGTGATAAATTTAGTTGCACTGATCATTGGTGTTACGATGATGTTTCGCATGGGTTCTGAATTTATGCCCCCTTTAGATGAAGGATCAATACTCTTTATGCCGGTAACGCTCCCCGATGTTTCAAACTCTGAAGTCAAACGGATTTTACAAGTACAGGATAAAATAATTCATTCTGTTCCTGAGGTCAAAAACGTTTTAGGAAAAGCAGGAAGGGCCAACACGGCAACTGATAACTCTCCTATCAGCATGATTGAGACCATCATTTTACTTAAACCAAAGTCTGAATGGAGAATTGGTATAACTAAGGATGAAATCATTAACGAATTGAATGCAAAACTCCAGATTCCAGGTGTCGTTAATGGGTTCACTCAACCCATAATCAACCGTATTAATATGCTATCAACAGGTATCCGTACAGATGTTGGTTTAAAAATATACGGACAAAATCTGGATTCAATTTATTCACTTGCTACGGCAATGAAAAATGAATTACAGGGTATCAATGGGATTAAAGATCTATACGTCGAACCCATCACTGGTGGAAGGTATATTGATATTAAAATCAAAAAAAATGAAATCGGTAAATATGGTTTGAATGTAGATGATGTCAATATGTACGTTGAAACTGCTCTTGGCGGTATGAATCTGACCACAACAATTGAAGGAAGAGAGCGCTTTACGATAAATGCTCGATTTGCACAGGATTACAGAAATAGTCTGGATGCCATAAAAGGGATACCTATAAAAACTAACGAATACGGATCAGTACCCCTTTCCACCGTAGCTGAAGTTAATATTTCAGAGGGGCCACCCATGATTAATTCAGAAAATGCCATGTTGCGTGGAACGGTTTTGTTCAATGTGCGTGACCGAGATCTGGGAAGCACAGTCAAAGAAGCGCAGGATAAATTGGACAAATTGTTTTCCAGGCTTCCCAAAGGTTATAACCTTGAATGGAGTGGTCAGTGGGAAAACCAGATTCGTGCGAAGAAGACCTTGTCATTAATAATGCCAATAGTTCTCCTAATCATTTTTATGGTACTGTATTTCACATACAAATCATTTAAGGAAGCATTGCTCACCATGATCACTGTTCCATTTGCTTTGATAGGTGGCGTTTATATGGTTTATTTTTATGGAGTGAATCTATCCGTGGCTGTTGCTGTAGGATTCATTGCTTTATTCGGGGTTGCTATTGAAACTGCAATGCTAATGACTATATATCTAAATGAATACATGGAGAAATTAGTGGCAGCAAAAGGCAATTCAGCAGCAACTATTTCAAAAGAAGATCTGCGGAAATATATTAAAGATGGAGCAATACAGCGCTTGCGTCCCAAATTGATGACCGTTTCAGTTTCACTCTTTGGTTTGATTCCAATTTTATGGGCAACTGGAACAGGTAGTGATGTTATGTTACCAATTACTATCCCATTAATTGGCGGGGTTATCAGTTCCACCATATATGTATTACTTGTCACGCCCGTGATTTATGAAATGGCAAAGGAAAGAGAATTGAAAAATATTGGAAAAATAATCCTACCAGGAACAAATGAAGAGCTATAAATACAATAAGCAATTGGCAATAAGAAAATGGCGAAGGAATGTTAAACCTCGACGAGTTGTAATTTACCCATTGTCTCTGATAGTAATGGGGATTGTCACTTGTTTATTTTCTCTTACAACATCTGCGCAAGTGATCTCTCTTGATTCTGTATTAAATAGAATTGAACGAGATAATCCAATGCTAAAAATGTATGACGAACAAATTCTTGCAATACACAGAAAAGCCGAAATGGCTAAAAGCTGGATGCCACCTATGATTTCCACCGGCCCATGGCAAGCTCCTTACAAAAGTTTTACGGATGGCATGTGGATGATTAG
>CAZHNF010000054.1:0-8235 GCA_964533625.1 uncultured Saprospiraceae bacterium | reverse complement strand
CCCCATTGTGTGCTTAATAAAGGACCAACTACTTTTTGCTGATAGGGTTCACAAGGATCTACTCTGATATCACAATTCACCTCTGCACCACAGCCAGGCCATGGCCAATCCAGGCATTCAGGATAATTCGGACAGTCGGGACAGCAATCATCATCTGCAATTAATTCATTTATTTCATCATCAAATGGTTTCGGGTCCATTCTGTTGACGTAAGAAATCAAATTAGTTTTGTCCAATAGCTCTAACCATGAAGTTCTTGCTTGTGCTGTATTATCTATTAGTCCTTCCCTCAGCATTTCAATATTTTCTATTGTAACTTCAAACCAACTTATAAAACTTGACGGAACTACATCTTCTTCAAATCGTCCAGATTCAATTACAGCACAAACCGGTTCATGTCTTTCATCGGCTGAAATTACTACAAATCCGGCACGTTGAGCATAATTGAATATGTAAAGTGCTGGGTCGCCATTTTTATCCGGTACGACAATCTGATCTTCCACTTCCCGGTTCGGAATAATATCCGGAACAATACTTTGTCCTTGCGAACTATTTGATTTCAAAAAATCAAATGAAATTCGCTCGGCCAGTTTTAATGCCAATTCCTTAGGTATAACTTTTTTATGATTTTGATTTGAAATATTATTATCCGAGTCTTTGTCACAAGATTGAATAACTAACATACTCAAAAGCCATAATAAAAATACTAAGTTTCTCATATGTTAAAAAATTTAAGGTGTTTCTATTTTTTGTTTTCATTTGTATCAAAAATGAATTATCCATTGTGTTATTTATTAATTCCTTAAGAAGTCATTTAAGATTCTGCTCTATTTCTAAGAAACTGAACTTTCGAAATGAATTACCATCAACCAATACATTTCAATAGTTTAATTGCTCAAAAATACATACAGCTTTTTGTCGAATCAAGAGCATTCATACCAAGGTACCGATATTTCATACGAACGTGAATCAAGTGCTTTTTTTTGGGTTATCAAGAAAGAAAACATCACTACTAATTAATAGAATACACTATGCTGTAATATCACCTTCGCACTATCTGTAATTATTATATTATTATTGGAATATGGTTTATGAAAGAAATACATGCGCATAAAAATATGGTCTTTGTCCACCTTTTCCCATTTAAGAATGGCAGCTTCACCATCTACATTAGGTGTAATTTCTCGCTCTACATCCGAGCCACAAAATACATCAAATGTTTTGGCATAATATGTCCCGTTTCCGTAATTAATATAATCAATTGCTTCTATTCCTCTACCATATCGAATTGGATCAGGGTTTGGAACATATAATACAATATTCTCTGAACTAAATATATCCTCTGAAATTTCTTCCATTACTAGGGTGTCCACACAAGAATTCCCTTCAACAATACCATAATAGTAGTTACTTGAATATTTTTGGCATTTAGATTCTTCTAAAGCAAAATATCCGTTCTTACATTTACAAACTCCATCTTCAATACATTCCTTGCCATCTGAATCCAGGCAATTGAAACAAATGGGGTCGTTGCTCTTTTTGCAACATGAGCTTATAATAAGAATTCCGATAATTAAGATATATAATTTCATAAGAATAATTTTTAAAATATTTGCCTGAGCACAAGGCACTCAGGCAAATAACAATTAATTTAATTAATCAATAGTTTATCATGAAATTCAAAATTTCCTGATCTAACCGAGACTATGTAAATCCCTGTTGGTAAATTTAAATTTTCAAGCGCAATTGTTTGAGAATCTGAACTAATTTTAATACTTTTTTCACTTATTGCTTCAACCCCGGATAAGTTAAATATATTTAAACTAATATTGACATTTTTAAATCCGTCAAGTGTTAAGAGATATTGTTCTGATTTGCCAATTAGCTTAACTCTTTTGTGTGATTCTTTGGATCGAGAGCTAGTTCCACCTGTACCATTTGGCCTACACGAAGGCCCTATTAACTTAGCAAAAAATTCTTTATTTAATAATGGTAAATTTGAGCTTAAGCCATAATTGATGTTATCCCATTTCCCAAATTGGCTAATATAAAATGCTACATCACGCAATCGATCTTCCGTTGAATGTGGAGCTTCTAATGCGACTACATCGTGACCTTCCTTAATGTTATCCGGTCCGATATTAGAATTCCCGCATGAAGAAGCTACATAAACACCTCTTTTTGTTGTGCAACAATTAGGATTATCTGGTACATTTCTGCTTTCAACAACTCCTGCCAAATACATATCACTGGCAACAGCTGCTTTTGGATGCCAACAACCATAACCTCCAACTAACACATGATGAAAGCTATATATGGCAATTTCTACGGGGCTGTTAGGACAGATTTCTATTTTATCTCTACCATCCAATAGATCTCTTGATTCTATAACTGTTTTATTACACTTACCGTCACGTTTATGCGTTGGAGTTACAATCAATTTCTTTAGAGATTCCGCTAACTGGTCGGAAATTTTTAAAAGATCCTCCAACTTAGCATCCTTACCTGCCAGCGTCTTTGCGATTGGCAATACAAAATCTACCATATTAACAAAAAACGTTGGGCTCCAATTCTTACTGCATGTGGCTGAAACCATGAATTGATCTGCTCCCAAGACCTTAGACTTGCCTAAGTCCGAATTATAATATGCGACCGCCATAGCTGCATCTTCAGCTTTTGCATAAGAGCCTTTACTCCAGAGGCACCAACGCGTATCACTACTCGACTGAATTTTACTTGAATAATTGTATCGAAGATCTAAAGTCCTGCAGCAAGCACAATTGGAAGGCACCTTAGTATCGTCTTCACACAATAGAAAAAAATTAATTTTAGAATATTGTGGGGAAGTTTTAGTGCCATCAGTTTTATTTAAATTTGAATGTTGATATTCAGAACTACCATCTCTTTCATATTGTTTAAGGGCTGCAAACTTCGAAGCACCTCTACTAATATAATCGAAATAAGTTGTTGCACCTGAAACAGTTTTCTTAAAGTTTTCTTTCTTCGGAAAAATAATTCCCTTATCCTCATCAAATCGATTTATTGGCGATACAGTTAATGTGCCATTTGTAACAACTTTACAATTACAATCTCCAGTAAAATCATCTGTCCCAGGTATAACCCAATTTCCCACGTCATCATAATTACCATCAGAACTCTCTACCCTTCTAAAAGGCTTTCCTCCAAATTCATACGATTGATAAAAAGATACTTTTTCATAAATAGAAAGATTGGTATTTCTATTTAAATAATCGTGCAATGTGGTTTGGCTCTGATCTTCACGGGTCCAATCAATCAAGCTATTGTAAAGTTCTTTTGAAACTACAATGTTATCGTCTACTATCTCAGTTGAAAAAGCAGCTATATCTGAGTATTTTATTTCACCTAATGCATTGGATTCTACCTTCCATTCATAGTGGGCATCTAGAGGAAGATTTCTTAATAAAATATTATTCTCTAGAGTCTGCAATTCACTCCAGATCGCTTCACCAATTGGTCGGTAATAAACAGTATTCAAAACGGCAAAATCTTTATTCGTCCATCTTAAATACACATCACAGGAATTCTGGAATCGAACAACAGCATTAACTTCCAAATTAACTTCAGCGCTTCCACTATTAAAATCAGGGTATTCAATAGGTATAGAATCATCTCCTTCATCATCTTGAGCATGAATTCTAAAAGTTGTTAATAAGATAATTGCAAATAAATAGATTAGTTGTCTCATAAAAATACTTTTTTAGTGATAAAATAAAAAATACATTCAGGTTGATGCATCATCCAATTTCCGCTTAGGGTGTGAAATTTATTTATTCAATTATTAGGTGGCCGATTCTTTGTTATTTTTTTAGAGGGCCTAATAATATCAAATCAATTAATGTTTAATACAGAACAAATGTAAACAGCATGGAATAAGAAAGCAAGAGTGTTCCTACCAAGTCCAAACTTCATTCGACTAACGCTGGTTTCCAGTTGCTTTTATAAAGAAATTTAGACTTACTAAATTTTTGTGCACACAAATACTAAATATTTATACCACCTTTGTCGTATCAAAAAATAAATATTAAATATTAAAAATTAAAGAATAAAGGACAAATTCTTTTTCATCGCCGACTGTCAGATCAAGTCTTGGTTATTACTGATAATAGAATTACTAAATCCTTTTTTCTAATCCCATCTCACTTTATCCTACAATGAAACTCCCCATTGAAGAATCTCAATTCATCTGGATTATACCAAGGTCCTCCTAGCCAAAGAGGTTTTTTCTTTACTGCAAGCATAAACTTTCCGCTAACTCTTTTATTGACCCAATCCAATGTAACGATTGTAAGGTAATGAGTTAATTTGCAAATGAGTTAATTTGCAAATGATCAAATTTATAAGTTAGTTAATGTCAAATTTGATAATGAATAACATTAAGTCAATAGTAGATCATTGGTTAACATGCAATAGAATCTTTACTTATTCAATTCCCAAAGCCTAGTGTATTTTATTCTCTTATTTTTGCTTACACTTTTCCGCATGATTTTCACTTCAATATATGAATTGCTTACAACACATTACCCAATTTTTTAATATTAATTTCTTGATAATTAAGTATAAACGGCTTTTTTATGGGCAAATCATTTAGGGAATGTAGCTCTAAAATACTGTTCAGCCGATCTGCTTAAAATTTTATTAAATTTCTGCACGATTTCGGTGTCTTACTCTATTTTTGTAGTAAAATTAAACAAAGATGAAATTTTTACTGAAATTGACTTTATTATTAATTGTAAATCTAATTGTTTTGAATGCTCAAAATTTAAATCTTGATTCTACTTTCCATAAGATAGGTTATAATTTTTACGAAATTAGTTCTGATGATGCTTCTTCTAATTGCGTTGAATTAGACATAGCTGGTTCTCTATTTTTAGGCGGTAAATATTATATCAATTTTGACGATCAAATGCTTTTATTGAAATTAAAAAAAGACGGAAAAATTGATTCTAGTTTCGCAAATTACGGCATTTATTCAAATTCCAAATTATCCAATATTTTAGATATGGAATTCGATAGAAATGGCAATTTAGTTATTATTGGAAGCAGCAAGACTCCGAGAGGAGACTTTGGAGTAATTAGACTATTACCAAATGGTACACTAGATAAAAATTTTAGTTCCGATGGAATAACGCAAATCGATTATAAAGGCAAAGAAGATTTTCCTTCGGTCATTAAATTTCAATCAGATGGAAAGATTCTCATTGGTGGCAGATCTGGTGATGGTTTTTATTCAGATCACTTGCTTGTTCGACTTAATTCAGATGGAAGCTTAGACAATACTTTTAATTCTTTAGGAACGTTTTACTTATCCTTGGGATCCCAAATTGTAGATGGAATTTCTGACATGTTTGTAGATTCAAATAATGATATTTATACTTTACTAAAACATTACAAAGGAGCAAACTTATCAGGAGACTATGATTTAACGATAATAAAATTAAATGCTCAAGGAGTATTGGATCCTCAATTTGGCATTGCAGGAGTTGCTCAATTTGATTTAAACAAGTCTACGGATATTGGATATAAAATCATGGAAGACAATAATAACAATCTATTAATTGGAGGATCAACAAGCATTGCCGGAACTGATCAAATTTTTATCGCCAAAATGAAAAAAAATGGAAACTTGGATAGTTCTTTTGCTAAAAACGGGATTTCTATAATCAGAACAAAATCCTTTACAAATTGCTATGCCATGCAAATTCTGTCAAATCAAAAAATTATGCTCGGAGGTAGAATAGGCACCACTGGAAGGCCCGATGGGATGCTTTTAAGATTGAAATCAAATGGAGATTTAGATTCAAGTTTTGCAACAAAAGGATTTCTAACTCTTGATGGTAAGAATTCATCAGATGAAATTCGGGATTTAAAAATTGATAATGAAGGCCGAATAATTTTTACCGGATACGGAGAAGTAGACACTTATGATAAAGTATTAGTAGGCCGGTTAAACAAAGAAGTTAATGTAGGCGTTATAGACAACGAAAACTCATTACAAACAATTATCGCCTATCCAAACCCCGTTGAAAAAGATTTTACTCTTCAATTTGAGTTATTGAAAAGTCAAACTTTATCAGCAAGATTGATTAATCAAGATGGCCAAATTATCGAATATTTTTTCCACAAGAAAGAGTTTAATTCCGGAAATCATGTTGTTGGTATAAAGATTAATAACACTCCAACGAAGGGAATATATTTTCTTGAATTATTTTCTGCTCAAAATAATAGGATAATTAAGATAATACTAAATTAATTCTAATTAAGCTTAATAATTTAATTACCTATTGTAACCAAACATTATTGCGATCTAAGCCGGTGATATAGGCCGATTTGAAAAAGCGTAAATTTATATTGTTACAATGTGTAAATTAGACAATTTGGCAATACAAAGATGCAATTGGTTTTAGCTGTATTTAGAAGGGATTAGTCATGTTTAGATTTGGTTGCCAAAATTGTATACTAACTTAGTTATTCGCATTCTGCATTTATAATAAAACTTAGATCTATTCAAGTGGATTCGGTTTGATGAATTCACACTGAGTTAATGAAGTTACTTTAGAAATTATTATACAACCATCTGATATTTTAAACAGCTTCATACCATTCTCTTGCAAGCCTAGGTAATAAATATAGAATTTTTCCTATGTTGAAGTAATATCTTCATGTACAACACAGTCCTCTTTAACTTTAGTGTCATCGCCTTTTGTACAACTTATCATTAGAATGATATAAAATAAATTTAGATATATTGATTTCATATATAATCAGCCATTTATTTCAATCAAATTTAACGCCCTGTCACTATAAGTGCTTTTTTAAAGCTCAATTTTGTCTTACTAAATTTTTGTGCACACTAATACTAAATATTTGTACAATCTTTGTCGTAGCAAAAAATAAACAGTAAAGAGTAAATATTAAAGAATTAAGGGCAAATAAGGGCGAGCCATTTTTAGGTATCCAAACCCTTGACTCTCGACTCTTGACTCTCGACTCTTGATCATGGACAGACACATCGTACATATCGACCTCGACACGTTCTTCGTCTCCGTAGAGCGGCTGATCAATCCAAAGTTAATGGGTAGACCTGTACTGGTCGGCGGAACCAGCGATCGCGGTGTCGTCGCCTCCTGCAGCTACGAAGCGCGCAGTTACGGTATACATTCTGCCATGCCGATGAAGATGGCACGTCAACTCTGCCCGGAAGCCATCATCGTTCGTGGTGATCACGAACAATACAGCAAATATTCCAATGTCGTCACCGATATCATCCGCGAGGATGTTCCACTATACGAAAAAACTTCCATCGACGAATTTTACATAGACCTCAGCGGTATGGATCGCTACTTCGGCTGCTACAAGATGGCTACCGAATTGCGCAGCAGGATCATCAAGGAGACCAACCTCCCCATTTCTTTTGCCCTGTCTTCCAATAAAACCGTTTCCAAAGTCGGCACCGGCGAAGCTAAACCTAACGGACAAAAACAAATTCTCCACGGAACCGAAAAGCCTTTTCTCGCTCCCCTTTCTATTAAGAAAATTCCCATGGTCGGCGACAAAACCTATCAACTGCTCCGCAGCATGGGCATTCTCCGCATTCACACCCTCCAGGAAATGCCTCGCGAGCTTCTCGAACAGGTCCTCGGCGAAAATGGTAGCCTCATCTGGAAAAAAGCCAACGGCATTGACAACACTCCCGTTATCCCCTATTCAGAAAATAAATCCATATCCACCGAACAAACTTTTCAACGCGATACCATCGACGTCACCGCCCTGCGCCACATCCTCATCGGCATGTGCGAAAAACTTGGCTTTCAGCTCCGCAGCGAACACAAACTCACCGGCTGCATCACCGTAAAAATCCGCTACTCCGACTTCAATACATATACCATGCAGACACGCATCGCATATACTTCACTGGATTCTCTTATCATCCAACACGCCAAAGATCTCTTCAACAAATTATACCAAAAACGCATGATGGTCCGCCTCATCGGCATCCGCCTCAGCCATCTCGTCTATGGAAAACAATCCTACAATCTCTTCGAAGACACTACCGATCAAATTCAACTGGATCTCGCGATGGATAAGATACGAAGAAGATTTGGGAATCATACTGTGCAACGGGCAACGAGTGTGAACTATGAACTATGAACTATGAACTATGAACTATGAACTATGAACTATGAACTATGAACT
>CAZHNF010000053.1:0-9605 GCA_964533625.1 uncultured Saprospiraceae bacterium | reverse complement strand
CCATTGCACCCAGATTATTCAAATCAGAAACCACACCGTCTCTGTTTGAAGATACTGCATTAGCATTGAACAAGTTAATCCCGACAACTACTGCGATACCAACTACGATAACACCGAGCACGATTAAAAGAAGTTGTTGCTGTCCCATATTAGTCCTCCTTATAGTTTTTTTCATAGTGGGTTTGGAAAAGAATGTGCCATCAATAAAATTGTAATTTTAAGCCCTATCTCATAAAGAATCAAACATTATAACTTTTGCGAGTAGTATTTTCGTTCATTTAAGTATTTCTCGACAAAAATTAATAGTTGATTGAAATAAAAGAAGTTAAACTTGAAATAGTTCGCAGTCGACACAAATTTTTGGAAAAATAGGTTTCGACAACAATGAAAAAAGAATTTCTTTTTTTATTCTATATTCTTCTATCCTCTATAATTTTACCTCAAAAAAAACACTTGATCTTGCAATTATTGGTGAACCGTTAAAAGATTTTATCCTACCTAATTCGTCATGATTGTACGCTTGATTCCGAATTTATCGATCACCAATTATTAAGATAGAGTGTGATACACAACACTGTTTAGGAAATTGTGTCTATCAATACCAAACAATTGATGCTTGACTTCGTCATATTATCAATTTTCAGTTCATTGTTCTCGATCTAAAATTAATAAATAACATAAATAATAAAGGAGGTCACTATGCGGTTCGTTGTTCATGTTTCTTTACCAGTAGAAAAGTTCAATGAGGCCATTTATGATGGAACAATTGAAAAAAAGATGGGGAAAATACTAGAGGAAACAAAGCCAGAGGCGGCTTATTTTACAGCTAAGGATGGGAAGCGAGGAGGATTCTTAATTGTTAATATGTCTGATCCATCTGAGATGCCAAAAATAGCAGAACCATGGTTCTTGCTATTTGATGCAAAGGTTGAATTCTTACCAGCGATGACACCTCAAGATCTTCAAAAAGCTGGACTAGAAAATCTTGCCAAGAAATGGGTGTAATATTTATTTGAAAATCAATTTAAAAATATTGAATAATCATTAAGAGGAAAACATGCTTCGTAATCTTTTATTTCTCGCAATGTTTCTGGTGTTCTCAATAAATATTCTCCATGCACAGTATGATATTTCACGCTTTCAAAAGCAGCATAAAATGAAATTCAAAAAGAAGGAATTAAAATCAATTGAGGAAATGCTTGTCAGAGCATTGGAGAGTGATGATTCACGAATGATAGCAAGTGCATCTCAGACATTGCGACAGTATGAGCAGATTTTTCCCAATTACCCATTCAATTCCTTTAGTACCGTCTAACTTTGTTGTAAAACCAAAACCACAGCAGATTAGTTTAAGCTGGAATAAAAACAAGGAATTAGATTTGGCAGGTTATAATGTTTACCGTTCGGAATCTTTTCACGGGAGCTATTTGAAATTAAATACTTCAACACTTGTCGATACTTTTTATTCTGATAATTCCGTAGTAACCGGTCAATTCTATTATTTTTTTATTAAAGCCATCGATAATCAGTCAAATGAAAGCAAAAGTTCTGACACTATAAAATCTAGGATTATTTCATTAAACAGAGGAATTCTCTTAGTTGATGAAACTAATGATGGAGACGGTTCTTTATTAAATCCTACTGATCAGCAGGTAGATGAATTCTATCATCAAATATTAGGCAGTTTTAGTAAAACCGATTATGATATTTTAACTGAAGGTCCAATTACTTTGTCTGATCTTGGCGCATATTCTACTGTTATTTGGCAGTCAGATGATAATAGTAATTTTTTAGCTGCACAATCTGCTCAGCTGGCTATTAAAGACTACTTAAGTTATGGCGGAAATTTTATTTATTCTGGATATCGGCCAAGTAAAGCATTGCAGAATAATAGTTCTGTTGCTGCAAAGTACCGTATTGGAATGTTTATTTATGATTATTTGAAGATCGATAGTTCATTAAATGTTTTTAATTCTAGATTTATTGGAGCAGTTCCGTTTAGCAGCATTTACAACCATATTGATGTTGATTCATTAAAAACATCAATATCTGATGATTATCATTTAAAGGGAATAGAGACCATTTTTCCAAACCCTCAAGGAGCAGCAATTTATAAGTTCGAAACTTATTTTGATACAACTACCAATCAGGGAAGATTAAAAAGAAAACCAGTGGGTATTGAGTATATAGGAACAGACCATAAATCGGTTGTGCTTAGTTTCCCACTGTATTATATGAACATTGATCAGGCAAAGACCTTTATTGAGAATGTCTTAATTAATAAGTTTAATGAAGTTACTGAGATAAATGAAAAACAGAACAATTCCGTCCAGATGGAATTTATGCTATCACAAAACTACCCCAACCCACTCAACCCAACTACAAAATTAAGTTGGCAGTCACCAATAAGCGGTTGGCAAACTTTGAAAGTATTTGATGTGCTTGGAAATGAAGTAGCAACGCTTTTGAACGAAGAAAAGGAAGCTGGCTATCATTCAATAGATTTCAATGCAAGTGATTTACCAAGTGGAATTTATTTCTATCAGTTGAAAGCTGAAGATTTTATAGATACAAAGAAGATGATTATAATAAAGTAAATTTGAGGGAGCCTTGCTCCCTTTTTATTTCTTATAACAATCCGTTATATCGATCTCACTTCCTCTCCATATCGTTGTGTATAATATGTCTTCACCGGTATCTCATTAAACAACTTTTCAAGTATTCGAGTACACCCCACTCGGCTCTTCAACAGATTCATATAAACTTTAAATGCTTTGGAATTATTATCAAGCTCGCCTATTATACTTTTCTAAAAATTTCCAAAAGAAATTTTTCTGATTAAATGACGAGGGTGGTCTCTAATCGACTTTGAAATTGATAATTACTAGTTGGCCATTCTGGACAAGCTGGGGGACGCAATGGATCCCGTACTCCCTCAAATTTCCAACCAATTATTTTTTAATGTGCCAGTACTTGATGATGATTACTAACCTTTACCTTGGTACACCTTTAGGTATGGTCAAGCTAAACAAATTCAATGTTTAATTGACTCGAATAAAATTGTATTTCACTAATCCGAGTTCCCTACGAATCTTATCAATTAAATTCTTTATCTTACTCTCAACAGTAAATTCACTTTACTTTTTCTTCAAGAATTGTTTTATTAGAAGTACAGTTTAAATTTGAGTGCATTAATGAAATTATTTTATTGCCTGCTGCAAACCTTTTTTTCTCTATTAATTGCCACATTTTATGTATTTCCTCAGGGAAAAGTATATTTTGTACTTGGCTCCGACACTGGAATCTGGGATGGAATGGACGTTTCAAAGTATAACTGCAATTATAAATTAGATTTGTTCACAAGCATGAATTCTAATACTGCTATTGTTATGAGTGAATCATTTCGAAATCAAATAGTAGATTCTTATGGTAATAAGCTTAAAATGACTTGGTGGATGATGGGAGGCAATATATTTCGCTATGCTACAAACAATAACATACCACTCAGCAATACTATGACAATTCATTTGATGAAAAAATATTATGGTGATAAAATAGAACAATGGGGAGATGAGCTGTCAATTCATTATCACACATTTGTATGGACCGATTATGATAATGACGGTAGATATTGGTGGAATCAAGCGAAATCTTTCTTGGAAACTAAAGAAGATTTTTATACTACACTAGGTCAATTTTTATTGGAGGAGGATATATTTCCAGTATCCTTCAGAAGTGGGTGGCATTATATGGATAATTCCTGGCAGAATTTTCTAAATGAAATTCTACCCTACAGTCTTCATAATGATTGGCCTGCTGTTCGATACTCAACAGCCGAACCAATTAATAATGTATACAACTGGTCACAAGCATCATCCGAATTTGTCCCCTTCCATCCATCAGAACAGAATTATCAGCTTCAAGGCAACGGCAAGGGATGGAATGTCCGATCAAAGTATATGGGTTCGGTAAGTCAGCAGATGATTAATGAAATATTTATGAAGGCAAGTCAAGGTACAGATCAGCTTGCATGTTTTTGGTCACATCTTCCTGATCAAAACTTTCTTAATGAGATTCAGAGCGTTAATACTCTCATTCAGCTAGCCGCAACTAATTATCCTTACGTGGAATTCAAATATTGTACTGCAGTCGAGGCTTTTAAGTTATGGAGACATAGTAATGACAACGCTAAACCAGTACTTCAAATACTCGAACAACCTAGCGGAAGTATGGTTAAATTTAAGATTTCAACCAACGAACCAATATTTCAAACCAAACCATTTATCGCAATTAAAGACAGGTATGAAAGATATCTAATAGCTGAGAGTGAAATATTAGGGCAAAATGCCTGGGAAACAGTTTCATCTTTTAAATTAAATGAAATAGGAAAAGTGGGAGTTGCAGTCGCTGATACTACAGGAAATCTATCTACATCATTTATTACCTTTCTCCCCGATGATAAATTTATTGACAATGGTGATCCGGAATATTCTGAGCTATATGGAAACTGGACGACTTCATCTAACGCTGCATGGAATCAAGATTCAAGAATTGCTTATCTAAATCAGGGTGATACTGCTAAGGTAAGATGGAAAATAGGTTCGAGTCATTCTGGTTTATACAATATATTTGTTCAGTTTCCTCAGTCGTCCAATCACATAGATACGGTATATTTTAGACTTATCAAGAATGGGCAGTATGGAGATACAACTGTGTTGTCGATTTCTGGTGAATTTGGAAAATGGCTATATGTTTTGACAGCTGATATAAATGATACTGAAAATAATTTTATAGAGATGTTCGCTCAAAATACCGGAACATCCCCAAAAGCATTGACCGCTGATGTCCTTAAGATTAGTGCCTATGTGCGCGATAGGCAATTACTAACTAATAAACAGTTTATTGATCTCGGTGAGATCAGTATCGGAGACAGTGTTTACTTTAATATCGAGATACGTAACGCGGGAATTTCAGATCTAATAATTGAGAATGTATCTGCAATTTTAGGAAATATAACTGTGAATACTTCCCTACCGAAAATAATTTCTGGATTCAATAAAGTTAATCTTCCATTAGTTTTCTTCCCGCCCGCGATAGGGAATTATAAGGATACTCTTACAATATTAAGTAATGATCCTCTTTGTCCATCTTATAGAATTCCATTAACTGCATCAGTTCAAAAATATTTTCGTATCGTTGATAATGAAGATGCCGGGATCTACGAGGAAACAGGAACCTGGTTTAAGAGCGTTGCCAAGGCTTATGGATTGTCAAGCAGATACGCCTACTTGCAGACAACACCAAATGGGCCAACGGCTACATTTACATTTATTCTTACTAAAGATGGTCAATATGATATTTTTGAAATCCTTCCCACAACCGTCAATTCAGCAAATAATGCACTGTACAAAATTTTATCAGCAGGAGTCACCATCGATTCCTTTTATTCAAATCAGAATGAAGGAAGTGGAAATTGGAAGAATATTGGACGATATTTTCTGAGGAAAGATACGCCAATCTCTATTAAAGTTATAGATTCAGGTCAAAGCACATCAGGAGCAGTAATTAGAGCTGATGCATTTAAGATTGCTTTATTTGAGGAAATAACGGTTATTAGAGATGAGAAACTGGTAAAAGTACCGAGTGAATTGGTGTTATTGCAGAATTATCCAAATCCTTTTAATGCAATCACAAGGATTTATTGGCAGTCACCGGCAGGCAGTCGGCAAATAATGAAAGTGTTTGATGTGTTGGGAAATGAAATTATAACACTTGTGAACGAAGAAAAGGAAGCAGGTTACTACTCCGTAGATTTTAATGCGGGTGATCTGCCGAGCGGAGTATATTTCTACCGGTTACAAGTTGGCAGTTTTGTTGATACGAAGAAGATGATTCTTTTAAAATAAATTTATTGTTTAAGTTTTATCTAGTGATTAATTTTTTATATGACATAAATAAGCACTGATTTCCATCATGAAGTTTTTTGTTTTATCACTTTTTATTTTTATAAGTATTTTCATTTTTCCCCAAAAGAAATATTACAAAGGAAATACTCACACTCATTGTTATCCGTATAGTGGTGACATAACTGATACAAGCTACACTGGACAAAAAGTTGTTGCTCAATACAAAGCTAAAGGATATGATTTTCTGGTTTTCACTGATCATGGTGCCTGGTGGAATGCGAAAATTTTATCGACTCCCGACTTCACAGTAATCAATGGTTCCGAATGCGGAATTTCAGGAAGCGGGAGATGGGGTCATTTTACTGGCTTAAAATTAAGTCAAAGAATAAGCGGAGTGAATTTATCTCATCAGCAGATGATTGATGCTATAAAATCACAAGGAGGGGTGCCATTTATAAACCATCCCCGCTATAGCCAAATTCCTATTACGGCTAAACAGATAATCGATGACATGCAGAATAATTTATTTCATCAGGAAATTTGGAATGGCGTCACTATCAGCCAACCACCCCCAGATGATATTAGTGTTTGGGATAGCGTACTGTCAACGGGCAGAATTATGTATGGTGTTGCAAGCGATGATTCACATAAAGAAAGTAACCAGGGTAAAGGATGGATTATGGTATATGCTTCATCAAATAATGAAGATACACTGGTTAATGAAATTAGGAAAGGAAATTTTTATTCGAGTACAGGTATAATTATAGATTCTATTTATTATTCGACCGCTCTGATATTCGTAAAAAGCACGAACGGCGACACAATACGTTTCATTGGTAAAAACGGAGTTACACTAAAAAGTATAATCGGAAGCGAAGGAAGCTATTCAATATCAGGCGAGGAACTATATGTACGTGCAGAAATATCAAACTCACTGGGGAAACGTGGATGGATTCAACCAATGATGGTGAATGTATCGTCGAACAATGAAAAAAATGAATCATCACTTCTAGATTATAATCTTTACTACAATTATCCTAATCCATTCAATCCCAATACCACTATAAAGTATTCAATACCAGAATTAGCTAAAGTTAAATTAACACTAACTAATCTGTTGGGTGAAGAGGTATCAACATTAATAAATGAAGAAAAAAATGCTGGAAACTATTCGGTTGAGTTAAATGTAGCCGAACTTCCAAGCGGAGTTTATTTTTACAGTCTGCAAGCCGGAAATTTTATTGATACGAAGAAGATGCTGATATTGAAGTAAATCTCTTCAAAATACGTTCGTGAATTGATGCCCGTATTTATTTAATTGAGTACGGGCATTTTTATTAT
Source organism: uncultured Saprospiraceae bacterium (assembly GCA_964533625.1). GTDB lineage: Bacteria > Bacteroidota > Bacteroidia > Chitinophagales > Saprospiraceae > Vicinibacter. Next base: position 2,358 of record CAZHNF010000053.1, on the reverse strand, counting down.
AAATGACTCTCAACATTTTTCAATTGCTGTTAATAATCCAATTATTGGGTAGCATTATAATTCATTAGAAATTTGGGATAACTTCCTAATTGATAAGAAACCATTATCTGTTTACCTACATCAACGGGTCCAAGATTTTGATCAAAATAAAGTTTAGTCAAGCCCGTATCATCTTCCTCAGATAAAATTATATCATCAAAAATTATTATTTCTGTTGACAAAATAAGATCCTTCATTTTACCAATTTTACTCTCAATTGAAATTGGCGGAAGAAAGATTCTATTATCAGTCAAGTTGAAAGTATCATATTTATTCCAAATATCTTTATCCAGTACAAAAATTTCCTTCAAGAATATTCTTTTATTTTTAGCATCAGCACGTTTTATATTGAACCAAAAATTAGTCCATTTATTTGTTGAAGACGAAAACTCACTGCTTAAATCAGCCAGTACAGCTGATATTTTAATTGCTTGAGGAATAAGGAAACCATCTTTAGCTATATACTGAGAAAAATGATTTGTAATAGCGACTTGTGGTTCAACAGAAAGTGCTTTTTGCATCGTTTCAATAATTATTATATCAAATAAATGATCTTTTTCGTGCCGATAGTTCATTGCATCATCACATAAAACTTCATTAAAATAATTGTTAAATCCATAATGTGAAATAAGTTTATTTAAAGAATTGATTGATGCTTGATGGAAATCGATAACATTGATTTCTAATCTGGTTTCATCGTAGAAAGGGATGAGAGGAAATAGAAGAGTGGCATAGGGACCGCATCCAACATACATTATTACTATCTTTTTTTTACCCAGCTTACATAATTGAAAATCAAGTGCTTTTTTTACTCCCCTTAAAAATTTTGTGGTGCGTACATAGTCGAAAATACAACCTGCTGCTGTTTGGGGAGTCAAAGCTTCTCCATTGGGTAGAATAGTGCCATGTTCAGCTTTTTTTACATTATCGGTTAAATTTGTTATTTGGTAAAAGTTCGCAGCCAGCTTATCTATTGAATCTTTTATGTCACGATACTTAGATTCCTCATTCAAAATAATTTCAACGTTATTTTTTAACAAATTTTCCATAGCACATACTTCAATTTAAAATTTACAGGGTTAATTCCAACGATGGAGAATTAATCGCTCCAATTACAAACGAAAATATTATTTGATGAATTTGTTGAACTAATTCTAATACTCTTGAATATACAATTTTTTTGAAGGCCATTATTCTCTGTGATTAGTCATTATTTTTGTGACAATAGTCACGTGAAATCGTTTCAAATTATAATATGTTTTTATTAATGATGATATCAATTACTCTGGTTCACTCCCAAAAATAAAAATAAAATATTTATACAAAAAATTTTCAATAACACTTTATAACAAGAGGTAGGCATGGATAACAATGTAACGATAAAAAACAATTCTAAATCCCGCAGAGGTTTTCTAAAAGGGGTAACCAGATGGATTGGCGGAACAGCATTATTAACTTCGGCAGCCAATATATTTACCTATAAAGAAATTAAAGCAGCGAGTAATTCTCCTTTAGCAGGTGCTGAACCTTATATCGGAAGTATAGACATGGTTGGTTTTAATTTTGCCCCACGCTCTTGGGCTACATGTGATGGTCAATTACTTTCAATTGCTCAAAACACTGCGTTGTTTTCTTTATTAGGAACAACATATGGTGGTAATGGACAGACTACATTTGGATTACCGGATTTGCGAGGCAGGGTACCCCTTCATCAAGGTCAAGGACCAGGCTTACCACAATATGTTATGGGACAAAGCAGTGGTGAGGTAAATCATACATTAATAACAAGTGAGATACCGACTCATAATCATACCCTTTCTGTTAACACTAATGGCGGAACAAGTGATAATCCTACTGGTAACTATATGGCTTCGAATTCAGAAGGAATAAAACATTATTCAAATTCAGCGGGTTCAAATGCAAATGCTGCAAGCATTGGAAATGCCGGCGGTAGTCAACCGCACAACAATATGCCGCCGTATTTATGTGTTAACTTTGTAATTGCCTTATCAGGTATTTATCCTTCGCGAAATTAAAGCTTGGAGATAAAATGAAATACAAAACAATAGATAACTTTGATTCACGAAGAGGTTTTCTAAAAGGGATAACCAAATTGGTAGGGGGAACAACACTATTGGCAGCGTCAACAAGTCTAATTACTTCCAAAGTAATTAAAGCTGCCAGCTACCGAAAATCCTATCTAGCTGAAGCAACTCCTTATCTTGGAAGTATTTGCATGGTTGGATTCAATTTTGCACCTATCGGTTGGGCACTTTGTAATGGTCAATTACTACCTATCTCTCAATATGATGCTTTATT
>CAZHNF010000052.1:0-9664 GCA_964533625.1 uncultured Saprospiraceae bacterium | reverse complement strand
TATTAATGTTTCCGACTCTATTCGTTTTAATATACGGTGAAACTGAAATAACCGAATACAAAAGTCTTCTCATGCTAATCTGGTTGTTTATATTTTTATTGTTGACGATAAAAACCGTAGTGATCTTTTTTCCGAAGCGAGCATTATCTAATTCCTAATTAAATTTTAGATCTATTGAATATTAAGTTTGATAAAATTATTTTGTATGCACTGCCGTTAACTGCTGCATTAATAATCTGCAGAACATTTCCCATCTTAAGTTTTTTTTATTATGCAGCACCGGTGCTATTTATTTTGGCTCTTGCATTTCATCTTAATCCTAATCTTCATCAAAATCTTAATCGGGATAAGCTGCCAAGAACCATCGCGCTTCTTTTGCTAATGTTCGGTATTTGGGCTGCTGTGACAGCAGGATGGTCATCATTTCCAGGAGTTTCGATTTTGCGTGCGGGTTATTTCCTGCTTATATCAATAGCGGCTGTATTACTTGGTTATCATTGGAGAAAGAATGAAAGCAATGACGTTTTCGGTTTCCTGCTTCCTGCAAATCTGATTGTAGTGTTTGTGAGTGTATTCTCTCTGATTGCTTCTTCACCAGCTGATGCTTGGTCGGGAGGTCATGGTTTGGGATTCAAAGGGTATGCAAGCCATCAAAATACACTTGCTTCTGCAATTTTATTTACAATTCCATCTGTTCTTTATCCAATATTGAAAGAATTAATTTTAAGTGTCAGAAATAAATTTAAAAATGTAAAGTCTGTTGGGAAGTCGTCTAAACCCAAATTCTTAATCCTAATCCTAATCTCTATTCTTAATCTTTATTTTCTTTTAATCTCCGTTTCACGTGCAGGAGTTTTAGCTTTGGGTTTAATGGTGGTGATTTTCCTTTTTATAAGCTTTAATGTAAAGGGGAGATTTATTTTTATTCTGCTTCTTATTTTTCTTTCTGCTGTGGTTTATTACTCAAGCCAAACGGTTAGAGATTTTGTTTTTAAAACTGAAGCACACATTGGTGACAGAAGAATAGAAAATATTAGTGAAACAGTTGAGGCAGCGAAAAACGGCGGGGTTATTGGACTCGGATATGGTATAAGTCAGAATCCAACAAATGAAAGAATAAAAGGGCGCTATGAATATGATGGTAAATTATTTATCAGAGAAAAAATGATCAGCATTTTAGCTCTTATAGAAGAAACCGGAATTGTTGGTTTGGTCCTTTTTATATTTCCAATTGGCTATGTTCTTTTCAGGCTTACTCGACACACAAAAGGATTGAGCGATGGTTTTGCTTTTGAAGATAAATTGAATAATGCAATGATTGCTTCGGTAATTCTTGCTTTGGCATTTCACGCACAGATTGAAGCGTGGTGGGTTGGTGTTGGTTCAATCGAATTACCGTTGTTTTTTATGGTATTTGGTATCGGGATAGGAAAATATCCACTTGTTGGAACAACTATTGAGCATTTGTAGATGACACTAAAAAGAAAAACTATTTCCGGACTTATTTGGGGCTCTGTGGATAGTTTTGCAAATCAGGGAATTCAATTTATAGTTGGGTTAATTCTTGCACGAATTCTTTCGCCTAGGGAGTTTGGACTTGTAGGCATGTTGACCATTTTCATAGCAATCTCTCAGGCATTTATCGAAAGCGGTTTTACTAGTGCCCTGATTCGTAAAAAGGATTGTACGCAAGAGGACTATTCAACTATATTTTATTTCAATATACTATCTGGAATTTTTTTTTATCTTCTGCTCATTCTCTTTTCAGGAATCATCAGTTCTTTCTTTAATGAGCCCCAACTAAAAATTCTAATTATCATTTTAGGTATTGGGCTAATCCTAAACTCTCTTTCAATTGTTCAACGGACTATTTTAACGAAGGAGTTGAATTTTAAACTTCAGATGAAAGTTTCGATCGTTTCGTCTGTTGGCTCCGGTATTCTTGCAATTGTAATGGCATATTATGGCTTTGGGGTTTGGAGTTTAATCGCACTTACACTTAGCAGATTTGGGCTTAATTCCCTTTTTCTTTGGCTTTGGACACAATGGGTGCCAAGTAGAGTTTTCAGTAAGGCATCGTTTAAGGAATTATTTTCTTTTGGCAGTAAATTAATGATTAGTGGGTTAATTGATACTGTTTATCGGAATGTATATAATTTAGTTATTGGAAAATATTTTTCGGCAATTGAATTAGGGTATTATTCAATGGCAGACCAATTTCAGGCCATGCCCTCACAAAATTTGAGTAGTGTTGTTGGAAGAGTAAGTTATCCTGTGTTTTCGATGATACAAGAAGATTCTGTTAAATTAAAATCGGCATACCGCAGGGTGATTAAAAGTACGATGTTGGTAACTTTTGTTTTTGTGTTTGGAATGATAGCAACAGCGGAACCTTTAATCAGCACATTAATTGGCGAAAAGTGGATATCATCAGTTATCTATCTGCAATTGCTCTGTTTTGCAGGAATGATTTATCCTCTACACGCTATCAATCTTAATGTGCTGCAATTGAAAGGGCGAAGTGATTTGTTCTTACGAGTTGAGATTATTAAAAAGTTACTTGTCGTTCCGGTTGTTGTTATTGGTGTTTTAATGGGGATAAAGGTGATGATTTACGGAATAATTATAATAAATATAATTTCATACTTTATTAATAGTTATTGGTCGGGTGAATTCGTCGGGTACTCATCATCGCAACAATTAAAGGATATTTTTCCCTCGTTTCTCTTAGCTGTGTTTGTTGGCATTATCATTTATAGCTTTGGCAGTATCATTCATGTTTCCAATTGGCTAAAACTTCTTGTTCAGATTTTAACAGGAGCAATTCTCACTATTACTATAGCAGAGTCCATCAAATTAGTTGATTATATTTATCTCAAAGAAATTATTATAGAAAAAATATTTAAGAAGCAATAATTATTATGTTGAAAAAACTTGATAAACCGATTTATGTTACAAAACCCAACCTTCCCCCATTGGAAGAATTACAGAAATATCTTAAAGATATTTGGGATAGTAAAAACATCACAAACAATGGTAAATATCATCAGGAATTAGAGAAAGCGTTGTGCAATTACTTGGGAGTGAAGCATATCTCGCTTTTCAATAATGGAACCTTAGCATTAGTAACAGCATTGCAGGAATTGCGCATTACTGGTGAGGTAATTACTACGCCATTTAGCTTTGTTGCAACTACTCATGCTTTATGGTGGAATAATATCAAGCCAGTTTTTGTTGATATTGAACCCAATACTTTTAATTTAGATCCGAGAAAAATTGAAGCGGCGATCACACCCAAAACAACAGCAATATTGCCTGTTCATGTTTATGGAAATCCATGTGATGTGAAAAGTATTAGAGAAATTGCCGATACCTATGGTTTAAAAGTAATTTACGATGCATGTCATACGTTCGGAGTTACTTATAAGGAGATTCCAATTCTAAATTTTGGTGATCTTTCTGTTATGAGTTTTCACGCAACAAAAGTATACACGACATTTGAGGGCGGTGCCATTGTCTGTCATGACGAGGCAACAAAAAAACGAATAGATAATCTTAAGAATTTTGGTTTTGTTGAGGGGAAAGTTATTGCTCCTGGAATTAATGCTAAAATGAATGAATTTCAGGCGTCATTAGGATTATTGCAATTAAAATATGTTGATGCAGCAATAGAAAACAGGAAGGCAGTCACCGAGTCATATAGAAGGCAGTTAAAGGGAATAGATGGAATTCATTTCATAGAAGATATTCCTGACGTAAAGCATTGCTATTCCTATTTTCCAATCATAGTTGAGCCAAAGAGATATGGTAAAACAAGAGACGATATTTTTAATGTATTAGCTGAAAAAAATATTTTTGGTAGGAAGTATTTTTATCCTTTAATCAGTCAGTTTCCAACCTATCACGGTTTAGAATCCGCACAGTCAGGCAAAATGCCAATCGCTGAGAAGATAGCTGATGAAGTATTATGTCTGCCTTTATTCCCAGATCTAGAGAATGATTTAGTTCAAATGATATGCGAAATTATTCGATTGAAATGACAGCATGAAAATTGTAATCATGCAGCCATACTTTTTACCTTACATAGGTTATTTCCAACTAATGAATATTGCTGATGAGTTTGTGGTTTATGATAACATTGAGTTCACTAAGAAAGGATGGATCAACCGTAATAGAATATTGGTTAACGGAAGAGACAGATACATCACAATTCCACTTAAGAAAGATTCAGACTATCTTAATGTTGTAGATAGACATTTGGCTACCAACTGGTCAAACGAAAGAACAAAAATGTTGAATCGAATAACTGAATCTTACCGTAGAGCACCAGAATTTGAAATCATTTTCCCAAAAATAGAGAGTTGCATAATGTTTGAGGAGACAAATCTTTTCAAATTTATTTTTAATTCTCTCGTAGCAATAAAAAACCATCTTGAAATAAAATCCACTTTAGTTGTTTCGTCATCTATTCCTGTTGATCATAATCTTAAGGCAGAAAAGAAAATCATCGAAATTTGTAAATTGAGGAAGGCTAATACATATATAAATCCAATTGGTGGTATTAATCTTTATAATAAAGACACATTCAATAGGGAAGATATTAAGCTTAATTTTCTAAAATCATCTAATATTACTTATAGACAATTTGATAATGAGTTTATTCCTTGGTTATCAATTATAGATGTGATGATGTTTAACCCAAAGGAGAAAATAAAAGAATTCTTGAATTCTTATGAATTGAATTGAAAAGCTGTTGATTGAGATGATGATTTATGTTTAAATGGAAAAAACTAGGTAGGATATTTAATCCTCAAGAAGTAACCAACCGAAACTGGCTGAAAGAATTTGCCCAAGCACCTTCAGTATTGGTTTTTGATAAATTTATTCGAGTTTACTTTTCTTGTAGGCCAGCACCCGATGCTAATGGACAATATGTTAGCTACTCTGCTTTTGTGGATCTAAATAGATCAAACTTATTTGATATTTTGAATTTGGCAAGTAAACCGATTTTTGAATTGGGTAATAAAGGAACATTTGATGAATTTGGAACTTATCCGACATCCGTTATTAAAATTAACAATGAGGTGCGGGCTTATTATGGTGGTTGGACGAGATGTGAATCAGTTCCTTTTAATGTTGCAATTGGTATGGGTATTAGTCAGAATAATGGTGAAACATTTACCAAGTATGGCGATGGCCCGATTCTGTCATATAGTCCTGATGAACCGTTTATTCTAAGTGGCCCAAAAATTAGAAAATTTAACGAGATATTTTATTTGTTTTACATTGCAGGAAAAAAATGGGTATTGGATGGAAATAAACCTGAGCCAGTTTATAAAATTCGCATGGCACTTTCGGATGATGGAGTTAACTGGATAAAGCACGGAAAGAATCTTATCGAAAGCATTTTGGAGGAAGATGAAGCTCAAGCAAGCCCCGATGTATTTTTTTTCAACGGTAAGTATCATATGTTTTTTTGTTATAGATACAGTATAAATTTTCGAGGAAAGGAAAAAGGTTATCGAATTGGCTATGCTCATTCGGATGATCTAAAAAATTGGATAAGAGATGATTCAAAAGTTGGAATTGATGTTTCAATAGAAGGTTGGGATTCTGAGATGATATCTTATCCGCATGTGTTCGAGCTTGATGAAAAAGTGTACATGCTTTATCTTGGCAATCAGGTTGGCAGATACGGTTTTGGTTTGTCAGAATTAGCAGAATATAATAACGATTGAATAATTTTATGAAGTGGAAAAAACTCGGGAAAATATTTGACCCAACAAAATTTAAGCTCGCCAATGATTGTGCGGAGTTTGCTCAATCACCACAAGCCCTTGTCTTTAATGATTTTGTTAGAATATATTTTTCTACAAGGAAAAAAGATAAAACAGGTAAGTATCTTAGTCATATTTCCTTCATAGATATAGATAAAAAATTTGAAAAGATATTAAACGTTACTAATAGAACAGTGATTGAATTAGGTAATTTAGGATGTTATGATGAACATGGGATTTTCCCGCTCAATGTGTTAAGAGATAATGAAAGAATTCTTGGATACATTGGCGGATGGAGCAGGCGTGTTTCAGTATCTGTTGAAACTTCAATCGGATTAGCCGTGAGCTATGATAATGGGCTAACATTTAACAGGATTGGCGATGGCCCGTTATTAACTTCATCGTTGAACGAACCATTTTTAGTTGGAGATCCTTTTGTTGCCAGATGCAACGGCAAATATTATATGTGGTACATCTATGGCTTACGCTGGATAAATCATCCATCTGAAATGGAGCCTCAACGTGTTTATAAGATCGCATACGCAACATCAAAAGACGGAATTAATTGGTGTAAGCATGGTAAACAAATAATAAATGATAAACTGAATGCCGATGAATGTCAAGCACTTCCGACTGTTATTGAGCATTCTGATAAGTATCATATGTTTTTTTGCTATAGAGATGCATTTGGATTTAGAAATAACAAAGAGAGGGCATATCGAATTGGTTATGCTTTTTCGTATGACTTAATGAATTGGATAAGAAATGATGAAGTGGTGGGCATTGATGTTTCCTCGGAAGGCTGGGACTCAGAAATGTTGTGTTATCCGCATGTCTTCAAGTGTGATGATAAAATTTATTTGTTATACAACGGCAATCAATTCGGGCGGTACGGGTTTGGTATTGCCGTTTTAGATGAATGAATAATTCTAAGCCCAAATTACTATGAACATCATTGTCATTGAGTACAAGTTAAAAACAGCAAGTGAACTTGAAATTTATGATCACCTTTTTGAATGCAAGGATCATTTTGTGCCAAGCTTAGATAAAACAGTTGATATTAGAAGATATTCTAAAAAAATTTTTGAAAGAGCAACGACATTCGAAGCTTGGGATAAAAGTAAGTTAATAGGGTTAGTTGCTGGTTATTTCAATGATTATGATAATCACAAAGGATATATTACTAATGTAAGTGTTACCAGAGATTATCAAGGCAAAGGCATTGCTGTAAAATTAATTAAGATGTGTAAGGATTATGCAATAAAAAATAATTTTAATGAGATAAATCTTGAAGTGAATAAAAGCAATAAATCTATAATTAAGTTATATCAGAGATTAGGATTTGATGAAATTGAAGTAAGGTATGATTTCCTTGCAATGAAATTTATAAATAGAACACCCCAATAACTTATTCAATTACATTTTAAAATAAATCATTATAATCAATGAATACAAAACGGGACTTTAATAAAGAGACAAAAGATACTTCAGATCATAGCTATGCATATAACTTTGATTTTGATGTAATGCACCCTTATATGATTAAATCCTTCCTTCCATTCTTTGTTAAGGGTAATCTTTTAGAATTAGGTAGCTTTAGGGGTGATTTTACGCAACGATTGCTTCCCTTTTTTGATGATATTACATGTGTTGAGGCATCGGATGAAGCGATAAAAGTTGCAAAAGAAAAAATTAGAAGACAAGTTAATTTTGTCAATGCAACATTTGAAGTAGTTTCATTATCCAGGAAATTTGATAATATTATTTTGACTCATGTTCTCGAACATATTGATGATCAGGTCTTTGTACTGAAAAGAATTAATGATGAATGGCTTTCAGATAAAGGTAGATTATTCCTGGTCTGTCCTAATGCTAACGCGCCCTCGCGGCAAATAGCAGTAAAGATGGGTTTGATAAGTCACAATTCGGCAATCACTCCTGCTGAAAAAGAACATGGTCATAAAATAACATATTCATTAGATACGTTAGAGCGCGATGCTAAAGCAGCAGGTTTAAATGTGATTTATAGGACTGGAATATTTTTTAAAGCACTTGCAAATTTCCAGTGGGATAAACTATTAAAGACAGATGTAATATCGAAGGAATATTTGGAAGGATGTTATCAATTAGGTCATCAATATCCGGATTTATGTTCAAGTATTTTTTTAATGTGTGAAAAAGGCAAATAGATTGAATGAACCCCTATTGTCTGTTTGTTTAATTACCTACAATCATGCGCAATACATTCGTCAAGCGGTTGGTGGTGTGCTAAATCAAAAAGCCAATTTTAGCTATGAACTTATTATTGCAGATGATAATTCAACCGATGGTACAAGAGAAATAATATTAGAATATAAACGGCAACATCCGGGTTTCATAAAACTCATTCTGCAAGAGAAAAATGTTGGTGCTGCTCAAAACTGGCTTGACCTGATTACTGCTCCCAAATCAAAGTACATTGCTTACTTTGAGGGTGATGACTATTGGATTGATTCTTACAAGCTCCAAAAGCAAGTTGACTTTTTAGAAACGAATCCTGATTATGGATTAGTATTCTCAGATGCCGACCATCTTTATGAAAACACAGGAAAGGTTATAAAAAATTATGACAAAACTTTTAAAAGAAATATTCCCACAGGTGATGTCTTAGAGGATTTAATCTATGGAAACCCATATAAAACATGTACTGCCGTATTTAATAGAGAAATAGTATATAAAAAATTTAATCTGGTCACTAAGTACAATTTTAAAGTTGGTGACAGGTTTCTTTGGTTATTACTTGCCGGTAAATTAAAAGTTGGTTATATAAAAGATTCTACCGCTGTGTATCGCCTAAGAGCAAATTCAGCTTCTCATGCTAGAGGCTTTAAACCAGCTTTATATTTTATTAAAAACGGTTATAAGATGTCCATTTTCTTTTCTGAACTCTATCAATATGAATTAAACAAAAAAAAGCTAAAACATTGTTTTAAGCAAATTATAATTATCACATGCATCCAAAGCGGGTACTATAAAGAACTTCTGAATTATTGTGGTAATCCTCTTCTTATCTTAAAATTATTTATCAAAGAAAAGATTTTTAGAAAATTATTAGTGGATTTCGAATAAAGTGTTTGTAATTCCAATTCTAAGTTTAATTGCAATTTATTTCTATTATAATGAAAAGAATATGAAACAATTTGGAGTCATAAATTTATTAATTTTAGTTTACCTGTTGATGAGTCTGGTTTCTTTAATCATAGAGTTTTCAGATATTTTCCCTAGTGTTTTCCCCTACAAATTCACTCCAATGGCATATCTATCACTATGTTTTATGATAGTTTTTAGTGGGTTTTTTTGTTTTAAAGATCAAGCTTTTACACATATAAAGATTGAAAACTTTAAAGTTTATAAATGGTTAGAAAACATTGTAATGTTGGGAGGATATATTTCAATAATATTCTTTTTACCATTTGCCATCACGAGTCTTTCTGGCGATGTTGAAGTCAATAGATTAACTACAGCAATTTTTCAGCAGACTGTCCTGGCACAATATGGAATCTTCAATACTCTATTCTCTCTTTTTTCGAATTTATTTATTCTCACTATTTTTTTTGCTTTTCTAAACTTTACAGACCAAGATAATAAGCGAAAGAAAATAAAAGGTTATTTGTTATTGATTAGCAGCTTTTCGTATGTGGTATATGTTCTAGCATACGTTGGCAGAGACGGAATCGTATATTGGAGCTTAACTTATTTATTTATCTATCTCTTATTAAAAAAATTTATCAGCTCATCAATTAGAAAGAAATTATTATATAGTTATTTAATAGTTGTCGGACTGTTGATTATCCCGTTTATGATTATTTCGGTTGCCAGGTTTTCTGAAACTGTTGGCGGTGTATCTT
>CAZHNF010000051.1:0-10907 GCA_964533625.1 uncultured Saprospiraceae bacterium | reverse complement strand
TCATTACCTTTGTACAATGGGAAAGGCTTCCAAGCTACTAGAAAAGATACTTACAGGAAGGTCTGATCATAATATAAAATTCAGTGAACTTTGTAACTTGCTTACAAAACTAGGGTTTGAAGTTAGGATTAAAGGAAGCCATCATATTTATTACAAAGAAGGTGTTCTGGAAATTATCAATATTCAGGAAATTGATAGCCATTCGAAAGCATATCAAGTTAAACAAATCAGAGAAATAATCATTAATTATAAATTGAAAATTCGAGAAGAAGATGAATCATAAATATGAAATTATAATTTACTGGAGCGAAGAGGACCAAGCTTTCATTGCGGAAGTTCCAGAATTAGCAGGTTGTAAATCAGATGGAAAAACATATCAGGAAGCTATTTCAAATGTTCAAGCAATAATTGATGAATGGATTGAAACAGCGAAATCCATCGGAAGACCAATTCCTACCCCTAAAGGAAAACTAATGTACGCATAAAAATACAGAAAGAACGAGGCATAACATTGTACTTGACGATATGCCACCAAAGATTAGTATTTTTCACTTTGGGCTTAAAATGTAAAACAAGTTCTTACTATTGCCATCGGAACATGAGGCGGCACGTCGCAAGTACCTAACCGTTGAACAAGCCCTCATCATTATTATTTTATAAATTTTAGTTCCATTAGAGTATACAAAAGCTAAACTATCTATTCTACTCATTTGTCTATTTAATGGATAGCAGGATTAACGCCATCAATTAAATGATACTATTAAGATTAATATGCATTTTTAGCATCCTATCAGGCTCTCTATTGGCACAAGATGCACGAGATATAGTCAGAAAGTCCGAAGACCATATGCGCGGTCTTACCCATCAGGCAGAATTAAGCATAACCACCATAAGGCCGGGCTGGTCAAGAGAACTGAGACTTAAGACTTGGTCTAAAGGCAAAGATTACTCGATGGTGTTGATTCAGGCACCGGCTAAGGAAAAAGGAATCGGCTTCCTAAAAAGAAAAAAAGAGATCTGGAATTGGGTGCCTAGTCTAAACCGAACCATAAAACTTCCACCTTCTATGATGTCTCAATCCTGGATGGGAACAGATTTTACTAATGACGATCTGGTGCGGGAATCTTCAACCCTGGACGATTATACTCATCGAATGTTAGGCGATACTACCATTGCCGGCAAACCGTGTTATTGGATTGAATTAATTCCAACTCCTAAAGCTGCTGTCGTTTGGTATCGTATGAATCTGGCTATTGATAAGAAAGATTATTTAACCTTGTACGCTGAGTACTACAATGAGGACAATGAAATAGTTAATATCATGAGTGTAAAACGAACTGGTATGATGGGCGGGCGTATAATGCCTTTAGAAATGGATTTAGTGCCAGCCGGAAAACCGGGACATCATACGCTTATGCAATACCAATCGATGGTATTTGATAAGGAGATTAAAGATGAATTTTTCACCACCAGACAATTATCAGCCTTGCGATGATTGGAACAATGATCTGGAGAAACATCTGGCGTAACCGACGCAGAACTATGATTACCATGGGTTCGGTGGCCTTTACAGCTTTGTTAGCAGTTAGTATGAAGTCCATGCAAAATGGAGTTTTTGATAATATGATCTCCAACCTGATACGCTATTATTCAGGTTATTTGCAAGTACATAAAAAAGGCTATTGGGATGAAAAGGTTTTAGACAATTGCATTAACCCGGCAGACAGTATTCTCTTATCGGGCTTGAATCATCCGCAAGTTTCTGAACTCATTCCGCGTATTGAAAATTTCGTCCTGCTATCCAATGGAGAGAAAACCAAAGGAGCTTTTTTAGTGGGCATTGATCATCAAAAAGAAGAACCTCTTACGCGATTCAGTCAAAAAATAATTAAGGGATCCTTCTGGAATCCGGGAGATACCGGAATGGTAATGGCCAAAGGTCTGGCAGAAAGATTAAGCCTGCAAATTGGCGATACCGTGTTTATTATTGGACAGGGATATCACGAAAGATTTGCAGCAGGTGCCTATCCATTGCGTGGTATCATGCAATTTGGATCACCGGAACTAAATAATTCAATGGCCTTTCTTCCCTTACCCTTAGCTACTGATTTATTCAGTATGGAAGGAATGGTAACGGGTCTGGTACTGGATATTCGCGATCCTAATGCTATGCCTCAAATTCAGGAAGAGATCAGAAAAAAACTACCTGAACAGTATGAGTTGATGTCGTGGAAACAAATGATGCCGGATATCGACAATCACATGAAAGCAGATGGTATGGGATACTATATCATGATGGGCATTCTCTATACGATTATTTTGTTTGGAACCTTCGGTACTATTTTCATGATTACCAATGAAAGGAAATATGAATTTAGTATGCTTCTTGCCATCGGCATGAAAAGAAGATTTCTGGCGATGACCTTGATTGGTGAGATGGTACTGCTGATGATCTGTGGTGCCATAGCCGGAATGTTTATTTCTATTCCATTGGTGTTGTATTTTGAAAAACATCCACTTCGTTTGGGAGGAGAGATGGCCAAGGCTTTTGAATCTTATGGATTTGAAGCGGTGTGGCCGGCACAATTTTCCTGGTCGATACTCATCGATCAGACTCTGATAGTTCTGGTGATTGGCTTACTGGTTGGACTTTACCCCGTGTATCACGTAATGAAATTTAAAGAAGCAGGAAAAATCAGATTATAGTATGATGTTCGGATTGGCATGGAGGAATATTTGGAGAAATCCTAAGCAAAGTCTGGTGCTTATACTCGCCATTTCAATTGGAGTATTCTGTGCGCTGTTTATTGTTTCATTTTATTACGGAATGATTAATCAGCGGATTCAAAGTGTCATCAGTACCGAAATATCCCATATACAAATTCATTCCAAAGATTATAGTCTCGAAGACGATCAAACCACTCCCTTAAATAGTTCCGACAGTTTGTTGCGTATAATTAAAAACATGGAACATGTGAAAGCTTCCTGTGGAAGAATCAACGTAAGCGGAATGATTCAGGCAACAGCAGGCAGTAGCGGGCTAATCGTTCATGGAATTGATCCGGAAGAAGAAGCAAAAGTAACTGATATTGCATCGACACTAACTCAGGGTAAATTTCTTCCCGAGTCTCCGGTTATACCCATTTTTCTCAGCGAACGCCTGATGTCAAAACTTAAGGTTCGTCTTAATTCCAGAATCGTATTTACTTTTCAAAACAACGCCGGTGAAGTTATTTCCTCAGCCTTTAAGGTCTATGGTAGTTTTAAAACAAAAAGTTCTCCTTTCGATTTAATGAATGCTTATGTGCGACGAAGTGATCTGGTAAGTCTTCAGGGTGGCTCACAGGACTATAACGAGCTCGCCATCTTATTGGATGATAATAGAAATACTGAAATGGTGAAAAAATCATTGCAGGCACAATGGCCTTCGCTTAAGATTCAAAGCTGGAAAGAAATTTCTCCCGAGATGCAATTGCTGGTTTCCACTTTTGATCAAACGATGTATATCTACATGGGCATCATATTACTGGCCTTAGCCTTTGGCATGACCAATACGATGTTGATGTCGGTGGTGCAAAGAACAAGAGAATTCGGAATGTTGCTGGCTTTCGGAATGAAGAAGATAAAAATATTTTCAATGGTGATGTTAGAAACTTTATTCATTGCACTGTGTGGATTGCCGGCAGGATTGTTGTTGGCTATCGGCACGATAAAATATTTTGGAATAAAAGGGATCAATCTTAGTATTTATAAAGAAACCATGGAGAGTTTTGGCTATGATCAGATCATATTTCCGATGCTTACTTCCAAACATCTTTGGACGCTTATGATCCTCATTGCCGTTTTAGTTTTTATTGCGGCATTAGGACCTGCGCGCAAAGCCCTTTCCTTTAATCCTATTGAATCATTAAGAAAATTATAATTATGTCTTCTGTCATTGATGCACACGAGTTGGTAAAGATTTACGATCAGGAAACGGTGCCGATCTATGCGCTCAATCAGGTACATGTTCATATCGAGAAAGGTGAATTCACAGCACTACGCGGCCCCTCAGGTTCCGGAAAAACAACCTTGCTCAATATGTTGGGAGGATTGGATCAGCCCACTTCGGGAGTAGTGGAAATTGAAGGAATTAATATCAACAAAATGAATGAAGGAGAGCTTATGGATTTTCGTCTTCATCATATTGGATTTGTATTTCAATCCTACAATTTAATTCCGGTGTTATCGGCGATGGAGAATATAGAATTCATAATGTTGTTGCAAAACCGCGATAAGAACGAAAGAAAACAACGCGCGATGGAATTGTTAGAGATGATTGGGATGGCCGACAAACGAGATAAGCGACCAATGGAATTATCCGGAGGACAACAGCAAAGAGTAGCGGTAGCGCGTGCTTTAGCCGCGAGACCAAAATTTATTCTGGCGGATGAACCTACGGCCAATCTGGACTCTGCGTCTGCCGGAAAACTTCTCGACATCATGGCGCAGATGAACGAACAACTGCAAACGACTTTTATTTTCAGTACACACGATCCACGAGTGATTGAACGTGCCCGAAGAGTTATCACGCTGGAAGATGGAAAGGTAGTGGCGGATGAATTCAGTAAAAAATGAAACACGTTTTTTTTATTGTTGTCTTTTTTGTTGGTATTAATCTGAATGCTCAGGATTCGGTAAAACTTAAAACCTGGGAAATTTCCGGCTATCAAAAATTTTTAAGCATACTTCAACATTTTCCCGATCTAAAGAATAATTACAATCTCAATTTTCTGCACAACCGAATTCAAAATCGTTTTCATTTTGGAAAGGAATGGCAGTTACAACTCGATCTGAGAACGAGAATTTTTTACGGCGAACTGGTGAAGCTTACGCCGGGTTTTAATGAATCCACTAAAGATAATTCTTCCTTTCTCCATTTGTCCAGCAATTGGATTGAAGGAGATGGGTTTCTGGCCAACACGATGATCGACCGCATGAATTTGAGTTGGCAGAATGAAAAGTGGTATGCCTCCATAGGAAGACAACGCGTGAATTGGGGTATTCACAACATCTGGAATCCCAATGATCTTTTTAATACGTATAATCTATTGGACTTTGATTATGAAGAACGTCCCGGAGCCGATGTGTTGTTGTTAAAATATTACAGCGGTATCAATCAATCGATAGAATTCGCTTATCAGCCCGATCAGAAAATCTCTGAAGCTATTGGTGCATTTATGTATCGAACAAACTGGCAGGAATATGATCTTCAAATCATCGCAGGGCAATATAAAAAGGATGCTGTGCTTGGAGCAGCCTGGGCCGGAGCTCTTGGTAATACGGGTTTCAAAGGAGAAGGATCTGTATTTATTCCCGGTATAATTACAAAGGAGAAAGGTAAAACTGATTTCAATCTGTCGCTGATGTCCGATTACACTTTTGGAAGTGGATATTATACTTCTACCGGAATTCTTTATCAATCTAATGAAGCAGACAATGCTGCGGGAAGTTTATATTTTGGACAACTAAGCCCTAAGCAACTTTTTCCTTACCGATGGACGGTGTATAGTTCATTGGCTAAAACTTTTGATGAGCGTTACAGTACATCCTTAGGATTTTTATATGCTCCCACAAATAAAGCATTTATTGTTTTACCTTCTGCCGGTATGCAACTGGCTAATAATCTCGAAGCCGATCTTACGGGTCAATTCTTTTGGCTCAAAGATGGCGATTCGCTCCAAGCTTTGCTTCATTCATTTTATCTAAGGATACGATATAGCTATTAAATAATACCTGAGTACAAAATAATTTTTCAAAACAAGATGCTCTAATTCACCAAATCGTTTTGGTAGCGTTAAATACATTTGTATTCTTATCGAAAATAAAAGCGTAAGGAAAATTTTTAAAAAGAGTGAATTGTTGAGTGTCATCAAGCAGACCTTCTAGTTTGACCAGATAAAATCCCGGGAGGAAATTTGAAAAATCCAGTACATCCGAATGGGCATCGTATTTCGACAACAGCGAATTATTATTCAGATTATAAATCGAAACGCTTAATGATTTATTTTTATCAGCACTGAGCAGGATAATGCTATTGCTTTCCGGAAAATCATTTCCTTGTATTCTTACCTTACCTTTTCCAACCGGTTTGATATGCTCATAGGCGGAATCTAAAGAATAATCTATTAAATCCGGAGAGACTGAAGTAATACGGCAGGGTCCCGATTTAATATCGACGTAATTAAATATTCCTTCAGGACATAGCTCGGTGTAATATAAGGGAAGTTCTTCCTTTCTTCCATGGCCGGCATCCGGTAGTAAGTAAACCATCTTATCGTTGAAAGATTGTTTCTCCCTTAATAAGGCATGTTCATCCCAGGAAGATGGATAAGTGGCCTCTTCCAGATCGAAGACCGTTCCGGCATAATGTCGGACAAAAGGTTCCAGCAGTACTACCCGGGGCACGATAAAATTTTTGTAATCAGAATAAATTAAGCAGCTTCAGAAAGATAAATGGATAACCAACGACACAAAAGACAAGTCCCCATCGAAACAAGGTATCCGGAAGAGTTCCCGGCTTATCGTCTTCTAAGGCAAATTCATGTCTGGATTTATAGATGTAGTAGTATATCTTAACTTTTTGACCAATCGAGTAGGGGCTTGGATTTTGATAGGTATTGGAGTAGTGTTTATACGTTCCATTAACGGTAGAAAATTCAACAACAGGGGCAAATCCAAAATCGTTTCTTCCATCAGCACCTTCATACGCTACCAGATCTATGACGACACCTTCCGTATTCTGACCATGTTTTAAGGTATGCTGTATTTCATTTTTCTTTTGATAAGATAAGATAAGTAGATAGGTACCAATTACCGCGAATATAGGAGCTATCGAATGAATATAATTTTGAATCGATTCCATTTCTTATTTACTTGCATTTGAAAATAAAAATACTATAACAAAAAATCCGATCACCAAAATGATGGTTATGGCTACCGGAATATACAAAATGATATTGGCGATCTTTTGATTTCCAATATTCCGCATATAATAAGATCCGGCTAACACGGCCACCAAAGCACCGATACGTTTAATATTCATCCAGTGATAATATCGGCGATCAGACCAGTTGTCGATCTGCGTGGCATATAAAAAAATTAATGCGATCAATACGATACAAAGAATTATGAATACAGGCCAGTAAAGTTTGCTCATGAAGGATTGAAGCATATCCATAGATTTATAACTTTAGGAATTTAATCGTTTGATTGGAATTGTTGAAGTAGGAAGTGCTAATCCAGTAGCAGCCCGATGGATACACAGAGATATCAATTTGTTGTTGAATATCATTTGGTTGGACAACATACATTTCTTTGCCATGGACATTAAAGATACGGACATAATCCGGAAGTTCTTCGCGGAATTGCAGATGAATAATATTATTGGACGGATTGGGGTAAACGTAGATTTTATCACTCGTTTTTATTTTCGGAACTGCAACCACACAACAGAATTCATAAGGTCCGATATCTATAATAAACTTACCATCATTATTGCCATCCATAATTCGGTTGTTGTTATCCAGATCAAGCAAACCAACCGAATCGAGATTGATGCCTTTATCCATGGCCAGATCGCTGTTGGCGCTTAAGTGAAAATCAAGCGGTGCATTGATAAAATTGGGATTGCCCTGTTGTCCATGTACTTCCTGATTGCTGAAGGCTGATTGAAATAAACTTAGATTCTGAAAAGTTCTGTTGCCGACCGTAAGGATATTTCTGCTGCCGAACGGATAATAATATAAATTATGATCGAGACTTATTCCATTGATTCCCGAACTGCCTATCAAACTAAGAAGCGAATGCGAGTTGTTGGGGATGGTAGAGTAGAATAGGTTATTTTTTAATTGAATGTTTTGTGGATTCGCGGCGTTGGTGATCCATAAGGCCGGTTGTCCTGGAGCGGAATGAAATAAGTTGTTGTAAAAGAAAATGTTTTTCACTGGTCCATTATCCGATACATGCACCATAGCGGGAAATATATTGTTGCGCACGATAACATTTTCAGTGGGCAGTGTTTGAGTTCCAGATTCTGAACTTATCCTTAATCCATTGGGAACGTTATAGCAGTGATTGCCTTCTATGATAATATTCGAACAACCGGAAGCCTGATCGCCACCTAGGTGCATACTGTGAATGTGCGTGTCGTGGATTTTGTTGTTACGGATGATGAGATTGTTGGATGCTCTTAACTTTAATCCATCGTCCGCATTTTTTATCTCGTTGCCTTCAAACAAAATATCTGAGGTCTGACTAATGTAAATGCTGTGTACAAATACACTTCCACATCCGTTACTATCCAATACATTGTTTAAAAATTTGACATTACTCGCCGAACAAAATATTCCCTGTCCTTCTGCCTGATTGCCATTCAGCTCCAGACTGCAGTTTTGCACCACAATATTATTCTGGTATAAGATCATCCCATATTTGCAAGAGCGTATTGTTAGATGATCAAAGATCAGATCATGTGGTTTATTGGTATAAAAACTCTCTCCGACATACACACCACCGGGCCGGGCTCCAACCGGAAGTTTAGTTTCCAGATGCAGATCATGAAATTTCAAATAAGATGACGCAGCATTAGCACTTCCACGACACAGGAGGACATCACCGGCAGCCGTCATCTGTAGGATGGGCTTAGCGCCAGAACCGTAAGCTGCTATTGCTATATATTTATCCTCAGTGCCCTGTGCAGCGTTCGATTGAATCCCCACATTGCTAATCCATTCCTCTCCACGGCGTAACAAGAGACTATCTCCCGACCTGGCTACCGTGTTAAGCAGGGTATTGAAGGCCAGAATACTTTTTTTGGGACCATCGCTGAGATTGGCATTCGGCAGAGGAATTCTGCCAGTCCAGGAATCATTGCCCAGGTTATTCGAGAAGTAGTAGGTTGTCGATTGTGCCTGTTGAAATGAAAACAGCAGAACACTTAGGAGAATGAATCTTAGAGTCATCCGGGGGGTTTATATGGTAAAAATAATTCATTCTTTCCTCAATTTTAGATTAATAATAAAGTCAGTTCAGGGAAGGGAATTTCATATAAATTGCCCGTTATAATTTCAAATCTTTCAGCGACAAATGTTCACAGACATTGTAGGTCTCAAATTTAATCTTTACTCTTTATTATTTAATATTTATTTAGCTGATATCTTTTCAAATAAAAAATGTACTTATCTTAGCCATTCAGACCGACCCTTAATTATGTGCATACCTGCTAAAGTATATTTCAATGCTTCAAGAGTAATGCCCGCTCAAAACAAGAAGGAGGCTGGACCTATTAAGAGAATTGAGGCTAGAACTATAGAATCAGAAGAAAAGTTTATTATAAATAGAAGGTTGGACAGGCTGGGCTGTCGGGCTGGTGTGCTTTTGATGTTCAGTAGCTGACGAGTATTTAATCCCGGCGATTGATTTTTTTTCTGGGTCTTTCTTCAAAATTTGGATGGGACTCAGAATGGCGAAGCCATGTGAGAATTTATGGATTAGCTTTAGATTCAAGATTATTATTAGTTTTAACAAACAGTGTACTAAATGATATTAATAATATGGCAACTTATATACCCTTGCTTTAGTATTGCTGAAATACTACCTTTAATTACAAAATATAACAACTATGACAATTCACACCCAACCTTCTTCTGCATTGATTGTGATTCGTGCTAAACTTAAGAATCAAGAGTATATAGCAGTAAGACTTATTAAATCAATAAAAGAGCGTCAACTTATAAAGCAAATTTCAGGCAGTAACTGGAATCCAATTTATAAGTGTTGGTATTTTCCAAAAACAAGTGAGAACTGGAAATTATTCAAGCAATACTTTTCAAATTATGAACTTAAAATAAATAAATCAGACACAATAGACCTGGAAAAGCATGATTCATCTAAGAATATTAATATTGAAATACAAAGTAATAAACCTGAATTTAATGGGCTCGATCAAGAACATCAAATAGCGCTCGTATCCTTAGAAGCACAATTAAGAATTAGGCGATATAGTGCTGAAACTATAAAAACGTATTGTTCGGCCTTTAAGTCTTACTTGATACAGCACCGTGACCATGCTATAAATGATTTGAATGAAGCAGACATTAAAGTTTATTTACTATCACTTATTCACGATAAGAATATTTCAATTAGTTTTCAAAACACAATAATAAATGCTATTAAATTTTATTATGAAAAAGTAATTGGTCGAGAAAGGTTCTTCATTACAAACTTAAGGCCAAAAAGAGACTCAAGTCTGCCAGATGTCTTGTCAGAAAGGGAAGTTGAAAGGTTAATCAATTGCACAGAAAACATTAAACATAAAACAATTCTATCATTAATATATTCAGCGGGTTTAAGACTAAGTGAATTAATCAATTTGAGAAAAGCAGATATTCATTTTGATCAGAAAAAAATACATGTTAAAGCAGGGAAAGGAAAGAAGGATAGGATAGTGACATTATCTGAAAAGATAGCTATAAAATTAGTAGAATATAATGAGATATACAGACCAGATTACTGGTTATTTGAGGGGCAGGATGGTGGAAAGTATAGCCCACGAAGTGTCCAATTAGTGTTCAGGAGAGCTGTAGACTTAGCAAAGGCAAATCCTTATGCCACAGTTCATACCTTGCGTCACAGTTTTGCCACACATTTATTAGAGAGGGGAGCGGACCTTAGAGTTATCCAGCAATTATTGGGACATGAATCAATCAAAACAACTGAAATTTACACCCATATAACAGATATTAATAAAGCTAAAATTATTAGTCCGCTGGACAATTTGGATGTATAATGGTTTATCTTTACTCGTATGAATTAGTTATTAACGAAATAAATACCGAAACCTTCGTTAATACAGATGTTATGCGTCA
>CAZHNF010000050.1:1433-10952 GCA_964533625.1 uncultured Saprospiraceae bacterium | reverse complement strand
TTTTAGCTCCTTGAATTGATAATGATGAGTATTCTTTTTGGTTAAAAATTACTTTGTAGTTTCGCATAATATTTCGGATTTACGAAATCAATTGCGTAAACACAGATGTTGGCGGTCATTGTAAAACGACAACCAAACACGAACAGTCAATCAAAAAAAGAGTCAATTGACCAAAAACAAACCAACAAGACAATAAAAAATATAATGTCAAGATTAAAAGAACACTTCATTAATTCGTTTGTAACAGAAATAGGACAAATCAACGGGACTGACTTTGAATACTTATGCAGACCAATTCTTTCTCTTATCCTTAAAGAAGATGTTCAACATAAAGGACACAATTTATATTGCAAACCTGTAGGATATACAGCCGATTTCATTGCTGACAACTACGAAGTAATAGGTCAATGTGGAACCGAACCAAATTATTTTGACGATTTTAATAAACCTTTAAAAGACGTTGAAAGGTGCATTGTGAATCATTCTAAATGTAAGACGGTTTACTTGTTTGCAAACCAAAGAGCAACAGGCGGTAAAATTACAGACTTAGATACTGAAATAACTAAGAAATGGACAACACCAGTAGTAATAGTTATTGACGCAGAAAAAATTGCAAATACCATACTATTAAACATCTCAAATACAGTTAAGATTGAAGATGTATTAAACTTTTTACCTAAAACATACGAGTATTACAGAATTCTTCCTCAAACAAATAAACTGCCTTCCTTTAAAACGAAATACTTTGAAAGAAAAGAAGAAGCCGAAATAATTGAAAAACTAAAAGGACAAAATCATTTTCAAATATTTGGCATTAGTGGTATCGGAAAAACTGAAATATCAATCAGTATTGCTAATTCATTAGAAGGAGAATTTGAAAGTGTAATTTGGCTTGATGGTGATTCTTTATCAACAGATTTACATAGCTTATCTTCTGTACATATTAGCAAGTTTAACAATACATTAAATCTTGATTATTTTCTTCAAGAGTTCAAGGTTTTATTAATCGTTGACAATTTAAATGTAAACGTGAATGAGTTTGTCTCTCTTTTTGCAAAATCAAACAAGCATAATTCTAAATGCATAATTACTTCTCTTCAACGAAATATAGAAACTTCAAACTCTTACAATCTGTTATTTGTAGAAACTGAAGTAGCCAAGAAAATCCTTTTAAATTCAAAAACACGACCAAGCGACACACAATTAACAACCATTGTCAATGAAGTATCAGGCTATCCCTTAGTTCTAAATTTAATTGTTTCTGCAATAGACGTAGACGATTTTTCGTGGGACGAGATTATAAAAGAATTAGTAAACCTTAAAGATTTTCCCGATTCAAAAAATCAAAAACTATCCGAAAGAATTATTGGAAAATTTAAAACTGTTATTAACACCGAATTACAATGGTTAAAGCAAATTAATAATAGAAAAATCAGCAGACATTTTTTATCCGATACTCTAAATAAAAGGAGCATTTCTGAACTTGAAAAAAGGTCATTAATTAGAATACAGGATTCTTTCTTTTTTGATACGCATCAATTAATTCTCGATTCCATTAAATCTGAAATCATAATCAGCGATAATAAATTTATCTCAGAAGCCTTAGAAAAGTATTTATCCAAATACAATGAAATAAAAAATATTGACTATTTCCACTTTTTGTTAAATCATAACAGCTTTGTTCGCGATATATACGAAAGAGCAACTTTTGCAGAAAATATAAAGAAAACTATTCTTTATGCTCTGATTCAAGCAACCGATTCTTTCAATTCTTCTGAATGGTTTCTAAAAGAATTAAGCCAAATAAAATACGAACCCAAAACAAATTATTACGATTTATTATTACTTATTGAAAAATCTGAAATCGAATTATATCAAATTGATAAATCATCTGATGATTACCGAAATAAATGTCAAGAGATAATTGATGAATTAATAGAAGTATTAAATGATGCGAAAGAACCAAACTTCAAAATTGCTTTGTACCACCATATTGGGAAATTCTACTCAAGGCTCAAAGATGAACAGAAAGCAATTGAATATTTCAACAAAGTAATAGCAGAAGACGCAAATGCGGATTATAGTCGATTACAATTGGCAAGACTTTATCTCAATAAAAAAGATTTGGATAATGCAAAAACTGAAATTGAAAGCGTTTTTTCGAAAGAGATAGACTTTAAAACTCAGTCATTATCAATATTACTTTCATTCTATGAGCTGTTATTCCGTAACGAATTGAAAAATGAAAGAACTAAGTTTATTGATAATAGAATAGAATCATTTATAAAAGTAATTCTAAACTCTATTGACTCTAATTTTGAACAACCTTATTTAGTTCTTGAAAAGTTATCAAGTCATTTAGGGTATTTACAAAAAGAATCATTCAATGAAATCTGTGAAGCATTACCATTTCCTTCAAATATTGATAATAACAGGAAATTACGCTTTGCCTATGCTAAAATAAAACTCAGCCAATACAAAATGTTGAAGTATGCAGAACAAATACCAAAAGAGAAAATGGGAACGGTATTAAGTGTTGCAGAAAAATACTTTAACACACTTGACTTTGAAAAGGATTTTGAAAGAAAGTCGTTAATTGATCTTTACATTGCTTCAGAACAATACGACAAAGCATTAGAATTTGCAGACAAATTCGAAGATAAAAATGAACCATTTTATTTACAGAACATATGTAAAATATATCGCGGCAAAAATATTTTGGAAGAAGCGTTAAAATACATTAACCAAGCAATCGCAAGCGACAATATCAATGTTTATAAATATGTGAAGGAATTCCATAAAGCAGCATTTCTACACGATAAAGCTGAAACACTACACGAGAAAAAAGACAAGTCCTGCATTGATACGTTACAAACAGCTATTGACAAGCAAAACACATCCGAAACAAAAGAAAGTTGGACTAAAAAGAAAAATGATTGGATAGCAGAATTCAGAAACTAAATAAAATGACACAGGCAAAATGAGAGAACCGGCAATAACCGAAAGAAAACAACGAACCGCCAACATCACCTATACGCAAGAAGGGGTTTCGTGCTTCGTAGGACAGGAAAGTAGTAAATTTAAAGTTCAGTTCTTCGCAGGAAATTCAGTGGTTAAAATCCCTGCCTGCGTATAGCTGAGAACCGTTAGCTGCCATTTTAAGACGACAGAGAAACAATGAACATTGCAGTAGAATATAAAGACACCACAGGGACAATTACTAATCAGACACACCGTTTAACACGACTTGCATTTGCAAGACATTTAGCAATTGCTGGACAAGGTTATGCTCCACGACCGCAAAAACTTATTCGGACACTTGCTATGTTTTTTCATTATAGCAGTTACATACAACGACAAGCATTTAACAACGACAGATTTTCAGAACCACCAATTCAACAATCTGACCCGACAGAAAAAGGACAATTCTCAAATCTTGCAGGAAAGGCAATTGCAGACTTTCTTTCCAAACGAATTGACCAAAGTATTTACACTGTGAATTATGAAGCTGCAATGCGAATTCACAATCCACCTATTCCACTTTTTGTAAACGGCAGACAAGTTAGAAGACCTGATTTATTAGCATATACAGCAAATTCAAGATTTGCCATTGAAGCGAAAGGATTTTCAGGTGGCTTTGGAAATATGAACAATCACAAAAATCAATCGCAGACAGGTGGAATTAGAGTAAATTTTACTGTCGCTTCAGTTTCATATGACCTGTACAATCAAGTGAAATGTAAATATCACGACCCATTTAATGATAATGTTCCATACGACAACGAATTGCTAAGACGGTTGACAAAAGAATATTATGGTGGACTATCTGAATTTTTAAATAAAAAGTTTTTTAATAGCCGTGTGACAGAAATTCAAGGCGAAAAATTTTATGAAGTTGAACTTTCATACAGACTCTTTAAGAAATTATTCCCTGATGAATTTCCGTTTAGACACTTTTGGCATTTTGAAATTCTTAAGTATTACAGACCAAGAATTATTCTACCATTTGCTATAAGAGATTATGCTGAAAACGGAATTACGAATGAAATTAAACCGTTCATATTTGAAACAAAAGAACAGGACTACAACACATATATTGACAATGACAGAATTGGACTACGAATTAGATGATAGAAAAACGGCTGGTAACAGGCGTTTGGCTCAATGGCGGGTCACGTGGTTAATTGAACATTCTACCTCGCATCAACTTTTGTGGTGTATTGACAGTTTGGTGCTCCGAAATCCGCCACTGCGCCAAGCGCCAAAACGTTACTGGTGATTATCAAAAAATATTTCTATAATTTTAGTTCCACCTTGTTGGCGCGAGTTTATAACTCATGTTTTGCGCTATCTTAGTTATAGCCTTAAGATTGATCTTACTTCTCCCAGTTTCTGAACACGGATGTATTATTAAATACTGTTCTCAGCATTTCTATCTGTGCTTCGTCCAATGAAACATTTCTTCTGGACATCACCGCCTCAGCCGTCTCCAGAAATTCTTCAAACCGAAATGTTTTAAATCCACTGGC
The DNA here is from genome assembly GCA_964533625.1 of uncultured Saprospiraceae bacterium. Classification (GTDB taxonomy): domain Bacteria; phylum Bacteroidota; class Bacteroidia; order Chitinophagales; family Saprospiraceae; genus Vicinibacter. The sequence goes on along the minus strand of CAZHNF010000050.1, from coordinate 6,423 downwards.
TCCACCCCAGGTAAAATCAGGAATAAATTGCCTCGGATATCCCGCTCCAAAAATATTGGCTCCAACTCCGACAACGGTACCGGTATTAAACATTGTATTGATGCCGCATTTAGCGTGATCGCCCATGATCAGACCACAGAATATAGTTCCTGTATTCATAAACGACTTCTTTTCGTAATTCCACAATTTAACTTCTGAATAAGTGTTCTTAAGATTAGAGTTATTGGAATCTGCTCCAATATTACACCACTCACCGATGACTGAGTTACCAATAAATCCATCATGTGCTTTATTGGAATGTGCAAGAAATACTGAATTATTTACTTCACCACCAATCTTACAAGCTTTTCCAATGCTTGTCGCTCCATAAATTTTTGTTCCAAGTTTTAAGACAGCCTGTTCTCCTAATGCCAATGGTCCTCGAATCATACTTCCTTCCATAATTTCGGCGTCTTTTGCGATATAAATGGGTCCGGTATTTGAATTCAATATTGAACATTGTACTATTGCGCCTTCTTCCAAAAATATATCATGTCCAATTACAGTATTCGTTTTATCAATCGGGAAGGAATTTCTGTTATAGGTTAATAACTTATAGTCTTTTCTCAGTTCAGCATCATTCCATTGAAAAATCTGCCAGGGATTTTTCAACCGTTGAATTTGTACTTGAATTCTATTGGATCTTTTATTGACTAAAGTCTGCACTATATTTTCATAAGGTGTAGCTCCTAGATTAACATATTCAGAACGGGAACATTGTAATGCAACAACATCACCATCCTGATCAACTAAAATATCCTCTGAATTTAAATTTATAAGTTGATCTACCAGAGTTCTATCAGGAATCACATTGCCAGAAATGAAGAGGTTACTCTCCTCCAATTGAAGGGAATATAGTTCACTTAGTTCTTTACGACATAAGTGATAAATTTCCAGGTTTAGATATTTTTTCCACTTCTCTTCAATGGTAAGTATTCCAATCCTTAAAGTTGAAATTGGCCTAGTTGCCGTTAAAGGAAATAAAGCTGTATAGGACGAAGAATCAAATAGAATGCAATTCAAAATAAAATCCTTTAAGAATAAGCAAAAGTAAACTTATTCTCATCTATGGAATATCTAAAAAAATAAAAGGAAATGCTACTAAGCCTTCTTGGCGAATTTTTTATTGAATTTGTCAATACGTCCAGCTGTATCTACAAATTTCATCTTACCCGTAAAGAATGGGTGTGATTTGCTACTGATTTCCAATCTAACCAACGGATATTCATTGCCATCTTCCCACTTGATAGTTTCTTTTGTGGCAGCACAGGATTTGGTTAAGAAAGCCTCATTACAAGAGAAATCCTTGAAAACAACAAATCTATAATTGGATGGATGAATATCTTTTTTCATTACAATTTTTTAACGGGGTGCAAATATACTCATATTTGTTTAAAGACCAATGGTTTGAATAATATTTTATAACAGAGTTTCTACAAGTTTATCAACATTTAGTCCATCGGCTTCCGCCTTATAATTCAGGACTATACGATGCCTTAATACAAGGTTAGCAATGGCTCTAACATCCTCTATATCAGGGCTATACTTACCATTTAAGGCGGCGTGTGCTTTAGCCCCCAAAACTAAATTTTGCGATGCTCTTGGTCCTGCACCCCAGGAGACATAATTGTTGACTTCCTTAGTGGCTTTATCTCGATTTGGTCGTGTTCTGGTGGCAAGATTTACTGCGTATTGTAGGACATTATCTGCCACAGGAATTTTTCTGACAATCTTTTGAAAATTAAGAATTTCGGTGGCATTTAATATTGGTCTCAAACTAATGTCTCTGTCGATGGTTGTCTGCCGGACCACATCCAACTCCTGTTCATAACTTGGATAATCGAGTTGAATATTGAACATGAATCGATCCAACTGTGCTTCAGGTAAGGGATAAGTACCTTCTTGTTCAATTGGATTTTGGGTGGCTAATACAAAAAACGGGTTGGGTAGTTGATGAATCTGCCCCGATACCGTTACATGTCTTTCTTGCATGGCTTCCAATAAGGCAGCCTGTGTTTTAGGGGGAGTTCTATTAATTTCATCGGCCAGGACAATGTTAGCAAACAGGGGTCCACGATTAAAGTGAAAATGCCGGTCATCTCCTAGAATTTCAGAGCCCGTTATATCTGAAGGCATTAGATCTGGCGTAAACTGAATTCTTTTAAAACTCAGGTCTAATACTTTAGCTAAAGTGTTAATTAACAATGTTTTAGCAAGACCCGGTACACCAACCAAAAGGCTGTGGCCATTGCTGAATAATGAAATAATAGATGCCTTTACCACATCTTCCTGACCCACAATAACCTTTGAGATTTCACTACTTAATTCTCGGTACGAACTGGCCAAGGAATCAACTGCCTCTATATCTGAATTGTAATTCATATATCTATTTTACCCAATTTAAGCCGACAAATGTACGTCAGATCGGCTCAATGAGTCCGGTTACACAGCCTAATTTAACCTTAAATTTAAACAATCAGCGATGTAAGAGGTATGCATTTGTACCTGAATTACGAAACTTTTCGTGTTTTTGCCGGTCATCTTCTCTACAATTATTCATTAAATTCGTTATTGGAGCATATAAAGTCGTAACAATGCTGAAATATTATAAAAAATATGTTAAATAAAATATTTATAAATAATTGATTTTATGTTAATAATAAATATAAATTAATTACAATATTATGATTTTTAGCTTTTCAAACAAATTTTATCTCAAAATGAAATCAAATGCTGAAATTCAGTATTTTTGGCTGTCTTTTTCAAATTACAAATCACAAAAATTTTAAACATGAATAAAATCTTTACAACTTTAGTGTTGCTTTGCTTAGGCTTTGCTTCCTTTCAAGTTTCGGCACAGGCTCCTCGGACTATTTTGTTCGAAGAATTCACCAGTGCAACTTGTCCACCTTGTGCTTCAACCAATCCTATTTTTAACTCTTTTCTTAAGCAGTTTGGTTCTAAAACCATTAATTTGGCATTCCAATGTAATATCCCTTCAGTTGGAGATCCAATGTATGCATCCAACACTTCTGAAGTCGGAACAAGAATGACCTATTATGGAATTAATTCTGCTCCTAATTGCAGAATGGATGGAAAAATTTCCGGAATAGATCCTAATGGAGCAGCTTCCACTCATCCTTTGTATATTAATGCCAATATTGTGAACAACAGATTAGCTGTTACTTCTCCGATTGAAGTTAATGTTGATCATATTGTTATACTTGGAACGAATGGGGCAAAGGATTCGATGGATATTACCGTTAGCATTAAGAATGTCAGTACATCTGATTTTAGTAATGCTAATTATGTACTTCAGACTGCAATCATCGAAGAACTTATACGTTTTCCAAAGCAAGCCGCTACAAATGGCGAAACTGATTTCCATGTTGTAATGCGAAAAATGCTTCCTTCTGCAACAGGAACAAAAATTACAGATGTAATTACTCCGGGTAGTACTAAAGAAATAAAATTCAGAGCAGCGGTTCCAACTTATATTTATTCGTATAATGAAATTGGGGTTGTCGCTTACCTTCAAAACAACACAGGAAAAGAAATCATCCAAACTGGTATCTCTCATCCAAAGCCTGTTAATGGTGTATATTTTGACTTGGCTGTTTCGAAATCCAACTTATCTGGAAGAGTTGATCAATGTGACAACACTGTTGGTTTTGATGTTGAAATTGAAAATCTTTCAACCGGAGCAGATACAATAAAAAGTATTGACCTTATACCAGTAGTTGCTAATTCAAATAAAACTAAGACCACCTGGACAGGAGTTCTTCTTCCAGGTCAAAAAATCACTCATAAAATCGGTAACCAAACTTTAACTTTTGGTAATACAGCAATTAATTGGAGTATTGATAAAATTAATGGCGGGGCACTTAAAGACCTTAATTTGGTCAATAATACTCAAGAACCTGAAATATTAAGTACTTTCGTAGGAAGGGCAGATCTAAAGGAAACTTTTGAATTACCAGTTGGCTCAACGGCTGCTCCTCCAAAAACCCTTTTTATTCCGTCAGGTTATAGAATTTTTAAAGCAGATTCAACTAATGGTAATAATTTTCCTTATCCAATGGGAGGTTTTGGAAAATCTAGATATTCAGCTTTTTTCGCTTTTTCAGATCAAGGTGCTTCTGGTGATGGATATATTGTATTTGATAAAATAGATTTATCAACTTACAAGTCAACTAAACTAGCATGGAACTATTCTTATGCTGTTAAAAATGAAAATAGTCAAGATGCAATGGAAGTTGAAATTAGTAAAGATTGTGGTGTTACATGGGAAACACTTTATATTAATCAAGGAGAAAGCATGAAAACTTGTGATCCTGATGTTACTAATAGTCATATTCCAAACTTTTTCTTACCACTTCCATCAGAGTGGAAATCTGAAGTAATTGACTTAAGTAATTACGATGGGCAATCAAGTATTATTGTTAGATTTAAAGGTACAGCTGGTGGTGGATGGGCTTACTTCTTAGACGATGTTTCTGTTTATTCTGCAGTAGCAACGAACAATCCCGAGCTAATTAGAACTTTTAATATTAGTCCAAATCCTACAGTTGATCAAGTTAATATTGAATTAGTTTCTGATGAAAGTATTTTAGCAAGTATAAACCTAAATGATCTGGAAGGAAAAACAATTCTCTCAAAATCTAAATATTTAAACTCAGGATTAAATAATATTACTTTAGATGTTGAAAGAATTTCAGGAATATTTATTGTTGAAATTAAAACTGTAAAGGGTGTATTTTCTAAGAAAGTAATTATTCTCTAATTTAAAATATTATTATTAAAAAGCCTTTGTTTAAACACAAAGGCTTTTTAATTAGTCCGTTATATATGATAATAATTATTATTTAAATAATTATTTGGAATTTTAATTGAAACATTTTATTTTTATAGACTCAAATTATAATCCTTATTACAAAGGATAATCCATTTC
>CAZHNF010000050.1:0-1333 GCA_964533625.1 uncultured Saprospiraceae bacterium | reverse complement strand
GATTCAAACTATAATCCTTATTTCAAAGGATAATCCATTTCGATTCAAACTATAATCCTTATTTCAAAGGATAATCCATTTCGATTCAAACTATAAAGTCTCTTGACTTTTTGTGGTTGTATTTTATTCTTTAACTTTTAAAAATATTTATTATGAAAAAGATTCATCAAGTATTTACATTCTTAATTTCATGTATTTTAATTCTATCTTGTAGCAAAATTATCAAAGATGATCTTGACAAAGAATTAGTTTTACATAACAAAGTAATAAAAATCAAAAATGGAATACTTCAATTTAATTCATCAAAAGACTTGTATTTTTTTTCTAATCCAACAAACGATATTTATTACGACCAAATTTTAAAATTCTATTCTGGATTTAATGCTTCGAAGGATACATTAAACTACGTTTTTCAGAAACTATTAAATACAGAAAACTTAATTTATATAGGCGAAAATCTATATAAATTTGATTCAAAATACATTTATTCTATAATAGGAGGTGATTATAATAAAGTATCTATGTTATCAAATTTAATAAATACTGACAGAATAAACAATATTTTTGTATCTCCAGGGAATATTAGTTTAGGTAATGATTTAGACCTAAGCATTAGAACTGATATTACAAATACAGCAATGGGAAATTGCGAAAGTTATGTAAACGATTTAGAAAATGGAAAGACTTACCCAAATGATTGTGGGATCAATTCAGTATATACATATTCTGCTTGGAGATCGAAATACTATTATTTCATAACTGGTACTAATGGTAGTTTGGAGAATAGAGAGTATCACTTTGATATTTTTGGTAGTGCAATTAATTATAAAAATATAGGAGGGACAATTTCCGCTGTTGCTTTATATAATAATGCATATGCTACAATTTGTTTTACAAGTCAATATTTTGGAAACACTTCATTTTCTTGGTTTAGCGGAGGTTCAAATGAATATGGGTGCTCAACAGATGGAGGTACAGGAAATTCAAGATCTTATACCATATATGAAGTACAGAAAACTGAATGGTTTAATTCTACAGATCCACATCCAACTCACCCTGGAGTTGCGGGAACATTTCATAGCTTAACTAAAAGACCTTCAAATCTATTTAGCGATTGCCCTTATGATGATAATTCCCCATGTACGGAATGCTGTATTGAATATCATATAAACCATATTGATAATTCTTGCAGTTTACCTGGATGTAATTAATAAATTATTATCTTAAGGCTTATTATTACTTTATAAATTGTTAAATTGTAAATGTTATTAATAGGACAAACTACAAAAATCGATTATCGAAAGCCTCTGTCTTGACAGGGGCTTTTTTTTTA
>CAZHNF010000049.1:0-11096 GCA_964533625.1 uncultured Saprospiraceae bacterium | reverse complement strand
ATCTTATTAAAATATTTTTGACTAAATATTGCATAAGGCAATGAGATTAAGATAAAAAAATAAAATTTTACCTTATAGTAATTTATATTAAACGATCTGTACAATATTACACTTTTTTCTTATCGTTGAACGGATTATCTGCTATTTTATTAATCATATGAAGGTCCTTAATTTAATATATTGGATAGGCATAAAATACTGTTTACAATTAATTATTCACTTCAAGCTTCATTGAACTTCTAGAACAAAATCTTATATTTGTAGAACTTACTAAGGATTCATGAATTATAACCTTTCTCGATTTTTATTAACCTTCTTGTTTCTATTAAGTATCCGTTGTGTATCCTCTCAGTGCACTGGACTTACGGCTGACGCAGGACCGGATATGATTAGCTGTGATTCAAGTCAGATGATTCAATTACAAGGTTCGATTCAAGGGAACTATACTAAATTTTTCTGGACACCAACAACGGGTCTAAGCGATCCAAACAGTCTGACTCCAATGGTAACCTACAAAGGCAAAGGAAAATATACCTATAAAATTACTGCTGAAGGGCTTTCAACGACCAACTTGATTGTCAATGGCAATTTTGAAAGTGGCAATTCAGGATTTACATCCGGATATAACTATACTTCTAAGAACATTACAGAAGGTGAATATTTTATTACCGGGACCCCGCAAACGTGGAATGGAGGATTCAGTCCTTGTGGTGACCACACCAACGGAAGTGGCAATATGTTACTCCTTAATGGCCATCCAGTCGCCGGCACCAATTGCTGGTGTCAGAATGTTCCCACCGTTGCCGGAAAAATCTACCAGTTTGAGTTCTGGAGTCAATCCGTTGTTGCTTCTAATATAGCACAGCTCAGTGTAAAAATCAATGGAGTGACAGTAGGTTCTACACAAGCTGGCGGTTTGTGTAATTGGGAATTGTACACTATAACTTTTACGGCTTCAGGTGCATCTACCTTAATCTGTATTAGCGAATCCACGGGAATCAGATCCGGGAATGACTTTGCTCTAGATGATATCGCGATGTATGAAAAATGTATTTCCATGGATGATGTAACTGTAGAAATCATTAACCTCACTGCTAAACTGGATATCATCAAGAAACCCAGGTGCTCTTCTGATCTTTTTGACTTGACAGCCTTAGGTTCATCCACAGGTCCGGAAATAAAATATGCGTGGTCAACCGACGTCGGAAAATTTATTTTTACCAATGGACTCAATGCAAGAGCCGTTGGTTCCGGAACCTATATTGTTAAAGTGATTTATACTAATGGAAGTGTCAGTTGTGAAAAAGAGGCTTCAATCGAGGTAATGGCTCCTGAAGTTCTAACCGGCACCATACAAGGAAATGGAAAAGTAAATTGTTCAAAAGACAGCATTCGATTGTTGGCCGATATATTTAATGGCAATGGTACTTATTCTTACAAATGGTTGCCTGATAGTCTTATACTAAGTGGAAGAAATACCAATGAAGCAAAAGTAAATACCGCTTTCAAATATAGCGTGGTGATAACAGATCTGATTAGTGGTTGTGTACTAAACTTAGCTTACGATCTTGGAGCAGACACCCTTCATCCTAACGCAAGCATTACCGGGGATTCACTCCTGGATTGCAGAAAAAATAAAGCGCGTCTTACTTCTTCCGTTCGCGACAGTCTATTATATAATATCCAATGGACTAATCCTCACAATGATACCGCTAAAGGAGTTACATCAATCGAAGATTCGCTACAAGGCAATTACAAATTAATTATCGAGGATCTTCGTAACCATTGTAAAGATTCCAGTGACAAATTCATCGATCTCGATACCTCACAACCTGTTGTTGATCTTGGTCCTGACGTGATTTTAACTTGTAAAATGGACAGCACCATTCTTTTAAATAAATTAAATAACCCTGCAGGAAATTATTCTTTTACCTGGATCATTAATGGAAATAAACAAGCCACGGACAGTGTCCTGATACCAAAGATTTTTAAAACTTCCGCCAAGCTTGGTTTAGAAATTGTAAATAGAAAAAACGGGTGTAAAAATTTTGATAGCCTGAATATAATACTAGATCAACAAGGTCCATCAATTGACGCTGGTTCATCAGAGATACTCAATTGTTCCAGGAAAAATATTGTGCTGCAATCCTTGTTTTTCTTGACCGATTCATTTAAGGTTCATTGGAATAGTCCGTCAGGAAATATTTTGTCGAATCCTGATAGTTCAAAAATTACAGTAAACAAGAAAGCCTGGTACTTTATTTCTCTAACAAATCTGAAAAATGGTTGCTCTAATTTGGATTCTGTTTTCGTTGATGAAAACTTGATCAAACCAAATGCACCTGTTATTCCCGATCAGAATTTCAGTTGTAAGGATAGCTTAGTTACGATTGATGGATCTACTGCAAGTAACGGCCCTAATATTCTTTATAATTGGTCAACAAATAATGGCAGCATAAAGTCAGGTCAAAATTCAAATACCATTATAGTAAGCAATGCAGGAACGTATTTGTTTATCGTCATTGATACTAGCAATGGATGCAGCGATACGAGTTTGATTAATGTATGGCCCGATCTGAATAAGCCAATTATACAAATTGCAGTGCCCGATACACTCACATGTAAAAAAACAATAGTAGATCTAACTGGTCTAATAAGTTCTCCAAAAAATAATCCTTTGACCTTTCAATGGAAAGATCAAAATGGTAATTTAATAGGAAGCAAAGATTCCACGATTGTTATTGTTGGCACTCCAGGTAATTATATACTTGAAGCAACGGATTTGATTAATGGTTGCAGCAATCAAGCCACAATAACGGTTACCATTGATACGCTTCAACCCATTATTGATCTTGGCAAGGATAAAATATGGAATTGCGCTAGTCGCTCGATTCATTTGAATTCAAATTATTCCGGAGTGCAAAATCCAAGTTACCAATGGACAACACAAAATGGACAAATTACAGGACCTGTAAATCAAAAAGAAATTGATCTGGTTTCACCCGGACGTTATTATTGCCTTATCGTCAACACAAGCAATGGTTGTTCGGCAGTCGATTCTGTTGATATCCTTCCTGATCTTCAAAAGCCTACAATTCAACTTGAGCTACCCGATACATTGGATTGCAAAACAAATTTAGTTCAATTAATTAACCTAAACGGAAGCAATAGATATTCCTACGGCTGGTCAACATTTCAGGGACAAATCAATGGACAATCCAATCAACTTTCCGCTATGGTCTCTAAATCCGGAAAATATTATCTGCGTGTGGTGGATACTTTTAATCTATGTGAAAGTCTGGATAGTCTAACAGTCCTGGAAGATTATCAAAAACCAGGAATAAGTATTATTCCACCAAATCAATTTACCTGTAAGATTAATCTGATAGATATCGTTGCGGTGATAGATAAGAATATAAAAAATTATAGTGTACTATGGACAACCAGTAACGGTCGCATCGTTAATGCTGATACAAGCAATCCTTTGCGAATAGACAAAACAGGTAAATATTATCTTATTATTACAAACTCAGATAATGGTTGTTTTTCCACAGATTCAGTTCTTGTAACAGAAAATAAAAATATTCCACTGGATATATATTGGAGCATTAATCAACCAAAATGTCCTGACGATGATGGAATTATTATTGTTGATAGTGTTTCGGGTGGTGAATCACCGGTACAGTATGAACTGGATGATGTGCAATTTCAGGCCGGAAAATCTATTGTTACTACTTCAGGATTACATAAGGTAAAAGTTACAGATAAAAACGGCTGCACCTTAGTAAAAACATTTTCCGTAGATGTTCCAAAAAGTATTTCGGTGAGTATTTCACCAAGTGTGAAAATAAATGAAGGTTCAACTTATTTACTACAACCTACATTTTCTTTACCTAAGGATTCTATTGCTTGGATTAAATGGGAACCAGCCAATAATCTAAGTTGCACCGACTGCCCCAATCCTATTGTAAGTGGTTTGACGCAATCCACAACCTATACCGTTAGCTATTCCGATTTGAATGGATGCATCGCTTCCGCTATCATAGAAATTAATATTATCAAAAGAGGAATTTGGCTACCTAACACCTTTAGTCCAAATGGAGATAATTTGAATGATTACTTCTATCCGGTAGCTATTGACGAAAGTTATAAAGAAATAAAATTCATGGCCATATATGACCGTTGGGGTAATCAGGTTTTCTATAAGACGAATTTTCAGCCGAACAATCCGCTTAACGGTTGGAATGGATACTTCAAAAATCATCCAATGAATCCAGGTGTATTTACATATGTAGTAGAAATAAAATGGAATGACGACTCCACAGAACGCTTGTATGGTGATGTTACAATCTCGAGATGAGTGTAAATCTATGCTAGAAATATAATTAAAAAGCCTATTTATTAACTCGGTATTGTTATTAGAAAATATTTCTTCTGACCATTCCGGGTAAAATTTAATCCTATATTGAATTTTATTTTACAACGAAAGTCGGATCAAGTCCAAAGAATTAGTGATATTGATTATTTGAATTATCTATTTTACGCCATTATTCCTTATAACCATTTTGCGCACTATATTTTTATTTACGTCATCTAAATTTAAGGTGGCAAAAAACAGCGATCGACAATAAGTTAGATTGTTGATTAGTGAAAAAAGAATGAATACTAAAAACGGCTTAACATGACTTAAATTAAATAATCCATTGACCAAGCTTCAAATTATTTATCTTAATTGCATGAATTTCGTTAAAGTCAGACTATATTTTCTTAATCGCTTCAAATAAGGCCTCTTCATCTCCGGGATTAAATTTCCGGTGATGGTACACAATCTTTCCATTGTTGTCAATAACAAATACCTGTGGCAATCCATTTAATTCTCCGGGCATAACTTTCGAAAATTCTCTTCGAAAATCATAGTAGGCCATAAATGGCCAATTGCTTTCCTTAACTCTGCTGACAAACTGTTGCTCTCTTTCCGGAAAATCCGTTGATATGGCGTATAAGCTGAATTTTTTTTGCTTTTGCCAACTAGTGAATTTTTCAGAAATGGTTTTTAGTTCTAATTTGCAAGGTCCGCAGGTTGTTAACCAGAATAATAAAACAACTGGCTCTTTTGATTTTTTGAATAATTTGGATGAATTGATCATTTTTCCATCCTTGTCCCTTAAATCAATATTATAAGGAAAAATTGGTTTAACTTCCCTCTCCTTTGAAACCATTGCATGGCCAGGACTCTGTGCTACACAAATATCCATGGACAACAAAAGAATTAAGAGTCGACAAAGCATGATTTGGTGAATATTTAATATTAAACAAAGATATCATATGTTTATTGGATAAGGACCGGAACTTTGATTTTTACCTAACTACAAATTTTAAGAATTTTAAAAATGAATATAATATTAGTTATTTTTATAACTTATATTTTGTTTATATTCAATATTATAAATAATTATTAGGGTCAAAAAATCCATTATTGTTATATTTGACTTTTAAAACCAATCCTGGATATGGTCACTAGCCCTGCAGCTTATATTACCAAAAATAAAATTAGAATTCTAACCGCTGCATCCCTGTTTGACGGGCACGATGCTGCTATCAACATCATGAGGAGAATTCTGCAATCCAGTGGTGCCGAGATCATTCATCTTGGGCATAACCGTTCTGCTTTAGAGATTGTAGAAGCCGCCATTCAGGAAGATGTGCAGGGAATAGCTTTAACTTCTTATCAGGGTGGTCACAATGAGTTTTTTAAATACATCTACGATCTGTTAAAAGAGCGCGGATGTGGCCATATAAAATTATTTGGCGGTGGAGGAGGCACTATACTTCCATCAGAAATTGAAGATCTACATCAATACGGTATCACCAGAATTTACAGCCCTGATGACGGAAGACATATGGGTTTGCAGGGTATGATTAACGATGTGTTGATGAAGTGCGATTTTCAAACCGGTTCATCACTGAATGGAGAAGTACAGCAAATTCATCAACAGGATTTCAGAGCCATTGCCAGGTGTATTTCAGCAGTTGAAAATTTTCCTGATCAGGCGGATCAAATCATTCATCAGATTAAGGACAAGCAATCTACTTCGACTATTCCAATTCTTGGAATTACCGGTACAGGTGGTGCTGGTAAGTCTAGTTTGGTAGATGAATTAATTCGAAGATTTGTTCTTGATTTTTCGGATAAGAAAATTGCAGTCTTATCGGTTGATCCAAGTAAACGGAAAACAGGTGGGGCCTTACTCGGAGATCGAATTCGCATGAATGCCATTCATCCGGAATTTCATTCTGGTAGAGTTTATATGAGATCTTTGGCTACCCGTCAGAGTAATCTAGCCCTTTCTCCACATATTAAAAACGCTCTTGAAATTTTGAAAGCAGCAGCTTTCGATTTAATCATTCTTGAAACTTCAGGAATTGGTCAAAGCGATACGGAGATTGTTGATTTCAGCGATACTTCACTATATGTTATGACTCCGGATTACGGAGCGGCAACCCAGTTGGAAAAAATAGACATGCTGGATTTTGCAGATATTATCGCCATCAACAAATTTGACAAACGCGGTGCCCAGGACGCTATTCGCGATGTTCGCAAACAAGTTCAGCGAAATCGTCAACTCTGGGACAAAACACCAGATGAGATGCCAGTGTATGGAACTATAGTTTCCCAATTCAATGACCCTGGAACTAACTTATTGTATAAAAGAATTATAGATACTCTAAATCAAAAATGTAAGCTGAATTGGGTTTCATCTATCGATCTTCCCATCGGTGAATCTGAAAAAATTTACATTATTCCTCCTGCCAGGACCAGATACTTATCAGAAATTTCAGATAACAATAGAAAGTACGATGAATGGGTTAACGAACAGGCTGAATATGTCAGCGAATGGCAGGCTTATAAAGAAGTTAGCAGTAAAGTAAATGATAAAACAGTTAAGGATCAACTTAGCATTAGCATTGATAACATTCAGAAGAAAATAGATGGGAATGCAAAGTATGTTGTCGAAACCTGGGACAATAAAATGAAGGCTTACAGAAGTGATGAATTCATTTATCAGGTTAGAGGAAAAGACATCAAAGTTCCAACCTATACTATTTCATTATCCCACACCAGAATTCCAAGGGTTGAATTACCAAAATACAGAAATTGGGGTGATATATTGAAATGGTCGATGCAGGAGAATGTACCGGGAGAATTTCCTTATACCGCGGGGGTATTTCCTTTTAAGAGAAAAGAGGAAGATCCTACGCGAATGTTTGCTGGCGAAGGTGGGCCCGAGCGAACAAATAGAAGATTTCATTATGTCTCGGTGGATATGCCGGCGAATCGACTTAGCACAGCATTCGATTCTGTAACTTTATACGGTGAAGATCCTGATTATCGTCCGGATATCTATGGAAAGGTTGGAAATAGTGGGGTAAGCATTTGCTGTCTTGATGATGCAAAAAAATTATACAGTGGATTTGATCTTTGCGACCCAAGGACTTCTGTGTCCATGACGATTAATGGACCTGCAGCTACTATATGCGCGTTTTTTATGAATGCAGCTATCGATCAACAATGTGAAATTTATATTCGAGAAAACAAACTGGAACATAAAGTTGAAGAACTCCTTCGAAAAAAGTACGACGACAAAAAAATTCAACGTCCAAAATATCAAGGCGAACTTCCCCCAAACAATAATGGATTGGGACTTATGTTACTCGGTTGTACCGGCGATGAAATTTTGGAAAAAGAGGTTTATGAAAAACTCAAAGCTAAGGCACTGAGCTCTGTACGTGGTACTGTTCAAGCGGATATTCTGAAAGAAGATCAGGCACAGAACACCTGCATTTTTTCCACAGAGTTTTCGCTCAAACTGATGGGAGATGTTCAGGAATATTTTATTCAACATAAGGTTCGAAATTTCTATTCAGTCTCCATCAGTGGATACCATATTGCTGAAGCAGGTGCGAATCCAATTTCTCAATTGGCTTTTACATTGAGTAATGGATTTACGTTTGTAGAGTATTATTTATCCAGAGGAATGAGCATTGATGATTTTGCTCCTAATCTTTCGTTCTTTTTCTCGAATGGAGTAGATCCGGAATATGCGGTGATCGGGAGAGTTGCGAGAAGAATCTGGGCTAAGGCAATGAAGTATAAATATAAAGCTAACGAAAGATCGCAGATGTTGAAGTATCACATTCAGACCTCCGGAAGATCACTGCACGCTCAGGAGATTTCCTTCAACGATATCCGAACTACTTTACAGGCTTTATACGCCATCTACGATAATTGCAATTCATTACACACCAATGCATATGATGAAGCGATAACTACGCCAACAGAAGAATCTGTGCGACGCGCCATGGCCATTCAGTTGATTATAAATAACGAATTGGGACTGGCCAAAAATGAAAATCCAATTCAAGGTTCATTCATAATAGAAGAGTTGACGGATTTAGTTGAAGAAGCTGTTTTGAAGGAATTTGATAATATCACCGAGAGAGGTGGTGTACTTGGAGCCATGGAGACGATGTATCAACGTTCTAAAATTCAGGAAGAGAGTCTGTATTACGAAACATTAAAACACAACGGAGAATATCCGATCATTGGTGTTAATACTTTTCTATCGAAAGATGGATCACCAACTATATTGCCCAAGGAAGTTATTCGGGCAACCGTCGAAGAAAAAAAGGATCAGATTGATGCTTTGAATAATCTTAAAGAATCAAATCAATCAAAATCTAAAGAAAGTCTTTTAAACTTACAAAAAGCCGCTGTTAGCAATAAGAATATGTTCGACGAACTCATGGAAGCTGTTAAGACCTGTTCACTGGGACAAATTACTTCGGCACTCTATGCGGTAGGAGGCCGTTACCGTCGAAATATGTAAGGTTGAAGTAAGTCGTGAGTCGTGAGTCGTCCCGAATCACTTCGAGCTTCGAGGAAAAGTGAGTCGTAAGTAGAAAGTATATGTTGAAAAAAAATATGCAACTTACCACTTACAATTTACAACTTAACTATTAACACCTTTATTAAATTTACTATTGTACAATATTAAGAAGTGAATTGGAAATCGTTCTGGAACCTTAAAGCTGAAAATACAAGCACCTTAGCACAGGTGGCTCGAATTAAAGAAGGAAAAACACTAGAAGAAAGTTTACTTACACAAATAGTCTTTAAGATTCGATCTCAATTGGATTTAAAGACGAGTGACGACGTGTTGGATGTATGCTGCGGCAATGGTTTAATTACTCAACAACTATCGCCTTATTGTAAAAATATGGTAGGTATTGATTTTTCTGAGAATCAAATTGAGTCTGCGAAACAATTTTCCAGCCAACCAAATATTCAGTATTTAACTGGTGATGCTGCGACATTTCAAATGGATCAAAAATTTGATAAAATAGTGTTGTACTTTTCGTTTCAATATTTTGAATCGTATGAACTTGGAAAAGCGGTAATCAAGAATCTCCTAAGTCATCTGAAAAAAGATGGGATTATTTTATTAGGCGATATTCCGGATCGTAAAAGGATTAATTTATATTACCTCACGTTGATCAAGCGACTAAAGTATTGGATTAAGTTTTACCTGGGACATTCCGATATGGGAAAATTTTGGTCTAAGACAGAACTGGACCAAATCTGTAAGGAACTTAAGGTGAATGGAGAATTTTTTAATCAGGAAGATTGGCAGCCGTATTCGGTGTATCGGTTTGATTATGTTGTCACTTTTATGAGGGAAAAATAACTTTTAGATTTTTACCAATCGCTTAATGCATTTTTCGCCATCTTTCTGCTCTACCACTATAAAGTAAAAACCAGGATTTAGTTTCTCACTGCTTATTTCCTGAATATCTTTTGTCCAAAGTGATTGAAATAGAGTTTTACCTTGTCCGTCGATTATTTTTATTATAGATCCTATGCTTGATTTAGAATCTTGCTTATTCAATAATCGGAAGTAGTCATGAGAAGGATTCGGTTCAATTATTATTATGTCCTGATTCAATGAATTAGATTCGGTAGTTTTTGTTATAATCGGAAGCCCGATGGTATGGAATTCTTCATTGGTCTCTACCGGATCATTGAAATCAAAGTAGATTAAGGCTTTGTTTGTTACTAGCAAATCATCGGATAACTTTACTTTGGGTTTGATTTTGTACTTTACAAAACCATTAGATCCCAAAACGTTGATATGCGAATCCGGAAGCATAATGTTTTTAAAGGAGAACATCAAAGTAGATCCATCAATCAAATTAAGCGTATAAGGATGAGATGAGGATCCATACGAAATTGTCGATAAGTCAAGGTTTGAACTGTCCAAATTATTTTTAATGTTAATATTAATTGCTGTATCGGTTCCTGTGTTTTGAAAACGGATGGTATATTCAATTTCCTGATTTCGATCGATTCTCTTCTCCGAGGTGATTCCCCCCGGCCATCCGGTGATATCATTAGGATCGAAACTACCGATGTTTTGTACACATTCTTTATCGAAATACGCTTCCTCTTCATCGATGTTCAAGGGTTGATTATTACTGGTGGATAAACAGTTATTAATTTGTGTCTGACTTTTAGCAATATTATTGTTGCCTTCGACTTGTTCGGCGGTAAATAGTTTAAGTTTAGTTCCATCTTTCAGACCTAAAGATTTTTTTTCATTTCCTTGCAGTAGAAATATTCCGGATTCCAGAATGTTGGACTGTGTATCATTATATTCTACCAGATTCCAGTATTTTGAGGAAGACATAGACGTTGGACTTAAGTTCTCAATGAATAGTTCAACCAAATTATTTCTGCAAATGGCAGACGTTTTTATTTTCGGAGGAGCTGTTTTATTGCACTCAGCATGTGGAAAAATATTAGCTTCTATGCAATGTGTTTGTCCGAGACTCGCTTTGCAGGAAACCTCAACGATAACTTCTACAGATCCTTCTGCACCTTTCTTAATTTCACCAAGGTCCAATCGAATTATATTTTTGTTTACGATTGAAGATGGAACGCTAGCCTTTTTGAAAGTCAGATTATCATCGTGGTATAATTCTATGTAAGCATTTTGCGCTAGGTCTGTTCCTTTGTTGTAATACGATAGGTAAATCTT
>CAZHNF010000048.1:0-14908 GCA_964533625.1 uncultured Saprospiraceae bacterium | reverse complement strand
GATTCGAACCCTGGATACCCTTTTGGAGTATACACACTTTCCAGGCGTGCTCCTTCGACCACTCGGACAACTCTCCTCAAATCCTTCACAAAATTAATCCTTTTAAGAAAATCTTATCCATTATGTTGAGTTCCTTTAGAATAAAAAATTCTTAAAGCATTACGTGTCGTGATTTCTGCAACTTCTGAAAGAGTACAAGACATAATTTCGGCAACTTTAGTTCCAATTATAGGAATATAGCCAGATTCATTGCGTTTTCCGCGAAAAGGAATTGGACTTAAGTAAGGAGAATCCGTCTCTAAAACTATGGATTCAAGCCCTATAGACTTGATTACCTCAGGTAAATTTGTATTTTTATAAGTAACAACCCCTCCTATTCCTAAATACATTCCAAAATCTACAACACTTCTTGCATTTTCCACAGATCCACTGAAACAATGAAATACACCCTTTACACCTCCCCCCATATCTTCTATAACTTGAAGAGCTTCGTCGGTAGCTTCTCTACTATGAATACTTACTGGAAGTCCCATTTCTTTTGCCCACATCAATTGAGTCTTGAAAGCCTGTAGTTGTTCAGAAAAGAAAGTCTTATCCCAATACAAATCCAAACCAATCTCTCCTATTCCACAAAAAGGGAATTTTTTTAACTCACTATAAATTTGATCTAATTCCTTCTTAAAGTCGCTATTAACTGAGCATGGATGTAATCCCATCATCAAATCAACTTGAGCAAAATATTCATCCTTCATGGAATATAATGACTTAATGCTTGAGTTATCAATGTTGGGTAACAATACCTTAAAAACCTCACTGCTTATACAGGATTTCATTACGAACTCTTTATCGTGCTCAAACTCTTTAAGGTACAGATGACTATGTGTATCTATCCACTTCATAATTATACTAGATATGACCAAGATATTTTTGTAATATAATTACAGCACTGATCTTATCTGTAAGACCCTTTGCTTTTCTTTTTTGTTTTTTTACACCAGAGTCCAATATTAATTTTTTAGCCATTACTGAACTAAAGTTTTCATTTTGGAAATCAATTTCTAAGTTGTGAAATTTTAGTTTTAAATTATTTGCGAACATATTAATATGATCAACCAAAGTGGTTTCAGTACCGTCTCGATGCGTTGGATATCCAATTACAATTTTTTCCACAGATTCATTATTTATAAATTCTTCAAGATATTCCAACAAACTTTCGGTTGGAACGCTTTCTAGACCAGATACTATAAGCTGTAAAGGATCCGTTTTAGCCAATCCGCAACGCTTTAATCCATAATCAATTCCTAATATTCTTGCCATCTTAAAGATTACAAAGATCGATCATTTTTTCCACAAAAAAAAAGACCCCCTTAGGTCGTTACCTAAGAGGGGTCCCATCCCAAAAACAGTAAACTCTTTAGAACAAAACGAATTTAGCCTTACTTAATGACAACCATTCTTCTCGTCTCTGATGATCCAAGAGCATCCAATTGATAATAAAGGACACCGGTCACTCCAAGATGAGCATGGTTGATTTCAACACTATTATATCCCTTAACAGCATTCATTTGTACTCGATGTACAAGTTTGCTATTAAGATCATAGATTGACAAAATTGCAGGTGCTGCAGTGGTCATTTCAAATCCAATACGCGTAACATCACTAAATGGATTCGGCTGATTTTGATATAATACAAAGCTGTTACTTGCAACATGATTTGCATTTCTAAAATTAAGCCCAATTTCCATTTCTTCCATTGCATCATTATATGCCTCGGATACTGTTATCGCTGAATTAATCTGTATTGCACTTGAAATCTGACCAGTCGAAAGAGCCTTAAATTTGAGTGTAAACAATACCTGATTGGATTGGATTAAATTAGCATTTCCATTTGAATTCCAGCTAAAGCTGACAAAACCATCATTGACTTGTTGCCATCCGGTATTGTCTTTATTAACCTGACAAACACCACTAATAATATCCGTTAACTCAAGTTTCTTTTGGTCGAATTGTAAAGTGAATTGATATCCATTT
Source organism: uncultured Saprospiraceae bacterium (assembly GCA_964533625.1). Taxonomy (GTDB): domain Bacteria; phylum Bacteroidota; class Bacteroidia; order Chitinophagales; family Saprospiraceae; genus Vicinibacter. The sequence continues at coordinate 12,877 of CAZHNF010000048.1, read as the reverse complement.
AACAATTGATCTTTCGACATAATGACTGGTACTACAACATCCTCATTACTTGAGAAAATTAATTCATCCACTGCAAAATCTATCGTTTTACGGTTTCTTGAAGTTACATTTTTCAAACCAGTATAGCTTCCATTTACATCACCTATTTTAACACCATGCAAATTCGCTACAATAGATTGGTTAAATGTTTTAATATTCACAGAAGTTGGGTAAGATTCCTTAAGAACTTCATTATCATCTTCGATAAATTTATAATTCTTATCGACAAATACCCATGTTCTACTATTTGGTAAAGACGGATTTACTCCTAATATTAGTTTTCGTAATTCAACTATATCCGATGACGTTATTGTTTTAGAATCATTAACATCCATGGCGATAATTTTATATGGATCGTGTATAAGCTCCTTGCCAAGAATATGCTTTTGAATTCTAACTATATCGGCTGTTGATATTCCCTCAATTGGATCCGAGACTCTATTTGCCTTTACGGTATATGAATTTCCGTTTAACTCCATATCGATGAAAGCATATGAACCATTCACTTTAGTAATTTGAGTTAATTTTGGATTTGAACCTTCAAGAATTACATCAGCGTTACCAAGTGGATCGTTATTGTTGAATGAAATCAAACCTGAAACTGTACCTGTTAAATTTCCTCTTCGGCATGCTTTGTTATTATCCTGAATTTCCACGAAGGTGTTACAGGAAGCCTGAGTACCTGTTATGGCGTCTGTAACCCAAAGTGTTACGGGTTGTTGTCCTAAACTTGAGCAATTGAAACATCTGCTTTTATCAGAAGTATCTTTTGAAAAACTTAAAACTACCCTATTACCACATGGATGGCTGCTTCCATGATCCAAATCGCTAGCCCATACACAAATCATAGCGGTATCAACTTTGCCATCACGATCGGTATCCATTGGCATTAGATCAATTGCGACTCCGACTAAACAATATGGTGTAGGAGCTTTACAATTAACTATTGTGAAATCTCTTTCTCTGGATACTTTATTACCACATTTATCTTCTACAACAAATTTAACTCTATGCTTTCCTAGTTTATATCTTCCGCTGGCATCAATAACTGATCCAACTCCAGTTCTTAAAATTTCATATCTTCCATCTCTATCAAGATCAATATGATACTCATAACTTAGTTCATCAATTGGAGTACAATCATCACCAAGACTAACTCTTAAGACTGCTAAACCACTATCACAACTATCCAAAGTACAGAAAGTAGTATCAGTAAAAGAACCTATTATACTTGGATCAATTGTATTATTTATTTTAATTACTTGTGGATGAATTTCAGTATGATATTCATATCTTCTGGTTTCATAGTTATACTTAAATTGACACCAATCGATAGCCTTCCAGGTACGAATTATTTTGTAGCAAGCATTAGAACCATTCACAAAATGGAATACTTGATCTTCATAACTAAATCCTAACAAATCACACTTATCTTCATTAAGACCTCTTGGTCTACCAAATTTTTCAACCGTTAAGCTGGATGGATCTGGACAACCGGTTAAAGTTGTATCTCTTGGCCATACCATATCTGCAAAATCAAAAGGATGATAGTTTTCAATTGTAATAATTTGTCTGCAAGTATCTCTACCATTAGAATCTCTTACTTCCCAATATCTTACTATGTTTCCTACATTGCATTGAGTTCTTTGATCATCGTACCAGTATCTAACCGCCAATGAACAATTATCATATGCATAACCATCATGTATGGTTAAGTGTACGGTATCATGATTTGGTCCCCAAAATGCGAGGTAATGATACCCTGAAGGTTGAGTAGTATTCTCAATAACCTTTCCAAATTTGTCTAGATTATTCAAGTCAACATGCACGTCACAACCTATAGTAATATCATCTGGCGCTTTGCAAATTGGCTTAATTTTATCTTGAACTTCAACCTCAACCATGCAATCGTTATAATTACCATGTTTGTCTTTAGCTCTGAATACAACCATAATCTTCTTTCCTACATCCGCGCAACAAAATTCAACATAAGGTCTAAATGGATCAAGTATATTATCCTTATCGCATGGTCCATCCGACATTCTTCTCACTAAGAAGGAGTCAATATGACAATCATCATAACTTCCGTCATCAAATGTTTTTGCGTAGACATGCGATATTCCATCTAAAGAAATAGCAACAACCGTTTCACGATCACATATAACTACAGGAGCTGTGCGATCCTCAACTGTAATAGTTACAGTACATGATGATGAATTGTAACAATCATCATATGCCGTATAAGTTATAAGATTCTCTCCAACTGGAAGCTTTACAACACCACCGTTTGAATTTTTAAGAAATCCTCCTGGGTAATCAACATCAACCCGAACCACACTTCCACAGCTGTCGAATACTTTTGCTGGTGGAATTGTAACAGTACCTTCACACTTATAATTTCCATCGGTTGTCGTTAAAATATCATATGGACAATGAATATAAGGAGCCTCATTATCAACAATTTCTAATAATTGAATACATACTCTAGTCCTTTCTCTGCTACACCACCATTCGCGTATAGTCCACATACGCATTATTTTATGAACACAGCTGATTGTTCCTAAATCAATATCTTCATAGGTCACAGCCACATTGCAATATATATCAACTATTGGCCACAAGTTTATAGTTTGTATGTTAAGAGGAGATTTTGATACTGTATCAGTATAAACAGGTACTCCTGTTACATCAGGATGTGGTCTACCTTTCGAATCAAGTTTGATTCGATTATACTTAATATCCTTACAATTTATAGGATTCTTATTAGCAATAGTTCTATCAAAAGGACATGTCACCTTGGAAGTGTCAAATCGCTTAAGTAAAATTGTATCTTTACAAGGAACTTTAGTTACGTTTCCATAATAATCTCTTGCCGTCCAAGTTCTGATTATCCTTTTTATATAATTTTCATCACATGAAATAGGTTCAACTTTTTCATCCAACAGAATCAATGTATCGTTTCTGCCTGGAATCAAGTTACAATTCTCAATTAACTTAGGCTTGTTCTGAGATACGAAAAAACAAGGAACTGTATCACTCTTACAAATAAGAATTGGAGCTAATTTGTCTTCGACAATTAGATCTCCCCAACATTTATTTCCTGAATTCTTTTCTGTAATCTCAACCTGCAAAACTTTACCAATTTCATTTTCAGTAACTTTTGGTGAAGTTGGAATTACTTTTTTGTATTGTAAAACTCTTACCTCATACACTCCATTAGGACAAGCATTGAGTGTATCATTAATTACCATAAAAGGTGTAATGATGGCTTCACAATTCTGATCAAGGGAAACTTGTATCTTGCCATTACAAGCCAGAACACATTGTGCCTGAACATCCACTTGAGTAAAACTTAAAATGGTAATCATAATCAGAATGCTTTCTTTCATTCTGACCAACCAGTTTGTTCGATTTGATAAGCCGAGCGAAGTATAACCCGTTTTCTCCATGAGATCTAAATATTTAAATGATTAATAAATACAATCCATTTTACTCAGATGCATGCATCCGAATAGTCGAGTTGGTCACACCATTTCAGAAATTCAAAAAAGTTTTTTTGAACCCCTTTACAGGTATGAGTCTAAAATCATTCAGTTGGAAAAATCAAGCTAAATAGCTCTGTCTAGAGAGGCACTGTTATTCTTCTGAGTTGATAGCTTTGGGAAGCTTTTATATAAGTTTTTTATTATATCTGTTTATATTTTTAATTCAGTTGTTTACAGATATAAAAATCACTAATACAAGGCAAATGTAAATATATTAAACTTTTACAAATATATACCATAAGTAGGTATATTTTATATTAAATATTTTTGTAATATATAAAAAAGCTATTTTTGAAGCAATTTGAGTTATTTTAGCTTCGTCGATTTGCTAAATTTTAATTAAAAAAGGATTGATTTTTTTCAAAACCAATCCTTTTTCAGTCGAATTTTATATAAAACGAATAATATTCTTTAAAGCATATCAGACAATATAATTAAGTTTAAACTTCAGAATATAGAACCTTATAATTAATTCTTAGTCTTATGTATCCTATGACATTTCCACTTATCAATAATCTTTAGGTTCCAATTTTAAATTAAAAGCATCAACTTAATTTGTTGTCAAAACGCATAAATCCAATGAAATATTATTTTGACAAAACAATCTTACCTTTCTTCAGATAATCCCCTACCACAAATTTATAGTTATAAATGCCTGGCCCAGAAAGTTCTGTTGCACTTATCTCCAGTTGATTCCGTCCTATTATGGTAGGTTTCCACTTTGAAAAGTAGACTTTACCATCTTGTCCGGAAATTTCAAAATATGAATCTACTTCAACATTAGACAAGAAACTAAAGCGACAGACCTCTGAAAATGGATTTGGTGCATATCGAAATTCTTCTATCTCCGGCTCTAGGCTAGTAAGGGTAGAATTATTAATCCGAAGGTTTAATGGATAAGTAGAATAGCCAGAAGTATAAATTTCATTGAAATGAAATGCGCTCTCACGTATGAAATCACTTACTCTTCCTGGTCTATTAGCATTCCAAACAATTGAAAAAACTTTTGTTCCCTTATTAATTCTAATAGGATACTTATTGGTCATACTTAAACAGACGAAGGACTCTGATATTTTAATTTGCTCATCATTTAGTGCATTTCCCTGATTGGATGAAATATATTCTAGGACTCTATCTACTCCACCTAATTCACTTTCCAGCTGAAATTTTAGCTGGAACCCTTCCATTGTTAAATCTTCAGCTGCATAAAAGTTAGTAATACATTTATAATCGGTTCTGATTTCATCATTATTACAGTAGAAGCTATAAAATCGGGACCGTGTAGAAAGTTGGTTATTATTAATTCCCATGGCACCTGATACGTCACCGATTTTAATACATGTAAAGTCTACTTTAACATCGTTGTCAATACTATCGTACTTAATAGAATTTGGTATACTATCATTAAGCGGGTAATCTAAATCAACAAAGGAATAGTTCTTAGGTATAAATCTCCAGGATGAATTACCACTGATTTCATCTACATTGCCCAGTATTAATCTACGCAGCAAGCTGATGTCAAATGTAGTAACTCTGCCATCTTTATTAACATCTGCTGCAATCCATTCAAATGGATGAGTAAATAGATCAACGCCCAATATATGCTTTTGAATCCTCACAATGTCCAAAGTATTAATGCCTTCAAGCCAATCTTTGTTATAAGTTGGTTTTAATTCTATTTTTGAACGTTGATTCAAATTGTCAAATTCATAACTTCCATCCTCCTTGGTTGAAATTTGTTTGTTACTAATTTCTTCTTGAATTAGCACATTTGGCATAGGCTTATTACCTGAGGATCGGATTAAACCTGTAATCTTATGTTTTTCGCCAATGAGATTATTACAGAACCCAGATGGATCATCGACATTTAACCTTCCATTGCATTGTGCCAGATTTCCTGATAAATCTTTCACAAAAACTGTAAATGGCCAAAGTGAATCCGGAAACTGCTTATGTAAAGTACATGGTATGTATCGACAAGAGTCATTGGGATCATTAGGATTAAATGAAATAATTAAATCTCCTGATGCGGTACAATTATCAGAGTAATTTGGAATTAAAAGGTCTCTAGCAATAACCTTAGCACTATCATTAATTTCAATATTTCGAGTAATTGTACGACAACCTATAATAGGAGATATTTTATCTACCACTTCGACAATTAATGTATCCCTAACAATATGATTACAACTGTCTATAATGGTAAAAATCACAATATGTCTTCCAATTGGATATACATCACTCGCATCAGCACCATTTGAGTTATAATCATTCGTGATTGATTTAATAGAATTACAACTTGTTACCATTATAGCCTGTAATGAAATAAATGGACTACAATTAACATTATCAACACAATGGAAAGTGTCCTTAGGTCCGGTAAATTTCGGTGCAGAAAAATCTAATAATTTAATTTCCTGGGTATCCTTATAGGCTAAAAAACCACATATAGCTTTGGATTCCCATAATCTTAGAAATCTTTGGCAAGAATCGGCCCCTGCAGCAATCATACTATCTCGATATGTAAATTGAATCGTCTTACATGGATCATTAATAACAATTGGGAAGCTTCCAATTGAATCAGGGTTGTTCGATGTACATGCAGAAATTAAAGTATCACTAGGCCAATCGATTATTGGCGTTGTTAAAGGATTAACAACAACTATGGATTGAATACAAGAGCTATCAACTTCGCCATTTGCTAAATTAATATAAAACTTTCGGCGAATATTACCTGTTTTACAGGAATCAAGTTGGCTATCGTCAATATAAGTAATAGTAATTCCATTATTGAGACAAATATTCGATACTATTGGTTTACCAGTATTGTTTAAATTATAAATATCTACATCACAATTAACTGTAATGTCTCCTGGGCAATTAACAGTATAAGCATTCTTATTTTGCACTTCGATTTGAATCATGCAAAAATTCGCATTGCCACTCTCATCCACAACTTTTAAAACTATTTGTTGTGTAGTGCCTAAATCGTTGCAACAAAAACAAACTGCATCCCTAAAAATAGTGTCTTGAGGTCTACCACAATTCGACGTCATTCTTCTAATTAACACAGTATCAACTCCACAATTGTCAGTATAATAAAGGTACTTATTTAAATATATTGTGTTGATTTTAACCTCTCCATTGGCTCCCAAAGATAAAATTAACTTTGGTGGACACACAATACTGGGTGCGGAATGATCTATAACAGTAACATTTGCACTACAAGTATCAGAATTACCACAAGGATCAAATGCTATATATTGTAAAATATGATTTCCTAGACTTAAATTGATAGTTTGACCTGGCTTAGCAATGTAGCTTAGATCAACTCTTACAATATAATTTATAAGACCGGATGGACTGCACACATCAATTGCAGTAAAATTCGGTAACCTGTAACTTGCCGTACATCCCTGACTACTAGTAAGCAATAAAGTATCCTTAGGGCATAATACTTTTGGTCTGGACGTATCAGCAATTAAAATTTCTTGGGTATCTAACTTTGTCAATCTTAAACACCAATCCATAATTACCCACTTTCTTCTAATCTTAAACATACCTCCGCATACTTGTATGGTATCATCATTATGTGAACTTAATATATCACATAATGCATTGATAGGTTGTCCATGATATGAAGGTTCTCCTGTATTGGCTAAAATAACCGGGCAATATAATGTATCATCGAGAGGAAAAACAATGCTATCCAATGGAATCTTCATAAAGTAGACTGATTTAGAACAACTCGCAGAATTTCCATATCGATCAGTTACTATGTATTGTACATTCATAATTGATGAGAAAAGTGGATCGCAATTTAATTTCTGATAGTTTAACCCATATTGTATTTTAGGTCTATTATCACAATTATCCATTATTGAAATTAAGTCTTCATATAAAACCAGAAATGGGTCAACTGTACAGGATAAAGTATCATTATTACAAATTAACTGAGGCATTAATTTATCCTCTACCACAAGTAATGCCCAACACGAATTACCAGTAATGGTATCAGTAACCTTTACAGATCTAGATTTTCCAATATCATTACAATCAACGGTATTTTTTCCTGTTTCAAGCACCACCACTTTGAACTGCGCGTAAGTTGGTAACTTATCGCTAATAATCATAGCTGGAGTTACGGTTGCCTTCCCATTTTTATCCAGTGACAAATTTACTGATCCGTAGCATGGTAATGGAGCCAAGGATTCATTTCTTACCACAAATTCGGCTTCATATACAGGCCAATCATCGGGATTAGCCTGTACTTGAAAACCTATTGTCGAAGTTAAATAAATTAGCACACACATAAAAAATCCGGTTGAATGTGTGCAAAGCCATTTTGGGATGGGACTTATTTTAATGATAAAATTGTTCATGGTAATTCTTATTACTGGTTAAATACTTTGGTGTACCAATTTCCATTTTTAGAAATTAGCTTTACAATATATAATCCTGATTGGTTGAAGTCGCTCTTACTAATTTTAATTGAGTTTACTCTTTCTGATAATACAATGGGTTTATTAAGGATAGTTTGCCCGGCGTTATTAATGATGTTGAGATAAATTAAATCTTGCGTAGAAGACTTAATTAGAATATTAAACTCTTCTTTAACTGGATTTGGACCAAACGCAAGAACATTAAAGCCATTATTATTATTCTCTTTTATTCGAAGTGATATCGTTTCAAGATGCCTATTTACAATATGGCTTATTGAATTTAATTCAAGGTTAATTTTTTGGTTTTGTTCTAAAATGTCGAATGGAAGCTCAATCGAAATTAAAGGCATTCCTTTTTCTATTTTAAATAAATGTTCGGAATTAATTAGTATTCGTAATTCTCCATTTATTATATTATAATCCAACTCTAGATCTGAAGTTGACTTAATTTGAAAATTTTTCAAGTCAACTGCTCCAAAATTTAAACTAAGAAAAATTGACAAGGCTTCACATTCAAAATCAGAATAAATCTTAATCGAATTATCTTCAATCCGATAATTTAAATATTCTGTCTGAGAGTTTCTTCCATTCAGATTATTATTAACATCTCCAACCTTAATTCCAACAAAATCTATTTTCTTTGATTCCTCAATAGATTTAATATATACTGAACTATTATTGTGATATTCACTCCATGGTTCTACGGGGTTATTAAACTGATAACTTTTATCTAGAAAAATATAAGATTGTCGGTGTGGAAATTCCTGAATCACCCCTAGAATAAGCTTTTTTAACATTACTATATCCGCTGTTGTAACAAAACCACTCATATCAACATCAGCTGCCAATAGATCGTAAGATTTATTTATAATTTTTTTTCCGAGTATGTGTTGTTGAATAGCAACTAGATCCGCAGTACTTATTCCATACATTGGTTGTTCATTGCTGCTTACTTCAACTTTCATACTCATCCCATGCGGTATATCCTGAAATGAAAAATTTCCAAACTGATTAGAGTATTTAATTTCATAATGCATGGAATCAATTCTTTGAACCATTGCTTTATCAATTAATGATCCTGATGGTGTCGATATTAGTCCTTCGACAATATGAGTCCGTATATTGGTTGGGCAGAGATTATCAAGATCAAGCACAGTCATAAATGTTTTAGTGGTGCTATAGTTATTGCATTCATCCCAAACATAGATGTCAAACTCTTGAATACCTTTATCATCACAGGTAAATATTTTAATTGAATCATTTGGATCATTTGAAAAAGAGAAGCGAAGCTTCTCGGCTTTGGTACAATTATCACTACTTTTATTGTTAAACAATCTTGCCGCTACCATCGCCATGATGCGCCCATTCATCATTTGTAAAGAAGTACTTAATCCATAATAGACGACTATCGATGGAGACTTCCCATCCTTAATTGTAAGTTTACTCTTTTGTCTGGTTACATTGTGACATGAGTCTTCTACATTATAGTAAACCGTGTGATTTCCCATAGGTAAAACTTCCCGTACAGTTTGACCATAACCTTTTACATTTATATTATTATCACTGAATAGATCTATTTCATAATAATAATTAAGATTGGTTATCGAATTGCAATCTGTAGCTTGAACTGGATTCAAAATAATTAAACTACTTCCACAGTCAGTGGCCGATGAAAATAAAACCGTATCGCGAATGTTTATAAAAACTGGAGGTACTGTATCCATAATTTTTATTTCCTGTACAAAAGAGTAATATCCATTCTCAGGTACATTTGGATTAGGCTTATAATATCTATTATAAACACACCAGTTTATAACTTGCCAATGACGTAGCAATTTTCCACAAACACCTCCTTGTCCGAACGTATATAATTCATCATGTTTATTTACCGTGACATTATCACATTCATCTTCCTTAATGATTGGTTCACCTGCATTAATAGTATCTACATTGATTCTACATGCGTATACTACTTGGTGGTCGGGCCAACGAAGTTGATTAGTGTCAAGTCCATTGAAATTAGAATTTTTAAGAATCGTGAAATGCTGGATCTTTGTAGTTGAAAGCTGTGATTCATCAATAACTGTATATTCTTTATCTATTGTTCCGTAACCACAAGCATTTAGATTTTTGTTTATTTTAATAAAAAGTCGAGAATCATAACAATTATCCGAATAACTTGCGGTATTGGCGTTTAGCAAACTATCCAGATCTGTCCCACAACTAACTGTTAAATCAGGGGGTATCCACAATGTTGGACCAAGTTTGTCAGCTACTGTAACCATTACCATGCATTCTGAATAATGATCTAAATAGAAAGAGTCCGGCGAAATTGGACCATCACCAGGATAAACGTCATAAGCTCTGACAATAATCTGAATAGGAGACCTCCCAATGTCCGCACAACAAAAATCTACTTTGTCATCAAACCAATTCAAAGGATTATCCAATGACAAGCATTCACCATTCGGAGGAAAGTTCATTCTTCTGGCTTTGAAAAATATATGATGGCAATTATCGTATGATCCTCCATCAAATAATGAAGCCGGAATAGAACCAAGACCTTCAGAATTTAAGTTAACCACATAATCTGGTGCACACACCATATTGGGTTTTTCTGAGTCCAAAACAACAAGTATCATTGTGTCGCATATTGTTGTTCGGCAGAAATCAGTAACACAATAAACTATGTTATAAATTCCAGTATAGAAATTCATACTTCCACCATTTGAATTCAGAGTCTGAAAAGATGAAGAAGTTGTGATACTATAGAGTGGGCAACCAGGCATTAAACCTATTGCAGCGGGTGGAATATTAATTGTTGTATCACATGAGTTGTTAGTTTTTATTTCAACAACTCTATCTGAAGGTGCAATTACCGTTGTATTAAATGCCGATAAATGTGCACTGGAACTATACTTGATGTTTGCATATACTTTTCCATACTGCGTTGTAATACCAAGTATAGTTCCTAGGGATAAAAAATAAATAATCGCTTTGCGTAAAGAGTTTACCGTGCACATTGTCCTGAGTTTGCTAAATTCATAATAAATACACTGCAGGTTTTGGTACTGCAGTTTACTTCCTGATCGTCCAGTATTAATTGTCCGAAGAGGAACAATAACTTTATTAATGTTTTTAGGAAAGGACTAAATGTTTTTAGGAGAGGACCTGGCCTAGGTAATATGGCCAATCATATTGCAAATATATTTAATATGTAATCAGATCACAAAGAATTATTTAATATATTTTTTTATTATATCATTAAAATTAAAATGTATTCCTTGGATTAGGGTATAGTTAGTCAAAAAAAAAGCCCCCCTCCAATTGCTTGAAGAGAGGCCATCCCAAAAACCGATTTATTTTTTCACTCTAATCAGTGCTTTAGATTAATCTAAAGCACTTGATTAGGTGATTATTTTTTAATCAGTTGGTTAATAATCGATTACTCGATTATTACCATTCGCTTGGTAGCAGTATTGTTAGCAGCATCTAACTGATAGTATAACACTCCGCTTGCGTTCAAGTCAGATTTGTTAATGTTATAAGTGTTGAAGCCTTTTTGACCATTAAGGTTATAGACTCTGATCACTTTACCAGTTACATCGTAAACAGTAAGTTTTACACTACCAGCTTCTGGTAATCTATAGCTTACTACAGTATTCTTAGCAAATGGGTTAGGTTCGTTTTGGTATAATTCAAATACCTCTCCGCTTACCACACCACGATCTGTGCGAACACCTAATTTAACACCTGCTACATCAGCATTTGAAGTATATGCTTCAGCAGCTGTAACGTCACTTGTAATAGTGAACATCTGGCTAACTTTAGCATTCTTATTGGCTTTGAATACAAGAGTGAATAATACTTCACCTTTTCCAAAGCTAAGTGCTGAATTAGCATCCCAGCTTGTAGTGATGATTCCTTGATTCAATCTGTTTAATCCAAAGTTTGCTTCAGTAGTATTCAATACACCTGATTCCATTCCTTCGAAACTGATTGCAGAAGCATCATATTTCAAAGTAAACTGATATCCAACGATATTATTGAAATCACTTGATTTAAAGTTGATTTTGTAAGACTCACCAGCTACTAGGCTATTTTCATCAACTTCGAAGTTTAATGTACCTCGAGTTCTAGATGTAGTAGATCCTACGTTGCTAGCTCTTGCATTTTCACTAACGTCTCCCATCTTAATCGCTACGAATGGTACATTCTTAACTTCAGGAGTAGTGTTGAAAGCAACACTTTCTTCTCTTGGAGCATCAAATGGATTCGTAGGATTAGCAAATTGATAAGCTGAAGGAACGAAAGTCCAAGATTTCACTTTGCTAAATTCTGGTATTGTACCGAGGATCAGCTTTCTGATCTCAGCAATATCAGCTGAAGTGATCGTCTTGCTATTGTTAACGTCAGCAGCAATCAATAAGTAAGGATTAGAAATCGCTTGTTTGCCAAGGATATGACGCTGAATCATAGTAATGTCTTGACCACTTACACCATTGAGGTGATCATCATTTCTAACAGGCTTAACTAGGTAAGCTTGAGATAATTTAAGATCTCCGAATGTGTATGGGCTTCCAACCTTCTGAAGCATCATATTTCCATTGTTGTACAACTGAACATCTACAGGATTGGCAACATCTCCTTTTGAAGTTTTTAATTCTCCAGTGATTTTACCAGCTGAACCTGTATTAGGACAGATATCAAGGTTATCTTGTACAATTATTGCAGTTTTACAATAGTCGCTGTTACCTTCTTCGTCTTCAACCCACATTTCTACATCTACTCTTAAGTCATCATTAGCTTGATTGTCAATGAAGTCCTGACAGCAGATAGTAATGCTTGGTT
>CAZHNF010000047.1:0-14935 GCA_964533625.1 uncultured Saprospiraceae bacterium | reverse complement strand
ACAATCATGGTTTCTCTATTGAGTGTCTGTTGTTGAATCTTATTTGGAAGATCTATAAATTCGTATTGTTGATTTCTAAGTTGCGGTTGAAAGCCTGCTGATCGTATAGCATCCTGAATACCGTTGGCCGTAAATCGCTGTTGAGCTCCTGCAGCAGAAACTACATTTTCTTCAATCATAATACTTCCAAAATCATCGGCACCCGCATGTAAGCATATCTGTGCGGTATTTTTTCCAACGGTTAACCAGGAAGCCTGAATGTGAATAATATTGGGTAACATGATTCGACTCATGGCGATCATACGGATATATTCGTCCGCCGTGCATTCATTCGAAGCGCGATTTAGTCTTCGCAACATCGTATCTACATCCTGAAATGGCCATGGAATAAAAGCAATAAAGCCTTTGGCGTTTTCTGGTTTCTCAGATTGCACTTGTCGAATCGAAACCAGATGTTCCATTCGTTCGCGATGGGTTTCCACATGTCCGAACATCATGGTAGCTGATGTTGTCAATTTGAGTTGATGCGCAGCTCGCATGATATCCAACCATTCTTGTGCTCCGCATTTACCTTTCGATACCAATCTTCTGACTCGATCATTTAGAATTTCTGCGCCGGCACCCGGAAGTGAATCTAAACCAGAAGCCATCAATTCTTTCAGAACATCCGTATGGCTCATTTTTTCGAGTTTCGCAATATGAGCTACTTCAGGTGGTCCTAAAGCGTGTAGCTTTAGTCTTGGGTACAGATTCTTTAGTTGTCGAAAAAGATCGGTATAAAACTTTAATCCCAAATCCGGATGATGCCCACCCTGAAGCAATAATTGCTCGCCACCCAATTCAAACATCTCTTCAATCTTCTGTTTGTATTCTTCAATTGTTGTGATATAGGATTCGGTATGTCCGGGAGGCCGGTAAAAGTTGCAAAACTTGCAATTGGCTATACAAACATTAGTAGTATTGGAGTTTCTGTCTATAATCCAGCTAACCACTTTTTGAGGCAAGGCTTTGAATCTGAGTTCATTGGCAACCCACATCAAATCGGGTGTTTGGGCCTTCTCAAACAGTTCGAGGCCTTCATCCGCCGACAGGAATTCCTTATGCAGGGCCTTGGATAAAAGCTCTTCTATTTTCATATAATATGGTCAAATGTACCTATCTTTGCCATGTTTTTCGAAGAGGGAACATAAAAGTTCCCTTTTTTGTTTGTAAAAACAAGGTTTATGCGTACCGAAGATATTCATAATCTGTTGATTACGAAGTTCGAGGAAGAAGGCTTTCGCGAATGTTTTGTTGTGGGCATAGAACAAAAAGGCAAGTCCATAAAGGTCTTTTTAGACAGTGATACAGGTATTACCTTAGAAAACTGTAGGTCTATCAGCCGTTATTTGGAGGGAATTTTTGATGAAAAACTGTGGTTTGGAACTGACTACGTACTTGAGGTTTCCAGTGCCGGACTATCCAGACCTTTAGTCTTTGCCAGACAATACATAAAAAATATAGGTCGCGATATGGAAATCATTCTTTTAGATGGACTCAAAATAGAAGGAACGCTAATAGAAGCTGACCAAAACATAGCCAAAATAAGTTATACCGAAACAAGAAAGGAAAACAAGAAAAAAATTACCGAAACGATTATTAAAGAAATACCGTATTCAAATATTAAAGTAGCTAAAATCATGGCAAAAATATGAACCTCGTAGATTCATTTGCAGAATTTAAAGCCGGCAAAAATATTGACCGGCCGACCTTAATGAGAGTATTGGAAGATGTATTTCGCTCGCTTATCAAGAAGAAGTACGGATCCGATGAGAACTTTGATATTATCGTCAATACTCAAAAAGGTGACCTGGAAATGTGGCGCGTTCGAAAGATTGTACCGGATGGTGAGGTAACCGATGATCTTAAAGAAATCGCCGTTTCAGAAGCTCAGGTTATTGATCAGGATTATGAAGTTGGTTTGGAGTGTTATGAACAATTGAATCTGGAAGATTTTGGAAGAAGGGCTGTTATGGCGGCTCGTCAAACGCTTGTTTCCAGAATAATGGAATTGGAAAAGGAAGATGTATTTAAGAAATATACTGACCGGGAAGGTGAGCTGGTTATTGGTGAAGTAAATCAGGTATTAAAACGTGAATTATTGATTCTTGATGATGCTACAGGAAGTGAATTACTTTTGCCTAGAACGGAAATGATCAAAGCCGATCATTTCAGAAAAGGTGATATTGTAAGAGCTGTCATTCGCAAAGTAGAACTTCGCAATGGTAATCCAGTTATTATGTTAAGCAGGACCGATCCATCGTTTTTACAAAGATTAATGGAACAGGAAGTTCCAGAGATTGAAGATGGATTAATTGTTATAAAGAAAATCGTCCGACTTCCAGGTGAACGTGCCAAGGTCGCCGTTGAGTCCTTTGATGATCGGATTGATCCTGTTGGTGCTTGTGTTGGTATGAAAGGTTCTAGGATTCACGGTATTGTTCGTGAATTGCGAAATGAAAATATTGACATTGTAAATTTTACTACCAATCAAACTCTTTATATTCAAAGATCATTGACACCAGCAAAAGTTAATTCTATCGAAATCGATGATGCCACCAAGAAAGCTAGTGTCTATCTTAAAGCGGATCAGCTTTCGCTAGCCATCGGAAGAGGCGGAGCCAATATAAAATTAGCTTCCCGATTAACGGGATACGAAATCGATGTATATCGTGATGCTGATGAAGGTGAATTGGATGATGTTGACTTAGATGAATTTGCAGATGAAATCGAAGGCTGGGTTATCGATGCCTTAAAGAATATCGGCTGCGATTCTGCCCGATCCGTTCTTAATTTAAGTGTAGAAGAATTAGTTCGAAGAACTGATTTAGAAGAAGAAACTATAATTGATGTTATTGAAATTCTAAATAAGGAATTAGAAGAATAAAGAAATGCATTTTTCAAATGAAAATTCATTAACGAAAAAAAAGTAAAGAGAAAAAATACTTCATGCCAGGAGGATTATTAATAAAAGTAGCAAAAGAATTCAATGTAGGCTTGCATACTATTGTCGAGCACCTGCAGAAAAAAGGATTTTCCATAGACGAAAAACCTACTGCTAAGGTTACCGACGAAATGTATAGCGAGTTGCTTAAGGAATTCCAATCCTCCATTCTTGAAAAAGAACAGGCTGATGCGATGTTGCAAAAGCAAGTAATTACGCCTGTTGTCAAAGAGAAACCAAAGGTAGAAGTTAACCTCTTTGGGTCTCCAAGCACCAAAGAATCTAAACCGGTTAGCCCGGCAAAGGAAGAACCTAAAGAAGTTATTAAGGCTAAATTAAAGGAAACCGATAAACCAAAACTGAAAGTTGTTGGTAAAATTAATCTTGAAACGGAAGCTGAAGAAACTCCTGAGCCTATAGCACCAAAAGTACCTGAAGAAGCAGCTGAAGAACTTACAAGAATTGAAGCACCAACGCTGAAAGGCCTTAAAATTCTTGGTAAAATCGATACCGAAAAGTTTAAAGAAAAAGAAGCTCCAAAGAAGAAAGAAGAGCCATCCCGACCAACCAAAACCACTCAAAATCAACCTTCACAAAAACAGCAACCTGCAGGAAGCAATAGTGGTGATCACGCTAAAAGAAAACGAAAGCGTAAGGCGGTTACCGCAAGTGATATCAAAGATACTTCCAGAGGATCCCGTGGAGGCCAACATCGATCCGATGAAGAGGTCAAAATGGTTAGCCAAAAAGAAGTCGATGATAAGATAAAGGCAACCATGGCGCGACTACAGATTGGTGGCAAAAACAAACGCCAGAAAATCCGTCGTGACAAAAGAGATGAAATGCGCGAACGCGCCGAAATTGCGGAAGCAAGTCAAAACAGAGATGTCATTCAACTCTCAGAATTTGTTACAGTCTCAGAAATCGCAAGTCTGATGGATGTTCCGGTTACGGATGTCATAACGACTTGTATGAATATGGGAATCATTGTGTCCATCAATCAACGATTAGATGCAGAAGTGATTGAAATTCTTGCTGAAGAGTTTAATAAGAAGATAGAATTTATTTCTGCTGAAGAAGAAGTTGAAGAGGAAGAAGTGATCGAAGATGATCCAAAAGATTTAATGCCACGAGCGCCGATTGTAACCGTCATGGGTCACGTCGATCATGGTAAAACTTCCTTACTCGATTATATACGAGAAGCCAACGTTGTATCTGGTGAAGCCGGTGGAATTACTCAGCACATTGGTGCTTATGAAGTAAATCTTCCGAGTGGAAAAAAAATAACTTTCCTAGATACTCCAGGTCACGAAGCTTTTACCGCCATGCGTGCCAGAGGTGCTAAACTGACCGATGTTGCAATCATTATTATCGCCGCGGATGATCGCATAATGCCACAGACCAAAGAAGCAATTTCACACGCACAGGCAGCGAATGTTCCGATGGTATTTGCCATTAACAAAATAGATAAACCAGGTGCAGATCCTGAAAGAATAAAAAATGAATTATCCCAAATGAACATATTGGTAGATTCATGGGGTGGTAAATATTCTTCACAGGAAATTTCTGCCAAATCTGGAAAGGGTATTGATGAATTGTTAGAGAAAATATTACTGGAAGCAGAAGTTCTTGACTTAAAAGCTAATCCAAATCGTGAAGCTAACGGAACCATCATCGAAGCCTCTTTGGACAAAGGACGAGGTTATGTTACCAAAATTCTGGTGCAAACTGGAACACTACACATTGGCGATGTAATATTAGCCGGTGAGTATAGCGGAAAAATTAAAGCCATGTTCAACGAACGTGGACAAAAACTTAAATCCGCTGGTCCTTCATCCCCAGTTATGGTGTTAGGTATAACCGGTGCACCAAATGCCGGAGAAAAATTCAAAGTTATGGAGGAAGAGTCTGAAGCAAGACTCATCGCCTCTAAGAAGGCTCAAATTGCTCGCGAGCAAGCTGCCAGAGCTTCTAAGAGAATTTCCCTAGATGAAATTGGACGTCGTTTAGCGTTGGGTAATTTCAAGGAATTAAGATTAATTGTTAAAGGTGATATGGATGGTTCTGTAGAAGCCTTGTCCGATAGTTTGATCAAGCTTTCAGTCGAAAAGATTAAGGTCAGTGTTATTCATAAAGCCGTTGGACAGATCATTGAATCAGACGTGTTATTAGCTTCTGCTTCAGATGCTATTATCATCGGATTTCAAGTAAGGCCTTCGCCAGCAGCAAGACAATTAGCCGAAAAAGAAGGGGTAGAAATCAAATCTTACTCTATTATATACGAAGCCATTGACGAAGTTAAGTTGGCGATGGAAGGGATGTTGGAACCTACCAAAGAAGAAAAAATTGTTGGCCAATTGGAGGTTCGGGACATTTTCAAAGTTTCAAAAGTCGGATCAATCGCCGGTTGCATGGTTATCGATGGCAAAATATCCCGTACCAATCATGTCAGAGTTATTCGTGACGGAATTGTAATTTATCCAACCAAAGAAGGAGTGGTCGGAGAGCTGGCTTCCCTTAAGAGATTTAAAGATGACGCCAAAGAAGTTTCCAAAAATATGGAATGCGGAGTCAATGTCAAGAACTTCAACGATGTGAAAGTTGGAGATATCATTGAAGCTTTTGAAATTACCGAAGTAAAACAAAGACTAGGTTAGAATTTTATAATTTTTTGATAACCTAACGTTTTATTTCCTATTAGAAATAATCCAGGTTCTAGATTATCAATCGGTAATGGACTCTTTCCTTCCTTGACTAGAAAATCTTTGATAAAATATCCTTGAATAGAATAAATCTTTAACACCACATCCATGGATGATTCAACCACCCAACTTCCATTAGTGCTATTCAAGTAAGTCCTAAATATATTTGTGTTAATATTTTCAGTCTTGACAAACTTCATTAATTCAACACAGGATTTATTAGAAAAATATGCTTGACCGGAATTAAATTTTAACCAACCTAGTTTGGGATCGAAATAACAAAGAAGAGGACCTCCGATTCCGCCATCTACCTGCCTCCAATAATGATCATTCGGATCTAAAAAATCTTTAATATACCCAATACCTTCTATCAGTGTATCCATTCTTCTTGCTAATTCATCCCTTGATAACCAAAACAAAAGGGACTTTGATCTAAGTATTTTTTGAGGAGTCTTATAATTAAAATTATTGTGACAATAATGGACCATGTTATTATCGGAAAAATGACTGTACTCCACTCGGTCTCCATTACTTAAATTAAAATTAATTATTGTATCTGCATCTAACTTACCATTAATCGTTCGAAGCTTAATAATTAATCCAGATGAATCCAATAGAAAATAATCCTCGATTTTACCATAACTGAAATTAAAATTATTACTTGACCAATACGCATATATAGAATATTTGGATACTTGATGCCCTCCATAAATGGTATCCTTATCATAAAACATATATGTTGCACCAGTTGCCCAAGTTCCGCGATATGAATAAATACGAATAGATCCTTCTTTGCTCAGTGATTGTGCTATGAGTAGAGCAGGAAGTATTATAATAACAAAAATCACTGTTTTCATATTCTCATATTTAACGGATTACAGTTATTCGCTATGAATCAAAAAACATATTACAAAAATATTATTTTTAATGATAAATAAAAATTAATTATTTTCGACCCTTAGGTCAATCGTTTATGGTCCCAACAAGGAATATTTTTTGGTTTCATCTAGCTCTGTTTTCTTTTTTCTATTCGGTTAGTTTTGGTCAGAATTGGAGTGTCATTCATAGCTTCAATCCAGCTCAAACCTTACATAAAGTCCGCTTTCAAAATCCTTCTTTTGGATTAACCGTTGGTTCTTTATACAATGGATCAACTTATAATATCCATCGCACCATAGATGGAGGTAAAACCTGGACTGATGCGAACTCCGGTTACACAGCTATGCGCTTTATGGATATTTTTTATCTGGAAGATTCCCTGGTGTATATGAGTGGTAATGATGGATTGGTTTTACGATCTTTTGATGGTGGTCGAAATTGGGAAACTCTCAATACCGGTGTTAAAGAGCAATTATGGGGAATTTGGTTTACCAATAGAAAGATTGGTTTCGCAGTAGGATCCAACGGTATTATCATTAGGACCGACAATGGTGGCAATGATTGGCATGTAATCCCGAGCGGATATTCTAATTTATTCTATGATGTAAGGTTTAATAGTGCTGGCGTCGGAATTGCTACCGGCTCCAATTTAATTCTTAAAACGATTGATGGTGGTGATACCTGGAATCCCGTAACCTTTTTTCCATTCGAACCACCTGCTGACTGGATTAGAAGTATTCATTTTGTAAACAATAATTTGGCCTTTGCCTGTGCTGATATTGGTAGAATTTACAAAACAATGGATGGCGGTGATCATTGGGAACGATTGGAATCAGGATCCCAGGATCCACTTTTTGAAATTGATTTCATAGATGAAAAAAACGGATTAGTATGCGGATTCAACGGTACCATTTTAGAAACTAAAGACGGTGGTGATACCTGGGAAGCCATCAAAAGTCCGATAGGTACTGAACATCTATATTCCTTGGATTATGTCAATTACTCTACCGCTTACATTTCCAGTCATACAGGGCGTATATTGAAGATGCAGAGAGTTATCGGTACTAAGGATTGGAAATTTGATGAAATTAGTTTTTATCCTAATCCGGTTGAAGATCATTTAACGATTCAATTAAATGATGATCATTTAAGTTACAAACACCAAATAGAAGTATATAATTCTGTTGGAACGTTAATCAATCATTTTGAGAACAATAATCCTACTATTGAATTTTCCATGGGGCATCTTCCAGGAGGTACTTATTTCGTTAAATTGATGGATGAACAGAATAACATTGTGAGGTATGAAAAAATAATCAAACAATAAATATTTATTCACAAACAAAAAACTATTTTATGGAAACGAAAACAAATTGGTTAGCTTTAGTAGCTTGTGTTATTGCAGGAATGGTCATGGGATTTGGATGGTACACTTTGTTCGTTGATCAATGGGCAGCCGGTAATGGAATTGTAATTGAAGGTGAAAAAATGAGTAAAAACGGAGTTGAAATGCCTATGAGCATGTTACCAATGGTTGTAAATGTAATTTCACTCTTTGTGTATGCTTACCTTATGAATTGGTTAATTAATAAAGCTCAATCCGGTACGCTCATGGGTGGAGCAACTATTGGAGCCGTTATTGGAGTAATTCACTTTTTTGGTATTTATACTGGTAATCGATTTGCCGGCAACCCTACCAGTTTATCTATGGTTGACGGGTTCTTCACATTATTGCTTTTTACTGTATTTGGAGCTATTATCGGAGGATGGAGAGCTAAATAAATTTGCATTAAATATTTCTTTCTTTGTATAAAAGAAAGAAATATTTCTAAAAGCATTGATCTGTATAATGGTCAATGCTTTTTATTTTTATGATAGGAAGATTTTTAATTAATTATTTTAGTTTTTAATTTGAATTCCAATAAAAAATTGATTTTTACTTTTTTTAAAAAGTAAATTAACAAAGATCCCTTTAACACTATAAATTAAAATAGTAACATATATAAATAATTGATGTAGTAATTTCACTTTATATTCATGTTACAATAACACTACATGACACTAATCGTCAATTAAAAGTTAAACGTTGTCAATTGAATTTTGAGGATTAATTCAATTAATTACCTTTGTTATTATTGATGAAATTGTTTAATTATGAAATTAGTTTCACACATATTACCATTTGTTTTTATAATTAGTTTTCTTGACATATCAATTTCTCAATCCCTTGATGATACTACCAAATTTCTTGAACTTGAAGAGTTGGTTATTAGAGACATCAGCAATAAAAATAATATTTCAAAATTGGATCCAATTCATGGGACTTATATCATCAGTGGTAAAAAAAATGAATTAATACTTTTATCCAATGCAGATGTAAATCTGACAGACAAAACAGCGAGACAGGTATTTGCTAAAGTTCCCGGCGTTTTTGTTTACGATATGGATGGTGCAGGTAATCAAATTAATATTTCTACCCGAGGCTTAGATCCTCACAGAGGTTGGGAATTCAATATAAGAAAAGATGGAGTATTGACGAATTCCGACATGTATGCCTATCCGGCTAGTCATTACAGCATGCCTTTGGAAAGTGTTGATCGAATTGAGTTAATCCGAGGAACCGGATCATTACAATATGGTGCGCAATTCGGTGGCATGTTAAATTATGTATCCAAACAAGGTCGGGCTAAGAAATCAATTGAATTTGAATCCTATACAACGATAGGTTCGTATAATCTAATCAGTAATTTTTCATCTATTGGAGGTAAACTTGGAAAATTTAAATATTACTTATACGCATTAAAAAAATCAAAAGATGGTTATCGTAAAAGTGAACATACTGATTCAGATGCTGAAAGTTTATCAATAGAATATGCACCTAGCAAAAATTTCAAATTAAAGTTGGATTGGTCCAGATCCAATTACGTCTATAGAATTCCTGGTCCGTTGAATGATTCAATGTTTGCCAAAGATCCACAACAATCAACTCGATCCAGAAATTATTTCAATCCGGATATTCATGTACCATCTATAATCTGCCACTGGAAATTATCGGATTTTACCAATCTTCAGTTTACTTCTTCCGCGGTGATTGGGGTCAGAAATAGTGTTATGTTCGACAGACCTGCTACGATCAGAGACTCCATAAATTCCAGTACCGGACAATTTAACAACCGATCTGTAGATGTAGATCATTTTAGGAGTTATACCAATGAATTAAGGATTCTTCAAGAGTATAAACTAGCGAAAATAAGTGGTAATATTATTGGAGGCACTCAATACATGAATAACAATCTTCACCGTACACAACAAGGTAAAGGAACCACTGGATCTGATTTCGATTTAACTTTAGTAAGCCCAATTTGGGGAAGAGATGTACATCTAAAAACAAGAAATATTGCCTTCTTTATAGAGAACAATCTGAAGCTTATAAAAAATTTAAACTTCAATATTGGAGCGAGAATGGAAAGTGGCGAAAGCAACATGAATGGAACTATAATTTATTATCCGACGGATAAAATACCCTTACAGATCAAGCATAACTTCACCTTATTTGGAAGTAGCATAAGTTATAGGATTCTGCCAACAATAGAAATTTATGGAGGTGCCTCACAAGCCTACCGACCAATGATATTTAAAGATTTAATACCAACTGATGCTTACGAAAAAGTTGACCCGAATATTAAAGATTCAAAAGGATATAATGCTGAGGTTGGCTGTCGTGGGAAATGGAAATTTTTAAATTGGGATGTTACCGGTTTTGCACTTCAATACAATAATCGATTTGGCACCTTACTAAAAGAAGACAGCTTAGGAGGCTTTTATACCTATAGAACCAATATCGGAAACTCGCTTACGAAGGGAATTGAATTATTTTTACAAGCCAAATGGAAATTCAATAATACATTTCAGCTCACTGTATTTAGTTCAAGCTCTTTAATGGACGGAAGATATACCAGTGGAACCGTAAAATCAGGAAGCGCCAATTTTGATATTAAAAATAATAAAATTGAAAGTGCGCCAAATGTAATATCAAGAAATGGTGTAACCTTTCATTATCGGAAATTAAGCTTGTCAACTTTATTCAGTTATACAGCAGAAAGCTATGCAGACGCCCTTAATACCATTAATCCCAACCCGACAGGATCTTTAGGAATTGTTCCATCCTATTCTTTGTTGGATCTTAATGCTTCTGTAATGCTTTCTTCCAACATTGAATTTAAATTCTGCATCAACAACCTTACAAATAAACAGTATTTTACGAAGAGGCCATTATTTTATCCCGGACCTGGAATCTGGCCTTCGGATGGAATAAACACCAATGCCACAATCATTGTCCGGATCTAAGATTTAAAAAGTGAAACTGTTGGTTTTGACATTTAGAGATGTATGATTAATATGTCAACTATAATCTATAATCAGATTATTCTTTTATAAGGTTCTTTCCCCGAATATCAAGCACTATCCAATCTACATTCGAATGGATATCTTCTTAGGAAGATTCATTTTAAGAATAAAAAAACCTGTGCTCGTAATTGAACACAGGTTTTGATAAGTTAATTAATTATATCCTTATTTTTTCCAAGGTAGAGCAGAAGCTCTGTTGGCAATCTCTTGTCCTAAACGAAATCCTTCTTCACAATCTTGACGAATGTGTACTCCAAGAGGTATTCTTGAAGTTGCATCCTCCCAAGCTGCTCTTGAAAGAGCCTTGAATTCTCTTGGCTTACCATTGAATTCAGATCTGTTTTCATGGCAGCGATCAACAAATGTAAACGCATCACCAAAAACATTAGCAATCGCTAAAAATCCTCCTCCTCCAAATGTAGAGTGACCTGAAGGATAAGCAGGAAAGGCTGGAGTAATCCCCGTAACATCGGTATAATAGTGAGAAAGAATAGGCTCGAAATCCTTTACTTTGAGAACATCTTTAATAAAATGCTCTGGTCTCTCCACATTATAATGATACTTTGAATTCCAACAAACAATCGCACAATCATTAAGAGTTAATCCCAATAATGCCGTGGCATAGATAGCTTTATCTAATCTAGATTCATCAATGGCAATGATTTGATTAAGACAGGCTAACAATCTGCTTGGAGGAGAAAATGTTCCACCAAACAGATCGTCAGACCAAAATTCAGCAATCCACTGATCTTCATAAGTAACATTAGTATAAGCCCTATTAAGTACTTCAAGATTCTGAATGTACCATAGCGAACTTGGGTCTTCGCTATACTTAAATGGAGCACGACAAATCTTTTGTGCGTCAGTAGATTCAAAAGTTCTCATTTTGCCTGCGAATGGAAACATTCCGCCATCCGGATTATCATTGGTTGGTGTCCAACGTCCAGGAATTCTATTTCCTTGTTGATCCAAACTATTTTTTCTCCAATCATAATAGTAAAGTTTGGATGGATCGTTATTTAATGGATTTAAATAAGCTTCATGTCCATATGGATCAGTAGTTGACCATTGCCAAACAGCGCGAGCTACTTCTTCACCCCATGCCTTTGAATTATTAAATGTTACGGCATTCGTTTCTGATAAAAATTTTCTTTCATTGCTTAATTTAAGATCTGCTATCCATTGAAGTGCAGTTTCACGCGTAATGTGCGAACCTTTTTCAGCTGTGAAAAAATTTACTTTCTCGAACAGCCTGCTCATCATATAAGATTGAACTTCATTCACCACTTCCGGCCAGTACATAGATTGCTTTGAATCAAAGTTAGGAATGTTAGCTCCTATAAAGTTAGGATGATTCTTAAGAGAATTGAATTCTGGCATTCCTGGTACGCAGGCTTCATAAGTTGCCCAATTGGTATAAGCTATGGCCCTTGGACCAGGTGCTGGCCTAAATCCTAATGCGTCCTTGTCAATTTTTAAATATAAGTCATTCCATCCGGATAAGACTTTATGGTCAAAAGATTTTACTGAGTTTGCTTCTGTTGGTTCTGGCGTAGAGCTTGTACAAGAATTAAATATGATCAAGCCTACAACGACTAGCGGTAAGAGAAAACGAAAGTTCATTGTTGATTAATTTAGTTAATGAATTAATATTGAGTACTTGTCGAATTATTTAAATTCGGATCAAATGTATGCAGCTGTATTTAGAAATTATTTTGGATTTGAAGTAATCGCGAATTATTTTAATTCATTTGTGATTTAGATTACATCCATAAGGCTACACAAGATTAATTGCCGAGGAATAAATGATAGTTGAAAAAAAACTTTTTATAAACTTATTTCTTTTAGGTCTAAAAGGATTTAAAGAATTAAGAATTTAAAAAGTTGTTTTGAATGGATAAGGATATCATTCAATCATTCAAAACAATAAAAGACTTTTTATTACTTGTCTTTTCTTTCAAATGATGAATGAAAATTAATTTGCACTTTACTGAAAATTAATCGCCAGTAGAAATGGAAACATTAAATTATTGACAGACTGAAATCTGCAAATAATAAAAGATAAATTAAATTTTTTAGAAAGTATTATTGGTTTAATCCCTCCGAGTTTTTCTCCAAAAGATTTTTATTAAACATTTCCAAGGAGTCTTTTGAAACTTGTAATGTATCGTTTCGGTAACTGAATTCCTTTTCTATGCTTCCGTCCTCACGATAGACCAAAAATGAACCATTGCGCATTCCATCTTTAAAATTGGCAATGACTTTAATTTTTCCACTAGGAAAAAAAACAGAATCTATTCCTTCCAGTTTACCATCAACATAATTTTGAACCTCATACAGAGGACCCTCCTTTAAATAGTAAAAGCTCTTTCCATGTTGTTTATTATCCTTAAATAATCTGACTTTGCTAATTTCTCCGGTCTTATAATAATCCCACATGGTGTCCTGAATATTTTCCTTCTGATCGGTATAGAATTTTCTTTTCACATTGCCATTCTCAAATTTCATTATATTCTCTTTAAGAGAAGATTTGGATCCATTCTGACAGGACACCATCAAAAAAAAGATGGAGAAAACCGTTGTTAGTAATCTAATAATCATATTAAATAAAGAATTATGGTTTTAATTTCCGTAAAGATCGGAAACTAAGTTCTAAAATATTAAAAAATGCGACTCCGGAGTACTAATTGCAGCCCATTTCTTTTTTCGACTGGGGATCGTTATTTGGAAAACAAAATCCGGACATGATATTAATCGGTTTGTATCGAATCAAGTTAGGATCATAAAGTCCTTCTTCAAGAAATATAGTAAGATCATCGATTTCTGATTCTGTAAGTCCAAGTGGAACAAATTGTGAATCTATTCTATCCACAGGAACTTGTGGATTTTCAGGGATAGCGCGGTTAAAATACTCGACCACTTCTCTTAGGGTTCGTTTACTTGCACCATGAAAATAGAATCCGACGCCTTTAAGATTATACAATTGAGGTACTTTGTACTTATATAAATCTTCATCACGATTCGTAAATCCAGCTCTTCCAATATTTCTTAAATCGTTTTTGTCGGTACGAAATACTTCCTGTCGATTTTGAAATAAATTAAGAACACCTAACGCCGCAAATCTTTGATTGTTAAAGGATGGACTATTGTGGCAATTGATGCATTGAGCTTTACCAAAGAATAGATTAGCTCCTCTTTTTTCAGCATCAGTTAAGGCAGATTTATCGCCCTTTAGCCATAATTGGAATGGTGCCTGATTAGTAAGAATGGTTCTAAAGTATGCCGCTATTGCAAAACTAGCTACCTGTCTTGTATATCTTTCTGATTCTGGAATTTCCGGAAAGGCTTTGTCAAACATTGGCTTTAATCCCAGCTTGGTCATTAGCTCTTCGTTCACGACTTGTCGATGCACAAATAATGCTCTGGTGTTGTTGGCTTCTAGTCCCTCAAATCCTTTACCATTAATACTAGTCAATGAATCTTTAAGACCCCATACGGATTCTGTACCTGTATTTAAGCCATGAGCACCGAAAGCTCCACTCCATAAAGCAACACGAACATAAGTTAAGTTTATAGTCGGAAGAGGTCTGGCGCCTTGTGCATCTACTTCGGAGCCTTTATATTGAGGGTTCTTACGTCTTAGTTCTCCATTATTTCCAAAACCTACTGCTCCATCTGCGATTCCCTGCACTCTTCCGGCAGTAAAATTCATCTCTGGAACGTGACAAGAGCTGCAAGAATAAGTGTTCAAAGAAACCGGGTATTTAGCTTCCTGTGCTAATCCTGTTTCGAAAAACAACATTTTTCCTAGGGCTGCCTTTTCAGCTGTTACCGGGTTTTTGGGGTCCTGATTGGGAAGATTAGCATAATCGTTGCTTTCAGGCATGATGTAACTTTCTAGCCTGCCATCATAGCTATGCTGTTTAATAGCAATTTCAAGCTTACTATCTAAATCACTATAATT
>CAZHNF010000046.1:0-16050 GCA_964533625.1 uncultured Saprospiraceae bacterium | reverse complement strand
AAACTACAAAAATCGATTATCGAAAGCCTCTGTCTTGACAGGGGCTTTTTTTTTAACTCAATCTACTCAACTTTGTATGATCAACCCCACCAATAAATTGTATTCGATTTGATTGAATTGTGGTATTTTTACAGCCTAATTTTCGTAAACATGAATAAATTATTACCTATCTTAATTTTTAGTGGTTTTGCCGCCATTGTTACTGCTCAGACTAAAAAACTCGAAGCAGATTACAATCCGTGTAAAGTTATGTTTACGGTAGATTCAAATTCACCAATGGATCATATATGCCATAATTACGTTAAGAATAAAACGGCTGGAAAAATTAATCTAATTTGGGTTAGGGAAGATGTTGAAGTTCCTGCCGGATGGGAACCAACGGTTTGCGACAATACACAATGTTGGGCAACCTGGGTAAAGCGATGTCCGGATGAATACGTCAACAACATCAACAAAGGTGAATCAATGCTGGCCGATGTCCATTGCTATGACGCGGGAATTGATGGTTCTGCCTACATTAAATTAAGAGTAATTGAATTGGAAGATACCACACAGGTATTATCAATAGATTATTTATTTAACAAAGAATCGGTAGGTACAAAGAATATTCAGAATATAAGCCTAAGAATGTACCCAAATCCAACCCAGGAAAGATTATTCGTGGATTACAATTCAGGAATAAAGTCATTGGAGATTTGCTCCAGCACTGGTACCTCATTATTAAGCTATAAAACTTCACCAGGGAAATCCTATGATATTAGTTCCTTAGAGCAAGGAATATATTTTGTAAAATTTATTCGTGAAGACGGTCGCTTATTTGGAACGCTAAAGCTGCAAAAACTTTAAAGAATAATTTATTATTTACTTCTTTAGCGGACGAATACCTAGCAAACAGAAAAACATCCGGTACTTTAAACCTATTATATTCCATTTCCCTTTTGGAATCAACACTATCCACCTGCTGAAGCAAGTAGAATATTGCACATAAATTCATCCCCTAAACTGACCACCTATTTTAGCGCGTGGTATAAAGTAAATAAATTTTTTTAATTGATTCTTATTCTGCGTTTTAAATTATCTATATATCTTTATTTCGTAGATCAAGTTACAAAATAACACTACACTTGATTGCTCTAATTTTTCAGTTAATTCAACACTATGTCTTTTATAAAAATATGGGTACATGCCGTTTGGGCAACAAAAAAGAGAACTCCATTCCTCTCCAAAGAACTGCGAAAAAAGTTAATAACGCATATTATTGACAACGCTAATGCAAAGGGTATTTATATCGATAGATTGAATGGATATGTGGATCATATGCATTGTCTAATAAGTTTACCGGCGAAATTGAGCATATCACAAGTAATGCAACTAATTAAAGGGGAGTCTTCATATTGGATTAATATAAATAAATTAGTGAATGGGAAATTTGAATGGGCAGATGATTATTATGCATCAGCTATTAGTGAATCGTATTTAAATAGAGTTCGTGCATATATTGATTTTCAGGAGGCTCATCATAGTAAACTATCCTTTCAAAAAGAATGTGACAACTTTTTAAAAAGTATAGATTTGAGTGGCTAAAGCCACAAAGGGTTTTTAAATCCTTCCTAACTCCAGCCTAAAGGCTGGAGTTAGATGACGATATATTCTAACAACTGAAACGAGTTATAATAAAATCATATACTTTGATGCATCTCAAACCACCTGCTTTAGCAGGTGGTTATTAAGCGTATAGAAACATCCCGGACTTTAGTCCGATATTAGCAACTTCCTTTAGCCGGTGGGCTTTAGCGGAGAGAAGCTTATGCTTACAGAATATAACTTGAACTTTAACTCAATCGTAGAACTGTCCTAATCCTTCCCTCTGATACTGTTGCGGATCTTATCGTGAAGATCTGGTGCAAGACTTGGGCGCTTGAAGTTTTCCTTTAGTTTCGTACGGATTAATTGTTGATGCTGAAATTCCTTGGTGTACATGGGGTTCTGGTGAACATGGTGTAGAAATTTTTTCTCCTCATCTTTACTCATTTCCCGATCCAGAAAGGATACTATTTTTCTTCTTATTTCATTGAAATCAAATGAATCCATGACAACGATATTTTTTATTTATTAATTATTCTTCTTCGTTGAGTTTATTTTTATTCGATTTAACACTTATACCTTTTTCCCCCCGAAAATCCTTAAAACCCATCTTCAAGGCATATTTGTTTAAAAGTTCTTTGAGCATATTTCGAGCTCTAAATAATCGACTACGCACCGTTCCAATAGGTACATCGATAATTTTTGCTATTTCCTCATATGAAAAATCTTCAATATCACAGAGGAAGATAACCTGTCTGAATTCATCCGGTAAGGCATTGATGGCAGCCGTTACCTCATCCCCCATCGCATTTTCGAAGATATCTTCTCGAAGATCATAAAAACTAGAAAGCTGCTCGTCATCACCATCATGATAACCAACAATTTCTTCGTAATCGATCTGATTAGGACGCTTAGATTTTTTCCTATATTCGTTAATATAAGCGTTCTTCATTATCTTAAACAACCAGGCCTTCGCATTAGTTCCCTCTTCATACTTATCCATGAACTTAAAGGCTTTCAAATAAGTCTCCTGAACCAGATCAGAGGCGTCTTCAAGGTTATAGCAAAGATGATACGCAAAGGTATTCAGAGCCTCCAGATGAGGCATGAACTCCTTTTCAAATCGCGTATTATTTCTAGTCTTAGCCAATGAATTATAAAATGTTAAGAAGGCACAAAGAAAAGGGTAAATTATGAATTTTTCACACGGTACGCTCTATCCTTTTAATTCGATAAGCAAGCATTAATAATCTACGCTTGAGAATTTGCAGGATTAGTCTAAATAATTTAAAATTCTTTTAACAAACCAAGGTCCTTCATAAATGAGACCGGTATAAATCTGAATCAAATCAGCACCCATTTTTCTTCTTTGGATTGCTTCATCAGAAGACATTATTCCACCTACACTAATAATAGTCCCATCATAGGATTGATAAAGTGAAGACAAAATGGATCTGCTGAGTTCCTTCACTGGTTCACCACTTAATCCTCCTGCTTCTTTACTTATTTCAATATCTTTCAGATTAGATGATCGGCTTATCGTAGTATTTGTGGCCACTATTCCTTTGATCCCAGTCTTCTTGACGACTTCAATTATCTCTTCAATAGTTTCTTGGCTTAGGTCCGGAGAAATTTTTAGATAGATGGGTTTTGTCTTGGGTTTTTGCTGATTAATATTTTGCAAGTTTGTTAAAAGAGTAGTGAGTGGTTCTTTTTCCTGTAATGATCTTAGTCCTGGAGTATTGGGGGATGATACATTAACGACAAAATAATCTACATAAGGAAATAATTTATTAAAGCAAATAACATAATCCTCTACTGCATTCTCGTTAGGTGTCAATTTGTTTTTTCCAATATTTCCACCAACAATAACTTTGTTTTTATTGTCAAATGCTTTCAATTTCTCTACCAGAGCATCTACTCCTGCATTATTGAATCCCATTCGATTAATAATAGCCCGATCTTTTTTTAATCGAAACAATCGTGGTTTTTCGTTTCCGTATTGAGGCTTTGGGGTTACTGTTCCAACTTCAATAAATCCGAAACCAAGAACGGACAATAACTCTAACCATCTCCCATCCTTATCAAAACCAGCGGCCAGTCCAACTGGATTTTTATACTCTAATCCATCAACTTGGTGAATTGCATTTACTTTAGTTGGTTTAAAAGATTTCTTTAAAAAATATGAGATGATTGGAATTTGAAGACCTATGGACAAAAGATCCATACTCAGATAATGAGCTTTCTCTGCATCCCATAAAAAGAAAAAAGATCTAAGTAATTTCCACATAAGCTTATTTCAAAAAAGGATTAGTATCTTTTTCTTTTCTAATGGTAGTCGATTGACCATGTCCTGAATAAACCGTTGTATTCTCAGGCAGATTTAAAAGTGTAGTTTTAATTGAATGTATTAATGTGTTGTAATCTCCTCCAGGAAGGTCTGTTCTACCAATGCTTCCATCGAATAAACAGTCCCCTGAAATTACATAATTTTTATCCGACTGATAAAAACTTAAACTGCCTGGACTATGCCCTGGTGTAAACAATACTTCAAAATTCATTTCTCCAATATTGATATTCGTATCCTCTAATATATACTCACCTGGCTCCGGATATTCAAATTCATTTAATCCGTACATTTTTGCAACAACTGGTGCAGATCGGTAAATCATTTCTTCTTTTCTATTCATTCGTGGCAAAAGTCCAAAGTTTCTATAAATAAAATTACTTCCAAAGATATGATCAATGTGTGCATGAGTTAACAAAAAGCCTTGAAGCTTAAGATTTTTGGATCGAATAAAGTTTAAAAATATCTCTTCTTCATCCTTAGAATAAAATCCAGGATCAATAACGACGGCTATATTATTGGAATCCCATAACAGATAAGTATTTTCATAAAATGGATTTGTTACAAAACAATAAAATTGCATGATTTCGCTTTACCTTTACCTTATAAATAACTTTTATCCTTGATTCGCAGAACTTTTGTTTTATTTCTATTTCTTGCTTCCTACATGGTTGCTATTGCTCAAAACGCACAAGAGGTGTTTGGAAAGAATAAAGTTCAATACAACGATGATCTTCAAGAATGGTGGATTTATGAAACCTCTAATATTATATATTATTGGTATGGCAAAAGTAGGAAAGTTGCTGAATTTTACATAAGGCTGGCTGAATCTGAAAATAAAAAAATCCGAGATATCTTTGAATTCCACCTTAAGGATAAATTTGAATTAGTCATTTACTCAGACCTAACAGACTTATATCAAACCAATATAGACCTTGAATCTTATTTGACTACAGAGAATTGGAATGAGGAGCCTCGGGTAGTCGGTCAAAAAGTTCTTTTGTATTTTGATGGAAATCATCAGAATGCATTGAAATTACTCAGAAAAGGATTAATGAAAATATATTTTAATTCTATCTTTTCAGGATCTCAAATTGAAGAAGCTGTTCAGAAAGTTATATCACTTAAACTTCCGGACTGGTTTGAAAAAGGATTAGTTGATTATCTGAGCGAGAGTTGGTCTGAAAAAGACCTTTTATATATGAAGTCGATATTATACACTTCAAAGAATCCACGCATAAATTTTCGTCGCTTTAATTCGAGAAGTACACTTCTTGCCGGTAAATCCATGTGGAATTATATTGTACAAACCTACGGACAACAATCAATTTCAAATTGGTTATACATGACCCGAATACAAAAAGATCTTAATCAGGCGACCAAATTAACCTTTCAGCGTACCTTAAAAAACTTATATGCAGATTGGGCTGCCTATTACCAGCATGAATTAAGTAATATTCAAATACCTGAATTAAACGCCACAAAAATCAGATTAAAAAAAGAAGAAGATATTCATGATGTTTATTATTCAGAACTTTTTAAAAAGTACATTTTTGAATCTAATCAAAACGGGAAAAAAAGAATTCGACTCCTAACCGAAAAAGGCAAAACAAAAATAATCTATTCTTCAGGTCATCGAAATAAAATTACGATTCCGTCTATGCGATTGCCGATCTATGGAGAAGTAAATGATCGATTTTTTGTCATCGATGAACGTCGAAATAGATTCTATTTATTCCAATACAATCAAAATGGTCAGTTGATCGATAAGAGCATTCTACCAGAAGAGATTCAAGAGGTTTATGATTTAGCAGCTACCACTAAAAATGAATTGTACATCACGGCCAATAACAATGGATTTTCAGATGTATTTCGATATATACCAGGCAAAAGACAGTTTCAAAAAATTACAGATGATATCTATGATGATTTACAGCTACAGAAATCTAAAGGTAGTGTTGATACGGGTTTATTAATCTTAAATACAGCAAGACCTGATCTATACAGTAAAGTTAAAGACCTGGATTCGAGTGTTCCTATTTATCCTTATCAATTGATTCATCTAAATTCCAATAATCAATCTAAATCCAATTTTCATCATTATTCGCAATTGGGATCGGTTGAAGATTTTGAATCTCATACGAATTTTAATTACACGAAAAATAGGTCAAACGCTGGTGAATTTTTTTTCATAACTTATGATACAACGTCATTAGACATTTCAGAACCTTTTCTCCATCTCGTCGGTAGTAATCAAGAAAACAGGATTAACAAAATTTACAAAAAACCAAACCATAAGTATTATTACGAAATTAATGATCTGCCAAAGGATGACCTTAGCATGGCTAATAAGCCCTTGTATAATTTGGATAGCACAGCAACTATTGGATTAGTTTTAAATGATTCAATGACTCGACAAGATGTTCCATTAATTTCTTTTGAATCTAAATTTGGAGATCCGGATAATGTACAATCAATAATCTCAGAATTCTTTAAGAAAAAGATTCCTTTTAAGATTAGTGATTTGAAGAATAACGAAAAAGAATACATACCATCTACTCCACTGATTCGGTTTAATTCAAATCAGGCCATCGCCTATCGGGATCGATTTAGTATGGAAGATTGGAGTACCACATTTAATAATGATTTATTATTTGGAGGACTGAACACCTATACGGGAATTAGTCCAACCTACAGGCTGCCAAGACCCGGGATTTTGTTTAAAACAAAACTTCAAGAAACGTTTGAAAATTATCAGATTGAATTTGGCTTAAGAATTCCCACCAGTTTTGTTGGCTCAGAAGCTTTTTTACTGTACAACAATTACAAGTTTAGATGGGACCATAGCATCGGGTTATATAGAAAATCTGATCGAAATTCTGTTCCATTTGGATTTAACAATGAATATCAACTTGTGGAAAAAACATTCCTGATCAATTATATCGCCAAGTATGCTTTTGATCATTATAAAAGTATTCGAATTAACAACACTATACGCAACGACTACTTATTCTTGAAGGCTTCGGACAGAACGAGCTTAGATAGTTCGGGTAAACATATACAAAGTATTGGTTGTAGATTGGAATATGTATACGATGATGCTTTAAATCTCGCTATTAATCTTAAGGAAGGATCTCAAATAAAATTATTTTTTGAAACCACTAAACGATTTCAGACTACGTTTCGGGATGGTTTAAAATTTAACAATATACCCGGAATATTATTGGTTGCAGGAATGGACGCCCGACATCATTTTCCTGTGTTGCGACACTCTGTATGGTCCAATCGCTTATACATAAATTCGTCTTTTGGATCTCAAAGAATATTAAATCAATTAGGGGGTACTGAAAATTGGTTGCTTTTTACAAAATTCAACACTGATTCACCTTCTGAAGATCAATCTAGTTATGCCTTTTCTCAATTGGTAACTGAAGTTAGAGGAAATGCAATAGGTGCCCGAAAAGGGAGTTCTGCTTTAGTTTATTCTTCTGAACTAAGAGTTCCTTTTTTTCAATATCTCTTAACTCAAAATTGGAAAAATAGTTTTCTCCGTAATCTTCAGTTCGTAGGGTTTGTAGATATCGGATTAAGTTGGAATGGTTTTATTCCTGATGCTTCTGATATTGTCAAATACCAATATACAGCTGAGAATCCTTCTGTAAAATTAGAAATTACCTATAATCGAGATCCAATCATTGCCGGAACAGGAATAGGATTAAGGTCTTCCATATTCGGATATTTTATCCGATTTGACTACGCCTGGCCAATTGCAGAATTTACTTTCGGCCGTCCCATTCCTCATATTTCCCTCGGGTTAGATTTTTAGTAATCAATATATATTGGATATCCAATTATATTACGATTACTTATCCTGTTTGCTGAAAACCTTTTTTAGAAGATCCGAAGTTCGGGCAGAAAAATTATGTCTAATATTAAGTTCTTCTTCGGCAATTTTTTTGAATAATCCTTCTAGTGCTTTGTTGGTTACATAATCCGACATATCAGGATTAACTTTTTTAACCAAAGGAATTTGATTGTATTTATTAATGGCCGACGCCCAAAGTTGAAGGGCGCCTACTTTTTCCATGGATGCTGTAATAACCGGTTTGAATTCATTATACAGTGGACTATACGTTGTTTTATTCAGATATTTAGTCGCAGCGTCATCACTTCCTTTAAGAATATTCCAGGCATCAGCAATAGTCATTTGTTTAATAGCATTGATAAAAATTGGTTTTGCCTTCGTAGCTGCATCTTCTGCAGCACGGTTAATTTTTTCAATTACATCTTCTTCTATAGATGAGAATCCAGGAATAACAGATAATTTTTTACAAACAGCTTGAGCTTCTTCGGGTAAAAAAATCTTATATATGCTTTTAAAATATCCATCGGTAGCAGAAAGTTGATCAGCACCTTTTGATGTTCCCTGATTTAATGCTTCCTTCAAACCAGCTGCCACCTCCTCCGTTGAAATCTCTTCCAGCCCAACTTTCTTAAGTAGTTTTCCAAATTGACCTGAACATCCATTGAGGGCAACAAAGGATAATACTAGGACTAAAAAAATCGAATTTTTCATGATGTTTTTTTATTTAAGCTATAACCACAAATGTATGGGGCTTAGTTTTTATTATTCGTTAAGATTATGTGAAGTTTTTAAATACATTTTTCCTAAATTCAGCACAAGCTGACTCCTACATAATTTCTATTTTCCTTATATTGACTATCTTTGTCGCTTCTTATGCTTAAGCCTAATTTATCAATTGTTATTCCTTCTTATAATGAAGAGGATTCGATAACGGAATTGGTCCATTGGATTCATAAGAGTCTATCTAATACAGGACTAAGTTACGATATCTGGTTTGTTGATGATGGGAGTAAAGATGAAACTTGGAAACGAATAAAATTATTGAGAGAGGAATATCCTGAAATTATTAAAGGTATTCGATTTAGAAGAAATTATGGCAAATCAGCAGCACTTAACTGCGCCTTTCACGCTTGCCGGGGTGAGGTAGTTATAACCATGGATGCTGATCTTCAGGATAGTCCTGAAGAGATCAAGGAATTATATGACATGATCAAAGAAGGTCAATATGATCTCGTTTCAGGTTGGAAAAAAAAGAGATACGATAACGCCATCACAAAAAATATTCCATCAAAAATTTATAATGGAATTACCGGTTGGATGAGCGGTATTGATCTTCACGACATGAATTGTGGACTTAAAGCTTATCGAAATGAAGTGGTGAAAAGCATTGAAGTATTTGGTGAAATGCATCGCTATATTCCAGTGATCGCCAAATGGGCAGGCTTTAGTAAGATTGGTGAAAAAGTAGTACAACATCAAGCTAGAAAATATGGTCATTCCAAATTTGGAATGAGTAGATTCTTAAATGGATTTTTAGATCTGGCTACCATAATGTTTATTGGGAAATTTGGCAAACGCCCAATGCATTTTTTTGGATCTCTGGGATTGTTGTTTTTTTTCGCCGGTTTATGTTTTATTAGCTATTTAATTTTTACTAAATATGCTTACAACATTTTTGGAATGACGGATCGTCCAGCTTTTTATTTATCCCTCGTTATGATGATCATCGGATCACAATTATTTTTAACTGGTTTTATTGCTGAACTTATAACCCGCAATGCAGCTGAAAGAAATCATTATCAGATTTCTGAAAGTCTTGAATAAGCATTCATGAAATCCGTAATTATTATTGGCCCGGCGCATCCATTACGGGGAGGATTAGCCTCCTATGATGAAAGGCTTTCCAGAGAATTTACCAATAGCGGATGGAACTCAAGTATTTTTACTTTTTCGTTGCAATATCCATCCTTTTTATTTCCGGGTGAAACCCAATATTCCAGTGAACCAACACCTCAGGACTTAGATATCCAGGTTTGTATTAATTCTATAAATCCCTTGAATTGGATTAGAATTGGATATAAACTAAAAAATATTAAACCGGATCTGATAATTGTCCGATACTGGCTTCCTTTTATGGCTCCCTGTTTAGGCACCATACTCAAAATAGTGAGAGGAAACCACCACACCAAAATAGTCTGCATTGCAGATAATGTTATCCCTCATGAGAAAAGATTTGGAGACCGTTGGCTTACGAAGTATTTTATTGGTGCTCCACATGCTTTTATAACAATGAGTGAAAAAGTATTGGAAGACTTAAAACAATTTACGTCAAACAAAAATACCACAGTCGTTGATCATCCTTTGTATGACAATTTTGGACTACCCATTGATAAAAAAGAAGCCAGAAGAAAGTTAGGAATTAATGAAGATCAACCGATTTGTTTGTTTTTTGGTTTTATTCGTAAATATAAAGGTCTGGACTTGTTACTCCAGGCATTCGCAGATCATCCTCTCTATGAAAGTCCGATTCAATTATTGGTAGCCGGAGAATTTTATGAGGATGAAAAACCTTATCAAAAAATTATTGAAGAAAATAATCTGAAATCCAAATTATACTGGCATACCCATTTTATTTCAGATAGTGATGTGAGATATTATTTGTCAGCAGCCGATGTTGTCATCCAGCCCTATAAATCCGCCACACAAAGTGGAGTGACCCCCTTGGCCTATCACTTTGAAATTCCTATGATCGTTACCAATGTTGGGGCATTACCTAAACTCGTTCCACATGGTCTCGTTGGTTTGGTTTGTGAACCCAATAAAGATTCTATTAAAAATACAATTCTTGATTTCTTTAAAATTTCAAATTCTACTTTTAAAGAGAATATTAAAAAAGAAAAAGTAAAATTGAGTTGGAACACATTAGTCAACAGAATTGTAAGTTTGTGCAATGATCTGGAGAAGTAAAGCTCCCTTTAGATTGGGATTGGCTGGAGGTGGGACGGATGTTAGTCCTTATTGCGATCGATATGGAGGGGCTATATTGAATGTTACCCTATCCTTATATGCCCATACCAGCATCACTTTGAATCAAACGGATGAAATTATTTTTCAATCCATCGATCAAAAATCAAAAATTCACTTTAAAGCAGGCGAATATGCACCATACGCAAATGGCCTGGATCTTCAAGCCGGAATTTATAATCGATTATTGCGTGAACAGTTGATTGGATCGCAGGGAATAACGATAACCACCTCTATGGATGTTCCTGCCGGGAGCGGCTTAGGTACATCATCAACTTTAATGGTTTCCATGTTAAAAGCATTTGCTGAAATGCTCAATCTTCCGTATGGTGAATACGACCTTGCGCACAAAGCTTACGAAATTGAACGAATTGATTTAGGATTGGCAGGTGGAAGACAAGACCAATATGCGGCGACATTTGGTGGGGTCAACTTTATGGAATTTTATAAAGATGATAAAGTTATCGTCAATCCTTTGCGCATTAAAAGTACTTATCTCAATGAATTAGAAAATAATATAATTCTATATTTTACCTCTTCCAGTCGCACTTCTTCTGAAATTATTAAAGAGCAACAAAAAAATGTGAACAGCAATAATCAAAAATCTATAGAAGCCATGAACCATCTGAAAGAACAAAGTCGGATGATGAAGGAGGCCTTGCTCACCGGTAAATTAAATCAGATTGGAGAAATACTGGATTTCGGTTTTTCACAAAAGAAAAATATGGCAGAAAATATTTCGAATTCTCGAATGGACGAAATCTATGATGCCGCCAAGAAAGCAGGTGCTACCGGAGGAAAGATAAGTGGAGCAGGAGGTGGAGGATTTATGTTTTTCTATTGTCCCGGAACGAGTAAGTACGCCGTTATCGAAGAATTAAAAAAATTCGGCGGGGATGTTATAAATTACCATTTCACTACATCGGGTGCAAGAAGTTGGAAGATTTAAATATGAATAAAATTACCGAAATAATATCAGCGTCCATTCGTGTTAAGGAAGAATTGTTGCGTGATTTGGAAACTCAAAATAAAATCATCGCAGCGGCAGATAAATTAGTAAGTTCTTTGAAATCCGGTGGCCGGATATATTTTTGTGGAAATGGTGGATCAGCAGCCGATGCACAGCACCTTGCAGCAGAACTTTCCGGTCGATTTTATACGGATCGTCCAGCTTTAGCTGCTGAAGCTTTACACGCTAACACTTCATATCTAACGGCAGTAGCTAATGATTACAGTTATGATGTTGTCTATTCCAGAATAATGGATGGGATCGGAACAGAGCGAGATGTTCTGATTGGACTAAGTACCTCCGGTAATTCTAAAAATATAGTACACGCTTTTGAATCCGCCAATAAAAAAGGAATGTGCACGGTCGGTTTAACAGGATCGAAAGGAGGACTAATGAAGAATATTTCGGAGATATGGATACCCGTAGCGTCTGACGACACGCCAAGAATTCAGGAAACGCATATTTTAATCGGACATTTGATCTGTCAACTGGTCGAAGAAAAATATTTTGCTCACTAATTAATGGCTATGAGGGAATGTATTATTCTTTCGGGTGGTTTAGGTACCCGGCTACAGCATTTACTTCCCGATACTCCAAAGGCCTTGGCTCCCATTCGGGATACGCCATTCTTAACTTACATCATTCAATATTTGATTGATCAAAAGGTTAATCGTTTTATCTTTTCACTCGGCCATCTCCATGAAAAAATAGAAGAATTTATTCACACTCAATTTCCTCATCTCGATTCCGTTTTTATTATTGAACAAGAAGCACTCGGAACCGGAGGAGCTATAGCAAAAGCTTGCGAGGCTGTTCAATCCGATAATTATTTTGTAATCAATGCCGATACTTATTATCCTATTGATTTCGATGCGTTGGAGAATTTTCATGTTCAAAGTAATTCACCATTTACCATTGCCTTGAAACCTTTTATTCGTCCCGATCGATATGGTACCGTTCAATTTCAGATCGATGGTCGTATAACTCAATTTTTAGAAAAAAAACAAACGGATTTTGGATTCATCAACGGAGGTATTTATTGTGTAAGTAAGAATCTTTTCACGGCACTAAATGGACCAAAAGTTTTTAGCCTTGAAAAAGAAGTATTTGAACAGCGAATTCAGGATATTCCAATCTATGCTCAGGTTCACGATGAGTTTTTTATTGATATTGGTATTCCCGAAGATTATTATAAAGCACAGAACTTACTCAGTGATTTGGAACGTATTCCGAAACCTAAGAAAAGCCTAATTCTTGATCGTGATGGTGTAATCAATGTAAAGTTAGATGGCTATGTTACCAAAGTCGAAGAATTCAAGTTTATCCCTGGATTTTTAGAATCTATAAAAAAAATTGCAGAAAAATTTGATTATCTTTTTATTGTTACGAATCAACAAGGAATTGGCAAAGGAATTATGTCTGAGACTGACTTAGAGACCTTGCATCAGTTTATGCAAGCTGAATTGCTTAAACACGATATTCAAATGGATAAAATCTATTACTGTCCTCATTTAGAGATGGAATATTGCAACTGCAGAAAGCCACAACCCGGAATGCTTGATAACATAAAGCTTGATTTTCCAGATATGAGTTTTCAGCATGCGGTTTTAATCGGGGATATGTCTTCTGATATGAAGTTAGCCAAGTCCAGAAATATATTTTCTATATTATTAAGTAATGATGACCATCCAGCAACCAATGGAAATATTCAACTGTTTTCCTGGAAAGAAATAGAGGAATACTTGAATAAATTCTGGAATCCTTAAATAATATGTCAGCATATTCCGTAAAAGAAATTTTTTATAGCCTTCAGGGTGAGGGTGTCCGCTCAGGAAGGCCTTCAGTTTTTTTGCGCTTTGCAGGTTGTAATTTTTGGACTGGAAGAGAGGAAGATCGGAAAGATGCTATTTGTAATTTTTGTGATACCGATTTTGTTGGTACCAACGGAACATTTGGAGGAAAATATGCAAGCGCTTTTGAATTAGCTGAAGTTATAGAAAGCCAATGGCCGGATAGAGTGAATCGATACGTTGTATGCACCGGTGGAGAGCCCTTACTTCAGTTGGACGAAGATCTGATCAAAGAGTTACAAAAACGTGCATTTGAAGTGGCAGTAGAGACCAACGGATCTATCGCAGTACCGGAAGGTCTTGACTGGATCTGTGTAAGTCCAAAGCAAAGTGTAGAAAAACTTATTCAAAAAACGGGAGATGAATTGAAGTTTATTTTTCCTCAAGCCCACATTCATCCGGAAGAATTCGAACACTTATCCTTTAATCATTTCTGTTTGCAACCCATGGATAATAATTTTCTTCAAAACAATATTCAACTCTGTCTGAATTATTGTCTCGCAAATCCAAAGTGGAAGTTGAGTCTGCAGACGCATAAGATTTTACAAATCAGATAAAGTACTTAATCCATCTCAAGGTTGATACTCACTTTTTTGTAACTATTTATAAGTTTTTTATATAGTAAAGAATGACACAACACTTCTTCATTTCCAATTAAAATAATCTGCTCTTTCGCACGAGTTAAGGCGACATTGAGTTTTCTATCTGTTCCTTCCGTATTGATTGATGTTATTTGTTCTAATTGCGAAATCGAATTTACACAGGTTGAGATAATGATAATATCTCTTGCACTGCCCTGATATCGTTCGACGGTGTCTACCGATACGGCTA
Organism: uncultured Saprospiraceae bacterium; assembly: GCA_964533625.1. Lineage (GTDB taxonomy): Bacteria > Bacteroidota > Bacteroidia > Chitinophagales > Saprospiraceae > Vicinibacter. Next base: position 1,540 of record CAZHNF010000046.1, on the reverse strand, counting down.
ATTCACCTAAATTTTTATCTTCAATTAATGAATTAATAGTTTAAATTTGGATTTTAAATGGTGTTATTATTCCACAGGTGGATTCATTCCATTCCAATTGAAACGAATCAAGGAATCGGCTATAGGTCTAAATCAGATCAAAAAGAGATTGATTTAGATAAAGGAAGTCTTATTTTTAATCCGACTCAAATTGATGATCATTTGATGGTTTCTATAAGGTTGAATAAGCTGTCAAGTGATGTTTATCTTATTATTTACTCTGCAGAAGGAAAGCAGCTATATCAGGCAAAGATAAATTCATTAAGTGTGGATTTGAACATTAATACTTCAGACTGACCAGCTGGTGTATTCTTTGGAACACTATCTACACAGGATGGAATAATTACAAATAATCGTGGCATAAAAAAATAATTAATCTAACAATAGAGGCTTCGGCCTTTGTTTTTTTGTTTATGAAAAAAATTATTCTTTTTATTTTTATTGCAAATCGAATGATTGCACAGCAATATTTTGATAAAGTAATTGCTACAGGACAAAACCATATTGCAGGAATTTCTCATCCTGCATTAGAAATTGGAGATACGATCTTCACCTTTATAAAAAATGACTATCGGTATAGGTACGGATTTCCAACCAGCTTATTAAAGTTAGGAAAAGATGGAGGTCTTTATTCCAATGAACTTTATTTAGATACAATAGATTCTTATAGAATCTTTGATGCAGTTAAAGAAACAGGAAATATTTTAATCTGCGGGGTAAGGCAACTCCAAATGGATGGTTCCCGAATAATAATGTATGGAGCACTAAATGCAAATATGGATACTGTTTGGACAAAAACAATTTCGAGTAAATATAATCATCCTGGGGTCTATAAGATTATAAGATTGCAGAATGGTAATATAACTATGGTTGGAGATGACTCCCATATAAGACCCACAGGTGGTGCATACAGCAATAAGAATCACGCGATATTTATTCTAACTGATAGCTTAGGCAATATTCTTAGATATACTCACTTTGAAAAGCCTGATTCTAACAATCTTGAAGTACTTAATTATATTATGCAGTCAGGCTCTGGAGATATTTATTGTGTTGGAGAAAATTTTATTAATACAACATATAATAAAGGCTTGATAATAAAACTAAGCAAAGATGGAGAATTTATCTGGCGAAGGGAAATTGAACAAAGTAAATATGGTTATTTTACTGATTTTTGCAAAGAGCTTTCAAATGGAAATATTTTGTTAGTTGGATCTAAATATTTACCATTCTTTATAGATAGTGCTCAAGTATGGACATCTGTAATTGTAATAGATAGTTCAGGAAAGAAAATCAAGGAGAATAACTTTTTTAGAAATTTTGACTCAAATAATAGTAAATGCATTACTGATCAATCAGGCAATATTATTTGTGTCGGAGGAATTATTGATTCTGATACATCTTTTTCGAGAGGCTATTTAATAAAGTTAAATTCCAATGGTGATAGTATTTATAGAAGGGAATTTACACACGGTTGGACAGATAGAGACCAAGTTTTTTT
>CAZHNF010000045.1:0-16389 GCA_964533625.1 uncultured Saprospiraceae bacterium | reverse complement strand
AAGCCTGGGTGGAATTTCTAGGTGAAAAAACTGAAGGAGTAACAGAAAGAGTGGAATGAGATGAATTTGTTATTCACTTATGTTAATAGCAAATTTTGTAAGTATTGAAACTTTTAACTTTGGATAAGATACGAATAAATGTATGATCTGGAATTAGTTCAAGGAAGGTATTTTAATGATTCCTTAGCGACAGAACATATTCTAATAAATACTTACTAAACAAGAAGAATTACAAAAATATATATTTTAATTACTATATAATTGAATAGATAGATATTTTACTAATCTTTTTCCCACTTACGTCTTTGGGTTCCTATATGATGCTCGACAGTCCAGTTATTCTTGCAAGCTAATTTTAGTAGTTTCTTTCTTAAATATTTCGGAATAAAAATCCTTATTATAGTGGACCTGTTACTATATCTTGGTAAGATATCCAGCTGTCCTAATATCTCATAGGAAGCAGCCCCACATCGCATACCAAATAAAGCATAATCATAAGGTACTTGATTAATGTAGCTGGTAGCAATACTGTCAAATTTTACTTTTTGATATTTTGAAACGGGTACATAAACGATTGCTTTTTTGACGCTATCTGGATGAGATCCAAAAATCGAATAAAAACTGCTATCATTATATACAACATACATGCTATGCTTATCCTTGCATTTAGCAAATCGATGGTATTTTCCTTTTTTTCTAAAGTTGACAATACGTTGACTCTCCGATTCTATTCCAACATGTCCTCCAAGTTTACCACCAAACCACTTTTTCTCGCTTTCTTTATATTTTTTTATAGGTTTAGATCCATAAAGAAAATGCACTTTAAGATATGTTGAGTCTTGCCCTTGTGCATTACTATAGACTAATAATAGGAATATTATTATAGCTTTCATTATTTAAAATTAATTCTTTTGGAAATGCTAATAATCTGAGCAAATATTTTTTGATGTTTAAAGATTTCTCTTTGCCCAAACCAAAAACCTTGTGACGTATCATAAATATGAGTTGGTTCACTTTTGGCTCCGTTGAATTCAATGATTGAAAAATTTCTACCTTCCTCTAATTCTTTAAAAGTATTAAATCGAATATCCAAACGTCCATAATAACAACCTTTTAGGTTATTAAATATCTCATCAAATGTTCGTTCCAGTTTATCAGTAATATGCTGACTTCCATTAAGGAATTCAGTTCCGCGACTGTGGTTGCCATATGGAACTAAGCACCTTTTTTCATCATTTTTTAAGACTTCAGAAAGATCAATTTTATTTTGCAATTGAGGAATTTGAATCTCGAACCTTGGATTATTTCTTAATAACTGCTCTATAGTATCGGATCCATTTCCAGTAATTGTTAGAAATCTTTTAAAAGTTAATCCAGTAATATGCCCTTTATTCTGATTTGGAATTCTACAATAAAATAGACCCAGTTCCTCTGGCCAATCAATGATGCGTTGAATTAAGAAATTTTCGTGCATGGAGTTTTTATACTCGGTTAATTCCTCCAGGTTATGGGCTTTCTGCACGGCTCTGCCCCGGCAACCGAGATCTGGCTTAACAATCAATGGAAAATTGAAATTTAATTCCTCTAAGCACAACTTTAAATTTATAGGATTATTAATATCGACGAAAATGGTTTCTGGAAAAAGATGCTTTGGTAGCATCTTATAAAATTTAAATTTACTATCACCGTATAAACCACCATTTGCGATTCCGGGATTCGAATATTTATAAAATGATATTGATCTAAATCTAATCGCATACCAAACCCAAAGTAGAAAGGTAGGAGCATAAACTATATTGGCTGACCAATATTCCCAATGTGTCAATTTATGCCACCAAAGCTTCATCTTAAAGATATAGTAATTTCGGTTGATTCCTTGGTGATCAGATCATAATGTTTAAAAAAGATTTTATTCTTTTCCAATATGCATTGAGTTATATTTTTGGTAAGCATAATTTGGTTACGATTGATAATCAATCCATTTTGAGTATCGTTCTTTTGTGTATTGGAATGAAATTCAATAAAATCGTCGGGCTCAATGAACTCCTTTTTACTTTTAAGAAATTCTTCAAACCATTCTTTTCTTTTGTATATTACTTCTGGACTATATAAGGTAGTAGAAGACCAAATATTTGCAATTGTTGAATCTAAAATTTGTATTGATTTATTTATAGTATTCCAACGACATTGGTAAAGTTGCTCCTGAATACTAGCAACAATGGTAAATGGTTCTATATCTTTCAGAATAATTTCATTCCAAGATTTAATGAAATCACTGGATTGAATTAGGTCCAACAAAATAAGTCCACGACTTTTACGATATGGAGGTGCGGGTTGATGTTTTACTTCTGCGCCGTTTAATAAAACTAATATGGATCCATCATCTTTGGCACAAAACCAAGTGCCACGAGCCACAGGATCAAGTGGATAAATTATAACATCCAGACCATTATAATATTTTTCAGGAGCTAAAGCCAGTGGCCTATTAATATTTTCATCACGGTTAGAAGTAATAATGATTCTTTTGCTATCTTTATAATAACTAACTGTGCACATTACTTAATCGGTAGCTAATAGTAGATTTTGCAACACCAAAATGATCGCTTATATTTTTTTTCTCTAAATATAATAATGCGACTTTAATTAAAGCTTGATGATGAACACAATGTTCTATATTATACATTAATTCGCGATAGTAATTGGTTTCAATAGGTTCTCCACTTTGATTATATAAACTGGTTATATTAAGCGATTGATTGGTTTTATCTAATTGACTAATGACTATAGCGATAGTTTCAATGGCATAATCAAGATTCTGTTGGATATTTATATTTCTTTTTCTATTGTCATAATCAACGAGGCCGGTATGGTATCCTTCAAAAAGTTGTTGAAATAATTCTATTATATGTCTGGTATGTTCTCCAATCGAGCTGTTGCTCATTAAATCAATCTTTTGAATATATTCATCAACACTTAATTGATTCAATATATCAACCAAATCCATTAGTACATTTCTAGCTTCTAAAATTAATTCTTTGTACTTCATCTTAATTATTGATTTAGAATTTATGCAATTAAATATTTTTGTTTAGTCATCGGTAATTCTTATCTTAAGATTTTATTTTTAAAATTTTTGAAAAATAATAATATTTCGCTAATATTTATAAAAATTAATATTAGGGTACAAAATAATATTGTCAATGCAAGAAAAAATAATGTACCTCCATCACCCTTCACATTAGTTCCTAAAATAATAAAATGTGAAAAAATAGCTCCTAAAATAATCCCAAAACTCAATAATATTCCCAAAATCTTTGTTCGTGGAATTAAAATAAAAACTGAAGTCACCAACTCTATAATTCCTAAGCCAATTCTACCGTATGGTTCTAAGCCTAATTGTGAAAAAATGTAAACTGAATCAGGATGAGCAGTAAATTTATAGTACAAGGTTTGAAGAAAAATTATAGCAATTATAATCCTCAATATCCATGAAATAATTTCCTGAGTTTTCATTGTTTTATAATATTAATAGTTTAAGTATTTCGCTTATAATTCCTTTTAAATATTCTAAATATAAAAGAAACACAAAATTGAGATATTAAATTATATCCCAATGTAAACTATTTTACATTATCGGTTAGATTTTTAATTTTCTGAATATTAGGAATTTCAATCTTTTTTTGGGTATATCTTATAAGTCCTTCATCTTCAAGACTTTTAATTAATGTGATAACGGTTTGCCTTGTTGTGCAGATTAGCTGGGCTATATCTTTTTGAGTAAGATAATTGGGTAATTCATACGGTTCTGAATTCAAGCCTTCTTTCTCTATCATCATAATTATCAATAAGAGTAGCCGTGTTCTAGCATCTTTAAAAAAGATATTTTTATAACTGTTCTGAATTTTCTTAAAATTGAAGCCAATGAATTTTATGTAATTTAATGCAAACTCTGGTTTTCTTTGAATCAATAGTTCAAGATTTTCTTTCAAGAACGTGCATAATATAGCTTCATTGGATACTACTTTAAGATATTCATCCGCGTCCTCAGATTTTTCTAAATTCAATTCGCCAAAAAGGTCGCCTTTTTGAATAATATCTATAACTACCTCTTCGCCTTCCGAATTAATTCGAATTAATTTTAGTGTCCCTTGTTTTAATAAAAAAATTCGTTCTTTATCACTATAGGGCAATTCTATTATTTCATTGAACCTGGATTTTTTAAATCGCTTTAGAATACATAGTTGATCAATCTCAGAAAAGCTAAGATTTCTAAATAACTTATGATCGTGCAGATACCAGTATTTTAGTTCAGCTGACATTATATTAAACTGAATATCCTCGAATGTATAATTATATTACCAATGGAGTTTAATTCTATTGTAATAATACAAATAAAGTAAAATTTTCAATTAGAATTTTATATACTTCAAATCTTTGAAAAATAAACTATTGAATTACAATGGGTTAGTAATTGATTTATTGAAAATTATAAATGTTAAAATCTGTATAAAGTAGTGTGTAAATAATTCATCTATTTTAAGGTTTACTTTTGTGAAAATGGCTAATAAGAATATTTTGTCTTTCAATTACGTAAGGTAAAATTATAAACGCGATGAAACAACTAAGAAAATTTAAGTTCATATTTAGTATAAAAATTCAACTTAATTAATAAATTTACTACCTGATAAATTATTATGCAATGATGAGAAATTTATGGTTTCTTATTTTTACTATACTTACTTGTAATGTAAATAGTCAATTAAAATGGAATAGAATTTCTAATGGAATGATTAATTACAATACGCTCTCATTGACCAAACTTGAATTTGAAAAAAAGACAATAATCTTTGCAGGAACAGACAAGGGAGGAGTATATAAATCTATTGATCTTGGTAATTCATGGTTAGAAACTCCATCGCATAAGAAATTTACTGGAACCCAGACCTGGTGCTTGGCAACGATTGATACATTTGTATTTGCAGGTCAAAGATTTGGCGGAGTATTGCGTTCTTCGGTCAATGGAACAACCTGGGAAGAAGTTAATGTTGGATTAACGAATAACGGAGTTCAGGATATAATTTCTATTGGTTCTACACTTTTTGTCGCAACGTATGGTGGTGGTGTTTTTACTTCTACTGATCTGGGAAATCATTGGGTATCCTTATATGCTAATGCAGGATTAGATGATCTATTCGGTTATGCATTAGCCTTCAACTCCACCGATTTATATTATGGTAGTGCTGGTAGAAACACAACCATGCCGGATACCGGAGTGGCTTGGTTCTCGACAATTCAAAACGGACAATATTGGGAAAAAAGAAATAATGGTTTTATTCGAAATGGAGCACATTTTGAGCAAGTTTTCTCGATGGATGCAAATGACTCATTGGTCTTTGCAGGAACTGACGATGTTGGGCTATTTAGATCAATGGATAAAGGATTGCATTGGCAGCAAGTACATAACTCAGCCGATGTACATTCTATAAAAATTGCTGGGCCATTGGTTTATTATGGTACTTCTTTTGGAGGTATTTTTACTTCTCAGGATTTTGGAAAAACATTTTCTACCAATGTCGTAGGATTAGCTTTTGGGAATAGCACGATTCCTTTCCTGGTAAAAGATTTTATAATAGAAGGAAATGAAATATTTGCTGCAACCGATATTGGTGTTTTCAAACAAACTCTACCAATAATTTCTAAAATCAATCCTACGGATTATTCAAATTCCGATCTGATTAAGCTATTCCCAAATCCTACTTTTCAGAATGAAGTAAATCTTGAGATCCCAGTTCATCTATATCCGATTAAAGTAATATTTATGGATTTATTTGGTAGAATAGCAAAAGTTAAAATCATTAATAAAAATGATTCAGGTAAAATAAATATTAATGATTTAAATTCAGGTACATATATCGTTAATCTAATTGATCCAAATTTTAATCAATTGGAAGTTAAACGTCTAATTATATTGGATTAATCTAAGTTTCTGGTTATTTTTAACAATGATTCAAAACTTAATTTAATTTAATTTAATAAGAAGAAATATTTCTTAATCAATCTTACATATTAATTTATTAAAATTGAATTAAATTAAGGAGATTTCACACATCTTTCAAGTATCCTTATCTCAATTCTATAATATTTTTTAAAATGTTTATCTTTGAGGACTATCTTTAATAAATTTAAACGATGAAAATTTATAGCATCTTAGTATTATTTCTTTCGCTATTGACTTTTATTACGAATGGGCAGGTGCTTATCAATGAAGTGGCTTCCTCTAATAATCGCTTCCTTAAAGATGAAAATGGAGATTATCCGGATTGGATTGAATTGTATAATCCTACAAATTCAAAGATTAATATTAAGAATTGGTCACTTACGGATTCCAAAAAATCAAACCGATGGATCTTTCCAGAGCATGAAATGCAACCCCAATCTTATTTTCTAATATTCGCTTCCGGGAAGGATAGAAAACCTACTGAAACATCTTCCTCAGTTAATCATTGGGAGACCGTAGTATTCGAAGATGATATGTGGAGTTATTTTGTTGGTGATCAGGAACCACCCTTAGACTGGAAATCACCAACATTCGACGTTTCTACTTTTCCAAAAGGAAAAGGCGGGTTTGGTTATGGTGATTCGGATGATAATACTGTTCTTAACAACCCGACCCTCAGTGTATACTATAGAACGGAATTTATAATCCATGAGCTTACTATGATTTCTAAAATAATCCTTAGCATGGATTATGATGATTCCTTTATTGCTTATATCAATGGAGTTGAAGTAGCACGTAATAATGTGGATGGTAAAATAGTGGCTTACAATAATTATTCTAAAACGGATCATGAAGCTTTAATGTATTCAGGAGGAAAGCCCGAAATGTTTGAACTTGATATTCAAAATCTAAAGGCAATCCTTGTTCAAGGAAAGAATGTATTGGCAATACAAATCAATAATGTTGCTGCCAACTCTTCCGATCTAAGCGGAAGAACATGGTTGCATTTAGGACTAAATACAAATGCGAAATTATATAGAGAGAATCCAACTTGGTTTGACATTAATCCCGATCCTGAGATAAATGATACTTGGCATACTAATTTTAAACTGAGTAGAAATGAACGCCTGGAATTGTATAACGATTTGGAAGTATTGATAGATAGTATCCGAATAATTTCTGAACTTAATAATACCAATGCAAGAATACCGGATGGAGGACCTTGGTGTATACTTGAATCTCCAAGCCCTGTAAAGTCAAATGGAATATTTTGTTTAGATTCTTATTCTGAATTTCCTACTTTGAGTCATCCACCAGGTTTTTATAATAATAGTATTTCTGTTAGTGTTTTAGGAATAAATTGTAGATATACAACAGATGGATCCGATCCCTCTAATAATTCTTCAGTTTACACAACACCTATCTTAATCAACAAGACTACAGTATTAAAAGTAAGAAGTTTTGAGAATGGAAAATTACCCAGTAGAGTTTTAACAGGTATTTATTTTATTAATGAAACTACTCATTTACCTGTTGTTTCAATTTCTACTGCTCCTCGTAATTTATTTAATGATGGAACAAATGGTCCTGCAGTTTATGATAAAGCCAGGGGATTTACTCAATCTGAAAAGACCGGATGTCACATTCAATACTTCGATAAAAATAGAAATCTATGGTTCGATGAAAATGCAAGTTTAACTCCGGTAGGAAACTATTCTTTAGATTTTGGACAGAAATCTTTGCAGTTTGTTTTTGACGAAGATTGGGGAGCCATTGAGGAAGAAGTACCAAATATTTTTTTCAAAGATAAACCAAACATTAAATCCATTCATGGATTCAGAATAAGGAATCTGGATGATGATGCTACAAGTACAAGAATGCGGGATGTCATTTCCAATCGAATGGGAGTGAACACTAACTCTGGCGCAGCTGCTTATCAAAATGTGGCAGTCTTTATTAATGGGAAATATTGGGGACATTATGCGGCCCGGGAAATGCTTGATAAGTACTTTATGAGAGACAATTACCAGGCTAATCCAGATTCTGTCAATATGGTTAAAACATCATACAGTATTAAACCAGATTATTATCCTGAAGAAGGTAATTCAACTACCTTTTTCACAATCAGCGATTACATTATACAGTCTGATCTAAGTATTGAAGATAACTATAAGAAAGTATTAGAGCAAATAGATATTGAAAATTGGGTTGATTACTACGCCAATCAAATTTACAATAACAATCAGGATTGGTATCCTTCAGAGTATTTTAATAACACTAGATTGGCGGAATGTAAAGACCCAAAAGTGAAATGGAAATATATTTTGTGGGATATGGGTGTATCCCAGGGAAACTACGCAGGTGTATTTGATGATCTTTTAAAAAACTGTTTGGATAATCCAAGAGTTCCCAACCGATATACCGATATGATGAAATCCTTACTAAAGAATTCAAAGTTCAAAAATTATTTTATTAATCGGTTTGCTGATTTGTTAAATGAAAATTGGTTAACTCCCAGAATTAATAAAATGATAGATGATAATGTTGTTGAAATGGCTTCAGAAATTGTTAAGGATCATAAGCGATGGAATAGTGTGGATTCATCAAGTTGGAGGTCTAATGTTCAGGCTTTAAAACAATGGCATGCGCAACGACCATCGATTCAAAGAACGCAAATTCAAAATTATTTTAAATTAACTAAACAGGTTGAAGTTACTTTAGAAGTATTTCCAAAGGAAGCTGGCGTGATAAAAATTTCATCCATCATCCCGGAAAGCCTTCCATGGAAGGGAATTTATTTTAATGGTAATCCAGTAAATATAACGGCTATAGCAAATCCTGGTTATACATTCACGCATTGGACCGCTAATGGAATCATTGTAGATACCAATCAAATTAACCTGTATCTTGATATCAGTAAGAATTCTAACTTTAAAGCTAATTTTAATGGCTCTCCACAAGCTGTTGATATTGAAATTTCAGAAATTAATTACAATTCCGATAGTACAATTTCTTCAGGTGATTGGATTGAATTGCATAATAAAGCAAACTTTGATTTAGATATTTCTAATTATACGATTTATGATAGTCAAGTAGCCAATGCTTATAAAATTCCTTCGAATACAATAATTAAAAGCAGAGAATATCTTGTATTATGTAGTGATGTTGATAAATTCAAACTGCGAAATCCTCTCGTTAAAAATTTTATAGGCCCAATTGGATTTGATTTAAGTAATAAAGGTGAAAGCATTAATGTCCTGAATAGAACTAATCAATTAATTATTGCCATGAACTATGCGGATTCTTTAAACTGGCCATGCACAGCAGATGGTTATGGAAGAACACTTGAGTTAAAGTCTGAAGGTGCGGATCCCAATAAACCTGAATCCTGGTTTGATGGATGCATGGGAGGCTCTCCAGGCACGGCGTATAAGCCTTGTCAATCCTCTATTCTTATTACAGAAATAAATTATAAATCTTCATCCCAGAAGGATGCCGGTGATTGGGTTGAACTCTACAACAATACTGCTACGGATATCAATATTGGAAATTGGAAAATTGGAGATAAAGGGTCCAATATATTCAAAATACCTATTAATACCAATCTTCCAGCTAATCAATACTTGGTTATTTCCCAAGACTTAGTGAAGTTCAAATCTATATTTCCAAAAGTAACTAAAGTGATTGGATCAACCCTATTTGGATTTGATGGAAATGGAGATGTAGTGACTATTTATAATGACAAGAGTGAATTAGTTTTTTCAATTTGTTATGATGACTCAGACCCATTTCCTAAGGGACCTGATGGCGGTGGATATACTCTTGAGTTAAAAGATTATGGTGGAAATGTGAATGATGGAAGTAATTGGTTTGCCGGTTGCCCTGGTGGTTCACCTGGAAATAAGTATGATCCTGCTTGTGGATCAACCGGAGTTTCTGATAGATCTGGTAATGAAATTAATTTATTTCCTAACCCTGTTACTGATTGGTTGATAATTGAAACATCAAGTGAATCCCTTTTTAATTTAGAAATTCAAAATTTAGAAGGTAAACTAATTCAAAGAAAATTGAATATTAAAGGTTCGGCTAAAATTGATCTAAGTAATAGTGCTCCCGGATTTTATACGGTGTTGATAACTCGAGAAGATAAATTAAAGAATAGATTTCCGATTGTAAAAATTTGAAAAAGATTATAATTCAAAATATTTATGCTGATGCAATCTTTTTTCTTTAATAGATGAAAAAAACTCTTAGATATTACAGAATAATTTGGCTCAAACATGATTTGCCTGCAGGCCTTTCTGTTTTTTTTGTTGCACTTCCATTGTGTTTAGGAATAGCTTTAGCCTCAGGCGCACCAATTTATGCCGGACTACTTTCAGGAATTATTGGTGGATGTTTAGTAACCCTGATCAGTGGATCTCATTTATCTGTTTCTGGGCCAGCGGCAGGATTAACAACGGTTGTAGCAGCATCTATTAGTTCTCTTGGTGATTATAAAATATTTTTGTTAGCCGTTATTGTTGCTGGTTTTTTTCAACTGGTGTTGGGGCTTTTAAAATTTGGAGCAATTGCAAATTATTTTCCTTCTTCAGTTATTAAAGGAATGTTAGCTGCTATTGGTGTTCTCCTTATTTCAAAACAGATACCATTAGCTTTGGGTTATGATCAACCTGATTTTTGGACCAGTGGTTTTCTCAATCTATTTAAGTCTGAACATTTTTTTGGCAATATTGAAAACTTTAATTATCACATCACAAGAGGAGCTGTAATAATTACAACTATTTCTATTTCATTATTGGTTTTTTTGCAGTACCCTGCCGCAAGGAGAATTAAAGTTATGCCAGCGCCACTTTTAATTGTAGTGCTGGGAATAGTTACAAATCTAATTTTTACTCATTATGCTTCTGGATATTCGCTTAAGCCAACTCAATTGGTAAGTATTCCGTTAAACTTATTTTCTAACATATCCTTTCCTGATCTCACAAAAATATTTTCCAATCTGGAAATCTGGAAGGATGGTTTGATAATTGGTTTGCTGGCGACCATGGAAACCTTGTTATGCATCGAAGCCATTGATAAGCTTGATCATCGAAACAGAATTACTCCGGTCAATAGAGAACTTGTAGCTCAAGGTATAGGTAATATGACCTGCGGAATGTTAGGGGCTATTCCAATGACAGCAGTTGTGGTAAGAGGCTCGGCGAATGTAGATGCCGGCGCAAGATCTAAGCTCTCTTCAATAACGCACGGAATATTTTTGCTACTGTCTGTGCTGCTAGTTCCATTTATTATAAACAAAATACCTTATTCCTCCCTGGCTTCTATTCTTTTAATCACAGGATACAATTTGACTCCTCCAAAACTATATCGAAACATGTGGAGTCTTGGATTAAAACAATTTCTTCCATTTCTTATAACCATAATCATCATTCTGTTGACAGACTTGATCATTGGAGTTAGCATTGGCTTATTAATTTCCATATACTATATTGTTCGAAATAACTTTAAAGCAGAATATCGAATTTCAAAAACGCATAATCAGGGAATTGATACTTATTTAATCAAACTTAATAGTAATGTTACATTTTTGAATAAGGTAAACTTACGTAAAGCATTAGACCAAATTCCTGAATACAGCGTCTTAATTATAGATGGAAGTGAGTCAAATTTTATAGACTACGATATTTTAGAAATCATCAGTGAATATCAAAACAAAGCACACGACAAACATATAGAGTTAAGCTTAAAGGGTATTCAACAAGTAAATGTTACCGCAGTGCATTGATAAGGACTAAATGTAATGCTAAACCCTAATGTGCAAATTTGTAAAGACATTTTATCTTTTAAATGGCATTTTATGCAATTGCCGAACTGATTTTTCTCAGGTTAGCCTGAATTTGTATAGACCAAGTAAAACAAAAGGGATTAATTTCTTTGCAAATATTTAATGCAATATTAATTTACACAACATTAATGCGGAAAATATTTTATAAATAATAAGAAAAATACATAAAAGTGAGTTCATTGTTTTAATTTAAGCTATTTGAAGTTAATTATTTAAGTAGAATTTCATCATTTAAGAAATCTCAGATTGGAGAAAGACCCTAGATAAAAAATTATCTCCTTAATATTCATTTAGCTTCCAACAATTGGTAAAATATTTAAAAGCTCCCCATAATAACTATCTCCAATTTCCAATTCAATTTGCTTTCCTCCATGCATAATTATTATTTTTCTTTCGGCCTTTTTTATTTTAACAATTCGATTTAATGAAACAGCAAATTGTCTGCTGATTCTCTTGAATAAATCATTGGGAATTTTTTCCATACACTTTGTAAGGGTTGTTGGTAATGCATAATGTTTTGAGTCTGTATAAATAAAAGTATCACCATCTTTGGCTTGTAAAAATATGATTTCTTCGATCGTAACTTTAACATAAGAACCATTGATTGGAAGGAAAAGAAATGATTGTTTTGGATCACTGGTTGAAATTTTTGACTCAATTACTTCTTCGTCAATCATAGATAACCTCTTTGTGATGGCAGCAATTGATTTCTGAATTTTTTCTTGCCAACCAAAAGCAAAAGGTTTTACCAGATACTGGACAATATATTGACTGTGGTCATTGAAGGCGGTAAATATATAATCAGGGTAGGCTGTAGTTATTACGGTAATCGGTATGGCAATATTCAATTCCTTTAGCTTGTTAATCATATCAAAGACATTGCCATCTCCTATTAATTCAATATCAACAAACATGGCATCGGGCTGATGCATACGAATTAACTCTATACCTTCATGAGTCGAAGCACCTGACCCTTTTACCTCTAACTCAGAGAATTGATTAAGCTTATTTACAAGCCACACCAGTGATTCTGGTTCGTCCTCTAATACAATTATTTTAATCTTCTTCATACTTGTATTATATTTATTAAAGTGTAAAATTATAATCGTATGGAATCGTTAGAATTACTCGCGTTCCAAATCTTGCATTATTGGCGTCGAAAAAAATATCATCTTCATAGTTCATTGTAATTTTATTTGAATTCTGAGTATTATAAACTTCAATAAGTTGAGTAATCATTCTTGTGCCTTTTTGAAATCCATGATTTCCTATGAGTTTAGAATTATTTCTACCAATGCCATTGTCTTCAATATTAATTATACATTTCTCACCCAAACTTGAAATTTTAATGTTCACAAAACCTTTTCTTCCTATCATTTTTCTTATTCCTCTTTCGATAGCATTTTCTACATGAATTTGAACGCACATTAATGGAACATTTACTTTATTGAATTTTTCTAGAATTTCTCTTGGCGGAAATGTATAATCGAATAATTCCGGGTTTCGCGTCTTTTCAATCAATAAATAATTCTCGCAGAACTCCAGTTCTTGCAACAAATTGTGATAAGGAGTTCCTTCACTACTTAATTTAAAAATATGGTTGATATTTTTTGAAAGTTTATCTACGACAGAAACAACATCACGATCTGACTCGGATCTTATGGATAACCAATGCAATGGATTATTGATAAAATGTGGACTGAGTTGACTTGCAATCGCTTCAACTTGTAAGCGGTTCTTTTCTTTTGCTAAATTGGCAACTTCCGCTTGAATTTTCTGTATGGTTATTTCTTTGTCTTTTGAATTCTTGTAATTTCGAAACCATAAATAAGCGCCTAATGAAATTATCAAAAAAGAAATTACGTAAAACCGTGGATCTGATAAAAGAGGATAATTAATTTCGAAATGCAGATTCTTAACGGAACTAGTTGCACCATTTTTAAATGCCTTTATTTCAAATATATAATCACCTGCACTAAGTGCGTTCCAATGTGCCGTTTCGTCATGAGTAAGTTCACACCAATTTGTATCAATCGGCAGCAAACGATATTGATATCGAATATCTGAACTTAAACTCTTTACTGGAGAGCTTTCATATCCAATCTCAATGGAATATCGCCCTGCTGGTAGCGACAATTTATTCTTTGTTGCTAGAATAGTATCCGATCCGTAAATAAGCGATCTTATCTTGACCGTTGGCGCCGGTTGATATGGTGGAAGGAATTGCGGATTAAAACAATGTGCACCACGTTTACTAAGCCACCAAATATTGCCAAGATGATCAAGAAAGGATGCATTTTGCATAAGTCCTGATTTGTCTTTACTTGCCCCTTCATCAAGAGGTATGACATGAATATTGCCCAGACGATATTGTGCTAGATTCAAAATAAAAGCTCCTCTTGAGTTTCCAAAAAATAATAGAGTATCATGATATATTTTACAGGTATAAATAATGTCTTTCGCACCTGTATATTCTTGGGCTATTGGCGTAATATGATTTTTTATATTCCAATCCATTCCAATATTTGGAGTTGGAGGAAGGACAAACAAGCCTTTTCTGGTCCCTAGCCAAATGTTTCCACTTTTATCTTCATCCAAGCTGAGGACTTCAGGATATTCAGGATTGTCTTTTAGCAACCATTGATGCAATCGATCTTCTTTGGCTTCCATCATGGCAACACCTTTCGTGGGTTCTCCCATCCAATATCTACCATATTGATCATGTAGATAACATTTTATATGATCTAAAACCAATCCCTTCCTTTTGTCAATTTTTTTCCAGTTTAAGGTATCACTACCATCTTTATTTGGAGGAAGGGCCCAGAGGCCTTTTAATTGCACACCTCTAATAATATTTCCATTATTGTCTTCGCCGACTATATATCCATTGGTATAAGGCGATAAAATTTCAAAGTCAGATTCTTTATTTGGTAAAATTTTTAATAAACCTCCATGATTTCTATTATTTCTCAATAATGAACCTTCTAAGTTAAAATATATATTGCCATTTTTGTCCGCAAAAGCTCCGTCATCAAAATTTGTGAATTTGGTAAATTTCTTTCCGGCAGGTCTTAAATTAAATCCATCAAATTGCCATAAGCCCATTCCATAACTTGCTAACCATATGTGATGGTCACCACTCTGAATTCCGGCCCAAGTAGAAGATGGTAAGGCACTAAATTGGTTGGAAATAATCGTTTGATTTGGAAATATTCGAATAATTTCAATTTGATCAGAAATCCAATAATTACCTTCTCGATCTTTAAATGCATTAATTTGATGTAGCGTCTTATCAAAATTTTTGGAATGAAATACAACACTATTTATTTTCTTTAAGGATTCTGCATTATATTCTACTAGTAAATATCTATGTGAGGATAGGTTTGTGGTTTCATCGATGCACCAAAGACTGAAAATTGATTTTGTGAGGTATGAATAATTACTACCGAGATATTTACCAATCCTTGGCTTTATAAAGTAAGATCCAAATTTCAAAGGATATTCAGGCTTTTCCAATGATTGTACTAAATTACCGTTGAATCTAATTACATTATTGTTTCCACTGAAAATTGGTTTTAAAATAATATTTCTGGATGAATCTACCATCGAATGGTTCCAAATAAAGTGAGAAATATTCAACGGTACTTTCCAATTTTTAATTAATTTGTTATCGACAAAGTATTTATAATTATTTATTGAGTTATCTACAGTTGTAATTAAATAATCATTGGATCCTCTAATAAAATCTAAACTTATAATTTTATCTTCATTTAGTAAATTAGATATAATAAGATGATTTACAGATTCAAATTCTTGTGTTTCAAAATTAAATTTTTTTACTAACTTATTTTCTTTTAGATTGGAAAGATTGATAATGAAAAGGTCAGAATTTTTCGTGTGCCATATAACTTCTATGTTGTTTTGATCAGAATACCAATATATCCATCTATTATTATAAAATCGTGAGAAACCTACGTTACAAGTATGAAACCAAAGTCCACCCTGATAATCCTCAAAGATCTCACAGATATGTCCTGCCAAGGGTCCATTTTTCGAACCCGGTGGATAATTTGTCCATTTCCGACCATCATATCTATATGCACCATTGGAATAGGAGCCAGTCCACAATTGATTCTTACTATCTTGCATAAAGCTGTAAAAAGGTCCAGTCAATCCATCTTCAGATCCCCAGTTTTCCTGTAAATGGCCTTGGGCAATGCAAATATTTAACCCAAGTGATACAAGTAGATAAAGCTTATACATTTCAGCATGAAATATAATGCAGTCAAGCTTTATAGTTAACTATTTTTTATATTGAACCTGGAATATTCAATATTAAATAATAATTCGTACTGAAAAAAGCCCTGTTAGTTTCTTGAAAAGTGCAATTTGTGCTTCTAAAGTGGTTCTTGAATTAAAAATAAGTATTTTTAAAATATTAGGCAATAAAGCAGGTAAGATCAAATGCTCATTTGAATTGATATTAGATTCAGAATCCTGATGAATAGAAGTCTTTTTACTATTTCGTTGAAAAATTCATGCC
>CAZHNF010000044.1:6740-19549 GCA_964533625.1 uncultured Saprospiraceae bacterium | reverse complement strand
GGAACAGCGATTGGGAGAAGATAATATCAATACGAATGAAATCCACAACGGCAAAATATCGATTAGCTGGAACAACGAGAATTCGAAGGTGGAAGAGAATTTAATAAGCTTACGCATACGATCGAAAGTAGATGGCAGGATTGGTGATATAGTACAATTAACATCATCGCTAACGCAGGCTTTAAGTATAAGTCGTGAAGGAGAAGAAGAAAAGATTCAGTTGAGAACTTACAATGGCTTAGGCAATGAATTCATCGTATTGCAAAACGAACCTAACCCTTGGAAAAATTCTACAGAGATTGGAGTTGTGCTTCCATATAAAGGAGAAGTAATCTTAACCGTATACGATATGACTGGAAGAGTATTTTATAAAGTTTCCAAGGTTATGGAAAAAGGATACAATGATTGGAAAATTAGTCGCTCAGAACTTCCTGTAGCAGGAGTATATTATTATCAGATCGATTTTGAAACCAATACCAGAACCAATAAAATGATCATTGTAGAGTAATTTAAAATCAAAGAAATTATAGAGGTATTAAATAAGAACCCTTTCGGTCATCAACGAAAGGGTTCTTAAATTTTAAAAACGAAGATTTCCATTGGAAATTTTTTTGCCCAATCACATTAAAAAAATTTATATATAAAGTTTTAGAATTTGTATTTGGCACATTTATTGGCTTATACAATTATTGAAGGAGTTTATTAACTCATTAAATAATATTATAATTTTTAAGATGCACGAAATGAAGATGTTTGAGCTAATTGAAAAAATATTGCAATTGAAGTTCTTTAAAGAATTCAGTACGATTTCTCAAAATTTATGTTCATCAATAAAATTTTTTAAAATTTTTTTTCCAGTATACAATCCATGCAAAATCCAAAATCAGCTTAATATGAGCTATCTCTATAGACCTAGTTGCAGGACATTTAATGATTCGGATTACTTATTCGATTACCGATCTAATTATTCTTTCATAGAATTTAGAACATTAACGAAAATCACAAAAGAAATAGACAAAATATTAAACTCATTAGTGGAATTAATGCCTAATGAGGTTTTTGACATAATTAATAAATTAGAAAACCGATCAATTTCGGTTGTAATTAATTATAATCTTATTCCCAAAATTAAATAATAATACCCTTCCTATGAAGCTGATTAATATTTTACTAAAGTTTAGAACACATTTATTGCCATTGTTTTATTTGTTTTGCTTAATTAACTGTCCCTTTTCAATTACTTTTGGAAAAGAGAATGAGGCATATAAACATATTGATAAGGATTCAAAGTTTGTAAATTACAATAACTATTACGATGTCGCTACTGTCAACAAATTAGAAAATTCATTATTTGTTGAATCACTGGATGGTGAATTCTATAATCTGGAAGATCATAGTTTAAAAAGCAAAAGTTTAGCATCCACAAACTATATAGACTTAGGTGCAAATTATGATGCTAATGTTTATGATTTAAGGAATAAACATAATGATGAGTTAATCAAAGGGAAAAAGTCAAATTCAAAATTTAAAAAATTATTAAGTCAAAGGAAAACAGAAAGGAATGAGTCTCTCTTCATGTTATCTATCAATTCAACTACTCCGACACATGTATATTGTGGACCTACCATTGGGTCTATTGATGTAGATTGGAGTGGGGGCACAGCACCCTACGATATTTCTTGGACTGGTCCATCAAATGGATCAGCAATGGGTGTAATGAGTATTTATACGATTACTCCATTAATAGCGGGGACTTACACTATTACGATTACAGATAATAATGGTGCAACTTCAAGTGCCATATCAACTGTTCAGTATCTTCCAGTCACTAAAACGGGAAGTGTCGGAGATCCAACCTATTATCCTAACATACAATCAGCGATCAATTCAGCAAATAATGGAGATATATTAAGTGTTTGTGCCGGTACATATACTGAGGCTATAAGCATCAATAAGGCGCTTACGATTAATGGTCCGAATGTTGGAATATCTGGTACTGGTGTAAGGGTATCGGAGGCAATTTTATTAAATTGTACGATTGATATTGCAAACGCGGGCAACACGACATTAGATGGTTTACATATTTTAAGAACTGATGGAGCGAGTGGTCCATTGAATCAAATTGAATTGGATGGCGGAGGAATCAATACCGTTCAGAATTGTATATTTGAAAGGAATGGATCGAATACAGGGCAAGAGATAAGAGCAATAGCTACTACAACGGGTGGAGGAAATAAAGTAATAGCCAATAATAAAATATTTGGAGATGCTTCGGGTGGATTATTTGGAGGACACAAATCATGGGCAAGAGGAATTTATATTGATCAAGGTCCATTTACGGTAAGTTTTACATCGAATACGGTTATGAATTGCCGAACGGGTATGAACATTGATGACATGAATAATAATGTTACAGTGTCTGGCAATACAATAAATAATAACGGAACGCATATGAGTTTTGGAGGTGCCGTGCCAACCTCTGGTACATTTGTACTTGGATCAAACGATTTTATAAACAATGCTGCAACGACCATGATCAACTTAAGTAATGTTGCAGAATCATTTAGATTAGATATTACTTCATCGACCTTATCGGGAGTTATATTTAGTGGACTAACAAATGCACAATTATTTGATGTTGAAGCCAGGATGTCCCACAAGGAAGTTATAGCATCAAGAAAAGGGAAGGTTATATACGTAGCGAATACGCAATATGTAAATAATATAACGGTTCCTATTGTTAAAATCGACAAAATCAACAATTCTGTCAAGTATGCTGAAATTGGTAACATTATTAATCTTCAGGCAGGAACATACAATCAGAGAGTGGTGATTGATAAATCCCTCACCTTACAAGGTGTTGAGACCACAAAATCCTTATATCTAATAGACGGTACAGGCTTGGCTCCAAATGGAGCAGGTGCTGGTTCACAAAGTGGAATTGTAATCAATAACGGGATAACAAATTGTACAATAAATAACTTGACGGTCCAAAATTTCACCGGGGTATCCGGAAATAATGATGGAGGTATATATGGACTATTGAATAACCATAATCTTAACATCAATAATGTCGCCTTACTCAATAATGTTAACGCTTCTGGATTTTATGCCAATGGGCCAGTTAATAATGTAGTGATAACGAATTCGATGGTAACGAATAATGGATCAGGCGCCAGAGGTATAGTTATTTGGAATGGTTTGAAGACAAATATTAATGTCAGCAATAATACTATAACCAATAACAGATGTTGCGGAATTGAATTACAGGATGGAGATGCATCAGGAGTTAATATATCGGATAATGTAATTGATATTGGAGCTGGAGATAATGCTATAGGTTTGGTAGGATTGAATAGTTCAGTGGGGAGTAATTTAATAAACAATAATACGATCACCGGTGGTGGACGATTTGGAATTGAAATAAAGAATCCAGCTGGAGGGGTGAGTGTTACTGGCAACAATGTTACACTGTTAAGTCAGAATGCTGATCTTCGGGATCGTGCGGGCATAGCTATATTACGACGAGGCGTTACGGGTAGTAATGTTGATGTACCCAATGGTGTAACGATTACGGGTAATACCGTAGACGGCTATCAGCAGACATCAGTTAGTGAGGGATTTGGTATTGTGGTAGAAGGTACCAATCATACTGTAACCGGAAACACCGTTAAGAATTGTGATGTAGGAATTCTACAGCAACAGAATCCATCGAATTATCCTGGAGATGCAGATCAAAATAATATAGCGGATCTGTATTTTGGAAGAGGGAATTCACCGATGACATGTGGTAACACGATAAGTGGCAATGTATTTTCAGGCAATGGATTAAATCAACGGAACATTGGAGTAGGTGGAGGAATAGTAACGAATGTGAACACAGGAGAAATTTTTTGTTCAATTCAATCAGCGATTAATGATGCGCAGACACTAAATGGACATACGATAAATGTTTCACCGGGAACATATATTGGAGAAGTACTTATAAATAAATCATTGTCTATATTAGGACCAAATGCCAATATAGATGCATGTACAGGGATGCGAGTTCCCGAAGCTTACATTCTACCAGCAACAGCAGATATTACTTCAACAGTATTATTTTATATTGCGGCAAATACTTCCAATGTCACGATTAAAGGATTCACATTGGATGGAGATAATCCTGCATTGATCAGTGGATTTACGAGTACGAATGGAGCAGACATTGATGCTGCGGAAGGAATTTCAACCTACGAAACGGGAGTCAATAATCTTACAATCCAAAATAATATTTTTAAAAATTTATCATACTTTGGAGTTGATCTGTATGATTTTCCAGCAGCGGTACCTTCGAGTGGACACTTGATAGCGAACAATAAATTTCAGGATTTTGGTACGTACGACGTTGGTTCAGGTATTGCAAATTGGGGAGGAGGAGTATTGTTGTATAACAATCAATATGCGAGAGTAGAAAGCAATTGTATGTCGAATGTTAGGATTGGGGTACAAACTGGAAATTTTCATTTAGCCAATCCAGGGAGCAGCAATTATACATACATATTAAATAATAACATTCAGGCCCGAAGAAGAGGAATATTCCATAACTTATTTTATGGAACTGCAACTGGTTATACCCTTGAAGGCAATGCAATCACAGCATTAAATCATGCCAGTGAGATTGCATGGGATGGAATACTAATAACTTCTCAGCAAAGTGTTACTGCACAAGTAATTAATGGATCTATTGATGGAACCGGAGTAATAGGAAAACCTAAAGAAGGAATTGAAATATGGAATGTTAGAAACACAAATCCGGTAATCGTTTCAGGTGGTAATATTACAGGTGTAGACATTGGATTATTTGCAAACAACTTCGAAGGATATAATTCCGATGCAACAGAAGGAGCCCACGTAACAGCCTCAGGATTATCGGTTGTTAGCTGTTCTACAGGAGCAAAAGTTTCGGACAGTCCATCAAGTACACATGCCGCAGTTTCTGCATTAATTCAAAGTGATTGTGAGTTTAACCATACGGGAAGCGGTGTGACAGGAATATTAGTTACCGGTAATAATGCATCGGCAATTATTCAAAATAATGATGCATCTATAAACGGTTTTAACATTGGGATAGATGTTGACGGAGGAACAGCGACGATTAATAATAATCATATTTACGATAATGGAATTGGGATCCGATTTACCAACGGTGGTAATGGTACTGTACATACCAACAAGTTTTATGATGCATTACTAAATGGAAAAGATTTGCAATTAACTAATAGCGCAGGATCTGTTGTTGCATCACCGAACAACTGGTTTGCAGGTAGTACATTTGGTGTTGAAAACCTTAGTGTTCCAATAATTAATGCAACATTAAATTATTGGAATCATACTAGCGGGCCTGGACCTATTGGACCTGGAAGTGGATCTAAGGTGAGTACAAAAGTTGATTACTGTCCATGGTTAAATGATATTCCAGCGGTTTTTGGAGGAACGCCAACATCTTCCTATTCTGTTTTAAACGTTAACACAGGTGAGACTTTTTGTTCGATTCAATCAGCGATTAACGATGCTCAGACACTTAATGGTCATACTATTCAGGTGTCTGCCGGTACATATACTGAGGCTATAAGCATCAATAAGGCGCTTACGATTAATGGTCCGAATGTTGGAATATCTGGTACTGGTGTAAGGGTATCGGAGGCAATTTTATTAAATTGTACGATTGATATTGCAAACGCGGGCAACACGACATTAGATGGTTTACATATTTTAAGAACTGATGGAGCGAGTGGTCCATTGAATCAAATTGAATTGGATGGCGGAGGAATCAATACCGTTCAGAATTGTATATTTGAAAGGAATGGATCGAATACAGGGCAAGAGATAAGAGCAATAGCTACTACAACGGGTGGAGGAAATAAAGTAATAGCCAATAATAAAATATTTGGAGATGCTTCGGGTGGATTATTTGGAGGACACAAATCATGGGCAAGAGGAATTTATATTGATCAAGGTCCATTTACGGTAAGTTTTACATCGAATACGGTTATGAATTGCCGAACGGGTATGAACATTGATGACATGAATAATAATGTTACAGTGTCTGGCAATACAATAAATAATAACGGAACGCATATGAGTTTTGGAGGTGCCGTGCCAACCTCTGGTACATTTGTACTTGGATCAAACGATTTTATAAACAATGCTGCAACGACCATGATCAACTTAAGTAATGTTGCAGAATCATTTAGATTAGATATTACTTCATCGACCTTATCGGGAGTTATATTTAGTGGACTAACAAATGCACAATTATTTGATGTTGAAGCCAGGATGTCCCACAAGGAAGTTATAGCATCAAGAAAAGGGAAGGTTATATACGTAGCGAATACGCAATATGTAAATAATATAACGGTTCCTATTGTTAAAATCGACAAAATCAACAATTCTGTCAAGTATGCTGAAATTGGTAACATTATTAATCTTCAGGCAGGAACATACAATCAGAGAGTGGTGATTGATAAATCCCTCACCTTACAAGGTGTTGAGACCACAAAATCCTTATATCTAATAGACGGTACAGGCTTGGCTCCAAATGGAGCAGGTGCTGGTTCACAAAGTGGAATTGTAATCAATAACGGGATAACAAATTGTACAATAAATAACTTGACGGTCCAAAATTTCACCGGGGTATCCGGAAATAATGATGGAGGTATATATGGACTATTGAATAACCATAATCTTAACATCAATAATGTCGCCTTACTCAATAATGTTAACGCTTCTGGATTTTATGCCAATGGGCCAGTTAATAATGTAGTGATAACGAATTCGATGGTAACGAATAATGGATCAGGCGCCAGAGGTATAGTTATTTGGAATGGTTTGAAGACAAATATTAATGTCAGCAATAATACTATAACCAATAACAGATGTTGCGGAATTGAATTACAGGATGGAGATGCATCAGGAGTTAATATATCGGATAATGTAATTGATATTGGAGCTGGAGATAATGCTATAGGTTTGGTAGGATTGAATAGTTCAGTGGGGAGTAATTTAATAAACAATAATACGATCACCGGTGGTGGACGATTTGGAATTGAAATAAAGAATCCAGCTGGAGGGGTGAGTGTTACTGGCAACAATGTTACACTGTTAAGTCAGAATGCTGATCTTCGGGATCGTGCGGGCATAGCTATATTACGACGAGGCGTTACGGGTAGTAATGTTGATGTACCCAATGGTGTAACGATTACGGGTAATACCGTAGACGGCTATCAGCAGACATCAGTTAGTGAGGGATTTGGTATTGTGGTAGAAGGTACCAATCATACTGTAACCGGAAACACCGTTAAGAATTGTGATGTAGGAATTCTACAGCAACAGAATCCATCGAATTATCCTGGAGATGCAGATCAAAATAATATAGCGGATCTGTATTTTGGAAGAGGGAATTCACCGATGACATGTGGTAACACGATAAGTGGCAATGTATTTTCAGGCAATGGATTAAATCAACGGAACATTGGAGTAGGTGGAGGAATAGTAACGAATGTGAACACAGGAGAAATTTTTTGTTCAATTCAATCAGCGATTAATGATGCGCAGACACTAAATGGACATACGATAAATGTTTCACCGGGAACATATATTGGAGAAGTACTTATAAATAAATCATTGTCTATATTAGGACCAAATGCCAATATAGATGCATGTACAGGGATGCGAGTTCCCGAAGCTTACATTCTACCAGCAACAGCAGATATTACTTCAACAGTATTATTTTATATTGCGGCAAATACTTCCAATGTCACGATTAAAGGATTCACATTGGATGGAGATAATCCTGCATTGATCAGTGGATTTACGAGTACGAATGGAGCAGACATTGATGCTGCGGAAGGAATTTCAACCTACGAAACGGGAGTCAATAATCTTACAATCCAAAATAATATTTTTAAAAATTTATCATACTTTGGAGTTGATCTGTATGATTTTCCAGCAGCGGTACCTTCGAGTGGACACTTGATAGCGAACAATAAATTTCAGGATTTTGGTACGTACGACGTTGGTTCAGGTATTGCAAATTGGGGAGGAGGAGTATTGTTGTATAACAATCAATATGCGAGAGTAGAAAGCAATTGTATGTCGAATGTTAGGATTGGGGTACAAACTGGAAATTTTCATTTAGCCAATCCAGGGAGCAGCAATTATACATACATATTAAATAATAACATTCAGGCCCGAAGAAGAGGAATATTCCATAACTTATTTTATAATACATCTTCACCATACACTCTTAGTAATAATATTATTACAGGACTTGATCACGCCAGTGAAACTTCATGGGATGGTATTTTATTAGCCTCCTTATCGGTACCATCAAATTCACTTTCAAATACTATTAATGGAATTGCAATAACCAAACCGTCAGAGGGATATGAAGTTTGGAATGTTAAGAACACCAGTCCAGCAATTATTAATGGTGGTTCTGTATCAGGCGTTGACCGAGGAATATTTATGAATAATTACGATGGTTTTAACAGTGATGCAGGAGATGGTTCGCATGCCACAATTTCTAATATTACGATTAATCCAAAAGCTACTGGTGTTGGGATTCGATTATTGGATAATCCTTTGGCAGCATCTAACGCTAATGTTCAAGGTACTCTTGGAACCAATATTATTATTAATGGAGGAACAGATGGTTTATTGATTGAAAATGAAACATCAAAAATAAATTCGCCTGCAGGTAATGTCTCTTTTACGGGTCAGAGTGGGAAGCATATAAAATTAATAAACAACCTTAATAACCTCGATGCAACTTCTGTAAGTTTTAATGGGGTAACTGGCATAACCGGAACGAAAACTCAACTTTATGCAATCGAAGATAAAATTTTGCATAGTATTGATCAACCAGGCCTTGGCTTCGTAACGGTAAAGAATCAAAATACATATGTAACTCCTAATAGCTTTGAACCTCCTACAACATTAACGCCATCCGTTCAAAGAGCCATAGCAGCTGCTACAGATCCAGGAATCGTCAATATCAAGGATGGAGATTACACTCCAAATACTATGGATGCAACAGGTAAGAATATTACTTTTTCTCCAGGATCCAGCCCATCCTGTATCATGGTAGGAAATCTTACTTTAAATGCAGGAGATAATCTGGATATAGAAATTAATGGAACAACACCTTGTACTGGACACGATCAAATTCAGGTTACTGGTACGGTAAGTCTTGGGGGATCAAATTTATTGATTACTTTAGGTTATATGCCAACCATTGGCGATCAGATTGTCCTAATTTTAAATGATGGAATTGATGCAGTGACAGGACAGTTTGCTCAAGGCTCAGCGATTACTGTTGGCGGTTTCACTTTTAAAATCAATTATTTTGGGGGTGATGGTAACGATGTAGTCTTAATCAATTGCTCAGGAGCAGTAACTAATATTAATACGGGAGAGATTTTCTGTACGATACAAGATGCCATTGATGATCCTCAGACCCTTAATGGACATACCTTAACAGTTGCATCAGGTTCATTTAATGAAAATGTAATTGTAAATAAAAATTTGACCATTATAGGATCTGGTAAAGGAAGCAATCCTGCAACAAATACAGTTGTCACACCAGGCGTATCGTGTACCGGAACAGGATTTACTATATCTGCATCTAATGTTACTCTTCAAAATATGAATATAACAGCATTCCAAGATGCTGTATTAATTAATGGTGTATCAAATCCAACTCTAAATAATTTGGCTTTGATAAATTATTGCAGATATGGTGTACATTTTGGGGGAAATAACTCTAATGTAGTAATAAAGAATACAGATATTCAAAGAACAACTTTACTAGCTAATACTGTTGGTATAAGAATTGGAACTTCTAATGCTATCAATGGAATGCTAATTGATAGTTGTACAATTTTAGGAAATGCATTACAAGGAATTGTAAACTTTCAATCAACAACACCAGTAGCTTTTGATAATATTATAATAAGAAATAGCACAATCAGTAACAATCTTCAAAAGGGATTATATTTTGAAAAATTAAGTAATGCTACTTTGGAAAGACTAACCATGGATAGCAACGGTACTGATCCATCGTATGGCTTTAACAACGGTATTGATATTAATTTAAAATATTCAAATTATTCAAATATAACTATAAAAGATTGTGACATTACTAATTCAGGATATACTGGTACGGCAACAGATCCGCAGAATCCTTGTGTTATAGCTATTAAGGCTAGAGATGATTCACCTTCTTACAATAGCAATCCTGCAACGTTGACTGGAGTAACTATAAAAAATAACAGAATCACAGGTCCTCAAAATGGAATGCGATTTGGAGAATTTGGTAAAACTAATGCTACACCATCAAATGTAATTATACAAGGTAATGATTTAAGTCATTCATTTGCAAATAAAACTATTATAAGTCGAATAAACTCAGACATTGCTTTGGACTGTAACTGGCACGGTACAACGAATTTACCTCCGATTTTAGCTAGCTTTTCTAAAAACAGTACCGGAGATATTTTATTATCAACTGTTTTAAGTAATGGAGTGGACAATGACCCAGGTGTTGGATTTCAACCCGCAGGCACATGTGTATGTGCGAGTGGTAACCTGGTCACTAATATGAATACTCTTGAGACGTTTTGTACTATACAGGCAGCGATCGATGACGCTCAGACCTTGGATGGTCATACACTAATTGTTGGTGCAGGTACTTATGTTGAAAATATAATTGTAAGTAAACAGCTCACCATTCTTGGTCCGAATGAAGCTATAGATCCATGTTCAGCTACACCAAGAGTGACAGAAGCAAATGTGATACCATCTATCGCGGGAATTTCTTCTGGTGAGATATTTCATGTTGCAGCATCTAATGTGACGATTTCCGGGTTTACAATTAATGGAGATAATCCATCAATAGTGAGTGGATATTCAAGTACTAATGGAGCTGATATTGATGCTGCGGAAGGGGTTACCGTTTATGAGACTGGTATCAACAACCTAACTGTTAAAAATAATATTTTAAAAAATCTATCATACTTTGGAGTAACACTATATGATTTTCCTGCTGCAGTTCCTTCAAGTGGTCATCTTATAAGTCATAACAAGTTTCAAGATTTAGGAACCTATGATGCCACATCAGGTATTGATTACTGGGGAGGTGGAGTTTTGTTATACAACAATCAATACGCCAGAGTTGAAGACAACTGTATGCAGAATGTGCGTATGGGTGTACAAACTGGTAACTTCAATCTAGCCAATCCAGGTTCAAGCAATTATACATACATCATAAACAATTCAATTCAGTCCCGACGAAGAGGAATTTTCCATAATTTATTTTATGGGACTGCCAATGGATTTACTCTTGAAGGTAATTCAATTACAGCTCTTAATCATGCTAGTGAGTCATTTTGGGATGGAATACTGATTGCTTCACAACAAGGGGTAACAGCTACTATACTCAATGGATCAATTGATGGATCCGGAATTGTTGGAAAACCTAAAGAAGGAATCGAAGTTTGGAATGTTAAAAATACAAATCCAACAATGATAACTGGTGGAAATATATCAGGTGTAGATATAGGACTTTTTGTAAATAATTATGAGGGATATAATTCTGATGCTTTAGAAGGAGCACATGTAATTGCCTCAGGACTCTTGGTAAATGATTGTTCTACCGGAGCAAAAATCTCAGATAGCCCATCTAGTTCTCATGCAGCTGTTTCTGCATGGATTAAGAATGACTGTGACTTTAGTCATACGGGATCAGGAACTACTGGTGTTTTGATTTCAGGAAATAATGCTTCGGCAATTATTCAAGATAACGATGCCTCTATCCATGGATTTCCTATTGGAATAGATGTTGATGGTGGAACAGCAACAATAATGAATAATCACATTTATGATAATGGTATCGGTATTCGATTTACCAATGGTGGTAATGGTACTGTGCATACGAATAAATTTTTTGATGCATTATTAAATTCAAAAGATCTACAGCTAACTAACAACGCTGGTGCTGTAATAGCTTCCCCTAACAATTGGTTTGCTGGCAGTATGATTGGAGTTGAAAATTTGAGCAACCCAACCATAGATGCAACATTAAATTATTGGAATCATCCTAGTGGTCCTGGTATTGTTGGTCCAGGAAGTGGTGCTAATGTGAGTACAAAAGTTGATTATTGTCCATGGTTGAATGATATACCAACAGCATTTGGCGGTACACCAACGATTACTTATCCAACCGTAACAATTAGTGTTACAGAATCAAGTGGTTTAAACAATAATGATGGAATTATTTGTGCTAATGATAATGTTACTCTCGATGCAACAACACCAGGAGCTACAGCTTATCTATGGAGTCCTGGCGGTGAAACTACTTCCAGTATAATGGTTTCACCAGCTAGCACGACCAATTATTTCGTAACAGTTACTTTTACGGACTGTACAGCAACTGACGATCAAACTATCACGGTTGAGGATATTACACCACCAGTAATTACCACTTGTCCTCCTCAAGGTAATTTTTATGGTTGTGATAATTCTCTAATTATTCCGGCCTTTTCTTTAACAGAAGTTATAAGTGATTTGGCAACTTTTAGTAGTGTAGGTGGTGTAGCCACTGATGCTTGTGGAGTAACACAAGTTTTATATCAAGATGTAATTAGTGCAGGAGCGTGTCCGATACAAGTTCAGAGAACTTGGACAGTAAAAGATGCTGTTGGAAATAGCGCATCTTGTAATCAGATTATAACGGTACAGGATACAACGAGACCAGTGATTAGTTGTCC
>CAZHNF010000044.1:0-6640 GCA_964533625.1 uncultured Saprospiraceae bacterium | reverse complement strand
ATAACGGTACAGGATACAACCAGGCCAAGCTTGAGTTGTGCAGAAAACAGATCAGTAGCATGTAGTAGAGATACTGCGGTCATTATAAGTGATTTACCTGACGTCTCGGATCTTTGTAATGATGTTGCTGGAATACTCGATTGGTCAGATTTTATTACTGATTATTCATGTGCTGATAAATTTACAATACAAAGAGTATTTTCATTTACTGACCCTTGTAACAATATTGGTCAGTGCACACAATTAATCTATGTAAATGATAGTATAAATCCTGTTGCAAATTGTAGAAATCTTCAATTTGTTAATGTTACTTCTCATTATGTTGTTATTACACCTGATTCAATAAATAATGGAAGTTATGATAATTGCACTTCAAACTTATTATTAAGTATTGATAAAGATACCATTTATTGTGACAGAGGTTTGTATTATGATTTTGTAACTTTAACTGTTATGGATTCCTGTGGTAATACTGACACCTGTGTTTCACAGATTACATTAATAGATGTTACAGATCCGGTAATCAATTGTCCTGGGGATTTGCAAGTTCAACTAAATGAATGCCAATGTTACGCGAATCTCTTAAGCCCAGGGTTATTACCAAATGGAATTACAGCCACTGATAATTGTGATACTGATCTTGATATTATTCAAATTGCACCAATGGGCATTAGACTTGATTCAGTGCCTCCTGGAACTTATCTTTTTGGTTTTGTTGCTATTGATGATTTTGGAAATTCCGATACCTGTTATTTTAATGTAACAGTTCTCGTCTCATTAACTCCGACAATTAGTTGTCGATCGAATCTCAACTTATCGGTTGACGGAAATTGTGAGGCAATTGTTACAGGGCGTTCTCTAGTTACAGGAACAAGTTGTCCTGAGAGTTCATTTAAAGTTTGGTTATACGATGAAAACCATAACTTATTACCAAGTAATATATTAGATGGAAGCTTTATTGGAAGGCGTATAACAGCAAAAGTTGGCTACTTATGTGCGGGAAACAGTTGTTGGGCCAATGTGCTTATTGAAGATAAGTTAGCTCCAAAATTGATATGCCATCCGGATACCATTTATTGTGGTGATACATCAACATTTGATGTTCAACATGAAGTGATCGATAATTGTGGTCCTGTAACAGTAGAAAAAATTGATCATAGAAAAATTTCAGTGCAATGCAATCCAGAGATAATTGCCCTTGAAATTAAAACTTATCAGGCAACCGATAAATATGGTAATAAAAGTAATGTTTGTAGTGATACAAGTTATATTCGAAGAATTAGTTTAGATTCAATCGTATTGGATTCATCAACCTTGCATTATTCTTGCAGTTCAGGATATCTGAAGGATAATCAGGGCAATCCAAGACCAGATAATAAGTCAATGCCTACTTACCATGGAAAACCACTTTTAACTAATTTTGAATGTAACCTATTTGTTAAGTATACAGATATTGTAATTAAAACTGATAAGTGCAAACAAAAAATACTTAGAAATTGGACCATTTTCGAGTGGTGGTGTAATCAGGAATTTACAAGAACATTTAATCAGTATATTTATATAGTTGACGATGTTGCTCCAATTATAACAACCAATTCTATTCAATTTGAAACTATTGAAACAGGTTATGATAATTGTACATTAAAATTCAGAATCCCAGAAATTGAAGTTACTGATAATTGTTCAGGACTGGATCACATTGAAATGTTTATTGATGGAATAAGTGTTCCTTATACAGTAGGTACATTGCAAGAAATATCTTATGGAGTTCATGATATAACTTTTGTTGCATTTGATTATTGTTACAATGCTGATACTTTGACTCAAAAAGTTAACTTTAAAGATAATTTAGGTCCAACGGTAGTATGTAACTTAAATACAGTAATTACATTAACATCAGGGGGACAAGTTAGACTGCCGGCACAAAGCATGGATAACGGAAGTTTCGATAATTGTGGAAAAATAATATTCGAAGCCAGAAGAATGGATGCCGGAACATGTGGAAGTACCGATTGGTCTAATGAAGTAATTTTCTGTTGCGATGATATTGGTCATACGAATATGGTAGCCCTTAGAGTGACAGATCAATCGGGTAATACAGGTGTTTGTATGGTTAATGTATTGGTACAAGATAAAATTAAACCAGTCATTCAAGGGCTTCCAGATTTAGAAGTAGACTGCAGACTAAGTTATGATCTTGCACATTTGGAAAAGACTTTCGGAAAAATTGCATTAGCTGAATCTGAAAGAAAAAATATAGTAATAGATCCAAAATTTTTATTTAAAGTAATTGGTGTTGCATACGATGGTCTTGCAACTGATAATTGCTCTTTAACCATAAAGGAAGTAGTAGATACAAAAGGACTAAATTCTTGCGGCTTAGGTCTATTGGTTAGAAAATTTGTAATTAGTGATAATTTTGGAAATGTCGACAGTACCTATCAGCGAATTACTATAGTC
This sequence comes from uncultured Saprospiraceae bacterium, assembly GCA_964533625.1. Lineage (GTDB taxonomy): Bacteria > Bacteroidota > Bacteroidia > Chitinophagales > Saprospiraceae > Vicinibacter. Next base: position 4,180 of record CAZHNF010000044.1, on the reverse strand, counting down.
AACCATTATCCAATGACTAAAGACAATATTGAATGGCCGATGAATATTGATACCTTTAATATTTGTGATGCAGTATACCTTCATCCTGATTCATTATCTAAACCATTTAACAAACCAGTCTTTAGAGATGATGTTTGTAGTCAGGTTGGAATTTCATTTGACGATCAAATATTTTATATAAGATCTTCCAATAATGCTTGTTACAAGATCTTAAGAGAATGGAAGGTTGCCGATTGGTGTTATAGAGATAGCAATAATAATTTTGTAGTATATACTTATACTCAAATCATCAAAGTAAGTAATCGTATACCACCGGTTATTACTAAAGTATGCAGGGATACTACGATTTGTTCTTATGATCCAAACTGTGGTCCGGTTCCAGTTTCATTAAGTATTGAAGCAACAGATTATTGTGGCTCACCGGAGGAATTAGTTTACCGTTATAAATTAGATTTTAACAGTGATGGAATAATTGATATTGATAAATCTCAATTGTCAGATCCGACAGCTTCTGGAGATTGGCCTATAGGTAATCATACTATAATCTGGGAAGTCGAAGATCGTTGTGGAAATATTTCTACCTGCTCTTCAATAATTAGATTATTGAATTGCAAACCACCAACAGCATATGCCCATAAAGACCTTATTATTAGTCTGACCGGAATGGATACAGATGGAGATGGTGTACCGGATGCAAAGATGGCCACGACTTGGGCATCAGATTTTAACGCGGGAAGCAATCACAGTTGTGGTTATTATATCACTTTCAGTTTTAGTAGAGATACGAACGATAAGTCTCGAATCTATAATTGTGACAGTGTCGGATCCAGGACAGTGGAATTGTGGGTTACAGATATTAATGGAAATACCTCCGTAGTAAAAACTACCATTGTTATTCAAGACAATCCGAATCAGTTGCCTCTTTGTCCAAAGAATTTAACCGCTCATGTTACAGGTCAAATTGCTTCAGCAGTCAATGACCAAATAGAATTTGTAGAAGTAGATTTACAGAATTCCGGACTTCCGAAAAAATTAACTGATAATCAGGGACAATTTGCCTTTTTGAATATGCCTCAAGGAGGAGATTACGTAGTTAAGCCGAGCAAGAATGATGATTGGTTAAATGGAATTTCTACTGCGGATATTGTCGAGATTCAAAAACATATCTTGGGTAAAAAAGTCATTCAGGATCCGTATAAAATGGTTGCTGCAGATGTAAATAATTCAAAATACGTTACTTCTGCTGACATTGCGGAACTCAGAAAACTTATTTTAGGAATTACTGAAGGCGTATCCAATAATACAAGTTGGAGATTTATTCCAAAAAATTATATTCCATCTTCTTCTGAAAATATATTAACAGAAAAGTTTCCGGAATCTTTTGATATTAAATCATTAAATGCTAATGTAAATGTTGACTTTATTGGAGTTAAGATTGGTGATATTACAGGTAATGCAAAAACAAGAGGTTTAAAGGATGACATAGAAACCAGGAATAGTAATGTAATGGATATTAGTTATGAAGACGTTTTAATGAAGGCTAACCAAATTTATGAAATACAAGTCTATTCGGCTAATATTTTCAATTTCCAGGGATTTCAGACTACTTTGGAAATGGATAAAAATAGAATTAGAGTACTCGATTTTATCGGAAACACAAACATTGATTTAGATCGAGATAATGTTAACTTGAATAAGATAAGTGAAGGAAAGATTTCCATTTGCTGGAATACCAATAAAATGGTAGACGACAATTACTTATTTACCTTTAAGATTATTGCTTTATCGGATGGTAAACTCAGTGATTGGTTAAAACTTGGTTCCTCTATTACCCAGACTTTAAGTGTGGATAGAGAAGGTCAGGAGAATAGTATTCAACTTAGAACCTTTAATTCTAAAACAGAGGCATTCGAAGTATATAAGAATCATCCTAATCCTTGGAATCAAAACACAAGTATTGGAGTATTTCTACCTCGAAAAGGAGAAGTTACTATTACCATTTATGACTTTGCAGGTAAGGTAGTATTCAAGACTATTCGATGGATGGAAAAAGGATCTAACGAATTGGTAATCAATAGAACTGATTTGCCAAGCGCTGGAATGTATTATTATCAAGTAGATTTTGAAAGTTTGACAAAGACAAACAAAATGATATTTATGGAATAAGAGTGGTAAAAACTACTGATTATATTGAAGGACTAAAAAAATTAGATTTTTTTTAGTCCTTTTTTATTTACTTAATTACTTGAAATACAGTTTTTTATACTTAATAAATAAATTTTAATTAAAATTAAAAAAAAGTGTAAAAAAAGCTTTCATATTATAATTATTTATATATTTGCCCCTGAATATCCATCCCAGGATATAAGCAATCGTTCTTTTAGCAAGCGTATTTAGCGAGAATTTTTTCATTTATTTAAATTGATATGAAAACTATTACTTCGCTAAGTAAATCATTAATTTTACTCTCATTCATTTGTTCAGCAATTCTTGATCTTAAAGCTCAAGTTATTCTGTGCAACCCGGATTCATTTGTTCCAATATTATCGAATTGTCCTGCTAATATTACCGTTCAAATGACTGATCCATTGGCTTGCGGAATTCCAGTTAGTTGGAATCCACCGACAGGTGAAGATTTTTGTTTATTCACGAATATGCTGGCTACCCCTGGTGCCAATTTCTTTACTTATTATGATGGCTCAGTAGGGGCAACAGGAAATGATGGTCAATTTATTCGATATGGTTCAGATTCCATATTAATTGTCGGTACTACCAATGGTGTACCGGGTACAAATAGAGTTTTTAACGTTTGCTTCTATGCAACATGCTCCGGAAATTTATCCTTTAATTTTAGAGCAAGGATGAATAACGAAGACGGATTTCTTGGTGATAGAGCTCGATTTATGCTATTGAATGCTAAAACCAACACCAATTTTACCAATGTATTAACCACTGGTAATGGAGATTACATTACCGGTAATCGAACATTTGCAGTTGGTTATGGTGATCGGGTTTGTTTCGAATTACAATCGGATAATCAAGGCGGTGTAGATAGTATAACAATAACTGATTTAGTGTTTAACACTACTGGTGTTACAGTGGAACAAAATTATGGGCCTCATTCTGGTGATGAACTTTACCCTGGAAAATATCAAGTTGATTATTCTGTAACTGATTGTGCAGGTAATTCAGCATCATGTAAACTTTTTATTGACGTATTAGCTGCACCAAAACACTTATTAGGAAACTGTAGTTTAGATACTGTTATCTATCTAAACGATCCTTCCGATTGTGATACCGTGTTGGATGGTTTAATTCCTGTGCTAAATAATTATTGCCCACAATTTAATGATTTTAAAGGATATTTTTATCCAGGTGCAAGAGTATTTCCACAAATTAGAGTATCTAAGGTTGGACCAAACTATGATATTGCTGCCGGTACTGATGGTATAGTTTCAGTTGATCCAGGAGGAACAAAATTAACATTACTAGGTACTAATAATGGATCACCACCGGATGCATTTACATCAAAACAAGATACTTCAGTTATTTCTACAACTGTTCATTTACCTTGCGCTGGTACTTATAGTTTTGATTGGACAGCATTAATGAGTGGTGGAGCTTTCCGTTATGATGAAGCTGGATTCCGTTTAATTGATTTGGATAATATGGTCTATTTGCTAGATACCATCCTGGCTAAGCCGCCATCTGCTAATTCAGCGTCTGGCTCTATAAGTTTGCATACTGATGTAGCTGCAACTTTATTCTTTTTTGTGCGATCAGATAATAGAGCATTTGAAGATACCTTTATGATAACCAATTTTGTATTTACTCCTGATCCTGGTGAGGTAATACAGATGTGTGGTCCGGATCTTACACAACCGATTGGCCCTGGAGTTTATGATCTTTGTTATGAAACTACTGATTGTTTTGGTATAAAAGAAACCTGCAATTTTAAGCTCACGGTACAGAATGATTACCCATTAGCGTGCAAGGATATTAATGTAAGTTTAGATTCTACGTGTACAGCAAGGATAACACCCAATATGTTATTAGCCGGAGGAGGATGTGATGCAACGATGATTGTTGAATTAAGTCATTATGGTCATCCAATACGCAATCCGGTAGACACCAATTTTTTGAATAAAAAAATTATTGGAAGGGTAACGGACACCTTGAA
>CAZHNF010000043.1:0-20655 GCA_964533625.1 uncultured Saprospiraceae bacterium | reverse complement strand
ATTTTGAAGCTTACTACAAATACTTACTACAAATTTTTAAAACCTACTACAAATGGTTTGAGCTTTCACTACAAACTAAAAACTACAAGTGTTTTTCAACTCGCTACGATTTTTAGGGTTTTCGCTACTTTCTACATTTTTTCAGGAGAATTTTTGTTCATAACTGCAAAATGTTACATAACTAACATGTATCTGTACCATATTTATACCATATCTATACCATATCTATACTATATTTGTACTATATTTGTAATAGTATCTATGAAAGAAAAGAAGTCAATCAGCATACTTAATGCTAAGCCAGAGGTACTGGAAAGTATTAAAAATAAGCCTGTGTTGAATCCAACACTGGTTCGTCAACATATTGAGGATAAGAAAAATTTTTACGAAATGCTATCCAAAGGAGTTGATGCAGATACTGCCGCTAAAGAATGCAATATTGTATTTGCAAGCGGTTATGTACAAGTATAAAACCCAAGATCACAAAGTTTGGACATTTATTACCCAACATAAGGTAAAGTATACCTTTTCACTTACTTATCCCTCTTCTCTTATCCACGATGGATACTCACCAGGGAATATTGCCATTGTAGAATTTGGTTTTGGGGCTAGTAAGAAAAAAAGAATCGCTGATCCAAGAGTTGCTGAAACATTAATTCATTTCTTGAACCATTTCATAGATGTTAATTCTAATTGTGTAGTTTTATTTAAATGCTTAACTGCATCGAGAGAGCGATTGTTTAAAAAATGGTATTCCGATTGCAAGACTCATGGTATCATTTCTGTTACTGCGACGGTCTTTGGGAATATATTCATAGTTCGTTCTAATGAGTTTTCATACATAGACGATCTTGACAAATTGGTCGCATACCTTCAAAAAGTAGCTTAAGAAACATTTAACTTCTCCGTTCCAATTATTTGTTTTAGGTTTGTGGTGTCCAATAACTTTTCATTATGTCTATTCCATTTAGTTTAAAGTCTTACCCCTGCTTCACCGGTTCCGATCCGGTGGCTAATTCCCATAGTGGAAAGTTGTTGGACAGCAGGGGTTTTTGTTCACAACTAAATTTTATGTTTTATGTCCAACAACTTATCAAAAAGCCAGCGTCGTCGCCAGGCACGACAGCTGAGACTTAATCTTGCCCTGGAATCCGTCAGAGATTTATTTTCTATTCACGATCTGGATCAGGTTCAGGAGATCCTTCTGGATATCTTCCACCGGTCCCAGATTACGGACATCGATGTATCTCGAGAAGACCGTGAGACTCAATGGCTCGTATATCGGGATCTGCGTCGATTAATCGACTCAAGCCATGTGTTGATGAATGGATGATGATTTGTTCTAAACTAATAATACTATCAAAGCCTCTGGATTCTGTTCAGGGGCTTTTTTCTTATTCATTATGCATAACCCTTAAAGCGGTTAATCTGAGGGTGTGGCAGATCTAGTCTCTTGCGCATTCTACGGATTTTACGAATTCGACACTTTTTGAGAAACTTGAAATCTTCCAGGGATCTGAATTTCTTCTCGCTATTATGGTAGAGTTGTTGATTTAAGAGAGACATTGCTAGGTAAGTTCTGTATTAAAAACAAGGCACTCAATAATTGAATGCCTTGCTCTAACTTAAATTTTCTATATGTTTTCAATTTCAAAGATACACAATTTGATTGAGAATTACAAGTGAATTTGTTAAAATGCCTTAGAGAACGCCTTAATTACTCCATTTTTTGCAAGTTGGCTAATTCATTAATTATTTGAAATTCAATTAATTAGTAATACGGAGTATTATTTAACACTATTTTTTAATAAAATATAGTACTATTTATTAGTACTAATATGCTATTTAATAGTACATTTGTCTTGTGAATCAAGTGATACTCAGTAAAAAAGCTCTCTGCAATATGTTCGGTTACGTATTGCCTTGTGGAGTCTGCAATTATGGAGCGCTTCGAAGATATGTCATGACTGATGAACTGCTTAATCTGGTTGGGCTTACTTCTGAGACTTACAAGTCCATGAAGATATTCAACACCCAGATCAGCGAAAGACTCTTATTCGAACTATCAATCACTCCCAAGATGCTTGAGCATGCTGGAATAAATTTTTCAAAATGAATATAATTCTATCCAACATACTAATCAGGCCTGAACCGGATGATATTCTAGAGCCAAATGAAGAACTAAGTGTCGATCTATGCTTTAGGTCGCTTCGCCCATTCCTTCCTATTAAAGATAAGTATGCTCATGGACGCTGGTTTGAGTCCATGACTGGATATGCAGATAAAAAATACATTGTCACCGGCATTGAAAAAGAGGCCGATGCAATGATGGAATATGAAATCGTAAATAAAAAGGAACTGATCTCATGAGTGCAAAGGAAGGTATTATGAAAGCTGTACGATCAGATGAGACCTCAACAGCTGCCTCACCAGTTAAAAGATACTTTGGAATTGGATTCGTCTATACTCACAGTGCAATAAATTATGTTAATCACCGGCCTTATCCTCTAACAACACATCGTTTTGATATAATTGTTTTACCACTTTATGAATATCCAAATCTGTCATTGCTCTCTAAAACACTATTTGAAGAAGTAAGTAAAACAATTCCGAAGTTAAACACACACAAAGAAAAGATTCTAGACCTTAAGATATTATCGGTATTTGAGTTTGGCAGCAAGAAAGACCTTGATACTTTCATTGCACAACCCGATTCACTTACTGTGAAACCTATGGACACGCCATCACCAATTATCGCTGATGCATGATGAGATATACATTGATGCAGAATGGTATATAGGTGGTAATGTGTTCTTACTTGGTTATGCCTATAATGATAAAGATCATGGGCACTTGTACGATAGACGTTTGAATATTGGGCATATTAATAATTTGATCGGTGATGTTGAGTACATCTATGTGTACGGACCGGATGTAGGAGTCCTGGAGAATCATTTTGATATGAACCTTCGGGACAATTACATCTGTGTTAATCTGCTAAAAATCATTCGTCGTTTTGTCCGAACACATTCTTATAAGTTAGCTGACCTTGAAAAGCTATTTGGCTTAAAAAGAAATAGGGCAGAGTATAAGAAATCAATATTTGACATTTGGAGCGACTGGCGCAAAAGAGATAAACGCGATCGCATCATTGAGTACAATCGTGAAGATGTAATCAATATGATGAAACTTTGGAAGATCGTACGCCGGAAGTATAACATAAGCAATCAATACTTAATCGAAAATAGATTATTATGAACAATAAAATTCTTAACCATTCATGGATACCGGATCGTCGCGATGTAATTGATGGTAATTATACTGTTATCGACAAATGTTGTCGCGAAGGTTGTAATGTAATAAGAATTAGAAACCGTAAAGTAGACAATTGGTCAGTAAAGTATCGTACTCATGAATCATCCAAGATGAATGTTTCCTTTGCTCCAATGTGTACTGGATCTAGTCTAAGGAATATTAGTCTAAAGAAAGAACAACCATTATTAACTCCTGAATCAGTTTGATATGCAAGTAGGAGATCAGTTCATGCTTCGTGATCCTAAGAAGCACAGCAAATTCAAAATGACCATATTCAAGGTTATTGAAATCGAAAACGGTCACATTAAATTAAATACCGGCAACTGGTTCAAGAAGAATGATTTTGATAAAAAATTTCATCAGGTCCGTCCACCGGAAAGAAAATATAAACCTCGGCTACCATTGTTTGAACCAATGATTGATAACGCTTAAATGCAAAAATATGGCAACGCAATGACCGTAAAGCTTCGCAAAACATTTTTTTTCATCTTAGACAATCTCATCCCTTTAACAGCTCGAGAGAGAGTGTCGCACATCTTTGATCTGCGACACACACTCTTACGAGCACAGCAGATTGACAATGCTGAAAAAAAATATTCCGCTCCACTTGACAGTCAATCAACGCTTATGATTTGGCATTTAAGCGTACTCAATCCTGTACTCTGCATTAGGATAATGACAGAGTACATAAACTTATTTTTTAACCATAATAAATCACAATCATGAATTTAACTTTAAACTCATTTCGTCGTACTCTTGCAGCTTATGCATTGATCATACTTCCAAGTTTGGCAGTAATTCTCACCGCATTAACCTGTAATTCCAATGCAGAAGAAAGTCATACTCCTGCACTCACTTTTAGAACATCAGATGATTTAATCGCTAAGCCAGAAGCCATGGCTCCACCACATACAGGAGATACCACTTATATTCCAATTGCCTGGGGCGCAGAATTGCGTGTTATACCAGGCATAGGTGTCAAGAAATCGAACCATAAGAAATTCGGAGACTACTGGTTCTCTAAAGTCATGGCTTATCAGATTGTTAAACCGGCCAGGTACTTACAAGACTCAACCTGGGAGCGTGTTGCCTTTGCTGATTCCGTAGCTTTTGGACAGAATGATACATTCTATATATGTCGCAGAAAGATTTATTAATACATTAAATTGTTAATAAGTATTCAATTTAATATTTTTACTAAAATCGACTTAAAAATAAGTTTTACTTAAAAATATAACTAATGCCAAATTTAAACATATGGCTCTTTGCAAAATCATCAAGGACTTTTCCAGTTCCAGGATCAACATATTTTACACAATAAATATTTCTAAGACCCTTATTGAATGATCCACTTAATTCGAAATTATTTAAAATAATTCGAATTCCTGTATTTAATCCAAAGTCATATTTTGTATATCCGGATATTTGGTCATTTGGAGCATCCTTATAATAAATAAATTTTTGTTTAAATACCAAATGATCAAATTGCATTCCAGCTTGAATAGCCAAAAAATTAAAAATATAAAAGTTAATATTTAAAGGGAAGGAAACATAATTATCATTAAAATTATTATTTTTTATTCCCAGAGCATAGTCATATTTTCTTTTTGAAAACTGAAATCCAAGCTGAAATGATGTTTTTTTCAATATTGGTTTTTCATAAGCAAAGCCAATATTATACCCGATGCCAGATTCAATTGATGCGTTTATTTCGGGAAGATTAAATCTGTCAAGCTCATAAGAATTAATTGAAAAATTTAATAAAATCGAATTTGCTTGTCCGTTTAAAATAGTTAAACTTATAATTAAGTTCACATATATCAAATAATAATTCAGTTTTAGTGCTTTCATTCTAAATCAAGCTTATAAATTAGAGAAAGCTGAGCTGAGTGGGTTTTGTAAAGTCGTCTTTCATTAGGAATATTAGGATCTTTTATGACATTTCCTTTTTCTCTTAAAAAAATTAAAGGCTCTAAAAAACGTGTTGCTAAATAAATTTTATTAAGCAGCATAAATTGAATCCCTATTATGTAGTCAAATTCATAATTTTTAAATGGCTTCATGAAAGCATATTTTGAATTCACTAAGTACTGAAATACAAATCCAACTTCAAACCGAATATTTTTATTTTTTAATGGTTTATAATCAAGTTCCAAAGGGAGTCCAATAAATCCATAGGAATCTTCAAGGTATTTATTAAAAGATGTATTTGATGAAGATCTTTTATCAAAAATTAAACCATATTTAATGCCTAAGCAATGATTTAAAAATTGAGGTTCTTCAATTAAAATCCCAAAATGATACTGAATTGAATAATAAGGTCTTTCCGGCGAAGTAAAAAATTGCTTTTCACCATTAATTACTTCTTGGATATTAGTTAAACTTGGACCAGCACAAAAGTTCAACTTTCTAACATCTTGACTTATTAATTTAGACAAAGACAAGAAGATGCATAAAATAATACTTGATTTAACAATTGACAAATCGGCAATCACAATTTTAGTTTTATTTTATGGACATTTTGGAGCTACATAATAACAATTATTATAAACGAATGCTCTACCATTGTAACCAGACGGAACTTGACCAAGGAAGCAATTGGCACCATCAAAAGTACCACCATATGGGCAAACACCTCCGTTAGGACCATCAGGATAAGATTTATAATAATAACCATTATTCCAAATAAATGGCAATTTACTACAAAATGTGGAAAAACAGTTTGCCTTATCCCAAGTGTATCCAGACGGACAAATATTACAGAAGCAAGGATTATTTTCATTATAACATTCTAGAACAAAACTTGCTTCTGGAGCTTGATTAAACTCCTCATAAATTGTAGTAGTAAAAGATATCTTATATGGACAAACCATGTCTTTAGGTGTAAAATTAAAAGGCCCAACCTCTGACGCCATCATATATGTAGCAAGTATCCCATTTACCTTACAAGCTTTAACTCCATCTTTTACTCCAAAGTTTGATTGGTTGTGATTAATTTGTGAAATATAATTTACGAACCAATCACATTCTAAATTATATTTCATATGCTTCTTGATACAACTCCAAAATCCTAAATCATCTTTTTTATCTAATTCCAATTTATTCAATCTTATTTCTATTTTAGGAGTAGAATAAGTTAAGTTTGAACCAGACGGCTTCCTATGAGAAGTTCTATCAATCCATTCTAGTTCAACTTTAAGTCTCCTTCTGTTGTTTGGACCATAATAATTTGTACTTGACAAGTTTCTAGGACAACAATTTATATCACAATAAATTCTTGATGTCAAAACTGGATCTATTATAAAAGTGGTATCACCTTGATAACTTACCGTATCTGAAGGATATCCAGGAGTACTTCTTATTTGCGCTAATTTATTCCAATCAGCTTCGAAAATTGTAATTCTTATTCCATCAGATTCCGCTTCAATTTGATCACCAATCATAAAATTTCCTTCCATATTTCTGAATCCTGAATATGTATAAAACTTAGGCCTTATACTTAATTCATCTTCACTTATCCAATTGTACCTCACTGTATTGCCATAAGCACTAATTAAGCTATTAATTTCACTTGTTGTTATACTGTCATTGCAATTATAGTAATCCATAAAATCTAGGTAAGCCTTTTCTGATGTAAGTATTGGCAATGAATTATACCAAGATTCAATTTCATTTGCACTTGCATGAATTAAAAATAATTCAGTTTTATTAAATTCTTCATGATTACTAAACTTTATACAATTATTCGATATTGTATAAGTACCAGGTTCATAAGTTTCAGATATCGCGGAATCAGATTCTGTAGAATTCCAACAGCTTGTATTGATTCTCGGCATTAACTCTTGAGCAGAATGGTTTGATTCATTTAAGTCTTTTTTACATTGTATACTAAAAAGCATCAAACAGATTAAAATAATAAAATTGCTAAAGGTTAAAAAGTGATTTTTTGATTGATTCAACATTTTTTTTGGTTTATGTTTTAATTTCATTAATTCAAGAAATACGATAATCATCTTCATGATTTATCATTTATCAAGATGTTTAGTATTTTTTTTACTTCGTTTCCGAATATTTCGAAATATCTTCTTACAGCAATTCAAATAAAATAATTATAACAAAGTGATCTCCGACACCTCCCAATTCAACATTTTTTCTTTACAATTTTCATGCCAAGTTCAATTTTAATCACTACTTAAATTCATTTTATTCAAAATTTCTATTCTCAAAATAAAAAAGATTGGTTCTTTTTGTCTGGTGGTATTGAGACAGAGAAAGAATTTAGAGGTGCGATGATTTATATTAAGCGGAAGTTGAGAGAAAATAATTTTATAAAATAGACTTGTAGCAATGTTTGAATGATTTATTAATTTGCACATCTAATCATTCTTTACGTAAAATATACGTCTGGTAAGATTTGATTAGGGTCAGAAGAATGATTGATTTCGATGAAAAGTTTTACATTTTCAAATTCAACATCATTTTTTTCTGAATTATAACTACTAACATTTAAATTGTGATTAACAAAGTAAAAAAATGTTTCCTTTTCTACTGGAACTTTGCTTAAGTCTGCAATTTCCGGCTTATCGATTCTTAATGTTTGATATGTCCAAACACGCATTATTAAGAACAAAACAATATCTGTTACTTGAATAAATAATGAATCCCTACTATTTACATAATGAATATTATCAAGCAAAAAACAGAGTCGTGATTCGAAATCAAATTTTGAAGTAATTATTGGTTCTAATTTCAAATTCGATGGAATTCTCCAATCTGATCTATCATTAAATATTTTTGTAAATAATGCATCCTTAACATTTTGTTTTTGATCAGCAATAATAATTCCTGTTTCGGATTTTCTAGATAGATAACGCTCGATACCATGAATATATGAATAGATAGCCTGAGATTCTTCCTTCTTTTTATCTTCATTATTAGCTTCGAGCGATTTTCTTTGTAGACCAATTATTGTTTGAATATCTAATTTCACGAGTATTTGTAATACATCATTAAAAAACGAACTTATTTCAATATTTGTATACTTAGAGAAATTTCCTTCGCGTCTCCACATTTTAGACGCATGAATCTCTTCACTTTTCCAATTATCAATTGAAAAGTACACCTTTATTAATTCAATAAATAATCGTTCTAAGTGAAAGTACTTTTTCTCATCAATGCAAATTCCTCCATAAATTATATATGGTCCATCTTTAAAAATTCCTTCACTACTAGCGGAATAATTTATACCTGATTCATCTGTATATATTAATTGCATTCTAACTTAATTTAGTATTGTATCAATTTTAAACTTGCTTATCCTGGATCTGCATATCATTTTTATGCAAATATAATCACGGCCCAATATTCTGTCAAGGTTTCCCATATGGGTGCATTCAAAAAATCTCCAATCTCCCTCGGTATGGGAGAATAGTATTTTTTGATGCAACCTTGACAGAATAGGCAACGCAGGATTGGTTAGAGCATAAAAAATATGCAAGATCCAATCATTCAATCAAATTTTAAAAAGACTTTTAAGTCTACAACTAAATTGCTTCAGTTAAAAAAGCTACAAACTGAGTTTCCGAAAGTTAAGATATCTAGCAGCCAAGATTCAGCAAATTTTATCCGCAATTTCTATACTGATGATATTGGAATATTCGAATCCTTTTTCATCCTACTGTTGAACCATTCCAATACTACAATAGCGTATGCAAAAATCTCACAAGGTGGAATAACGGGTACTGTAGTTGATATTCGAATAATTGCAAAGTATGCAGTTGAGTTTCTAGCTACTAAAATAATACTTGCTCACAACCATCCAAGCGGAACTTTGCAAGCCAGCGAAGCAGATAAAACAATTACTCTTCGAGTTAAGCAGGCTTTGCAGCTTTTTGATATAACTGTACTTGATCACGTTATATTATCAGAGAATGGTTATTATTCGTTTGCTGATGAAGGTATCCTTTGATTGGCTTTAATCAATAATGATAAAAAGTAATTATCAATAAATTCCGAATCAATAATTTCACCATTTGCAGCTTCGATTAGTTTGTTAATCTTCTCTTTACTGTAATAATGATCCTTAAGCTCACTGATCTTGATATTTGATTCATAAATTTCCCTAGAACCTATATTCACAGTAATTAGCAATAGTGAATTTTGTTTAGAATTATCTCTAAACCATTCAACAATGCTAATTGCATGGCATAAATCCATCAAGTAAAATATTTTATTGAAAATTCCAACGTCAAACAATTCAATTGATTTTTTATTTTGACTAATATAATTCCTAATTTCGGTTTGAAATTGCAAATCAAAAATTTCTGAGAATTGTTCATGATTCAAACGTATATATAAATCATGGATTGAAAGATATAAATTATACCTGTCAACCATTGAATTCAAATTATCAAAGGAGGCCAAAAACATTGGATCTATTGATTCACTAAAAAATGTTTGCATTGCACTTTCGTAATTTTCATCAATACCTATGTATTTATGAAACTTATAATTTCTGTATAAATCAAATACATATCCAATATATCCGAATCCTGCCTCAAACAAGGTCAAATTATGTGTGTCAACTTCTGAATTGGAATCTATGTACCTAGTTAATAGTTGATAAGGTTTATATTTTAAATTCATATGCAAAAATTAATAAAAATTCAATTATTCACTCCTAGACAAAGATAGAATATAAGTTATTATTATTCATACTTCTTAATACTATGTAATACACACTCACATCTGCAGAAGTTACCCCTTCTCACATTTGTATCATATGAAGAATTGGGGACTTATTGGTCTCGGTCTTGCCATTGCCGGCATAATCTACTTTAGCGTCAATAAGGCTAAACAAGCCATTATCGACGGTCTCAATTTCGTCTCAGCTAAAATCACTGCTCCTCAGCTTTCACTTAATCAGATCAATCATACCGTGAAACTTCGGTACCTCAACTCTGGTCCGGTTGTCTTATGGTTTGATTCTTTTATAGGGGGGCTGTATTATGGTGAATACTTGCTGAGCACGTTGTCTATTCCTAACAGAGTTAGTCTTCCTCCAAATGCAGAGACAGATGTCAATGTTTCTGCTGTTATTCGTTATGGAGACTTCCTTGGGAATATTCTAGCCTTAATTGAGAATAAGCAGTATCTCAACAGCCTTTCGGTACGAGGTACCGTAGTTATTGGTGGCATTCAGGTTCCGGTCAATTATCCCTTACAACTCATATGAGAGCTAGTTCTTTGAATCAAATTGCAGATCAACTCATTCCACCGCCCTCGGGTGTAACCAAGGTCGTTAAATACGACTTTGATACTAAGGACATTATTAAGCTCATCTTATATGCCGATTCAGCCAATAATGATCAGGCTGCCCGGGAAATGGCTTCGTTTGCTAATCACTTAAAAGGAGCAAATGATATTGAAACACTTCGCAACATCTGGTCTTTCGTAAGATATAACATCGAATACATTGCCGATCCTGTTATTCATGAAGATGTCAAGCTTCCTGCCGAAGTATGGTCCAGTGGTTTTGCTGACTGCAAGAGTAAAAGCATCATGGTTGCATCGCTGGTTAAGGCATTCCCACAATTTGGGTTCCGGTACCGCTTTACTTCCTATGATAATGATAGTCCTTCAGATTACACCCACGTTTATGTGGTTGTAGATACTTCAAAAGGCCCTGTCATTGTCGATGCTGTGCACTCAAGATTCAATGAAGAAACTCCATTTGTATCTTATAAAGATTATATGCGCAGAGAATTAAGATTTATTCACGGACCAGGTTCAACGGTAGGAGAGACAAGAAAATCTTCTTCTCCTGGTCGTGTTCAGGCTCTTCCGACTAAGGAAGAATTATTCCAGGATGGACCAAAGAAATCTGTTCTGCCTTCAATCGATATATCTAAACTTACACAAGGCGAACTAACCGCACAACTGGTTAAGAATAACTTAATCCTTCACCTTAATTATTACGGAGATCCGGAAAGAAAATACAGTACTGCAATTGCAGCCATTGAATATAGTTTAAGAAATGGTCTTGAAAATTATTCTAATCCAACTGGCTATATTGACAGTTCACTTAATAGTATTTTTTCAATGCTAAGATATGCTTCGAAAAAACATATTAAACAGCTTTCCAGTGTTGGCATTGATTCTGCACAAAGTCATATCTCTGAAAAAATCACATTGCCATTAAGCTATGATGATGTTGGAGATTGTATTAAAAAAATTAAGCCACCTACTCTAAATTTTGTTGAACGTCAGTTCACTACATACATCAACTGGGCCGGAGAAAATTATAAATACGAACAGATCGCAGAATGCCTAGCTCAAAAACTAAGAATTGCCTGGGCTAAGAATAACATCTTTGAAAAGGAAGATTTTAAACGAGGAGCTTTATCACTGCTTTATGAATTTATAAATTCTGAATTTAAAGACAAGCTCACGATCGATGGAAAAATTAAGCAGGCTTTTCATCGCAGATATGTAAATGCATTTAGTTCAATCTCAGGATTGGATCGAGATAACGTTTCACTTTATGTTAAAAATGGAATTGCCTACACAGGAACGATCAATAAATTGACTTACATAAGTCCTGAAGATAACATCAGTATACTTTCACAAGGACAGCAATTTAAGGGTCAACCTGGAATTGGTGTTGAGCCAATAACTACCGCTACTGTGATTGCTACAGTAAAAATAGTCAGTGGACTCATTGGCGCTATAGGTGCTTCAATTCTTTCAGTTAAAAAGGTTATAGATTCTTTGGAAGGAAGCAAACGAAACAACTTATATGCAATAACCAATGGTGTACTCGCTGATGGTGATAAAGCTTCGATTGAAGATTTTATTCAAAAAACAGAATCTAAGTCCAATCAATCATTACTGATTGGAGGTGGACTTGCATTAGCAGCATCCTTCTTATTACTTAACAATAAATCAAAATAAATCAATGTCAACTTATCGGGATAGATTAAACCTCCGTCGTGGAATTACTAATCAAACTAATTCTACTGTCAATACATCCACTGAGAATGATAATACCACTAAAGACAATATCAATCAAGATAATGCCAATGAAAAAACTGGTCGTAAGAAAGTAGCTAATGATAAACCAAAATCTAAAAAGAAGTAATTATTTCATCACTTAAAATAAAATTAAATCATGGCTCGAAAAATTCGCCGTCGTAAATCTTCCGGTACTGCCACAGCAGCTACTCGAAAATTTGGCAAAAAGGTATATAAAAAAGTCAGCTGTTCAAAAACAAAAACCGCTGCCAAGGCCGTTGCCAAAAAACTTCGCGCTCAGGGAAAAAAAGCCCGGGTAGTATCTTCTAAAAATTCCACTGGATGTAAGCACGCAGTTTATTCAACTGGTGCGGCTGCATCAGTAGGAAAAAAGCGACGTGTTCGCAGAAGGAGGAAAGCATAATGTGCACGGTTTGCTCAACATCAATTAAATCATCAATTAAAGGAACAGGAAAAATGAAAAAATTTCTTAAATTCAAAAAAATTAAATCTGTCGGGTCTCAGGACTTGATGAACTCCGGCATACACTTGCTACTAGCATTATCCGTATTTGCCATTGCAAGACTCATTCACAAAATGTCTTGGTTTCAAAAGTTATCAGCTACTACTCAAAACACGGTGGACTGGGTAGCTATTCTTGGTGCTGCAGGACTTAATGTTCTGGCTGAACATCCTTACATAAAAACGGTAGGTTTGGCTGGTGCGCTCGCTGCCATCTACAATAAATTTGGCGAAGATGTTGACGCACAAGTCAAGAAGATCTTCAATATTGCAGGATGGGATGCTTCTCAGTTACGCGATCCATATAAACGCAGAGAATTTCCGCAGGTAGCTTCGGATAAAAAACTTCCGCAAGTTGCATGTAATAACAATGGAGTGACCCAAAAATTCTAATTAAAAAATTCAATCACAATTTTATCACATTTAAAACTAATTAAAAAATGGATTCTATCATTATAACCCGGGATTATCGTCAGGCAATTATGGCATTTGCCAATTACCTAGGACTTCCTATGTCAAGTCTGGATCAGGCCAACATCACTCCTTATGATGTTGAACTTCATCAGCCATTAATTGCAACTCAAAACAGCTATACCGCAAACCTTAGAACAGGTTCGGGTAAGCCATGGGAAAGCTACCTTGTTAACGGTGATCTTTTCTTCTGCTACGGTATGGCTATTCAGATCACTAAGTATGATCATGCATCTGCCACAAAATTGACTCGTCCGTATTTCTCTTATCCGGATCCAAATTTCTTTGCAGTAGCAGGTGAATCAAATGCTTTAGAATTAATCTGGAATGGTACTCTTGACTTCAATGTTCAAAGCATTAGCAAGATCCAGGGATGGAAAGCGCAACATTATCGTTATGCTCCTCCTGCTAATTATGCTGGTACGTATGCTGTTCCTACGGCCCTTAATCAATATGGTCCGTCTTTCGAAGAAAGAGGATTCCTTTTGAACTCATTGTATCCGGTCATTAATGGTAATGATACCAACATTATCAAATTGACTTTGGGAACAGGTGATGCTACCGGAATTAATGGTGCTGCAGGTGTTGCTCAAAATCAGTTAATCTTTAAGTTGACTGGTTTTAAATATACCGGAGGACTTGGTACTCCAGGTCAGTGCAGTATCTAAAAAACTTTGGTTTTGGTTTACAAATTTCATATCTGAGATAGAAGGGGTTAAAAGTTAAGCCCCTTCTATTTTCAAATTTTACAATCATTTCTTAAAAAAATATCATGAGCAATTATAAAGATTCTGAAGACCGACCAAGAGTTGGTCTTTTACAGAATAGCAATGTTCCTGTAGTTGATGCATATTTGCGAGAACATCCGGTACCATACTCCACCACCATGGAAGTTAAGACAGATGGTACAGCCAGACTAGCTCTTACCGACGTTGAATTCTTCGCTGATAAATACATTCTGGGTATGTTCATTCGAACACAGAATGGAGGTGGAACCCGGTACAGTAAAATGGGAAGACTTCTTATTCCCGTTGCAGATCTTGATAATGCCTTCATTACTATCACACAATCAGGATCAAACGTAGTTGATGATCATCCGCTATCTCATTTTGTACATGATCCAACTGTAAGCGGTATTCCCGGACAATATACTCAGATCATCATCGATGGAGGAATGAGTACAGGAAATTCATTTATTCGATTCTCAGGACCAACTCCTCCAGCTGCCAATAAAGCTGTGGAATTAACCTGGATCTGGGTTTACCGAAAAACTTATTGCGTACAGTAACATAAACGAAAATGGCAACTCCTGCATTCAGAGATTTAGACAAACTGAAAGAATGGTTCCTCCGCAACGAGGCGCCATTCTGGAGTTTGTATTCCGGTCGAACGCAAGAACGCGGTAATCGAATTGCAGTGAATAACTCCATGAAAGATATGGATCAATCTTTCTCATGGTTAAGTGAAATCATTGAATCCATGAGTGATGCCGGTGGAGCTTTTCACATTCACACCAAGAATTCTCCAAAAGAAGATAATGATAATCCTACCCTAAAGGAAAGAGCTAACGCCAGATTAACCACATCCGGTTTTCATGCAGTATTTGAATCCTCTTACTCACCGGTGTTCTCATCAGGTAATGGAGCAAGAGTTTCAGGATTTAATCACGTTGGAGCCGATATCGATAAAATCGTCGAAGAAAAACTCAATCAAAGACTTGAGCTAATTCAAAAAGAAATGGAGATTGATGATCTCACAGAGCAATTAAAAATGGCTAAAAGTAAATCCGGTATCATGGGAATGACACCGAATGAAGCTTTGCCGTTTTTTGTCAATATGATTAATTCCATCAAAGGATTGATGAATTCCAATCCCGAGATGCAACCAGCATTAAAAATATCCGGTGTTTCGGAATCCGTTTCACAGGATCATCATAATAATTCAGGTTTTCATTCAAATACTCAAAAATCAGACACCATGCCGGAAAATGACATCTGCGAATTTTCAGAGGAGGAACAAAATCGCATTGACGATGCCATTGAAAGACTGTCACATCACTTCGACAATATTGTTGAAGCTATTGAGAAGCTTGCTGACTATACAGATAAAAATCCTGATATGGCCAAAATGCTTTTAAAGAATTTAAATTAAAAGAATGTCACAAGGACTAGATAATCCAAACGCAAAGCTTCAGGATCGTTACGGTAATCGTATTGATGAGACAACATTCTTTATAATGCCTCCTGTGCAGGTAAATGACACCATACGCATTAGCTGCAATTTTGGATACATACAAAATGCAGGAACCATGTTGTTAATCATTGATGAAAACTTTACTCTTAAGCCGGGTGGAGTTTTTAATTTCGGATCACAACATAATCCTTCGATGTGTGTAAAAACTTTACACATCAAATTTGTAACAAATCCTGATGTTGTCACCCAAACACCAAGAGCAGAGTGGGTTCAATATTATTATAACGGACTTGATCAGGTATTCTATCGTTCACGCGGAAAACAAGAAATGTAAAATGGGATACATTGGCGGAAGTCCGAACATATCTAATCTTACAGCTACGGTTAATATACCACCGGGTACTGATCTTGTACCCTTTACTCATGAAAACGCGAATCCTGAAAAAGAAAGGCAGTGGAGAGTACCAAGCACAGGAGTACAAAAAAATATTCCTGCAGGGTATTACTACTGTTACATCTCCAATACTTCGTTGAATGATCTGCAGGTAATTATCAATGGACAAACTAATACGGTAAAGCCAGGTGAAACCTTTAAATCAGAAGATCGTCTGGACTGGCAGCATAAAAAACAGGAATTAGGACCAGCCATAGCATTTAATAATAATACAGGTGAAGACATCACTGTTCACATTCGCTATCCTAATGATAGCGCCGTGAATCCTTATACGATTTAAAAAATTAATCTTAAAAATTATGAATAAACTTTCAATTTTCAAACTTACAATAATTTCTCTGTGCATTGTTTTTACTTCCTATGTGAATACAGTTACCGCACAAGCCAGTAATAGCACAAGTTGGCCACCGGATTATGAAATCCTTGAAAAATGTGTTGACTCCGCTGATTTAGGCACGAATTACATTTCGTATTACGAATTACAAACTCATCGTGCAGGATTTGCTGTTACCATTGCTACATACCGTTCAAATGGATCCTCTTTCACGGTTCCGGCCGGTAAAATAACAATGGGTATGTGTCCACAATCAGTTACTGTAACCAAAGACTCCATTAAAGATATTGTAATCATGGAACTTTGGGATGAAACTGCACTTGGTACTATTGTTCCTTTCTGGAGACTTGTGCAAAGAACGTACTGGCCAACAACAGGTGCCGGAACAGTTAATATACTTGCAACAATTGATAAAGTTGGAGCTTCGTACACTCCTTCAGGAACTTCAAATATTTATTCCGGACCATGCACAACATATGATTATCCAACAACAGAGACAGTTGTAGAACAAACAACAAACGCTACTATTACTGGTCCCATGGAATCATGGTCAGTTTCAAATGTAGGAACTACAACAATTACAATGGCCGTTGGTGCCGGATCTCAGGTAAACTTATTTCCAGGTGAAACCAGAGAGTGCTCTATGATTGTCGACTGGTCAAGACACATACTTAGAGTATGTCCACAGATTGTAGTTAATGCTTCCGGTGGCACTGCGCATATCTATTATCGCAAAAAATAAGATTATAAATTTTCCAACCATGAAATACTTTATTCAAATTCTAATATTTTCAATGGTTTGGGAATCGGCATTCGGACAGGCCAAAACCTCAATGGATGCCGAATTCCAAACATACTGCATGCTGGATAGCACCAGCGCAGGTGTTCAAAAACAATTCTATCGTAGAGTTTTTATGAACAACCCTTCTATATATACAGATCATAAAGCGGATTGGTCAGGTACTTATACCGTAACCGGAACTGCTATTCCCTGTAAAAACCTGCAGGGCGAAAAAGAATGCTGGATTAAATCGGATTCATTTCAGTATAAACAAAAAATAATTTCAGCAACTCCGGGATATGAACATGCTGATTTTTGGCTCGTTGAGCTTTTATATCTGGAAGAAAAGTCTGTAAACGGTTATGGACTTTCAACTTCACCAATTCTTAATGCTCCACAGGTAATTCCACTTGCTTATCCTTACGCTAATACGTACGATGATGCCGGAAGATTTACAACAGATCTTAGACGCTGGCTGGATGTTAAAGGATATTGTTATATAGATGATCCAATTGGTGGAGTTAGTGAAGGAACAGTAGCAGAACCAACCGGTGAAGGAACTCCTTACACTACACTACGAGGACTTCGTCTGGCCATATCAACAGCCGGCGGAATCCAAATTGAAGGCGCTAATTATTCACGCACGCCAATGGATCGAGGTTCTCAATATCTCTATTATAGAGCAGGTACCACCACCACATTCAATTATATCTGTGATCAGCCCTTTGAAATTTTACGTTCAGAATCCGATGGAGCAATTATTTACGGAATTAATAAAAAAGGTGAAGTAAAGTGGCCACCATTTACCGGACTGAATCACAAAGTAGAATGTGGCTGGTTAAATTCTCGTTGGGCAGCTGCCGATCGTCCAAGTGGACCACAGGACTGCTACGTCGCTCCACTCGATACTCAAATGTGCTCTTACTATGTATACATAGGAGCAAATGAAACGGTTAACAAGGTTTGGATTAATGGTGTCAATCCAATTCCTACCGGATATAAATCAGATGGCACCGGAGCTATGAATCGTCAGGTTCAGGCTCTTGCTGATACACTTAACGATTACATCTATTATAAAAATAAATTTGGAAAAGTTGATGTCAACGCGATTTCATCAACTGCAGCCGGTTGGAAGATCACTGTTAAGTGGAGTGAATTATCTTTTGATTCATTGGAAACCAATGTTCAGAAATATTACTTCAAAAAAACAGGATGTACTTCTCAAAAAATATATACAGTTTCCAGAAATGAATTAGGTGGAATATTATCCTGTACCGATGAACAGGGAGATCGTCGCTACCTACCTGGATCTGCAACAAAAATTCCATGTAATAATATTTCTGACTATTCAGATTGCTTAAATCAAAATCGTAACGGTGATGAATTTATAACAAACGTCACTAATAAAATATACGACCTGTCCAAGTATCATTCATGGTCAATGGTAGTACTATCCGGAACCGCTACTTATTATGGATATGATCAATCCAATACAGAAACTAGCACAACAATTAATACCGGATACAGCGAAGATCGAATCGCTGAAACAAAATGTAAATATTTATCCGGAAAAGTAAAGCTTACGGTTCCATCCGGATCCACAACCAAAATTTCTTATGTATGGTAATGCGTAACATCATTATATCCATACTGCTTATTATAAACCTGGATTTGTCCTTTGCACAAACCCGACAGAAATATTTTAATCAGGGTGATAGTTCATCTACGCTATCAATGCTCCCATGGTTAAACTATAAATATATTTTTGGGCGATACACGAACTCATATGGTGCACCACAGAAAATAAAACTTGGATCCATGTTCACCATTGCCGGGGATAGTGTTATTGTCAGTGCCGGAGGAACAGGAGATGTCAATCAAAATGGAAACTCATTTGGTACAACTATGAAAGTTGGTACCAATGACAATAATACATTTACTTTAGAAACTAATAATACGGATCGCTTTTCAATTTCATCTGGATCGTCCACTGGTGGACTAATTACTCATAATGCTCGTACTGCCAATACCAACTCAGATTTTGATGCATATACATGTAATCTAACAAGTACCGGTACTGTGGCATCCGGATTCGGTGGAGCATTAAAATTTACAGCTCCTAATGGATCTGGAACGATTAAAGATTTATCCAGCATAAAATCGTCCTGGACAACAGTATTAGCAGGAAGCGAGTATGCAAAAATGTCTTTTAATGTTGACGCCTACGGATCGTTAGTTGAGTGCGGTTATTTTTGGCCCGGTGTAGTTGGTGGTGGATCGTTGCGAATAGACAATTTTTACCCATTGGATATTGATGGAACATCATTTAAGCCCAATCTGGGTTACGAATTTGCCGGAACTCAAAACATGAAAGTTTCATCCACAAAAACGAGTGATTCCTATGCTGTTCATCTTCATGCCTCAGGGGTTGGCTCCGGGACAGGAATTCAAAACGCAACATACAACAGCACTAATGCGCCAAGTTCAACAATATTAACCTTAAGTGGATCCATAACTAATTCTTCAATAGGTAGTGGAAATTACGGTGGTATAACCATTAGCCAAACGATTAGCCAGGCATCAAATAGTTTTAATACCTGCTGGGGAGTAAGAATATTACCAACACTTACCAATACCACTGAATATAGAGCTCTTGACATTCAAAATACTTCCGGTAGGGGAGTATATCAAAGTTCTGGAAATGTTTTAAATCATTTTGCAGGCAAATCAATGTTTGGATCAACTGGTAATCCAACCGTTGCATTACAGGTCAACAATGGAAGATTTGCCACAGCGAAAGGAACTGATATAGCCTCAGCCGGTGATATAACGCTTAGTAGCAATGGTAACTCATATAATGTTACAGGAACAACAACTATCAATACAATAAGTGCTACTGACTGGCCAAGTGGATCCATTGTTTATCTGATTATGAAAAACAGTGTAACCCTTGTTCACAATGGTACTGGCGCAGGAGCTAAGATGTTTTTATCAGGTTCTATTAATTATGCTGCAGTGAATAATTCTGTTTTAGGATTATTATATGATGGTGCTGTCTGGCAGGAAATTTCAAGAAAAACTCCATAGAATGAAGTCACTACTATTAATACTGTTACCCCTTATCTGTTTTGCGCAGGAGTCAAAAGGATTTGTGCTTGATGGAAGTTATTACATTGGACATAATTGTTACATAGAAGCTGAAGACACTATTGGACAGGCACCAAGTGGAGGTGGCGCAATCGATTGCTTTAAGTTTAACAGGTATAATAAAGTTGATCAAATTTCAACTTACGGTGATACATCGTTTATTTGCACGTACCCTGGAAAGTATTTTATTAGTATGAATTTTCAAGTCTCGAAGTCGAATAACGATGCGAACATGGACGACCTTACTATTTACACCGTTAAAAATAGAGTCCGTGAAAATCATACAGCAAGCCGTTACCAGGTCTTTAGAGATAATTCAATTGAGGGCCATTACTACGTGCATAACTACTGGTCAATAGTAAGCGCTTCAGCATCAGACACCATTAAAATAAGATTCAGTACTTCAAGCGATTCATTTTCGTTTGA
>CAZHNF010000042.1:0-23005 GCA_964533625.1 uncultured Saprospiraceae bacterium | reverse complement strand
ATCCTTAAGATGAGTGTTACATGGGGTCGTAGAAGACGACTACGTTGATAGGCTACAGGTGTAAGCGTAGTAATACGTTCAGCTGAGTAGTACTAATTACCCCAAAGCTTCCTTTTTTTTTACCTCAACGTCATTTTCTCAACCAACCTTTTTTTTATTTCTACAGCGGTAGAAATATTATAAAATATCTCTCTTATCTATAAGAGAAAAAGTTTTTGGTGGCTATTGCACAGGGGTCCACCTCTTCCCATTCCGAACAGAGAAGTTAAGCCCTGTTGCGCCGATGGTACTGGTTACAATCCGGGAGAGTAGGTCGCTGCCTTTTTTTTAAATAAGCCTTGGTCGTTAAGACGCAAGGCTTTTTTTATTATATAACTTTTGGTTATAAAAAATAATTTCATTGTAAAATTTAGGATAATCCCATTCCGATCCGCCCAAGTTTGGGCTGATAAGCCCTGTTGCGCCGATGGTACTGGTTACAATCCGGGAGAGTAGAGCTTGTCCCGATGAAGGAACTGAATCGGGATCGCTGCCTTTTTTTTAAATAAGCCTTGGTCGTTAAGACGCAAGGCTTTTTTTATTATATAACTTTTGGTTATAAAAAATAATTTCATTGTAAAATTTAGGATAATCCCATTCCGATCCGCCCAAGTTTGGGCTGATAAGCCCTGTTGCGCCGATGGTACTGGTTACAATCCGGGAGAGTAAAGCTTGTCCCGATGAAGGAACTGAATCGGGATCGCTGCCTTTTTTATTTTATAAGCATATCGACTTTTGAAGTGAATTCTATTCATGATAATTAAAAGCACTACTGTATCCGAAAAACACCATGAATGCATTTAAAAGCCGTAATCCTTAAACTCCATTAATTTCCAATCTATTCATTAGTATTTATAATGCAAAAAGATACGATCCAATTATGGATCAATATTCTCAACTAAATACACTCTTGTAAATTTTAGACGAAAGAAATTATTCCTTGCAACTTTTCAAATCACTCTGTATATAATAACACATAGAGGCACAGTATGCCCTGGCTTGATTCAGAAGTTTTGATAATGAGTTCTCTTTACTATTTGATACAATAGAGTTATAATAGTGGTTTTGTGATTCCCATCGATAGTAAATTGGATCGTGTTCAAATCGTACTATGCCATCATTGTTCATGCATAAACTGTAATTGATAATCCCAAAATTATTTTTTGAAACCGCGCTATCCATTAGATTAACTCCTGTTCTTAAATATTTTTTATTCGATAAAGAAATAGAAAATAATGTTGGAAAGACATCTTTGTGTGAACCAAAAACCTTGGTATCTGGATCTTTGAATTTTTTGTATTTTTCTGGAATGTATAAAATAAAAGGTACACTGTGCTTTGGTAGTAATCTGGTATCCTCATAATTAAATACCTGCAGCGTATTGTGATCACCAGATGCAGCAATTATAGTGTTCTCACCAAGATTTGAATTCTTTATGGATTCAATAAATCTTCCAAGGCAATCATTGGCATATTGGTAGTTAGCAAAATTGTTAAACGCCAATTCTTCGGATACTTTAAATAATTTTTTTAGTGAATCCGGAATATTCAATGGGTATAATGAATAGTGCTTAGGTCTCTGAAATGGTGGATGGTTTGTGGTTGTCAATCCATAAATAAAATGTGGCTTAGAAGTTTGTTCATGCAGTCTTTGCAATATCCTGTTAAACATTGATTCATCAAAAACACCCCAATCGCATTTCTCCGTACCAGGAATTGTTTTTAGCAATACTTCTGATCCTTCAGCTAATTGGAATCCTTGATTCAATGTATAACGGTCCATATTTCTCCAACCTAGTGCTGCACTGGTTATAAATGAAGTCTGATATCCTGCATCAGAATAAATTTTTGCAACGGATGATGATAATGGGCAATCCATATAAGTGGATTGCGAAATTGGTGTCAAAGGAGTTCCGGTCAGTAATGATTCAAGACTATGGATAGTACCTGATGTTGACGATAGAAAATTTCTAAATATGGTGCACAATGGCAATTGACTTTCTAATCTACCAAGCAAATTCATTTGCTCATTATGCAAATCGAGATAGTAATTGCTAAAACTTTCCATTTGAATAAATACTACATTGGGTGGGTGCTTCTGTAGAAAAGTGTCCTCCGATGTTTCAATTAATAAATCTTTGCTTTCGTATTCTTTTTGTGAAGTCTGATTTAAATATTCCCGAATGGCATCCGAAGCGTTTTGATATCCGTATTTTGAAATAGTCTTTTCAAATTCGGTATGAATAGTTTGATTCTTTCTTTCTTTCAGTGCATTTTTTAAAGCGAAAACTCCATTTAAAGTAAGACTATTGACAAACGCATTTTCAGATATAATGCTATCTTCATAATGAAGTGGAAATAATCCAATGGAGCCTCGCAATCCAAGAGTAAATAATCCAATTATTCCGAACATTACAGCTAGTTCAATGCCAGTATTTTTTATTGGAACAGCTATTCGGTATTTAAAAATTCTATTTAAAATATTGTTTAGGAAGAAGTAAAGTATGATCATTCCCAGGAACACCTTTACTACAGGATAATCTGTCCATATTCCACTTAACACAGCTTGAGTATCATCGTCTAGAATTCCGAAGAACAGTATATTAATGTGATATTGAAAAAATTTGTAGTAAAAAAAATCAACCAGACAAATAAAAATAAAACAGATGAAAACTATTATGCTGTATGCTTTGAGAAAATTACGGAAGTAATGAATGGTCTTTCTTAAATCGGTAAAAAGGTGTAAGATTATTAATAAGAGAAAAGGAATAATTAATGCAAAACAAGTCACCACAGAATCAAATCGAAATCCAGTAATCAATGCAGTAAAAATTTCTAACAATGGAATATTCGATAATTGATCTCCTTGATAATAGGCTAAGAATATTATTCTAATAAGCATAAAGCCAATCGTAAAAAGGAAGTATACCCCAAGAAGCCAAGCTAAACCTGAACTAAAATCTTCTTTAAATATTTTTTGCATTATTTCTAAAATAGAATGGCTGGCGAAAATAGAAATATTAATGAATATATAATTTATAATGCTGATTTCAGCATGATAAAGTTTTACTTTTTACCCAATTTATGACATAGTTGTAGAATTTGGTTAGTGCTTCAATGCGTATAAATTATTGAAAAATCTCAAAACATTGAATAACTTTGTTTTAAATGTAGTAGATAGAAGCGAAATTGTTCCGATGAAAACAGCTGTTAGATTGTTAATCTGG
Organism: uncultured Saprospiraceae bacterium; assembly: GCA_964533625.1. Lineage (GTDB taxonomy): Bacteria > Bacteroidota > Bacteroidia > Chitinophagales > Saprospiraceae > Vicinibacter. The sequence continues at coordinate 19,740 of CAZHNF010000042.1, read as the reverse complement.
TCATTTGATAAAAAAGTCAGATGGGTAATCTACTCATTTTTATTTTGTTATTCTTTGGCTATAGCTCAGGCAGGTAGCGCTTGTGAATTAGTCATTGATCGGGTAATTGTTGGTGATTGCGAGTTCGGACCAAGAACAGGTAATGCTTCCAAAGTAATTGTAGCGGTTTTCCTTTCCTGGAAAATGCCACCGCCCGGGACAATGATTGTTGTCAAACTAAAAGGTCAAACTAAAAATTTTGACCCTTTTGAAAAAGGGTGTCCACCCTATCTTCAATTTATCTTGGATCCTGATGGTTCAGATCATGTGGTAACTGCTTATTTTAATTTACTATCTAATTGTGTCGCAAATCCTGATACCATTCATCTTCCATTTCCTTGTGATCCTCCAACCTGTTCAGGTTCTAATACGATTGGCGGTAAAGTATATCGCGATTACAATAATAATGGTGTACAGGATCTGTCTGAAATAGGCGTTAAGGGAATTCCTGTTTTTCTTTTTGATGACAGCAAACAACTTATTGCCACTACCAATACTCAATTAAACGGGATTTGGGCAATTCCAAACTTAACATCCGGATTAAAAGTAAGAGTTGAATTTCAAATACCCAATGGTTTATACGATTCAAATGTTGGAACGGATTGTCATACAAGGACCCAGCGGGCTATTGTTGGAGACTGCAAAGTAAATCTTGGTCTTTTTGACCTTCAATCTGTTTTGGAAGAAAATCCATGGATTGTAACCGCAACTTTTTCAAAAGGAACTCCTAGAAATCCAGCAAGTAATTCGGTGAATAATCCTGCTATTGTAGCGAATCAATTTAATACCTCAGGTGGTGGACCGCGTGATGGGCCAAACGGAAGTTACTATTTGGCTGGAGCTGCAGAAATAGGAACCATTTGGGGTCTTGCCTATCAAAAAGAAACAAGAAAACTATTCTCAGCAGCTTTTTTAAAAAGAAATGCTCATCTAGGACCTGAAGGTCTGGGAGCAATTTATGTTACTGATTTAGATTCATTTCTCCCTAATCCTCCGGCAACACCAGGATATCGATATTTTGGAAAAACTAAATTGTATCTCAATCTTGATAGTTTTGGAATTCAAACCGGCGATGAGACTACATTCAAGCGTGATATAGGATTGAATACTACAGATGCTTCACACGATTCTGCTGTTTTTGATCATATTGGAAAATGGGGTTTAGCAGATATTGATTTGAATGATCGAGGGGATACTCTTTTTGCCATTAATATGTATAACCGATCTCTCTTAATTATTCAAATCGGTAATCCACTTACCTATCCGGTTACTAAGGACCTTGTTACGGAAATCAATATTCCGTTTCCGGCATGTTCTAGATTAAGCGATTGGAGACCTTGGGGATTAAAGTATCATGAAGGAAGTATATTTATTGGTGGAGTTTGTTCGGCAGAATCAAGCAAAAACAGAGATGATCTAAATGCAACGATTTTCAAATTATCAAATGGCGTTTTTTCACAGGTTTCTCACTTTGATTTGAATTATACAAAGGGATTTGTAGCCTCACCTCCATGTGGGGATTTTAGACCATGGTCTAATAATTATTATTATTATTTGTCACAAGGAAATATAACCTGTGGACCTGTTCCCATCCTTTCAGATATTGAATTTGATTCCGAAGGAAATATGATCGTTGCTATTGGGGATCGTTTTGGATATCAATCTGGTGGTCATGATTTTGGAACTAAAAAATCTGATGGAAATGCCTATTTCAGTTTTGCAGGTGGCGACTTATTAAAATTTTTTAAGCTTAAAGATGAATTTCTCCTGGAAAAAAACGGAACGGCAGGATTTTATACAACAGCTGGTGCAAACAACAACCAAGGGATTTGTGGTGGTGAATATTTTTATGAAGATGGTTTTTTTGGACATCAGGAAAGTGCTCTTGGAGCATTGGCGATTCATCCTAGTTATAACACTGTGTTATCTACCATGATGGACCCGGATAATATTCATTCCAATGGGTGGAGCCAAATGGAAAATTCCAAAGGCAATAAAAAAGTCAATTACAATTTAATGACTGGAGACTTTGCTACTTTTGGTAAAGCCACCGGTGTAGGTGACATTGAACTCCTGGTTGGTTCATCTACCACCAATGGTATTGGAATTAGTATTGGTAATTTTATATGGGACGATATAGATGCTGATGGACTTCAGGATCCCGGTGAATTACCGGTGAGTGGACTATTGGTATTGCTATTTGATCAAAATGGTAAACTTGTTGATAGCATTAGAACTAATCTTACGGGTGAATATTATTTTAAAAATCTTCAACCAGAAACCAATTATTTTATTCAATTAGGTGAGGATTTGAATTATATTAATGGTGAATTAGTATTAGGAAGAAAAAGCTTCAATCCTACTATTTGGAACAATAGAAATAATTTTGGAAATATTGAAAATGATTCCGACGCAGAGACATATTCAAATTCCCTTTTCAATTTTAAAGATAAAATTGTATTAGAATACACCACTGGAAAAAATGGGGAAAATAATTTTAACCTGGACTTTGGATTAATTCGTTGTGTAAAATCTCCGGTTTCAGATGTTGAATATACACTTTGTCCAAATGATTCGATTCAGGTTGGAGCAACCTGGTTTTCTCTTCAACATGCAGATGGCGAAGAAATATTTAAAAATGCATCATACTATGGTTGTGATTCAACCGTCAGAGTTCATCTTAATTTTTTAGCTACTCCAATATACCAATTGGATACCAATATTTGTCAAGGAGATACAATTAATCTTAATAATCAATTATTCAGTGAAAATAATCCCAATGGTGTGATCGTACATTCAAAAGCCGGGTCTAATGGTTGTGATTCATTGGTTAATGTACAGGTTCATATTCTAAAGCCTAGTATGAAAAGTCTCGATACTAGTGTATGCAAGGGCTCATCTGTTGTTTTGCATCAACAAATTTTTGATGAAACAAATCCCACAGGTAATATTTTACTGATGAATTCTGTTGGTTGCGATTCCATATTAACGGTTAAGTTGAACTTTTTAAATCCTGGTATCGGGAAGATAGATACCAGTATATGTAGAGGATCTTTTATTTATATTAACCAGCAGAAATTTGATGAACAAAGGCCTTCCGGCGATATACTATTAATTGGCTCTAATGGTTGTGATTCTGTCTTGACTGTTCAATTGAATTTTTTAGATCAGTCCAAAGGGAAAAAAGACACAAGCATTTGTAGAGGTGATTCTGTAAAAATCCATCAAATACTTTTCAATGATCTTAATCGATATGGTGAAATAGTACTTAAAGGGGCAAACGCTGTCGGATGCGATTCTCTTATTGAAGTTCAGTTAGGGATTAAAGAAAAATCATATTCTGATTTAGATACCAGTATCTGTCGGGAAAAATCACTTGTAATTCACAATCGTATCTTTAATAAAAGTAATACCAACGGAAATATAATTCTTACAGCCATGAATGCTCAGGGATGCGATTCCATAATCAGAGTAAACGTCAACCTTTTAGAGCAACCATATTCTGATTTGGATACGGCAATTTGTCCAGGTGGTCAAATTGAGGTTGATCAGCAGATTTTTAATGAAACAAGAACAAAGGGTCAGCTGAGCTATCCTTCATCCAAAAGCAATTTTTGCGATTCTGTTGTGAATGTTTTTGTGACGGTTCATACGGAGTACTCTAAAGTGGATAGCGTTTCTTCTTGTGAATCTTTTTACTGGCCAGTGAATGGAAAAACCTATTATTCAGATACTACGGAAATTTCAAACTATTTTACTAAAGATGGTTGCGATTCTATTCATAGTTTGATTTTAAAAATTCATCCAATTTATAAGTTTATTGATTCAGTGTGTACCCTGAATAGGTATTTCTGGAATACTAATAATATTCAATACAAGTCAAGTGGAATATACCAAGCCAATCTGAATACAGTAGATGGTTGTGATTCTATTCGCATTTTATACCTTGAACTTTTAGGTGAAGGTGAAGTCTATATTCCAAATGTTTTTAGTCCTAACGGTGATGGATTGAATGACAAGGTGTCTGTGTTTGCCAACAAGGATATAAAAGTAATAGACGTATTTAGAATATTTGATCGTTGGGGAGAGATGATGTATGAATTATATGATTTTATGCCAAACAATGGTAATCTTGGATGGGATGGAACATTAAATGGACAAAATGTAAATCCTGCGGTTTTCGCTTATTATGTTGAATGGAGGGATAAGCTTGGAGGTAGACATACCGATTATGGTGACGTAACATTAATTCGATAATAAGTTATTTTTCAAATTTACCAATAATTAAACTTAGTAATAAAGCATTGAAAATTTAATTTATTGTATGTTTTCATGATCGATTTGAACATCAATACTTGGCATAATAAATTAAAATTCCCTTACAACTTGTTAAGCCAATTACCACATTAGCCAATAAAATTTATCTTTGCACAATGTCAACTTCAAGAACGGTTGCCTTTCATACATTAGGTTGTAAACTTAATTTTTCAGAAACATCATCCATCAATGAAAGTTTTCAGAAAGCAGGTTATCATGAACTAAGTTTTGAAGATCGTGCTGATATATACATTATTAATACCTGCTCTGTTACAGATCAAGCGGATAAAAAATGTAGAAAAATAATTCGTTCAGCTAAAAGGCTGAATCCCGACTCTAAAGTTGTTGTGATTGGTTGTTATGCCCAATTAAAACCGCAAGAAATAGCCGCCATTCCGGGCGTTAATCTGGTGCTTGGTGCAGCGGAGAAATTTAATATTCTGGAGCACCTGCAAGAAATCGATTTACAAAATTCACTGTCAAGAGTTATTGCAACTCCAATTCAGGAAGTAAAGCAATTTGTACCATCGTATTCGCGTGAAGGAAGAACAAGGGCTTTCTTAAAAGTGCAGGATGGCTGTGATTATAAATGCAGCTTTTGTACTATCCCACAAGCAAGAGGTAGTTCTAGATCAGCATCGGTAGAAGATATATTGAGTCAAGCCAAAGAACTAGTTCAAAATGGAATTAAAGAAATTGTATTGACCGGTGTTAATATTGGTGATTTTGGTAATGGAACGGAAGTTATAGAAGGAATTAGGCCGAAGAAAAAAGCGTTGTTTATAGACTTGATAAAAAAACTTGACGAAATTCCTGAATCCATTCGTTTTAGAATTTCATCCATTGAACCTAATTTGTGTACAGAAGAAATAATCGATTTTGTTGCGGGTTCAAAAAATTTTATGCCACATTTTCACATTCCGCTGCAGTCTGGAGATAACCATATTCTCTCATTGATGAAAAGAAGATATCAAAGAGAGCTTTATGCAGAAAGGGTACATTATATTAAAAATAGAATTCCCAATGCTTGTATTGGCGTGGATGTTATTGTAGGATTTCCGGGAGAAACGAATCAACATTTTGAAAATACATTTAAGTTTTTAGAGGACTTGCCAGTTGAATATTTTCATGTTTTTTCGTATTCTGAAAGAACTAATACACCGGCTTCACATATGGATCAATCAGTGCCAGTAGAAATTAGACATCATCGTTCTGATACCTTACGTCAATTGTCAATCAAAAAGAAGCAAAATTTCTATAGGAGGAATATTGGTAATATTATGAATGTTCTTTTAGAACAAGGAACCAACGAATCACAACGTTCAGGTTTTACAGAAAATTATATTAAAGTATTTCCCAATCATTCAGATGAATCAATGATTAACCAAATAAAAAAAGTGGAACTGATAAGACTCAATTCCACTTCAGATATGGTGGGAAAAATTATTGATTAAAACCGGTATTTTAATCCAACTTGAGTATTCACACCATAACGCATCGTGTTGATATTTAAGATAGGTTCCTTCGTTAGATCAGTAAATCCATGCATATAGTCTATTCCGGCGTTAAATGCTAGTTTGTTGTTTAGTTTTGCATTGATGCCAACACCTACCAGACCACCTATTTCAAATTGTCGGAAGTTTTCATTCTTTAAATTAATATCATAATTACCTAAATTAAAATCAAATAATAACCTTGCTCTTAATTGAAGATCACCATCAACGGCATAAGCCATTTGAGGACCAGCATGCATGTATATATTATATTTTTCATTACCAAAATGAGTGCTGAGTAGTATTGGAATTTCAACAAAATGCAATCGTGTAATTGCCCTAACATCAGCGGGAATATTTATGTTATAAAGTTCAAAATCAAAACCTTGTTGGGCTGTAAATCCGGAAAGATTATAAAATAATCCTGTCTGAATTTTAAAATGTGGCGCAATTAAATAATCATACCCAACTCCCGTCTTAATACCAGTAAATGAATTGGTAGAACCTATTAAGCCTCCATCACCAGAATGTGTAATATTACTAAAGGTGGGTCCCACAACAACAGACCATTCAGATTGTGAAAAGGTGTTTGTTGCATAAGTAAAAGTCAGAATTAAAATCACCATTAAGTTTTTCATCTTTATAAATTTTTAATATTAGATGAAAGAAGATGAATATAGATTAAATTGATCCAAGAAGTTTATTCTTATAGAATTGTTAAATCGCTAAGACTTTGTAAACGATGGTGCAAGCTTATTCTAAAAATTTTAATGACAATCGGATTATTATCCTTATTAATAACTGAATTAGCCGACTATCGAATTATAAATTCTTAAATCTGATGGAATGTGTTCCTAATAAGAAATACGTAGATTGGTATAAAACAAAAAAGTCACCCCGCTCTGCGCGGGATGACTTTCCTAATCCCTTAGGGAATTTAATCCCATTAAAACGAAGCCAAACCTTTTTTAAACCAAATTATTAATCAATATCCCAATGATAATAGATTAACGTTATAACTAATCGAATGATTGGTAGGTATATGTTAAAATAAAATTAAAAACGGTTAAAGATATTTAACTTGCAGATTTACAGTTCAATACAAATAAGGCGCAACATTTATTTCCAATTTTCTATTCTGAAATCTAAATTTCAAAACATAATTTGGTAACAAAATTTAAAACCTGAGATGTTTAATGGTTGTAGCATTCGAATCCAACTTCTGGAGGGACTCAATTCCGATTTTAAGGTGAGTTTTAAGGAATTCCTGGTTGACTTTTTTATCGCTTTCTTCAGTTTTAACCCCTTCTGGAATCATCGGCATATCTGATACAAGTAGTAAAGCTCCAGCAGGAATTCTATTCTTAAAGGCTGAAATAAAGATGGTAGCCGTTTCCATATCAATGGCTAAAGCTCTTAATTCTGTGAGGTACTTTTTAAAATCTTTTCTGTGTTCCCACACTCTTTTATTGGTCGTATATACAGTTCCAGTCCAGTAATCTCTTTGGTATTCTCGAATTGTAGTAGAGATAGCTTTTTGAAGTGCGAAAGCAGGAAGAGCGGGTACTTCTGGAGGTAAATAATCATTGGAGGTACCTTCACCTCGAATGGCTGCAATGGGCAGAATCAAATCTCCAACTTTATTCTTAGCAATCTTTAGTCCACCACATTTACCTAAAAACAATATTGCTTTAGGCTTAATTGCAGTAAGAAGATCAACAATGGTTCCGGCATTCGGACTTCCCATTCCAAAATTAATAATCGTGATATTGTTAGCCGTGGCATTGCGCATGGCTTTATCTTTTCCATTGATTTTTACATTGTACCATTTTGAAAACAGATCAACATAAAGATTAAAGTTGACCAGAAGAATATATTCACCAAATTCTTTTAAGGAAGTACCTGTATATCTCGGTAACCAGTTGTTTACAATTTCAGATTTGGTTTTCACTATATAATAATTTTATTGAACGTCGTCGCCCCTTAATTTCCTATATCGGGATCTTGCCTCTACCGCCAATGTACTCCCGCTAAAATCAATAAATAATCTCTCATAAAGTTCTTTTGCTTTCTCTTTATCAGCGATTTGATTTTCATAGATTTCTGCTAATTCAAATAGTGCATTATCTGCTCTGATTTCATCTTTATATTTTTCCAGAATAATGTTATATTTTGCAATGGCTGAATCACGTCTCTGAGTCTGATTATAAATTTTTGCTTGCAGATAAAACACATCGTCCATAAGGCTATTTTGCGGATAAAGAATAAGAATGCTATCCAAAATATTTAAAGCTTCCTGGTATTGGTTTTGAAACATTTTTAATTCAGCTTGTGAATAGATCGTAAGGGCTAATCCAAGAGTGTCTTGATTTAAATTATCTAAAATAAAAACTGATAAATCGATAGCATCATTACTTATTAATCTTGACGTGGCTTGCTTTAGGATATCAAATTGTTCTCTGGCCCAACCAAAGTCGCCGGCGAAATACGAAAGTTTGGCGTTCTTAAATCTTGCCAATTCACCTATTTCATCTTCTATGAAGTCTTTATCTACCTGTGAATAAAGTAATGTTGCTTCCCAACGTTCACCGGTAATTAAATAATAATCTCCCAGGTCTAATTTTGCTTTAGCTTTTGTGCGAGGTTCAAGAATAGGATTTTTTATGAGTTGGGATAGAATTTCTATGGCTTTAGGAATATGGTTAAGATACCGTGCTTCTAATTCCGCGTATTCTATTAATATCTGAGCGGACAACCTGTTGTTGCTGTATTCCTGTCTAAAAAGATCGTAATCTTTTTCCAGGTCAGCTAAATCCTGTGTCGTATAATTTTTTTGTTCAACTACAATTTTTCTTCTGCAGATTAGAATCTGTCGAAGCGCTTCCATAAAATAAGGTCCAGAAGCACCCAGTGATTTGATGTATTGATACCCATCAATGGCTACCTTATAATCCTTTTCGTTAGAAGCAATATTTGCAATGTACATTGGACGAGATCCTCCTTCATTCAATCGTTTGTCCATTGATTTGGCCTGACGGAGAGCATTTACAAAATCTTTGTTTTGAATATAAGACCATTGAAGTAGTTCAACAAGGCTTAACTCATCAGGTTTTTTTTGAAGGCTTTCGAATATTAATGACTGAAGGTCAGTAATTTTATTTTTAGGTAAATAAACTTGTAATAGGTTTTGAATGCTCAAGTAATTCACACTGCCATCTTCTAAGGCTTTTAAATAAAATTTAAGCATCTTATCAATATCACCCTTGCGTCTGTAAAGATCTGCTAATTGATAATTAAAATGTGCAATGCCTTTTAATTGACTTTCCGCTTTTTCATAAACTTCAATAGCAAGATCTAACTGATTTGCTTCAATGAATAAATTAGAAAGGTTATGTACTATAATAACATCAGGGGGTAATTTATCAATTGCTAACCGATATTGTTTTTCTGCTTTGTCTTTTTCACCTTGCAGGTTAAGCAGATTGGCATACAGCATATGTAGATTACAATCCTTAGGTCGATTATGCAATTCTTTTTTAATTAAGGATTCGGCATCATCATATCGGTTTAGGGATTGAAGACAATTCAAATAGTTTTTGAAATAATAATCGTTATTACTATTTTTTTTATAAAGTTGTTCAAAAAGATTAAGGGCCTTTTCATACTCACCATCCTGATAGTATTGCATTGCTAATCTTGGATCTTGAGAATGTAATTGACTGCTTAAAATAAAAAATAACAGTATAAAAATTCTGTAATTCATAAGGTAATTAACCAATTTGTTATGGATATGTTTGATTGAATCATTATGATCCTTCAAATTCTACCGGTAATGTATATTGAACTCTTACTGGAACAGATCCCTGTAAGCCTGGGGACCAATACAATTTAAGGGAATTCAGTAATTCTATAACCCTCCTGGCTTCTGCTCCACAACCGTCCCCTATATCTTGCCTAATCTCTATATTTGAAATGCTTCCATTTTTTTCAACAATGAATTGAAGGATTACGATGCCTTCTGTTTTATTTCGAATCGCCTGTGCTGGATACTTGATATTGCTTTTTAGAAATCCTAATAGTCTTTGTTCAGAACATTTTTTTTTCTCTGCTATAGAACCACTCATTTGATCGCAGCCTGCGAATATAGGCATTTGACTTACTCTATTGAAAACCTGTCCTGATCCATCTTCGATTCCTTTTTGTCCGGAATCTGATGGAGTGGATTCACCGGTATCCGATGCATTTGTATTTTTTGACGGATTAGAATCCACTATCTTTTTTTCATCAGGTTCATTGCGAACAACTTTTGGTTTACTACTGATTTTTTCTTGATCAGGTTTAGGATTATTGATTATTTTTTTATTCTTCTGTTCGAATTTTGGTAATAATTGGGTGCCTGAAGTTCCTGCAGGAGGTTGACTTAAATTCACTTCATGGCTAATATATTCTGTAGGCAGATGATCTGATGAAAACAATTGCCATAAGTCTTTGATATAGGGCGATAAAATAAGTATGAAAAACACAAAAACAGAAATCGCGAAAGACCAAACCATGTGCTTACTATACAGTATTCTGTGGTAAAAAGCTCCATAATTTTTATTGCGATTGGCAAATAGCATTTCCAACCATTGACTATCTCGCAACATAGGTTGAAAAGGATTATTCATTCTCTTCAGAATAATAAGAAAATTTAAATGGACTTATTTTATAAGCTAAAAAAATTCCGGTGCTAATTCCCAATGTATTGGCACATTGATCTAAATAGTCCAATTGCCTTCCATTGACAAATCTCCACTGCAAAAATTCAATTAATGCACCCATAACAAACAATAAAATCCAAATCCAAATCAATAAATAACTGTTTTTTGATCTGTTTATTTTGTAATGCCAGGTAAAACACCCTGCCGCTGCGGCATAAAAAGTAAAGTGTCCAATCTTGTCCACTCCTATAATGTCAGTCCAACTAAATTTCTTAAGTGTTTGCGCGGAAATCAGGGATAAGAATAGAATAATTACAACATCAAAACAACCGAGTAATAGCCATAAGTTTTTCTTAAACATTATTGGCATAGTCTTTTGGCTCAGCCACTATAAAAAATGAGTTTTAATAGGTGTAGGATTATCCTACCATCTGAGCGTAAGCATTGGAATCCATAAGTTCATTAAGTTCGGAAACATTTCCGATCTCCACTTTGACAATCCAACCATCTCCGTAAGGATCGGTATTAACTAAGGTAGGATTGTTGCCTTGCTTCTCATCTAATAATGGATTTAATTCAAGAACCTTTGAGGTTACCGGCATAAATAAATCACTGGTCGTTTTGACAGCCTCAATGGTACCAAAAATTTCATCTTTTTGAACTGTATCCCCTACTGTGTCTACCTCAATATAGACAATATCGCCCAGTTCGGATTGGGCAAAATCAGTGATTCCTATATAGGCCACGTTGCCTTCAATACGAATCCATTCATGTTCTTTAGTATAGCGTAGATTTTCTGGAAAATTCATAATAATAAAGTTTATACGATTGAAGCCTGCAAGATAATTTCTTTTAATTCTTCCGTGGTAAGAGATTTTGGTCTTTCTAATGGTAGACCATAAGCACGATCCCAGCACAACTGAGCAAGAACACCCATTGCCCTTGAAACTCCAAACAGAACAGTATAGAAATTGTGTTCTTTGATATTGAAGTATTCCAATAAAGCACCGGAGTGGGCATCAACATTGGGCCATGGATTTTTGACTTTTCCCAAATCTTCAAGGATTGGTGGAACAACATCAAATACATTCCAAACTATGTTTACAATTGGGTCGTTGGCACAATATTTTAAAGCAAATTCTTTTTGTGCTAAAAACCTGGGATCTGGTGCCCTTAAAACAGCATGGCCATATCCTGGCACAATTTTACCCTCCGATAAGGTCTTTTTAACATAATCGGAAATTTGTTCTTTGGTAGGTCTATCGGTTCCAATATTTTGTACAAGCTCAGATATCCAATCCATTACCTCTTGATTGGCTAAGCCATGAAGAGGACCTGCCAAAGCATTTATTCCACCCGCTAATGAAAGATAAGCATCGCTTAAAGTGGATCCAATTAGATGCACCGTATGAGCTGAAGCATTTCCTCCTTCATGATCTGCGTGAATAGTCATATACAATCTCATGAGATCATAAAATTCAGGACTATCATTGCCCATCATATGGGCGAAATTAGCACTCCAATCAAGATTCTTATCTGCTGGAATGTGCTGATTATTGTAAAAAGTCTTTCGATAAATATAGGAGGCAATTCCAGGTAACTTAGCGATAAGATTTACAGCGTCTTCATACATGTACTCCCAATACTTTGACTTTGAGATTCCTTCATCGTATTTCTTGGCAAATTGGCTATCGGACTGAAGCGCCATAATACCGATCGTAAACTGTGTCATCGGGTGGACTCTGTTTTCCAAGGAATCCAAAACTTTAAAAACGTGTGCTGGAATAGTGGACCTTGATTTCCAATCTTCTGTTACCCAGTTTAATTCTTCTACAGTTGGAATGTTGCCGGTAAGCATAAGCCAGAACAAACCTTCTGGTAAGGGTTCATTAGCGCCATTTATTCTAGGAAGATGCTCCTTAAGTTCTGGAATATTATAACCACGGAAACGTATACCTTCTACAGGATCCAAGGAAGAGGTTTCCCAAAGCATTAGTTTAATGCTGCGCATTCCCCCATGGAGTTGCTCAACTTTAACTTTATCAATAACAACATTGCCATTGGCTTTAATAAGATCCAGAAGGTCCTCTTTTTTCTCTGAGAACTTTTTTTGAAACGCAAGTTTTAGAATGTCCATAACTTAAAGGAAAACCTGATTTTAGACGCTTTTAAAAATTAGCCTGCAAAACTAAAATTTTTACAGGGTAAATTCGACTTAGTTAATGCATTAACAAGACGTTATCAGGTTTTGTTTTGTAATAATTGTAAATGTAATTTCTAATGATTTTTTTTACTTAAAAGTTGTATAGTTCACAATCAGATTAACATTTTTGAGTAATAAAAATTATATCAAAACTCATGGATAACTCTACCTTTGCACACTGTTTTTTAATATTCAAAACTCAAAATGAAGATTCAAGGAGCAATTTCCTTCCCTGATCAATTATTAACTCAGGGAATTAAGGAAACGGTTTTAATTAAAGCCAATCTAACCCCGGATGAATTAATCGAAGAGAGCCTAACCAAAGGACTTGGAGTTTTAAGTGACAAGGGAGCATTGTGTATTCGAACAGGAGAATTTACAGGACGTTCACCAGATGATAAATTTACTGTTGATACAGCTATAACTCATGATACCGTAGATTGGAATAAATTCAATCAAGCCTTTGATAAGAATGCCTTTGATCAACTATTTCAAAAAGTATGTAATTATTTAAATACCAGGGATTGTATATATATACAAGACAATTATGCCTGTGCTCATCCCAAATACAGAATAAGTGTAAGAACTATTGCAGAAATTCCTTGGTCAGCACAGTTTGCTTCCAATATGTTTATTCGACCTGATCGAAATCAACTTGGGCAATTTAAACCGGATTGGACGATTTATTGCGCTCCAGGTTTTAAAGCAGACGCTATAGCTGATCATACCCGTCAACATAACTTTAGTATCATTGATTTTGAAAGTAAGAGAATTCTCATCGGTGGTTCTGCTTATACAGGTGAGATTAAAAAATCTATTTTCACCATATTGAACTTTGAATTACCAGTCAACCACCATGTTTTACCCATGCATTGCTCAGCCAATGTTGGAAAGGATGGTGACACCAGTATATTTTTTGGTTTATCCGGAACCGGAAAAACGACTTTATCAGCAGATCCAAACCGCTACTTAATTGGGGATGATGAACACGGATGGAGCGACGAAGGAATTTTCAATTTTGAAGGAGGCTGTTATGCTAAATGTATAGATCTCACAGAAGAGAAAGAACCCGATATATATAGGGCTATTAAACGGGGTGCGATACTTGAAAACATTGTATTCTTTGATGGGACAAATGAACCTGATTTTTCTTGTAAAACCATTACAGAGAACACGAGGGTATCCTATCCTTTGGAACATATATCGAATATTCAGACACCATCTTTTGGACCTGTGCCAAAAAACATATTCTTTTTGACTTGTGATGCTTATGGAATCCTACCTCCAATCAGCAAATTGGATGACGCACAAGCCATGTATCATTTTATTTCTGGATATACTGCAAAAGTTGCCGGTACTGAAGCCGGTGTTACTGAACCAAAAGCAACATTTTCTGCTTGCTTTGGAGCACCTTTTTTACCTCTTCATCCAACGACATACGCGACCCTTTTAGGCGAAAGAATTAAAAAATATAAACCCAATATTTGGTTGGTGAACACGGGTTGGACCGGAGGGCCATATGGAGTTGGAAGTCGGATTAAGTTAAGCTACACCCGAGGGATGCTTTCTGCGGCATTAGCCGGCGAGTTAAATCATGCAAATTATGAAACGCATGAAATTTTTGGATTGAAATTCCCTACTGGATGTTCTAATGTTCCGGATCATGTTCTAAATCCAAAAAACACCTGGGAGAATGCGTCTTTATATGATCAAAAAGCAAGAGAATTAGCAAGGTTATTCAGAAACAATTTTGATAAGTATCGCTCTAAAGCAAACGCAGAAATTCTTTCCGCTGAGCCAACTCTATAGAATATTGATTTTTAAAGTAAAATCTTTTAAATTTTAACAATTTACACATCTAAATAATTTTTATTATTTTAATTTAAAATATTGATTCTTAGCAGGATTAATATTTAATAAAGAAATATATGAGAATTGGCGATTTAAAACGCAGCACTCTATAAAACATTAATTACTTTTGGGGGTCAGACTTTTCCTTAAGTGGAAAGGGTATGTCTATTTAAGTAGTAATTAAACTTACCAATTCTTATGGAAGACGAAGCATCTCCACAAAATTTGGTTTTTTTAATTGGTTTAATTTAGATGTGCAGGTAAGGCGCATTGCTTTAGTGTAATGTGAATTACTTTCTGGATTTAATTTTAGAAGAAATAAACCAAACTCAAACCATGAAAAGTGTCCTGACATTTTTATTTATTGGACTATGTGTCGCCTTTAACACCTTAAATGCCCAATCTGGCTTACCGCCTCTCAAAAGCAATCAAGAAGCAAAGGCTTTAATTAATGATGAAATCAATGAATTGTATGCCGAGTACAAGGCTAATCCTACCTTGGAATTGGAGCGTAAAATCTCACTATTCGTTAAAGCAGCAGAGATTCTCGATGAAAAGACCGTAATTCCTGTGTCTGCAGAGTACGCTTTAAACTCTGCATTTTGTTATATGGAACTAAAAGTCAACGGTGCTCAAACCGACGGCGAAGCGCTTCTTAGATTAAGAAACAAAAATTGGTCGACCAGTTTTGTAGATCTCATCAATTTAGTTAAGAAGTAATCCTAATCTTTCCATTACCACTTTAAACTCATTTTCATGAAAAATATTCAAAAGACAATTAAAGCTTTCAGTGTTTTACTAATTGCTTTATTGATCAATGTCAATAGCTTTGGACAAACATTTAACGGTAGTACGGTAAATACAGCCGGTAATTCTGCTATTCCTTCTGCAGGAACTGGTGGATGTACGGTTGCCCCTCAAACTACAGGAGGTACTATTTTTCAATGCGCGGTCGCTCGTTTAAATAATCCGGCGTGTCTAAGATTATCGAAGATAATGGTAAACTTCACCCATACTTTCGATTCGGATGTCGATTTATTTTTAAGAAGCCCATCAGGTCAAATTCTTGAGTTATCAACCGATAACGGAGCTGGAAATGATAATTTTACCAATACTGTTTTTTGTGATACAGCAACTGTAAATATTACAGCAGGTGCAGCACCATTTACTGGAATCTTTCGTCCTGAAGGTTCATTAACTGCCACCGTTTGCGGGGTTACTATTACACCCAATGTGACTACGCTCTCAGGTTTTAATGTGGTTAATGGGACTTGGGAATTAGTCATTATAGATGATGTAGGAGCAGATGTTGGAACAATGTTATCCTGGTCTTTAGTCTTTGAAGAATTTGCAGATATTGAAACAAATAATACACCTGTAAATTCACCTTTAGCACCAGGCACTTGTACTCCATTGGGAGGATTACCGTGTATTTCTGCGGTTGCCACAACCTGTCCTATTCCAACTGTACCTATCAGTTACAGATATGCTTTTGGTTCCAGGCCTACAACTCTTGCAGGCTATACCGTTTGTGGTCCTAACGGGGTTATTTTACCTGGTGCAGGCAACTACAGAATCTTTTGGATTAGTGTTAATGGATGTGTTACGGATACAGCTTCAACTTTAGTTAATGTTCAAGATCTAGAACCACCTACATTTGTACCTGGCTGTCCTAAAGGTAACTTAGTCAGCCTTAATGCAGGGCCAGGGGAATGCGAAGTTTCATGGGATGCACCTCAATTTATGGCCATGGATAATTGTCCGGCCTCAGCTTTCATGGGTGCTAATATAAGATCTGTCGGTTGTGGACTAAATGCCAATAATGGATTAAATGGTACGGCAGGTTTTAATACAGGTTTACTGTTTGATATTCAAAATACATCTACTAGACCGTTAGCAGTAACAGGTGCCTGGATGATGCCGTTTACAGGATCTGGTAATACTTATAGAATTTATGCCACTACAGCTCCGGGAAGTTTTCTTCCTCTTGTTAATAACCCTGGTGCGTGGACTTTAATTTCCGGCGATTCGGTTAAGGTTGGGCAACCAGTATTTCCACCTGCACAACCACGGTTATTGGAGAGAATGGGTATGGCCAGTCAAACCATCACGAGCAGAGTTACATGCAGCGGACAGACCATCAATGATACTGTTATTGCACCTAAATTAATATTACAGCCAAATGAAATTAGAGGTGTGGCCTTATACGCCATGAATGGTGCTTCTTTTTTCTACGTAAATGGAGTGGCTCCTTGCAGCACTATTCCACAGGGTGATGCCAATTTAAAAATTATTCTCAATAACGGGCGTGCTCAATTTGGTCCAGTTGCAAATGGGGTATTTAATCCGACTGGATTTTTCTCTATAAGAATGTTTAACGGAGACTTAGATTATGTATTTGGTGCGGCCATGGTTCCTGTAATTCAAACCTGTGGTCAGCCTTATGCACCAGGATGTTTTTTCCCTATAGGATGTACTAAATTATGTTACAGTGCTACTGATGCTGCTGGTAACGTTGCAACTTGTGAGTTCAATGTTTGTGTTAATGCATTTCCTAATCCAACTAATGCTCTAGCCTGTAATGATGATATTCAGATTAGTCTGGATGATAATTGCGCCATTACGCTAAATGCAGATATGTTTTTAGAAGGTGGGCCTTATAAATGTTACAATGCCTACCGAATTGAAGCAAGATTTTGGACTACTGTAGGCACAGGTGGATTGATTGACAGACAGCCAAATGTTCCTGGTGTTCAACTAGGGTCTCAAGACCTCGGAAAGGAATTTAAAATTACTGTAATTGATACAGCTACTGGTAATTCTTGCTGGTCTCATGCGACGGTAGAAGATAAATTAGCTCCAAGATTGACCTGTCCACCAAATATTACAATTTCTTGTGTTGCCAGTACAGCACCTAATGTAACGGGTAGTCCAATTGTCGCTGAAAATTGTTCTTCTTATAGCTTAAGTTATAGAGATAATACTACCAAGGGAACTTGTGCCTCTGGTTATGCGTGGTTAATTGAAAGAACTTGGACAGCCATTGATAATGCAGGGAATAGATCATCCTGTGTTCAGATTATTACTCAATCCTTAGGTGATATGTTTGACGTAAGCGTTCCACCTAATTATGATAATATCGAGCTACCTATGTTAGCTTGTAATGAGAAAATTGATAGAAATAAAGATGTAAGTCCTCATATGTCAGATTTTCCAGAATGTGTAGATGGTTACTTATTGGATTCTGCTTTCTGGTATGCAAATCCAACTCAACCAAATATCTATCCTAACCGAAGATTACCTAGAGTATTAGGATGGAATTGCATCGACAATACTAAGAGTCCGTATTTCGGACATCCTAATCCGGATCCTGTATATTATCCACAGCATCGCCAATGGAGTGCGCAAAATCCACTTTGTTGGGGGCCAAATACGCATATCATGTGGTTAGGTACAGGAAGACCAGGAGCTAATTGCTGGAATTTCAATGTGTTTTTCCAGGACGTAATTGTTGATTTAAAAACTTCAGAAAATTGCAATGCAGGACCAGTAGGATGTTATAAAGTGCTTAGAAGATGGACTGTTCTTGATTGGTGCACCAGTACTATTGGTGGTCATAATCAAGTTATAAAGGTTGCAGATCCAGAAGGACCAACCGTTTTATATCCAGATTCTGTTAGGGTTAACATGGAATCATATTCTTGTTTCGGTCGTTGGGAAGTTCCACCAGCCTGGTTAGTGGATAATTGTTCTCAGGAAATTCATTATTCAGTGCAAGTTGAAAACGGAATTATACTTGGAAATGAAACTAACGGATATGTTGTTGTGAATATGCCTGAAGGACTTCAGACAGGTTATATTATTGCTACAGATTGTTGTGGCAACATTACTAAGAAAAGAATAATACTCAATGTCGTTGATAGAGTTCCTCCTCAGGCTGTATGTAGAACAAGTACTGTGGTAAGTATCAATGGCAATCAAAGTCCTGGTGAAAATGTAGTGAAAGTTTGTGCGGAAGATTTTGATGAAGGATCTTACGATAACTGTCAACCACATGTTTGGTTTAAAGTTATACGTATGGCTGAGTTACTTGGAACCAACAATGGTTCTAATGCTAATAATACAGTTGCTTGTAACGGAATCAATGGAGACGATAATGCCGCATTAACAGGAAATCAAATTTATTTTGATGATTGTACTTACTTCTGCTGTGCAGATGTTGGAACAAGTGTCATGGTTGTATTAAGAGTATTTGATGTTGATCCGGGAGCAGGACCTGTAGCTCCAACGAGAATGAATAATGTTACCAATGTTCTCAATGGAAGATTCTCAGATTGCATGATTGAAGTTCAGGTTCAGAATAAAGCTGTGCCAACGGTTATTGCACCTCCAAATATTGTGGTTAGTTGTTGGTTCTGGTTTGATATTAACAACATAACTAATCCTAATGATGCAACATTTGGTAGAGTTGTAACTGATCTTACTCAAAGAAAGAAAGTGGTTACTCAAGATATTGTGTGCCATAAATATTGCGAAAGAAATCAAAGAACAAATTATCCAGGTTATGTACCAACTAACCAAGTACCTAAACCTGCACCGAATCAAGCTTGTGATTATTATAATGCATATTTCGATACCGCACATTGGGATAGAAAGTATGAATTAGTATGGGGATTTGATGGTTATGTTCTGGGTGCTTGCGGAGTTACCCCAAATATTAGTGTAAACGATTTGAGAGAATGCGGTCAAGGACAGATTCAAAGAGTTATTTCTGCTGTTGGACCTAACAATATCAACGTATCAGCTATCCAGACGATCTGGGTTGTTGATTGTGATCCATTCTATGTTGACGTAAATACTTGCAACGATGCAAGATATACTGATCTATTATGGCCAAATGGTGTTTGTACTCAGACTCCAGTAACAGTTGAAGGATGTGGTGGCGATGTTAGCCCTGACAATCCTCAACTTGGAAGACCTACAGTAATCAATAATGCAGATGACAATTGTGCATTGATTTCTATCGAATACAAAGATGAAATCTTCACTATTGAACCAGATGCTTGCTTTAAGATTTTACGACACTGGACAGTTATTGACTGGTGTCAGTATGATCCATTCATCGATCCAGATTTTG
>CAZHNF010000041.1:0-23918 GCA_964533625.1 uncultured Saprospiraceae bacterium | reverse complement strand
AAAGAACTTGGTATATACATTAATATATACGCAAATGTATAAACTATTTTAATATGATGTATTAAAGATTAAAAAAATTTATATATATAATTGTAAATTGCTTAGGATTAATTGTTAAGTAATTGATTTATAATAACTTAAATTGAAATTTGACTAGCCATTAAATAAATATTTAATGGCTTTATACTTAATTCATTAGATTTGGAGTTGTTTTATTCAAGTTGAAGCATTCAAAATATTGGTGATCCTAAAGATCAATTGCAAAGAGTTCTTAACAGAATTCTTATAAGTCCAAGTGTTCATTAATAGAAATTCCTTAAACATTATTTCATAAGAAAATACCATACATATTATATAAATATATATATGTATTTCACTCGATAATATATATTAGCCCATTATAATGGTAGCAACTTTGTGCTGACCCAATAATATTAAAACTGCCATGAAAATTTTAAACTTTATTAGTCTTTTTGTCACTTCAATACTCTTAACCAACCCCATTATCGCTCAACAGTCAAATGCTTTAAGACCAAAATCATTATCTAATCAATACCTTTCACTCGGCTGTGGAACAAATAACATGGAAGGGCTCTCTGGTAATTTGAGATTTATTATTGAATTTTCAAAATGGAAAGGGGTGTCATTAAATTTTTCATTAAACAGCAAAAAGAATTCCGGGAATCCGTTTGGTTATTCTGGTAAATTCAAGAATTTCGAAAATGGAGATATAATGATTCGAAAAATTTCATTGAATTATAGAATTCACACCAAAACGCTAAATTCCAAATTAAAATTTGGATTGGACTTAGGTCCTTCTTATTATCAAACGGCTTATCCTACTTTCTGTCATCCAAGTAATTGTAATCCACCACTTATTAGTATTTCTAGCAATGATGTTACATATAATTACCTTCAAAACAATTTGGGGATGAATGGAAAAGTATTTATTCAGTTTCTTCCAAAAAGATCCTATGGATTAGAATTAAATCTTGAAGTCAACTTTCTTCGCAGAAATAGTTTCATTGCTTTTTCTCTTGAACTAATAATTGGAAAGGTAAGAAATAAGACATTTAAGCCTCCCGAAATAGTTAATTGATGAACACTCTAATTTTAAAGAACCACTTTACTTGCTTAAATTTATAATCAATCCTAATTAAGTTTACTTAATTAATAATAAATCATTATTTCTTCAACTTACCTGTACTTTAATCCTATGTTTAAATTTATCTGCTCAAAGCACTATAGGTCATTCAAAAGATAAGATCCAATTCAAGAATAATTATGTCATATTATGAATGCAATTTTTACCCAGATCAAATTAGGGCAGAAGACGGATTTATTCAAGAGTCTAAAAAAGACTATGAGCTGCATTAAATCTTACATATGGAAACAGTTAAGAAAAATATTTTTCTAAATACGGAGTTAGAATCAATAGAGAAGAAATAAACTCCTTCTTATTATCCAAACTGGTGGATATTGTTAAATCTTACTGATAAATTGCTAAATGAGACCCTTCATTTCAATTTAAACATCATAATTATTATGCCATTCTTAGGACTATTTCCAAATACAATTACGAATATTACCTATGTCATATTTTCAAAATGCACTAACTAAAATTATTATTTGAAAAGCTTTATCCTTATTAATTGGATGACACCTTTTATGATGATGAGATGCTTATAGATTATTTGATTCAATCAATTGCTTAAGCTTATCCTCTTGATTGGTTTCTTGATATAATTGTTGTAAACTTTTTAAATATTCCTTATTCTCTGAATTCAATTCAAAAGCTCTAAGCCAATATTCTTCCGCCTCTTGGTATCTTTTATCTTCATAACTTGCCAAAGCAATATTATCATAATACACTGGATTGTTATGATCGAGTTCAATAGCCTTATGGTAAGATTCTATTGAATCCGGTAAATGAGCCATCCTATAGTATGCTACCCCTTGAATATTATAAGCTCCGGCATCATTAGGATTCAGTTCGCTGGCTTTCTTGCAACTCTCAATAGCTAAGAAATATTCTCCAACATATACATACGACAATCCAAGATTAAGATGATATACGGATATTGATGAATTAACTTGAATGGCCTTTTGATACTCTTCAATTGATTTTTTTACCTTTTCTAAGTCATTACTATTATAATAGATTACGCCAATTCGATTATAAAAGTAGTCAGCCTTAATGGTGTCTTCGATTTTATCTTGCTTATTCTTTTCTATGGCTGCGAGCGCCTCTCGATAATTTTGTATGGCTTCTGTAAAATTTCCTTGTTGTTCAAATACATAGCCGAGATGATCATAATAGGAAATTCTCCACGGTTCTATCAGAATGGCGTGTCGAAAATGTTCAACGGCTTTTGCCCATTGACCATCCATATAACTGCAATAACCTGCCCCGGCCTGGGCTTTGGCATCATTTTCATTTTGCAATAAAACTTTTTCATACCACATAATGCCTTGTTGAAATAGTTTCACTTTTTCATAGGCTAAGGCAACATTGTAGTAATAAGTTACATTGTTTGGTTCTCTTTCGCTTGCCTTTAAATAAAAATCAATGGCCTGACTCAAATAATGATCTCGCTCTTCAGATGAATCGACGGAAAAAGCTTTGGAATAATAATATAAGGCTAAACGATTAAAATATCGTCCATTGGCTTTTTCAAATTCTATAGCCTTTTTATAAACCTCTTCTGCATTATTTAAATCACCTGCCTGCTCATAAGCCAGACCTAAATTTTCATACAGAATTGGCTCTGTCGGATTCATTTCAATGGACTTCAGGTAATACTTTATAGCTTCTTTACACGCATTTAATTCTTTTTTATTATAAAAATATATTCCAAGTTGGTTGTAATAATTGTATTGGTTAATGGCGGAAGGATGTTCAATAAGTTGGTTTGTTAACTCAATCACATTCTTATCCTCGCCTTTTGATTCATAGGCTTTCTTTAGGTTCTCCAGATTTGCAATAGTCGGCTTTTCACTAGCAGCCAACTTGTAATATTTTATAGCATCTTCCCACTGACTTGCTGTTTGATACATGGCGCCCATAAGGCTGTAGATATTTGCACTCTCTTTGGGCTGTAAGGTTAAACACTTTTGATAAGCATTTACGGCCTGATCTATTTCAGCATGTAATTCATAAAAATAACTTAAGGCCAACCATGCATTATAATTTAGAGGTTCAGTCACTACTATATCCCTCACCATGTTAATAGCCTTATCTTTATTACCAGCTTTACTATATTCATAAGCTATATCCAATTTTACTAACTGTAAATCCGGTCGCAAATCAATAGCCTTTTGGAAATAATTTATAGCAGCTTCCGTATTGCCTGATTCTCTAATTTCGAAAGCAGCTTCCCTATAAGCATTGTATAAAACTGTAGAACACGGGTCCTCTGATTCAATGGTTTTTACAAGGTGTAGAAGATGATTTATTTCATTTAAATCAGCATTTTCTTTTTGTAAGGAAAAAAACTTAGCATAGACATTTGAATTTAAAAAATTAAGCTCAAGTGCCTTCTCATACCATGCCCGGGCTTCTTCTAAATTACCCTCATCCTTGTAAGAGTCTCCTATTGAATTATATACTTCTGATTTATTTTTATTTTTTGAAGCTGCGTTAAAAAGTATTTCTCTCCCCTTCTGATACTCGGATTTCCGAATATAATATTTCCCAAGAGTTATTAAAATATCTTCACCTTCAGGATAAAGTTCTTTGGCTTTTTCAATATAGGGTGCTGCTTCCTCAGAAGGCTTCCAATAAATTATAATTTCGGCAAGAATTAAGTTGAAATAACTTCTGTGTTCATTTGTAAGTCGATCATCTTTTACCAAATTTTCAAAAAACGGAAAAGCAGCAATCCAGTCTGATTCCTGAATATACTTGTTCAATTTTACTAATTGATGAATTTCCGACTTTTGCACATCTGTGAAAGAAATATTTGCCTCACATAATTTATTTGCGACATATTCCTTCCAGCTCATCAATGCGTCCGCATAATAATTATACCATTTCAAAAACCCACCTTTCAAATCCTCCTTCAAAATGTTGGAAACATTTCCAATCATTTCTGTGGTGAGTTGTTTAAAATATCTCTTTTGAAAACTGGCCATAAAAGACAAATAAGGCTCGTTACCAAAAGAATTATGACTCCAATTTATTTCATCGAAAATTTTCAATGAAGTACTATTCTCTGCTGCCTTTGCAAAAACATCAAGCCCTTCGGCCAAATGTTTTAATGACACCTCTTCTTGTCGTGAAGCATCGGTAAATACTTCTGCAGTTAGATTTCTTATCTGATGCACACTTAATTTCATTGACCAGGTTTTTGTTCATTTAAGTGTGTAATACTTGTTCTACCCTTGTCAGAAGCTAAGTCCTGAGCGTTGCTGCTAGAATTCAATTCAGGAGAATTCTCATCAATAATGTCTTCCAATCTAATTCTATGTCTTTCGCATACAAACTTATCATTTGCAAATAAGCGATTCTTTCCACATCTT
Organism: uncultured Saprospiraceae bacterium; assembly: GCA_964533625.1. Lineage (GTDB taxonomy): Bacteria > Bacteroidota > Bacteroidia > Chitinophagales > Saprospiraceae > Vicinibacter. The sequence continues at coordinate 19,397 of CAZHNF010000041.1, read as the reverse complement.
GGACAGTATTTTCTACTTGCACTTGCATTTATATAATTCTTTTTAGTATCGTTGACTTCCTCTTCCTTCATTAAAAGCTTTATAGGTAATTCAGTCGAAATAAATAATACAGGTATTCCAAACATATATAAGCGCTTTTCTTCTTCTGATGGAAAATCTGTAAATTTCAACGATTGCCTAGCTAAGGTTACTGCTTGCGCAACATCCATTCCCGCTAAAATATATTTATAAAATAGATTTATTAAATCAACTCGTGCCGCTAAAGGAAATTTGTCTTGAAAACCAAGCACCGCTGGAATGTCATTATAGGATAATTTTAATGAAACACAATTATTATTTTCTAAGATTTTGGCAGAATCATCCGTTTCCAAAATAATAAGGCTTGGTAATATTTTACTATCTTCTGAGGTATTTAGATATTTTTCGATTTCATCCTGTTCAAACATATCGGAAAAGATAGTTGCAGTCATATAGTCTAAATCTGCTCTATCGGTAGCCAAACTCATTTTTAATTCATTATCCGTGATTTTACTTTCCCCAATATAATGCAATATATAATTTTTCGAGATTGAATTTCCTTCAACCATGTCGTTAATGTAATTGAAATAGTTTTTGCGAAAATCATCGACGTCCTTAAAAATTTCTTTTGGTATAATATGTAACTCAACGTTTTCACTAAAGTCAACAGTATTCAACCGCTCCTTCAGTTTTGCTTCATCCATTACCAGGTTGTTAAAGATAACAACCGAAAGTTTCTGTTCAACGATTGGTCTAATCCGATTTCTCTTGGTTTGCCTTACAAATTGAAATTGCATTCCTTTATCCGCTGCCAGAAAAAAGGATGGATACTTTTTGGTATAATCAGTCTGCTTGCCGGTTATCTTTTCTTTATCTTTTTCTCCGATATACAGATATTCCCATGGCAGTTGACACAGTACACCTGCTTCAGGTCTTATTTCAAGCATAATACTGATTCTGATATTTTTACCCGATTCAATAGGAATGGTTTCTGAAAGATTTAAGTTGGCTGTTAACTGATTATCCAAATCAATAAACCTCGCAAGCAACTTTCCAAGGATTTTAAATTTGTTCTCCGCATTATCATCATATTGTTTAATTGCTTTAGCCCACTGAATAAAAAAATCACTAACCTCAGCGTGCAAATGCGCATCGGAATAAGGAACTATTGTCTCTACATCTTTTATACTACCGTCAATACTTTTCTTCCAACCATATACAATTTTATCTTTTTCTATTCTGATTCGCAATGGCATTATTCCCCCTTCAATAATTTCTTTTCTTACTGTGTCCTCTACTTCAAAATTACCCGCTATAATTTGTCTAACTCTAATGGATTCTATCTCGGCCACTTTGACTTCCATTTTCTCAACCTTGGCTAATCCAATATCGGCCTCCTTAATATTTAACTTTCTAAACCAGACATCTCTGAATTCCTGGTCGATTCCTTCTGAATAGTCTTTCACCAGATCTATCTGCTTTCCATCTTTGTAAAGTTTGAATGCCTTATCGAATGCAGATGCGGAAGGTTTATTATTCTTATAGTTTACGATTTCAAAATTTTCCGTAAAAGATTGCGGCAATACGTTAAAACCAGGATTTTGCAAGTTTTTAGTGAGTGCTCTGGTTCTTTCGCGCACGTACAAAGCAAGATCAAATACCCGTATTGCATTTCTATCCTCTCTTAAATCTTTTCCATGCAGGCCTTCTATTAATGCAAACGTAAATACACTAACCGGTTCGGAGGTATAAGACTTCTCCCATTTTTCACTTGAAGTGATTATTACGCGATTCGTATTATTAATAAATTTATTTTTATCAAACGGTATTAGAGTTTTATTCTCTTCTGCAAATCCACCGGCATGACAGCAGTCCAAAAGCAATATGAGCTTATTGGTGTTGATTTGATTAATCTTATGAATAAACGAATCACCATCTATCGCCGTATTTGGAATATTATTTCTATCTGTACCGTAATGAATTAAGTAATATTTTTGATTAATGAAACAACCATGCCCGGAGAAAAAAATCACTACAAGATCTGCCTTTTCGCTCTGTGTTTTGTCTATAAGCATTTGAATTTGGTCAATAATTCTATTACCCCCTGTGTCTTCTTTCGTTTGCAATTCAACATTGTCCCTGTCAAATCCACAAGTGTCAATTAATTCCTTATGCATGGATCTAGCATCGGTAGCCGTAATAGCAAGTACCGATTCATCATCATGCCGTTGACCAACACCGATTAATAGAGCATATTTTTGTAGATTACCCATCTATTCCTAAGAAAGTTGTTCACAAACTTTCAGCAATGTAGCTTCATGTTTACTAACATATTCTTCAGCCAATGAAATTAAAGTATTGATATTTTCTTCAGAGGCATTATCCATGGCTGTATTTTTTTCCGGAATTTCAAAGTTTAATCTTTGGTAACGCAATGTATCATCTTCATAAGGAGGAAGTAAATGTTGCATAGCGTAGTCGGTACTGGCAGCCACACTATTCATGAAGATGTTAGACAATAATGGCTCCAACCATTCCATAGATCGCCATTTAGACGCATCCTTTCCGTCAATACTCTGAGGATGATATCCAGTGCCTAAAGATAGCATAAAGAAAGGAAGATCTGCATCATCCTTGATTACCTCTGGTGTAAAAGCCTTTCCTGCTTTTTGTTGTATTTTCCACAATTCTTTTGCTTCCGCATAGGCTAATAGCGATGGATTGTTGGCAAATACTCCACCATCAACAAATGCCACATCATTGGATTGATCGTATTTTGTAAGTAGTGGTGTAAAAAAAGTCGGTGCGGCAGATGTGGAGCGAGCTACAATTTTTAATAAAAAATTTTCCTCATCTTTTTTTGCAGCCAAACGAGAAGAATAATAAAATGGCCGACCACTCTCTATATCGTAAGTCGTAATTAGGAGCTCGGTTAATGTTTCATTTAATTTTGTTTTGCCAAAATATTTATCCAATAATTCTTCCAGATTATCTATGTTATATGGATTTTCAAATAACATCCTTGGTGTCTTATGAACTGAACTCAATACAGATAAAAAATCTTTTTTACGACCAGAAAAAATATCATTCCCATTTTCTTTATACAAACCAAGCATAGTTTCTGCATCGTATTTATTCAATCCATCATCTCCTGGACACGAAAGACCAATCGCAATAATTCCACCTGTTGAGGTGCCTGAGAGTAAGTTAAAAAGTTCACTTATTTTTTTTCCAGTTTGATCCTCAATAAACTTAAGTATTACACAGGGTATTACTCCACGTATGCCACCACCATCAATCGACAGAATTTTAAATTTAGCTTTTTTCATAACTATTTACTTAAGTTGTTAAAATTAAGAATTCGATTAAGTCAATCTTAATACACTTTCATTTCCTTATAGCAAGTACATACATAATATATTTACTTATCGAACAAAAATAACAAAAAATAGTAACTAAATGAATATTTCTGGACAAATAGATTAACTTCTTAAATATGAAGATTTTAATATTTTCTTCAAAATTCCCTAATATAAAACATTCTATAAGAATGCATTATAAATTGATTTTATCTATTACTTTAAGTTCCCTACTTTAATACCATACTAAGCAACAGATCTTAAATTCAAGCAGTCATTACTTATGTTAGTAAAATTCCTATTATTAAATACTTTATTACAGGTTAACTTTATTAGATTCAAACATTTATAAACGATGAAACAAACGGTAACTACTTATTGGAATTATTTTGTATTACTTTCTTGCCTCCCTTTTATTCAGGCGCAACCTAATCAAGCTCCAAGATTGCGCACTCCTTCAGATCATTCCATTCTGCAGGTACCGGGTAGCCAATTAAGTTGGGAAGCTGTAGGCAATATTACATACTATAAACTTAAAGTTGATTCAAAAGGAAATTATTATTCGTTGTCACTAATTAGAAAATAACAAACCTCTCTATATTCAAAACAAGGATTATTTACTCTTACAAGGCAATTTCCAAATATTAGACATAATATATTGCTGTGGCTAAGTAATAAATAACTCTTTCATAGGTTTTATAAATAAAATTTGACGGTAAAAATATTAATTAAAAATAATTTTACCTACTTTGCAACAAGCTACCATGTCTCCAGAATACATTCACTCATCGCATCCATTCCTATAAACTCATTGATCTCATATTTATTTAATGAACTCCTATTTTCCGGATTATTATCGATTAATGTATAAATTCTTACCGGTATCCGATTACCATCATCGTCCTCTTGCTCACTATAACTTATTTCAGTTATTATTAAATCTTTAGTAATTTTAATATCCGGATATTTTTTTAGGAGTCTTTCATGTAATTTATTTTTATGCTTTCCTTTATACAATTCAAAACCCGTGCTCAAATAAGTTTGTTGAGGATAAAATATATATTTAACAGGGTCAACCCATTCGAATATTGGTATGTTAATAACATTGAATATTTTTTCCAAATCGACATCGACTGCATTGTAACCTCCTTCGTATATTTTCCTTGGGCTCTTCGGCACCGTAATTGAAGTGAATTTTATTGCATCACCGAGTATCAAACCATAAACATAATAATTATCGTTCGACAAGGGTTGATGGAAGTGTATAAATATATTGTTTCCATGAATAGTGTAGTATCCTCTTAGGTATTGTTCATAAAGTTTCTTATCCTTTTTTGGAACAGGATAATTTTTATTGTCAAAATTCAATGGAAAACATAATTGTTTAGCTCCTATCTTATTATCGTCATCATAGCTAATATAAATGCATCGATGATCATCTATAAAATATAGATTATTCATTAATATTTTTCCCTTCGTCATTACATAACTTTTTTCATCGTTCTCCAGAGCCAGAAGTTCATCATTCAAGATTGATTTATAAATCGAAACCACTTCGGTAAAACGTTTATCGCTACTTTTTGGAAGCAAATAATCTTCATTATTCATTTCATAATTGTAAGCAACCGTCTTCCATGAATAATATCCAAATCCACTTTCGGTGATCTTTTTTAAGGCGTTTTTTTGAGTTCTATTCTCATGACTGAAATACTGCTCGTTTACAAAACTCATTGAATCGAAAAACTTTCCCCTGACTAAATAATATCTACCTGAACAGGCAGTCAAGACAACAACGAGAACTATATAAAAACCAATTTTATTTTCCATAAGAAGCTAATATTTCAAAATCAACATATTTCTTCTGGAGTTTCATGTGGTAAGGATCACTCGATATATCTCGATGAATAAAATCTTGAAAATCGACAGGGGTATTCCAACAATTAATCGCAGCACCATAAAAGGCATTTGGACGACGATAACGCAAGGAATACTTCCCTGAATTGTAACTTGTTTCCACGGGGTCGGCATACAAAACGTTCTTTGTGTGTAACAATCCGGCTGCTTCAAAAGCATGCTTTACAAAACCTGTATATTTATCAAAAGAAATCGAAACATGATTTTGTTGTCCTCCCGACAAAAATTTATAACCTAGCATCATGCCTCCTGTCCAGAATCTATCTTCCTTATCTCCTATCCACTTATTGATAGGTCCACCGTCGTTATAATAATTAAAATATATATTTCTAAAAGAAAAAATCAAATTGCTAAGCCTTTGGTTTTTGCTGTAATTCTTAACTTTGCCAAACCCCAATTGACTTATGTATATTGCTGAAAACCCGAAGTTATAATTATATGGCGAATTGGTTTGAGCGATAAAAGTATTTGAAAAAATAGGAACATATCCCGGATTACTTTGCGAAGCTTTTTCAAAAGAATACAATAAGGTGGGTGAAAGTGCAATATTTATATGCATTTTATTCCTAAATGAAGACAAAACAGAACTGCCAAGATTATTGTTGTAAAGGGAAACTTTTAGATCTAGCATTGGAAGTATAGCTTGGCTAGTTCCAGTTTTTATTGGAAAGTAAATATTTGGATTATACGCCAGTAAATACTTGAATTCATTTCCGAAATAAATGGAAAAGGCCACTCCATGCTGGAATTTTAATTCTTGACCGCATAGTAAGGATTGAATTAATGAAATCAGTATAATGATGTTTTTCATACAGTTTCAATAGCAATAATTCCCTGGGTAAGATCCGAACTATGCATGGACAATAATTCTCCTCGAGTCATTTTATTACTCTCCTCTATTTCATAAATATAAACTGGAGAATGATTTGTCCTATCTTTATGCCTTTCAGCTGCTTCTTGAGCGACCTTTTTGTCGGTAAATGTATACGCGTAATCTTGCATATTGCACACAACTTTAAATTTTTTCATATTTTAACTTGATTGTTTTTAGTTATCAACTAATTTAAAACGGTCGTGTCAAAACACAAATACCAATTTCATTTATTACTTACTTTTTAATAATATAAACTCATTATGACCGATGTAAATAGAACATCATTATTGAATAATTAGATTATCAACACTTTACTGAATAATTGATTTTGTAAGTAGTAAATTCAAGTTACATCTCTGTAGCAATTTATTTTGATCCATCATATTAATATTACTTCTATTATTAGTATTTTAATTCTTAACCATTGAAAAGATTTATCTTATCAAGATATACCTATCCGCTAATAGCAAAACAAAATACTTAAGCCATTCTGTATCAATTCTCCAAAAACTCCTTATAACTCTCCGCTCCAGCGGCTTTCATTAAGTCAAATTCCAATTCCAAATCATTGTCTAACAAAGCTCCTACGGTAAAGGCACCATAGGACCTCAACACTAATACGGCTTTATCTCCAATAAATGGTCTTACTACGACGCGAGGAACAAAGGTGTTATGCAAGGCAAAAGCTACAAAATTGCAATTATTATCTTTGAGCGGTTTGGTCACCGTAATTTCTACATCATAAAAGTTTTTAAACTTACTTTTTCCTTTTACTGTACCTTTTAATTCAAATCCATCCAGCTTGTTATAACCTCCCCATCTTCCTTTTTGAGTATCGTGCACATCTAATTCAAGTTTACTTCGTTCCTTTTGGATCGCTGAGCTCAGAAATTTGTCATATAGAGATTTTCTCTCAGCTTCAGAAACGGTCGTCAAAAAACTCTGACTTCCAGCTTTTATTTGATCTTCGTAATCTTCAATACCTTTATCTAGTAATAAGTCCTTATTTGCTCTTGCAGTTTCTTTAATATTATTTTGAGTTTCCCTTTGCTCATTTCTATTTGATGTAAGCAACAGAATATACTCAAACTTGGTCCATAAATAACTTATAAGAAAACCATATAGAAAATAAAAAACTATGGATGCATAACAAAAACCATATACCTTCTCATTGTAAATCTCTAGTCCAGTGGAAAAGGTCCTGGCTGCTTGATCTAGCCAATCGAGTAGTTGCGTAAATTGAACCAAGGTCAAACCAATAACAATCTTGGTAATCCAATCAGAAATTTCTTCGAGATTCGTATTCTCCTTATAGTAAGTATCTAATTCCTGACCTTTAGAGTCCTTTATTTTCTGATACTGATATTTCGGAATACCGAAAATAAATCCTGTGAGTAAGCCAATTGAGAATAAACAAAAAGCATATGCCAAAAAAGTTAAGCCCGATGAAATATTAATTTGCCACTTAGCAATTAGAAAAAGGCTTGTAAGTATGGTTCCCCAAAAAACATACTTGACAGATTGTTCCAATATTGGATACAAAATTTTTCTAAAATTGGTTTCTTTTAAATTCATATAAACCAGTTAAACATAAAAATATTGATTAGTAATAAAATGAAATAACTTATGGCACAAAAGAGACGAGGCTACTTCGCCCTCATTCTTAAGGTCATTATTTCAAATTCTTTAGGTCAGTCATTTTTATTATTAATTAGACCAAAAGAGAATTGTTATCAACTTCATGCACTACCATATAGAATTAAGTGCATCACTTCATTTAAGGCACTAATTTAATAAAAATCCCTCAGATCCAAATTTTTAATAAACTTTTTTTATATCAATTATATATTTATAATTGTAATATGAATCGGGCATTTAACTTCGATATACAATAAAATTTAATCTTTCTTTAAACGAGGAAAATTTCGAGAAAAACTTCTCTAAAATTATGCTAAAGTTTATTTTCATCCTCGTCAATCATTGACCTCTTTAAATTATTTTGCTTACTTTTATAATTACCCCTGAGAAATTCAAATACTGCTTAAAACTATTTAAAGCGATTTGGCGAATATTTATTCAAACTACTAAAATATAAGGTCCTTCCGTCATGCAACAAATCTACTTCTTTCTTAGTCATTTGACTATTAAGTAGCATGATCTGATTTTGCCATAATTTTTCTATTTTTATTTAAATTCAAACAATGAAACCATCAATCTCTTCACTCCGGAATATTTTTCTTCTACTTTTTGTTTCTGTATTTATACAGGCGCAACCTAATCAAGCTCCAAGATTGCGCACTCCTTCAGATCATTCCATTCTGCAGGTACCGGGCAGTCAATTAAATTGGGATGCTGTAAGCAATGCCAGTATCTACAAACTTAAGGTTGCTAAAGATTCAGCCATGTCGCAACTGGTATTTCAAGATGATAATGTAACAACGACTAATAGAATAGTTCAAAACTTAGATTTCAACACCTTATATTACTGGAGTGTACAAGCTGTAAATAATAAAGGGGCTGGTCCTGAATCACAACCCTTCAGTTTAACAACCATGCCAGATAATCCAAATGCCGTAAAAGGCCATCCAAGATTATTGATTACAGAACAGGATCTTCCTGTATTAAGACAATGGGCGGTGAACACAAACCCCATATTTGTCGCTCTTCAAAATATGCTTAACAGTGCTATCAATACTTATAATACCAAATTTTATCCTGGTGGTATTGAAAATCCAAATTGGCCAGATCTCGGAAATACTACCTGGTCAGGATATGTTACTGAACAATACGCAGAGTTTTTTGCCTTTTGGTCAATGATTGATCCCAACGTTTCTGAACGCATCAATCATGCCCGCAGAGCCCGCAGACTATTAATGTATGTAATTGATCATGCACTGCTTGGCCCTGCTGCCAATATTCCTTTTCGCGATCCGGGATTCATGACTTACGATCGTTCACGGGTATATGGAGAAGCTTTTGGATTAACAGTAGATTGGATTTATAATATTAAAGATGAAAACAACAACAACATTCTTAGCACCAATGACAAAGCTAAGATTCAGGAAGTTTTTCTTCGATGGTGTACAGAACAACTCACTGCCTATAATCATCCGACACCAGTAGGACTATTAAATGATCAAAAAATTGATCTAACCAATCGTTGGATCTTAAATAATTATTTTTCAGGCCATGCCCGCAATATGACTTTTATGGCCCTTTCCATAGATGCCAAAGACGATGTACCAATCGATTCAAGTATTCATTATACTGCATTGGGTAATAGTCTGCGCAGCTTTCTTTTCAATGCAACCGGAGCCTGGTTGTATCAGCAATATGCTCAATATGAATTTCCAGAAATTGTTTCAACTGATTATGGTGTGCCTTCGCAAGGATTGGGAATGGGTAGCGGAGGGTTATCGGTCGAAGGATCTTTATATGGAGAAAGCATTGGTTGGGTTGCACAATCATTACTCGCCTTAAAAACATCGGGATGGGCCGATGAAAAAATTATTGGCAAACAAATAAGACTTCTACATAGCGATTATTGGACAAGATTGTTGGATGGATTAATTCATTCCATTGCACCAGTCCCTTATGTTCCAAAAGAGGCTACTTATTATGGAGAAATTTATCCTGTTGCCAACTATGGTGATTTGTTGCGCACGTGGATGACACCATTTATGATTGATGTTACTGCTCCCATTGGATTAATAGATATGAGATACGGTAATAATCAAAACCGTCTCAACAAAGCTCGTTGGTTTACCCTTAATGCATTAGAAGGTGGAATGCAAAAAACTTTATACCACATTAATAATATTTGGGCAAGTAGTCTTGCTACGCATGGTCTTTATTATTTTTTGCTCATTCCTCCCGGCACCTCCAATCCTCCAGATCCTCGACCGGAAATGGAAGCCACGTTTTGGGATAATTCCTGGCAAAAAGTTCTGGCAAGAACGGATTGGTCATCAGAGTCCCGATGGTTTAATTGGCAATGCCACTGGACTAAGATTAACCATCAAGCCGGAGATGGTAATCAATTTGAATTTTATCGTAAAGGCGAATGGCTTACTAAAGAACGAAGTGGTTACACCAATGATAATGTTGGTACAACTTCGGAATTTCATAATACATTGGCCTTGCAAAATGACATTCCACCATTTATGCAATGGTATGAAGGACCAATTTCTGAACGAGGAGGACAATGGAAGGAAGGACTTAATGCAGGCGATCCTTATGCGATAAAAAGTTTTGCTAAAGATTATATTTATGCTACCGGTGTATCCACAAATCTTTACAATCGCTACAATGGTGCAAATGATATCGAACACGCCAGTCGATCTATCTTTTGGCTGAAACCCGATCATATTCTTGTTTATGATCGAGCTCAATCAAAAACGGAGAATAGATTCAAAAGATTCTTTCTTCAATTTACTGCTGAACCCATTGTACATGGAAAAAATTTAACGGTAAACACACCTGGAAATCAAAAACTTTATTTATCCAATTTACTTCCTACAAATTCTGTCTTGACTCCGAGTGTTTCTGAAAAGTTAAGTGCTCTGGCTGAACAGGAATTCACGACTCATCAGATCAAAATAGAAGATCCAACTCATCCAAAGGAAATTAGATTCCTCAATGTGCTGCAAGGAGCTGATGCCACTAGCATTCAAGATCATGCCGTTCTTATTCAAAGTCATTTAGGAACTGAATTTGAAGGAGCAGCCATAAATCAAACATCGATATTATTTATAAAACACTGGGATGCAACTTTTAGTGAAACAGCTTGGTCAGTGCCTAATACCATTAAGTATCAATTTATAAGCGGTGTAAAACCTCATGCAGGATTTAATGTTAAAATTGCTGATAATGGAAATCAATTGGATATTAATTTGATCACTGGCTCTCAGATTTATGCTGATGATGGTGGAGTAATATATATTGATCTTAGCAAACTGAACACGAATATAGTTGATCCTTCAACTGATGATTTAGTTATTTCCAATCTTAATATCATACCAAATCCGTTTCACGATCAAACCAGTCTTCAATACCATTTAAAAGAATCTGGAATGATTCGCCTTGATATTTTTAATCTCTATGGACAAAAAGTGCTTACTCCTTTTTCCAACTTTTATCAATCGAAAGGACAGCATCAATTTGATTTAAATGCTCAAAGTTTAAAACCAGGCATTTATACTTGTCAATTAACGCAAGGAAAAAGTTCAATTAAAGAAATGGTGGTGGTTTTAAAATAAGAATGAATTAATCGGGAAATAAAATAATAGACTAATGTGCCAAATTAAATTATTTTAGAGCTTCCTACAATCATTTTGCCTAAGAATAAATTTGTCTTATAAGTTGAATATATTATTTTCAGAATTGGCTTACAGCTACGTTATTGTTACATGATTAATTATTTTTCAAACAGATGTAACTAATAAGTTTAAATTAGATCAGGTAAGATTAAAATATTATTTTTCATATTAAGTGAAAATCATTAAACCTTAGGGGGTTCTACGATATTTCTTCAAAACAATTTTTGTTGGAAAAGTAATTTCCTTTGGTGCATAGAACCATTTAGCCGGACGATTATCAGTATAACTGCGCATCACAGGTGAAAAATACAATTCAAGCTTGTCTCTTCTCTTAAGTTTCATCCTTATAATACTATACTCTTTGTGTTCATGAGTCTTCGTAATAGTATCGATCGTGGTTCGCTGTTTTGTAGTTATTATACGTTGAACCCAAGTCTCAAAGATCATTGATTCATTAATCCTCGGTTCTCCTACAAATTTAAAAATATCTATAGGATTTTTAGAAGGTTCATGATTTACATTATCTATTAACCATGAAACTTTATCAGTGTCAATTTGAATACCATATCGATCGTTAACCCATTTGCCATAAAAATAATTGACCTGGGCATACGATTGACATAATAAAAACATGAATAAGGGAATAAGTTTTAATGAGGTAAATCGGCTTTTCATAATTACTCAATCCTTTATTATGTCCATGTAGAGCCAGAATACTTAATATTGTGTTTATTCATAAATTCTCCTAAAAGTGAATAAGCCTTATTTACACCAAACCGTTTCTTTAATTCTTGTAGTAAACCGGATTTATCTCCTTTTTTCAAATCGAATAATTTATAAAACTTATCTAACTGATCTGGTTCAATAGTATAAGTATACTCATAATCCGAATCTCCCCAAATCTGTTCAACCTTTTTACCACTATCATAACCATCGAAAAATAACTGACCCATATCTGTAAAATAAATCTTCATCGAAATCTTGATATCAGATCTCTCTTCGTAAAATAAGGTAACAATTTCCATCTTAATCTAAAAATATAATAATAGAATAGAATAGAATTTAAATATAAATAAAGCGATTGAACTTAAAACAAAATTAGATCAAATTTCGCCATTTTCCAATTAGCGCCAAACTCCTTTGGAAAATGGTCTTCTCTTCTATGCTCAAAAGTTTTAATGACTCACCTTATTGATTGAAAGTTGGTCCTTTCACACACCTTTAATTATTATTTTTACTTATCCCCTCCAAAATCATTGATTTTATATATTAACTAACGTTTTGTTTTTTGCACATTCGGATATCTGAAGTCCTCAAACTCGATTTTGCTCAACTTAAACTTTTGTTCAGAGCTACTATAAGTAAATGTAATATAATAATCATACTGATGCGCTGCTCCTTTGGAAAAAACCACAAACAAAAACTCTGCTTTCATTTTTTCAACCCAACCCATCATATTGACATAGACTAAAGATTTACGTTCGCCCTGTAGTTTCTTTCCAATTTCAGGACTCACCACTTTAATTTGAGTCTTCTCAATGGTCTCAGGAAGATCTATGTCTGGAAAGTCATCATCTTGTCCGTAAACATGCTTGCCAAAGTATAGTGTATCAAAAGTGGTATGGTCTTTTTTGAATATCGCTTTAATAAACTCGCCTATAGCCTGTGTATAAATTTTGGTAAGTTCATCATTTTCTATAGAGAAGCTGTTTTTCTCTACAAGTAAAGTATCTTCATAAGCTGTTGAAGTGGTATCTGATAATATTTTGTTTGGTTGTAATTTGTTATTATTGTTATTTGAACATGAAAACATGCCATATATCCAAATTGCAATTAATATCGATCTAATATGTAATTTGATCATTTACTAATTCTATAATTATCATTTCTGCACTATATCCAGTGTTGGAGAAGGCATAATTATTTTGTCAATAATAATCCGCCCCATCCAACAGCATAAATTTTATCATCGACTAATTTTAAATCTCTAATCCAAATACCTCCATTATATAACGTATCGACATAATCTTGTTTCCATGACAACCCATTATCCTGGCTTAAAAAGATTCCATTTACACATCCAACATAAATTTCATCAACTGATTTGTAGAGAACTGATGTTTGGGGTTCCAGTTGAGCATTTGAAACCGAATCTAATTTTATAGTTTTCCATGTTATACCTCCGTCATTAGTAATATTGATTAATGTCTTAGGATATGAATGAGGTGAATCCAGAAAGATAGATGTGGCTATACCTTTTTTATCGTTGACAAAATGCATTCTTAAAAATTCTTTTTCCGGTGTACTTTTTAAATTCCATGTATCACCACCATTAGTAGTCTCATAAAACCCAGTGGATGACGATGCAAATCCCTCCTTTTCATTTACAAAACATAATGATGAAACATATTGCGGTTCCATAAATTTTATCCAATCTTTGCCATAATTCTTACTGTACCTGAATTGACCGCTATTATATCCAAATACTATATCGCCCTGGACGTATATATCAGAAAAATTATCAGATCCCAGAAAAGTAGTATCCCAAGTTTTTCCTCCATTAGATGTTTTAAATAATGCTCTGTATCTTGTCATCATCCCCAAGGTATCATTAAAGAAACACATTTCCTTCCATCCCCCCATTTCATATATGTTTTTTGGTTCAAAATTGACCTTTTCCCATGATAAGGATGATCTATTGGTTTTAATCAATGTATATATTATTCCTGAATTATTCGGATTCAATTTGATACCATAACAATATATGTAATGATCAGTAGAAGAAATCCTTTGATAATCAAAATCGGTTTGAAATAAACTTATATTCCATTCTTTTGGCTTTGTTTCTTCTTTTTCCTTATTACAAGATTGAATAATAAACGAAATCGTTAAAAGTAAAAATAGTTTTTTCATCTATAGCATGAGTTATTTACATTGTTCAACGCTTTTATTGTTGTCATAGTTCTCAAATTCTATGGCGATACATTAATTGTTAGGTAATTGGTTTGGTAAAGGTACTATTTATAAAACTAAAATCTGTTCTATTTTGATAAGCTTTACATTTTATTTTTTCAAATATTGTTTTCTATTATTTATTTCTACTTATTAGATTAAATTACTTTTATATAATTCCAACTATATTTAAAGCCATTGCCCTTCTGAGTATTGATTTAGCCATTGAAATTATACATTCTAAAGCTTGGCACAAATACGTAAAAAAATATCGTAATGTTAACATTATTATTTTTCCTTGTTTATCAATTCCCAAATTTTGTCGTTATAGTTTGCTTTGGTTATTCCTGTTAACTTTTCAAGAGTTTGATAATATTTTTCATTTCCTTTTTCATAAGGGCCCACATTAAGCAACTCCCATACTCCAGTAAAACCTCTTTCTTTTTCTATTTTCTTCACTAACAAGGCATTTACAATGTGGTCAACTTGATTAGAAAAGTCACCGGTCTTAAACGAAACTGGAGTTTCTTTTAATTCTAACCAATTGGTGTTGGTATTACTTGCCACTTGTTCTTCGAATGCTTTAAAAATTTCTTTCCAGCTAAAGCCCCAACTTCCACCATATAAATATGCACAACCTTCATCGACGGGTTTATTTACTTTACTTCGCGGGATTATTAAACTCAATCTATCGTGAAATAAATCATGCGGATCAAATTCACTAAAACTTGAATTATTATTACCAAATACAATAAGTTTTCTGTCCCCCAATGATGAGCTCCAGATACTTTCATTTCTTCCGTTGTAATCGGATTTATAATCTACGCCTATCAGTTTTTCTAGTTCAATAATATTATCACATAAGTAGTAATCTACTCTTTTATTGGTTGTTTTTAGTTTTTTGTCAAACAAAGAAGAAAATTTATAAAATTCCTTAACTTTATCTTTATTAATGGTATTTTGATAATGAAAAATATTATTTCCCGCCTTTTCAACTTTCCAATACTTAGTATTTTTCAAAAGGGTTGATGAAAACCTAAATGAATTATTGGTTTTATGCGCTATAAAGTCAAAACTTGCTCTTAGCAGAGCAGTGTCATCATTTGCTCCAATATAGGATACTTGAATCAAATAAGTTTTATCCCTCAATAAGACTACATTGGTCAAGTATGGCTTATAGAAATAATCATCTTTAAATTTGCCACTTTTTTCAATTCCTTTAATTTCGTCCAGTAAAATAAACGTTTCTAATCTTTCGTCTTCAAGCACAAATTGATTTTCCTCATTAGGTTTTTGTGCAGAAAGCAAAAACCCATTAAGTGAATTTGTCAATTCCTTACTTTCAACGCTGTCCTTTGGCAAGATGATGTTTCCGTTTAGACGTAAAAAATTGGTTTGTGCTTTCGTGAACTGAGAGGCTAAAAGCAATGTTACCGTAAGAATTAATTTCATTATAACCATTTTAATAAGGCAAATTAAGTAAATAGAAGATCGCCATTTACTTTTTTTGCATCACTAAATGGTTAAAGTTAAGTTATACCTTTTAGTGTTAAAACTCAAAATCTTTGAAAGAGATACTTTAAAATAGTCCTTTTCTCCAAGTATATTGGAATTATTCTGGCTTAGTTTCTGATTCAGGGATAGTAAGAAAATAAACAATTACTAATGAAGTTACTGTTGCCGAAGTTATGAATGCTATTGCACCATTAAACCGATACCAAATTAGGCCTGTCAAAATACTGGCTAGCATGGTACAAATACTTTGTAAGCCAGAAAAAGTTCCGATCGCAGTCGCGGTATCTTTCTTGTTTGTAATGTTTGAAATCCAGGCTTTTGAAATTCCTTCTGTCGCTGCGGCATAAATACCATAAAGAAAAAATAGTCCAAAAAAGAAATATTGATTTGAATTAACCGACATACCAAAATAAACTGTAGAGAATAATGCAAGACCAATGAGGTAAATTGTTTTTAACCCTACTTTATCTGCTAAGATGCCAACAGGGAAAGAAAACAAAGCATAAATAAGATTATAAAAAATATAAATGCCAATAACTTCGGTGTCATTAAGCCCGGACTGCTTTGCCTGAAGTAAAAGAAAAACATCTGAGCTATTAAATAGTGCGAATATTAAAAAACCTACGACTACCTTTCTATATGCTGACGGACTAGTCTTCCAATACTTTAAAAAAGAAAAAAAAGTAGTTTTTACGATTGGTTTGTTCTCACTTTTAATTTTATCCTTGAGATAAAGTGAGGATATAACCGCAAGAAGTCCGGGAATAAAGGCGATAAAAAAAAGTGTCTTGTAATCTTTTGGATTAAAATATAAATAAATCAAAGCTAGTGTTGGTCCGATAACAGCTCCTAAAGTGTCCATAGATCGGTGAAACCCAAAAACCTTCCCTTTGGTCTCTATTGTTGCTTCGTCAGAAAGTATTGCGTCTCTGGCCCCTGTTCGAATACCCTTTCCGAAACGGTCTATCGTTCGGGCAAAAAATATCCATAGTGGGAATGTAAATATGGCCATCATAGGTTTTGAAATTGCGCTGAGCGCATAGCCAACCTGAACAAAAGGAACCCGTCTGCCTGCAGCGTCTGAAAGCTTGCCAAAATATCCTTTACTCAATGAGGCTGTTGCTTCTGCCACACCTTCAAGTACTCCTATAAGTATTATAGAAAAGCCAATTGACTTTAGGTATATAGGCATAATAGGATATAAAATTTCACTGGCTGCGTCAGTAAAAAGGCTTACCAACGATAGAATCCAAACGGTCTTTGTTATATATTTCAAGATCTCTTCTTGATTGTTTTCTATATTAATATTCAATGAGAGTCATTGCTAAGTGGCAGGCTTTAAAGAAAGAATTAACGAAGTAAAAATAAGAAGAGTTTTGAATCAATACGTTTTGTTTGCCAATCAGCGTCTTTTGTATTATTATTTTAATCAAAAAGATCAATTTTAAATCACTCACGCCAAAAGTAATTCCTGTCAGAAGTTCTTATAGTTCTATACAAATCTATTTTCAAAATCAGAAGCGCAGTGCATTTTATAAGAGTTTTGGTCTTAATTAGAAATTTGCACTCATCAAGCTTACAATTATTAATCAGTTATATTAAAATCTGTAGAAAAGTGCAACAGCAATTACAGTCAATCGATTCTGAATTTGCTTAATTATTTAATGGTAATTAGTTGCCCTTCGTAAACAGTCAGTTTAATTTAAATATGATGAGATTACTTTACTTTATGTAAGCACGAATAAATTAAATCTTCAAAAACTTCGCCCAATACTTCTCATTGACAATGACAAAATAAATTCCTGGTTTTAAAGAAGAAATATTTAATGAAGTTTTAGGTAAATTACTGGTCACCGTGTATTCCAGAACTTTCTTTTTTGTGACATCATAAATAAAAATGTTTTTAGTTTTTACCAGGCTATGCTCAATGGTTAAAAACTCACCCGTTGGATTCGGGAAAACAGAAATTAATCTGTGTATCGGATTACTTTCCGTTATTCCTGAAGGACATGCAATAGATTGACTTTGCCGATAAGTAATTCTTGAACTCGTCAACAGAGAATCCTGAAACTCTTTTGCTTTTGCACAATCTCCTTGGAGAAAATAGGCTAACCACATTTTTAGAAAATCATTCACCACCAATTGCTGTTCTGCTCGCGTTATACTTGGCACAGGTGTACAAGTTGATTCTCCAAAGGAGCAGTTGAAATTTGAGTTTGCGAAATAACAGTGCCCTCCTCCTGTTATATATACTTGCGTCTTATAAGCTGCTGATGTAGAATCATACATGATGTCCTGATGTTGTGATGGTGGAGTAATACAATCCTTACTTCCACTGAATAGCAAGGTTGGTACGGTAACTTTCTGTGACGCAGTAATAGATGATGGATTAGTATTTGCTGCCGCAAACGAAACCATAGTGGTAATGTTGGAATTATTTTCTGCACCCAGAAAAGAACTTCCTCCACCCATTGAGTGTCCCATGATAGCTGATGTGGCACCTACAGTTGATGGCGGAATCAATGATCCTGCACCGTCCTTTTGAATTTTTGTTATTAAAAACCGTAAATCTTTTCCAAAATCGCCATGGTTTGGAAGAAAACTGCTCTCTGTAGTGGGAAATGCTAGGATATATCCCTCTGGAACAAGTTCATCCCAAAAATTCTGATAAGCACTCCAAGTCATTACAAATCCATGTCCGAAGGTGATAAGCGGGAATACTCCTGCTGCAATGGGTTTGTTGTCCCCAACCTCCGTAGCAGGATAGTAAATTTCAGTAGTAATCTGGCGGTTGTTTCGCGATGAATCAACAAATGTTATGGTAGTATGTCCGACCTGCTGTGCAGTCATTTTCTGGCTGCCAATAATTATACCAATTATAAGTATAATTTTAATTTTCATATTCGCACAGTTTAATATTGTTTTTAAAGCTTTTTAGTTTAAAGGTCTAAGTTTAGTTGATATTCCGCATGATTCAACACCCGGTTTACTAGTTTCGTTATTGTATTTTAATAAAGTTGTCAATCTTTTTTCCTTGAATTGCTTTCATCATTAAATTCCTCTTCCAAGATAATGAAGTTTTCATTTATAAAGTTATTAAATTCTTTGAATAAGTCTTTGTATCGGTTTTTGCTTCTGCTCTCAAGTGTTCCCCAATAATCAAATTTAATGATTATAATCGTGTCCTTCTCTTCAAACCAAAATTTGAAATAATGATATGGTTGTCCGAAAAAGCCAAGCGTGTCAAATTCATTGTATTTCGGATCTTTCTTTAGCGAATTTTTGTCAGCAAGTTGGTTAATGAAATTAATCGAATTTTCTCTGATACCTATGTCCTTATTTCTATTCTGAACAGTATAAGTAGCAAAATATTTGCCTGTGTAAAAACAAGAAGTTAAAATTAACAATATTCCAAAAGTTAATAATTTCTTCAATCCAAAATTTTGA
>CAZHNF010000040.1:0-24988 GCA_964533625.1 uncultured Saprospiraceae bacterium | reverse complement strand
GGTAAGGACATCAAAGGGATTATAAATTAATTGAACTTAATTAGTTTGTCATTCTTGCTCAGAGACTTTGTAATTTAAAGAATCAGAAATTAATGTGTATTCTTAAATTTTAATAATTTATACCTAAGTTTGAGTATACTTTTCTGCCACGTCTTTAACTAATTATTAGTTTAAATTATTTATTTGCCAAATTATTAGTTATTATGATTACAATTTTTATGAGATTTATCAATATTATTCTGGTTGTCTTCTATTGAAACATTTTAATTCATATTGCAGATAAGTGAATACTTAAAATAAAACTACCTTGTATTGAAATTTTAATTTAATAGCCTGAATACTTATTGGAATAGTAGTTATTTGCCTTATTGATAAAAATCATTTAATTACTAATAAATACATTTAAAGTGTTAATAAGATTCTGCTTGTATTTAGCCTGAATCATTGTATGCATTGGTGGCTGCTTCTGACAATAATAAAGTTGTTTATGAGACTCTACTATGCGGATTCTAAGTGTGACAGTTATTCCTTGAATCTTTGATCCTATTCATAATTTTAAAGGACGTAGTATGATCTAGCCTAAAAAAACTTCACCTGTCCTGTATCTTACTAAAGGTTATGGAAGTAATAATAATTTAGTTTTGGTTGAAACCTATTACATTAATGTAAAGTTCGATGAATTAAACAAAGCTAAATAAGAAAAACCTGAGCCTCCTCACTCTGAAGTAAATATAGGTAATGATACTTTTCATCTATATCAAATAGAATATAGATAGTCTTTATTTTTCTCCCGATTAAAATAAGGATTCATTATACTAGTTGACGGTGATTAATACCCATAAGATTCTTTATATCTATTTATACGCTGCGTCACTTATTTATTAACGAATTGTTATTATATTAGCGCTGTAAAAAAGATCCAGCCTTATGTCTGATAATCCATGCCTCAAAGGAGGTTTAGCCCCATATGTTCCTAGCGCTGAAAAGCCTTGGAATGAAAAAAGAATTCATCACCTTTATAACCGAATCAGCAATGGTGCTCCTCTAGCTCAGATTCAGGCAGCAAAATCCAATACCCCGGGGGTCATTATAGATTACCTTTTGGATACTGCCAAGTCACATCCACTTCCAGGTGAGAAAAAATCAGGAACAACCACCTACGACTATACCTATCAGTGGAAAAATGACAACGACTACAACGATCCATTAATATATAATAAATACCTGGAGCTCATTCAAATGTGGATTACGGGTATGTTGACAGAAGGAGTAAGGCATAAGCTGGTTTTATTCTGGTCCAATCACTTTGTAACCGGTGCAAGCAACTACGGCAGATATCCGTCCTGGGCATTTCAGTATTACTATGTGCTTCACAAACATGCTCTTGGTAATTTTAAAGACTTTGTTTACGAAATAGGGCGTAATCCTGCAATGCTGCATTATCTCGATGGAAGACTTAACCGAAGAGGGAATCCCAATGAAAATTATGCCCGCGAACTGTTAGAATTATTCACTATGGGTCCGGGAAATTATACGGAAAACGATATTGCAGAAGTTGCAAAAGCTTTAACTGGTTGGCATCTTTACTATAATTATGACACGGGAACTTACAATATTTATCCCAACGAGTATTACGACCCATTCGATCTGGTAGCTAGAAATAAAATCCCATTCTGGACAGACAATCACGATTATAGTGCTAAGCGTATATTCGGAAAAACGTTTTCACCTATAAAACCACCCAATGGAACTAAAGATCCAAATTTAGGTAGACCGGATTATGACAATGTCCACAATCTGATTTTTACTGAAAGAGCTAACGAAACGGCAAAATTTATTTGTAAGAAGTTGTATAAGTTTTACATGTATCAGGATGCTCCTGCAGATATTGTGGATGGATTAGCGGCTGAATTTAAAAAGAAGTGGAATATTATTGATGTACTAAAAGTGTTGTTTAAAAGCGAGCATTTCTTTGAAGAAGAAAGTATGGGTGCCATGATCAAAAGCAACATTGATACTTTGGTGCACATATTTAGATCACTTAATCTTAAATTGGGTGAAGATTTCTTCGCTTATGACCACAATAGACAAACCGATCCAAAAAATAATTTAAACCGTGATGCACTCGGAGGTTTCTATAATCAATCTTCAACCTTAGGACAGACACTGCTTGATCCACCTAATGTTGCTGGTTGGCCTGGGCATCGTGCATGGCTAAGCGAATTCGTTATGGTTAATCGATGGCGTTATATACGAGATCAGTTTGATTATTATCTTCCCTATGATGTTACCAAAGCAAAATACAGGGCATTTCTTAAGGAGTTGACTAACAATTCGAAGGATCCGGAATTCATTGTTCGAAAAATATTTGAATATTTTATCACCCTTCCGATGCCCGAAGAATTAGTGCAGAGTGCCATCGGTGTATTTAAATCTGGAGTTCCTGCCAATTATTTTGTGGACGGTACCTGGTCCTTGGATTATTCCTACGTACCTCAACAATTTATAAATCTGATGAAGCATATTAGTACATTGCCTGAGTTCCAATTGTTATAATCTTTAATTCGATTAGAAAATGAAAAATAAAAATAAAAATATACACCAACACAGTGATTCTTGCAATAATGTAAGCGAACATTTAACTTGGAATCGCAGACAGTTTTTGATGACGGGGGGATTGGCAAGTTTAGGTGCTGTGTTGCTTAATGGTCTCCCGGTGAGCACCGTGCTTGGAAATAGCATGGCCTCCTACTTACCAGCAGAAGGAGACAATATTTTAGTATTGATCAAAATGTTTGGTGGAAACGATGGATTAAATATGGTTGTGCCCGCTACCAATGATGCAGGTTTGGACAAATATTTATTATATCGTCCAACCATTGGATTAGTTAAAGGAACTGATTATCTGGATAATCACTTATTATCAGGATTTGGTGCAGCAAATTATGCATTGCCAAAAACCATGGAGAATTTAATGCCTTTATGGAATGCAGGTAATATGGCGGTAGTTCATAACGTTGGTTATCCACATCAGGATTACTCTCACTTTAATTCTATAGATTTTTGGTCTACGGCTGCTGACGATAGTTATGATAAAAGATTGAGCAGTGGAATAATGGGAAGATTTTTGGATCAGGATTTTCCAAGTTTTATGGAAACTCCTCCTACAGTTCCTCCTGCTTTGAGAATTGGATATAGCACGGATAAAATTTTTACTGCTCCGGGAAATCAACAGATGGAATTAGTATTCAATGATCCCAACGAATTTTATCGATTAGCTGCTTATGGAAAACTTTACGAAACAGAAGGGTTTGGCGATTGCCCTCAAGGTGTTGAACGTTCTTACCTTAGATCGTTAACCAATAATACTCTTCGTTATTCTAATTCAGTTACAACTGCCTATAACAAAGCATTTAATAGAGTAGCATATCCAACTGGAACGCAAAGTCGACTGGCAGAACAAATGGCAATTATTGCAAGACTTATAAAAGGTAGACTGGGTACAAGAATTTTTTTGGTAAATATTGATGGATTTGATACCCATTCTACGCAGAAGGATTATCACTTAAAAATATTAGGTGATTTGGCTAATTCTGTAAAGGCATTCTATGATGACCTTAAAGCTGAAAATGCACAATCGAATGTTACCGTTATGACTTATTCTGAATTTGGAAGAACAATTAAAGAAAATGGTTCAAACGGTACCGATCATGGTAATCTTTCTCCTTTATTTATTTTTGGTGATGGAGTAAAGCCGGGATTTCATGGATCGCCGATTAATCTACAAGATAACACACTTAAAAATGGAGATACAATTGTTTATTTCGAAACTCAACAATCAACAGATTATCGTTCAGTATTCCAATCCGTTTTACGCGATTGGATGTGTCTGAATCCAGAACTTACAGAATACACTATGGGTAAGCCATATCAGAATTTAAGTTTATTTAAAAATCCATGCAGCGGAACATTCAGTTCTAATAATAATGCTGTCTTACTTGGGCACAATCCAAATCCTAAAAAAAGTCGATGGATTGATATTAAATTTTCGAACATTCAATCAGCAGAAGTCGAACTGAAAGTAAAATCACTTAGTGGGAATACATTGGCTGTATTGCATAATAAATATACACCAAAAGGATCTTACACTGTAACACTGGATCCTGATCAATGGAAGCTTCATCCTGGTGAATATATTTATGAATTAAGTTCTGCTGGTAAAATTTACCTAAGAAGATTTGTTATTGTATAATGTAAAAATCGAAGTGAAATGAAAATAATAAATACCATAATATTTGCTGTTCTTTTTACTGCGATTAATGCTCAGCAGATTTCAATTTTAGATGACTTTTCTTCCTGTCAATTAAATAATGGTTGGTCAACAAAAACCATTGCCGGAAGTAACGGATTTGAAATGGCGCCTAACGATCAGGCTGTAATTGTATCGCCCGGATGCATGGTTCAATACATTCAACGCAATCCTGATTTGGATGGACTGAGGCAATTTCAACTCATTAGTCCAGAGTATAACCTTGTTTCGGGATTAACGCATTACTTTATTTTTAATTTAAGATATGTCAGGGCTATTACTTCAAATCTTACCTTAAGTTATGATGGACCAAAAGGAAAGGTTACTTTATCGCTCTCACCAACCAATGACTTATCTCCTTTTTCTTTTGCCATTGCAGCAGCGAATGGATTTGTAAAGACAAGATTTACTTTTGAATATTCTGCTACGACTAACGATTTTGGCAATCAAATTTATATCGATGATATTTTATTTGTTTCGGACAATGCAGATTGTTCAAGAGCACAAGTAATAACCAGTGATAATTCTTGTCTGTATGGGCATATGTATCCTTATCAATATTATCAGAGTGGTGGACAGACCTGTCCTGGTGAATATCAGAGCGCGCTTTGGTATCAATACAAAGCAGATTTTAATGGAATCATTCAGTTTTCAGCTCATTCCGATTATAATAATTCTGTTTCAGTATTTGAAGGATCCTGCGGAAGTCTCACTTCTGTATCGTGTTATAATCAGGATGAATATGGCTTTACCGGAGAATCACTGGAATTAAAAGTGATTGACGGAAAGACATATTATTTCAAGTTATCCAGAAAGATCAATGATTTTGGAAAGGAAATTGGGATGCATTGCATCCAAATTGAAAAATTGTCTCAAAGTAAAATTATAAAACCACCTCACGATTTATGTACAAGTAGTCAATCCATCACGATTAATGGAAGCTGTACGAAAGGAGTTAACTATTATGCGGGTATTGAATCTAAAGTACCTTCAACCAATAACCGTTCCAGAGCAGATGTCTGGTACAAGTTCACAGCACTTTCTAATAAATCACTTGAGATTATTACACATTCTGATTTTGCCGAAGTCATTACGCTGTATAAAGGAGATTGCAATGCTTTAGAAGAAATTGCTACGGAAGATTTGGGAGGAAAGTTGCTCTTTGTACCTCAGATTGGAAAAGAGTATTATGTACAGGTAAGTGGATTTTTTTCAACTGTTGAAGGAGATTTATGCCTGGAAGTTAAGGAGCTTACTGCTCCAAAACCAACAAACGACGATTGTGTTAGCTCAACGGCGATTGCACTGAATGCCCAATGTAAGGAAATCGATTTCTTAGCAAACAACACTTCTTTGAAAAAACCATCATGCGTTGTTTATAATGCACCGGATGTTTGGTATAGTTTTGTTGCTCCTGCCGAAAAGCAAGTTAATTTATTAATCGATGCAGGATTTATTTACCACTGGGCCATTTATCAGGAACCATGTAATAATCTTTTAGAGATTGCCTGTGGAAGGGCGCCTGATCCTTGTGAAGGGAGTATCAATGTCAAAGGACTTATCGCTGGTAAAACTTATTATCTTCAAATTATTGCAGCAACTGTTCCGCTGAAAGCAGGCGAAGGAAAACTTTGTGTCCGAATAGATGAAACCAGTAAAACGGAAGTTTTTCAAAGTCTTAGGTTAGGTCTTACAACAGAATGTTTGCATGGAGTACTAACCCGAGTAACTAATTATACGGTTACAGGGGGTAAACCTATGTATTCCTATTTTGGCCCTGAATCCAACGATTACTTTACGCCTGGTTCAGAAATTACAGCATTCGTTGAAGATGGTAATGGTTGCAGGGCTTTTGCTAAAACCGAAGCACAATGTCAAGGAGGTTCAAAATGCAGAAACAGCAATTTGGATATTAACCTTACTACGGATTGTATAAAAGATTCGATTGGTAGACAAACCGGTGAAGTGACATTAAATTATACAGGTCAAGGTGGATCCGGTGCCTATTATTTTTATGGTACTCAAAATAATTCCGTTCTTAGACATGGTGATGCTTATAAAATTTTACTCATAGATACAGATTCGTGTTATGTTTTTGAAGAGGGAAAAATTAATTGTCCTCCGTTTAATTGCGCTCAATCAAATCTTAAAGTCGCAGTCAGTTATGATTGTATTGACACTTTATTTAAAGCAAGATTGAATGTAAACATTTCAGGAGCACTTGGTACTTATACTTCGACAGGAAGCAATGATGGAGATTTATTTAATCATGGTGATTATTATGCTGTTACCGTTACCGATCAGGCGGGATGCACCAGTTTGGCTAGTGGGGAAATTATTTGCAAATTTGATTCTTGTGCTTATGCAAGACCTATACTTGATGTAAGTTATAAGTGTTTACGAGATTCCATTGGTCAGACGTCTGGCTTAGCAGAATTGATTGTTAATGGCTCAAGTAGGGCAGGAGCAGTTTCCTATATTGGTCATCAGCCTGGGCAGATTCTTAAGCATCTTGATACTTATAAGGTAGAGATGAAAGATGCATTTGGATGTTCTCAGATCTCAGAAGGGATAATTAATTGTATACCGTTAAGCGTTTCCGATAAAGAATTTGCTTCATCCATAGTCTATTCACCTAATCCAACTTCTGGTGAAGTGTTAGTAAAATTCAATTCAGCGAATAGCGAACAGTTTAAATTATCCATATATAATGTAGAATCAAAATTAATATCAATTCAAAACGAAAAAGTTCAAATTGGGGATAATAAGTTTGTCGTTGATCTGGAAAAGATGCAGTCTGGAATTTATTTTTTGGAATTGAAATCGAATTCAGTAAAAGCGGTATTAAAATTAGTCAAACTTTAATATATTTCAATAAATTCATGTTCAATTGGAATTATATAATGAAAGAATAAAAAAATGAAGAAATGAAATTATGAAGTAGCAACTAATTGCCTTTGGAATTTCATTATAATAATCTAAGAGATATAACCTAATTTTAGCAAAGTCGTATTCAAATGTATAGGCTGTGGTGAAATTTTGTTTCGAAATGCAGGATAAGAAAAAATAATTTGTGATTTCGAGATAATTTTTAAAAAGTTGAACAAGTATTGGTGCAAATATTGAAGAAGCCCAGGGTGCAATTTCTAAGGCTGAATTTATTGCCAAAGTTTAAATTTCATTAAACCCAGATTTTTTAGTTGAATTTCGTAGTGAGCGTCAAAAGTCCAATAAAATCAAGGTTTTTGGTGAGGAATCATAATGGTATTTATGATGACGATCCAAGCGCAGTCTAAAGCCTTGATTTTGAAGGAATTTTGGCTCGTAATAGAAAGTCAGCTAAAAAATCTGGGTTAAAATAAGCAAAAGAATCTAAATACTGGTTGCGTATAATTAAAGATTCAGGGATTTTTCATTCTGATGAAATTGAAGATCTTTTGAAGCATGGTGGAGAAATTATTGTTATCCTAACATCCATTCTAAAATCATCCTAGGAAAATAAATAAATGAAGTAATATTCCTTAATTCCTCAATTATACATTGAACAAGAAATGCATAACATCTCCATCCTGGACGATATATTCCTTGCCTTCCGTGTACATTTTGCCGGCCGCTTTGACAGCAGATTCTGATTGGTAGTGTATGTAATCGGCGTAATGTATTACTTCTGCCCTAATAAACCCTTTTTCAAAATCAGTGTGAATTACACCTGCAGCTTGAGGAGCTTTGCTTCCTTTAGGAGTTGTCCAGGCGCGAACTTCTTTTACTCCTGCGGTGAAATAAGTAATCAGGTTAAGTAATTGATATGCCGCTCGGGTAATTTTATAGGTTCCAGGTTCATCTAATCCCATTTCTTTAAAAAATACTTCACGCTCTTCTTCAGGTAGTTCAGTTATTTCAGCTTCTATACCGGCTGAAATTAGAATCATCTGTGCATTTTCTTTGGCGATAACTTCTTGAAATCGTTTAGTATGTTGATTGCCAGTATGAATACTCGCTTCATCGACATTACACACATACATCACAGGCTTACCCGTTAGGATTTGAAAATTTTTTATAAAAGCGGCAGATTCTTCATCGGTAATTAGGGTGCGCGCAGTGTATCCTTGTTCAAGGGATATTTTAAGTTTTTCGGCGAATTCAAGTTCCTTAAGTATTTCTTTATCACCGGACTTGATTTGTTTTCTTAACCGGTCAATTCTTTTTTCCATGGTTTCAATGTCTTTCAACACTAATTCCATATCTACTATTTCTTTATCGCGAACAGGATCAATACTTCCGTCAACGTGTACAATGTTATCGTTGTCGAAGGCCCGTACGACATGTATTATAGCATCGACTTCACGGATATTGGCCAAAAACTGATTTCCTAATCCTTCACCTTGAGAGGCTCCTTTTATAAGACCAGCGATGTCCAGAATTTCTACCGTTGTTGGTACTATTCTTTGAGGATCGACAATTTTGGCAAGTTCATCTAAGCGCTTATCGGGTACAGTAATTACTCCAAGATTAGGATCTTTGGTAGCGAAAGGATAATTGGCGGCCAAAGCACCAGCAGAAGTTAACGCATTGAATAAGGTCGATTTTCCGACATTTGGTAATCCCACGATACCACATTGAAGTCCCATTTTTTGATTTTAAGGCTGCAAAGGTATAAAATAATGAAAATTGGCTTAGGTTCGCCCTTTAATAAGCTGTTAACCTTGAATTTTCTGGCCCATTTTGTTCTTTCTTATCCTGCTCCCGATCTGATGGCTGGAAATTTTGTCACTGATTTTTTAAATCACAAAGAGCAAGTTAAGCTGGATAACAAGCTTCAACGAGGTGTTGAAATGCATCAATGGATCGATACGTATACAGACCAACATATAAATATTAGTAAGCTTAATAAATTTTTTCACCCGGCAATTCATCATTACGCCCCGGTGGCTACGGATATCGTTATGGATTATTTTCTTTATAGGAATTGGAATGCCTATCTGGATGCTGAGTATAATGAGTTTAAGCAATACACCTATCAAGCGTTAGGTCGATTTGAAGATTTGTATCCTGAAAAAGTCAAATTGATTGTTCAGCGTATGATTCAGAATGATTTTCTACAACAATATCAAAGTCTTGAAGGAATTCATGATGTTATGATAAGAATGAATAAGAAGGCAAAATTTGATGTTGATTTTACATTAGTAATACCTTTGCTATCAAAACATCATGCAGAAATGAATTTACTGTTCATTGATTTTTTTGAAGAAGCTCGAAAGGCAGCTTTGGATTGGTTGCAGGGAAAATAAATTCGACTCTTTCTTTATCTGTAATTGAAGTTTAATATAAAAACTTCCATTTCAAATTCAATTCGAAATAAAATTTATATTTTAATTATAGTTCTTGCGACTTACGACAGCTTTACCCTTCAAAATGAAACGACAGTGTTATCGTCTTGGAATACAATTTATCAATCACCGTGGACTCAATAAGCTTCGCATCATAGATCAATAAGTTACTGATGCCATGAGAAAATTTTATCTCTGGAGTAAAAATAAAAAAGGGCATATAAAATTGTAATCCTGCACCAATCTCAATTTGAAAATCATGTGGTGAGATGCGAACTAACTCAAATTTTTTCTTATCGGTTCTACTGTTGGATGCAAAATCATAAGTGTACTTAATGCCGGAGACTACAAATACGCGTTTGTCTTTATACGGTTCTGAAGTGAATCTCAAGAGTATTGGCACTTCGCCAAATACCGATTCAATGGTTAGCTTTTTTGGAATCTTCGAATCTTTAGTTGTGTAATTTAGTGATCGATTACTGATCGCAATGGAAGGAAGAATTCTGAAATCAAAATAATCTCCCATTTTGAAATTGGTGATCATGCTAAGGGTTAGACCGGATTGTCCAAAGGCATTGTTAAGTAAAAAGGAGCCGGTAGGTTGTAGCCTTTTGGAGTGTTCAATTTTAAAGGTACTATAGTTGTAGGCTAAAGTTAATCCGTAATAGTGATTTTTGTTGTTCAGTCCATCAAAATTAATATTGTGTTTGCCATGTTGTGCAACACTCTTATTCGAGAGAAGAAGAAAGAATGATATTATGATTTGATACCTGTATATATGCTGCATATACCAAGACTTAATGGCTTGTAATTACAATGATGAAATCCGGATTTTTCTAATATCCCAACAAAACGCTCATAATCAGGAAACTGTTGTACAGAATCGTATAAATATTTATACGCCTTGTCATCTTTGGAGCCGATTCTTCCTATCCAGGGCAATACATAGCGAAAATAAGCTGTGTATATTTGTTTGAAAGGAAAAACTCTGGGTTTCGAAAATTCAAGAATTATGATCTTGCCGTTTTCTTTCAATACCCTGTACATATTTTGAATCCCCAATTCTAAATTTTCAAAATTCCTTACACCAAATGCTACCATAATAGCATCAAAAGTATTTGGCTCATAGGGAAGATTTTCGCAATCACCCCATTGCAATTTTATTTGATCAGCATTGATTTTTAGAATTCTTTTTTTTCCAACCTCTAACATTCCTTCAGACAAATCAATCCCGGTAAACTGATAATGAGGAAACCTTTTTGAGGCTAGAATTGACATATCTCCAGTTCCGCACGCGACATCAAGTATCTCTAATTGAGCATCGGAAATAGGTATTAATTGAATAGCTTTTCTTCTCCAGTAATTGTCGATTCCTAATGACAAAATGGAGTTTAATGAATCATAGGCCGGAGCGATCTTATCAAACATCTTTTGGACTTGATTTTTTTTGCTGTCCTGCGAAGATTGATAAGGTTTGATGTGTTCGATATTACCCATTTTGCCGCAAAGATAATCGGCTTCCAGGGTATAAATTTAATTCTTATATATATATAGTAAAAATAATATATAAATAATAGAAAACCAATAATTTAAATTTAAAAAAGAGCTGTTAATCTTTGGTAAATTCCGGCTTCTTTTGTTTAACTTTGCTGACTTTTTAAAATAGACATGGCAGAGACAGATAAGATTATCCCGGTAAATATTGAACAGCAATTACAAACTGCATACATCGACTACTCGATGTCGGTAATTGTAGCCAGAGCACTCCCTGATGTAAGAGATGGACTGAAACCCGTACATCGTAGGGTTTTGTACGGCATGCAGGAATTAGGAATGCGTTACAATAAGCCCTATAAAAAATCGGCAAGAATCGTAGGTGAAGTTTTGGGTAAGTTTCACCCACATGGAGATAGTTCAGTTTATGATGCTATGGTTCGAATGGCGCAACCCTGGTCTATGCGCTATCCTCTTGTAGATGGGCAGGGTAATTTTGGTTCAATGGATGGAGACAGTCCAGCAGCAATGCGTTACACGGAAGTGAGGCTTTCCAGAATTGCGGATGAATTACTTGATGACATTGATAAGGAAACTGTTGATTTCAGACTAAACTTTGATGATTCATTAGAAGAGCCTACAGTACTTCCAGCAAGGCTTCCAAATTTGCTAATGAACGGTTCATCCGGAATTGCCGTCGGAATGGCCACCAATATGCTTCCTCACAATCTGCGAGAATTGGTGGATGGAATAGTAGCTACGGTGAATAATCCTGAGATTACGCTGGATGAATTAATGAAATTTATTCCTGGTCCGGATTTCCCAACCGGTGGTACAATATATGGTGTGCAGGGAATTCGGGATGCTTTTGAAACCGGAAGAGGAAAAGTGGTTG
Source organism: uncultured Saprospiraceae bacterium (assembly GCA_964533625.1). Classification (GTDB taxonomy): domain Bacteria; phylum Bacteroidota; class Bacteroidia; order Chitinophagales; family Saprospiraceae; genus Vicinibacter. The sequence goes on along the minus strand of CAZHNF010000040.1, from coordinate 12,963 downwards.
TTCGGGGCAAAGCTGAAATTGAGAATATCGATGGAAGGGAAACAATAATTGTAACCGAAATACCATATCAGGTTAATAAAGCGATGCTTCATGAGAAAATTGCCGAACTTGTAAATGAAGAAAAAATTACCGGCATTCATGATGTCCGGGATGAATCGGATAGAAATGGAATTCGCTTAGTCATCGAATTGAAAAAAGATGCAATCGGAAGTATCGTCTTAAGTAATCTCTATAAATATTCTCAATTACAAACCAGTTTTGGTGTCAACAATATAGCACTGGTTAGAGGAAGGCCGGTGGTTCTATCGCTTCGAAATTTAATTGATGAATTTATCAAATTCAGAATCGAAGTTATTGTTCGCAAGACTCAATATGAGCTTAAGCAAGCAAGAGAAAAAGCACATATACTCGAAGGTTTAATGATTGCATTAGATCATCTCGATGAAGTAATTGCCTTGATTAGAAGTTCTGCTGATACAGAATCTGCAAGATTGGGTCTTATGTCTAATTTTAGTTTATCTGAGATACAGGCAAAAGCCATTCTCGATATGCGACTTCAGAAATTAACCGGACTTGAACGAGATAAAATTCGGGAAGAATATAAAGAGATCATGGAACTCATTGCTCGACTTGAAGAAATTCTTGGAAGTGAAGAAAAACAGAAAGAAATTGTCGTTACAGAACTATTAGAAGATAAAGAGACCTATGGAGATGAGCGTAGAACAGAAATAACCATTGCGGAAGGGGAGATCAACATGGAAGATATGATCGCCAACGACGATGTAGTGGTGACCATATCTCATTTAGGCTATATAAAAAGAACGAAAGTTTCAGAATATCGGATACAAGGCAGAGGAGGTAGGGGTTCTACCGGAAGTAAAACGAGAGGCGAGGACTTTATAGAACACATGTTTATTGCTTCAAATCACAACTATTTATTGCTCTTTACGGAATCCGGTAAGTGTCATTGGTTAAGAGTGTATGAAATTCCAGAAGCAAATAAAACTTCACTCGGACGCGCCATTCAGAATCTATTGACACTCCCACCTGGAGAAAAGGTAAGGGCTTATATAAATGTAGAAGATCTGAACGATCAGGAATTTTTACAAAAACATTATATTGTTCTTTGTACAAAAAATGGAACAATTAAAAAAAGTTCACTGGAAGATTTTAGTCGTCCGCGAGCTAATGGTATTATTGCAATTAGCATCAATGATGGAGATCAGTTGATGGAAGCTAAACTAACCAATGGCAATTGTGAAATTATATTGGCCAATCGTACCGGTCGAGCCATTCGATTTCCAGAGTCAACAGTTCGTGCGATGGGTCGTTCAGCTGCAGGTGTAAGAGGTATTACCTTGGATGAAAGTGTTCAGGATTATGTTGTCGGAATGATTTGTGTAGATAAAGATGATATTGACGCGTCTATTCTTGTAGTATCAGAAAAAGGAAATGGAAAGCGTTCAGGTTTGGAAGATTACCGGATTACCAATCGATCTGGCAAAGGTGTTCGAACTTTGTTGGTTACTGAGAAAACAGGTCAATTAGTAGCGATTAAATTAGTCCATAGTGGTGACGACTTAATGATCACCACCAGTAACGGTGTGACCATTCGTATGCATGTGGATGATTTAAGAGTCATGGGAAGGGCCACTCAGGGAGTTCGTTTGATTCGCTTGGATGACGGTGATGAAATAGGTGATGTTGCCGTAGTAAAGCGGGATGAAGAGGAAGATGCTATTGTTGTGCCACAGGACAATGTTTCTCCGGATGATTCCGAAGAGTAATTTATTATTTTTTTAACCAAAAGAAATCGACAAACAGGAATTTCTTTAGTCTAAATTAAGTTTACTAACAAAATAAAAACCTAAATAAACAGGTTATAAATTAATTAAATATTTTAAAATGAAAAATCAATTCCTTATCCTATTATTGACTGTTTCATTTCTCGGCAATGTAATTTCACAGGATCTTGAGAAAGATGTGAAAAAAGCAGATAAATATGTAGGATTGTATCTCCTCGATCCAAAAAGCAGCAAAGACAAATTGCTGGAGGCTAAATTAATTATCGATTCCGTGTATATGAATCCGGCTGTAACTAACGCCTATAAAACTTGGTTAGTTAGAGGTAAGGTTTACAATGAGTTGGCCGCGGTAGATAATTCTTTGTTAGTTATAAATTCAAGAGCAAAATTAATGAACAAAGATGCGGCATTAATTTCTTTTCAGGCCTTAGATAAGGCTTTGGGATTAGCCGTTAAGTCATTTGAAAAAGGTGATGTGTTGGACATTATGCAAGAATTAAGTCAGTATCTCAATAATTTTGCAAGCAGTGCTTACAATAATCAAAAGTATGGTGATGCCTACCAAAATTTTGAAGCAGTACTTAAGATCAATCAACGCATGTTAGAGAATAAGCGAAAGCCAATCTTGAGTTCAGAAGATGATATAAATCGTCAGAAGTATATCGTGGCCGTTTGTGCTCTCTCAGCAAATGAACAAAGCGTTGCAACTAAGTATTTCGAGGAACTTGAAGCTGTTAATTTTAATGATTCAACCAACTCCGGTGCAGTGGTTTATGAATCCTTGTACAATGCCTACAATGGAAAGGATTCGGTCAAAGCTGAAAAGTATTTAATGACTGGAAGGCAAAAATTTCCGAATGAATCGAATTTACTTTTTGCTGAGATTAATTATTATTTGAAGAAAGGTAAATTAGCTGACCTTATTGAGAAATTAAAACTGGCCATTGCTAAAGAACCCAATAATCTTTCGATCTATGCGACCTTAGGCAACGTGTACGATAATTTGTGCCAGAAAGAATGGGAAATGGGCAATATGTCCAAAGGTGAAGAATACCTTAATGAAAGCAATAAATATTATGACGTCGTTTTGGAAAAAGACCCAAACAATGCTAATGCGCTTTATAGCAAAGGGGCTCTTTATTATAATCGTGCGGCATTAGTTTCCAAAGAAGCAAATAAACTAGCTAATGATTATTCTAAAGAAGGTACCAAGAAATATAACGAGAAAAGAGCTGAGATAGAAGCTTTATTTGATAAGGCTCTTCCATTTTTTGAAAAGGCAGATAAGGTTGAAGGAAATGACGTAAATACTTTAATCGCGCTTAAAGAAATTTATGCTAAGAAAGGTCAGTTCGATAAATCCAATGAGATTAAGGCAAGATTGGAGAAGTTGAAGAAATAGAAGCATCAAAAATTATAATAGAAAAAGGCCTGCAATATGCGGGCCTTTTTCTATTAAATTAGAGTAAATTTATTTTGTACTAAAGGTAAATTTTACTTCTTTACCAATTTAGTTGGTTTAGTATTGGAAGTTCTAACTAAGTAGACACCTGCAGGAAAATGCGAAATATCAATATCGCCGTTAGAATTTGCAAAATAATTTTGTTCTACAATCGTACCAAAACTGTTGTAAATAAAAATTTCACCTAATATTTTTCCCTTTTTATTTTGTAAAAATAACTGATCTGAAACCAGATTAGGAAATATATTAATCTCATCTAAAGTACTTGTTGAATTAACTGATCCTGATAATTGGGGAGGTGGAGGAGTGGTGTATTTTATATACAATAAATCAGAATAACTTGATCCAGTTGATGAAATTGTAGTTCCTTCCAAAGTATAACTTCCATTAAGATTTTGAGAAAAAAGAAATCCATTGGCAGTTTTAATAAATCCGGATCCGTTGGATAGAGTAGGAAGAGTTGTATAAGTCGGGATTATTGTATTTAAGGTGAGTCCATCCGCTATGTTTAATTCCTTTATGGTAAACAGATTTTGTTGTTGCAATATTGCTATAGTTCCATTGGGATGATTTGTAATTCCTGTTATGATAGCACCTTCCTTTTGAGCCCACACACAATTTCCATCAGATGAATATTTTGCTATATAGCTTGTTGTTTCATCGGTAGTTAAGGAGCAAGTACCAAAGGATATAGAATTGCCGGCATAAAAAATTCCAGTTATGTAGACTTCGTTATTATCTTCATCGAAATAACCCTGGCCATCACCTGATGCATATGTGATATTATGACTTCCTGTTACTGATTTAGCCCATGTAGTTTGACCGCTGGAATTAAGCTTCAACAGGTAAGCATTTCGAATAGCCTCGCTACCGGTGTTTAAAGTAACGGTGCCGAAAGAAATTGAACCGTTGAATTGACCCACGACATAGGTATTTGTACCATCACAGCGAATATTGTTTCCGATTACATCGGACCCACAGTTGCTGGATTGTGCATTGTAGTATTTCTTTTCCCAGACTTTTATACCGGATGAGTTATATTTCACAACGTAAGAACATGGAAGCATTTTACTGCCAACTTTAGTAAAGATTCGTCCTGTAGCATATACATTGCCACTGTTATCGCCTGTCACAGATTGACCTTGCTCTAATAAATTGGTACAAACTGAATTTGAGCCTTCTTGTTTAACCCATTGTACGGATCCGATATTATTAATTTTGATGGTGAACATATCAGCAGTATAGCTTGAGCCATTTTTAGTTGAGCTTAATACAGTATTATCAAATTGGACCTTTCCTCTAAATTGTCCTGTCAAGAAAGCATTTCCTGAAGCATCTGTATATACACCATACGCCAAAACGTAACTTGTTGTGTTATCTGTTAATGGTAATGGTTCAAATGATTTTGCCCATGTAAATGAACCTGTAGATGATCTTCTAGCAACGAAAACGGGAAGAGGCACTCCATTGACAGGTACATTGGAGGTTAAAGTATAACTTCCAAATGTAATGGAAGTTGCGAACGTTCCACTTATAACTAAGTTATCGTTGACATCTGAAGCTATTTTTCCAATTGTTTTATTAATTGTTTGATTGTTGACAAGGGTTGAATTGTACTGTGAATGAACAACACTAAATAATAAGGTTGAGATTAGAATGGTAAATAATTTTTTCATTTTATTTTAATTTAATTATTAATAATATACTTGGATCAGTAAAATAATCTTGATAAAAAGTAAGATTTTATTTTTAGTCTTTAGTAAGTCTAATATATAGTTTATAAATAGACAACTTTGCTGTCTTTGTTTGCAAAATTCTAATTTAATAAATTTGAAAATTAATAATGGTTATTTTGAACACTGAAAGAATTCTTTGAAATATTTATTTTAACTTAATAATTTGATATGTAAAATCAATTACAAAAGTAACTGGGAATAGAAAGGTTCGCAATCGCATGATTATGTATATTTACATAATGAAATCGCATGAACATGTGATCTCTATATAAATAGGTGTATTGTAAATTTGTGAATGGCATATAAGTTTGAATTCATAGGTTTAGTATTATATTTAATTTATATTTATAAAATCTGTTACTCATGAAATATTATTTAGTATTAGTTTTTACCGGAGTAATTAGAATTTTGGTTTTAAGTTCTGGCATTATGGTATCTAATATTTGTCAAGCACAAAAGAACATGCCACTGGATTCAATGCTTGATAAATTAAAAAATTCGTCAAATGAATTGGAAAAGATTAATTCATTACTCTCGATCAGTTCATATTTTATGAAATTGTCAAATTTTGCAGAGTCTAAAAAATATGGAGAAGAAGCTTTATTTCTGGCTCAAAAGTATAATTTTAAGAAAGAGTGGGCTTCGGCATGTTTTAATTTAGCAAGAATATTGGGTAGTGAGAAAAATTATGTGGAGGGGTTAAAATATCATCAACAAGCACTTTTGTTGAGAAGGCAAATAAACGATTCATTCGGTATGGCTGAATCTTACTTTTATATAGGACTTAATTATAAAACACAGGGAAATAACGATAGTGCTATTGATTATCTGATATTATCAGTGAAAATGTGGAAAACATTAGGGGATAATGTTGAATTATCCAAATCCCATATTGTACTTGCTGGTTTATTGGAACAAAAATCTAAGTTTATAGAGGCACTAACGCATTACAAAGTGGCATTGAAATTAAATACTGAGTTGGAGGATAAAAAAGAATTGGCCACATTATACAATAATATGGGCATGTTATATAAAAAACTTGGTAATTATCCAGAGGCCTTAGCAAATTACTTGCATTCTATAAAATTAAGAGAGGAGCTCGGAGATAAAATGGGAATTGGACTTGTGCTTTTGAATGTTGGTAATATCTATTTGGCACAAAAAAAGTTTACCGAAGCATTAAATTATTATAATCAATCTTTGAAATATGGCAATAAGTCTATTCTGGCTGCAACCTATAATAATTTGGGTGAAGCCTATACAGGATTAGATGAGTTTACTTTGGCTAAAGATAATTTAATGCTGGCTAAAGGTATTTATGAAGAAATAGGTAATAAGAAAGCCTTGGCCAACTGTTTGAGAAGTATTGGTCATGTATGGGTAAATCAATGTCTACCTATAGAAGCAATAAAATACTATCTGGATGCACTAAAAATAAATTTGGAAAATGAAAATAGGTATGAGATAGCTTTTACGTCAAAAGCATTGGGGAATGCTTATATATGTACTAAAGAATTTGATAATGCAAAACAACATCTCATCTTGGGCTTAAAAATAGCTCATGAAATTGGAGCTAAAGCCTTGTTGGAGGATATATACGCTAACCTTGAACAATTGGAGACTGAAACAGGTAATTACGAGCAAGCATTAAAATATAATAAGTTATATTCTAAATATAGAGATAGTCTGATAAATGAAAATAGTGCAAAACAAATAGTTCTGCTTAAAGAGCAATATGAATCAGAGCGAAAAGATAAGGAAATTGAACTATTGACCAATGAAAAGTCAATACTGGAGAATAGGCAAAAAATAAATGCCTTGCTTATTAAAGCTAAACAAGATTCTTTGATTATTGCAAATGCGGATAAAGAAAAGGTAAAGACTGAGAACGAAAAAATGCTCACTTTAAATCTTTTCAACAAGCAACAGCTTCAATACTTAATCAATGAAAAAAGAATTCAGGAATTGCAAAATGAGAAAGATAAGGCTGAAGTGGAAAGAAATCAAGAGCAACTGGCATTACTGAGTAAAGAAAAGAAAATTCAGGAATTGGAGTTGAAAAAAGAAAAACAAACTAAATATTATTTTATTATTGGGATATTTTTATTTCTTATTCTTTTTTATTTTATTTATATAAATTATCAATCGAGGCAAGAAGTGAAATTGTTAAAACTAAGAAATAAAATAGCGATTGATCTTCACGATGATGTGGGCAGTACGCTGAGTAGTATATCCATGTTTTCTCAAATGGCTCAATCTCAATCTAAGGATTATATTCCAGCTTTAGAGACCATTGGTGAAAGTTCTCGTAAAATGTTAGAAGCAATGTCAGATATTGTGTGGAGTATAAAGCCCGAAAACGATTTATTTGAAAAGGTGGTTATGCACATGAGGGAATTTGCATACCAGCTGTTAGGGGCAAGGAATATTGAGTTTGAGTTTGAAGCTGATGATGAAATTTCAAGAATAAATCTTCCAATGGATACGCGGAAAAACCTCTATCTAATATTTAAAGAAGCTACAAATAATATGGCCAAATACTCCAATGCAAAAAATGCCAAGTTTTTGTTGAAAGGAGAAAAAGATAAACTCATCATGACCATTTGCGATGATGGTAAAGGATTTGATTCAACTACATATTCTCGTGGTAACGGATTGATCAATATGAAGAATAGGGCAGTAGAAATCGGTGCAAATTTGTGGATTGATTCTAATCCTGGAAGCGGAACTATGATTAGCTTGGTATTGGCAATTTAATATTGGTGTTATGGAAATAAAGGTATTGATCTTCGAGGATAACTTAAGTCTCCGCAATAGTCTTTATCAACTAATTAATGGAAGTGAGGGATTTAAATGTGTTGGTGCTATTGAAAACTGTTCCAATCTAATTAAAGATGTACAAGATTCAGATCCTGATGTTGTATTAATGGATATTCAAATGCCAGGACTAAATGGAATTGATGCCGTTAAAATTCTGCGTGAAAAATTTCCTTATTTAAAAATCATGATGCAGACAATTTTTGATGATAGTGAAAAAATATTTCAATCTATTTATGCAGGAGCTTCCGGGTATATATTAAAGAATACTTCACCGGTAAGGTTTCTTGAATTTATAAAGGAGACCTATGAAGGTGGAGCGCCAATGAGTCCTTCAGTAGCTTCTAAAGTACTCAGCATGGTTAAAATGAATGAACCACCGAGCAAAGAGAACTTTAATTTGTCGGAACGAGAAAAGGAAGTTCTTTCATATCTTGTTAAAGGTCTGAGCTACGGCCGTATTGGCGAAAAATGTTTTATAAGTCTTGATACAGTTAGAACTCACATTCGAAATATTTATGAAAAATTGCATGTCCATTCAAAGGCAGAAGCTGTTGCCGCGGCAATTAAAGGGAAAATTGTATAATCAATAAAAAAAGATTATCTGTTCGATATTGCTAAGCAAGTAGAAAATATTACAAAATCAAACTGATCGGTTGTTCCAACAACATTTTAAGAGATTGAAGAAATTTTGCTCCTGTTGCCCCATCCACCGATCGGTGATCACAGGAAAGAGTAATTTTCATCCGGTTGGATATGACAATCTGATCATTTTTAACCGCAGGTTTTTTAAGTATTGATCCTACTGCAAGAATGCAGGAATCCGGTGGATTTATTATTGCTGTAAATTCTTCTATTTCGAACATCCCAAGATTGGAGATAGTAAAGGTATTGCCCTGCATTTCATCAAGACTTAGTTTACGATTTTTTGCACGAACAGCTTTATCCGCTACTTCAGCATTAATTTGGCTCAATGTTTTTTGATCTGCATTTCGCACTACGGGAACCACCAGACCATCTTCAATGGCAACTGCAACGCCGATATGTATATCACTGTGATAGGTCATTTTGTTGCCATACCAGGAGACATTGACCGCTGGATTATTTTTAAGGGCAACCGCACAGGCTTTGATAATGATATCGTTAAATGAAATTTTAGTTTCTGATATTTTATTGATTTGGTTTCGCGCTTCGACACAGGCATCCATGTCGATTTCCATAGTTAGATAGAAATGGGGTGCACTGTTTTTGCTCTCTGATAGACGTTGCGCTATCGTTTGCCTCATTTGTGAGGTCGGTACGTCAGTGTCACCTTGACTTTTGATCGCTGGAACCGATACGCCTGTTGTTGATTTCTTAATGCCTGTACTCAAGCTGATTTCAATGTCTTTCTTGGTAATTCGACCCTGTTCTCCGGTTCCGCTGATACTCCTTAAGTCAAGACCTGCCTCTTTAGCCATTGATTTGGCTAAAGGTGAAGCCTTAATTCTGCTATCCGTTTGTGTATTTGTTGTAGTTGTGGATGTAGTTGTTGCAACGGTAGACGGGGTTTCAGATATTTGTTTATTGGACTTTTCAACTTGCGGACCCGCAGGTGTTTGGCCGGATGTAGCTGACTCTAATAAGGGTTTAAAGTCTTCTCCTTCTTTGCCAATTATAGCAATAATCCCATCTACGGCTACCTCCCCCGATTCAATGGCAATGTATAGTAATACTCCTTCCTGGAAGGCTTCCAGATCCATGGTGGCCTTATCGGTCTCCACCTCTGCCAGGATATCACCTGGTTGAACCTTATCGCCTACTTTCTTATTCCAGGTTCTTATTACACCGACCTTCATGGTATCGCTTAGCCGGGGCATTCTGATAACTTCTGCCATTCTATTCTTTCTTAAAGGCGTAAAAATACTCTATATTTGAAAATTATGGAAAGTAAGCTGTTGAGTTATCTGTTGGGCTAATTACTCCAGTTTAATTGACTTTTTCCTTCGTTTAAGAATTAGATCTGTAATTCTAACGGATTATTATATTTTTTAAAATTCTATTATTTGTATTTCCAATTTTAAAATTACAGTCAATTTTTACTGAAGAGGCATCAATCAATGAATCAAGTTGATTTTATACTAATATTTTTTTGTTTTTTATTTCGCATTTGTATTCTGTTGGGTATTCATATTTTCATTTACATTCTCATTATGCTTTTCCCGATCTATAGTTTCCAATCGCTGAATGCTGTCCACATCAATACTATAAGCGCCATGCTCTACCATCACCTTTCCCTTAATGAGATAACAGCCAATACCCCGGAATGGGTAAGCTTTGTAAGCAGGTGGAAAGTGCACGGTATCCAACCATTCGCCGTCCATATCCAGAAAAGTGCCAAAAGCCATGCGGTCTCCTTTATGAGTGAAAGTTGTTTTCACCACGACCAATGAAGCAGCTATACTTACATCTTTTCCGAGTAATCCCGGAAGTTCTTTAGCACTCAGTGTTTCTTGCGGTTGTTCTGTGAGCAATTCGAAAGGTGAGCAAAGCGAAAAACCAAGTAATTCAATCTCATCAAAGGCCTGCTCCAATCGGGAGTTATAAAGTGGAGGCAATTTCCATTGCTTGGTCTCAGGAATGAACAACATCTCATGAGAAGTTTTTACCTCGCGGGGACGCATGAGGCTATGAACTTCCCATAATAATTCTTTCTTGGATCTTCCGGTAAAGCGAAAGGCTCCGGCACGAATCAGGAGGCGCGCTTGTTCTATTCCCAAATGAATTCTTCGCATGAAATCCGCGAGATCAGCATACACACCGTGCTTCATTCTGTCTTCCAGTATGCGATAGATCAAAGGATCTTCCAGTTCGGATATGAATTTGAATCCGAGATAAATTTTTCTTCCCTGTATTACACAAAGTGCTTCACTGGTATTGATGCAAGGGAGTTCGATTTCTCCGCCATGCATTTTTGCTTCGTGCACATAAAGACTCGGTCGGTAGAATCCACCGCCATTATTAAGTGTGGCCGTCATATATTCCAGCGGATAATAGGCTTTGAGAAATAAGGCCTGAAAACTTTCCACGGCGTAACTCGCGGAATGTCCTTTCGAGAAAGCGTAATTCGCAAAACTCTCAATCTGCATCCAGATTTCCTGTATGAGTTTATCGTGGTATCCTTTTTTTCTGCAATTGGCAAAAAAATTATTGCGTACCCGGCCAAACTCATTGCGTTGTTTGAATTTCCAGGACATTCCTCGTCGCAGATAATCGGCTTCGGCAAGGCTGAGATCCGCAAATTCGTGCGCTACGCGAATGACATCTTCCTGATACACCATAACGCCGTAGGTTTCATGCAAGATGTCATAGAGTTCCGGTAATGCTTCGCGTGCTTTACGTCTTAATTCCGGATTTCGATAGCGATCGATGTATGCACGCATCATGCCGCTTCGCGATACACCGGGGCGAATGATGGAACTTGCCGCCACCAATCTCAGATAATCGTCGGCTTGTAATTTAGTAAGTAGCGTGCGCATCGCGGGCGACTCAATGTAAAAACATCCGATGGCTTTTCCTTGTCGCAGCAGATCGCGAACGAGGGTATCGTTTTTAAATCGCGGTATATCGTGTATGTCAATTTTTACTTTTTTATTTTGCTCAATGAGTTCGAGACTGTCTTTGATTTTTCCTAATCCGCGCTGACTGAGAATATCAAATTTAAATAAACCGATGTCTTCTGCTTCGAGCATGCTGAACTGCGTCGTTGGAAATCCTTTCGGTGGAAGAAATGTTGCTGAGTAACTGCTAATGGGTTCTTCTGCAATGATTATTCCGCTGGAATGAATACTCAAATGGTTGGGATATCCTTTAATAAGTTCAGTGTATTTTAATACCAGTTTTCCAAGCGAATCAATGTTGGGATATCGATCGGGTCTTTGCAGTTGATCAATTTCTTCGGCGGGAATTCCAAATACTTTTCCGAGTTCGCGGATGACCGCGTCGTGTTGAAATGTATTGTACGCACCGAGCAAGGCAGTGCGTTGTCGTCCGAATCTTTCAAAAATGTAACGCGTAATATCATCTCTGTCTGTCCATGAAAAATCTAAATCAAAATCCGGCGCATTACTTCTAAACTGATTGATGAATCTTTCAAAATACAATTCCAGTTCGATGGGATCAACATCGGTGATGCGCAACAGATAAGCGACCATGCTGTTGGCGCCGCTACCGCGTCCGATGTAGTAGTAATTTTTGTGTTGAGCATAGCGCACAATATCCCAGTTGATAAGAAAGTACGATGCAAAATTCATCTGTCCGATGATATCGAGTTCTTTTTCTAATCGACGATGAACATCTGGTGTTGGTTTTGGATAGCGATAGGGAAGTCCTTCTTCACAAAGTTTGCGTAACAATCGCAGGTCGCTGGCAGCGTGAGTGGTGTAGTAACGCAGATTTTTGTTGGCGAGTTTACCAAATTCAAAATGAATATGACAGTCCGCCAGTAATCCCTGGGTGTTGTCAATGATGTGTGGAAATTCTACATAAGCTTTTCGCATTTCTGCAAAGGAGAGCATGGGTTCGAAGTGTTGTGCTTGTTGATCTGGCGTTAATTTGCTGAGCAATACATTGCAGTCGATGGCGCGTAATAATCGATGTGCATTGTAGTGTTTTTTATTGGCGAAAACAGTTTCCTGCATGGCTACCCATCTCGATTTGTGTTGGTGTAAAGCTGGAAGAAAAGCCAGTCTTGACAACATGCGGATGGGTATGCCAAGGAATTCATTGTCGCGCAATGGCCAGCCGCGATAGGATTCCGCAGGATATATGATATAGGCGTTATGAAATTCCGGTGCCGTGTCTTCAAAATTTTCACCCGAATGCAGGTGCTTGGTTAGATGTTCATTCAATTCGCGAAATCCCATATTGTTTCTCGCGAGTCCAACGTATTTCTGTGTTATGCCATTGCGAAAATCAATTCCCACTACTGGCTTTAATCCATAATCTTTGCTTAATCGGATCACATCCAGACAGGCTGAAGTATTGTTGATATCGGTTATGGCAAAAGTTGAATAACCCTTACTCCGTACTTCGGATAAAAGTCCTTCTATGGAATAAGTTCCGTAGCAAAGGCTGTAGTAGCTGAGACAGTTTGTTATCATTT
>CAZHNF010000039.1:0-26889 GCA_964533625.1 uncultured Saprospiraceae bacterium | reverse complement strand
TATCTTCGCTTTGGGAGCTCGAGTAAAAGGCCACTGCTTCAATCTCTAACCGTTATCACCCATCTACTTAAACAATTAAATTACCTAATCTAAGATTCCATTTATCCTTAAAAGTCAAAAGGTGGGGAGGTGCTTAGTTCTAAGATGAAGAGAGCAAATAAATCGAATAAACCTAAAGTATCTCATACATTTTCACAACAACTCAACTAGCTTTTAGATCTATAAAAAAATTCAGCCCGTTAATAAGACTCACGGGCTGAACTACGGTTAGACATCCTTAATTCTTTCTTCGGTGTTCTAACATTTTTTTAATCAGTAGGGTAGTCAGATAAGAACTTGCTGTGCCGATTACGGAAAGCAATATCGTCTTCACCAACTCCTCTACCAAAAAGGCCTGCGAAATACTGATTAGAGTGCCAACGCAGAAGGCCAACCGATCCAGGTAAGTTTCGTTATGGATCAACTTTAAGCGTAGATTGGCTTACCGCCGATAATACGCCACTGGCCACCAGTAAATAGCCGGCAGTGCTAATCACTGTGGCCGGCAGACTTATAGGGGCAGAAAGAATACTGCCACTGATGGCGGCCAGAATCAATCCAACATTTCTTAACTTCTTAAAAAACTTTGGGGTGGGTGAGCTCAGGCGATCCAAAAAACTTAATGGACTGACTTCCGTTGAAGTCTGAATACTTTTCTTTTTCATAGTTCAATTATTTTTTAGTTTATCCAGAGTGCGAACTGGTAATTTGAATGGACAATTCCGCCGATTTTAAAAGATAGTAGTCCACTATCTTCATCAGTTGTTGCATGGCTCTTATGGACTGTATGCCCTTACCCGGGCCTGTCCAACTCATTACGGGTGCAATGCAACCGCGTAACTCTCGAAGGGCTTCATTGGCAGGATGAATGAGTATGTGGGTTCGCTGAGGAACTTGTACGAACTGCAACACTCTGCCAAACTTTCTATTCCAGTGTATAACCAACGCATATTCCCCTTCGGGAATGCAAGAGATGGAGCATTGATTGCCTAACCAGGGAAGTTCAATACACTTACAGATCTCCTGATTAAATACGCTCAAGACTCCATTGACTCCCTCTGCATGGTATAAGCGCTTTAGCTTTAATACTAGCTGTGGTCTCATATGCATTACATTGATTTACGAAACCGAGACAATCTGAAGCGCTGTCTGCGCTCCGGAATTCAAAGAGTAGTCCTTGCCATTCACCTCCTGGATAAAGCCAACCTTGATCAGGATGAACAATACACCCGTTCCCGTGGAAGGAGGATTCACAGGGGTTAAGCTAATATCCACCAGATCATTCTTAAGTTCCAGTTTGTACGGATTGCTCTTCGAAAAACTAGTCTCTCCGGTTTCGAAATTAATTCTGGCTCAGGCCGATTCCAGAATGCAATGGCTTGCACCCGCTACTTTTTGAATAGCCACCTCCGGGTTGACTCCATTGATTTTTAATTCGCCCGTGATCGTATCGGCCACCACAGGACTTGAAAGAACCTGTTCAAGAATGGCCGAGCTGTTGAAGTTAAAGCGGAGCAGGGCCTTCTTTCCTTCAGCGCTTTCGATTCCATTTTTTACCAATCGCAAACCGCGATCACTCACCTGATCCAGTTTTTGAATGAAGGAAAGAATTTTCACGAGTCTTGCAATTAGTCCGGCATCGGATAAGCTGTGATACATGCTTTTGAAGGCATGGCGGATTAACTTACCCGCTTGCGAGGCTTCCCGGAATTCCGACATATTCTCCCGTGTACGTTGGAAGGCAGGATCTGAATTAATTCTTTCTTTGGTGATGCCACCTTTTTTGCGAACCATGTGTCCGTGAATGGATTCATAAAAGCACAGATCATCGATCGTGCCTTTGATTTTTACAAAACTTTTTTGTCGAGGCATAAGGTATAAAATTTAAAGGGTGAAAAAAATGTGGCCATTTATTTTTTATGCGCGCTGTTAAAAAATAAATCAGCACTGTCCCTTTAAAAACGCAATCCAAGAAAGAAATATCATGAGCGGTGCGCAATCATACACCAAAAGACTTTTTTATACACCAAAAGATTATAATGTAAGTTTTCTGCGCTATCGTGCAGAATATTCGTTTTTGAATTTTTTATTCGCAATTATTCCTCAAAGCATTAAATAATAAGTAGGGGATACTCCGACTCAAAGCCGACCATAAGCCGACCATAAGTCGACAAATTCCGACGACAACTGGAAATCTTAAAATAACCTTAGTGAAGTGTTATAGAAAAATAAATAAAAAATATTTTCACACGCGTTCGTCGAATGAATCGCTACGTTCGTTTGAACAACATGATCAAAAACAACTAAATCTGAAGATTGTACGTTTAAACAAATATTTTCAACCTAAGAAAAAAGATGGTTGGAAGACTGCCATGAGAACGCAGAACCACTCAGTATAAATTCTAAAATCATCGCTAATGATTTTTTTAAAAATTATTAAATCATGATACTATGAATTCAGGTAATCGATTAATTGTGTATCCCAAAGATCTCAAACAACTCACCGGCAAGAGCCTTCGGTATTGTCAAAAACTCATGCAAAGGATTAAGTTGAAATTTGGTAAATCCAAATCAGATCTGGTAACCCGGCAGGAAGTAGCTGAATTTCTTAAACTAAAGGAAAAGGATCTGGGAGAGTTATATTAGTTTGAAGAGTTGATTCAATTACCAGGAATGAATACAGACTTAGAGCTGAAACAAAAATTAATGAATAGTTGGCCTTAACATCAGATTGAAGCAATGGATTTAAAAAATGTTTTGCCTTTATTAAGATAGCTGATCCTCAGATCTTTTAGCTTTTGTATCTTCGCTTTAAGAGATCGAGTATAAGGCACATTCTTCAATATCTAACTGTTATGAGTCATGCGGCCAAACATTTTAATAACTTAATCAAACAAAACTAAATGGCAGAAAATACAGACGAAAAACCTATTGATAAATTAGATACGACTCAATCTGAAAGTTCTTCAGAAGAAATTGTTCCCACTAAAGATGCTGAAACTTTAAACAACAATCTAGAAAAAGAAAATATGGAAGTACATCGTCATGCCCACCACGAAGGAAAGAAAAACTGGAAGTCTTATTTCTGGGAATTTTTAATGCTATTCCTTGCGGTGTTCTGCGGCTTCTTAGCCGAGTATCAATTGGAACATAAAATTGAAAGCGACAGATCCAAGGAATTGGCAAAAAGTTTTTACCAGGAACTTAAAAATGATTCAATTACGGCAGAGATAAGGGTTCAAAACAGGTTAAAGCAGGAAGCTGCCTTAAAATATATGATAAGCTATTTTCGAGATAGCAGCCTCACCAATCTTCCTAAAGAATTTGCTCTACATTTTGAATACGGAATTAGTTTTCGTTCCCCTTCACTTTTTGAACCCCGTACCATAATTTTAGAGCAACTTAGAAATTCTGGTTCATTACGATATTTCAAAAATGAAGAATTCCAGACCTTGACGGGAGATTTAACGGTTGCAATAAAAAATGTTTACGATAGACAAGAACTAGAGGATAAAACCAGAATGGAATATATAACTCCATTAATAATTCAACTTTATGATTATAACTTTGACGCTGAAATGAAAAAAGATGATAAAACAATTTTCGAAGGAGTTATGAACTATGAAAAAAACAATGAAGTTGTTTCCTTTATTTTAAATGAACCTGAAAAAATTGATCGGAAAAGTATGGTGAGAATTTTATCCTATTTTCTCGGAAATAATCTTACTTCGACCCGCCAAACGCACATAAAAAAATATAGGGAGGTAAATGCTAAATTACTAGAAATACTAAGGAACGAGTTTCATTTAAATGGAGCTTAAAAAGATCAAACCCATAAGCTCAGATTGAAGCAATAGTTTTCGGAAATCTTCACTTGTGGTAGAATACGGTGTTCTCTGATCTTTTAGCTTTTGTATCTTCGCTTAGCAGATCGAGTAAAAGGCCGCTGCTTCAAGATCTGACCATAGTGGGTAGCTTAAATTGGAACTAAATATCAGTTGCAAATGTTATAATGTTGTATTTTTGCTAGGTGAGTAAATTAGATAAAATACTCAACCGTATAATAAACGGTTCAGGGACAATAACTTATGCTGAATTGAACTTTGTGCTCTCCAAGCTAGGATATAAAGAAGTTAAAACAGGGAAGACCAGTGGATCTCGAGTAGCATTTTATAACGATAGTAAAAAATTATTAATTAGATTACATAAACCTCACCCTGGAAATGAATTAAAAGATTACCAAATCAAACTTATATTATCGCATTTAGAACAAAATAAATTATTATGATTGATAGATTAGTGTTTGAGGATGTTATTGGATCTGTTCACTTTTCTTCGGTTGATGAAACATTTTTTGGAAAGCTTGAAGGAATTAATGATTTAGTAACTTTCGAAGGATCTTCAGTGAAAGAACTAAAAAAATCATTTAAAGAAGCTGTATTGGACTATAAAGCCTTGTGTGAAGAAACAGGGAAGAATGTTAATAAATCATTTAAAGGATCTTTTAATGTAAGAATTGACCCCAAACTTCATGAGTTAGCTTACATCAAAGCAACCAAAGAAGGAATAAGCCTTAATCAATTTGTCCAAGCTGCAATGAAAAAACAACTAGTGAAATAAAAGCCATCCACTAACATTGTACTTGCAATAACGCCGCCAAGCAACATAAATTTTCATGTTTAGCATTTTATAAAAAATTTATATGTTTCTCTTAACTTAAACAGAAGTAGCGGCACGTCGCAAGTACCTGGCCGTTAGCGGTCATGCAAAATATAGACAATGACATACTTTAGGATATTTTCAACAGTCAGTCTGATGTTAATCTTTTACTCTTGTCACACAAAAATTGACAATTCAAGCAGAAGCAATCTTAATAAAAATATTATGCAAACAAATACATCACAAATTGAAAAAGATGCACGACAAGATGTTGCAAAACTACACGAAGCTTATGTGTCTGCATGGGTACGAGGCGATGGTAATTCTGCCATGGAATATTGGTCTGATGACATTATCATGTACGCTCCAGGTTCGAATCCTCATTCGGGAATATATAATGGTAAAGTTGAAGTAAAACAAAATTTAATAGATAGGATTTACAAAGAAACATCGAAAGCAGAAGTATTGGGCCAGGTTGACCATGCAATTGGGAATGATCATGTTTTTACAATAGTTAATGAGCGCTTTACAAAACCTGATGGCAGAGTATTTGAAACCAAACGTATAGTTATATATCGTTGGGTAAATCAGAGAATAATCGAAATTCGTTATTTTGACCCTGACCAAAAGGCAGCAGATATTTTTTGGTCTAAATAATATATTTGCAGTGAAGTACGAGTCGCTAAGACAGTACTTGCGATTATGCCGCTGCATAGTATCAAGTTTCACTTTTGGCATTTTAATAAAAACCATTGCTTACTTTTGATTTATGGTTAACCGCGGCACGACGTAAGTACTTGACCGTTAAGCGATATGTCAAAAAAAATACCATAAATTTGTATTATGAATAGAAGTATCGAACTAACGGCGGTAGTAGAAAAGGAAGACAATATGTATATTTCACTTTGTCCTGAATTAGACATTGCCAGCCAAGGTGAGACTTCTGAGGAAGCAAAAGCTAATCTTGTAGAAGCCATTGAATTATTCTATGAGACTGCATCTGAAACTGAAATAACCAGAAGGTTGCACAATGAATTGCAAATCTCTCGGGTGACAGTAAATATCTAGGCTTAAGCGAAAACCCTATCCGGTAAGTAAGTCTGGCTAATATTATCTAAATAGGGCTTTTATGAATGTGAGACAAAAAGGAAGCTATGTTATCATGTAAAAGCACACAGAAAATTCAACAATAACTTTCCCTGTGCCTATGCACATAAAAATTAAAATAGGGACTTTACATTTTAAAATACGGCAGGCAAAACTCACCAGGCGAGACTTTGAATGATACAGTCCATAACATCAGATTGAAACAATGGCCAATAGAATTCTTCGCTCCTAGTAAATCAGGGTGTTTTCTAATCTTTTAGCTTTTGTATCTTCGCATTGGGTCATCGAGAAAGAGGCCACTACCTCGTCCTCTAATAGGTGTGCACAGCGCTTTAACAACAGAATATAACCCAACTGACAAATAAAACAGAGATGAAAAAGTGGAAACTTAAAGCCATAGTTCAGAAAATAATTTCCTATTTACCGTTTAGTCATAAAATCAATTACATCTTTCAGAAGTATGTAACCAAAGGGGTATATCTTTCGGATGAGTATTTCTATGACCGGCTTGGACATGCGAGAGACCACCTTAAAGGTTTTCAGAAGTATTCCTATAATTCAATTCCTGCAACTTGTTTAGAGATTGGAACAGGATGGTATCCGATTGTGCCTATAAGTTTCTTTTTAGTAGGCGCTGATAAAATATATTCGGTTGATATTTCATTCCTGACATCAAAAGAAAGACTGCATACAACTTTGCAAAAATTTGTAGAGTGTAACAAGTCAGGTCAATTAATAAGTTACATTGACTTTCTTTCTGACAGGTTCAATATCATTACAAATATTCTTGCGGACTATGAGAAATTCACTTTGGACGAAGTGCTGCAAAAGTTGAATATCACTTACCTCATTGAGGATGCGAGGAAACTTTCATTACCTGATGATTCAATTGACCTGGTAAATTCCAACAACACATTTGAACATATTTACCCGGAAATTTTAATTCCGATTCTGAAAGATTTTAGACGAGTTGTAAAAAAGAAAGGCGGTGTAATGTCACACTTTATTGACATGTCAGACCACTTCGCGCACTTTGACAAATCAATCAATATTTACAACTTCCTTCAGTTCTCTGACAAGCAATGGAAATGGATCGACAATTCCATTCAACCGCAAAGTAGAATTAGAATTTACGACTACAAAAAAATTTATGCTGACTTGAATATTCCCATTTCAGACGAGTCATTCAGACCAGGAAACTTGAACGAACTAAAATCCATTCCTCTTGATGACAAATTCGCTAACAGTCCTCTTGAAGAAATTGCTAAGAGCCATTGCCATTTTATTTCTGACATGAAAATAATCGCTTGAACAACGAGAATTAGTAAACTTTAAACGGCAGAACTTCATGGCGAGAGTTACCCATGCGGCTAACATAAGATTAAACGCAAGAAATTAAACAAGAAAAAAATCGTAATCTTATTCTTCGTAATTTGTATTTTCAACTGATCAGAGGATAGCAAAATAGAACAAGTCACGGGTGCTAAATTACTAGAAATACTAAGGAAAGAGTTTCATTTAAATGGAGCTTAAAAAGATCAAACCCATAAGCTCAGATTGAAGCAATGACCAGTAGAGTTCTTCGCATTTGGCAATAATAGGGTGTTCTCGGATTCAAGATATTTATATCTTCGCTTTGGGAGTTCGAGCAAAAAGACCACGGCTTCAATCTCTACCCGTTATGGGAGATATCAAAAAATACTTAAATTTGCTTAATGAACAGGAAAATTGAATTAACAGCAGTGATAGAAAAAGAGGACAATATGTACATTTCTCTTTGTCCTGAATTAGATATTGCCAGTCAAGGTGAAACCCCTGATGACGCAAAATCAAATCTTATAGAAGCACTTGAATTATTCTATGAGACTGCATCCGAAAATGAAATATCTAGAAGATTGCATAACGAATTGCAAATTTCAAGAGTTACAGTTAATATCTGATTTTTAATGAAAACATTATCCGGTAAGGACATCTGTTTAATTTTTCAAAGCATGGTTTTATTAAAGTTAGACAAAAAGGAAGCCATGTTATAATGCAAAGACTAACAGAGGATTCATCAATAACAGTTCCAGTTCCAATGCATAAGGAAATTAAAATTGGAACATTACATTCAATAATAAGACAATCCGAACTCACTAAGCGGGACTTTGAATGATACCTCCCATAACAAAAGATTGAAGCAATGGACTGCAGAAATCTTCGCTTTTGGTAAAATAGGGTGTTCTCTGAGTATTTGGTTTTGTATCTTCGCCATAGGTGATCGAGTAAAGGCCACTGCTTTAATCTCTAACCGTTAGATGCGATTGAATTAACTTTGAACTATTTATTTATCTTCCCTTGTATAATATTTGAATAACGATTAAACTTGTATGATTACCACAATTCACGAAAAAATGATAATTTTTTATTTAAAAAACAAATTTGTACTTTTATTTACAATAATATGTAAATTCTCAGCACTTTATTCACAAGATTACATCAACGATTTGATACAGAAGGGGAATCAAGGTGATTCAATAGCACAATATGAATTAGGTATTCTGTATTTAAAAGGGACAAGTGAAGTTCAAACTAATTATAAAAAGGCAATTTTATGGTTAGAAAAATCTCCAATAAATAAAAACTGCGATGTTCAGTACACTATAGGAAAAATTTACTATGATGGTAGGCTTGGTAGAAGAGACCATAATTCCGCTTTCAGCTGGTTTAAAAAGAGTGCTGATCAATTATATCCTAAAGCAATTTACAAGGTGGCTGATATGTATAGACTTGGTGAAGGCACAAATTATAACGTAAAAGCTGCTTACAAATATTTTAAAATTGGGGCTGACCTAAATGATACATTGTGTATTTATGAGCTTGGGATATGCTACGAATTTGGAAGTGGTGTGAATGAAAACCAAAAGGAAGCATATAACTTATTCTCTAAAGCAGCATCTTATGGACTTATTGATGCGGAGCATAAATTAGCTGGGATGTATGAACTGGGGGTTTATGAAGTGGTAGAAAAAAATTGCAAAATAGCTATTGAAAAGTATACTTTATGTGCAAAAGCAGGAGATCGTGGTGCACAATTTCATCTTGGCGAAATGCATAGATCTGGGCGATGTGATCTTAAAGTTGATTATAAAGCTGCATTATATTGGTTTGAAATGTGCCTTCAAAATAATAATGGAATTGATCTAGAATCTTCCGCTGCTTTTGAAGCTGGTAAATTATATTTCTTAGGCAATGGGGTGAAAAAAGATAAAAACAAGGCTGCCAAATTAATTAAAACTGCAGTCAATAGAGGACATATTGAAGCAACTAAATTCTGGGATGAAAATAATTTACAGGGCTATTATAAGTCTGAATAATTGAGCTTTCTTGTCAAATGATGTAAGAAATTATAACCGCATCTAACATTGTACTTGCGATCATGCCGCTAAAAGACAGAAGTTTTTACTTTTGGCATCAGAACAATTGCGGCACGTCACAAGTACCTAACCGTTAGCGGTCATGTTAAACCAACACCCCCGTATTCAAGAAATAATGATCAAATAAATAAAATGAATAAAAATCACACGCTACACATGGAAGATTGCGTGCAGGTTGATGCACCTATCTCAGCAGTATTTTCATACATCACGGACTTTCAGAATACAGCTAAATGGCATAAGAATATGAAAAAGGTCGGTTGGAAAACTGACGGCCCTTATGGTGTGGGGTTTGAGTATGACTGGATTGAAACATTTGCAGGAATGAAAATGGACATCGGTGGCGTTATCACTTCATGGAACCCGCCTTATTCCTTTACTTGGAAACCGACCACAAGTCCTTTTCCGATTACTGGTGGCTGGAAATTAGTTGAAGAACAAGGCTCAACATTAGTAACACGATATTCCGATAATCAACTCAAGGGTATTTACAAATGGTTGAATTTAATGATGGTTCCAATGGCAAAAAGACAGGTACGCAAAGAATTATAGGAATTGAAACGTCTCATTGAAGCAAGCCTAAAAGTCTGAAAAAAGAAAAATGGATAACCGATATGGAAATTGAAACATTAACCGCTTACAGCAACTACCCAAAAGTGGCGGTTCTGTGGTTAAATCAAGCTATGTGCTTCTATCAAAGTTTGTGCTTGGTTGAAGGTGAAGTGATCCGAAATCGCCAACTTCATTAACCAGTTAAACGTTAGTCACTATTCTAAAAAAATAAAAAATGAAAAAAATAGTAATAGAACTTCGCCATATTTTTAATTCGGGGCATTCTTATCCTAGTGGCCAGGTGCAGTCTTGGCAAGAATACCGATTGTTTAAATGTGAATTTGTGCCAGATGAAAACCAACTCGGTGAAATGAAAAATAGAATATAATCAAAGTGTAATTGGTGTAATGGATTTGAACATGTAATTGAACAGTGCACGCATCTTGAAAGAGATTGGAAGTTAATGCTTAAAGAAAAACAAATATTTCGAGGAATAATTTACATGACTTTAATCAGAGCTTCGTTATTTTTTTTTGGATTATCAATTATTGGTGTAATATTTTTTGGTGCACTGTATATAGAGAAGAAACTTGACTGGGCTTTAAATGCCTTATTCTTAACGATTTTGGGTGCAGCCATGCTCGTTCTAACAACTACAATAATTTATTATTTATATATAATGGTAATTGCCTTAGATAAGAAATGCTTAGTAAGATTGCCATATTTAAAACAAATAAAGAACAATGAATATAAAATCTACAATTTAATCACTACGATTCACTTTCCTCAAGGACACACCCTAAATCAAGGTACTGTTCAATATACTACAAGTTTTGATGAAGCATCATTATATAAAGCATACAACCTTGCTGATTATTATATCTTTGTTTCAAACATAAAACAAATATGACTAACAATGTATGGAACGCCTATGCCGCCGAAGCCCACCCGCAAATCCAACGCACGGCGGCGCAACGTCCATGCTGTTAGTGGCAAGAACTTTCAGCGCTTTCAGACATCAATGCGAAACTTTGAAATGCACCCAGTATTAAATTTCAAAGTTACCACACATTATAATATAAAATTTCACCTCTTTAGTATTTTACTCAATTGCCATATATTTACATGTTGTCACGGTTATAAAATGTTTTCCTTTAGTCTTGACAATGACTAACTCAAACGAGACTTATACTACCATGAAAACACATTGGTAGGGCATTTTTAGTTTTTTAAATAATACAAATACAATGACATATATTTCTTTCGCATTAACGCTTCTGTTTTTTTTCGGGATAACTCTTATCAGTGGTTATTTTTCAAAGCCACACAGGGGTGAAGATGGGATGGCACTTGGTATGATGCTTCAATTTGTGGTCATTGGCTTCACAATCTCCAGCTTGATTTTAACTCTTTCTATTTGGTGGAAAGGCGGTTTTGATTGGGTATCTCCGCACGGTAAGACAAGTAATTTATTGGTAGGCATCGGATGGTTATGTATGGTGGTGACAATTTTTAATTCCTCTTTCTTCGAATCAGGATGGTATCGAGATTTTCCGGATTTTTTCCGTTTGTCGGTAAAGCGTATCGGACAAATATGGATACCTTTATTGATGTTCATATCCTGTTTCTTTCTTATAAATACAGAATTAAAAGCTCGTGTTTCACCTCATTTCTATAAAACTCCTATGGCGATTGCCTTTGGATTAGCCGCTTTAATGGTGTTAGGTATATTTTTGGGTTGGGTGCGAAATCAAATAGAACACAAGATAGCCGTGCGAGAAGCCAGACAGGAGGAAATTCGCAAGTATGGAGGTGATAGGTCATGGTATTTTCAAACCTCGATGGATTTTATTACTACACATAACGACACAACAATAACACGACTACTATCCTACACAGTTATGGATAAGGTCAGGGATAAAGATGAAAATGACGAAATTCGCAAGGCAGCAGTCGCTAAAATAAAATCATATGAATACTGGGAAACAGACTTGATACGGATTTTGGAAAGAAAAGACATTGGTGATATTTTCAATGCGTATGGATTTTTAGATGCTATTATATTAGAACATCCTGAAAAATTCACTATACCTGTCAAAAACAGCATTACTTATGTAACTGCTGTCGCTCAAGAATCTATTAAAAACCCTGATAATTTCTTCTTGGGTTCTACAAATATTGCAATCTTGTGTCATATACTGGAGACGCAATTTAAAGATAGTGCTGCAGAATTTCGACCAAACATGGTAAGGCTTCAACAAGTTTTAGATATAACGCCTGTAAAACGAAGTGATAGCCAATATGCACAAGGGTTTGATGAAATTCTTCAAAAATCTCGAATTGGTGTTAAAAACTGGTTGGAGGCAAATTAATAGACAGCGTATTATTAATTTAAATTTTATACATCATTGAAAAATATACTGGATCGAAAAACGTATTTGCGTCCATGCCGCCCAAACCCCAAACACAAGGTTCGACAGGGCAGCACAATCGTAAATACAATCGTTAGCGGCAGGCTTTGGGGACAGTGCTAACTTTGAACTGAATCTGTAAATTTGAAATTGAAAAACGTTATTTCTTAAATAAACATTAACTAAATAAATCACCATTATGGCGACAGATATTTACAAGGGATTTACCAACCCCATTACAGGTGAAACATTTCGTTGCATCGCTTCAACCGAGGAATAATTTACTATGCAGTGGACTGTTCAGCCGAAAGGATATGTTCCTCTTGAACACATTCATCCCAATCAAGACGAAATATTTCACATCAAGTCAGGCGAAATTCGTTTGGTATTAGAGGGTAAAGAAATATTTGCCCAATCAGGTGAAACATTAACAGTTCCTAAAGGCAAAGCACACATTGCCTACAATAACAAACCAGAAGTTTTGGATTGTGTTGTTGAATATAAACCCCGACTTGACTTTGAAACACTTTTTCAGTGTATTGGGGGACTTACATTAGACAAAGATTATGATGAAAAAGGAGCACTTCATTTTTTGAAGATGGGCTATTTTACGGCAAGAATGAGAGCTCAAAGTTTAATAGTTCCAACAAGCATTCCACTACCAATGGTTCGTCTGGGATTAATATTTTTTCATTTCATTGGCACAATAAGAGGATGGAATAAATTATTTTTAAAATACACCGAGTAAAAAAGCTACCTTAAAAGTGAGAATAATTAGAGACACGACTTCAACTTTTAATCATTTCAGAAAAAGTGCATGCAAACTTGACACGACTCGTCTGAGGTCAGACAGCAAGCCAGCCTCTAACCCGCGAAACTTTAGCAGAAATTTAAAAACGAACCACTTGACAAATTGAAATAAAAAAATACTTCTATGAGAACAATATTTGCTATTATACTTACACTCTTAATTTCAAAATCATTTGGACAAGAAGTTAAACTTGTTTCTACAAAATTGAACAAATATTACAGCATTCGTGATTTTTGTATTTTATCTGAAGAAATTTATTTTACAATCCAAAGCCCTAATCAGGAGTTATCACAAATCGTGTTTGTGAAAAATGAAAAGTGGGAGAATCCAATTTTGCTTCCGTTTTGTGATGGCTATTCATATCTTGAACCATTTCTGTCCTACGATGGCAAAAGACTTTATTTTGCATCCGATCGACCTTTAAATGAAAAAAGTACCGTAAAAAAAGATTTTGACATTTGGTATGTAGAAAGAAAAAATAAGAATAGTGATTGGTCAAAACCAATAAATTTAGGCAGTCCTGTTAATTCTAATAATGACGAATTTTATCCAACACTTGCAGACAATGGTAATTTGTATTTCACCATGGAAGCAAAATCGGGATTGGGAAAAGATGATATTTATTACAGCAAATGGGATGGAGTAGAGTATTCCAAGCCAATATTATTAGACAACAACATCAATAGCGACGGATATGAGTTTAATGCATTCATTTCCAAAGACGAAAATTTTATCATCTACACCAAATACAATTCAAATGACGGCCTTGGTAGTGGTGATTTGTACATTTCCAGAAAAAACGAAAAAGAAGAATGGAGTCCTGCAAAAAATTTAGGTAATATCATCAACACCAAGTATATGGAATACTGCCCCTTCTATGACTACAAAACAAATACATTATACTTTACCAGTAAAAGAGCCAAGCTTATACCTCAAAAATTCAAAAACATAAAACAATATCTGGAAACCCTCACAGGAAGCGAAAATGGTTTGAGCAAAATCTATAGGTGTAAATTAAAATTATAAAAACTTCTGCTCATAAGGTCTTGCCAAAAGCGGGACTTAACGGTTTCTATTGGTCATTTGTTCAAGGTTCAACATTTGATCTTCTGTTGTACTTTTGTGCTAAAAATCCCCGCCTTGGGCAATGCCAAACCGTTAACGGTAATTTTATTTAAACCTAAAAAGAATATACAGTAATGAAAACATCAGAAGGCTATTGGTTTTTAGATACTCTTGTTAAAATTAGAGTATCAGGTGACAACAATTCTGACGAATTCTCAGTACTCGAACATGAGGCTTACTATGAAGACTCCTCACCATTGCATATCCACCATACGGAAGACGAAATATTCATTGTTTTAGAAGGTGATTTTCTTTTTGTAATAGACTCCATTGAACATAGACTAAAAACTGGAGAAACAATTTTAGCGCCTAAAGGAATCCCCCATCAGTATCGAGTCGAGTCCGAGAAAGGAGGAAGGTGGATCACCATTACTAGCGGACATGATTTTGAAAATTTTGTAAAAGCCATCTCTAGGCCGGCTACAACAGATTCATTACCAGAAAGACTTGGGCCTCTAACTGAGCAACTCAAAGCACAGCTTATGGCAAAATCTGCTGAATACCAAATAGAAATTATTGGACCTCCTTTGCATTAGTACTTTGACTATCAAGATAGAGAAAACTACCGATAACATGGGGTTAAAAGAAATAGCAAATGCAGTGCTTCGTTTATTAGTTTTGCAGTAGGTTCATGAGCATTTCTTCAATTAACCATTATGCTAAGAATTCATCACTACGTCAAGCCGCAAACTGTTGGATGCAGGTTCAACATAATCTATTAACTAATCAAATGATGAAACAGACTTTACTCCTTTACCTGACATTATTAAGTACAAATGTTTTTGCCCAGTTATCTTCCAAACAAATCGATTCATTGGTGCAAAATGCCATAAAAAAATTCAATGTAGCGGGTGTTGCGGTAGCCGTTGTGAAAGATGGAAAGATAATTCATGAAAAGGGTTACGGGGTAAGATCAATAACTACGAAACTTCCTGTTGATGAACATACTAACTTCCAGATAGCTTCTAACAGCAAAGCTTTTACTACCGCTGCTTTATCTATTTTGATTGATGAAGGAAAACTGAACTGGACTGATAAGGTGAGAACTTACCTGCCAGAATTTAAAATGTACAACGATTATGTAACGGAGAATTTTTTGATCGAAGACCTTCTGTGCCACAGGAGTGGCTTAGGCCTGGGAGCTGGCGACCTGATGGATTTTCCGGACGGCACAGACTTTACGATCAAAGACAAACTGACCATTTTCCAACACTTCAAACCAATATCCAATTTCAGAACTCAGTGGGACTATGACAACCAGCTCTACACTATAGCAGGTGAATTGATAGCAAGAGTAAGTGGCATGACCTGGGAAAAATTTATTCAATCAAGAATTCTTGATCCCTTGCAAATGACCAATTCCTTTTCATCACAAAATGCTATAAATGACAAAACAAATATGGCTACACCCCATTCAGCCGAAACCGGTACGATTAGAACGATTGGTACATTTCAGGATATGATCAATGGTGCAGCTGGTGGCATTGTCTCTAATGTAGATGACATGAGCAAATGGATGATCCTTCAGCTTAACAAGGGCAAGTATGGAACTAAATTAGACAAGAAACTATTCAGCGAAGCAAGACAAAAAGAAATGTGGACCATTCACGCCGTAATGGATGTAAACCCTAGTCCCCGTTATAACCAACACTTTAGCGGCTATGGTTTAGGTTGGTTCCTGGGCGATACAAAAGGCAATCTACAGGTATCGCATACCGGTGGCTTGCCCGGTATGCTGACGACCGTTAGCTTGATTCCTGATCTGAAATTAGGTGTTGTTATTTTAACCAATACCGAAAGTGACGGTGGCTATCTTTTCAGTGCTGTTCAGCAAACCATTATCGACAGCTATTTAGGATTGGATGATTATGCCTGGGTCGATAAGTATAGCAAAATGATGCAATCGAGAAACAGCAGTGCAGATTCTGTCGTAACTAAAGTTTGGCAAACCGTAGCGAATGCAAAAAACACAAAAGTTAATGTTTCTGATTATATAGGCATTTATGAGGATAAATGGTTTGGCAAGATTGAAGTTTTCATGAAGGGAGATCAATTATGGTTTAAAGCATTTCGTTCGCCAAAATTAAATGGGCCGATGAGCTTTTATAAGGCCAATACATTTGTTATTCAATGGGAATACCAGGATATGAACTGCGATGCTTTTGCGATGTTTAGCCTGAATGAAAATGGCCAGGCACAAAGTATAAAGATGAAAGGCATTTCACCGAATATCGATTTCAGTTTTGATTTTCAAGATTTAGATCTTCAAAGGATAAATAAATAAAAACCATGAGCCAAAATCGTATTAATAAGATGCAGGTTGACGAAAGATCCATCAAAAGTAAATTATTCAATGACTTAAATTCAGGTAGGATCCGCTACTATGCATAACAAATCTATACTTCAACAAATAATTAAAATCAGCATTGACTCTGGCAAACGGAATTCTAATATATTCGCTTAAGTTATACGTCGATCGTTAAACGAAATAATATAATGACCATCAATCAGAAGATATTGCTTTTAACTATAGCAGTTGGCGGACTGGCAGCTTGCAAACAAAAACAGTCGACTGAAATTCGCGACAACTTTAAAGAGTATTACGATAAGTTTGATGTTGAAGGTTCTTTTGTCCTTTACGATTCAAAAGCCGACAAGTATATTTTTTATAATCAAGACTTATTTAGGCAGGCTTTTTCACCTGCTTCGACTTTTAAAATTTGCAACTCACTGATTGGACTTGAAACAGGAGTAATTAAAGACGAAAATTTTGTAATCCCATGGGATAGCGTAATAAGAAATCCTTTATGGGATAAAGACCACGACTTGAAGACAGCATTTGCAAACTCTACGGTTTGGTATTATCAAGAACTTGCAAGGCGGGTAGGTGGGCAAAAAATGAAATTCTGGCTAGACAAAACCAATTATGGCAATGCAGACACTTCAGGCGGCATTGATCAGTTTTGGTTAACTGGCGGACTTCGTATCTCACCACAACAACAAATTGATTTTTTACAGCGTCTTCACGACCATAAACTACCATTTTCTAAGCGTTCCGTGGATATTGTAAAAAGCATAATGATTGCACAGGATACATTGGGTTGCAAAGTGAGTGCAAAAACAGGATGGGGAGGACACGGTAACAAAGACGTTGGCTGGTATGTTGGCTACTTGGAGACGAAGAACAATGTTTATTATTTCGCAAATTGTGTTCTTATAGACGCACAAAAACTAAACGACCTTCAAAGTGCCATACATTTTGACCATTCACGAACAGAAATTGTTTATAGGATACTTGAAGATCTTAAACTGACAAACCATTAATAATTGCTTCTCCTAACACGGGCATAGCAAAAGTAGCGGATCGGTGGCAAGCAGACGAATCAATGGCTGATTAAAGTTTGGCTCTTCACTTCAACCATTGAGCTGAAAATCGCTACCTTCGCAAAGTGCGAATCCGTTATCGGATTGGGTATGATGAGCACTAAGAAACAGTATAAATCGTAAAAACATGGGAAATGAATTAACCATTAAAGCCAGTTTAATTTGGACGATGTACTTATTAATAAAGACATCAGAACCATTAGATGCTCAAATTGCAAATAGCTACCCATTTGACAGTTTAATACAAAATGATCCTGATGTTATTTTTACTGAAATGTTTGAACAAAGTTCAATTAGTAAAATGATATCAACATCCAATTACCAGACCTCGCCAATGCTATCGCACATTAATTTTGACTATTCAGTACCATATGGAAGTCATGGAACTCAATCCCTTAAGTTGACAACAGTTGAAAATAGCAACTTATCGAATGATCCTAATGAAGACTCGAACATTTTAAAAAAATTCACGGTAGGAATAACAGATTCTGTTTTTATAAGATACTATGTAAAATTTAATAATGCCCATACTTTTCACCATACCGGCGTATGGATGGGAGGGACTAATCCTTCAAATAATTGCTGGCCATGCAATATACCTGGACGAACAATACCAACAAGTGGTGATTCTGCATTTGTTATTGGTACAGAAATCAGAGGGGCCGCTACACAAAGTGCACAAACATTTTCAAAATTTGGATTTTATAACTATTGGATGGGAATGAAGCCTTATACAACAGGCCCAAATGCAGGAAAATATTATGGAAATGAATTTATTAGCCCTAGTACAAATTCTTCTCTAGATATGACTTCATGGAATTGTATTGAGACCATGATTAAACTTAATAAGCCAAATGACAGTACGGGTGAGTTAAAGCTGTGGATAAATGGACAGCTTATTGCTAATTATGGTAAAGGATTTCCGAGTGGAATATGGAAGGAAGCCTTCTTTAATGAAGGGGCTGGAAATCCATTTGAAGGATTTAGATGGAGAAGCAATCCAAAAGTAGTTTTTAATTATATTTGGATAAAGAATTATTCTACCAATAACGGATCTTATCCTTCTAATAATGATGTTTTATACGATCATATTGTTGTGGCTAAAAAATACATTGGGCCAATATCGACATCTCTTACCACTGGATTAGACGACAATGATGAACTAATCAACATTACGCTTTATCCTAATCCTGCAAATGAAATTGTTAATTTCTCCACAAGCATTAAAAATCTATCAATTATAGATATTTTCGGACAAATCGTACTTCAAGCAAAGAACATTTTAAATTTATCAACTGAATCTTTAAAAGAGGGCCTATACATTATTCACGCGGACGATAGAATATATAAATTAATCATTAAACATGGAGAGTAAAAACCCTGAATCGCTAACAACAGACAGCCGCAATAAATTTTTGTAAAGACCTATGGAAAGTTTTATAAAACTTACCGGGCCTATTTGTAAACCGTTATGAGACACATACTTAAACTACAAATGGATTAATGGATTTGAAAGAATTAATAATGACCATAACAGAGACCAAAGATTTTAAAAGAATAGCTGAATTAAATGCTCATGTACAGAATTTACATGCTACATTATACCCGGAAATGTTCAAGCCTTTTAACAGAATTGAAATAGAAAAAGCATTGGAAAATTTTCTTTCTGACCCGAATTGCTATTGTTATTTAGTAGAATTGAATAAGGTGGATATTGGCAGCGCAGTATTTTTTGTCAAAGAGGCAAAAGAAAACGCATTTCATTATGCAATTAGAACTTTATATATAGACCAAATTTCGGTTTTACCTGAATATCAAAGAACAGGAGTCGGGAAGTTGTTAATGCTTAAAGCTGAACAGCTCGCGATAGAACATTCCATTAATAAAATTGAACTCGACCATTGGTCGGCCAATACGGTAGCAGCTTCTTACTTCAGAAAAAACGGCTACAAGTTATACCGGGAAAGATTATTTAAATTAGTTGGCTAAATAAAAATGTTAAAGACAAATAAGCAATACAACTCAGCGCTAAATGTACAGTCGCAAAATAGCGCCTACCCAAAAAACGGTGATGAGTTTTTACTATAGCCAATTTTAAAGTAAAAAAAATATCATTAGATAAAAACATAATGAAGCGACATACACTGACATTATTTATTCTGCTGACCCTTATTGGATGCAGGCAATCTGAATCTTTAAGTGATAATGACAAGGCAGGTATTATTAAAGATGTTCGTCAAACATTGGACAGCTATTATGGCGACATCAAAAAATCCGGTCTAACCGCGGAATTTAAGTATCTGGACAATTCAACAGAATTCTTCTGGGTTCCGCCAGGCTTCTCAAGTTCAATTTCTTACGATAGTGTGACGAGCATTCTAAAGCACAATGCCCCGACTTATAAATCCATTGACAACTCCTTTGACACTTTACAAATAATACCATTGACTAAAGAATTAGTAACTTATTCCGGACGAATTAGTTCAACGATGATCGACACGGCGAATAAGGTAATGACATTCAAGCTGGTTGAAACCGGTGTATTAATAAAGCGTTCGAATGGATGGAAATTATTACACGGACAAACTTCGATCTTAAGTAATTAAAGGCCAGCCTTAGGATAAACGGGGACAAAAATCACCTCTTGCAACATCAATTTCTTGCAATTTTTTACGGCTTATTGCTGAAATATGTAATCTGGATTTATCAAAAAACTTGAATTAGTTGCAAACCGATATCCATTACCAATAGACCGAAAAATAATGTTAAAAATTTTTTGGATTGAATAGGAATAAATATTTACTTTTGATAAAATGACTGTCACCATGGAGAGAACCATAAGTGTAAATGCCACCACTGAAACGGTAACTTTTGTTAAATCCACAGAAGATACAAATGTACAATTAGGGCAAGACAAGAGATTTGTGCTCCTTATAAAAATGGCTGCTGGAAGGCCAGCCCATCGTGGATCTGCAAATCTTGGCTGCAATTCTTTGACGACCGCTTTAAGCCAAAGCTGATTATAAGAAAAGAAAATTTAAAAAATAATTTTAGTATGACAACAGAATATAAAAATTGCCAATCCTGTGGAATGCCTTTGAAACGCGATACAAAAGGTGGTGGCTCCAATGCCGACGGCACAATCAGTAAAATCTATTGCTCTTACTGTTACGAAAACGGCGAGTTTATTTATAAAGGTAATGATGTGAAAGAATTTCAAAAGTATAATATGCAAAAAATGATGGAAGGCGGACACACTAAATTTATCTCATGGTTATTTACAAGAGGAATGAAAAGGTTAGCAAGATGGAAAAACAATTAATGCCATTTTATAAAAACGAATTTTTTAATAAGCTGTAGTGCGCACTTCAAATAGTAGTGCCTAGAATGAACAGCAGTACATGTGTCTAAGGTAGGATTAAACGGAAGAAATTACAAATGAAAAAAATCGCAATCATATTCTTCTTACTCATTATTTTCAATTGCACAAAGGATAGCAAAATAGAAAAAGTCACGGGTACTAAATTAATCTCAATAGAATATGATGATGGTAACGAAAGTTGGATAAAAAACTTCTATTATTCTTCGAATGATGAACTTATCAAGATTGAAAATTCTTACTCATTGGGTAGAAGACATGTAATAGAATACCAAAATTCCCGATTAAAAGAATATTCGACTTACGAGATTAGTGATGGAAAATTGATTTTCCGAGACTCTATAATTTATAATTCAAACGGAACGATATCGGCAATTTATCATTTCTCCATCAATTCGGGAGAAAATTTACCCTTGTCTACGATTTACGAATATGAATATGATAATGATAATAAGGTATCCAAAAAGTCAACGTATTTCGTGAGCATACAAAAATATATTTCCATTGAAAAATACTATTGGAAAGGAAGCAACATTAATCGGGTAGAATATTACAATGGGGACAAGGTATTGAACTATGAATATTTTTACGAATACGATGATAAGATTAATTACAATAAGGAAATCCCAACCAACATTTCTGACCCTGTAAACTGGGGAGAAAATAATGTGACGGTTATGAATTGGATTGACTATATTGGTAATCTTGATATTATTTGCCGACCATGTCTATCAAAATACAAATACAATTTAAAAAATTATCCAGTTTCAATAGAATTTAATTGGGGATTGATAATGCAGTTAAATTATGAATAGAAGAGGAATTGAATTTAATCTGCAAAAAGGAATTTCGAACCAGAACCCCGAACAAAACTTTTGATTGATTAAAACTTAAAACTACATTTAATGACGAATGATATCAAAAAGGTAGGTATTTCTTATCGGAATGCCGGATGGACGGCAATAATGAGTGGATTATTCGGCCTCCTTGCACATTCAGCTCTTATGACCGCCGTTATAACTCGATCCGATATACACATTTCTGAACACGGTTTGTTCTTATTTAGAACTCATGATGCTCTGGCTATTTTACAGTTTCTACTGATGATTCCGTTATTAAGAGCACTCTATGATCTTTCAAATAAACAACCTCCTGGTATTAGTCGAGTCAACATGATCTCTGGTATAATTGTAATCACTTTAACGGCACTTTTTCTGCTTTTGATTTTTCCATGGATAATGTCAGACATGTATTACATGATTCCGCAGGGGATGTTCGGTGTTTGGCTTATAGTAGCCAATGGGAAGTTGACTAATGTGCTTACACGAGGTATTACAACGTTTGGAATAATCATCGGAATTGGTCTTTTACTGGTAGGTCTGTTTGAAATTGCTTATGCCATTATTGTTAGCCCGATTGGTCTTCGAATTCCTGCTGTTCCAATTGAAGAATTGGAGATTCCGGTGGAAACCACCGCGAACATTTTTTTACACATGATTTTGGATATAGGTTCATTAGTCGGTGTTTTAATGCTTCCAATTTGGACAATAATTGTAGGACGAAAATTAATTAGAGAAAAGTAGAGCAGCTGCTAAGAGGGTCTTTTCGAAATGGAAGATAAACTTTTAATAAGACTCTTATGCTTTTATGGATACCACTTAGCCTAACGCGAAAAAGTTACCCGAAACTCCATTTCAAATTAGTACCGATTTAGGGAAGGAGATCTGATTAAGGCAAATGCATTTAAGACACTCAAAACGATAAGCTAATCAGTATAATAGGCTAGATAAAACTTGTTTACTTAAATACCATGACAGTTAGTATTGCTAACCAAAGACTATTACGGCGTCAATAAGCTTTTAATGTGTAATGGCCAATTTTAATTTATAGTTTTTTGTAGAGGAATTAAGTTGGAGTTCGTAAATGCCGGCATTAAGATGTTGTAAATTCAAATTTGCCGGTAATGAATGGATTATGCGTTGATCAACTTTTTTTCCTTCCGCATTGAAAATTGAAACGTGAAAAATATCTTGAAGTGATTGGTCATTTTGATCTATTGTAATTTGACCTTGCGAAGGATTTGGGAATACACGGATATTTTCTTTCCCGCTGCTTAATTCATTGGTATTGTTCAAACAACCCAAGGCTGCTTCCAATACTTCATCTCTTCCTTCGCGAATTCCTTTAATTGTGGGTATTACAAGAGTATCATAACGGATACCAACTCGTTGCGTTTTACTTCCATCCGGATAATAAACGCCAAGTCCTGTAAAGGATAGGGTAATGCCGCCTGGTAATGCAAACGAGGAGATGTTTCCATCTGCGCCTGCAGTAGTACTGCCAATGGTAGTCACCTTAGTATTGGTCATGCTTTGTAAATGCATGGTGGTGAATTCTGCATGGCTTTGTGTAATCTCATTGACCAATACATAGACTTTTCCTTTGTATGCTTCCGGGTTTCCGTTGATTCCAAAATTTTCATACACCTCATTATAATAATCCCCTGGAAAAAACCTTTCAGGAATATGAAATTTTACGAAAGGGACACTCTCTGAATACATGGCTTGACCAATGGTATACAATGTACCATTGGGATAATTGCGAATATCAAAGATTATAGCAGGTGTATTTTTTAATAGCTCATACATAGGAGTTACATCCTGTTGCAATAATTTACCCATATTGACATAGCCATATCCACATTTGGTTATTCCGTAGGTTGGGCCACACCAGGTACATTTATAAATTGAATCGCTAAATGGCCCGGCCTCTATGTTTATATCTGAAAATACATCCTTTACATTACCCTTAGCATCCTCTACGGTAAAAACCGCATTGGGTACACCATAGGTAGTCATCATATCCACCAAAGCATTACGATCAGCCGCAGCCTCATTGGAAGCAGAAAAATACTTACGGTATTGGATCCGCAATGAATCAAAATCCATACCATTGATCTTATGTACTATATCTCCGACATTTAGTCCGGGAACGTCCTTAAATATTTTATAGATGATCGTTTTATTTTCGCTTCGTTTCAGATAAATCGGTTGCGTAAGATTGGTATTAAACTTCCAGAGGTTGTACAATAAATTGGATCTCACGTATGCCGCATGAGAATCGTTAAGTCTTGTTGCAAATATTGCATGTGCAAGATGATAACTCAATGCACTAGTGCAAGTGTCAAAGGCAGGTATCAAATCCATCAAAGACTGATCCCAGGGAATGCTCATATCCTGTTTGTATGGAAAGTAATAATTGACAAGGTTCCACAACCTGAAAAGCATCAATCGCCGATAGGTTTTATTGGGTAAAGCCTGCGTCAGATTGGCATTGTTCTCATTGGTCATCCTTATATAGTTTTGACCAATGTTGGGATCAATAAAAATCCACGCGTTGGTGTCGGCTACAAAGTGATCTTTTATATAATGGAGATGGCTGATGTTGGACGAATCGAGCATTGGATCCTTTATCCATTTAAAATCAACATTCAAACCCGTTTCAGGAACAGATGGTGTTGCCGTCGGACGCATTATACCGGCAGCCGCAATAATAGCTGCGATCCCATCATTAAATTTTTCGGGCGTAGTAGCAAATTCAAGCTGATTGATGTTGGCCAACAAGACACTATCCCAATTGACCCGTTTAGCCTTAACTTCAGTATGATGAAATTTTATAAATCCCCAGATCTTTGCGGTAAGTGCAAGCCTTCCTTCCGGGGTGAAGGTAAATTGTGAATTAGCGGGTTGACTAACCAGCATGCACAAACCCATGGTTAGATGGCATGCCCATTTATTGAATTTCGTCATCATGTTGAATGTGTTTTGTCACATGAAGATACAAGAGAAAACTCAAAAGGCAAAAAAAAGTCCAGCTAATAAATGTGGTTTTGAGTAATGATGGGTACAGTACTTCGCATTTAGTATTAAAAAAGATACTGTGGTTTTTAATGTGTATTTTAAATTCGAAAGAAAACATTTCATCTAGTGTAAATACATTATTGTTTAACAATGGGACAGGAGAAGACGCATTGGAATACTACATAAGAAATTAAATACCCGAATAAATAATCTAGCAGATTATTGATGAGAATTATATGTTTGAGTTTAAGGCATCTTCAAGTCTAATTAAGAGTAATACATCTGAAAATACTATATTGTTTATCCAGTCACTTAATCTGTATCGTGTTGAACAATAAATTCATATTGGAGCTCAGGATAGAAGTTTAATCTTTCAAATTATTTTATTAAAGTGATAACCTTCCAAATAAAATTATATATATCTTAGCCAAACAAATGGTTCATTTTATATGAGCAACTCAACCGCAGAACAATGGTACGCCCTCCGGGTATTACCGGGCAAAGACAAGAAGACTTCTTCTTACTTTGATAAGGTTGGATTGAGACATTATCTGCCGGTGGTCCGCGAACTGCATCAATGGAGTGATCGTAAAAAATGGATCGAAAGACCGGTCATGAGTCCTTATGTATTTGTTTATACCGATGAAAAAAACAGAAACAAAGCCTTCGGAGCCGGAACGGTTTTATCTTACGTCTGCCGTGACAAGAAGCCGGCTGTAATTTCCGAACGGGAATTAGATACCATAAAACAATTATGCCTTTTTGGAAAAGATCTGCGGGTAGAAGGACCATGTATTATACCGGGTGACCGGGTAAGAAT
Organism: uncultured Saprospiraceae bacterium; assembly: GCA_964533625.1. Taxonomy (GTDB): domain Bacteria; phylum Bacteroidota; class Bacteroidia; order Chitinophagales; family Saprospiraceae; genus Vicinibacter. The sequence continues at coordinate 1,326 of CAZHNF010000039.1, read as the reverse complement.
TACAACCGGACCCTTGCAAGGACTGGAAGGCATAGCCATAGAATCGGAAGGAAAATTTAAAATGCATATTATGTTGGACACACTGGGCTGCTGGGCCAGTGTGCATCTCGATGTTCGATATTTAAAGGGCTTGTAGATCCTTTTATCGTAGTTTATTTCTGAGTCTAATTGTAAAATTTAAATGTGACTCAGAATGGCGAAGCCATGGATTATTAGTTGATGATAACACTTGAAAATTATGCGAAATAAAACTTCGCTAATTCAGCCGTTACAGGAGACCTTAGTAAATTGATTATTTCAAGGAAACGAACAATCTGAAAGCTTGCTCTTTGTTGAATTAGTGAATTATTGTAAATTACAGACTCAATTGGCATTAAATAAAACAGATTACTTATTAAAATATATTTGGGTAATAAATAATTATTATTTCATCGCTTTACTTAAGGTAAATTCCAAGTCATATAAACAAATTTAAAAGTATGAAAAACATAAAAATTACAATTTTAGTTTATTTACTTTTCTCATGTCAAAAAGAAGAATTTCCTATTCCAACTTCAGAAATTATAAATTCTATATGTTTTGGCAAAGGATGGGATGAAGCAAACTTGTACAATCCAAATATAAATGGAATACACCCTTTGATATATTCTATTTCCAAATTTGGAGACTTTAATAAAGATGTACTAAATCCTCCAAACTCCTGGAGACCGAAAAATATTAATTTAGCAGAATTAATGGTATGTGGGTCTTCATTTCGAGAAACTATTGACTTCTGTAGTTACACCAATGGTAAATCATATAATACCTTTAGATTTGGCGTGAACTTGATTTTGAAAGTGGCTAAAACTGGAGAGATCATATCGTCAAAATCATTTACTGGAGATTATCCTACGGGTTGTCGTAGAGAAATTAATGAAGACTTTAATCCATCAGATGTATATGGGGATATTGCTGAAATGCAATCAATGATTAATGACTGGCTAAAAGCTTTTGTCGTAAAATAGAAATAAATTTTAAATTATTATGTACTCTTTTTTATAAAATAATTAAGCCTCCAGTAACACAGCATACACACAATCACGCGGATATTTTCCGGTTTTTATTTTTGGCGAATAAGCATAATAAAATGTTGTATTTTTACTCTAAGCTTTACAGTTAAGTGTGATTGCGTGTATGCAAATCCGAAATTAATATAAGTTGGTAGTATTTTAGCGGATATAAACTAGTTAGATGCAAAAAACCTAATTATAGTCTTATTATAATTTACTAAGATATGCAAAATGAAAGTGCAAAATCAGTATGGATACTAAGAGGGTTACTCTGGGG
>CAZHNF010000038.1:0-26930 GCA_964533625.1 uncultured Saprospiraceae bacterium | reverse complement strand
TGCAGTGGTGGATGTGCATTAGGCCAAGAGCTTAAAATCCCTTTGTATAAATTTGCTAAATCTGCACTTATACGTCGCTTTGGGCAAGCCTTTTATGAGCAATTGGAAGCATTGTATCTTGAACTCAAGGCTAAAGCCCTTGACGAAAACGATTAACTCAGTCTTTTTTGAGGGAAGTAGCCAAGTCAAAAAAATAATCCAGCAAGCGGCTGCATTGTTCGCATAGAATCAATACCTGACTTGATATATTTACATTCCTCTGTAGCATTTTGCTATAAGACAAATAACTTGTCCAATCTATCCTCAATCAGTGAAATGATATTGATATTGCTATCTTCTATTTGCTCAAAATGGGTATAATAATCAGCATAGTTTAAGTAGTGAGTGGAGTCTCTTATTAATTTTGAAAATAGCTAATCGTTTTCAAATTTGAGAAATCAAATGAGTTATTTTCAACAACACTCCCAGTCAACATTCCTGGACAGTTTTCAACTTGAATTAAAAATTCAGCTTATTATACTTTGATCTCTATGAATTAAGTTAAACACAAAATATTAGAACCTACCTTTAAAGATATTGCACACTTTTCAAATGTTAATGTATTTAGAGGGGTTCCTAAATTTGCTGTCAAAATAAAGCTTCATTTTTTATGCACTGTTCTTTTGTCGATCATTACTTCTCCATCTTTCATTACCCATTTTACCCCATATATTACTGCGTTGATGTCCTGAAATGGATCTCCTTCAATGGCTACAATATCGGCCCGGAATCCTTTTGACAAACTTCCTAATTCAGATTCTTTTCCAAGAAGTTTAGCAGCGTGTAATGTTGCACTCTGTAAGGCTTGCAGGGGAGACATTCCCGCTTTTACAAACCACCCCAGTTCGCGTGTGTTTTGTCCGAAACCTGTAAAGACAGCATCAGAACCCATGGCAATGGGAACTTTCATTTTGATAGCAAGTTTCAAAGTTTCAAAATTGCGGTTGATGTAATTCTGTAAATTTTCTTTAACCTGATGACCATAACCGTATTCATCCGAATGGTCAATATAATATCTGTTGTGATCGACAGTAGGTACATAATAAGTTCCATGCTGCAACATGAGTTCAAAATCAGATTTTAGAAGATCAGTTGCATGTTCTATGGAATGGGCACCCGCTCTTATAGCGTCTCTGGCTGCTTCTGCACCGTAAGCGTGTATGGCAATTTTCTTACCTGCAAGCCGCGTAATATCGCAAGCCAATTTCATTTCTTCAAAAGTATAAGTTTGGAAAGAACTTACATCCTGGTCACTACCCGTTGAACCATACATTTTAATCCAATCGACACCAGATGCCAATTCCTGGCGCACTACTTTCGCGATAGCATCAAGATCATCCGCTTTTCCGGGGTCGTGTTTTGGGTTGAGTGGGTCATGGGGTGCGTAAGAAATGTGCAAGCCATTTCCAGATACGTACATCCGCGGACCCTTCATTGCACCTCTATTGATTAGTGCTTGCATATCGAGATCCATGCCACGCCATGATCCCAAGTCCCTTATCGTGGTTACACCGCATTCTAAAGTTTTGATTGCGTTCTCTTGCGCAAGAAACACAATAACAGGCGCAGTGAGTTTATCAGCATCCTCCCATGGATTGGTGCCCGGTGATTTATCCCAATAATAAGTTATATGGGTGTGTACGTCAATTAAGCCCGGTATAGCATTTAGCGGACGTAAATCCTGGTATTTATAATTTTTAATTACAGACTCCTCAAATTTAATGATGTCTTTAATCCTGGAATCTTCCACCACGATTAATACATCTTTTGAATATTCACCATTGGAATTGTAAACTCCCGAAAAATGCAATGCATATGGTTGGGCTGTATTCTGATGAATAACCCACATTAAAAAAATAATACACAGACTTTTGGCTTTCATCATGTTCATTTATTAAATCTTTAAATTTGGAAATCAAATTCTTTATTTGTTTGGAAAATGTTTCTCCATCAATAGTTTAAATTTTTTTGTCCCCCTAAGCTTATTAAATAAAGGTTCCTTAAAAATCGGTTCCGATCTTGGATAGTAACAATCCAATGCTTTTTCAAAATATACAAGTGCCTGTTCTATGTTTTTTTTCTTAGCTTCCAGACAAGCCAAGCCATACCAACCCATGTATCCACGTTGAAATGAAAAATCATTAGCTCTTAAAAACATTTTTTGGGCTTCGTCATATCGACCTTGTTCAACAAGAAACCTTCCATACAAATAGTGACATTCTTCCTGAGGCATAAAGTCGTCCCATGCGCTACCCAACCGCGTATTAATAGCTACATTAAAAAGTGAATCTGCTTTTTGAAGATGGCCCTTAACGGAAGCCACGACTGCAAGCCATGCATTAGATTTACAATAATCAGGGTTTGAAGGATCAATATTTTTTAAGGATGCGAAAATTTCTGCTGCTCTAGCCAGATTCCCTCGTTCGAAAAATATTTTACCTTCTATGAGTTTAGCCTCAATGAGATACCAGGGCTGGGCATTTAAGGATTCAGCTATTTCACTGTATTTCAAAGCTTCCTCGTAATGGCCCAAGGTGTAAAAGGTAATTGAAAGATTGACTGCATACATAAATTTCATCCATTTATTAATTTCGGGACGGGAGAATTTCCTTTGAAAAACAGATATAAAGTAGCTTGCCCTTCTGTCATGTAAAAAGTAGGGCTCCAGATGAAACTCATCATAATTATATTCCAATACCTTTTCAAAGTTCACTTTCATTTTATCAAATTCCCTTCTGAATGCAAATGTTCCTGATAAGGTATAATAACCATTTGGAATTTGGGGATACAGTTTAATGATCTTATTACAGATATCAATAGTTTCATCTGTTTTATTCTCTCTTTGCTTCAACCATGCCAACCTTTCCAGTAAGATGACAGATGTTGAATCAAATGTTAGTGCTTTATTCAACCAAAAGTCCGCGGATTTAAAATCGGATTGCATGGTTTGATATTCAAGTGACACATTAATATAAGGCACAATCCATGATGGAGAACGCTGGATGGTTAGCTCCGTCCAATACAACATAGAGTCAGTTTGAGCAGGAATGTTCATTAAATATAAATCTGCAATAGCCTGGGTTATAAAAGCAGCACTACTGTCTAACTGATATGCCCTGAGTAAAATGGATAAGGTTTGATTTTGAATTTGTTTTTTCCGATGAGGATCATTTTCCAAATTATATTCATATTGTTTTTTCAGATAAGCCTCAAAATACAGTTGCTTAGCCGTTAAAGAAGCATATAAATGATGCTTTGGTCTCAACAATTCTATAATTCTTTTCAAATAAGCAGGATACAAACCAAATCTTGAGGGCCTTGCATTCCACTGAAACAGAGTGACGGGCTCAGTTTCAAGTAAAGAGTTGATAGCTTGCTGTACTTCGTCGTGCATAGCATAAATCAATCTATTGCGATAGGTTGCTAGTAAAGGTCCTTGTTTAATGAGTTGCTCGAATTTTAAATAAAGATCATTTGCGCAATACTCTTTCGGCTCTATTAACCATGAACTATCCAGAGCACGTTGAAAGTAGTATTCCATTTTTTGCAGTAAACTATCCTGCACCATTACATTTTCATAAACGTATCCTTTATCTGATCCGATGGTTAAATTTGATTGGGCAAGTGATCTATCCTCCGCTATAATCTTGGCAATTGCCACAGAATCCAATTGGGTCAATAATGTCCTTTGATCTCCCTCTACAATAGGAGTCTGAGACCTGGGGAATATTTCTTCCGGTATCTTACTTGTCAAATATAAATTCAGCTCAGCAAGGCTAATGATGTTATCCTTGTTGAAGTCGGCTAATCCATTCAATGCTTTCTCCAAATAATATGAAAATATACCTCTTCCACCGCCCCATTGTTTCCCTTCAATGGAAGTCTCGTGAGGTTGGCACGACATGAGTTTAATCTCATTTGCCAATTTATGGGCCAGCATTTCTGCTGTGGCCTGAGTACCCCCTATGGCATTTCCGGCCAGCTTCCCGGAATGGCAGGCGTCTGTAATCATAATAACTTTAGCGTTTTTACTGGCAATGGTCGAAACAATATCCTGCAAAAACTGAACTGCATAAGCACCTACTTTATAGTTATGTGGAGGAGAGTCATGACACAGCAAATAACCAAACTTCGAAAATGTTTTAGTCTCCATATCCCCATGGCCGGAAAAATAAATTAATGCAACTTCCCCTTCTTTAATTGAATCCTGTAACTGCTGTAATGCATCACCAAAACTTATCAATGTAGCTTTTTCATTCACCAACAATTTAATATTCTCCTTTGGAACATGAGCACCGTTTTCAGAACTCAACCACTCCGCAAAATTTTGAGCATCTTTATCGGCAAATTCCAGGTCAGGAATTTTAGGGGATTGGTAGTTTGAAATTCCGGTGATGATGGCATATACATTTTGATTATTTCCCAGTAGAGGATTGATGTAGGTATTCTGCTTATTATTATTTTCCAGGATATTTGAGACCCCCTTTTGGCCGCAGGCAAATCTTAGGTCTAACAATGAAAGTAATATAGCGCAATAAAAAGTTATGAAAGAAGCCATTTTCATATTTTACCTAGGTTCTTCTATATTTTTTAATCAACGATTTAAAAACTGGGTTTCTTATAATATTAGAAAAAGCCGGTTCATTCATGATGAGTTTAAAATGAGGAAATAAATGTATACATGCGCGTTCTAGATATTTCAGACACAACTCTGAATTCCCCTGTAATGCGTAATAAACTGCAATACCATATTCACCCCAATAACCCATCCTTCTTAGTGTAATAGCTCTTTCCATTTGCGTTTTAGCTTCAGACATTCTATTTTGATTCAATAAAAACCGACCATATAAATAATGTGCTTCTTCGCGAGGTTCCGGTGAATCCATGCCGTCACCACAAAAAGTATAACTTATGGCCTTTTGAAATAGCGAGTCTGCCTCTACCATTTTCTTTTCTTCTATTGCAATTTTTGCTAACCAAGACCAAACGTTGATATATAATGCATTATTTGCTTTATCGATTTCAAAAATTTCCTCTAATGAAATCCGCGCACCTGCAAAGTCACCTAATTCAAATTGACTTCTTGCTTTCCAATATTTCATACGAGCGAGATAATAATTATTTTTATTAATTTTTAGTTGGAAAAAGCTATCAATATTATGAATAGCTTGCCGGTAGTTACCCAAATAATAATTTGCCTCTTCACGATAAGAGAGTATATTTGGAAAGGAAGTCATATCAGGATTTTTTCGCCTGATTTTCCTTTCAATTTCAATTGTATTGAGATACATGCCGGTTTTATTCCAAACATCGCATTGTGCTTCCTGGGCCCAACTGATGCTGGAATCCAACAGAAAAGATTGATCAAGGTATTTCTGAGCTTCCCTATAATCTCCCTCAATGCGGGTAAGGGTATAGGCTAAGGTTGCATATGCATTAAAAAGTTCGTGGCGATTCACAATCATTTGCATGCATACCCGTTTTGATTCATCAATCTTTCCTGTCCATTGTAATAACCAGGAATAAAATTGCTGGACCATATAGGACTCTGGTCTTATTTCGATGGCTCTTTCAATCCATGGAGCCGCATCGCAGGCATTACCTGCGCAAAACCAATGTTCAAAACCACTTTCCATCATAGGGGTAAGCCAATTGGGAGCAAGTTCCAATGCCATCTTGTTCCAAAAAACCAGAGAGTCTATTCTGCATGGAATATTTCCTCTATACAAAGAGCCAATCGCAGCATACAGATAGGCAGCGCTTGGTTCCAGTTCAATCGCATGCAACAATTCCGATTTGAGTTGTTCAGCCATTGAATCCATCATCATTCCATTTTGAACATTTTCGACTAATTCATTTCGTTTTAATTGCGTTTCAAAGAATATTTTTTTACTTTTCAAGGAATTCAAAAAATAGTGTTTTTCTCCTAATAGCTGAATTGCTTTTTCAATATATTGCGGATAAATTTTGAATTTTTCTGAATTCGCATTCCAATTATTAACTTCGAAAGGATCGTCATTTAATAATGAATTAAGCGCTTGTTGTACTTCTTCCTGAAAAGCAATGGCAAGGTTTCTTCGCATGAGATTATGGAGAGCAGGCAATATATTTTCCCTGACAAAAGAAGTATAAATAGTATAAGCACATGAATCGGGCGGGCTTAATAATTTCTTTTGTTCCAATGCATTTACAAATTGCTTGTACTTATTTTTAACCAAAGTATCATCCGGAGATAAAAAACCGGCTTCCATTCCTTTCAAATTAACGGATTGAAAAGAAACAGAATTGGATTTTTTACTTTTATACGTGTTGTTTTTAGTTGCCTCATCTACCAGGGCGACAATACAGCTTCGATCTCCAACCGTTATAGGAATCTGTTTATGAGGATTTGTTTCATAGGGCACTTTCTCTTCAAGATAACGGCCAATTTCCATCAATGTAATTTTTTGGTCTTCATCAGTATCTGCTAATCCATTAAGCCCATCAATAAGTATCCATGAAAACACACCTCGGCCAACTCCCCATTGCTTCCCTTCAATTGCAAATTCATTTACCTGACATGATAATATTTTTGATTCATTTGCAAATTGTTGTGTGAGTTGAGCATTTGTCAGCACGGATCCATTAATTTTACTTCCGGCCAACTTTCCAGCATGGCACGCATCTGTAATCACGAGGACTTTAGCCTTTTGTTCAATGGAAATCGTCGAAATCACAGATTGTAAATAATAGACCGGATATGCCCCGGAGATATAATTGCGCTCCGGTGAATCATAACATAATAAATAACCCCATCCATCTCTCATTTTCGTTTCCACATCGCCGTGTCCTGAAAAATAAATGATGGCAAGGTCGTTTTCATGACACGTCTCCATTAACCAATTCAGAGCATCTGATACACGTGCCATGGTCGCACTATCGTTGGTCAGTACAATGGTATTGGAATCCGGAAGACTGCCTCCCGCAGGACTTTTAATCCAATCTGCAAAGGCTAATGCATCGCGATCTGCAAATTGCAAATCTGGTATCTGAGGTGATTGATAATCGGAGATACCTATTATAACGGCATATGTATTATTAGTTGTCAGTTGGTTATTCCTAGATTGCAATGGGACAACTCCCTTTTGTGCAAAAAGATTTATGACTGTGAATAGAAGGATTGAATACAATAGTAGGTATTTACGATTTAATTCAATCTCTAATATTTTCTTATTTAAAACTATCATTTACTATTCTACAATCATTTAAATCCTAGTAATCGTGTCCAAAGTGTATTTTCATCAATTGTTTAAATTTTTTCGTCTTTCTTAGTTTCTCAAACAAAGATTCTTCATAGATCGGTTCCGGTATGGGGTAATATCTTTGCAATGCAAGTTCCAGCCATTTTAAGGCTTCCTTAGTTTTGCCTTTTTTTGCATAATATTTCGCAATGCCGTAGGGCCCTTCGCAATTGAAAGGTACTAAATCTATAGACTTATGGTAGTAAGATAGAGCTTCCTCATCTCTATTTTGAATTAATAGAAAATCAGCATAGGCATTAAACCCAAAATCCATCCCCCACTTTATGCCTTTAGGGTATAATAACGCATCTTTAAAGAGGCTGTCGGCAAGTTCATGATTCCCCTTTAGAAATTCAATCTGAGCCATACAAATTCTGGATGAGTGATCTGCGGCATCAGGAGTAGGATCTGTTTTGATTGCCTGATGCAGGATAAAAACTGCTGAATCTAAAGCTTTAAAATTCATCAAAATCCTTGCCTTTAACTCCAGAGTTTCAGCCACAATATGTAGATCAACATGTTGAGGAGCCCTTAATATTTTTTCAACAAGTTCGAGAGATTTTTCAAAATTGCGCTTATCAAAATAATACTTAGCCCAAAATATATTCTCAAAAAATTCTTGAGATTCAAACTTATTCGGATATTTATGAATAAATTGAATTGCTGCCTTTTCTCTTCTGCTTCTCAGCAAAGCTAAAAAATAAAAATCTCTTGACCAATTTGTTTCTATTGGATGCAACTGAAAACTTTTTAAACTGTATTCAATTACTTTGTCCCAATCTTTCATAAAAAAATGCGTATGGACCATGGTTGACCATGCATTAAAGAGTTCCGGTCGTTTCTCAATCAGAAACCAGCTAATTGAATCTGCTTGACCATAATTCATTTTCTTCTGATAAACCCATGAAAGCAATAAATTTAATAAATAGGACTCTGGTTTTATTTTAAGAGCTTGCTGCACAACCGAATCGGATTTATTCAAATCTACTGCACAATTTAAGTATGCGTCTACTAATTCATGATAAGGGAGAAGCCAGTTTGGTGCATTTTGTATACTCTTACTGCAATATAATACTACAGAATCAATTTCATATTGTATATCTTTACGAGAGTATAAATTAGCAACGGCATGATACAAATAAGCTGCAGTCGGTTCATATTCTATCGCTTCCAGTAATTTTGATTTTATCACATTTCTCACAGAATCTCGCGACAGTTTTTCTTTCAAATCCGGTAATATCTTTATTTTTAAATAATGCGCTTCAAAATATTTTTGCTGGCTATACAGTAATGGAAAACTATAGTGTTCTTTTCCTAACAATTCTATAGCTCGCTCCAAATATTTGGGATATTCTTCATATTTTTCAGGATTCAGATACCAATCATTGAATTCGAACGGATCATCGGCCAAAAGTGCATTCAATGCTTTTTGGACCTCATCCTGCAAGGAAGCTGCATAATTGCGCCGCATCATAGCATGCAGTGGCTTTAATGCATCAACAAGAAGAAGGGACGTGTACAATTGGTCAGCACAATTTATAGAATTATCAGAGTTGCAAAAAAACGCATGTGTAAGCAATTTATTTTTAAACTCAAAGTAATTTGCACGCGTGGCAGAATCGAGCTGCGCCAATGTTTGTTCCTCAATTCCTTTTGACTCGATAAGGCTAAGATTTTTGGAAGCTTTTTTCTCGTTAACCAAAGCCACGAATTTTTCCTTATTCACCAAATTAATGGTTTCAGATAAATCTCCTGCTATCAGTGGAATCTGCTTATGAGGATCGACGTCGCGGCTTACGTTCGTTTGTAAATAATTTGCCAGTTCCATCAATTTGATTTGCCGATCTTCATTTTGATCTGCAAACCCGTAAAGCCCATCAGTCAGATAATAACTAAATACCCCTCTGCCTCCTCCCCAGTATTCTCCTTCCACACTGGTTTCATTGGGTTGGCAAGAAAGAATCTTTATTTCATTAGCATATTGTCTTGCCAATTCCGTACTTGTAAGTCTGGATCCTAAAACATGGCTACCTGCTAATTTACCTGCGTGACAAGCATCTGCAATCACGATCACTTTTATTTTATTATTTGCCAATGTCGAGACAACTGCTTGAAGGTAATCTAATGAAAATGCACCAGCTGCATAATTATTGGGTGGTGAATCGTAACACAATAAATAACCGAATTTTGCTATGGTTTTTGTTTCCACATCTCCATGTCCTGAAAAGTAAAGAAATACCAGATCGCCTTCTTTAGCCTGTTCCAACATCCCATCTAAAGCTGAATTCAGTTGTGCTCTGGTCGCCATGGAGTCAATGAGCAATTGTATGTGGTCTTCCGGAACTTTTACCATCCCTGTTCCCTTCAACCAATCTACAAAAGCAATGGCATCGCGGTGTGCATACTTTAAATCGGGAATTCCTTTATCGTGATAATTGGAAATGCCAACGACAACAGCAAATGTGTTTGAATGAGTTGGTAGTTGATGGTTGTCAGTTGTTATGGGGTTTACTCCCTTTTGAGCGGCAAGAAAAAAACAACTACAATAAAGCACTATTATGCATGAGAATAAAGAACTGATGACATGTTTGAGGATGTTTCGCCGCAGTAATTTGTAAAATATCATCATTTTGAAAAAACTACACTGATTTATTCTATTAATACACCAAACCATCTGATATTAACCTGAATCAGCAGACTATTTTACATCCCACCATACTCTTGTGTTTAGTTTATCTTCTCCTTTCAATAATTCTAAGGCTTTAAAATAATTCCTTGTATTGAGGGTTTGTTCTGCAGAAGGATAAACCAATCGAAGCGGAGCCGGAAGTGTTCCAATTTCTCCAATGGCACCGTCTACAGGAGCCTCCAATTTAATAAAATCCAGTCTTCGCCATTCACTCCAGGCTTGAAATCCTTGCATGAATAAAGCCAACCATTTTTGAACTCCAATTTTTTGCTTCCAGTCTCCGGAAGCTGTAATATAATTTACGGATTGTTGATTCAAATAGCTATCCATGATCTGCACATCCGTTAATCCCCATTCCTGCAATGAAGAAATAATTCCAAGATGATACCAATCAGCCGCAGAACCACTAATCTGCCAGCCACGTTCTACAGCCTCCGCCATCAAAAAACATACTTCACTATAACTCATTAAACAGGCAAAGGCCTCAGGACGCAACACATCAAATGGATGGTAATTGAATAATCGTTCGATGATTGCAAATGACCCGCTGGGTAATGAATAGTTATCAGAAGAAATTGCAGCGGCGTTATCGCTGTTTTGGCCATAAGGCCTTCCAAAATATCCGCCACCGTTGAGCCGCTCCTCAGCCCAAACAAGAAGTCTGGGATCATTTAAGGGTTTTAAGGTTTTATCTATTAATATATCAGACAGCCCCAAATCTGCATTTCCTCTTTCGATCCAGAGCTGATGTAACGGATTGCTATTTGGATGAGCCGAAAGATATTTAAAACAGGCATTGTCGGAATTCCCTGAAAATGCATGAGTAAATGCTTGCTCAAATTCTTTTTTCGCCATATCAGGCTCGACGTCGCTCATCCTCATAGAAATTCTCAGAATAAGTGAATGCGCAAATTTTTTCCATTTGCTCACATCCCCCGCATAGATAATATCCGCAGCTCCAAAACTTCCAGCGCTTTCATCCAAATCCATTATGGCCTGATGGAGTTCCTCCAGAATACCCAGGTAAATTTCTCTTTGACTGACATAAGCCGGTGTTTTGTTTTGATCTCCTTTCAAGGCCTCCTGATAGGGCACGGGTCCAAAAACATCGGTAACTAATTGAAATGTATAGCAGCGAAGTATAATGGCTATGGCTTTTTTGTTTCTATCTGCTAAGGAATCCAAACCAGGATGATTTGTAACTATTTCAATGATATCGGCCAAATCTTCAAGAACTCCGGCATAAAAAGCCTCAAAAAAAACATTCAATAAATCTCCTCCAATAGCATATCTGCAAACATCTGTGTAATTATTCTGTGTCCAACTCTGCGCTAACAATTCAGGTAAAGCCAGATTGGTAATTCCGGTTGCATTTACTCCTGCAAAAACTCCGTCAGCAAGAACTTTTTGAGCACCCGTCATCAGCACCTCAGGCGGAACAACCCGTGGATTGTTTGGGTCGATATTGATGTCGCCAAAATCTTTACCGCATGAAGAGACTATGAAGACTATGATCACCGTGATGAGTTTAAAGATAATGAAGGCTTTGGTGGCATTTATTTTAATGAATGTATGGGGGGAAATATAATTTAATACTGTTTTCATGGTGCTTATTTGTATTGCAATTAAAATTTGAATTTTAGGTTAAATCCAATGGAACGGGTAGAGGGCACTGCTCCGCCTTCATTCCCATATATGTTGCTTGTACTCACCGCCATTTCTGGGTCAAGATGGGGAAGATTTTTATGCAATATGGCTACATTCCTGGAAACGATGGCAAAACTAACGTCCGTTAGACCTGCACGTTCCAGCCACTTTGTTTGAAGCTTGTAACGAATGGAAATTTCCCGTAATTTAATAAAGGAGGCATCGTATACATATCTCTTTTGAACGTGAAAAAATCCGTCAAAAAATTTATGGTCATCATAACTGACACGGGTTATATTTTTCTCTCCATTGGACTTGTAATAATCATCTGTTAAAGTCTCGGTTCCACCTCCACCTTCTAAAATTGGCCGACCCTTGCTATCCAAAACTGCATAAATCCCATCATAAACAATTTCGTTCTCTTTGTAATTTCTTTGAGCCGTTTCTTCAAATAATCCTGAATAAATTCCAACAGCATTTGTAAAAGATACGATATCTCCACCTTTGCGAAAATCGATGAAAAAGTTGAAATCAAAATTTTTCCAACGAAAACTATTAGTGATCCCTCCCGTAAAATCAGGACTGATATTGCCTATCGGCATTACAGAATTGGATTTTAGGTAAAATCCGGTATTTGGATCGATGAGTTTATTTCCGCTTTTGTCATATAAATAATTGTAACCGAAAATCGTTCCATATGGCTGGCCGATCTGAGCTTGAATGCTAATGGCTCCGGGACTTGCTAAAGGTAAAGACTGGATACTTTTATCTCCCGGTACAAGGGAAACCACTTTATTTTGATTTTTACCAAATTGGAAATCTAATTCCCAACTAAAGTTTGTTTTTCGAATAGGAATTCCGTGCAACACCAGTTCAAAGCCAGTATTACTCATCTCGCCTGCATTGATGAATTGTCGGGTAAATCCCGTTGTTGCTGAAGTAGCCAGCGGAATAATCTGATCCAGCGTTTTACCTGTATAAAAACACAGATCGATGCCTGCCCGGTCATTAAAAAAACGCAGATCAAAACCCGCTTCCCATGATTCGGTTTGTTCGGGTTTAAGATCTAATTTATTTAAAGTATTGCTAACTGTGTAATTGGCATAGTTTCCAAAATTAGGATTGCCCACGTAGGTTTTATAAATGCTGTAGGGATCTCCGTCTGAGCCAACTTTCGCCCACGCCAGCCGCAACTTTCCAAAACTCAAATTAGAGATTTTCAAATCATCGGAGAATACATAACTGAGCGATGCAGATGGATAAAAGTATGAATTGTGATCAACCGGCAAAGTGCTTGACCAGTCTTGACGTCCTGTTAATTCCAGATAGACTTTATTTTTCCATGCAAACGAGAGGGCTCCGTAAAAACTATTAATTTCCTTTTCCGAAAGTATGTTTTGGACCAATGGGCTCTGTTTTGAATTTTGGAGTCGATAAATTCCGGGAATATTCAATCCGCCAATGGTTGCGCCAAAATCTCTTTCCAATGATTTTTTTAATTTATTAGCGCCAAGGACAGCTGTCGCATCAAGGTCCTTGTAAATTTTACGCTCAACCTGCACCTGAAGGTCGGTATTCATTTCATTTACATAATACTCATCCAAGGTATATTGCGCCTCGAGAAGACTACCCTGAGCTATTCGCTCCTCTCTTTTTTCATTGTAGAAGTCATTCAAAATTCTTCCTCTGATTTGTAACCAATCCGAAAGAGCGTAGTTTACTGTCACATTTCCGAAAATTCGATTCCGCCCATCTGTTTCAAAATTTTTATATCGCGACCAATAGGGATTATCCCAATATTGTGGCCTCGGATTGTCGGCGGATTGGCGATTCCAGGTACGCATACTGCCATCTGGGTTCTCATAACTCTTCAAATCATCGAAGCGCAATTGTGTTTGCCACCATTGCGAAAAATTTTGACCGGGATTGAATCCACCCCGGAAATCATATGTCGAGGCCGAACGTCCTTTGTTGTCGCTATTTACATAATTCATGGAGGTTGAAATATTCAATTTATTCGTCAATTTAAGACTCGCGTTGGCAGTAAAATGGTTTCTTCCTAATTTTGAATTGGGATATATACCTTTCTGATCAAATCGATGATAAGCCAACCGGTAAGCAATCTTATCATTTGCTTCTTCAATAGAAATACTTTGTTGCGTACTTACACCTGTTTCAAAAAATTTAATAGGATCATCTCCTACTTCCCATAAACGGCTTTTTCCGAAATGTTCCGTGTCCCAACTATCCCAACTGTTCCAGTCTCTGAAATACAAACGGTTGCTAGGTGCGCCATAACCATTGATAAAATGATATTGGTCGTGTCCATTTATGGTAAAGCCATCCAGGTTTTTAAAATGTTCATCTGTGCCGGTTTGAAAACTGGTGCCGCTACTTTCGTCAACCCCATACAAAGGGATCAAGTCAAAGGATTGAAAGATACCAACAGTGTCGCCGTCCGGACCAAATTCGATGAAGGGCACTTTATAAAATCCGGATGCGTCCTGATAACCTCTTGGAAAGAGATTCACTCCACCACCATATTTTTTTTGAAATTTTGGGTACACAGCTACCCTGTCAAAAGTGATGCTGCTGCTCACCGTAATTCCCAATCCCTTTTGATTTAGAGCTGCCTTTTTTGTATTGATGATGATCACACCATTGGCCCCGCGAGATCCGTAAAGGGCAGCAGCAGCCTGACCTTTTAATATATTGATATTTTCAATATCCTCCGGATTGAGATCTTGAATAGCATTGCCATAATCCCTTTGACTTTCGTAAACCGTTCCTTGTCCATCTGCTTTAATCTGACTAAGATTCGTAAAATTGGAATTGTCCATAGGCACACCATCGACTACGAATAAGGGTTGGTTTTCACCAATAATGGATCTCAATCCTCGAATTGTAATTCGTGAAGAACCCCCCAGATTACCACCCGCTGAACCCAACACAGTCATCCCCGCAGCGCGACCTGCCAACAGATTGACGAGATTAGCTTGTGGAACTGTGGTCAGTTCATTTCCCTTTATTTTTTCAACCCCGTATCCTAACGAACGTTCATTCCTTTTGATTCCAAGAGCCGTGACGAACGCTTCCTCCAGCGTAAGACCTTCCTGTAAAACAACTTCAACAAAGGATTGTGTTGTAATCTCCAGTTCAAACGGTTGGAATCCAATGTAACTGATTGTCAAAAGTTTCGAACCTGCCGGGAGAGCAATTTTAAATCGTCCCTGATGATCTGTTTGAGTCCCGATAGATGTTTTCTTCACAGAAACGTTTGCTCCAATGACAGGCCATCCTGCCTGATCTTTAACGATGCCTTCAATTGTATTTTGAGCTGATAAACAATAACAGAAGAGAATGCACAACAATGCAGCTAAGCAGTTTGCTTTCATAAGGTTGGTAATTTTATTTACGAGGTTAATATACAATGAATTATTTTTGGCACTTAATTTCATTATTTAATTTTAAAAAAATTAATTTGATTTTCAGTTTAATTACCAAACCGAACATTAGAAGAGTGCCTTTTCAAAGGATCAGCATGAAGCATCAAAACCCTGCTTAGCTTAAAACCAATTTTTTAAATTGACCAATCTCTTATTTCACTTCTTTTATTCCGAAAGTCATTAAATTTTTACACCACCAACATTTTATAAAATAGTAAATTTTGAAGAGTAATTTTCGTTACCGATGGTAATACGTATAAAATAAACACCCCTTCTGAAGTTAAATTCATTGAGTTGGAGAGGAATTACATTGAGTCCTATCTGTAAATTTCCATAAAGCTGCACTTGGTTCATTGCATTATATATTGCAAATTTTCCATTTTGTTTACCCTTATTGTTGAATTCAATCCTCAAAAAAGTGGTTGCCGGATTCGGGTAAATGATTAATTTAGAATGCATTTCTGGCGCTGAACCCAAATTCAAATCTGATAAATTTTCACCGTTTATGGCATTATAGATATGAACATCTTGAGATAGCGATCCGCCCGGTGGAGGCGTCGTAAACCAACCATTTACGGTTATTGAATATTCTGTCCCACATTTGCTGCGAATCTGGTAATGATAATTGCTATTTCCAATTAAAGAAGTAAATACATGGCTATAATCCATTCCGTTTCCAGGCACCCAACTGGACCATGAATCCCAAATGCCCGGTGAGATTTCCTTCCGGATACGCAATAAATAAGTTGTGACGCAAATGCCTTCTTGCCAGTGTACCTTAACTACGTTTTCAGAAATGATCTCATGATACACACCCACAGGTTGACCGCAGTTTTCAGCTATAATATGTACTTTCTGAAAACAGGATTTTGCATTGTTCGAGTAATCCCGTGCGGTCCATTTTACCTGGGTAATTCCAATAGGATAAGAAGAGGGTGCATTATTTTTCAGAGGATATTTCACATTGCAATTATCTGAGGCTATGGCATTTCCCAGATCGACCTCCTCATCTTCAAGTTCGCAAATTCCGGTTGGGGCAAATAGGGTTATATCATTGGGACAACTCATTTGAGGTTTTTCATTATCCTGAATGAATACGGTAAAATCACATGTAGCCATTCCGCAGTTATTGATTGCTTTCAAGCTAACATAAGTGAGTCCAGAATTAAAATTGGACCCGCTTCCACTTCCAGACCCATTTCCGGTGGTTGCCCCAGAAAACTGATATGACAAAACAGGAGATGGATTTCCGTTGGCAGCTACGGAATAGATAACCTTGCTCGAGCAAAGCCCCGGATTGGTGTATGCAGAAATATTTAACGGGCAGATAGTAAACAGCGGGACAACGCACACCGGATTGTAATATATGCGAACATGACCACGGTTGATACCTCCGGCATCATTTTCCGGAGCACCAATAGCTATATAGTCACCTGTTGCGGATAATTCGACTGCAAAACCTGATGCATCTCCCCACGCTTCGCCATCGATATCATTATCGACCTGAATCCAATTGCCATTGATGTGGTCATATATTCTGACATGACCAGCGCCAAATGAACCTCCTGCATTCGCAGGAGCTCCAATGGCAACGCGTTTCCCATCAGAATTCAAAGAAACAGAAAAACCGCTTTTGTCGCTCAGTGCTTCTCCGTCAATATCGTTACCTAATTGAACCCATACATTGTTAATCAGCTGAAACACCCGGGTGTGTCCTTTAAAGCCACTATTCTGTGGAGCTCCAACAGCTAAAATATTTCCATCATTTGATAACGAGACACTCCAACCTGAAATATCAATATCTGCTTCACCTGGAATAATATTTCCAACCAGGATCCAATTCCCGTTTATATAATCATACACGGCAGCCATCCCGTGATCATTCAAGCCATAATATGGGGAACCAACTGCAATTCTGGTTCCATTGGAAGAAATCGCTACATCTTTTCCAAAATACGAACTAGCTTCCAGACCCCAAATATCAAGACCTTGCTGAATCCAATTGCCATTGATGTACTTATAAACGCTTACCTGGCCCGGAAAGCCTCCATCGCCTCTTGCACCAACAACGACTGTATGACCATCGCTTGACAAATCAACGGATTCACCAAAATAATAAAAGGCTCCACCCCCATCAATATTACCCCCAATCTTATTCCACACTCCATTGATAAACTGATAAACTCTGACTCTACCTCTGCGATTATCTATTGCGCTACAAGCAGGTGCACCTATAGCAATAATGTTTCCATCAGCTGACAAGGCAATAGATTTTCCGGAATCATCTATATTGTTTTCTCCATCAATCGGAGCCCCTTTTTGCATCCAGTTGCCATTCACCAAAGTAAACACTTTTACTCTGCCATTGCCATATTTTCCACTGGCATCATACGATGGCATACCGGTAGCAAAAACAGTTCCATCAGATGAAGTAGCAACGGAAGTACCCATTTGGACAAAGTTTAAATCACCATCAACATCGTTGCCAATTTGAGTCCATTGGCTGTAGACATACTGCAGTGCAACTTGTAATAAGAAAATAAAAATTAAACCTGTGTGGGTTACAAATTTTTGAATGACTTTCTTTTTCATAATTTCTGTTTTTAAATGTTATGAATGGATACTCTTTATTTTAGTACCCGATAATAGAATTTCTTAACAGTTCAACCTGTTTTTAAATCATAATCAATTGAAAAGCAAATTTGAAATACCGCCCGCGAATTTGTTAAGTTGATTACTTCTGCCATCCGCATTTAAGAATACGGCAACAAAGTAGCCCTCTCAACTTATTAGCTTATAGTTTGCGAATTGAATAGGACACACATCACTGAATTTTCATTAGCCGATTGAAAAACAATTACGGCTCTTTCACGATATGGGTTGACATAAATCCCTGAATATGGCTAACGGTGAGTTGATAATGACCAGGTTTCAATTCTGGTACATCAAGTTTAAATATATTTTGTCCGGAATTATTCAACAGTTGCTTGTATATTAATCTACCAAGCATATCGTTCATAAGTATAATAAAATCACCTTGGTGTTTGATTTCAAAAAACAAATAATCGTTAAATGGATTTGGAAATACACCTGTTGGAAAATTGAATTTTTGTTCCAAATTGACCCATACCACATGGAGACAATCGGAAGTATCTATGCAATGTTCCCTTTTCAACTCGACCGCGTAGCGTCCGCTTTTGGTTGTAATAAAATTCTGTGAGTTTGCTCCCGTGATCACTTCATATTGCTTATCGCAATCTAACCATTGATAAGAACTAAGACTATCTATGGCATGTAATATATTTCCATTCTTTTGAACGGATGAATCTATTGCAATAATGACTAAATTCAGGGTGATAACACTATCGCAACCTGATTGATTGGATAATATTGTTGTGTATTTTCCCGAGTTTGTCAATATTTTTCCTCCTACAAATTCAAATTCGCCACAGGCGGTAATATTTAATTCAGTATTAGAACGGTGGTGTAGCTGGAGTTCAATGTCAATGATACTGTCGCAACCGGAGCTGTTGATGAGCACTTGCCTGTATGTCCCTGAAGAATAATACCATGTATTGTTAATTTCAATTGAATCACAAGCCAAATAACTTAGCTTTGTTTGCGTTGGTTGTGAAATAATTAAACTTATAAAAATCACACTATCGCAGCCCAAATGATTGGGTATGGTATCCGAAAAATTTTCAGATCGGGTTTTAATTTTTCCTCCGGGGCTTATAAATTGCTCACATGTTCTCGAAAATAGGGTATCAAATGATTCAGGTAATATAGTAATATTATAAATTAATGTACTATCACAATGTTTCCTGTTTGCTAAATGCTTAATATATTTAATACTTTTTGTAAAAATCTTTTTATCTACTAAATATTCTTTACACTGCCTTATGTCAATGGTAGTTGTATCAGGTTTGTTCCAAATATAAAAATCTCCAGGATACTCTGTGCTTATAATTTTTGGATTGCTACTTGATAATCTGACCCTATAAAAAGTACCACAATCCAATGAATCAGGAATAATTCCATAGAGTGAGCCAGATTTAAAAGAATTCTCTTTCCCAATTCGCATTGGATTCTTTACCCAGCTTGGCCCATCATTTAATTCAATGTAGAAATTATTATCATTATTAAAAACTCCCTGAACTGAATAATATACTATCAGTGTATCTCCAACGTAAAAACTCGTTTTATTTACGGAATCAATTTTAATGGTTGAGTTGATAGGCTCTCCCATTACTCGCGCAATTTTACTTCTGGGTATATCATTATAATTTGTAAATAAACCTCCAATAAGAATGTTTCCATTGGATTGTAATAACATATTGTGAATAGGGGGATCAAAGGTATTTGAATTATCAAAATTTGGACCTTTTCTGGGTACAAATGTCGGATCCAATGATCCATTCTTGTGCAATCGGGCAATTCCATTCCTGGATACCTGACCTAAACTCCTGAAGCATCCGTTAATCATAATTTTTTCGTTGGGTAAAATCAAGGCATCAAATACTCTTGCATTCGGCCCAATTCCAGGATCGAAAGACAGATCCAGACTTCCGTCTGAAAGTAACAGGGCCATTCTGCTTCTCGGCACTCCGAGACAGTTAGTAAAACTGCCAAGAATTAAAATCCTGTTATCGGGTAGTACGATGATTTTATTAATAAATGAATCAACCACCCAGCCCGACTTAAAACTTGGGTCCAGGCTACCATCATCCAGAATTCTTTTAATATATGAGCCGGTTGTTATTCCCTTATCATTATTAATTCCTCCACAGAGTAGAATTTTTCTATCCTCTTGAAGAGTAATTTGAGCTACATAGTTGGTGTAATTTTTTCCAAAACTATCAATTTGAAAGTTGAACGATTGATCAAGACTCCCATCCGGATTCAAACGAGTCAAAAATCCGAATGATTTATTCTTTCCAATAACCGTATCCCTGTTCAAAATAATTTTATCATCTTTCTGAATTTCAAAGGGCTGTATGGAATTGGTAGAATATTTAGGAAAAAATGCAGGTTTAAAGCTGGCATCCAAATTTCCATGCCCATCAAATTTCAAAAGATTGATAGGTTTAAAGCTTGGAGGTTCAAAAAAATCACCATAAGCCAATAAATGCATTCTATCTGAAAACAAATTAACTCTTACAGGCCTTGCTAAACTTTCAAAGCGCAAAAGCGCACTATCTATATAGAAATTTGGATCCAACTTCCCTAAATTATCTATTAATGCTAAGTTGATGATTCTTGTTTTATCATAATTGGTAAAAGATCCAGAGATTAAAATTTTCCCATCTGATCTCAGGTGCATTGAATTTAAACTTGGGATTCTATTTGAAGAAGCATTGGTAAGACCAAGCCCAGGGTTGAAACTCTGGTCCAATTCACCTTGTTGGCTATTTAAGATCTCAGCTGTGAAGATGAAAAGTAGTACGATACTCAATAAGTGGGTTCGATTGTTCACAATTGTCATAGGAGTATTTTTAGCACGTTATATAACTTAGTGCATAAACAGTGAAGTTCTTAACAGTACATATTGATAATCGAATAAAATATTTTGTATCATTGTAATTTCGGATTGCAGTATAATTCATGAATACAGCAGAATTTATTTATGATCCAACTGTTTTTCAAATAAGGGTATCTTTTTGTTCGAAGAGTATAGCTCAGAAATTGCATTTGGTTTTTAATGGGAGCAAAAACAGATTTTGAAACGGGCCTTTAACCCAGATTTTTCAGTTGAACATCAAATTTTAAAACAAACTGGAAAGTCTCATTGAACGTAATTGGCGAAAAGCCCATCCATCCATTGCCTATTTTTCATTTTATTTCGCCTTGTAACTGAAAAATCCAGGATAATTAAAGATCTATTTTACTCTCATTTAAAAAAGGATTAAAAAGTTGCCATCCCAACTTATTAGCTTATAGTTTGCGAATTGAATAGGACACACATCCCTGAATTTTCATTAGCTCTGATTGAAAAACAATTACAGCTGTTTCACGATACGGGTTGACATAAATCCCTGATTATGACTAACAGTGAGTTGATATTGACCAGGTTTTAATTCTGGAAAATTCAGTTTAAAATTATTTTTTCCGGAATTATGTAAGGTCTGCTTGTGGATTAATTTGCCTTGCAAATCGTTTACAAGAATCACAAAATCACCTTCCAATTCAATATCTAGCATAAAATAATCGATAAATGGATTAGGGAAAATATCCACGTGAAATGGGAGTTTTGATTGTTGAAAAAGTCCAGTAAGGGGCGAACCATTATATTTGAAAAGATAACTTGGCCCATTCAGCATTTGAGGCTGACCACCCCAACCGATTTGGGGATTTAGAAAATGCATCCATCCAACATTTGATCCTTCGTCTATTTGCTTCCACTCTTGTCCGTCGTTATAACTGACCCAGGTTCTGAAAATTCCATTCAATAAGCTTTCATTGGTGGTTGTCATAATCACTACATTCGATCCTGGAATATATTCCAATGTGTTCATTCGGAATTTTCCATTTTCTGGTAAGTTGTTTAATTCGTTCCAACTGGCTCCACCATCTTTGCTCTGCATCATTCTCGTAGTGAAGTTTGTAAAATCTGTATAGTAGAAAATTCCGTGTAGCTGATCACCGAAATCAAATGCACCATCGGGCAAACCACTATCAAATACTTCCCATTGTGCTCCGGAATTAAAAGATCTAAAAACTCTTCCTTTATTCGTGCCAAACCAAATTGTATTGCCTACAACATCATAATCGTTATTGTATCCGAACTCTCCTGGCAATGGATCCGGTATTTTGTCTCCGGTTACCCGGGTCCAAAATTGCCCTCCATTGGCGGTGAGATAGATTTCGAATTCACCATCACGAGGGTCTCCTATGGCGATCCCTTTCGCCGGTGACCAAAAATGAACAAAATCTACCCAACTGCTTACAGGATCCCATGCCGCAGATGTTTGATGCTTCCACGTTTTACCCCCATCCTCTGTTTTTAAAATTTTGCTACCACCTCCACCACCGTCGAGTCCGCTAATCCAGGCAGTATTCGCATCCATTGCTGTAATGTTTGCAATAAATGCAGGATTACCCATAGGAACAAATGAATTGCTCCAGCTTTGACCTCCGTCTTTGCTTACTACAACCCGCGCCAAACTATCCACAAAAAATCCATAAAGTGAATCATTCACAGAATAGTGGGCATGCGCTGACCAAATAACATCCTTTGAAACTACATCTATTGCACTGCAACCCAAATTAGGAGATGGATAATCCGGATTGATAGCTGCCCAAATGTTAGAACGAGGCTCCTCAATAGGTCTGCCAATGTATTTATAGAGTGTACTTGGGCCCCCTAACATTTGTGGTTGTCCTCCCCATCCATTCTTTGAATCTGTAAAACTCATCCAGCCAATATTTTGACCTTCATCCCATAAAATCCAATGGGCACCTTCATCAAAACTAACGAACGTTCGAAACGGACCTTTTAAAATGCTTTGGTTGGTAACCGTCATGATAATTGCATTGTTTCCGGGAATGTATTCTAAGGTATTCATCCGGAAATAGCCATTCTCCGGTAAATTATCTAAAGGAGTCCAACTTAATCCTCCATCTTTAGACAATTTCATTTCTGTTCTGTAATTCGTGAAATCTGTGTAATAGAAAATTCCATGCAGATGATCACCAAAGTCGAAAGCTCCATCTGTTAAACCCGTTTCAGAAACTGTCCAATTTTGGCCAAAATCGGTGGACCTGAATACTCGCCCTTTATTCGTGCCAAACCAAATTGTGTTGCGAACGACATCGTAGTCATTGTTGTATCCGAATTCACCTGGAAGTGGATCAGGGATTTGGGCCGAATTTACGCGAGACCATGTTGTGCCACCATCATTCGTGAGATAAATTTCAAATTCGCCATCTCTTGGATCCCCCATAGTTATTCCTCTGGACGTATCCCAGAAATAAATAAAATCCACCCAACTCGACACAGGGTCCCAAGGTATGGATGAAACAAGATTCCAACTCAAACCTCCATCTTTGGTTTGAAAAATTTTGCTTCCTCCACCACCACCATCGAGGCCACTTATCCATGCTGTGTTTTGATCTAATGCAAAAATATTCGCTACGAAGGCAGGATTTCCCATGGGAACAAAAGATGTTCTCCAGGTTTTCCCGGCATCAGTTGAATTTGCCACTCTGCACAAACTGTCCACAAAAAATCCATACAAGCTATCATTCACTGAATAATGAGCATGTGCTGCCCAAATTACGTTGTTGTCTAATACCTGAATGGAGCTACAGCCCAGATTAGGCTCCGGGTATGCAGGATCAATAGCTTTCCAACCTTGAGAATATATGAATTGCGGAATAAAAACGAACAGGAGCATTTTTAAATAATGAATTTGTAGAAACGATGTAAACTGCATTGGAAAAATGGAGGTAAAAATTTTTTTCATACATATAATTTTAAAGTACTCAAATGCCTTCCAACCTTGAAGGCATATCATGAACTTCAAGCATTATTGGAATATCATTCATTAGTGCGTTTATGTGGACATTATTAACACAAACACTTATAAATTTTCATTTACTGAAGATTTTTTACAAAAAATTTATAAATATTTCAAAATGTATAGGATCAGTGGAATGGAGCAAGCTTTAAATGAATAAGATCATTTATTTTAGTGAATTTTAAATCCAATGAATTTTTTATTGGCTTTTACTTGGCAGATTGAAGCAATAAATTACATCGTTGGTAATAATCAACAGCTATTTCAGCATATCTGGATTTTGGATCAGATTTTACAACTGAAAAAAGCGCAATAGCGTCGGTATACTTTTTTTGTGCTAAGAGCGCGTTGGCTTTAATAAACAATACATTGCTATTCTGTTTTATTTCTTCATTTAGCTTTTCATAAGCATCCAGTGCTTCACTATATTTCCCAGCCCAATAAAGCGAAACAAAGAGATCATATGGACTTAGTTCGCCCAACGCCCGGATTTTAACATTTAATTCTTCTCCCCGATAGGGTTCCATGTGCATTACGATATCGTTTTGTCTGGGTCTTTCTGAAGCAAAAGTTTTTTCTTTTTTAAGAATGGATTTTACTTTTGGAATTGGGGTATCAGAAGGCAATGTTTGCGGCTCTAAGGTATCAAAGCCCACTTTGTTTTCAATAATTTCTATGGATAAACTATCTTGAATAGGTTGAACAACCGGAGGAGAGGTGTTTGAATGGGTTCTTTGATAGGCCTTTATTGTAAAAAATAGGAGGATTCCAGCCATCATCACGCTTAATGCGTAAAGTAAAGTTTTCCTACGATTTTCTTTTTGATCCAAATCCTCAAAATGCTTTCTCAGCTCAAGAAACCTTTCCTGTTTCAGGCCTTTCAATCCCAATTTGTAATATTCTAACTGATTTTTTAGTGCAGGATCTTCCTGCAAAGCTTTTTCAAAACTGGCAGATTCCTCACTATTTAATTCATGGTTTAAATAACGCTCGATCCAATCCTGGTATTTATCCTCCATGCTTACGTTCTTCCATTTTAATTTGAACTAGTTCTTTCAATCGTTTTAAAGACCTTGAAATAGTTGCGCTGAGCGAATTTAAAGAACCATATTCGGTTTTACTTGCAATATCCCTTAATGACATACCATCTATAAATCTTAACATCAACAGCTTTCTACTTGTTGCAGGTAATTCCTGGATAGCATCAAGCAACCATTTAGTATCTTCATGGCTATTTTGTTCAAAATCAGTGAATATATCTTGGTGGAAAAGTTTTTCATCAACCTCTTCGCACAAACTTACAGCTTTGGATTTTTTGTACTTTTTAATTAAAAGTCGAAAACCTATAGTGAAAAGATAAGTTTTTAGATCACAATGTACATTTTTTAGTCTTGCAGATATAACCTGGTCATAAAAAACGATAACCGTATCATGCCAGGTATCCACCAAATCCTGCTTGTTTGCATCTGTAAATTTCTGACCCGCCCATTTCAGAAAACCTGGTTTATAATGGATATAGACCCGGTCTAATGCAGATACATCACCATTCGACAATAATGCTATTATTTCATTTCCATCTAACATCATACTGTCTGTTCAAAAAATTTAACTGGCTATTTTTATGCTAATTTATACAATTAATTACGGTGTGGTCCTCCACTTTTTTACTATAGGTAAAAATAACCCTATTTAGAGAATGAATTCAAAAATAGAATCGACCCGTACCGTTTAAAAATAAAAAAGGAGACAATTGTATTGCGACTTTTTTTCCTAGCTAGCCGGAAGGATTTACTTCAGGTCAACTTCAGTGATAGCATTATCAGCGCCTGTTAGCTTCAGTCTGTAGTTTTTACCTTTAGGAGCTGGAAGACCTACTATGTCCACAACAACATTACCGTTTGATTCGGTGTACTTGATGCGCTTTTCGCCACCAACAACTGGTTTACCGTTTGCATCCATTAATTGGAACCGCATTCCTTTGCGGGTCAAGCCAACTAAGGAAGGTCCACTAACGGATTTTGCAGCACCCGTTTTAGCAATTCTCAAATTAACAGATACTCCTGAATCTGGTGTGTTTGTTCCCTGATTGCCACTTGTTGTTGATGCACCACCAATTGAACCTTGAGCATAAGACTGGCTTAATCCAAGAAGAACGAAAGAGAAAAGAAAAAAATACAAGGTTTTCATTTTTGAATAGTATATATTGTGAAAAAATGGACAAACTTTCTAGTATCAATTTTCGCTGATGTTTCGCAAGTCAAATATCCTACATACTAATATCGATAAGTATCCGATCTGGTAAGAATGATATCAGTAAAAATGCAAAAAAAAAAATTTAAACTGGGCCCAATTCCTAGCTTATTTTAAACCAGAATATTCATTACGTATTGATAATTAGATGTTTGCATAGAATTTAGAAGCCTAAAAAGAATTTTATTTCAAACCGAGAGGTTCTAAAGGAAAGTTATACCCTAAAACCTATAATACGCCTTTAGAACAATAATTCTAGCCCTCCTATAAAACGGAAAACTTTGGCACTTGAAAAAAAAGAATACTTTTGGATTCTAATTTAGAAATATGTCAGGTTCAGATTGTTTTGAGGTCGTAGGCGGGAATAAGTTAAATGGTACTTTGCAACCACAAGGAGCTAAAAATGAAGCTCTGCAAATATTATGTGCTACACTGCTTACTGAAGAGGTTGTAACCATTGATAATTTACCAGACATTCTGGATATCAGGCATCTTATAGAACTTATCTCAGGATTGGGTGTAAAGGTGACCAGACATCATGCACATAAATATAGTTTTCAAGCTAAAGATGTTGACCTTGATTTTTTTGGAACAGAAGCATTTCAATCCAATGCTCGAAAAATAAGAGGTTCTGTGATGTTGTTGGCACCTTTGCTGGCGAGATACAAAAAAGCCGTTTTGCCTAAACCAGGAGGAGATAAAATTGGTAGAAGAAGATTGGATACGCATTTTCTGGGCCTGCAAAAATTAGGTGCTCAATTTAATTATGATGCCACAAAAGGGGCTTATGTCATCAATGCACATGAATTAAAAGGTAGTTATATCTTAATGGATGAAATATCCGTGACGGGAACAGCAAATGTATTAATGGCAGCAGTGTTGGCAAAGGGAACCACAACCATATACAATGCTGCCTGTGAGCCATACATACAGCAACTTTCTAAGTTACTCATACAAATGGGTGCCAAAATTGAAGGCATTGGATCCAACCTCCTGCACATTCAAGGAGTAGATAAATTGGGAGGAGCTCATCATAGGATCCTTCCTGACATGATTGAGG
>CAZHNF010000037.1:0-31087 GCA_964533625.1 uncultured Saprospiraceae bacterium | reverse complement strand
AGAATGACAAACTAATTAAGTTCAATTAATTTATAATCCCTTTGATGTCCTTACCTAATTAGATATAATCTTTTTTGAGTTATAAAATAATTTAATTTAGGATGAAATGGATTATTTTAGTTTTCAATGAAAATCATAAGATTTTTAAAATTAAATCTAACCTTATGGATTAGCATCAAAATTAATAATTGAAGTAAGATTGATTAATACAAACCAGCTATTCTTTTATTTTTAATTGAATAATTCCCAGAATGATAAGAATTACTCCCAAAGACCCCATCACGATGTGAAGAAAATAAACCATTCTGATTAGAATTATTTGGATAATAATCCACAGAGTTAAAACCAAACCTTGAGCAATGACGAACCACAAATAATTTTTATGCTTGAATATCAAACTTATATAAACAAGAATGCTGAATAAACCATTTGCAATTAACAGTACAATTCCCGGTACAAAATAATCCCTAAATGGTGTATACTTTAACCATTCCATGGATAACTGGATGCTACTTCCATCCGGATGAATGATGAGATTACCTCCTCCGTATATGGCTCCTGCAGCATTAAAGAGTAAGATGAAAGAAGTAAAATACTTAAGGTAGATCTTCATTGATTCAACGCTTAATTTCATTAGAGATCAAAAATCTCAATTTATTGTTACAATCCCACCTTCCATTTAACTTTGTCGAATGAAATCAATAAGCTTTTTAATAATTCTCACTTCATTTGTAGCAAGTTTTAGTTCAGCTCAGATACTAAAACCAGATCAATACCAACATCTAAAATGGCGGTGCATAGGTCCACATAGGGGCGGAAGAACTGTTGGAGCCGTTGGAATTCCTGATCAACCTAATGTATTTTATATTGGCGTTAATAATGGAGGGGTATGGAAAACTAATGATTTTGGAAGAACCTGGAAACCCATTTTTGATGATCAACCTACAGGATCTATTGGCGATGTTGTGATCGCCCCTTCAAATCCAAATACTATTTATGTAGGCACTGGTGAAGGGTTGCAAAGACCTGACCTATCGGTTGGCAATGGAATTTACAAATCGACCAATGCTGGTCAGACTTGGGTTCATTGCGGACTGGATAAAGTTCAACAGGTTGGAGGCTTAGCAGTTGATCCAAAGAATGAAGAAATAATTTACGTAGCTGCACTAGGTAAACCTTATGGACCAAATCAAGAAAGGGGAATTTATAAATCAACGAAAGGTGGAAAAAATTGGGAGCACATTTTGTTTATCGATGAAAACACAGGTGCTATACAAATCAGTATTGATCCAAACAATAGCGATATAATATTCGCAGATATGTGGGCAGCAAGGCTCGCTCCATGGGAGAATGGAATGTGGAATGGTAAAAATTCCGGGCTATATAAATCAATGGATGGAGGTAAAAACTGGAAAAAAATAACCAAAGGACTTCCAACAACAGAACAAGGGTTAGGCAGAATTGGTTTCTGCATAGCACCTTCTGATTCCAGAAGAATGTATGCTTCTGTCGATGCCGGAGAATTCGGTGGAATTTACAGAAGTGATGATTCAGGAGAATCCTGGTACTTAATTAATAATGACGGTAGACTTTGGGGACGCGGAAGTGATTTTGCTGAAGTTAAAGTAGATCCGATGAATCCTGATATAGTTTACAGTGCTAATGTGGTAACCTGGAAAAGTGAAGATGGAGGAAAAACATGGAATGCATTTCGCGGAGCGCCGGGTGGCGATGATTATCACCGAATTTGGATCAATCCAGTTAATCCAAAAATAATATTAATCGCTAGTGATCAAGGCGCTATTATCACGGTTAATGGCGGAGAAACTTTTTCAAGTTGGTATAATCAAGCAACAGCACAATTTTATCATGTTAGTGCAGACAATGATTTTCCTTACAATGTCTATAGCGGACAACAAGAGTCTGGTTCAGTCGGCATTTCTTCCAGAGGAAATGATGGTCAAATTACCTTTCGGGAATGGCATCCAGTAGGAGCTGAAGAATATGGCTATGTGGTTGCCGATCCTAAAAATCCAAACATTGTATATGGTGGAAAAATCTCCAGACATGACAAACGAACAGGTCAAACGCAAAATATATCACCGGAATTTGTTCGTAGTGGTAAATACCGTTTTCTACGCACGGCTCCAATAATATTTAGTCCCATAGATCATACTACATTGTATTTTGCTGGCAATGTTTTATTTAGCAGTAAAGATGGAGGAGATTCGTGGAAAACAATAAGTCCTGACCTCAGTAGAAGTGAATGGGAGGTTCCAAAATGCGTAGGCATTTTCAATGAAGATCCGGATAAGTATACTGAAAAAGGAATGGCTCGAAGAGGAGTAATTTATACCGTTGCACCATCGTATAAGAATAAAAAAATAATTTGGTGCGGGACTGATGATGGATTAATTCACATAACCAAAGACGGTGGTAAAACCTGGCAAAATGTAACCCCACCGCAAATTACTAGTTGGTACAAGATTTCACTTATGGATGCAAGTCATTCCAATCCTTTGGGAGCTTATGTAGCAGTGAATGGAATTAGAACCGATGACTTACGTCCTCACATTTATAAAACAGAAAATGGTGGAAAGACCTGGAAGTTAATTACGAATGGACTGATGGATAACCAACCCATTAATGTTGTTAAGGAAGATCCAAAACAATCTGGATTGTTATTTGCCGGAAGTGAAACACAAGTATCCTTTTCCCTGGATGATGGTGAACATTGGCAAAGTCTTCGATTGAATATGCCTGCCACTTCTATTCGCGATCTGTGCATCAAAGGCGATGATCTTATCGTAGGCACCCATGGAAGAAGTTTTTGGATTCTCGACAACATAAATTCACTTCGCAACTTGGCGAAGAAAAATGTATCTAATAAAAAAATACTACTCTACCCTAGCTCAAATACGTATCGTGTTCGTTGGAATATGAATACGGATACACCATTACCACAGGAAGAACCAGCTGGTGAAAACCCTCCCGACGGCGCGATGATCGAGTATTACTTATCGAAGGATGTTAATCAACTTAAAATTGAAATTTTGGATGAAAACCAAAACACAATAAGATCTTACACCTATCATGATACGCTTTACCACATTCCCAATGTAAATATTCCATTATATTGGATTAGACCGCAACAAATTCCAAATTCAAAAATAGGCTCACATCGTTTTCTTTGGGACCTACACTACGCACCACTAAATATTGCTCCTTCCTACCCCATTGCAGCGATTTACAAAAACACTGAACCCAATGAATCTTCGCCTTATGTAAAGCCGGGAATATATACCATTAGAATAACAGCCGACCATGAAATTGCTTCAAATAAATTAAAAGTGTTACCCGATCCGCGTGTAAGTCTTAAGAAAAAAGATTACGAACTTATTCAGTCTTTAGCTCTAAAATGTTACCGCAAATGCCAGTGGTATCTTGAAGTTGAAAAAATATTCGATTCTGCTCAATCTGACTTAGAAGATTCAAAAAAACATTTTAATAATTTGCTGGCATTAATGAGAGTTTTACAAGATAGCGATCATAAACCGACAAAAGCTCTGCAAATGGCTATAAAAAAGGAACTTTCTGAATCAAAAAAATAAAGAAAAAACTTAATCTAACAAATCCAAAATGGATTGGCCATCTACATATAAACCTGTGATTGAATAATTGCCTGACTTAACTTTGACTTCAGCGTAGATCGTTTTAGTTGAATCTCTACGAAATTCATTGTATTTGAGTTCGATTCTTGGAGCCTTTGATTCTTCGCAATAAAACTTATTAAATGGTAATTGAATATTAACCCTGGTGGAATTTTCACCTACTTTGTATTTAATTTTGGCAATTACATAATTTTCTATTTCCTTCGGTTGTTCTTTTTGCAAAGCTTTAACCACACCGAAACCTTCTTCATTTACTTCTAAAATAGCAAACGCGTCTTCGCCCTCATTTAATTCATCAGCATTGGTAACATCCACAAAATCCTCTTCAAAATCCAAACTTACATAACGCCCTCGGAATGGATCATAAGGATCCAAGGGTGCTGTTTTAAACTTATAAGTTGTGCCGGAATCCAATACTTTTTCATGCTGGTAAATCATTATGGACGGAACCAACAATTGGATTAAGCCTATTAGCAAAAAGGCTATTAAACTATACTGCAGGATCTTCATTTTTCTTTTTTGATTTTACCATTAAATAATTTGAAACAAAAAAACAAGCACCTATTACTAAAAATCCTATTCCCCGCCATACAAATGAGATGTCGATATCGAAAAATCTGAAAATGATTAATAGCGCAATGATTGAAAGCCCAATATTCATTTGACCCAAGGCTTTGTTTAATACACCTTGACGTATTGACCAAACACCAATTATTAAAATAATTATATTAATTAACCAGACCGAGGTAGTCACATTTATTCTGAGGCAAAAGATAAGGAATGGGATAAAAGGTACGAAATATTGGTAATAAGCCTGATCCTTTATTTTATCTCTAAAGTAGATTAATAATGCAAGAGATAAGCCTATAAGAATTAACCCTAATATTCCTTCAGGGGATGATGCAACTTTTGATATTGTCCAATCTAATTTATTACTGGCATCCCAGTAATCTTCAAAACTCAAGACAAATAAAAGTGAAATAAATCCCAGAAATCCTAATATGCTATATATTCTAGACCATTTAAATTTTAAATCATCAAAAAATAGCTTACCGAAAATAATGTATAGTCCACATAGGTTTAGATAAACAAAGATTAATATTTCAGTTTTATCAATTATTATCGTTGAAAAACATATAAATATCGAAAGCGCCAGAAATCTGTGTTGCAGGCTAAATAGAAAACTATTTTTATTTTCATTTAGTATATTTAAATAATAAGGAATTATTAAAATTAACATTAACCAATATAAGTAAGGCACTTCTTCTTGAGGCTGATAATAAGCTTTGATTAATGCGTAATAGGATATTCCACCAATAACAAATAAAGAGACTACTTGTGAATTTAAAATGTAAATCAAAGGCAAACACAATAACATCCAAGTCTTATAAAATGCTGCCGGATCACCTGATATATTATAGATCTGTGCAATTAATGCTATACATGCGCCAATTGCTAAACTAAGAAATATTCCTGAACTTTCCATCCATACAGGACTATCTCTTTTCTTTAGAATAGAATAAACACAAGCTAACTGGCCGGTAATAATCGGAATGAAGGCAAAAGTAGTTTTTACCCATCTTGGATATGTATCCCAGTTATGTCCTATAATTAATATTATTCCCAGCCCAATAAGGATAGATCCCAACACACCAAAAATCAGTAAGATTATATTTGGTTTTGATTTCTTCCTAATGCTATAATATTCCTGAATACGGTTGGCCGTAATTTGATCAATGACATTATGTTGAATCAGTTCTTCAAGTTCTGAATTTAAGCCCATACCACTCTATTATTACTCAAATATAGAAAATATGAATAATAATGTGAATAAAATCAAATCTTTGGATATATTGATTCACCATTAATTATAAAAAATCAATATCATAATTGAATTTATATTATATTGCATCAACACTTAAATGATTCATTATGAATAAAAAAATTATCCATCTAATTATACTGATAACTTTAGCTTATTTGCGATTATCAGCGCAAGTTGACATTAATCCAATGGACACTTTCATTATTGAAACTAAAGAAGGTAATTCATATATTGGCATTGTAAAAGAGATCGAAAAAAACAAAGTGTATGAAATTTCCACGAAACAAGGAGTATTAACCATTCCGTCCACTGAAATTAAATATATGAAGAAAATCGAAAAGAAGGATATTATTGCTGGAGAGTATTGGCCCGAAAGCCCACATTCTTCACGATATTTTTTTTCACCTAGTGGATATGGATTACGAAAAGGTGAAGGCTATTATCAGAATGCCTGGATATTCTTAAATCAAGTGTCTTATGCATTTACAAATAATTTTACTGCGGGATTAGGCATAATACCAACATTTCTTTTTGGAGGTGGAGGGTACTTACCCTATTGGGTTACACCAAAGTTCAGTTTTCCCTATAAAAATAATAAAGGTGCTTTTGGATTTGGCACTATTGTATTTGGAGTATTAGGTGAACCGGATGCCAATTTTGGAATATTATATGGTACTAATACATTTGGAACAAGGGACAAGCAATTAACCCTTGGGGCAGGGCTTGGATATAATACAGATAATGGATTTAGCAGTAATCCAGCATTCACCTTGGATGGACTAGTAAGAACTTCAAAAAAATGGGCATTTGTTAGTGAAAACTATATAATTACCGGAGGAGATGAGTCTTTTGGAATTTTAAGTGGAGGATTTAGATATATGGGCAAACGAATAGCTATAGATTTCGGACTTTTTTTACCGATTGTTCCTGACGTAGGAAGCACTTTTACTTTTCCATGGCTAAGTATTAGCGCTCCATTTGGTAAGAGATATTAATATTTATTCAAATTAAGCACACTTCAGGCTATAATATCATCTCGGGAATCTCTCCATCTATTATTAATCTACCTTCAGTTGATTTGATAATATGATCAACACTAACTCCGGGTGCGCGTTCTAACAATTTGAATCCATCTGGAGTAATATCCATAACGCATAATTCCGTTACTACTTTTTTAACACATTTTACACCCGTCAAAGGCAGTGTGCATTTTTTGAGCAATTTTGATTCACCGGCCTTATTGACATGCATCATCGCCACAATGATATTATCTGCAGATGCTACAAGATCCATAGCACCGCCCATACCCTTGACCATTTTTCCAGGAATTTTCCAATTAGCAATATCTCCTTCATCGGAAATTTCCATGGCTCCCAAAACTGTTAACTGCACATGTCGACCTCTTATCATTGCAAAACTCGTTGCGGAATCAAATAAGCATGCTCCGGGCTTTAATGTTACCGTTTGTTTACCAGCATTAATAAGATCCGCATCTTCATCCCCTTCAAATGGAAAAGGCCCCATACCTAATATTCCATTTTCCGATTGAAATTCAACTTGTATTCCTGCAGGAACATAGTTGGCTACAAGTGTTGGAATACCAATTCCAAGATTAACATACCAACCATCTTTTAA
Source organism: uncultured Saprospiraceae bacterium (assembly GCA_964533625.1). GTDB lineage: Bacteria > Bacteroidota > Bacteroidia > Chitinophagales > Saprospiraceae > Vicinibacter. Next base: position 23,956 of record CAZHNF010000037.1, on the reverse strand, counting down.
TTCTTTTGCAATTCGCTTTGCAATTCCAACCTTATCTAACATGATTTACAATTCTCTTTTTCTAATTGTTCTTTGTTCAATTCTCTTCTCATAATTTTTACCCTGAAAAATTCTTTGAACGAATATACCAGGAGTATGAATAAAATTTGGATCCAGCTGACCAGGTTCTACGAGTTCTTCAACTTCAGCAATTGTAATCTTTCCCGCCATAGCCATCATTGGATTAAAATTTCGCGCAGTACCTTTATATACAAGATTACCATAGTGATCGCCTCTCCAGGCTTTAACAATAGCAAAGTCTGCTGTTAACGCTGATTCTAAAATATGTGGTTTTCCATCAAAAATTCTAACTTCCTTTCCTTCTGCTATTTCGGTGCCGTAACCTGCAGGGGTAAAAAATGCAGGAATTCCCGCACCACCAGCCCTACATCTTTCCGCTAAAGATCCCTGAGGGATCAAGTCTACTTCTAATTCTCCAGATAACATTTGCCTTTCAAATTCATCGTTTTCTCCAACATAGGAAGAGATCATCTTTCGGATCTGCCTGTTTTGAAGCAATAAGCCAAGACCAAAATCATCCACTCCTGCATTGTTGCTGATACAAACAAAATCTTTCATTCCAGACTCAGCGAGCGCAGTTATACAATTTTCCGGAATACCACATAAACCAAATCCACCCAGCATTAATGTCATGCCGGATTGAATTCCTTTAATCGCCTCTTCAGCATTCTTAAAAACCTTGTTCATAGTACATCAATTAACAAGGCAAACTTAAGGCATATCTATTCAAAATCATTATATGACCAGATCAAATTTGCAATCTGACTTAAAAATATTTTGTAAAAGATATAGAGCCTATCACGAATTAGGAAGTTTTTTCTATAATTAATTTAAGTTGTCAATAGGGATTTTTAATTATTCTTTATATGTCCGCGGAACATTAGGATCTGTAACAAGAATATAGTCCCCTATATTTTTATACTTACTCCAATCAATATCCGGAAATGCATCATCGCTTGTAGAGGTGATGATTAATATTTTTACTTTAGGTTTGTATTTTTTCAATTGCGTTACGATTCCAAAACCTTCGTCGCTGTGAAATTTTCCATTTATCTGTAAAATCTTCTTTTTTGGATACTTTTTCAATTGCTCTTTAATGGAATATGCCATGGTAGCATCCCATAGTGATTGTGCCATTACGAGATTAAATTGTCCCATAGGCATCATATTGACTTTCACTTTAGATGTATCATTAGTAGATACAGGATTACCGTGCGTCAAATCCATTAATTTGTTATAATAATCTCCACTTGCAGTATCATAAGGCAATGGAGCAAAATACTTTTTCGATTCTTTCGAAAGAGCCATAAGAGCTTTTTGCCCTTTACGACCAGCTAAATTAGTATAGCGCGAAGGAGCATTCGCACAAACCAAGTTTAGTTTTTTGTCCTTCGCAAATTCCACTAATTTCTTATAATCTCGATAATTACTCCAAGCCCTTGAATCTTTTATAAAGTTTTTTTCCCGAATATATCCTTGAAGGTATTCATTAACTACATTTTGCACATCACGATCGAACATTTCCAAAGATAAAGCTAAATTGCTATTGAATTTTGCATACATTAATTCGAATAATTTATGTTCGATAAAATGCGTTACACTGTCGTTATGTTCTTCTCCAAGGAATAACACATCATAGTTGCTCATATCACGCGCAATATCTTCCAAAGCAATTACTTTTCCTTCCTTTACAGAATAAATTCGATAGTTTGATTCTGTTAATTGGACTTGTGCGTCGATTAAGCAAGGAATAATTAGTAGGAGAAAAAGTAATTTGTTAAAATAATTTTGCATATTTTTTGATCTTAATTTAAAATTGATTTTTAATATTATTAAATTGAATTAAACGAATTCAATTATATTCTTGATATTTTTAGCGATCTATAATTTTTTAATTTAAATCAATTATTAAAACGTCAGATTGATTTTATAGATAAGCTCGTTATCAACTTTTAAAAAATAGAAGCCACCAGGAACTTCAGCTAGATTGATCTCTGTTAAAGATTGATTTATAATGCCATTCATTAATGATTTTCCATCCAAACCTACTATCGAATACTTTTTGCCTAAGTTTTGTATTTCAACTTGTAATGTAATTCGCTTATCCATAGGTGACCATTTGACTAATATATTTGGTTCATAAGATTGGTTTTCCAATATTGTTGAAACACATTTACATTCTATAGGCTTTTTGCTTATTAAAATATTATCAAAGTATCTTTCCTGTTCCACAGGAGATCCATCGTTCCAATAATTTTCAAAGAAAACTGCATTGATGTGCATGTTTTTAGGATCTTCATTCCAGTTTCCATGCCAATTTAAATTTTGTGAGGAAGCCTGCAAGGTGTCGTTAATCCAAAATTCAAAAACACCATCGCTTTTTCCAGGTGTATTTAGTTTGACATGACCCACTACGCAAAACCATCTTCCAGCATTTGCTGTACTGAACATATCAATATTGCCTACTTTGAATCCAAGCCACCGCAGATTCGCAAAATCGTTATACTTTGTTGACTTCAACTTGCCATCTGTGGTAATTCCGCTAGCTGGATCCATACCAAGAAAAAGATTGTCTTTACCCCCTGACCATAGGTGAGCCATCATTCCTTCTGCCCAATTGCTGTTTGCCAAGCACAGAGCACGACTTAGTTTGGCAGGACCACCGCCAATCCAACCCTCTTGTGCTTTAACATCCATTCGCCAATAAATTTCATCGATATCTTCATTTGGTAACGATGCATTTTTTCCAATGTATGTATCTGGTGTGCGGCCAAAAGATTTTGAAAGAACACCAGCGCCAACTTCTCCTTTCTGCCACTTTACACGCATACCATAAGTGTCATCTCTTCCAACTTTGGCCAAACGTATAAAATCGCCTGCGTTATTATTGATTTCAAAATATTTTTTATCGAGATCATTAGCTTCAAAGTCGTCACAGAAAATAGTTCCCAGAGGAACATTTTTACAAGTAAAACACTGAGTCCAAATCAGTGAAGGATTACCAATGCAAAAAAGTATAATCACTAATTTGAAGAATAATAAATCAGCTCGATTCATCTCGTAAAATTAAGAATTATTTACGATTGCTGAAGATTAATGAATATCAATAAAAACTAAAAAGTAAATTAAGTAAGGTTTGATATCTGCAAGACAGCATATTTTTGTTTTATAATAAATATCCATGAATTATTCTATAAACCTCATGAGCGATACGGTAACAAAGCCAACGAAAGGCATGATATCAGCCATGATGAATGCTGAAGTTGGCGACGATGTCTTCCGGGAAGACCCTACCGTCATCCAGTTAGAGCAAAGATTAGCCACTATGTTCTCCCAAGAGGCAGGACTATTTTGTCCATCAGGCACTATGGCAAACCAAATTGCCATTAAAGCTCATACAAGACCACTTGATGAGATGCTCTGTGATATTTTTTCTCATGTATATCAGTATGAAGTTGGCGGATATGCTTTCCATAGTCAGATTGCCGTCAACCCAATTCAAGGCAAACAAGGCATATTAAGTGCAGAACTAGTTAAAGAAAATATTAAAGCTAAACAAGACTGGCTCCCGCGAACAAAATTATTAGTTATCGAAAATTCTGGTAATCGATCAGGAGGCAATTGCTATTCATTAGAAAACCTACAATCTCTTTCGCAAGTTTGCAAGGAAGAAGGATTATCCATTCATCTTGATGGAGCAAGAATATTCAATGCCTTATGCGCCACTCAATTAAAGTCGCAAACTGTTGGAACTTTATTTGATTCTATTTCGGTATGCTTATCCAAAGGGTTAGGTACACCTGCGGGGTCAGTTCTTTTAGGAAAAAAGGAATGGATTGACGAAAGCCGTAGAATAAGAAAAGCAATGGGAGGAGGAATGCGACAGATAGGAATTCTGGCTGCAGCTGGTCTTTATGCATTGGATCATCATATCGATCGACTACAAGATGATCATCAACGTGCTAAACAAATAGAAGAGATGCTTAAAGCACATCCTTCTGTTGAATCAATACTTCCTGTTGAGACCAATATTATTATTTTTAATTTGAATTCTAGCATCAATCCTTTTGAGTTCGCTAATACCTTGAAATCAAAGGGAGTCAATTGCAGCGCCTTTGGAAAACAATCAATACGATTTGTTACCCATCTGGATATTACTGATAAGATGATTGATGAACTTGAAGTTATTTTAAAAGGTATTAAATAGTACGCTCCAATTTTATTCCTTTCATTGACCTTCGCAGACTGTGGATTGGCATGGCATTATAATAATTGACTAAATTATTGTAAATTTGAATCTAAACAGCTGATCTTTAAACAGAAATTTTAGGATATGATAAAACTTTCAAAAGAACTTCCGGTTAAGATCCTACTTTGTAGCAAGCAAAAATTAACAGGCAAATATGGACAACGATTCAAGGATATTGATGAATCATTAAAGGCTCTCAAAGAGTCAGATCTTAAAAGAAACATAAAGACTTCAATAGTTTATCTTGACGATAAAAGCTCTGAAAATATAACTGGAATTGCGCCAATATCATCGATAACATCCAGAGCCTGTAAACAGTACATTGACAAACTATACAAAAATATCAATCCGGCTTATTTATGTTTAATAGGTGCTCAAGATAATATTCCGTTTTATGAGTTTGAAAATCCTCTCTTTGATCCTGATGGAGATAACGACCAGCTAATTTATTCTGATCTTCCTTATGCATGTGAAAAAAGTCACAGCACTCAAATGACTGATTTTGTCGGCCCTAGCCGCGTAGTAGGTCGATTGCCAGACATTCCCTTTGTAAATGATTATCAATATTTTCTTAAGGTTATTCGCAATTCAAAAAATTTTAAATCAGTTGACCGAAAAAAACTTAATGCTTATTTTGCCCTTAGTGTCAAATTATGGAAAAATTCATCGACTGAATCAGTCACCAATATATTTAATAATAGTAATAAGCTATTACTTTCTCCACCGGTTAATGAAAAACACAGCAAGACTCTGCTAAAACCACTACTTCACTTTTATAATTGTCATGGAGCTTTGTTTACACCTGAATTCTATGGACAGACCGGTCAATCGTATCCAGTTTGTCAACATAGCAGCACCTTAATAGATAAAATATCTCGAGGAAGTGTTGTTTCTGCAGAATGTTGTTATGGAGCACAAATGTATGATCACAAACAATTAGGACAACCTGACAAAAGCATCGCAAATACTTATCTGGGTGAAGGTGCCTGTGCTTTTATGGGAAGCACAACAATTGCTTATGGTCCAGCCGATGGACAAGGTCTTGCCGATTTAATCTGCCAATACTTTTTGATTAAAATTCGCGAAGGCGCAAGCCTTGGTAGAGCCTTTCTTGAAGCGAGACAAAAATTCGTCAAAGACTCCGCAGAATTTGATCCTTATGAATTAAAAACACTACATCAATTTATTCTTTTAGGAGATCCATCTTTAGTTCCATTCGAATTACCTAAGGCGAAATCAAGTCAGGAATCTATAGAAGGCAGAAGAAATAAAATGACCATCATAGGCAAAGCCCTTCAGAATTCAACTGCTGTTTTTAAAATTATAGCGCAAAAAACATCTCAATACAATAAAACTGCTGTCAATCATATTCTTAAAGAATTGAAATTTGATAAAATCAACCTGAAAAAATCTTTTGCCATTAGTCCAGCTAAAAATTCGATCGCAACTGGTAAATCTGCATCAGCTTCAACAGACTCTGTCATCAGAGTTTATTATAAAGCAACCAGCAAATTGAATATAAAGAAAATTAGTGCTCTGGTTGTACGAGAAAATAAACAACGGGTACTTTCCTACAAGATTTACGAATCAAAATAAGCACATGCCTGAAAAAATTAAAATAAACGGAATAATTCAAAAGAAACTTCTCAACAAAGGAAGCAAAAGCGAGTATACAGGTTACAGTCTTGTATCTCAGGAAAATTCTTACCAATTAAGGCAATTAGGCTCTAATCCATTTGGACAAAATGATGAGATAGAAAAATTTTTAAATAAAGTAGTATCCGTTGAAGGACTACTTGAAAATAATGTTCTATTTATTCAAAAAATCAAATCCGGCAATTCAGAAAAGAAAGTAAAATTAAAAAAATAGCCATGGCCTTTTTCAAAAAAGGATAACATACAACAGCACAACTATTATTCAATTTTTTCAATATAACATTTACATTTCCCGTTGCAGATTCAAATAAATGTGAACATTTGCCGTAGGAAGACCAGCACTAATAATTCTATTAATGAATACAAGTTTATTATCTATTACTCATTGTTATTCGACTAAGCATGAGAATCATCATGTTAATATTTATTCTATTAAATTACTTAAAATTCCAATCCAAGACTAGTGATTTGGAATGAATAGAGGGCAAAACATTGATACTCAGTTTTTGTCAAACACTAATTACGTATTATATTTTAAAATAAAGCATATACTACTGATTTTGACATTTTTACCAAAGAAATTACGAAGTTTTTTAAATTAGTTTCGAAGAAGCTATTTTTGGGGTTCAATCTATTAGGTTCAAAAATCAATCCATCTGAATTCCGGTGTTAATATAGACTACTTGTTGCTTTGGCATTTAAATCAATTCCAGTGGATGGAGTTGCCTGGTATTGGATATTTTTTTGCCGATAAAATCAATGCAAAAATTAACCTTGAGTCATCAACAATCTCTCCTTCGAAATTACTTCTTCACTATGACCACAGAGCACATCAAAAAACAGAGGAGTTGGTTGAACATCTTCATACAGAAACTGGATATGAAAAAGAAAGCATAGAGCAAGCATTGGCTAATTTAGTCTATTATCTCGGCAATGAACTCAAAGTACGAAATGAAATAATTTTTGAACCTTTCGGCAAACTTTATTATACCAAAGGAAATAATGTTCTTCAATTCCAGCCCTCAAATACCAATCTTCATATAAATTTCTTTGGCCAGGAGGATTATCCGCTTAACCCACTTAAAATTGATAAAAACGAATCAACTTCCCCAACACTACTAAAACCCTCTAGTCAGGTTGAAAAAAGAATAAAACCAAGCCATAATCGATTATTACTTACTTTACTTGCATTATTATGGCTGCTATTTTTAGGATTACTATTGTGCCCGGCTAAGAAAAATAACAAATCAAATAACGATTCAAATTTACCAAAAATTGATTCCCCTTTAGTCACATCAAATTCTAATGACACTTCTACTCATCAAGTTTTGAATGAACTTGATTCAAATCAATTGAATCCTAAAGATACTTCATCCTCCTATCAGCATGAAGAAAAAATAACTTCATCCAAAATCGATGAACTCAACGAAAAAATAGAAAAGAAAAAATGTGTCATTATAGTTGGTTCATTCAAAAAATCATGGAATGCAAAAAGACAGCTTCTTAGAATAAAAAAATTAGGTTATAGTTCTTATTCGGAAAAATTCGGAGAATTCCAGAGAACAGGAGTTGAATTTGACTGTGATCACGATCAACTTAATCATATGTTGGAAGAGTTAAAAACAAAATTCGCAGCCGATTCATGGATTCTCAAATATTAGATCAACTCAATAATATGCATCCAAGTTTACAACAAATAATAGAGAGAAAAAATAATAATTTCTTTTTAATTGCCGGTCCGTGTTTTGCAGAAAGTGCGGAAATCTGCCTAACGGTTGCTGAGCATGTAAAAAAAATATGCGACCAGCTTAATATTAATTATATTTTTAAAGCATCCTATAGAAAAGCCAATCGAACTAAAATTGATTCTTTTGCATCTTATGGCGATTTGGAAGGTTTAAAATTAATTAAACAGGTTGGTCAACAACTCAACATTCCAACAACTACGGATATTCATAAGGATGAAGATGCTGAGCTTGCATCCGAATTTGTAGACATATTGCAGATTCCTGCGTTTTTATGCCGTCAAACTTCTTTGTTAATAGCAGCTGCAAGGACTCAGAAAATAGTCACTATCAAGAAGGGACAATTTATGTCTCCTGAAGCTATGAAATTCGCTGTTGATAAAGTTCAAAAATCAGGCAACCCAAATGCCTGGCTGATTGAAAGAGGAACAAGCTTTGGCTATCAAGATTTAGTAGTTGATTATCGAGGAATTCCTACAATGCAAAAATTTCATGTTCCAGTTATTATGGATTGCACCCATTCGCTACAACAACCAAACCAAATGGAAGGCGTAACTGGAGGAAGACCGGATTTGATTCCAACCATTGCAAAAGCTGCTATTGCCGTTGGCACGGATGGTTTATTTATTGAAACCCATCCCGATCCATCAAAAGCTGTTTCCGATGGTGCTAATATGCTACCATTACACGAGATGGAAGCACTCCTGAATCAACTTGTAAAAATTAAAGCCGCTTTGAATTAAATCATTTTTCATAAGCGATATTACGTGTCCATTACTATAGATTTTACGATTCATCCGGATTATATACACAATACTCATAGCCTACGTCAAGCTATTAAAGAACAAAGTCCTGACGCATTACCAGATAATTTTCATTTTAAGATTACAAGAAGAAATATAGATGCAAGACATAAATCCGTCAAGTATATACTTCGAGCAGAAGTAAGTGAAAATGAACAGCCCATTATAAAGAACAAAATTTCAGAAGGATATAAAAATGTTAGTCAAAAGAAACCAGTTCATATAATTGGTGCAGGTCCTTGTGGTTATTTTGCGGCACTAGAATTGATACGTCATGGACTCAAACCCATTATAATTGAACGAGGAAAAGATGTCCGGGAAAGAAGGAAAGATCTTCGAGCCATTCAACAAGAAAGTGAGGTCAACCCAAACTCTAATTATTGTTTTGGAGAGGGAGGAGCTGGTACTTATTCTGATGGAAAGTTATATACGAGGTCCAATAAACGAGGTAACATACACGAAGTATTGGAAATTCTTGTAGAACATGGTGCGCATCCTGATATACTCATAGATGTACACCCACATATCGGAAGTAATAAGCTTCCTGCTGTGGTGCAAAAGATTCGTCAAACCATTATTGAACATGGAGGAGAAGTTTACTTTAACCAAAAGCTAGAAGATATTGAAATAAAGAACAATCAGATTGCTGGATTCAGAACCCAGTCTGCCGAATTTGCCTCTTCAGACTTAATACTATCTACCGGGCATTCGGCTAGAGATATTTATCAATTACTTCATGATAAAAACATAGCTATTGAGGCTAAACCTTTCGCCCTTGGTGTTCGAATAGAACATCCACAGTCATTAATTGACGAGATACAATACCATCAATCTGTTCGACATCCAAATTTACCAGCTGCGAGTTACAGCTTGTCTTGCCAGGTTGAGCAATCTGGGGTCTTTTCATTTTGCATGTGTCCAGGAGGATTGATTGTTCCTGCTGCAACATCTCCCGGAGAAATTGTGGTCAATGGAATGTCATTATCAAGACGCGATTCACCATTTGCCAATAGCGGATTAGTTACCGCGGTAGATGAAAGTGATTTTGTGAAATACGCTAAGCACCAAGGATTGAAAGCCATGCTATTTCAAAAAGATATTGAACAAAAAGTATTTCAACATGGCAACGGATCGCAATGTGGCCCATCTCAAAGAATCATGGATTTGCTTCATAATAAATTAAGCCAATCACTACCTTCCACTTCATATATACCAGGAATTTATTCAGCGGAAATGAAAGAATTTTTTCCAAAAAACATTTTGGAAAGAATTAAACAAGGACTTAAGGAATTTGGTAAAAAAATGCCCTCTTATCTAACCAATGAGGCTATTGTGGTAGCCACAGAATCAAGGACCAGCGCTCCCGTTAGAATACCGAGGCATTCCAATACCTGCGAGCACATCCAAGTGAAAGGTTTTTTTCCAGCCGGAGAAGGAGCTGGATATGCTGGCGGTATTCTATCTGCAGCATTAGACGGCATTCGTGTGGCTAAAGCCATTGCATTATTAAAATAGTTCATTTATGCATCCATTACATAATGTCAATCCCAATTTTAATCATACTCACATCGATGGAATTATTGAAATTCCTCAAGGATCAAGAATTAAGTATGAAATAGATAAAAAAAGTGGATTAATTAGGATGGACAGATTACTTTCTTCATCTTTTGAATATCCAGTAAATTATGGATTTATTCCACAAACACTAGGTTATGATGGTGATCCTTTGGATATTCTTGTTATTACACACTCTCCTCTTGTTCCATTATGCCTTGTTCGATGCAGAATTCTTGGAGTAATGCAAATGATTGATCGGGGTATACAAGATGATAAAATCATTGCTGCTGCAGAAACCGATGTCACACAAGCTCATCTTCAATCAATGGAGGACTTACCAAGACATTTTTTTAAAGAATTGGAAAATTTTTTTGAGGAGTATACCAAATTGGAAAATAAAAAAGTTGATGTTTTACAATTCAATGATCAAAAATATGCCGCTCAAATCATCATTGAACATATTAATAATTATAAATCAAAGCCTCAAAGTCATTGAAACCTTCCGAAACAAAAAATCAAAGACCTGTAGCTTTATTTAGTCAAGAATGAATACCATAATTTATAATAAACAAGTAATACCTTTGTCCAAATTCGCCAAACGATGAGAAATTTAATTCTACTCTTCTGCACTATCATTATTTCACTCCCTTTATCAGGTCAATATAAGGATACTTCTATAACAAAGAAACCAGAAACCTTTGAAGAAATTTATCAAAAATATAAGAAGCAGATTTTAGAAGAAGAGATTGAAAAAAAATATGAATATGGAAGTTTTCCAGAAGAAAAGGATCATCTGCGTTTGGAACGTTGGGCATGGTATTGGAGAGATCGATTGAATGAAGACGGTACGCTTCAGGACCCAACAGAACAGTGGAAAAATTACAAGGATTTACAAAAAAAATCTCAGCTAAGATCAAGCATTCCAAATTGGATTCATGAGGGGCCTGTTAAAAATACAGGAGGATATTGGGCCATGGGAAGAACAACACACATTGATTTTCATCCAACAGATCCGGGCACTTTTTTTGTTGCAGCCGCTAATGGTGGAATATGGAAAACTACCAACAACGGACAAACGTATACTTCTATTGGCGATAATCTTCCACAACAACCAGTTGGAATAATAATTGTCGATCCTCGTAATCCAAATACCCTTTATATTTCTATCGGTGAAAAAGATGGCTGGTGGCAATATGGTCTTGGTGTTTATAAATCAACCGACGGAGGAAAGACATGGAATCCTACAGCACTTAGCTATAAATTATCCGATAGCCGTGTAATCTATGGAATGATTATGCATCCGCAGAATTCTAAAATTCTAATGGTTGCCTCAAATAAAGGAATTTTTAAAACTGAAGATGGTGGAGCAACCTGGCGACAAATAAGAACAGATGACTTCTCTGATATTAAATATAAAATTGGTAATCCTGACATATTATACGCTGCTAAAAACGACTATTGGGGATCCTGTGAAGTTTTTAAATCAACCGATGGTGGCGAAAGCTGGAATCAAATTACTGGTTTCAATAAACAAAAATCTTCTTTTCGATTAATTACAACTCCATCAGATACAAATTATATTGGCATCAATGCCAGCGAAGATGGAAGAAAGGCTTTTTATCTGTCAAAAAATGGTGGATCCACATTTGATTTTATTTCTTCTCCTCCTGAAAACTCCGTATTATATATTTCACCAAATGATCCCAACATGATTTATTGTGGATATGTAAGATTGTATTTTTCCTATGATGGAGGATTTTCCTGGGAGCAAAAAACAGAATATTACAATGATGGAAAACATGCCGAAGTTCACGCTGATCACCATTATGTTTCATTCGACCCAAAGGATAGAAGTTCGATTTATTTTTGTAATGATGGAGGCGTACATCGATATTCTGAAAATGAAGAAAAGTGGAGTGAGTTATGCAATGGACTTGCCATTACTCAATTTTACAAAATGGCGATTTCGACCAATAATCCTCCAACTATAATTGGAGGAAGTCAGGATAACGGCGGATGGATTAAAAGATCCAATGGCACCTGGGGAAATACAAATGGAGGAGATGCCATGTGGCAACTTATCGACCCAACGAATTCAAAAATAATGTATTCCGAATACTATGGAGGACGTGCTGTGTATCGATCAACCGATGGATTTAATTCATCCACAGATATTCACGATAATTTGCCTAAAGACATTCAGGGCCAATGGGTAACTCCATTCAATCTAAATCCAAAAAACCCGAAAACATTTATCATTGGATTTCATGAGGTATTTGTCAGTCATGATCGTGGCAATACGTTCAGGGCTATTTCTTCCAATCTTACGGGAGGAGAAGACAAGGATTTACGGAATGTTGATGTTAGCCCTGTAGATACCAATATTATTTTTGCTTCATACGCTAACATACTTTATTATACCTATAATTTTGGTCAATCTTGGAATAAGGTTACCCTTCCAAATAATTTTGATATAACTTCCATAGAGTTTCATCCAACAGATACAAATAGAATCTGGGTAACACGCGCAGGATTAGGCAACATTAAAGTGATGGAATCTAAAGATCGTGGTAAAACCTGGAAAAACATTAGCACAGGCCTGGTCAGCACGCCTGCTTTAATCGTTCGTTATGATGAAGGATCTAAAAAACTATTTTTAGGCACCGATATTGGATTGTTTAGCACGGATGTTGACAAGATCAATTGGGAATATTATGGAATCGGATTGCCTAATACTTCGGTAACAGATATCGAAATCTATAAACCGACGCGAAGAATTTATGTATCTACATTTGGAAGAGGATTTTATTCTATTGATCTACCTACTGGTGATACCATTAATATTATTTGCCCAGCAGTAACTTCCGTAACGACCTGTGAATCACAATCTGAAATAAATTCAAAATTTTCTATTTGGAAAAATTCGGTCTCATTTACAGGTGGATGTAATTCATCGATAATATCGTCGAATGAAGCTGCTCCAAATCGTTGTGGTGGACGCGTCGCTGTAACCTTTACGGCAACTTCGGATTGCAATCCCTGGAAAACTTGTACTTCAAGCTTCGATGTTCTAAGCTCTTCAAATATTAAATTAATATGTCCAACAAAGTTGGTTATCAATAATTGTCGGAAACAATCTGATCTTGATTCAATTTTTAATTCCTGGAAAAATAAAGTTACTTTCGAAGGCGGATGCAATGGAAAATTATCCAACAATGCCACAACACCTCCAAACTCCTGCGGCGGAATTACACCTGTCACTTTTACTGTAATCTCCGATTGCGAATCACCGAAATCATGTACTTCTACTCTATCAGTTGAACCTGCACCTCCTGTAGTTTTCATCTGCCCACCAAACCAAATGGAACTTCCTTGCCAATCTCAAATTGAAATCGACTCTATTTTCAATTTATGGAAGAACAGCGCATCTTTTGCTGGAGGCTGCAATAGCATATTAACACATTCAGGAGAACTACCTCCAAACGCTTGCGGTGGGACAACTCAGGTAACATTCACTATTACCTCTGATTGCGAAATTCCAAAAACCTGCGTTTCAATATTTGGCGTAAACGTCGCTCCAAAAGTCAATCTGCACTGTCCAAACAACAAAAAATTTCCAATTTCAAATAATCAATATGATGTAGATACTGCTTTTAATAATTGGAAGAATGAGGTGAATTTTACAGGTGGATGTAATGGAATTTTAACCAATAGTGGAGGTCTAGCTCCGAATGCATCCGGCGGCTCTGTTACAGTTACTTATACTGTAAATAGCGATTGCGAATCTTCTACAAAGTGTTCCGCCAATTTTTCAGTAGAAGAAGTTGTTTTTTCTTCCGATCCTGAACTGGATCAGATAGAAATTTATCCAAATCCGGCGCGTGAATACCTAATCATAAATTCCAAATCTAATCGATTAAAAAATATCTATATCGAGATTCTGGACCAACAGGGAAGAATTTTTAGATTAACTAAGAAAGTGGATATATTGGAATTTGAAAAAATCAATATAGAATCACTACTCCCTGGAAAATACTTGATCAGGATACATAAAGAAGGAACGGCAATTGAAAGGAAATTTGAAGTATTGAATTAAACATTTATATAAATTATTTTGATTAATTCAAGATTAATCTATAAATTTGTCCATTCAATATACCTCATTTTGATTCTTTAAATCAAGAGAACCTTAAGCGTTAATATTATTTTTTTACTCTTACTAAGTTATTTGTCATTCAAATTTCTTATTAAATATTTTACACCATTAAAAATTATTTTATGAATTTAAAACAAAAACTCTCCTTTTTGTCTCTTTTATTATCCTTTAAACTTATCAGTGCAACCGGTATCCCTGATATTAAGCAATCCGCTTTTCTTTCAGAAAAATCTTCTACCAATTGTTATTCATCAATTATAACTTCAATTGCTTTATCAAAAAGTAATCCCAGGGAGGAATTCAAATTGATCTGTCCATCTGACATTAAGCATTCAACCTGTTTAAGTCAAGAAATGGTAGATTCCTTATTTGAAGTATGGAAACAATCTGCCGTTGTTACTGGAGGATGCAACCCGGTTTTAATGGTGGATTCCACGAAAGCTCCTAACCATTGCGGCGGAAAAGTCTCTGTCACTTTTACGGCAACCAGCGAATGTGATTCGACATTGAGCTGTAAGGCCATATTTGAAGTTCAAGCCAGTGAAGCTACTTTGTTTTGCCCTGAAGATATGGTTGAAAAATCCTGTCAAACATTAAATGATATTAATCAAAAATTTGAAGAATGGATGAAGACTGCCGTTCTAAACAAAGCCTGCAATTCAATTATCGAAACCAATATTAACCACAAGCCCGATCCCTGTGGAGATACCTCTATTGTAGTATTTACAGCTGGAGATAATTGCGCACAGCCAAAAATATGTGAAGCTAAATTTATTGTAAAAGAAGCTGATCACCTAATTCTTCAATGCCCTTTATCCGTCACACAAGATACTGGGCATACACAAGCAGAAATTGATAGCCTGTTCGGTTTGTGGAAAAATTCAGCAACTTTTTCAGGAGGATGTAACAGCATTCTCATCATTGGAGAAGGTCAAGCGCCTAAATCAATTGGTGGAGCGACCATAATAACATATAGCTTAATTGATGAATGCCAGGATACTGTCCAGTGCAATAGCAAATTCAAAGTAAAGTCTATTAATCCTGTGAAATTAATTTGCCCTGAAGATGCCATAGAAAGTTCCTGCCAAAGTCAGTCCACAATAAATTCAAAATTTGCTAACTGGTATAGCATGGGAAAATTTACCGGTGGTTGTAATGCATTTTTGGTGGTCAAAAACATCAATATTCCGAAGGCATGCGGAGATAAACTTACTCTAGTTTATGAAGTGATTTCTGAATGCGAAGAGTTGGTTTCCTGCTCTGCTAGTTTTACCATACGCGAACCAAATAAAATTAATCTGGTTTGTCCAACTAGTGTGACTGAAGCTGGATGTCAGGCTCCAGAAGATATTAGCTCTAAATTTAATAGCTGGTTAAACACGGCGACTTTTACAGGTGGCTGCAATAGTGTTCTAAGCAACAATGCTTCAAGCCCGCCGAATGCTTGCGGTGGGATTTCACTAGTTACTTTTAAAGTAGAGTCCGATTGTGAAAGTCCGGTAACTTGTACAACTACATTCAAGATAGATTCAGTTCCTCCAGTCCTCATGATCTGCCCAGCAAATATTACAGAAGCAGCCTGTCAATCACAAACATCCATAAATACAAAATTTGAAAGCTGGAAGAATTCAGCGTCTTTTACTGGTGGCTGTCATGGAACCTTAACCGTTCCTGGAAGTTTCGCCCCAAGTTTTTGTGGCGGTTCAATTTCAATTACCTATGCTGTTGTTTCTGATTGCGAACCCGTAAAAACATGTACCTCCACCTTTACAGTTCTTGCACCAACACCAATAACACTTAACTGTCCTGAAACACGAACCGAGGCCGCCTGTCAAACTCAAGCATCCATAGATACAAAATTTAATGAGTGGAAAAATTCTGTTTCCTTTTCAGGAGGTTGTTTTGGCGAAGTAAGCAATACTCTTAGTAGCGCTCCATCAAATTGCGGTGGAAGTTCAACGATTACTTATTCCGTAATATCTCAATGTGAACCAACTATTTCCTGCACGGCTAAATTCACTGTTGAAGCGTCGCAACCTGTTGCAATTTCATGTCCAGCTAATCAAACAGAAACAGCCTGTAAATCTCAATCAAGCATTGATTCGAATTTCATCAATTGGAAGAATATGGCCTCCTTTACGGGTGGTTGTAATGGAGTCTTCATTAATTCTGGTGGCATCTCACCACACTTTTGTGGCGGATCTACAACAGTAACTTTTACGGTGATCTCAGATTGCGAAGGCCCGAAAACCTGCAATTCAACTTTCAAAGTGGAACCTTCCCCATTTACCTTATTAACCTGTCCTGAAAATAAAGTAGAAGCAGCTTGTCAATTTCAAGCTACTATTGACACTAAATTCAATGAATGGAAAAATACTGTAAAATTGACCGGTGGTTGCAATGCCGTCTTAGTCGATAATAGCAATGAACCACCATCAGCATGTGGAGGTGTTGCATCGGTAACATTCATGGTAAGTTCAGATTGTGAATCCAATAAATCCTGTACCTCGACTTTTTCAGTTAACACAGCTCCTCCTGTTGTTATAACTTGTCCAACGAATCAAACAGAAGCAGCCTGTCAATCCCAATCAGCCATTAATACGAAGTTTAATTCATGGAAAAATACGGCAGAATATACCGGTGGATGCAATGGCGTATTTACCAATAATGGAGCTACTCCTCCAAACGCCTGTGGCAGCAGGACTAGTGTTACATTTACCGTTTCGTCAGATTGTGAATCACCAAAAACATGTACCGCCACGTTTAGCGTGACCACTGCTCCGGAGATTACACTTACTTGTCCTCCGAATAAAAAAGTCAATACTTCTGATATACAATTTGAAATCGATACAGCTTTCAATAATTGGAAAAAGCTTGCTGTATTTACAGGTGGCTGTAACGGTGTTCTTACAAATAGTGGCGGAGCTCCTCCCAATTCTTTAGGCGGTACTACCATTGTTACTTATACAGTAAGCAGCGATTGCGCTGAACCGATTAAGTGTCAATCTACTTTCACCGTTGGCGGAGGAGGGGTATTTACTTCCAATCCAAAATTCGATCAAATCGAAATTTATCCAAATCCTGCTAAGGAATATCTGATTATCAAATCAAAATCACTTCCATTGAAAAACGTAAAAATCGAAATACTAGATCTTCAGGGCAGAGTCTATGATTTAAGAAAAAAAGTTCAGCATCTTGAATTTGAAAAAATAAATATTGAATCGTTAACATCGGGAACTTATATTTTAAAATTAACTGATGAATCGGGGACCCTTGAAAGAAAATTTGTTGTTGTGAAATAATTATCACACGACATCCCTTCAAAATTATTATTGCATATCGCAGATCTGAGAGTAAAATATTTTAGATCTGCGGTATCCATTTTTCGAAACTGATAACACACTATATAGATCTAATAATTGAATTTTGACGCTAAATTCACATCGGCTACATTCAATCATATATAGTAATATTTGAATTTAACTAAATCCATCAGAAAGAATCTATAATCCTATATCAGGTCTTTTTGATCCAGCAATAAATCTATTGAATCCTAAGAAACTAATCCACAAAAATAAATTAGAATTTAGGTAAAATAGCTTGAAATAATCAATCTAATAGACATTAACTTTGCCGTTCCATTTTTCATTTTAAAATCTATATGAAAACCATCAGAAATATTTTTAAAAGTACTTTAATTTTAATTTTATCCATTCGATCCTTATTTGCCGGAGAAGGCATGTGGCTACCTTTATTTTTAAAATCTTTGAATGAAGCAGAGATGAAAAATATGGGCATGAAAATAAGTGCTGAAGACATTTACAGTGTTAACAAAGGATCACTTAAAGATGCTATTGTTCACTTTGGAGGTGGATGTACTTCCGAAATCATTTCTCAGCAAGGGCTTCTTCTAACCAATCATCATTGTGGATATGGTTACATTCAATCCCATTCATCGGTCCAAAATAATCTTCTCAAAAATGGTTTTTGGGCGGCAAAAAAATCAGACGAGCTTCCTTGTCCTGGATTGTCAGTTACTTTAATTGTTAGAATGGAAGATGTTAGTGCTCAAGTATTAAAAGGCATTACATCCCAGATGAAAGATTCAGAACGAAAATTAATATACGATAAAAACATTGTTGATGTCAGAAAAAGTATTTCACACAAGCCATACGAAGATGTTATGGTTAGATCTTTCTACAATGGAAATCAGTTTTTTGCATTTATAACGGTTACCTACAATGATATTCGATTAGTCGGAACACCACCAGAATCTATTGGTAAATTCGGTGCAGATACGGACAATTGGGTTTGGCCTAGACATACCGGAGACTTTTCTCTATTCAGAATTTATGCTAATACCGACAATCTTCCTTCTGAATATTCAGAAAACAATATTCCATATACTCCAAAACATTTTCTTCCGATTTCACTCGATGGTGTGGAAGATGGAGATTTTACGATGATATTTGGCTTTCCGGGAAGAACCAGTGAATACTTAACTAAAGAAGGAGTACGGCAAATTACAGAAATACAAAATCCGGTACGTATAGACTTAAGAGACAAAGCTCTAAAGATTATGGATAAGTATATGAGGAGCAATGAAAAGACAAAAATTCAATACGCTGCAAAATACGCCGGCATCGCAAATGCGTGGAAAAAATGGATTGGTGAATCAGAAGGTGTTAAACTAACTAAAGGATTAGAACGAAAATCAAGAGAAGATGCTGAATTTCAGAAGAGAGTTAATTCAAATCCTGAGTGGTCTGTTTATAGCAACTTAATCAACGAGTTAGAAGCCAATTATATTCAACTTCAAAACCTGGCCGTAGCTAAAGACTTCTACGCTGAAGGATTTCAGAGAAACATAGATCTTTATAATTGTTATTCCAGAATTAAAAAACTATCTGAAACCTACACTGGAAGAGGAGAAGCTAAATTTAATGAAGAGAGAATTCAAATGGCTCGAAATGCCGAAGCATTATTTGAGGATATAGACCTTACTATTGAAAAAGAAATTTTTTCTACACTAATGGAAAGCGTAATGAAAGGAGTAGATCCTATGTTGCGAGTACCCTATCTAATCGATAAAATGAAACTATACAAACACGATTATAAAACTTATACCAATGATTTGTATGCACAAAGCATGTTTACGTCTTCAGACAGCTTAAAATCATTATGCATGCTCAATTTTAAGGATTGGATTGTTAAAGTAAAATCAGATCCGGTTTGGAATTTTTACGAAGAGTTAAGCTACTTTATCAATTATGGTATCCAAAATCAGGCCAGCCCGATAGAAGATAATATCGCTAACCTTCGCAGGATACACATGGAGGCTCTGATGAAAGTATTTCCCGAAAAAAGATTTTATCCGGATGCTAATTCAACTTTGCGAGTTGCTTACGGTAAAGTTGAAGGCTTTAGTCCGAAAGATGGTTTTTGTTACAAATCAAAAACTTATCTCGATGGAGTTATGGAAAAATATGTTCCGAAAGATTATGAATTTGATGTAGATGCAAAACTTATTGACCTATACAACAAAAAGGACTATGGTCCATATGGTGAAGATGGTAAGATGCCATTAGCTTTCATTGCCTCTAATCATACTACAGGTGGTAATTCAGGAAGTCCGGCTATCGATGCTTATGGAAATTTTATCGGAATAAATTTTGATCGCGTTTGGGAAGGCACTATGTCCGATATTAATTATGATGCAAGATTATGTAGAAATATTATGGTTGACGCCAGATATATTCTATTTGTAATTGATAAGTTTGCCGGTGCAGGACACTTAATTCAGGAAATGAAATTAGTACATCCTAAGCCAAAGAAAAAGAGAAAGAAATGATTTAATGGGTATTAGCTTAAGCACCACTTAATAGAATACATTTTTTCTTTTTTCTAATAAGATCACGTGATCAAAATACTGGGTTATCATCTTATTGGTGAAAAATAATCATTAAATCGATCAAAAAGTGGATCTTTTGATGACTTATTATCCGAGAATTTCCAATGACAATTCTGGGATAAATTCTTTCAAAAAATCTTTCTTTTAATCACTGCTTCATAGAAGGGTTCCTTTTAATTTAATTTGCAAAAAAATCCATTATTACCGAAATTAAAAAAACGGCCTGGGACTATTAGCCCGGGACCCAACATGCGAATGAAGCGACGAATTTACTAAGCCGGTAACGAATTGTAATTATTCTAAATTCATGTCAAAGGCACTGCATCCGCAAAAAACTGATTGAGGCAAACATTAAAGCCAAACATATTTCTTGCATGACGAAGTTGTCATAAAATATATCTGAAAATGAACCCAGAGCCGAGTTTTTTTTCGGTACGCAATGAAAATTGATTGGGTGGGCTAATCGTCCAAGCCGGGAGCTTTTCTTTGGTTCTTTCTCTTCGCGGCACAAAAGAAAGAATGATATTGAATAACGAAGTCAATTTCTTAATCTAAATTATTTTCATTATGAAAGCTCCCCTACACTTGAATTAATAATTACATTTATAGAGGCATTTTTGTACTTTAAAGTAAGCTAACAAGGTCCTCAAATATATTATGAGCTGAAACCCAACAATAAACAATTAACAGTAATTGATCCTAAATCCATTTGACTTAAAAAAACACTAATCGGTGTTAATCACCTTACAATATTTAAATTATTATATTTTAATATCTGTATAATTTTTAAAAACAAAACTATACACATATTAATTTTAACTAATATAATTTACATATTATTAAAATAAAAATACTTAATACACTCTATAAAAATTAGCTACATTAATAGTATCTTTGGACAAGTAGTAGTAATCTGAAAATGAGTACAAATTCAGGTATTTTGAGTTTACTTAATTAAAGATTATTCTACACCATCTTGTGTTGAAAAAAACAGTTGACATAGTCATTGGACATTGTTCCATTAGGCTAGGCTTGATGCTTATTACAGGCCTTGATTTCTTTTATTCAACTTTGACAAACTATAACTCCTCTATCATTTCAAATCTTAGTGTCAATTCCAATTTTGATTGGATAAGATTATTAATCAAACCGATTATTTTATGAAATCAATTCAGAACAAAATAAATTCACTCATCCGCAACTATCCTTTTGATTGGAATGGAAAATTCCAAAGACAATACAATACTCCAAAATCCAATCAATCTGCTGCTGCGTACTTTTTAAAAGTTAAATTATTTATGAAATCGGTTTTTACTTTATTCACCATTGCATTGACTTTGTTTTTCACAGCAGTACAAGCTCAGGTTAATCTGGACCCAGAATTGCACTCAAGAGTCAAGTCAGCTTTAAAACAAACCGGACAGACCATCCAATTCATGGAGAATAAAGGTCAAATTGATGATCCGAGAATTCTTTACTATTTTGACAGTAAGTATGGATCCGTATTGGTTATGAAAGATAAACTGGTAATCACCAATTATTATTTCGATATCATTAAGCATAAGTTTTTACCGGAAGGTGATGAAACTGTGCCCACCGGCAAACATACAATCTCGATCAATTTTATCGGATCAAATCCGGAACCAAAACTTGTAATTGGCGAGCAATTCAGGACAAGATTTAATTACTTCTTCGGCGAGGATAGCACCAAATGGATAAGCGGTGCCAAAGCATCTAAAGAATTAACCCTGGAAGAAGTTTATCCGGGAATAGACTTAAGGCTTTATAGTACGAACAACAGTGAAGTGGAGTTCGACTGGATTGTCAAGCCTAATGCAGACATCAACAAAATTAAACTCGATGTGCGCGGACAAGATAAATTATCAATTGAAAAAGACGGTTCATTAGCCATTGATCTAAGAAAAAGCAAAATCAATCTTCATATCCCGGAATCCTATCAGGTAACTCCGGTGGGTAAAGTTCCTGTAAATCTTAATTTTCATCAGGAAGGAAATCTGATCAGTTTCGAATCCGAATTTCCATTAAATAAAGACTTTCCATTGATCATTGACCCGACTTTAGTTTGGGGAACTTTTATGGATGGAAATTTTACAACTGGTAATGCTTTTGACGAATATCTCTATGCCATTGATTTAGACACATTGACAAGTATTCTTTATTGTGGTGGCGCTACTAATAGAAATCTTCCGACTACCTCTTCCCCTTACGATGCTGATGGATATCTGAACACAATTACAGGATTGGATGGTGGATCAAACATAAACTATAGAGCAGCGGTTTTATACAGAATTAGCAATACTGGTGGAGATCTTTTGGATTTAACCTTGTATGGCCCAGCCTCTATTGCTCTTGGACAGCATGTTCGAATTCATGCGCTTAGTGTAACTCCAAACCGAGTATTTGTTGGAGGAAATACTGATGTTAACGTTCCTACAACTGGTAATGCATTTGATGCAACTAGAAATGGTACGGATGGTTTTGTTGCGTCTTTTTCCAAAGATCTGGGAACATTGCATTATGCAACTTATTTAGGAAGTACAGGAAATGAGACAGACGGAGTTGTTTCACTTAAGGCACTTTCTGATACAACTTTTGTTTGTGGCATGACAGTTGCCGCAGCATTACCAACAACAAATCCTGTTTATTTCGGAAAAGCTGCCTATGATACAACATATAATAGTGGATCGGATATGTATATCGCAAAATTTGCAGAATCCACAATCAATAAAGTTACATGGGCGACTTATATAGGTGGTGCGCAAAACGAAACGTTCAATGATCTTGATGTAGCTACAGATGGCAGAATCGCATTTGCAGGTTGGGGTGCAAGTACACTTACGGAAGTAAATGGTGCTACAGGCGCAACCAGGTCAACGAATACTAATAACAATGACGGAATTATTGGCGTTTTACCTGCAGTTGGAGTTGCGGGCAGCATAAATTACCTTGATGAAATTGGTGGTGATGCTGTGCCAGCTGTCGGGGTTGGTAATAGGTTAGGAAATGATGAAATCGGTGATATTGAAATTTATAACGATACACTTTATTGGACAGGTGACGTTGATACTTTATTCCCAGTAACATTAACTGGTGTTTATGATCCTACATTTAATCGAGGAATTTCAGACGCAATTATTGGTAAGTGTTATGCTGGTGGAAACACAGGATACAAATCTACTTTTTTTGGTGGAAATGGAACCAATGGCACGACAGGAGATGTAGGTAATGGTATAAAACAAGTTAACAATGGAAGTTCTTGTGGAGGATCAGGTCTACAATGGATTTTAGTTTGGGGTACAACAGCCGATGGAACAACAGATATTCCTACTGTGAATCTGAATGGGGAACCCTATTACGACTCTTCACATAATGGCAACATAGATATGTTCTTTGCAGCCTTCAATAATAACCTGGATTCACTGAGATATTCAACCTTAGTTGGTGGAAATCAGAATGATTACCTTGGCAACGTTGGTGTCCCGACAGGGGCTAATCACCTTTATGTCTTTGGTTCAAGTATTTATGTGGGAACGACAACTCATAGTGGGGCTGCCGGTGCTCCCATAACACCAACCACCCTTGGCGGTACTGCACCTAATGGTGGTTTTGATACATCAAAAGATACTAGACCGGGTAATAATGGATTCAATGATTCACATTTAATATTTCAAATTGGCTTGAGCTCAATCATCACTTCTGATTTCGGAGATGCACCAATTTATATGGGAATTCCATCCCACAAGATTGATTGTGAAAATCTTTATATAGGAAATCTTGACTCAGAAACTGCAACACAAT
>CAZHNF010000036.1:0-31972 GCA_964533625.1 uncultured Saprospiraceae bacterium | reverse complement strand
AAGGAGCACGCCTGGAAAGTGTGTATACTCCAAAAGGGTATCCAGGGTTCGAATCCCTGACTCTCCGCAGGAATCCATATTAAATTGAATACCAGAATCTATAATCAATTAAATATCTATGAATTTCAGCTATAATTTCTTTAATTGTTGAAATTTCAAGAAACGATTTGGTTTGTTATTCGATAATGTGATATTAGGATTCGTTTACTATTATTAAATTATTGAATAATTTGAATAGTACAATGAATATTCCAATTAATAGGCAGTTTAATTTATATAGTAAAATATCCTATTTAATGGAATATAAGTTTGGATATAAAATATATCAAGGTAATTAAATGTGATTCATTTTAATTAATCGACAACAAAACAAATCTGATAAAAATTATTAACGGCAGCTACTGGTCTTAATTTTATATAAAAATTATTTACAAATTCGATGTAGGCCTTAAATTCATGCATGGCTACTGAGAACTCATCGAAGAAAATCAAATCTCCCTTTTTTAAAAATGGCCAAAGTTGTGATAAAGTAAATATGGTTGCGCTATAAAGATCAGCATCCATATGTAATATTCTTATTGTGCCACTTTGCAAAATATGGTTATGCTTTGAAATAAATTCCGTCATAGTGTTTTGAAAAAGACCTGGAATAAATAAAGCTCTGGAATCTTTTATTTCTGGAATAGTATAAGACATAGATCCTTTATCAAAGCCTCCCCATTTTTCAGGCAAACCCTTAAACGTATCAAAACCAAAAAAATGGGAGTTTAAATTTTCATTTTGTGAAAGCCACCATCGAAAAGATGCACCAGAGGCAACACCAAATTCTAAATATACAACTTGCTTGTTACTTAGATTTCGTTTTTCTAAAATATATCTGAATAAATCGTATCTTTTATTGTAATTTCGAAATAATGAATAAAAGTCGTGATATTCTAACTGTGATTTAGCTTTCCATATCCAAATAATCAATTTATTATAGTAAAATAAAAATGCAAATAATCTGGAAAAAGGTTGGGCCAGTAGTGTTATTGGTACTGCCAATAGGACATCTTTTATAAATTTGATTATTCTAAGCATAAACAACTGTAAATCTATGAAATTATTAAATATCGACTAGATTGATTAATAGAATTTTTATTTTGTAATTAAATTTTAATTTGCAGTAATAAAATGGGGTTATTTTGTTTTGTATTATAAATAATTATATCTTTATATTATATAAATAAGAGCCAAAAAAAGTAATTCTTTTCTTATAAAATTAAAAAATCTTTTATTGTATAATTTATAAAAAATAAGTTATTAGCATTAAAATTATAAACTAGTTCAGGTTACATAATTTTTATTGAAGACTGAAGTTATAGAATACAAAGTTTAATCGTTAAGATCATCATATTTTTCTTTAATGTTGTGGAAATTAATAGCTATTTTGGTTCCTTTGAATTCGACTTCATCAGGATATAAGGGTTCAATGCTATATGAAATTTTATATTGATCTAGTTTATTAATTGTCTCAATTTTCTCTTTAAATATACTAAGGGCAGATGAGGTGCCTTTAATATTTTTATAATTTGGTAATGATTTACTTATATCAATTCCAATTCCATTATCTGTTAATTCAATATAAAGATCTTTACCTATCATTTTAAATTTAACTTCAATGAAACCATTTTTTTGGCGATGAAATAAGCCGTGCTGTATTGAATTCTCTAGGAATGGTTGAAGAAGCAAAGGAGGAATCTTTATTTTAGCTAAAGGGATGGTCTGATCAACTTCTATATTGAATTTAAATCGATAATCGAATCTCATTATTTCAAGTTCAAGAAACCTCCTAAGTAATATAATTTCGTCGTTTAAGTTAATTCCTTGATTTCGAGTAGCTGTTAGAAATGAGCGTATGAGTTTTGCAAATTCAGTTAAATATAATTCAGCGTTTCTAATATTATTTTCCTGAATATAATACTGGATTGAAGCTAATGCATTATAAACAAAGTGAGGATTCATCTGCGATTCCAGGGCCTGAAGTTTTACTTCATTGATATCATTATTTAGTTTGTTAATTCTTTGTTGATTTTCAATCCGACGTCTATAAATCTGCCAAATTGAAACACCAAGTATTCCAATGATTAATGAATTCATCGCGAGTAAGAATGATATCGTTTTGTACCAAGGGGTTTCAACGATCATAGGAACACTAGCAGTTGCAAATATTTCATTCGAAAATTTATTATATGCTTCTATATCGATGTTATAAGTTCCAGGGGCCAGTTGAGAAAGTTCAATTAGATTTCTTTCTAAGTTGATCCACTGGTCTGAATTTTTTAGCCTGTAACGAAACTTTGTATCGTCCATACGTGTATAATTAAATGTCGAAAATCGAAAGCTTAATTGATTAAAGTCATAGGGGACTATGACTAATTTATCTAATGCTATTTTTCGATTATCAATAAAACACTCATAAACCTTTAAGGTATCTTTTGTAGTATCAATAAGGGTAGGACTAAACGCTAAAATGCTATTCTTGGTGACAACATGAATAGAATCGTTGTAAGGATATACTAACTTAATGTCATCTGGATTTAAACCATAAGAGTTAGCATAGACAGTATTGAAAATAAAATCTCCATCTTTATAAATGTAAGAGAAAATTCCTTTGTTAGTATGTGCGATGAGGTAGTTAGATATTTGGAATAAATTTAAATAATTTATGTTTTCCGTATTATTTATTTTTTTTAAAATAGTATCTTTGTCGATAATATATAGTCCCTGCTTTTGAGTGCCTATTAAATTAAATGAATTAAAATTGGAAATGCATGAACCAATAATTGTGTCACCATTAATCTCTGTAGAGATATAATGTAAAGTATTATCATGAATATTAATACGAATAATATTTTTGCGAGTAAAATAATATAAATTTTCACGATTAATTAAATTATAATTTAATATTCTATTTTTATCCTCATGTAATATAGATTTATAGATTTTATTATTCTTATTTGTAAGTAATATAATTTGATTATTGTATGTAAAGTAAATAAGGGAATCTTTGTTAATAGATAAAGATTTAATAGGGTTAATATTTAAAGATTCATTGAATTTGTTATATAATTTATTTATGGACAATAGATTTTTATTGTATATTAATGTAGGTTGAAAACTACCTTGAGCAAAAATCATATTTTCAAACCACGGGTAAAATCCTCTTGCGCCATTTAATTTTAAATTAAAATTAATTTTAAAATGTTTAATTAATAAGTAATTAGAGAAGGAGCTTTCTACGACTAGAGTACTATCACAAAGATAACTTGAATAATTTGAGTCCTCAAATGCAAATTTATTTATAAAATTGAAATGTGTCTTAGGTAAAAATAGAACTCCATTATTTTTTGTGCAAACCCATAAATTATTATCCTTATCTAGTAATGACCTATTTATTCCAAGTCTAGTTAAATAATTAAAACCCCTTACTTTCTGGCCTTTATGATAAACTAAATGTCCTGATGTAAAGCTAATTTCCACATTTTTGTTTAATAAATTTGATGTCGGCGTGTAAAAAAATTGATCTTTTTTATATTCATATTGAGCCTTTTCGGTTTGATTTAATTTTATAATGCTTAAGGTGTCTCCATTAAAACTTCTGATATAAAGCGTACTATCAAATAAATATGAATAATTTAAGGTGCTTTGAGTTTTTAACTTTTGAGTATAAATTAATGGTAATTGTGATATTTTAAGCAAGTAATTCGATGCATTATCATTATCTGATTCTGTAAGTAATAATTCGTTATTATCTGAAGTAAGAGAATAGGTTTTAGCAATAGCTAGGTTGTTATTGTAATAATGGATTAGAAAAATATTGTTGGAACAATGAAAAAATGAAGTATCTTGATTATAATAAATTATTTTATTTAAAGGTATATCATGATTGTGTTTCCTTAAGAAATACAAACTATCGTTTAGTAAATAACAAAGAGTATTATCATGTTTACTTAACCAAATTCTATTACTGTAATCTAATGTTAATAACCAAATATTTGATGTTTTTAATAAGTTGTTTGTATTAATATTTTTGAAACTAAAGCCATCGAATTTAGTAATACCATTATCTGTAAAAAACCAAATAAATTTATTGAAATCTTGAATGGCACCATACACATTGTTACTTGTTAAGCCATCTGCAGTGGTGTAAAACTTATTTGTTGTTCTTACGTCAAATTGATTTTGAGAATTAAGTTTTGTTATGAAAATTATATTAATTATTATAGTTAATAAGCAAAGAAAAATCTTTGTTACTTGTTGTAATTTTAAATCTGGGAGGATCATAATGAAATTTAACGATTCTGATAATAAATTTAATTTTATGTATTAATATTAAAGCTTGAATGTTCTAATTCAATAGTATTTTATAAATACATATTAGATGCATATTATGTAGCTTAAAGATAATATGTATAAATTATTTATTACAACATATTACATTTATTTTAAATGAGGCTATACCTGAACATCCTGTTTTTGTATCAGTAACCCTTACTCTAATTTTTTTAGTGGCTGTCGGATTAAATAATGGATTTGGACAATCTGTACAACTTAAACCAGTCTTTGGAGTCCATTCATATTTATAATTAGTGTTAGGCCTGCCCCCTTGAATTTTCGAGAATAACTGAATGGATGATCCTATATTTAAAGCCGTATCCTTAAGCACAGCAACACTAAATGAACTTTCTTGTTTTATAGTGATTGAATCACAAACTTTTTGACTACAAGCATTCTTAGCACAACACCAATAAGTGCCAAATGCATTAACCGAAAGCTCTTGTGATTTATGGCCCGTACTCCATTCGTAATTAATAAAACCTGTGGGTGCCGATAAATTGTAATTAAATTGAGAACAAAAGCTTGTATCATCGGGTAGTTTGAAAACTTGGGTTTGATTAAGAACTAGATTAAGAATAGTTATACTTTCACATGATCCTTTGATAAGGCTGGCATAATATAATCCTGAATTAGAAAGTTTTCTGCCAAGAAATTCAAAAGAATCGCACGATACCGTATCGATTAGTGTAGTATCATTTTGGCAACAAGTTGGAGAGCCAACATTTACAAAAATACCATCAAACGAGGCGCTGGTCTGATTAAAGTGTTCTAATTCAATAATAAATGAAGCACTTGGTAATTTTGTAAATACTAGAATGTCACCATCTGATGTACCCGGTGCTTTTGCATTAAACCATATTTCGTCCGCCAGGAAGGTAAGGTTGGTAGGAGATAAAACTCCGGCATTGTCTCTAAATAGAATACACAAACTGTCCAGTCTTAATTTTGTAAAGTTCCTGTCATAAATTCTTAACTTTCCAGTCTGCGGAGAACCATAGCGATTCTCATTCGGAAAGCTTCCTACGAAAAAAACCAATTTTTCTGGTTTTTGAATGCTATCCAAATAAAGTCTATGGGTTAATGTATTTGGAACGTTTGTTCCAGGCATCCATGGAGTAGGAATTTGAGTAATATAACTTGGCTTATACTTTGTAGTGCTAAATTGTAAAGAATTGAAAATCGGATTTTGAAGTCCAATTTTCTTGTCCAAGCTAAACAGGACTTTGCCAACGTTTAATCTGCCTTCAAGTTGAAAATTAGTTATTTTAGTCCATGAGGCCCATTGAATACTATCGCATTCTAATTCACAACTCAATCCAGTAAATTTTGATAAAGACGGACTTTCAATTAGCTTTTGTTCTTTAAATTCAAATGTTGATGCAACTAATAATATGGCAGTTAAGTAAAAGTAACTTACAGATTCATTCATAGAGGCATTTATTTTTCACTAATAAAGCATAATTTTATTTTTATTAAATTATTACAAATCTAATAAAATTGATTTCATTCTCCATAAAAAAGTTTAAAAATTGATAGTCCTAACCTGAGATTGTCTGTATATAGAAATACATCCATATCTTCCACTGATACTTAGATCTCCTATAAGATGTAAACTTATCCCGATGTACAATATTTCTTCTATTAATTTAGGTACCTTAATAAAAAATTAATTCGTTATTTTAAAAATAGGTTATATCCAAAGCTTTTAATAAATTGAATTTAATGTGGCTATATAGTTTGTCCGGCGTCCTTAATGTTTTTATAATTTTTTAATAAATATGATATTATTTCATAATGCTATTGATTAACTATTATTCTAGTTCAAAATAACAACAAACGAAGCGAATTCAACAGTATATTAAAAATTTATTCAAGATACTTACTAACCATCTGCTTCGCTATACGATCAGGGCTGTGCCAGGTATTGGCATAGTGGTATCCATTATCTCCAAAATATTTTAATTTTTCTCTATTGTTTATCAAGTCTGTTATTGGGTCAACGATATTTAATGGTGAAATATTAATTATTGATTGAGATAAGTCTTCAATCATTGCTTCCGGAACGTATTTAAAGTCTTCATTTCTTAAATAACATGCGACCGGTATTCCCATTCTCATAACCTCTACACTTAATCCTCCATACCATCCAATTACCACCTGATCAATAACTAAATGTGCCATCCTGTATATATCAAGAGCTTCTTTATAAGGTATATTCTCAACCAAGATTACCTCAATGAAAGGAAATTTGCTTTTTAGCTCTTCTAAAGCGGATAATATATATTTGGATCCTTTTACATCTCTATTAGTAGGGGCATGAACTATAATAAAGGGATTTAAAGTAAAATCTTTATCTATCTTTTCAAGATTATAAACGTTGGGAATAGAATAAGGTACAAATTCTGCACTTGCTGGCAAAAAATTTAATAAATCAGGATTTACAGCAAAGATTTTATGTGCATAGCGACTAACTTTTTTAATTTTTTGAATCCGTCTATTAAGGTTAAAATGGTTTTTATTAATTAAGTAATCTTGAAGTTCGGCATTAAAATCTATTCCATCGACTACATTATAACTTAATCTCGCATCGTCTCCATTAAAGGTAAAAATCAATTTAGATTCCTTAGGATAAAACGGTAAATCGAGATGATTAGTAATATTATAATCAAAATCTAAAATAGAAGTACCATATTGGAAATGGAAAACATCGTATTTATTTCGTATTTTTAAGAATAAAAAAATGGCTCGAAATAATTTTTTAAGGATATTCCCGGATTCAAATTTTAAGTTATAATCGAGTGTTAAATTATAAATAGGACTTTTTCTTTCACCCAAATGGGAGGTGTATCCTAAACTTTTTTCATAGTTGGATAATCCCAATGAATTAAGTACCATTCCAAAATGAAATATTCTCAAATGTATAATTTAAAAGATAATTAAATAAATAATCAATGGAACGGTCTGGTTAATTTAAATTTGCTTTTTCCCTCTCACAGTAATGCCATAAAAATCCTCAAATTCATGTAAAATTGTAAGATTATTTTCTAAGTACCACATACGAATTTCGTCCATAGTATGTCTGCTGCAGTCCTGTGGATGATACCAATCATAGTTGATCGCTACATTTTCATCAAAGGTGAGTTGATTATTCCAAAAACATTTCATAAAAAAGTGATAAATGAATCTCTGTATAGAATATGTACCTGCGGGAATCTCTAAAATATCTATATTAGGAACGGTTATCTCTGTATTAATTTCCGATAAGACCTTAGCTAATTCTGTAATTCTTTTATTGACTTCAATTGCTTCGAAATAATCTAAGTTAACAATTCTTTCCCTTATATAATCATCCACAAATTCTCTGACGGGTGCCTTCTTTTTATAAACATAGATGGCAATTTCTCCTTTATCATTTAACAATTGCACCAAATTATTAAAGGCCCTTCTAGGATCTTTAGTGTGATGGAGTACTTCCTGGCAATAAATAAAGTCAAATTTTCCAATCTCAGTTAGATCAGCCAACAAATCCATTGAATATATGGATACATTTTTTAAATATTCAAGATTTTTACTGGCAATATCAGCAGCAACTAAATCTATTCCAACTATTTTTGATTGAGTGGGTGCGGCGCTAGCTAATAATGCTGTTACTCTTCCGTTCCCACATCCTGCATCTAAGATACTGGATTTAGAACTCAGAAAAACTTTTAATTCTTCTAAATTGGTAAACCCATTTCTGCTAAGAATCCATTGATTTATATCCGATTTCTCATCTAATGTAGCCTCAAATGCAAGATCTGGATTTTTATACCACTTGTCTTTAAAACTTCTTTCTGTATTTGTTGTCACTGTTTCAATAATTTGTTTATGAATAAGTTTTTTCGAGGCCTTCCTGGATTGAATAAAACTTGTTAATGTTATATTCTTTCGTTAACAATTCTATATTCCCAACAATTACTTTATTATTGTTATTTTGCTTTTTAATAATAGGTTTACTACCAGTCATGTTCGATATAATGTGTATTAAGCTTTCAAGGGAAATTGTTTCCTTACCTGCAAGATTATATAATCGAAAGGATTTTATTGGTTTTCTTAATAATTCTTCAAGGATTATTGCAACACCGTTATCTATGTGCAGCGGATTAAATATTAAACCATTAACAGAGTCTAAAGTAATTTCATGTCCGTACATTATTTTTTGGTGAATATTTGAAATTAATTTGTTCTTTTGATTCTTTCCATACAAGTAATAAATTCGATAAACAATTATATCCAAAGATATTCCAAATGGTCTTAACAAATTCTCAGCACATAATTTAGTAGCGGAATAAAAATCTGAAGGTTCGCATGGATTATTTTCATGGTTTGCAGATTCCTTATTTAAATAAACAGATCCCGTGGAGGAGAAAATAAACTTTTTTACATTATTGGAGTAAGCCCACTGAATAAGTTCGAAAGTTGATTTAACATTAATATTAAATAGGTCTTCTGCAGCTTTTAATCCAAGTTGATATCCATTTGATTGAGCTAAATGTACGATTGCATCAATATCTTTTGGCAGATCAAATAAATACGAGCCATTGCTTAAATCACATATAATTTGCTTTAAATTTGATGCCGAAATACTTAACTTACTTCTGCACAGAGCAATGACTTGAACATCTTCTTTTAATAGCGCTTGGACCAGGTTTTGCCCAAGAAAACCTGAAGCTCCAGTAATCAGAATTTTAAATTCACTCCTCAATTATCCGATATTTTTTCACCATTTAAAAAAATCCTACACCACCACTCAAAATTTAAAAAACTCCAGATTAATAGACGATGGTTAATTCTTTTGTCGATATGCTCATGAATGATATTTGAAATATAATCCGTATTGATAAATTCTGAGCTAAGCGTCTTTTTATCTAGCAATAATTCTTTAACATATGCCGCATTCTCTCCGCGATACCAACTTTCATCGGGAGCGGAAAATCCCTGTTTCACACGATTTATTATACGCTCCGGAATAAATTCTTCCAAAGCCCGGCGAAGTACATTTTTTCCATCGGTATATTCCTGATATCTTCTTTTTTTATTTCCTGCAATATCTTCATCCATAGTTTTCATGTTTTCGAAATTGGCTAATTTGTAGCGTACAGGAATTTTTTGTGCAAAGTTGACCAAGTCATTGTCCAGAAAAGGAAACCTCTCCTCTAGTCCGTTGGCCATACTTAACTTATCTCCTACTAATAAAAGACCTGGTAGAAATGTTTTTATTTCGAAGTATAAGCTATTCTGAATATGATTTTCAGGTGTATCATATTTTAAATTTTCGTTGAAGGTAAATACTTTTTCAAAAATTCTTCTAGGCTCACCTAGATCTAAGGATGAATGTAAATGGG
Source organism: uncultured Saprospiraceae bacterium (assembly GCA_964533625.1). Classification (GTDB taxonomy): domain Bacteria; phylum Bacteroidota; class Bacteroidia; order Chitinophagales; family Saprospiraceae; genus Vicinibacter. The sequence continues at coordinate 22,208 of CAZHNF010000036.1, read as the reverse complement.
GTTGAAATAAGCTTAATTTCTCCTGATCCGGCACCAACCTTTGCCAAAATCCATAATATTGATTAAAAAAGTCCTCGCGATTTAAAGATTGAAAGACAAGATAGTAGCGCCAAGGATATCCTCCATAAAGCTCATCTCCGCCTGTTCCCTGAAGACAGACTTTAACAAACTTCGAAGCTAATCGGCTAATATAGTAATTAGGGTATGACATTCCAACGCGCAGATCTTCGAGATGCCAAACTACTCTAGGCAAGGACCAGGAAAGATCGCCGGCATTTATTACTTGTTCGTAATGTTCCGTTTTGAAAAAGTTGGCCATTAGTTCTGCATCGCGACGTTCGTCATAATTTGCTTCGACTCCGGTAACAGAACTCATATCAAAACCACAAGTGAATGTGCTCAATCTTTGCACATGTTTACTGGCCAAAGCAGTAATAGATCCGGAATCCATTCCACCGGATAAATAGGAACCAACTGGGACATCTGCGATCATCTGCCGTTTGACGGCTTGTTGCATTAATCGATTGGTCTCCTCTCTGGCTTCTTCAAAACTTAAGTGTTCATCAATATCGGTAAAGTTATAGTCCCACCAAACCTGATGTTGTAATATAGTTGTATTTTTACTAATTACAAAAGTATTGGCTGCGGGGAGCATATGAATACCCTGGAATAAAGTATGGAATCTGAATAAGTTCTGAAAGCTAAAGTATTCATTTAATGCCGATGTATTTACGGATAATTTATAGGATGGATGCTTTAATATTGCTTTAATTTCTGAGGCAAATAAAAAAATCCTGCCATCAAAATAGTAGTATAAAGGTTTTACACCAAAACGATCTCTGGAAATTACCAATTCTTTCGTTTTAGTATTCCAGGCACCAATGGCAAACATACCATTAAATTTTTCGAAGACTTTTGTTCCCCAAGCGACTAGTCCTTCAGTAATAACTTCAGTGTCCGTTGTTGACTTGAAGGAATGTCCTAAATATATTAGCTCTGATTTAATTTCCTGAAAATTATAAATGCAGCCATTGAATACAACTATCCATTCTCCATTGTTGGATTGCATGGGTTGTGCACCTTTTTCACTTACATCTAGAATGGATAATCTTCGATGACCCAAGCCAATATTTTCTTTACAATATATACCTTCTCCATCTGGCCCCCGATGTGCCATAGAATGGGCCATGTTTCTTAAGACTACTTCGGAAACTTTTGAATGATCAAGATTAAAGATGCCTGAAATTCCGCACATTAAGTTGTATAAACTTACAAATTATTTTTATCTCTCCATTCAATCAACTTCTTTAATCCACTCTCAAGATCATACTGATATAGAAAATCTAACTCTATTTCTGTTTTAGCTCTTGAACCAATTCTGTTCTGAACAAATTGCCTTGCATCATCGGCAGAGTAAGGATTGTATTGGACTGTTAGTGATGAATTTTTTAATTTTAAAATAAGTTCACATAAGCTTCTTATACTGGTTTGAACTTCTGTTCCTACATTATAAAATCCAAAAGAAACATTACTTTGCAGAGCTAATACATTGCATCTCGCTACATCTTCAACATAAATAAAATCATAAGCCTGTGAACCATCTCCATTTATTACAGGCTGTTCTTTAGCATCAATTTTATTTAACATGATTGGAATAACTCCCGTATAAGCGGCAGTTTGGTCTTGATTTGGACCATAAACATTCATATACCGCAATCCTATGATTGGTAATCCGAATCTATCATTAAATGCTGTAGCCATTGCTTCACCTGCAATTTTAGTAGCACCATAAAAGTTTTTATTATTAAATGGGTGTTTTTCAGTCATGGGAATTTCAATAGCATCTCCGTATACAGACGCCGAAGAAGACCAAATTAATTTTTTTATATTATTCTTTACACAGGCCTCTAATACATTGAATGTTCCTGCAATATTTACATCAAATGCTGTTCGTGGATAATCTTTGCAATGTAATAACCACATAGCAGCAAGACAAATAACGTAATCCATTCCTTTCATCGCATCATTAAGAATATCTATTTCTCTGATATCTCCACCATTTGCAAAGAAACTACATCGAGAATCTTGCAAAGATTCTGAAAGATATTCTTTTTTTCCTCTTGCGAGATTATCATAGACTACTACTTTATTAACAGGATGTTTTAGTAATTCTCGCACCACAAAGCTCCCAATAAATCCTGCACCACCAATCACCAGACAATTCGAATTCCTAAGATCCATTCGGTTTAGTATTAAAAGGCAAAAATAGGTCAATTCATGGTTAATTTTAGTAATTAATAGATTTGGTTTTAGCTTTTTATAAAATAATAATTTAAACAATTTTTACCTCTTAATTGTCTTATAATGAGATTTTTATGATAATTATTAAACTTTTAATAAAATGAATTTCCGTATTGAAAAAGATACCATGGGCCCCGTTCAAGTACCGACTAATGTTTATTGGGGTGCCCAGACACAAAGATCTATTGAGAATTTCAAAATAGCCCGGGAAATCAACCGTATGCCTATTGAAGTCATTCATGCTTTTGCCTATGTCAAAAAAGCAGCTGCATTGACTAATCTGAATGCCGGAGTGCTTACTAAAGAAAAGTGTGACCTAATTTGTCAGGTATGCGATGAAATTCTTGATGGTCAATTAAATGACCAATTTCCATTGGTAATTTGGCAGACCGGCTCTGGTACACAATCCAATATGAATGCCAACGAGGTGATAGCTTACCGAGCTCATGTGATTTCAGGAGGGCAGCTTACAGACGAAAAAAAAATTATTCACCCTAATGATGATGTGAACAAATCTCAATCATCTAATGATACATTTCCTACCGCGATGCATGTTGCGGCGTATAAAATCTTAATGGAATGTACAATTCCTGGTTTAGAAAGGCTTAGAGATACGCTTCAAGAAAAGTCAACATCCACAATGAAGGTGGTAAAAATTGGACGAACTCACTTAATGGATGCAACTCCTTTGACCCTGGGTCAGGAATTATCAGGTTATGTGGCACAATTAAATCATGGCATTCAGGCTATAAAAAATACCTTGAAGCATTTATCAGAACTTGCATTAGGTGGGACTGCTGTAGGAACAGGGATCAATACACCTCCTAATTACGATGTCGAAGTTGCAAAAAATATTTCTAAATTAACTGGTTTTTCGTTTATAACCGCTCCTAATAAATTTGAATCTTTGGCTGCACATGATGCTATTGTTGAATCTCATGGTGCCTTGAAAACAGTAGCCTGTAGTCTAATGAAAATTGCCAATGATATTAGGCTATTAGCGTCTGGCCCACGTTGTGGAATTGGTGAAATATTTATTCCAGATAATGAACCCGGATCTTCTATCATGCCTGGAAAAGTTAACCCAACGCAATGTGAAGCATTAACCATGGTTGCTGCTCAAGTCCTCGGCAATGATGTTGCAATAAATGTCGGGGGTGCAAGTGGTCACTTTGAATTAAATGTTTTTAAACCAATGATGATATACAACTTTCTACATAGTGCAAGACTTATTGGAGAGGCTTGTATTTCTTTTAATGATAAATGTGCAATTGGAATTGAACCTCTATATGATAATATTAGGAAGAATCTCGACAATTCGCTTATGTTAGTTACTGCACTTAACACGAAAATTGGATACTATAAAGCTGCAGAAATAGCTCAAACCGCTCACAAACAGGGAAAAACACTCAAGCAAACTGCTTTAGATCTTGGTTATGTGACTGCTGAAGAGTTTGATCAATGGGTTAAGCCGGAGGAAATGGTTGGAAAAATTTAATCCTTTTTTCTTTGCAAAATTATTACCGAACCACATTGTCCAATGGGCTTACTGTCCTGATTGTTCCTAATTTGAATACCAGGATGGCCTGTGTTTGTATGTTGTATAAAGTGGGTTCTAGAGATGAAGATCCAGATAAAACAGGCATAGCTCATCTTTTCGAACATCTTATGTTTTCAAATTGTGGAGAAGATTTGGATTTTGATGAAGTAATGCAGAATGCAGGTGGGGAAAGTAATGCATTTACAACTCAAGACACTACTCAATATTATAATGTTGCTCCTGCTCATCAACTTGAATTAATGTTATTTCTAGAGGCCCGAAGAATGAATGGCTTTAAGGTAAAAAAATCAGACTTTCAAATTCAACAAAAAGTGGTTAATGAGGAATTTGCAGAACACTATCTTAATAATCCTTATGGCCTATTTTCACATTTATTAATGCCATTAGCATACAAAATCCACCCCTATCAATGGCCAGTAATTGGTAAAAGTCAAGAACATATAAATGGACTTCGATATTTAGATATTGAAAATTTTTACAACGAATATTATCAACCTTCCAATGCTATTCTAGTGATTAGCGGTTGTGTGGAACAAGCAAATGCTTTAAAAATGACTGAGAAGTACTTTGCTTCTATTCCATTCCGACCAATAAAATTAAAATATTTTCCACAAGAAGCCAAACAAATACAAAAGCGTAAACTAACTCAAACAGGTAACTATCCTGAAGAAGCTCTTTACATTGGATTTCATGGAAGCCAGAGAGATTGTAAAGATTTTTATGCCTTGGATTTTGCAACAGATATATTAGCAGAAGGTAAATCCTCCCTCTTATATAGCCGGTTGATTAAAGAGAAAATGCTCTATTCAAGTATTGATTGCTATATGACTTCTACCTATGATCCCGGATTGATTATTTTTGAAGGGAAAATTAATCAAGGTGTGGATATGAACACTGCTCAGGAAGCTTTCTTCGAAATTTTGTCTGAACTCAAAAAAAAATCTATAGACGAAAAAACCTTTCAAAAATATTTGAATAAAAATGAAAGCGCTTATGTGTCATCACAAATTGGGGTAATCAGTCAAGCCTTGAATTTTTCGTATTCTGAATGGCTTGGAGATGCCAATTTGGTTAATACAGAATTGGATAGATACCGTTGCGTGAGCATTGATGATATCCAAAATGCATACAATAATTATTTTTTACTTGAATCAGCCAACTACCTATATTTTCAAAACAAGTAACCCGGCAGCAGATTTATTCAATTCAAAAGGAATAAATTAATTAGTTTTAACCCTTAAAGTTTTAATCATGCAACGAAGAGATGTATTTAAGTTTCTTGGTGTTTCGGCAATAGGTATTACTAATCCTTCCAGTTTACTTAAAAACCTTGAATCAAATTATTCTGATGGAATCAAATTAGCAAATGCACTTAGTGGCAAGGATGGAGAAGATTTTTGGAAAGGAGTAAGATTAGCTTACTCGGTATCCCCTTCAATCATTAATTTGAATAATGGTGGTGTTGCACCTGCTCCAAGAGTGGTTCAAGAGGCATTAGAGTACTACAATCGATTATGTAATGAAGGACCTTCATATTATATGTGGCGAATTTTAGATATGGGACGAGAGCCAATGAGAAAGTCAATGGCTGAAATTGCTGGTTGTGATTCTGAAGAAATTGCTTTTAATAGAAATTCTTCAGAAGCCTTAGAAACTGTAATCTTTGGATTAAGGCTAAATAAGGGAGATGAAGTTGTGTTAACTAAACAAGATTACCCTAACACAATTAATGCCTGGAAACAAAGAGAAAAGAGAGATGGAATTGTATTGAAATGGGCAAACTTTGATTTTCCAATTGAGAATAAGAACAAGATTGTTGAAGGATTTGTATCTCAATTTAGTGATCGAACTAAGTTAGTAATGATTACTCATGTCATTAATTGGAATGGTCAATTACTTCCAGCTAAAGAAATTGCCGATGAAGCGAAAAAAAGGAATATTGAAGTTTTGGTAGATGCAGCACACTCATTTGCGCATTTTCCTTATAAAATTTCTGAATTGAATTGTGATTATTGGGGAACTAGTTTACACAAGTGGCTAAGCGCACCTATTGGGACTGGGTTATTATATGTGAAAAAGGATAAAATTAAAAATCTGTATCCACATTTAGCTTCTGCAGATCCAGAATCAACGGATATTCGCAAATTCGAAAGTTTAGGAACCCGTTCATTTGCCATTGAACAATCCATAGCTCATGCCATCGATTTTTATAAAATGATTGGAGCAGAGAGAAAATTTAATAGACTTTACGAGTTGAAGAAATACTGGACAGAAAAGGTTCTTGAACATCAAAAGGTTAAAATTGTATCACCCTTGCACAAGGACTTTAGTGGTGCAATCGCTTGCGTTGCTGTAAATGGAAAAACCAGTGGCGAATTGGCAGAGTACCTTTTTTCTGAAAGCAAAATTCATGCGGTTGGTATTGATTGGGAAAACATTCACGGTGTAAGGATTACCCCAAATACATATACTAGTTTTGATGATTTGGATAGATTAATTGATACTATATTAAAATTTGCTAATAAAGTTTAATTATCTATATATTATTAAGTTGATCTTTTTACGGAATTAGAGGCGAAAGCCATTTTTTAGCTTTCTGATCATCCCATCCTTTCCTTTTTGCGTAATCCTGGACTTGATCTGCTTCGATTTCAGAAATTCCAAAATATTGTGATTGCGAGTGAGCAAAGTACCATCCACTTACAGAAGCTGCCGGATGCATGGCCATACTTTCCGTTAAATGAATACCTATATTTTTTTCTACAGACAATAAATTCCAAATGGTGATTTTCTCAGTATGATCTGGACAAGCAGGATAACCTGGAGCAGGTCTGATGCCTCTATATTTTTCTGCAATTAATTCTTCGTTACTATAATTTTCACTTGAATATCCCCAGTATTTTGTTCGAACTAAAAAATGCAGGTATTCTGCAGCAGCTTCAGCTAATCTATCTGCGATGGCTTTAACCATTATTGCATTATAATCATCGTGTTTGCTATTATAAGCAAGGACTAACTCATCCACACCAAACCCTGCACTCACAGCAAATGCTCCAATATAATCCTGAATACCAGTTTCAATTGGTGCTATATAATCGCTTAAACAGTAATTTGCTTGTCCTTCCGCCTTGAGTACTTGTTGACGAAGATGATGCAACATTATTTTTTCGTTTTCAGTAATAAGCTGAATATCGTCACCCACTGAATTTGCTTTAAAAAGTCCAAAGACTCCCTTTGCTTCAATACTTTGTTCTGAAATTATTTTATCTAATAAAGATTGGGCATCTTGATAGAGTTTCTTAGCTTCAGTTCCAACGATATTATCTTCAAGAATATTTGGGTATTTCCCGGCTAATTCCCATGATTGAAAAAATGGAGTCCAATCAATGAAAGTTCTAAGAATATTTATATCGAATTTTAAAGTAGAGATTCCAATTTCCTTAGGAATTGCAATTTCTGATATATTCCATTGGATAGATACTTTATTCTTGCGAGCATTTTCTAATGAAATTTTTTCTTTTGATTGATTTCGCAATAATCTTTGAACTCTAATTTTTTCATATTCATTTTTTATCGAATTTGAAAAAGTGGTTTGTAATTCAGGATCTGAATTTAATAAATTGGAAACAACTGTAACTGCTTTAGAAGCATCGATCACATGAACTACCGGATAATCATATTGTGGTTCAATTTTAAGAGCCGTGTGCAATTTGGATGTTGTAGCTCCTCCAATAAGTAACGGGGTTCTGAATCCTTGTTTTTTCATTTCTGAAGCTACAAATACCATTTCATCCAAAGAAGGTGTAATTAAACCACTTAATCCTATAATATCGGCATTAATTTCCCTGGCTTTATTTAGTATTTTTTCACAACTAACCATTACGCCCATATCGTGGATTTCGTAATTGTTGCAGGCTAAAACAACTCCAACAATGTTTTTACCTATATCATGAACGTCTCCTTTAACGGTTGCCAATAATATTTTACCTTTAGATCGAGAAGCATTATTTTTTTCAGATTCCATAAAGGGAAGAAGATAGGCTACAGCTTGCTTCATTACCCGGGCGCTTTTAACAACTTGAGGGAGAAACATTTTACCTGATCCAAACAATTCACCAACCACATTCATTCCCGACATAAGGGGGCCTTCGATAACTTTTATAGGTGATTCTAGTGCTATTCTTGCTTCTTCAATATCTTGTATAATGTAATCCGTAATTCCTTTTACTAAAGAATGGGTTAGTCGATCGTGAAAGTCTTTTGTTCTCCACTCTTCGGTTTCAGTATTATGTTTAACAGAGCTTTTTGATTTTATTTTTTCAGCGTATTCTGTTAATCGCTCAGTCGAGTCAATTCTTCTGTTAAATATAACATCTTCGACTAATTCTAATAAATCGCTTGGAATATCGGAATATACATCAATCATTCCTGCATTAACTATTCCCATATCCATTCCTGCTTGAATAGCATGATATAAGAAGGATGAATGCATGGCCTGACGAACAACTTCATTTCCTCTGAAAGAGAAAGAAAGATTACTTACTCCTCCACTGATTTTTGAGCCGGGACATTTTTGTTTGATTAATTTGCAAGCCTCTATAAAATTGATAGCATAAACATTATGTTCTTCGATTCCTGTAGCAACTGCAAAAATGTTAGGATCAAATATTATATCTTGAGGTTTGAACCCAATTTCTTCTGTTAGAATTTTGTATGCACGCGTGCAGATTTCAACTTTTCGTTCTATTGTGTCTGCCTGACCAAGCTCATCGAATGCCATAACGACAGTTGCCGCACCATACATTTTAACTTTTCTAGCTTGTAATTTAAAAATTTCTTCTCCTTCTTTCAAGGAAATAGAATTTACAACCGATTTTCCTTGCAGACATTGTAATCCCGCTTCAATGATTTCCCATTTTGAGGAATCTACCATTATTGGAATTTTTACAATGTCTGGTTCCGCACTTACAAAATTTATAAACTCCTGCATCGCCTTCTTGCCATCCAATAAAGCTTCATCCATATTGATATCAATTATCTGAGCACCAGCTTCAACTTGCTGCTTTGCAATTGAAAGTGCTTCATCCATTTTATGATTGATAATCAATTTGGCAAAAGCTTTGGAACCTGTAACATTGGTTCTTTCACCAATGTTAACGAAATTTAGTTCAGGTCTGAAGATCAATGGTTCCAATCCAGACAACATAGTTAATCCTTTAGGTTCAGGGATTGATCGAGGTGATAAGCCATCAACGGCTTGAACCATTAATCGGATATGTTCTGGTGTAGTGCCACAACAACCACCGATTATATTGACCAGTCCTGAACTAGCAAAATTTCGAATATAATTCTTCATTTCTTCCGGGGACTGATCGTATTCCCCTAATTCATTTGGAAGACCCGCATTAGGATAAGCACTTACACGACATTCAGCAATTTGACTTATTGCTTGAAGATGAGGAAGCATTTCTTGAGCACCAAGGGCACAGTTTAAGCCTATTGAAAAGAGTTTTACATGTGACATGGAAATGTAAAATGCTTCTACGGTTTGTCCACTCAATGTTCTGCCGCTGGCATCTGTTATTGTTCCGGAAACCATGATTGGCAATTCAATTTTTAGATCTTCAAACAAATCCAAAATTGCAAACAGAGCGGCTTTTGCATTTAAGGTGTCGAAAATAGTTTCAACCAAAAGTATATCAACACCACCATCTACTAATCCTTTGGCTTGCTCATAATAGGCTTTATAAAGTTGTTCAAAGTTAACTGCTCTGAATTCAGGTCTATTGACATCCGGGGATAAGCTAGCTGTTCTGTTGGTAGGTCCTAATGCACCAGCAACAAATTTTGTTTCGGATGGATTAGACTGCGCAAATTCTTCTATGGCTTGACGCGCAACCCTAGCAGAAGCTAAGTTCATCTCATAGCAATGATCCTCTAATTGATAATCTGCTTGTGAAATTCGATTGGCATTGAAAGTATTAGTTTCGATTATATCTGAACCAGCATTTAAATATTCTAGATGAATAGTTTTTATAATATCTGGTCTGGTAATAGATAATAAATCATTATTGCCTTTCAAGTCAATAGTACTTTCCCGAAATGCAGAGCCTCTAAAATCTTCTTCTTGAAGTTTATATCTCTGAATCATTGTGCCCATCGCCCCATCCAAAACTAATATTCTATTCTGGGCAATGCTTTCAAGAGATTTCAAACGATTAGTCATACTTTGCAAATGTATCAATTGGTCATTAATTCTCTATAATAAAGCCACATTATTAGGAATTTTTTAATCTTTGCGATAGATGATACAATTATTTATAGGAACATTATTAGTGAGCCTTTTGCACGCTTTAATACCAAGTCATTGGATACCCTTATTGACTATTTCTAAGACCTATCAATGGACTAAAAGAGAAACACTTTGGATGACTTTTTATCTTTCTTGTGCCCATGTAGCTAGTACTTTGGTTATAGGATTATTAATTGGTATGATTGGATTGGGATTAAGTCAAGTTTTGGAAAGTATAATCCGTTGGTTAAGTCCTTCCATATTAATCCTGCTAGGTCTTTATTTTTTATGGAGACATCATACGCACCATCATTTTCATCTGGATGAGGAGTTAACCCAACCTCCGATTCGTAAAAGGCAATTATTTCTCTCAATGATGATGTTTATGATTTTGTCACCATGTCTTGAGGTTACCGCTTTCTTTTTTGATGCATCCAGATTTGGAATAAATCAACTTTTTATTATCGCAGGCATTTATACATTTTGTTCCATTCTGGCCATGACGATTTGGGTTAATTTTCTCTGGTTGGGATTTCAAAAATTAGATTCCCATAAATGGGAACATAATTCCGGAATACTAACTGGCTGGACAATAATTCTAGCGGGAGTTCTCAGTTTTTTTATACAATAATTAATTTTGAATGAAATCAAAAAAAGTAGTTATTGTTGGAGCAGGAATTGTTGGTCTGGCAACGGCATATCAATTATTCCAATTGAATCCGGATATTGAAATTACCATACTTGAAAAAGAAAATGATATTTGCCAGCATCAAACCGGAAATAATTCTGGTGTTATTCATTCCGGAATATATTATAAGCCAGGGAGTTTGCGCGCAATAAATTGTATCCGTGGTTATAAAATGCTTCTTGAATATTGCGAAATAAATAATATTAAACATGAAATCTGTGGTAAAGTCATTGTTGCAACACATGAGACTGAATTAGGTAGACTCCAAAATATTTACCAGAGAGGAATTGATAATCAACTTCAAGGCATAAGACTAATAGATTCGGGAGAACTAAAAGAAAAAGAACCTTTTGTTACAGGAATTAAAGGAGTATATGTTCCACAGACAGGAATCATAGATTATATGGAATTAGGAAGGTCTTATTTTCATTATATTGAATCCAGAGGAGGTAATATATTATTTAATCAAAAAGTAACTTCAATTTTACAAGGCAATCATTCGATTGATGTTATAACCAGTCAAAATAATTTCAAAACCGACTATTTAATAAATTGTGCTGGATTGTACAGCGATAAAATAGCCAGGCTAACTCAAAAGGATGTCGATGTTCAAATTCTTCCATTCCGAGGAGAATATTATTTGGTAAATGAAAGTAAAAGACATCTTGTTAAGAATCTTATTTATCCTGTACCAGATCCCAACTTTCCTTTTCTTGGGGTACATTTTACAAGGATGATAAATGGCATGTTGGAGGCAGGACCTAATGCTGTACTTGCCTTTCAAAGGGAAGGATACAAAAAGTCAGACATTAATATTAAAGAGTTATTCGAGACAATTAGTTTTCCAGGATTTAGAAAATTAGCTCGTAAGTTTTGGAGGCAAGGGTTGGAGGAATACAAGAGAAGTTTCTCAAAAAAATTATTTACCCGATCACTTCAAAGATTAGTCCCGGAAATAATGGAAGAAGACTTAACAGCTGGTGATTCTGGTGTTAGGGCCTCAGCTTGTGGACTTGACGGAAATATTGTTGATGATTTTATTTTCTATGAGAAAGGCAGAATAATAAATGTACTTAATGCTCCTTCCCCTGCGGCAACCGCTTCACTTTCTATTGGATTAACTATTGCACAAAAAATAGTTTAAGTAAGCATTTTTACTTTGTTTAAGTATATAAAACTATATTTTATGTACTGTGAAAAATTTCAAATCGTGGTTAGCATAATTGGAAATTTACTTTTTTTACCTATGTCTTTTATAAGGATTTAATCCATAAATTTTAAAAGGAATATAAAGTATCTTGGAAATATATTTGATTGATGAAATAAAATTAATAAGAATTACTTTTATTTGAAACCATGATTATAATGAACTCATTTGTTCTGGTTCAAAGTGAATAAAGGTTATAATTCTGGTGATATAAATTTATAATGTGCAATCTGCCCTAAATCAAAAATGGCTTACTAAAAAATAAAAATTATATTAAAATTTAGAACTAACAATTCTGTTTAATTCTCCGGCTAATCTCTTTGTTAAATTTCTCCGGGAATATTTTTCAATTTCTGATTCAGCGGGGCTGAATGTTTCTTTCTTACTGGCAATATTAAATACTTTTTGAATTGCTTGTTTTAAATCTGATTCATTGTTATAATCGACATTAATTCCTGCATTACATTGTTTTAAAATGATCTCAACATCTGATCCTATTGGACTGATGCTTAATATTGGTTTTTTCATGGCCAGATATTCAAAAAACTTTCCTGTAATTACTCCGGGGTCATTCTTTGTCCCAATCAATAAGAGAATATCAGCATTGCTTATTTTTTTTAAATATTCATCATGAGATAAAGCTGAATATGTTTCCAGTAAATCGCCTAATTGATTTTCTTTGATCGATAGAAAAACGGCTGGATCTATAGCACCATAGAATTGTAATTTAACCTTTGCTCGTAAAATAGAATTATGAGATAAAAATTGATGCAATATGTACCAAAGTAATTCCGGGTTGCGATCTCCTGATAATGTTCCTCCATAAGCTATAATCATTTGATCTTTGATGTCCATTTGATTTAAGCTTTCAATTTTATCGTATCCATTTGTAATCACTTCTGGTTTACATCCAGATATTTTTTCAAATCCTATTGCGCATTGATTACTAACGGTTACCACGGCATCTGCCCTTTGGAGTACTTTCTTTTCTAAACTCTCATTATATTTTTTTGCCAAAAAGCTCATTTTCAATACATCAGCAAAGAATATTTTACTCCAGGGATCTCTTAGATCAACTAGCCACGGAATTCCAAATTTATTCTTTAGTCCATAACCAATTAATTGTACAGAGTGTGGTGGACTTGAAGTAAGAATGGCATCAATTTTATTGTTATTGATGAACTCTGTTAAATACTTTATGGATGGCTTAATCCAAAACATTCTTGCATCTGGAATAAAAATATTTCCTCGTATCCATGTTGAAATGGTATGAAAAAAAGGTCGATTTGATTTTTCGACCATCACATTGGGTTTAAGTTTGTCTTCTTTTTTTAATCCAACCCATTTTTTATAGAGCGTGAAGGGTTCCCATGCTTTATGTTTAATAACTTTTACTCCTTCCGGAATCTCTTTTGCTAATGATTCGTCATGGTAAGGATATTCGCCATTCTCTACAGTATAAACAATAGGCTCCCAACCAAATTCTCGCAGGTACTTGACAAAATAAAGACAGCGCTGTACGCCAGGCCCACCACTAGGTGGCCAATAATAAGTGATTATAAGAACTTTTTTCAAAGTTAAATGTATTAATGCTTTCGAATAAATTTCATGGCTAAAAATGGGGAAATGTTTCTATGGAAAGCAGGTAACATTATTATGAACAGGTTCAAAATACTGGAAGCAATTCTTGCGCCAAGAGATCTGTAATGTTTGTTATAAAAACCACCAATACTTTTAGCTTCGAATCCAAATTTCAAAGAAATGTTTTTATAGTCTTTCCAAGGAACTAATCTCTCGACCCATGATCTATGATATGGATCAAGGGTGTTGCTAAGTTTTTCTTTAAGACTAAGTACTTCACCGGTGAGCTTGAAGTGACGTGCATATTCTTGAATTTCTTCCAAGACTAAACCTCTTGTATTGGTAATTAACTGATCTAATTGGAAATCATTAATATCTTTTACAATTTCTTTTATAATTTTTTTCCGAACGTTTCTTCCTGATTGATCTTTCTGAATATCTGACTTCATCATATCGGTATTTGCGCCATCGTACTCATATTGATGGTGAATCTTCTTGTGCTGCCAATGAACAACTGGATTATGGATATTTGCCGATGTGGTGATGATCATAATAAAATTTTTACCTGGAATTTGAGATAATTGACTAAAAAAATCATTAAGATCATAAACATGTTCAATGACGTTTCTTGAAGCAAGACCATGAACAACCAGACCTTTATAATTACAATAATTTACAAGTTCTGTCGTGTCTCCAACAACATAATGATCAAACGGTACTCCAAATTTTTCACTTATGATTTGACAATCATGAATCATGTCTGAACTAATGTCATGGCATATAATTTTTGATACCCCAATTCTTTTGGCTAATAATCCTAAAAAACCAATACCAGCTCCGTGGTCTATTATCGTTATCTTAGATAAATCTGCTATTTTAATTTCTTTTATCAAATGATATAAAATGAATGAATTGATTTCGGAGATGAATTTTAATTTAGTAAGGTTAAATTGAAAATAACTTTTACCGATCTCAGTAAGGGCAAGTGAATTAAGATCTAATGCTCTAAGATCTGATTCGACTCTTCTGGCTTTTGCCAAAATATCTTCAAGTGTTTTCACCTTATAGATCTTTTTAATTTTTCAAATTCTTGCATAAACATTTCAGCTGTTATAATTTTCCAAAGTTCATTTTCCGCAAGTAGATTATTTTGATAGGCTTTCTTAATATCTTTTGCTTTCCAATAAGGTCGTGTTTCAAAGGTCGGATCTGCGATCAAGTCATTAATCTGAGTTTTCATAATTCCCGAAGTCCAGATATCTGTTGGAGTTCCAAAGCCTTTTTTATCTTTTCTATGGAGTATCTTTTCAGGAAGTAAATCAGATAAAGCCTTTCTTAAAATTATTTTGGTTACTCCCTTGGAAATCTTTTGATGATTGGGTAAGCTAAACATTAATTCAGCTAAACGATGATCTAAAAACGGCACACGACTTTCAATGGAACAAGCCATACTGTTTCGATCTTCCCAATTTAATAAATGGGGTATCATTCCTGTTCTTAACGAATCATATAGGCTTTTAGATAGGTTGTTATTAAAGGATTCGATAAAATATTTCTCACTAGTAAATTCGTTAAGTCTGTATAACTCTGGAGTAATATATTTATTTTTTTCAAGTCTATGGAGATAATGTGCAGGTAAACATAATGCTGCCAACCCTCCTCCAAAGTACTTCATGGCATTCTTCAAGGATTCATGGGTTGTCCAACCAAACAAATTTTTTGTCAAAGAACTAATTTGAATTTTCTTAAGCTGATCTTTGACCAGGTATTTAAAGTAATATGGATAACCACCTAAGATTTCATCTCCACCTTGTCCATTAAGTAAAACAATAATTCCGGCGTTTCTTACATTTTTGTAATTGAGATATGCACTGTAAGGACTAGCCCCTGAAGTAGGTGCGTCTTGATGAAAGGTCCAATGGCGAATTTGTTCAAGATTAATTTGTTCGTCTTGAGTGTAAAAATGTGGTTCGAATCCTCCTGTATCCAATACAGCCTTTATAAATTCCCTTTCATCGTATTTTTTATCTACGTCATAATATACCGAGAATGTTTTTATCGTTTTATTTAAAATGCTTTTTGAAGTTAAAGCTATACTGGAAGAGTCCAGACCTCCGCTTAAAGCTATTCCAACCGGTACATCCGATCTTAATCTTAGTCTGACGGAATCTGTAAATGTTTCTTTAAATTGTTTTACCTGATCCCGTTCCGATAAATGAGATCGATTAGAAGAATCGATGTCCCAAAACTTTCGAATTTCAATTTTTTGGTTTCTGAGTATAAAATAATGTCCTGGACGAAGTTTAAAAACATTACTTATAAATGTCATATCCGAATGATGCAATTCATGGTGTAGAAAAAATTCGGAAAAGGCATGATCATTATAATTCAAATCTATCAAGCCTGAAGCAATTATTTGTTTTTCTTCAGAGGCCCAAATAAATTTAGTATGGTCTAAATAATAATTAAATGGTTTGACTCCAAAACGATCTCTAGCCCCAAATAAAGTTTTTTCTTTATTATCCCATAAAACAAAAGCAAACATTCCGATGAAGTGTTCAACACAATGTTGACCCCAATGGATGTAAGATTTGATTAGTACTTCGGAGTCACCGGTTGTATGGAATTTAAAACCTGCATGTTCAAGTTCAGTCCTTAATTCAAGGTAATTGTAAATTTCTCCATTGAAAGTTAACCAATATCGTTGGGTTTCTTCAGTCATGGGTTGATGACCTGCAATGCTTAAATCGACAATAGCTAATCTACGAAAACATAAAGCCAAATTGTAAGTCCTTTCTTCGGCCGTACAGATATGGTTATGACGTTCTTTTAGCTGATCATCACTATCATCCCCAATAAACTGTTTGAATTGTCCATTTTGGGTATTGATTAGCAAAAATCCCTCATCGTCCGGGCCTCGATAATGAGCCACAGAATTCATTCTTTGAAGCGAATTTTGATTTAATTTATTCTGGTCAAAAAAATAAAGGCCAGCTATACCGCACATACCGCAAATTTACATATAATGCCCGAACCAGCTTAATTAAGTTAATAAGTAATAGAAAGATAAATTCGCCTTAAGACTTTTTCGAAAAAAGAAATTTTGAGCTTATGAGCTGATAGAAATTATTCATTTCCGGCGAAATTTTTAACATTAATAGAATTGGAATAAAAATCACCGATATGATTAAGGTTTTAACTACCAGCTGAATTATCAATGAGGCATACATATGGGATTGAATACTTAGATCCATTTTTTGGAATATTATCCAACAAAAAATCCAACATAGGAATACTAAGCATATAGCATACAATGTTCTGACCGTAAAGGGTTGTATATGTAGTTTTTTCCAAATGTAAAAGTATCTACTGATATTAAATAAAATTAAGCATATAAGACCAGAAATTCCGACTCCCCACATACCATATTCATCAATTAGATAATAATTGGCTAAAATCTTTATAATTGATATGGCAATGATTGAATATAAATTAAAGGCATAATACTTTGAAAGTACAATAATTTCTGCATTACATCCCGTGATCATGTCAAACAAGCGTCCCAAACCCAGGAAAATAATAATAAAGTAGGAAGTATAATATGCAGTTCCATTTGGAATAATTCTCAAGATATCTTCAAAAGTTAATAACAATACGATAAATATAAATCCACCAATAATAAAATTATTTAATGAAGTCTGTCGATAATGTCTCAATACTTCGTTCCAGCGTTTGTGTCTAATAGCTGAAGCTACCAAAGGATTTACAACTGTAATAATAGATGTAAAAGGTACCGACATGATGCTAATAATATAAAATCCAACGCTAAAAGAAGCTACATCAGATTGACCCTTCATTCCACCCAACATTAATACATCAATATAATTTATAATGGCAGTGAATGAATTACCCAGAATAGCTATTAATCCATATTTTAACATGGATCTTGAAAGGCGTTGGGTTAATGAACTGAACTGTGAGTCAAATTTTAATAAGCCTAATTGAAGTAAATAAAGAACAATAAAAACTGAGCTTATAAAGGTCAATGAACAAAACCAAAAAAAGTATTGATCAAAATTTATCCAATGCCAACTGTACATAAGAATCAAAAGTGTATTTCCAATTTTTGGAATCAATTCATTGATCGCTTTTGGAAAAATGGTCTTAAGATTAGCGACAGAGTAACTGGTCGCCACAGATCCAATTAGAGTAAAAAAAGTAAGATAAATTATGAGTGGAAGATAATGTTTTAGTTCAGGACTGGATTCAAAATAGGACGCAAACCAGCTGTCCTTAAAAATATAAAAAATAGAACAAAAAATAATGAATCCGGATAATGGTATTAAACTAATTATATTGACAAAGTCTTTGGCTCTCTGAGATCTGTAAACAGGAAGAAATCGGAATATTATTGAACTAGTACCTAATTCTGTTAAACTGCAAAAAGCTACGGCTATCGTCAGAATCGAACGAGTCATACCTACTTCTGCTTGTGTAAAGTATTTCGGCATTAATACAATAAGATTGATGTATCCAACAACCATGGATATATACATCAATAGTGAAGCGTAGAAACTTTGCTTCCGGACAATTCCCATTAAACAGTATTTATTCTCCTAGAAAATTTATGAATTAACTAAATTTTCTTTTTTTAAATTTTTGTAAAATACAAATCCAAAGAAGGCAAACATTAATAATGAACAAATAGCAGAAATCGTTTCACCCATAGAGTATGTTTTAGGACTGAAGGTCAAAACAATTTCATGCTTTCCAGATGGAACTTTTATGCCTCGTAAGACATAATTGACTCTAAACAAATCAGCTGGCTTGCCATCGATGGTAGATGTCCAACCAAGATCGGGGCCATACCAAATCTCCGATAAAACTGCAATTTGATCTGAAGGTGAATCCGATGAATATTTAACCGAGTTAGGTTGGTACTCCATCAGAGCAATGGTGCCAGATCCATCTCCACACTGACTTACCAATGGTTTCCATTCATTATGGATAACTGCGGTAGTTTTAAGGTTTGTATTTTTAATCGATTCAATTTCTTCGTCAGCCGTATTAACCCATTTCAATTCCCGAACAAACCACGAAGTTCCGTTTGCTGAATAATTTGGAAGTGCAACTTCTTTTCCCCTTTCACCTAATATAAAATATTTAGTATTAAGCATATTAAATACCTGCAATTGGGCCATATTGGCAATAAATTGTGAATCGTTAGGATTACCATTAAAAGTTTGTAATATAGTATTCAACTTTTGTTGTTCCAGATCAAGACAGTGTTCAATAATATCTTGATATCTACGAAGTTTAGCCGGATGATATCCGCCAATAGTTCGGTGATAATAGGAAGTGAAAGAGCTATTATAAGTATCTATGGTGCCATCGAATACTCTGTAACCCAAAGATTGGTCAGTCAAAATCTGTTCATCAACTTTTCTTTTTTGAAAAACATTATTGCTGGCATTGTCCGACATAAAATCAGCATGTGAGATATAACGATTGTTGATGGTAAATAGGTCGAATAGAATTAAGACGCCCAGTCCACCGAGCAAAAAATTTGACTTTAGCTTTCCGGAATTCCAGAAATATATCAAACCAGATGAGATCAATACTAGAATTAATCCTCTTAGTGCGTCTCCGGTCATCATAGCCTCTCGCAACTTAATCAAAACCTTTGTCTGATCATCATTCTGACCTCTTGACATATCAAAAAATCCGGGTCCAATGATCCAAAAGAATACGCAGATGGTCGCTAATATTCCACCGCTTATATATAAAGACCTCTTTATTTGTTCAGAATTAAATTGATTCTGAAGAATTTTTGAAAGACTATAAAATCCAAATACACCAACATAGAGTGTAACAACTGTTAAAATTGAACTTGGTGCCCTGAATTTATTTAAAAATGGAAGATAATCAAATAAAATTCGGTTAAGTATTTCAAAATGTCTACCCATAGACATTAAGCTGAGTAATATAACACTAAATGCAAACCACCATTTTATTTTATCTTGAATTAGAATGGTACCCATTATAAACAATAAAACCAAAACAATTCCCATATAAAAGGGTCCTCCGGTAAATGGCAGTGCTCCCCAATAACCAGGAATAATGGTAGATTTATTTACTGGAATTCTTTCATCTTTTAGGGCTGATTTAAGAGAAGAGTTGTTGATGGCTTTTTCTCCACTTCCTCCTCCCGCTACAGCAGGAATGATTGCGGCGACTAAATCCAGATAACCATTGCTCCATCTCATGGCATACTCCCATTCCAAACCAGATTTGCTGGTTTCTTCACCCGTTATCGTTGAAGTCGATAAAACTGATCCTCCACGCATGGTTTGGGTTACATATTCTTTTGTCATAAGAATAGTTGTTGCAGATCCTAATAATCCTATTATGGAAATGGCTGCTAGTAAAGCTGTATTCAAAAAGTAATCTTTGATTTGTTTACTTTTAACGCTATCGATTAAAGCAAATACAAAGAAGGGACTTAGTCCTAATAAAATATAATAGGTCATTTGTATGTGATTATTGACAATTTGCATGGCAAATCCAAAACCAAATACGGCTAAACCAATCCAACGATTTTTGTAATAAGTAAGATAAGCTCCGGCAATAAGACAGGTAGTAAATCCAATGACCGCTAATTTGGTTAAATGACCTGCTTCTAATAGAAGAATATTACCCGTGCTAAAAGCCAAAACTACAGAAGCCAATGCGGAAATGTAAATTCCTAATCCAAGAAATATTAAACCTATATAAGAAAATAACATCAATGCAAAAAAGATATTGATAGGAGTCTTTGCAATGTTATGAGGAAGATATTGCAAGTAGGAAATAAAATTATTTTTCACTTCCATGGATGTTTGAAACAATGGCATTCCTCCAAACATATTATCAGACCATAAGGCAACATCTTTATGAGTTTTATTGTATTCCAGAGATTCGTGAGCCATTGCCTGCCAACTTTTGTAATCGGTCTGTTGCAAAACCTTTCCTTTTAATGCCGGTAAGAAATATATTGTAGCCACTACATAAAATGCCAGGGTGACCAATAAATGAGGTGTCAGCTTCTTAAAATCAAAAAATTTCATATATAAAATATAATTAATATGTTAGGCAAAAATACGCAATTTTAACGGCTGTGTATCAGTATTATTGCTTAATGTTATAATGGCGAAATGGAAGTCGTGAAATAAGCTTTAAGTTCTTGTAGGTATAACTATGCAATTATTATTAAATCTTTCCATTGGTGGCCTGACAAATTATACAGATAGGCTCAATTTGCAATAAAAACTTTCTCCGTCTGAAGTATTTTGTTTAATTGGATAGCTTTTACAATATATAATCCAGTATTGAAATCATGGGTTTGAATGGTCTTGCCTTTGGCCATTTCACGACCAGTTAAATCGTAAAGTTTAATTATTATATCAGGTTCTGAAATATTTAGAAATAGTACTTTATTGGACTGTTCAATGATATTGTTGGAATTTTCATTCACATCTTTTGTATTGGTAGGGACATTGAATTCATAACAACCGATATCAATATTACTTCCTTGCCATCGGAGATTATTGTCAAGATCCATTTTAATAAATTTATCTATTTCGTTAGAACCTTTATCTCTTGCTATTGAGGTTGGGCGGAGATGATAATTGTTGTTTGGAAGATCAACAAAAAGATCTTCAATATTTTGGATGATGCTTGAATTAAGATCATAACCCAAGGCCTGCCATTGTCTAAAGTCAATATAACTTGAGCCTTGATTGATCGTCATGCGATTCGATAAAATATTATTTTGGCCTGTATAGTTGGTACAAGTGGATTCAATATCCAACGAACCCTTAGGAGAAAAACTAACTAATATATTATTGACTACCCAAAGACTATCTCCTTCAATAGCAAGAATCGCCCATTGCGAACCACTGGGTACAATAACCGTGTTGTTAAATACTTTTACATCATTGCAACCCGTTGCTGCATCTCCATGAAATAGTGTAATCCCATTTCCACCATTGTTGCTTCCATTATTATAAAGAAGATTATTATAGACCCAACTATAATACAATCCTTGAAGATTTAATCCAATCCTGTTTCCATAACAGATATTATTATAAATCCTAACCTCATAGGATAAACCCGGGGCACCACTGCTTAAATCCGGGTTGAGTTGAATGCCGGCAGCCTTATTGTTATAACATACATTGTGTCGCACAATGACCCGATCACTATTGTTGGATACATAAATTCCGTGTTCACCATAAGATCTTCTACAAACATTATATTCGGCTAGAAAGTCATCCGTATATCCAGTAAATATTCCACGGTAACAGCTATCAACGGTACAATTTCTTACCATTATATGATTGGCGAGTACTGCTCTTATTCCATCTTCTCCAGAACCATTAGCATCGGCAATGGATTGAACTTTGAATCCATTGACTTCAATGTAGTCATTCCCTTCAATATTTAATCCATCATAACCTCGTCCGCAGGATTGATTGATGACAACATTTTTTCCCTTTGCAAAATAGACAATGGGTTTATCTTTTGTGCCGCTGTTTTT
>CAZHNF010000035.1:0-32650 GCA_964533625.1 uncultured Saprospiraceae bacterium | reverse complement strand
TGATCAGTGGAGTATTTATGAACATTGGAACCTACAATTTAATTTTACTGACTGGTTTAATTGGTGGTCTAACGGCAGGATTTGGAAGTTGGGTTGGCAGTAGTGCAAGGGAATTTATAATGAATAAATAAATTGATTAGTCTAAAGACTGTTAGTCTATTAAAGCTATAGCACAAGTTGTAAACTTACGCCAACAAATAAGGCTGAATATTTTTTAGCATTAATTAAAAAATCTCCACAATAACTGAATCCTAAACCCAAAATCGTAGGCTGGATAACCATCTACCCATTGAGGACGATCTTTTTGCCAAAAAGAATCTATATTATCAAACTGAGCTAAAACATTTAAGTTTGAAATATTGATATTCAATCCTGCTCCAATAAAAGGACCTAACACTTCACTATTATTTGAACCTGGGTAAAATCTTCCGATTAATGGATTAAATCGGTTGATGTTGTCCGGTTTTAAAAAATTAGCCGATAATTCAATTTTGGTATTTATTGATTTTTTGGCTAAGGAAAGATTCGCAAATATGGACGATTTGGAATACCAGGCATTCCAAGAAGATATGTCCGGTGAATATCTAAGCCATCTAAGAGACTGAGTTACTCCCAACCATTTCCAAGATACCGATTCCTTACAAATTAAGTTTAATTGATTAATGGTTTCCTTATATTGATTTATAACTGCATTTGAATCCAAATAGATTAAGTTCTTCAACTGCGCTGCTTCCATGTAAATTTCAGGTAAGTACCTTTTTTTACCAACCAAATTTAAATTTAAATAATTTTTTCTTGGATTGTCAAATCGAGTAATCCATAATCGATGCTTATTTACTGAAATACTTTGATCTGACCATGAAGGAAAATCACTGGTTGAACCTACATCTACCACACAGCTTAACCAATTTATAGATGTTGCTTTATATTGAACCCCATAGTGATGAGCTCTTCCGTTTTGTTGATACTTTTGTATCCAATGAAACTTTATCTGATGATGATTGGATTCCCATCCTACATCCGCAATAAACTGATTAACGTTTAGATCATACTTATAAATCGTATCATTGATTAAGTGATTGGTAGATAAACCATATTTAACCGTTGCACTCCACTGTCTGGATTCCAATAGATCTACTTTGGCTTCAACCGGAACAGAATACTGTTCATAAGATCGAAGTATACCAAGTGTATCTAAAATAACTAAACTTCCATATAAATCATTCGGTGATCTATATTCCGGATCACTCATGTAATATTTAAAACTCTTATAACCGGCCGCAAGGCTGATACTAGGATTGACAAAAGAAGAATCCTTCTTTAATCGGTAAGACAACCATGCCCCATATTGATTATATCTCCAGTTGGAAAAAGCGCTTCTTGATTTGACTTCTAAAACTTCTCTTATGCTATACTGATCTAATGGAATCAACGAATCATTTTCTATTCCACCATTATGCTGTATGTTAAAATACTGATTACTATATTGTATTGCATACTTCAACCTAGAAGTAGATGAGGTTCCTTGTATTCCTGCAAACAGTCGTCCTAATAAATTACGTCCGTTATTATAAATACCTTTCTGATTAATTCGGTCATAGGCCACATTGAGTTGTAAATTATTGGCAAAATTCTTTGAAACAAAAGCAGAAGCATTGAGGTTATCCACCAATCCAGATTGTGAGTTAGCAAAAAAAGCTCCCTCTGATATTAATAATTCAACATAAGTCTTGTTCGATCTGTAGAATGAAAAATCTTCTAATTCCCTAAAGAAAAAGTCCAAATAACGAAGGCCATTATCAAAAAAGTTCCTTAATTTAAATTCCTCGCGATAAGAATTAATGGGAGATCCGTAATTTGGCAAAGTCTGTTGACCAAAAAAATCATATGGTTTGATGATTCTTTCTCCAGAATCTACGGGTTTATAAATATTTTTTGAAAGATCTAATTCGATTAATTCCAATGGAATGGAAAGCAAAGAATCAGATGTCTTTTGAGCGCTCAATTTAAGGGAATCGATATAATCCTGTCCAACCGATTTATGGATTCCAAATACAATAAAAATTAATATCAAGTAAGGAGTAAATAAAACTGATCTCAAAACAATTTACTCTTTAATCCATTTGATGACCTTATGGTTACCATTGTTCAAACCTGCTTTTATTAAATACATACCGGATAACCACTCCGATGTTTCTATGTTTAATTCCGATAAACTATTTACAGTCTTTGAATAAACTAAAGATCCCTTAGTATTTAAAATCCAAATATTCTTTATGCCAGGTATTGCTGTAATCATTAAATCCGAAGAAGAAGGATTTGGAAAAACTAAAATCTCATCCTCAGACTTTATAGGATCAAGACCTGTAGTATTGCAGACATTTTGTGGATTGCAAACCTTTTCCGGACCCTCAACGACGAACATTCCATTTTGCATATCGGCAACTATGACATGGCCTGAAGGCATAAATGGAAAAGTGCCCCAGGCTCCTTTATAATTAAGAAAATTCTGTTCAGTAGAAGTTGGATAATAATGTGTCAATTTTGGTTCTTTCGGATTACGAATATCATATACCTGCAATCCATCATAGTAGTAAGCCACATAAGTATAATCGCAAGAAACCAAAGGGTTGTGAGGTATCGCTTTAGTACTATCACCGTATACCGATAAGTAAGAAATAATTTTGGCTTTCGAAATATCACTCATGTCAAATACTTTCAACGGAGAACCGTGATTTTCATCCGCCATAACATATGTTTTACCATTAGGCGATAACCATCCACTATGATTATATCCTGAATATTTATAATCGGTAGGTTTTAGCGTAAATAATGTTTTTGGATTGGTATTATTCGTAAAATCCACAATCGCAAAACCATTGTTACCGCAATTGAGATAAGCAATGTTATCTCGAACATAACAATCATGTACATGATCAGCAACAATATCACCAAAGGTTCCATAATGTCCTATAAAAGTAGGATTGGTCGGATTCGAAAGATCGTACAGGCCTAAGGCAAAATAACCACTATTTCCTTTCTCTGCACATGTATACATTTTTGCATTCTTCTCATCGATATAAAAATTGTGAGAGCGAATAAATAATTCATTGCTGTCATACACTAAAAAAGCTGTATCCGGTAAATTTGAGACATCGAGTATTTGCAAAGTGCTTGTGCCTTCATCACACACCGCGTAGATATGACATTTGTAATAACGAAAATCGCGATGAATAACGTTTGTGCTGCTGGCTCCACCTTTAACTCTCATTCGTTCGAAAAGATTGGCGGGATCAGTAATATCAATGATGTGCCAACCATAGGTTGAACCAATTATTCCGTATTCATGTCCATTGACCGTAAATCCATAAGCTTCGTTGAAGGTATTATCATATTGCGCAGAACCTTTGAGATTAGGGTCTCTCCAATGGCCTAATAGTTTTAGTTTTGTAGCCTGGGCATCTATGTCCCTAATAGCAAAACTTAAAGCTGTGGCCAGTATTATTCTTAAAATCATTACTTATTATTTGAAGTTCAATTATTGTTTTTTATAATTGCTATTTATCCTTTAACTTTTACTCTTTATCATTTATTGTTAATAAAGCCGGGCTCATACCCATGGATGAAAATCCTCCATCGTGATATAAGTTCTGCATAGTTACATAACGCGTAAGGTCAGAAAACATAGAAACGCAATAATCGGCACACGCTTCTGCCGATGCATTCCCTAATGGACTCATCTTATCAGCATAATCAAAAAATTCTTTAAATCCTTTAACACCTGATCCAGCCGTAGTCATGGTTGGAGATTGTGATATAGTATTAACTCTAACTTTTTTGAAAACACCGTAATGATATCCAAAGCTTCTTGCAAAAGATTCTAACAGAGCTTTAGACTCAGCCATTTCATTATAATCCGGAAATGTCCTTTGTGCAGCAATATAGGTTAAAGCCAAAACTGATCCTCCTTGCTGGATAGCATCTAGTTTCATAGCCGACTGCATTAATTTGTGAAATGAAATAGCAGAAATATCAAATGTTTTTTGCATGAATTCATAATTCAAATCGGTATAGGGCTTATTTTTTCTGACATTCAAGGACATTCCGATACTATGCAATATAAAGTCAATCTTTCCTCCTAAAACTTCCATGGATTTTTGAAGCAGATTTTCTAAATCTTCGATTAATGTTGCATCTGCTGGAATTACTTCTGCTTCCAACTTTTTACCCAGATCAAATATTTTTCCAAATCGCATCGCCACGGGGGCATTGGTTAAAGTAATTCGAGCTCCGTGTTCAACGCATTTTTCTGCTACGTGCCAGGCGATAGATTGTTCATCCAATGCACCGAAAACAATCCCTCTCTTTCCACTTAATAATTTTGATGACATAAAACTTTATTTTAATTAATTTGAAGAACTCATAAGTTCATTAGCATTCTTGATGGCAGAAGCAGATGGAGGATCTCCACTTAACATCTTCGCCAATTCGTACATCCTCTCCTGTTTTTCAAGTTTCTTTAATTTAGTAATAGTGCTTTTCGAGGATGAATCTTTGTATACGTAAAACTGATTTTTTGCTCTCGAGGCTACCTGAGGGGAATGAGTAATGGTAATGATTTGATGATGAGCAGACATATTTTTCAGTATATTGCCCATTTGTAAGGCGATTTGTCCGGAAACTCCGGTATCAATTTCATCAAAAATCATCGTAGGCATCTTCATTTCACTGGAGACCATTGATTTAAGAACGAGATTAAGTCGTGAAAGTTCTCCCCCGGATGCCTGATTTTTTAAAGGTTTTGGATTGGCCCCTTTATTTGCAGAGAAGTTAAAAGTCACTTCATCCAAACCCGTTTCATTCAACTCTTTTAATTCTACCAATTGCGTATTAAACTGGGCGAATTCCATTCCCAACAAATTAAGTAATCCAACGGCTTCCTGATCAAACTTTTTACAAATTTCTTTACGCTTTTTACTAAGGAGTTTAGCGGCCTGCATTAGTTCAGAGTGTATTTTTTGTAATTCTTTTTCCTTTAATTGTAGTTTCTCTTCCAGATTTGAAAAGGTGTTTGATTTGACTTCGAGTTTTTCTCGAATTTCCAGTAATTCAACATCGGTTTCGACTCTGTGTTTTTTCAATGCACGGGTAATGAGGTCAAATCTCATTTGCAGATTTGAAATTTTTTCTTTATCAAATTCAGTCTTATCTGCTACTTTTTGAAGTGAATACGTAATGTCTTTCAGATCTTCTCGGAGTGATTGTATTCTTTCATTAATTTCTGCCACTGCTGAAATAGAAATTAATGGTCTCAGAAAACCAGAAACATCCTGCAATTGATCTATGACTCCTTTTTCACCCTCAAGAATAGAGCTTATCAAGCCAGTATTATTAATTATTTCTTCCGATTTCAAAGCAAGTGACAACTCTTCTTCCAGTTTTGAATATTCACCAGGAATCAAATTTAACTGATCTAATTCCGATAATTGAAACATTATATAGTCTCGTTCTTCTTCAAGTTTTCTTTGCTCTTCTTTTAATTCATTAATTTCTTCAATAGACTTTCTATATACTTTGAATTGATTTTTATAATCGGAAACTTGTTTGTTATGTCCAATATAACTATCCAATAGGTTGATCTGATGATCCTCATACAGTATGTCTAAAAGATCAAATTGCTGATGAATGCTTATGAGCACCGCAGATAATTGATTGAGTTCTTGTGCTGTTACAGGAGAATCGTTGATGAATGACCGAGATCTTCCGTTCGGTAAAATTTCTCTTCGGATAATAATTTCATCCGTATGATCTAAGAAATCAAATTCACTGAGAATTTTTTGTTGATCTTTCAGTTCATTAAATCGAACCTCAACAATACATTTTTCTTCTGAATTGCGTACTACTTTCGTATCTGTTCTCGCGCCAAGGACGAATTGCAATGCGCCAATCATAATAGATTTACCAGCTCCGGTCTCACCGGTTATTACAGAAAAACCGCTGGGCCAATCGATCTCCAGGGAGTCGATTATAGCATAATTTTTTATAAATAGCGATGAGAGCATTTTACTGATTTGGCAATAGGTTATTAACAGGATCCACTTTTTCTCCTAATTGTTGTGCTTTCTGAAAATCACTTTGAGCAGCCGATTGATTTCCCAAACCTTGATAAGTTCTTCCTCGTTCAAGATAAGCCAATCCAAAGCGTGGATTAAGTCTTATGGCCTCGGTATAATAAGGTATTGCTTCATTGGGTTTACCTACCGCACGAAGGCATCGGGCACCTTCATACCAGAGATCACCATTATATGGATCCAATTTCAGATAAGCATTAATATCATTCAGCGCGGCTTGAAAATTATTCTGTGTCTGATGCATAATGGATCGATTGAGATAGCCAACTTTCCAGGTCGGATCTAATTCAAGTCCTTTATTAAAATCGTTAATGGCTTCATTAATTCTTCCTAATTTAGCATAAGCTGCACCGCGATTGACATAATACTCTGCGGTGGGTTTTTTCTGAATGGCAATATTATAATCCGCCAGTGCTTTTTCATCCATATTGCGTTCAAAGTACATTTTAGCCCTACTATTATAGGTTGGATGGTCTGCTTTTAATTCAATGGCGCGACTGTAATCGGACATGGCGCGATCATACATTTTTTCATCGCGATAAAAATTTGCCCTATTGTTAAAAGGCAAAGGTGTATTGTCATAATATTCTATGACGCGAGTCCAGAGTGTTCCTGAATCTTTCCAATATCCACATTGTCTAAAACTTAGATAAGCAAAAAATAATAAGTAAACTCCTAATCCACTGTAAATTGCCATTTTGGACGCTGAGTTTTGCTCTATGATCTTTTGGATATAATAGCAAGAAATAAAAAACAACCCTATGTAAGCAATGTAAGTAAACCGATCAGCCAGATATCCTTGTCCAGCACCAAGAATCTGTAACAAGAAAACAATATTGACGAAGAAAAACATGAAACCGAAAATCAAAGGTTTCATATCTTTTTTATAAGCCACATATATTCCTCCAAATAATCCAAGAACCGGTATAACCGATAGATAATGCCATATGCTTAATTGATCCGGATATGGATAAAGTGGAATGGTGGTATATGGAAAAATCCATTTGATCAGATAAGTTATTAGACTATAGGTTCCAATGAATAAACGACCAATGCCTTCATGAACCTGGTTTGTATCTAAGGAGCCTTCCTGTTTCAATACCAAAATTCCAATAATTCCAAATGCTAAGGCAGCCAGAAAGAAATGGGCCTTTTCTATAATCCTTGAGAAATTCAGCGGTCGGTTGTACCAATAATCAATAACCAACATAGTTAATGGCAAGGCAACCATTTGAATTTTTGCAAATAATCCAATAACAAATAATACAAAGATGGCAAGGCTTCGAAGCTTACTGGAATTCTCTATGTTTTTTATATACAAATACAGTGCTGACAGAAAGAATACCCCAAATAGAACATCCTTTCGCTCGGTAATCCAGGCAACGGATTCAACACGCATTGGATGAATTCCAAACCATAATGCTCCCAATGCTGCCATTAATACGGTAAGGCCTAACTTCGAAAAAATTCTGTAAACTAAGTAAGTGCAGATCAAATGCAACAACATGTTAGTCCAATGCATAGCCTTTGGTAATGTTGTTGGTTTTTTTCCAAAGAAATGTTTTTCTACTGCAAAACTCAGAATCGTCAATGGATTATAGTTACCAATAACGGTGGAGCTGAAAATTTCTTTAATCATCTTAGTCGATAATGGACCCTCAAGCGTTTTATTCTCATACACGTTGCGATCATCATCCCAGTTGACGAATCCGTTTTTAAGGCAGGGAGACATAACCAAAAACGTAATGGCCAGCACTATTAATATTGGAATCCAGGGTGGGCGAGAAATCTGGACTTGCCCAGGCTCTATAGTATTGGTAATCTTTGAAAATGAGGAAGTTGCATTTTCTTTGGTCAAATGCTTCAGCTTCTTTTTATTACCCATAATGGGTCAAAAATAAGAGAAAAAAGTCGCAACTTATTACCTAATCAAATAATTACTAATCAAGCATTTTTACAGTCAGCTTTATAATGGAATATCTCAGATAAGCTAAGTTAACTTACCCTCGGACATTTAATAAATAATAATTATAATTTAGCACTTACTTTTTCTTCAGCTTGAATTGTTCGTTTAAAAATATACTAACACTTATTCCTTTATTATTCTGAAATACATTCTTCCCATTAATCTGTCTTCCAAGTTGAAGAATCTGATTGATGTATCCCAATTCCAAAGTCAGGTTTTTTGTAATTCTACTACCAAAGAGTAAACCTATTCTATTTTGATCAAATATATTGGCTTGCACGTTTCTTCCAAATCCAAGCATAACTTCGTTGAATGCTGCCAGATAATAACGGTTGTCAGAAGTTAATGACTTTTGAATTCTCAACATATATCTAAGACGGTTGCTTAATGGCCATTCCTCTTCGCTGGATGCATTGGCGTTTAAATACTTTCCAATAAATCGTTGTTCCAACATATACCGATGTATAAAATTCAACTTTAATTCCGAATGTGCGAATTGCATCATCTCAAATATTCTATGCTCCGTAAATTGTTTACCAAAAGCATTGATCGGTACTTCACCATAGGGATATGTTTCTATAAAACCATACCCTACTCTGAAAAAAACTCTAGAATTCAAATGATAATTCACTCCTAATCTCACCAGGTTTTGCTGTGATTCGCGGATGAATTGATTGCGACGCCATTGAAACTCACCATGGACACTCCATCGATTAGAAAATTCCAAACGACTAAAGACAGAATACCAACCAATATTATGGTTCGTATACATTCTAGTGCTTTGTGCTTGTATTGCCTTGATGGCAAAACTTTGAAAGCATAGTAGTAAAGTAATAAGTTGAATTGTTTTCATCTACAATAACTTAAATCATTAGCAATGGGTCATATAAATTAAGTTTAGAATATCAGCCCATGACTTGTCGATCACTAAAATTTTCATTCTTAAAGAATGTAAATAAGCCATGCATCAGGCTCAGATATCCGATCCAATAAAATATTAGTTCCTTCTACTTTGCATCGCCAATAATCACGGAATGATACTTTGGTATTAACTCTCTTACGGATTGAACATTATCTGTGTTCGCGATATTGTATTCGTTTTTAAAACCAACTGTTTTACAAGTGATATTTTTTAACGGAGCTTTGACTTCTGTAAATTCCTGAATGATCTCCAAGACATCATAATCGATATATTGACTATCGAAAGCATCTACAATGACAGTTGTATTTTCAGGAATGTTATCCAGGGTCTCCCGAATGCTTGCTTTATTAAGAAAAGAAACTTCCTCTGAAAGGTGTATAAGAATGATATCACCTTCCCGATGTTTCTCTTTATGAAAAAAATACGAGTTTTTAAAGTTACCAATTAAGATAGCTGCAATACTAACGGCTAAACCAATTCCAACTCCCGTTAAGAGATCTGTAAAGACAATTGAAATAACTGTAATCACAAAAGGAACCCATTGATATTTACCCTTACTGAACATGGTCTTAAATAAATCGGGGTTACATAATTTATAGCCGGTGACCAATAAAATAGCAGCTAATGATGAAAGTGGAATTTTATTAAGTATGGCTGGAAACAATAAAACACTTATCAGGATAAGAATTCCATGAACAATGGTTGACGATTTGGTTCTTGCTTGAGCATTAATGTTTGCTGAACTTCGAACAATAACACTCGTAAGAGGCAACCCTCCCAATAAACCACTTACCATGTTGCCAATTCCTTGTGCCGCTAGTTCCTTGTTTGTATTGGTTACTCGCTTTTCAGGATCCAATTTATCTACCGCTTCAATACACAATAAGGTTTCAATAGAAGCTACTGCTGCGATAGTCAGTGCAACGATATAAACATTTGGATTAAGCCATTGAGAGAAATCCGGAAATGTCATAAAACTTAAGAACTCTTTGAAAGAATTTGCAACTGGAACATTCACTTTATGCTCTTGTGCAATAGCTAAAATATCGAAGTTTACAAAGATTAATTCACTTAACAGAACAGAAATTATAACGGCAACCAGTCCACCAGGAATTAATCGAAAATATTTTTTAATATATGGTTTTTCCCAAAAAATTAAAACCATTAGAGAGATTAAACATATTAATGTTGCCCCGGTATCAATTTGAGCAAATGGTCTTAAGAGTGCTGTAAACGTATTATCACCATCCGGTTGAAGAAACGCGAAATCTCCTTCAGCATCTTTATCATACCCTAATGCGTGAGGAATCTGCTTCAGTATTATAATGATCCCAATTGCGGTTAACATTCCTTTAATTACGTTACTTGGAAAATAGTTGGCAATTGTTCCCGCTTTAATAATGGATAATATTAGCTGTAAAACACCAGCTATAACGACTGCTAATAAAAAGGATTCGAATGCCCCTAATTTGGTAATCGAAGACAAAACAACAGCTGTCAATCCAGCTGCAGGTCCCGACACACTCAACTGTGAATTACTTAATAATCCAACAATAATTCCCCCAACGATTCCAGAGATCATACCACTGAAAAATGGTGCCCCGCTGGCTAAGGCAATTCCCAAACATAAAGGAACTGCGACAAGAAAAACTACTAAACCTGCCGGTAAGTCTCGCTTTAAATTGGTAATATATTGGCTTGCTATCATAAAATAATAATATTAGTTAATTTTCAAAATACGTTACACGACCACTTTCCACTTCATATATCCCCCCAACGATAATTAATTTCCCTTCCGACTCCAATTCGGCAATGATTGGACTTTCTCGTCTTATACGTTCAATGGTAAGCTTGACATTTAAGCTAGTGACATTATTGACAAAGCTTTCATTGGAACCATTGCGGTTTTCCTTAGTATCATGTTCTTGAAAAATGGCCGGTTGGATTTTATTGAGCAAGGTAGTTAGATTTCCCATTTCAACATGATTACAAGCTCCGACAATTGCTCCGCATTTCGTATGACCAAGAACAACAATGATTTTTGTGCCTACTACTTTAGTAGCAAACTCCATACTTCCAAGGATATCTTCGTTTAATATGTTTCCGGCGATACGTATACTAAATATATCACCTAACCCCTGATCAAAGATAAGTTCTGCAGATGTACGACTATCAATACAACTTAATATTGTGGCAAATGGAAACTGTCCTGAAGAAGTTTCATTTACTTGTTGTAGTAGATTTCGATTGGCTTTTAGGTTGTTGATGAATCGATCATTTCCATCCTTTAATATTTGCCAGGCTTTTTGAGGTGTTAGATGAGTTTGTGTTTCTTTGGTTTGTGTACGCATACTATTAATTTTAATTATTTTATTTCATATAAAAGTTAAAAGGTCAATCAAGCTAAAGCAATCACTATCCTTTAGATTATTTTAATATTTGGATGACGACATTAATACATAATTTTTCTTATTGACTTTTTAATTAAGAGGCAAAATTACAATTACTTATCAAAATGATAGTTTTACTATTGTTAAATAAAGCTTAACTTTTTTTATTTATAGCAATTATATACTCTTTAAAATAGCGTGATTATCTTTGTGCCAAATTAGAGCCATGGATTTTCAGGTTAATTTTAAAGTAAATGACAAGATCTATTTAAAGGATCCCGAAAGCAGCGAGGTCGGTCGTCAAATCGTAAAACACTCCATAGACCTTATTTACATCCTCGGTTTTGAACATTTTACCTTTAAAAAGCTCGCTCTTGAAATAGGAACAACAGAAGCTACAGTTTATCGATATTTCGAAAATAAGCACAGGTTACTATTGTATATACTAAATTGGTATTGGAGTTATATGGAGTTTTTACTCACTTTCAAACTTCAAAACATTACCTCTAAAAAAGATAGAATTAAAATCGTAGTGGAGTTATTAACCCAAGAACTTCCGGAGAGCTCTGGACTTAATGACTACAATAAGAAATCCTTGAATCAAATAGTTATCGCAGAAAGCAGCAAGGTCTATCTGATCAAAGAAGTCAGCGAGATTAATAAAAATGAAGTTTTTAAACCTTATAAAGATCTCTGCACTCAGTTGGCACAAATTATTCATGAATATAACCCCAAGTATAAATATCCCAAGTCCCTTAGTACTACACTAATTGAAACTGCCCATCACCAGCAATTTTTCAGCAATAATCTTCCACGATTAACGGATAACAACCCCCCGCATAATGAAAAATTTACTTATGAATTTTTATTAGATCTGGTATTTAAAATACTGGATTAGAATACTTTGACTTATTTCTCACGACTTACAAGCCATTACTCAGGACTATCGACTATTGTTCCATAATCAACGAATAATTCCTCTCCTTCCTTAATATCCATTAAAGCTATAAAGCGTTCTCCATCCTCTATGGAAGCCACATTAGGACGATCTGAATGATTTAAAAAAAGAGATAAGTCCATCTTTTCAAATCCATGTGACGGAACAAAATATCCGTTATCATCGAAAAGGCAGTAGGTCTCAATAAGATTCTGAATTGCAATTGGAAGTTGACCGACTTCAGTGTAACTTAAGTAAATC
The DNA here is from genome assembly GCA_964533625.1 of uncultured Saprospiraceae bacterium. GTDB lineage: Bacteria > Bacteroidota > Bacteroidia > Chitinophagales > Saprospiraceae > Vicinibacter. The sequence continues at coordinate 20,043 of CAZHNF010000035.1, read as the reverse complement.
CACTCATCCTGCACGGTTGAAAAAAAGGAATCACATCCTTTGGGAATTTCGCGAATGGCAAAAACACCAACACCATGAATTCCGGATGGCTTAAGCCGGACATAAGTATTATTTTGCAAGTGTTGTATGAGTTCAGACTTGTTCATTGAATACTATTTTGATGTGCAAGGTAAGAAAGTCAGATATTCCGGAAGCGTGAAAGAAAATTGAAGTCCAAAATCGTGATCGTAAAAAACATTTTTAATACATTCAAAACCTGAAAAATTTTTCCAAAGGCATCCATATTTTTATTTAAACACTTTACATGAAACAATCCGAATTGTAACATTCAATAGTTAATAAAATAGGAATTCATATTTTAATAATATTTATATAATCATTTTATGTCTTTTTTCTAACCTACATTAATTAATTTAGAATGATTTCTAAAACTAATATAAACTCTCTTTTGACCATTAGCCATCTTGGCACAATTATCGCTTACTTTTAATTTAGGTACCTCACGAATGGTTAAAATAACTACCGGCGAACTGGCCCGGATGGTTCAGGGAAAACTTGAAGGAAATCCGGATATCATCTTATACCGCCCGTCCAAAATTGAAGAAGCGACGGAGGGTAGCATCTGTTTTTTTGCCAATCCTAAATACGAATCTTACGTTTATACAACTGCTGCTTCAGCCATTCTGGTCAGTGATGATTTTGTTCCAAAACAACCCATTGCGGCTACCTTAATTCGAGTTAAGGATGTCTATCAAACGGTTGCTCAGCTTTTAGCTGCTTTTGAAGATAAATCCAAACCAATGGGGTATATAGACCCATTGGCTAAAGTTGATGCATCTGTAAAAGTTGGTGAAAATGTTCATATTGGAGCATTCAGCTATATTGGTTCAGGGGCTAACATAGGTTCCAATGTTATCATTCATCCACAAGTCTATATTGGTGATAAGGTCCAAATCGGTGAAAACTCCATTCTGTATCCTGGCGTCAGAATTTATAAGGACTGCATCATTGGAAAGCACTGTATTATTAATTATAATGCGGTTATTGGAAATGAAGGTTTTGGCTTTGCTCCTGATGACAAAGGCGAATACCATAAAATTGCACAGATTGGAAATGTAGTCCTGGAAGATTATGTAGAAATTGGTGCTAACTCCTGTATAGACCGTGGAAGTATGGGTTCAACCAAAATTGGAAAGGGATCTAAACTAGATAACCTCATTCAGATCGCCCATAATGTTCAAATTGGAGAGCATACGGTAATAGCAGCGCAGGCTGGAATAGCAGGAAGCACCAAAGTTGGCAATTTTTGCCAGATTGGTGGCCAGGTTGGGATAGTAGGACATATTCAAATTCCGGATGGAACCAAAATACAGGCACAAAGTGGTGTTGCAGGCAATATTAAAGAGCCCAATGCTAAACTTTATGGTTCTCCAGCCATTGATTATAGCAATTATTTAAAATCTTATGCCGAATTCAGAAACTTACCGGAAACGGTCAAAAAAATTAGATATTTGGAGAAGATTATTAGAGAACTTCAAAAATAAATTTGAATAAATCATTTATACTGAAATTGTCATTGAATAGAAAGTATGAACCAAAGGACCATCCAGAAAGAGATACTCATACATGGTATCGGACTTCATACCGGCGTCAAAGTGAATATGCGTTTTCTCCCTGCTGAAGAAAACCACGGCATTAAATTCCAACGTATTGACCTCCCTGAAAAACCCATAATCACCGCTGACGTTTCCAGAGTAATATCAACTAACCGAGGCACTACCCTACAGGAAGGAGTTGCTCAGGTGTGGACTGTTGAACATACCCTTTCGGCTTTATTCGGACTAGGTATAGATAATGTATTGATTGAACTCGATGGACCAGAAATTCCAATTCTGGATGGAAGCGCTATTCAATTTGTTAGTGCATTAATTAATGCCGGAATTAAAGAACTTGAAGCAGAACGCGAAGTTTTTGAAATTACAGAACCTATTTCATTTGAAGACCTTGATACTGGCGCCGAATATGTTGCTGTGCCATCAGATGAATTTGAAATAACAACTTTAATTGATTTTAATTCCAACACCTTAGGCCAACAGTTTGCCAGTTTGGATAAGATCAATGATTATGCGGATCAGATCGCTCCTTGCAGAACTTTTGTATTTGTTCACGAACTCGAACATCTTTTGAATCAGAACCTCATCAAAGGAGGTGACATGGAAAATGCTATAGTGATTGTAGATCGAATGATGACTCAAAAAGAATTAGATGAGTTAGCCGCTAAACTCAACAAACCTTCTGTCAAAGTAGATAAAGAAGGTATACTTAATACGATTCAGTTACAATTTCCAAATGAACCAGCAAGACATAAGCTCCTTGATGTAATTGGAGATCTGAGTTTGGTTGGCAAAACCATTCAAGGAAAAATTGTTACCAAAAAATCAGGCCACAAATCCAATATTGAGTTTGCCAAAATTCTTAAGAAAAAATATTTAGAATCGAGGAAATTAAAAGGTATCCCACAATACGATCCTAAGGTTCAACCCATAATGGATGTGCTTCAAATTCAAAAACTACTACCACATCGCTACCCTTTTTTATTGGTTGATAAAATTATCGAGTTAGAAAAAAATACTGTCGTTGGAATAAAGAACGTTACCATCAATGAAGGATTATTTCAAGGTCATTTTCCAGGTAATCCTGTATTTCCAGGAATGCTTCAATTAGAGGCCCTTGCTCAAACCGGAGGTGTACTGGCACTGAGTCTTCAGGAAGATCAAGGACAATGGGACACTTATTTTTTAAAAGTCGATAATGCCAAGTTTAGACAAAAAGTAATGCCCGGTGATACTTTAATTTTAAAGATGGAATTGATTGCCCCGATTCGTCGTGGACTGGTAGTTATGAATGGAACAGCCTATGTTGGAAATAAAGTTGTGTGTGAAGCTGAACTAACCGCTCAGATTGTAAAAAGAGAACAATGAATTTAATTCAGACAAATATTAGCCCGGGAGCTAAGATTGGAACAGGAACCAAAGTTGAACCTTTTGTTACCATTCATTCTGATGTCGTAATTGGAAATAATTGTTGGATTGGTCCTTATGCCACCATTATGGATGGAAGTCGAATCGGCAACAATTGCAAAATTTTCCCAGGTGCTGTGGTTGGAGCAATACCACAGGATTTAAAATATAATGGGGAAAATTCATTGCTTGAAATTGGCGATAATACAACGGTAAGAGAATATTGTACACTCAATCGCGGAACTAAAGCTTCCATGACTACTAAGATTGGCTCGAACTGTTTATTGATGGCCTATGCCCACGTGGCGCATGATTGCATCGTAGGCAATAATGTTATTTTAGCTAATAATGTAAATTTAGCAGGACATATTACCATAGAAGATTTTTCAATTCTTGGTGGATTAACTGCCGTTCATCAATTTGTTAAAATTGGTGCTCATTCAATGATTGGTGGTGGATCTTTGGTCATGAAAGATGTTCCTCCATATGCTAAAGCAGCAAGAGAACCATTGAGTTATGAAGGAGTCAATTCCATTGGATTGCGAAGAAGAGGATTTCAAAAAGAACAAATTGACCGTATTCACGATATCTATCGTTTTTTATTTATCAAACACCGAAACATTTCTAAAGCAATAATTGACATAAAGCAGAATTTGCCTGATTCCGAAGAAAAACTTCAAATTCTCAATTTTATTGAAAAATCAGAAAGAGGATTAATGAAGGGTATCCGAAGATGATACTATGGAAATCATTGCACAACACTTAGGTAAGAGATATTCCTTTTCTCATTGGGTTATTAAGGATTTTAGTCATCAATTTGTTATTGGTAAACGATATGGAATATCAGGTCCAAATGGATCTGGTAAGTCGACCTTAATTAACTTATTAGCCGGAATTAATATGCCTAGCAAAGGTGAGGTTAAGTTTCGCAACCAGGATAATTTTATCGAACCTATTGATTGGTATAAGTATTATTCATTTGCAGCACCGTATGCTTCATTATTTGATTATCTGACTACTGGCGAAATCGTAGAATTTCATTTGCAATTTAAAATGTTTATTCGTAAGCTTAGCTTAAATGATTTTATTTCCATTGCTCGATTTTCAGATCAAAAAGATAAAATGATTAAGCAATTTTCTTCTGGAATGAAACAAAGACTTAAGTTGGCATTGGCTATTTTAAGTGATACACCATTTTTATTTTTAGATGAGCCCTTGACTAATTTGGATGATCAGACTAAAGAATGGTATTTTAATCTTTTGGATGAATACTCCGAGAAGCGATGTGTTATAATTGCATCCAACGATACAGATGATTTCAAAAGAGTAGATGAATTAATAAAATTGGGTTAACCCCATGACCCTAAAAGGATCTAGGATTTAAGTTGTAGATTACTTTAGATAAAAAACATTACACGAGAAAAATAAATTATAGTCAATTAATTATTCATATTGGACTAATAAAAAAATTGCCCGGGAACCACCCCGGGCTAATAAACCAATCTCATGAAAAGGTATGAAAAGACGAAGCTTCTTTAATCTACATTGTCGTGTAGGAATGAACTTTCCTGGCGGATATCAGGCATATCTTCTTCCATGGAAATAGTTGTTCTGGAAATTGAACTTTCCGAGGATGGAGATACCTGATCCAATCTTATGTTCTTGCGCTCATAAGCAGGAGTGTTTTCGGTGTCTGTAAGATTTCTTCCTTCTGATAAAGGCCGAATATTTGCAGATTGAACACTTCCAAACAATGTAGGTGTAATATTATTTTTTTCAGGAATTCTTGATTCCTTAATTTTATTAGTTTCGGATGTTTTGAATTCGATTGGATTTTTTTCAATTGGACTTATTATTTCCGGCAAATCATCAAAATCAATAATCCTTGAGTTATCTGAGGATTTTTCTTCATAAAAAATATCAGGCCTTTGATCTTCCTGGAGATTAACGCGGATCTCTTTATTCTGATCCGCTCGATTTTTGTAACCTGTTCCAAAACCAGTAGCTATTAAGGTTACACTAATCTTATCATCCAGATTCTGATCAACGCATGAACCCCAGATCAAATCCGTGTCATAACCTGCTTCTTGCTGAACATATTCTGTTATTTCAGCAACTTCATCCATAGTTATTTCAGGATTTTGTCCGGTAGTTATATTCAGTAATATATGTCTTGCTCCTCTAATGTCATTATCTTCCAAAAGAGGCGAATTCAATGCATCCTCAATTACTTTACGGGCGCGGTTTTCACCACTTGCCATAGCCGATCCCATGATCGCTACTCCACTATTCTTCATTACAAAATTGACATCTTCAAAATCAACATTGATATATCCGGGAACAGTGATTATTTCAGCAATGCCTTTCGCGGCTGTTGTCAATATGCTATCGGCAATGGCAAACGCTCCAGACATGGAAAGATTGCCATACATTTCTCTCAATTTGTTATTCGAGATTACAATTAATGCATCAACATTTGCTTTTAATTGTTCTAATCCTTCCGTAGCAATTCGACTTCTCCTTGGACCTTCAAATTGGAAAGGTAATGTCACAATTCCAACGGTCAGTATATCTAACTCTTTGGCAATTTTTGCAATTAATGGTGCAGCTCCAGTTCCTGTGCCACCACCCATTCCAGCAGTAATAAAGAGCATTCTGGTGTCTCTCTCTAGAAATCTCTTCAATTCTTCGAGTGATTCCATACATGCTTGCAGACCGATTTCCGGATTGTTACCCGCTCCACGACCAACTGTGAGAATTGGACCTAATTGTATTTTATGGGCGACTGAACTAACATCCAGGCTTTGATGATCCGTATTGCAAACGGCGAAATCAACACCGCGGATTCCCTGGTTGAACATATGGGTTACGGCATTCGTACCGCTACCCCCTACTCCAAGCACCTTGATGATGCCTTCCTGACTCATATTTGAGTTTTGCATATCTATTACAAGCGTAAAGTTACAGTTTTATATATTAAAAAAACAAATAAATTATAATATTTTTTTATATGTATTAGAATTCTTTGTCTGCATGATCCTGGAAAAATTCCTGAAGATTGCGAATTCCTTTCTCCACAGCCTGAGTCAACCAACCGCGGTTTGCAGTGACATTATCTTGAGGATTGGCATCAACTTCAACTGGAATGTCTTCTTTCTCCAGATCCATTACTTTCTGAACTGATTCCCTATGAAAATGACGCTCAGAAGGTTTGACGTTTTTCAACCCTTCAATAAGCAAACCTATGCTAGTAGCAAACATCGGATTTTTAATCTCATCCTGATAATGAGATGAAAGATGCATGGTAGGTACTCCAATACGCGCCGATAATCCTGTTTTAAATTCAGCCAACATATCGATATTTTTCAGCAAAGAACCACCTCCGGTTAGCACGATGCCGGCAGAAAGTTTATTCTCAAATCCGGAGCGGTGAATATCCCAAATGACATAATCGAATATTTCTTCTACTCTGGCTTGAATAATTCTTGCCAGATTTTTTTCAGAAATCTCTTTTGGTTCTCGACCCATCAATCCAGGGATTGTTATGATTCGATTATCAACAATCTCATCTGCAAGCGCTGATCCAAAACGTACTTTTAATTTTTCGGCATATTCTAAGGTGGTCGAACAACCAGCCTTTACGTCTTTGGTAATCATATTACTACCCAATGGAATGACGGAAGTATATCGAATTATTCCTTCATTATATATTGTTACATCTGTTGTACCACCACCAATATCAACCATAACTACTCCAGCTTCCTTCTCATCTTTGGATAATACTGCCTCTGCGGAAGCTAATGGCTCAAGCGTCATTCCTTCATAAACCAATCCTGCTTTTTCAATACATCTTTGGATATTTTGTGCAGCAGAAGTATTTCCAGTTATGATGTGAAAATTGGATTGAAGTCTTGCTCCAGACATGCCCACGGGATCGTGAATTCCTTCTTCCTGATCCACCGTAAACTCTTGAGGTATTACATGCAAGATCTGATCGCCTGGAGGCAATGCAATCTTATGCATGTCGTCGATGAGTTTTTGAACATCTTCTTTTGTGATTTCTTCTTGTGGTGTATTTCTTAAAAGCAAACCTTGATGTTGTATACTCTTAATATGTTGCCCCGCAATTCCGACATAAACCTTCTGAATTTCTGTGTGACTCATTTTTTCAGCTAAATCCAAAGCATCGGTAATGGCCGTAACGGTTTTGTCAATATTTGAAACGACACCACGGATAACTCCTTCCGAATTGACCTTTCCGAATCCCAAAATTTCAATCTTATTGATATAATTTTTACGACCGACAACAACAGAGACTTTGGTAGTACCAATATCTAAGGCGGCAACGATTTCCGGATTTTGGTTAATATTCGATTCCATAGATTGAGTTTTTAATTATTTAGAAAATATAGTTATGTTTTATTAATATTTCGAACAGCAATAACTTGATCTTTAACTTTTAGGTTTAAGGTCTGGTATACATTCCATCCTTCATAACGCAGACCTTCCTTGTAAAAGAACTTCAACTTGTCCAACTTCTCTGTGATTTCTTCTGCTTTCCCAAAAGCTATTTTTTCAAAACCAATTTTAGGAATTAAAGTGAATTCACCCTGAACATCAATATCTACCTGTTCAATTAATGATTTTATAAATACATCTTTAGATGCTTCTTTCAAGACCTTATAGGCCGTGCGATATGAAGTATTGGATTTGCCCCAAATATCTTCCCCAGCCAAGGATGTTAATATACCTGTCACTACTGGAACACGCGCAGAATAATGCATAGAAGATGGAATTTTAACTCCTTCCATATCAATATAATATTGCTCGCCTGAAGTTTCCATTACCCGAAACAATGGATCCCTTTGATATACATCAATATGCAAGTTCTCTAAACCATCAATATACACTTCCGCATGATGCACCACATGCATTTTCTCAAGAACCGACTCTAATTTGGCTACCTGAAGATTTTGCACCTGAATTTTTTTCCAATCTTGTTTATAAAATTCCTTTACGCATCTGGCCACATCTTTCTCTTGAATTAACATGTTTTCTGCAGATGGTTTAAATATTTTAACGATCAGATTATTAGTCTTAAGTTTTTTCTGATCGTAGATGGTGTTCATCCAATGAAATCCAATACCAGCTATAATCAAGGTATAGACAGCTATAAATATTCCGATTTTTAATTTTGCTTTCATCAATTCAACAGTTTTTTAATTTCATTTTGACGAAAACTCAAATCTCCTGCTCCCAATAATATTACTACATCAAGTTGTTTATTTTTTAAATGGTTTATTAGTTCTGTTTGGTGAACGTATGTTTTATTTGGATTTTCCATTTTATCTAATATGGTATAAGAACTAATTCCTTCCAACGGTAACTCTCGCGCCGGATATAGGTCTACTAAAATAATTTCATCAAGTTGGTCCAATACATCTGCAAACTCAGCTGCAAAATCTTTAGTTCTTGAGTATAAATGTGGTTGAAATACTCCCAATATTTTTCTTTCCGGATAACAAGACTTAACAGCTTCAATCGCAGCTTTAAGCTCTTCGGGATGATGAGCATAATCATCAATAAGTATTTGATCTCCTTCATGCAACCATTCAAATCGTCTTTTTATTCCTTGAAAGCTTTCTAAGCCTGAACGAATTTGCGCTTCCTCTAACCCAAGCCCTCTGGCAATTCTAATGGCAGCGGTAGCATTTAGTACATTGTGCTTACCGGGAAGTTTAATTTTCAGATCTTTTAAGGTTATATACTTATCGCTGTAGGTGAAATGAATCCACCCGTTCGAATACTGATCAATGGTGCAACTAATATCAGTTGAGTTAAATCCATAAGTTTGATATTGTATGGAAGGGTGAATTTGTTTTTTTATTAGTTCCTGATGTTTTTCAGGAATCTGATGTGCCATTAACAAGATTCCATGTTCCCTGATTTTTGAAGCAAAATTTCCATAGGCGTCCAACATATTGTCATGAGTATTGTAAATATCCAGATGATCCGGATCCAATGAAGTGATAACCGCCATGTCTGGATTGAGTTGAAGAAATGATTGATCATATTCATCGGCTTCTTCAATCATCCATTGACTTCCATTCATTAATACATTTGTATTGTAGTTGGTAGAAATTCCACCTAAAAACGCCGTGACTGAAAATTTCGAATGAATCAACAGATGAGTCAATAATGTACTTGTTGTTGTTTTGCCATGTGTTCCAGCTATTGCTATATTTTTATGTTCCGATGTTAATTTTCCCAATAAAGCTGATCTTTTGATCATCGTTTTATTGGTCTGAACAAAATGCTGATAAATGAGATTAGCTTTAGGTATTGCCGGTGTCCAAACTACATAATCAATATCATCTGAAATTAAATCTATATTTTCAGTAAAACTAATATTCATTCCTTCTTCCATTAACACTCTAGTTAACTCCGTTTCTGTTTTATCGTAACCAGAAATTTGATTTCCTTGAGAATGCAAGTAACGGGCCAGCGACGACATACCAATGCCACCGATGCCCAAAAAATAAATATGTTGTTTGTTACTCAATTTTATTTACAATCTTGAATTATATGTTTTGCAATTTCAGCTGCAGCGTTTCGTTGAGCCAATTTTGCAAGGTTATTTTTTATTTTTGTTTTTTCTTCGTCATTGAATAATAATTCCTGAATCGAAGTCCACAAATGTTGCTTTGAGTCTTTGTCCAAAATCATCTTTGCTGCTTGCTGTTGAACAATGGATTCAGCATTCTTTCTTTGGTGATCTTCAGCCACATTAGGAGAAGGTACCAGAATTGAAATGGTCTGAGTACAAAGCAATTCCGAAATGGTAATAGCACCAGACCTTGTTACGCAAATATCACAGGCCGCATACGCATAATCCATTCGATCAATGAAGGCCAACATTTTTACATTTTTCAATTGACTTATAGGATATGTATTGAATTCGTTCCAATAAATTTTCCCAACTTGCCAAAGAAACTGAATTTCAGTTTCGTTTTTAATTTCTTCAAATACAATATTCATAGCTTCATTAATGGTACGTGCCCCAAGGCTTCCTCCAAAAATGCCAACTGTCTTTTTATTTACATCCAGATCAAAATATTCTCTGGCCTTCTGCCGATCTCCTTCCTTTAAAAATTCCTTACGTACAGGATTACCGGTTTTTACAATTTTTTCTTTTTGAAAAAACTTCTCCATACCTTCAAAGGCTACAAATATTTTCTTTGCAGATTTCGCCAACAATCGGTTGGTTACCCCTGCGTAAGAATTCTGCTCCTGAATAAAAATTGGAATTCGCAACCAGGCAGCCATTTTAAGCAAGGGGCCACTCGCATAGCCTCCCACTCCAACAACAGCATTCGGTTGGAATGAACGTATTATTTTGAAAGACAGAAATAATGATTTTAATAAATTAAAAAAAAGTAATAAATTATTAAAAGTAAATTTCCTTTGAAATCCACTTATGTTCAAACCTATGATTTTATATCCTGCAGCAGGTATAGCTTGCATTTCAAGTTTACCTTTTGCACCAACAAACAACAATTCAATATTTGGTTGTTCAGATTTCAGCGCATCAGCAATAGCAATCGCTGGAAATACATGACCACCAGTTCCACCTCCACTAATGATGATCTTCATGGCCTTGAGAATTTTCTTCAACACCTGATCCTTCATGAGTACTTGATTCGAGATTCAATGAATTTATATGTTTGCTTACACTTATAATCATCCCAAATGCAAAACTTGTAAACAATAATGAGGTCCCTCCCATACTAATATAGGGTAAGGTCTGACCCGTCACCGGGACTAAACCTAAAGACACCGCCATGTTGACAAAAGCTTGCATAACAATGCTAAATCCAAGACCAATCGTCAAAATTGCACCAAAGGCTTTTGGAGATTTGTTTACTATGGAAATGCAATGCGCCATTAAAAAGAGGTACATAATAATTAAAAACACGGCCCCGATTAATCCATACTCTTCACAAATTATTGCATAAATAAAATCAGCATAGGAATATGGAATAAAATTCCGCAACATACTTCTGCCAGGTCCAACACCCATAATACCTCCATTGGCGATGGCTATTTTAGCCTGATCAGCCTGATAATTTTCTGCCGTAGGATTTAGAAAGTCTGAAATCCTACTAACCCATGTAGTAACCCTTACGGTATCCGGAAGATACTGGCCAATAAAAACCAATATCCCAAAAAGTATAATACCCAATCCGATGAGCAGAAAAACATATTTTAAATTAATCCTTCCTACGATAAGCATTATTATACTACATGCAAATAATAATGCTGCTGTTGAAAAATTGGCCGGTGCAATTAAACCACAAACAATTAGTACCGGTAAAAGAATTGGAACAAAAGCAGTTTTAAAATCTTTAATATTATCTTGTTTAGCTGCGATAGATCGTGCCAAAAATGTTATCAAGGCAATCTTTGCAAAATCCGATACCTGAAATGTAACATTAATGATAGGAATTAACACCCATCTACGGGCAGAATTTATACTAACACCGCCATATAAAGCATAGATCAATAAAACAATGGCGATGATAAGCATGTAAGGTGCATATCGATTAAAAATAATATAATCATTATTGCCAATGACCCAGGCAATAAATAATCCGACCAATACAAAAGGAAGATGCTTAAAAAGAACAAACATGGTTGAATCCATATTGTATTTAGTTAAAGCAACACTGGTAGAATATACCGCGACAATGGACAATGTTGAAAAAATTGCAATCAGTGCCCATAAAAACTTAGCTCCTCTTATTTCTTCCGATATAAAATTTCGAAATGGACTCATGCTGCAGATTGTTTTTTAAGTTCTAATACCTGGTTTCTAAATTCATCTCCTCGATGCATATAATTATTATACAAGTCAAAACTAGCACAAGCTGGAGAAAGCAATACAACATCACCTGCTTGTGCAGAATTAAACGCTACATTAACCGCAGACTTCATATCGTGTGTATCAGCCACTTTCATTTTGTGTTGATAATAATTCAGCAATTTGGAGTTATCTTTTCCCAATGCAACCAACATTTTTACTTTTGCATTCACTAATTCATCAAGAACTTTATAATCGTTTCCTTTATCCAAACCACCCGCTATCCAAATAACTTTTTTTCTCATGGCATCCAAGGCCCAATAGACTGAATCGACATTCGTTGCTTTGCTGTCATTGATAAATTCAATCTCATCGATTTTAGCGACAGACTCCAACCTATGAGGATCATTTCTGAATGTATCTAAAGCTTGCTGAATTTGATCATCGGATATTCCCAATAAGTTACATACTTCAGCCACGCAAGAAACATTCATGGCATTATGTTTACCTTTAAGTGATGAATTAGAAAAATTAAATCTCTGTTTGCCATTTATCATTAACTCATCGCTTTCATTTAGAATCGCCTGCATCCAATGGATTATGGCATTCGTTGAAATAGTTTTGGAAAAATCTTCAACTGCTTTGTCTTTATATAATATCAAATGATCTTCTGAATTTTGATTCAGAGTAATTCTAAACTTTGACTTCGCGTAATTCTCAAATTTGTATTCATATCGATCCAGATGATCTGGAGTTATATTAAGTATAATAGCCGCATATGGCTTAAAGTGAACTATAGAATCCAATTGAAAACTACTGATTTCAAGTACATAATAATCATGTGTTGATTCGGCAACACTTCGCGCAAAGGAATATCCAACATTTCCTACCTTAACTGCATCCAACTTAGCACTATTCAAAATATGATATAATAAATTAGTACTGGTTGTTTTGCCGTTGGAACCGGTTATAGCCAAAATTTTACCTTTACAATAACGAAAAGCCCACTCGATCTCAGAGATAATTTCTACATTCCTTTCAATAAAAAATTGAATAAGTTTTGAATTATCTGGAATTCCCGGACTTTTAATAACTAGATATGGGTTGCAGTCATATACTACCGAATGACCATTCTCCTCAAAATCTATCTCAAGTTCTATTAGTTGATTTTTAAATTCATTAGGTATTAAACCCGCATCACTTATAAATACAGGAATGGATTGTTTGTGCGCTAACAGTGCAGCACCCATTCCACTTTCTCCACATCCTAAAATAACGACCATAGTTTAACGGATTTTTAAGGTTACAATCGTTAACACGGCAAGAAATAAACTTACGATCCAAAAACGAGTTGCTATCGTAGCCTCGTGATATCCTAACTTTTGAAAATGATGATGTAGAGGTGACATTAAAAATATTCTCCGCCCTTCTCCGTATTTCTTTTTTGTGTATTTAAAATATGATACCTGCAAAATCACAGAAAGATTTTCTACCAGAAATACACCACACATTAATGGAATGAGCAATTCCTTTCTCAACATAATGGATAAAACGGCAATAATCGCCCCTAGAGTTAGACTACCCGTATCACCCATAAATACTTTAGCCGGATAAGTATTATACCAAAGAAATCCAACACATGAACCCAACAGGGCTGCAGAAAAAATAACTAATTCCGAAGTATAAGGAAGATAATAAATATTAAGATAGTTCGCTACAATGGAGTTACCCGACACATACGCTAACACGGCCAATGTAAATGCAATAACAGAACATACTCCGGTCGCTAATCCATCCAATCCATCTGTTAAATTAGCAGCATTCGATACAGCTGTTACAATAAATATCACTATTGGAATAAAAATAATCCATAACAGATCCGGGCCATGTTCTCCCATAAATTTAGTAAGCCATACGTAATCAAAATTATTTCCCTTCAGAAACGGAACATTGGTAACGGTTGACTTTACATAGGCATATTCTGTTGTCTTATTTTTAGTAATGTCTGTAAGATTTATGGTTTGCTCAATCGTATAATGATTGGCAATTGCCGTTTCTTTTGGAACCCGAACGACAATTTGTTCATGGTTAAGCATTACAAAACCAACCACAACACCCAGTAATATTTGTCCGGATAATTTAAACTTGGCCTTAAGACCTTCTTTGTTTTTTAAAAATACTTTGATGTAATCATCGGTAAATCCAATAATACCCATCCAGCATGTAGTAAACAACATAATCTGAATGTAAACATTATTGAGTTGAGTTAATAATAATGTCGGTACAAGAATGCCAAGGATTATAATTACTCCTCCCATGGTTGGAGTTCCTTCTTTTTGTTTTTGCCCTTCCAGACCTAAGTCCCGAATGGTTTCACCAATTTGCAATCTCTTTAGCGATTGAATAATTCTGCTACCAAAAATCATAGTGATAATCAGCGACAGAAGAATAGCCATACTTGCCCGAAATGAGATATAGCCCATCAACCTGCTTCCAGGAAAATGAAATGCTTTATCCATTAACTGAAACAAATAATACAACATACACTTCAAAATTTTGGCCTTCATTTAACAGAACAGCAGGGCTTCAATCCCTTTGGTTGCAGACTCCTGCTGTTACTGTTAAAACCAACCTGAGAATGATAATAGAACCTACTCTATAATCTTATATTAGTTTAACAAATATGTTTTCAATTTTTCTAAATCATCAAATGGATACTTTATCCCTTTGATCTCCTGATATTTCTCGTGGCCCTTTCCTGCCACGAGAATTATATCAGAATCTTTACTTAGCAGACATGCTGTCTTGATGGCTTGCTCTCTATCTATTAGAGAGATATATTTTTTTTGAAACTCTGGTTTTACACCATTTTCCATTTCTTTTATTATTTCTTCCGGTGATTCATCTCTTGGATTATCCGATGTAAAAATCACCATATCACTGATCGATGTAACTACTTCTGCCATTTCCGGTCGTTTAGTTCGATCTCTATTACCACCACATCCCACTACTGTAATGATTTTTTGATTCTTCGATTTTATTTTGACAATCGTGTTTAATATTTTTTCTAATGCATCGGGTGTATGAGCATAATCAACAATCCCAATTTTTGCATTCTCAGCATTTTGGATCCAGTCAAATCTACCGTCCACGGAATGCAAGCCGCTCATGGCTATGAGAACTTCTTCAACATTCATTCCCAACACATCCGAGACACCAAATACAGCCAAAAGATTGTATGCATTAAATTCTCCAATTAATCGAGAATGCAATTCATATCCGTTTATTCTCATTTGCAAACCCTGGAGATTATTGTCTAAAATTTTACCTTTATAATCTGCCATGTTTCGAATCCCGTAAAAGGCTTTTTTTGCTTTTGTATTCTGGAGCATGATATTTCCGTTTGGGTCATCCACATTACTTAAAGCAAAGGATTCGCTATTCATATGATCAAAAAACTTTTTCTTGGCCTGTATATAATTTTTAAAAGTCAAGTGATAATCTAAGTGATCGTGAGTAATATTCGTAAATACTCCAACTTTAAATTTCAAGCCTTGAATACGATCCTGATCTATAGCATGAGAACTCACTTCCATAAAAACATAACTACATCCACTAGATCTCATTTCCGATAATAGTTTATATAAACTAATGATATCTGGAGTGGTGTGTGTTGACTCAATGATTCTATCATGAATAATATTCCGTACCGTAGAAATTAATCCACATTTATATCCAAGTTGTTTGAATAATTCAAATAACAAAGTCGCCGTAGTGGTTTTTCCATTGGTACCAGTAATCCCAATCAGCGAAAGTTCTTTAGAAGCATTTCCAAAATAATTCTCTAACATGATCGAAAGATCACTAATAACGGATCTACTTTCGATGTAAGTCACCTGCGGATGTTGAACATTCGGAACTTTTTCACATAATATTCCTATTGCTCCATTTTCAATGGCCTTTGGAATGAAATCATGTCCATCTGCTGAAACACCTTTCATGGCCACAAATAATGCTCCGCGTATTACTATCCGCGAATCAAGACAGAAATCTGAAATTTCAATTTGATCACTTCCAATAATTTGGTGAACATTTGAATTCCGGATGATGTCCGCTAATTTTTTCAAAGAACGTTTTAATCTAAATAAATTTCCAATTCGTTATATATTCCTTTATACCAGGTTCCAGGAGGGATGCTTTGACTTTGCACCTTACCGGTTCCGGTTACTTTTATTTTCAATCCAACATTATCCAACATAAATAATGCGTCTCTTAATCCCATTCCAGTAAGATCCGGTATTTGTCCTTTGACAAATAATTGGGGAAGACTATGAATACCATCTTTATCAGAAATTGTTCGAACCCAGCTTTCTTCCTTATCATTATAATATGGTAATTCAATATGCTTAAAGAGTTGTTCGAAATCTCTAGAATATCCATAATTACCAACTGGTAATCCAGTAGAAGCTAACAATGGTTTCGGAACCATATTAAGATACTGACCGGCTAGTAATTTTGGTCGCATGCATCGATCCGCAATTTTTTTGAAAACAGGTGCAGCAGATTGTGCCCCATAAAATCCGATCTCCGGGTTATAGATTACAACTATACAACTGTATTCCGGATTATCGCTTGGAAAAAAACCGCAAAATGATGCTTGAAATTCTTTTTTATCAACATTAGCCAAATGATAATTCGTAACTGCCGTTCCTGTTTTGCCGGAAATGGCGTAAAGATCCGTGTGAATCGACTTAGCGGTTCCTTCTTCTACTACCTTTCGCAACAAACTATTAAGTTGCATTAATGTATTTGGACTGCAAATGCTATCTTTAAGTATCGTAGGATTTGTTCTCTGTATTTCTATATCATTTTCAAGAACGGCCTCCATCAGATATGGTTTCATCATTCTTCCGCCATTCGCAATCGCATTATAGAAGTTAAGTACCTGCAATGGAGTAAGCTGTAATTCATAACCAACACTCATCCAGGGAACTGTTGTACCATACCAAATTTTCTTATTTTTTACTGCATGCTTGACGGTTGGCTGAGGTTCACCATCCAGATCGATTCCTGTCTTTTCTGTTAATCCAAATTTTTGATAATAAGAAGAAAATCTTTTTTGTCCTTCCGGTGTGTTGAAGAGATTATTAGCCAGCTTTGAAATACCTACGTTAGAAGATTCTATAAATGCATATTCCAAATTTGACATTCCTATGCCATGTATTTTTGAATCCTGCATTTTTCGATTGTAAAAAAAACAAACGCCACCGTTGAGATCTATAGGAGTGTGAACATCTACTTTATTTTCTTCCATCATAGCAGCAACAGAAGCTAATTTGAGGGTTGAACCCGGTTCAGTTGAATTTCCGATTGCATAATTAAAATTTTCAGAAAGCAAATTCTGCTCATCGAAACCTAGATTAGCAATTGCTCTAATGGCACCCGTTTTTACTTCCATCACAATAGCACAACCTCTTTCCGCATGATGTTCAATTATTGCTTCTTCTAAGGCTAACTCTGCAGTCTCCTGGATATCTGTATTGATCGTGGTTACAATATCTTTTCCTCTTTTAGCTTCGATTTCATTGACATCATCCACTGGAAGATATATATCGTGTCCAACCTTTTTCATTAAACGCTGACCGGATTGTCCTCTAAGCAGGTAATCATATTTCGCTTCTAGTCCAATGGATTGTGCATTGTTACGACTCAATCCAATGGTCCTTGCAGCTAACATCTTAAATGGTTTTTCGCGTCGGTCCATTCGATCAATAATTAATCCACCTTTGTTCTGTCCTAAACGAAAAATCGGAAACGACTTAATTTTTTGCAGCATCTGATAGTCTGCAGATTTTTTAATCAACAAGTAACGATTTCCATCTTGTCTGGCTTTTACAAGGATTTTCTTTACTGCTGCAGGACTTGTATTTTCCAATACTTCAGTGGCTAATAAATACGCCAATGAATCCACATGTAATTTAAAGATATCCGTTTTCAGGCCTTTAGCTCTGGTATCCATATGTATGTCAAAGAACGGTAGCGAAATAGATAAAGGTTCTCCGTTAGAGGACAAAATCTTGCCTCTTTCCGCTTCGACGTCAATTGGTTTGAAGTATAATTCCTGGCCTTTAGCGCGCCATTCTTCTCCCTGCAATTGACTTATCCTGAATGCCTGCACACAAAGTGCCAATGCAGCCAGTAAAAATCCGGCGGTGACAAAGTAAACCCTGTTCAGGAATTCGCCCTTCCTGCTCATATTTTAATTTTCAATACGCACCAACTTTTTTGGTGCCTTATCGCTTACAAAAATTTCATTCGCTTCGACCTTTTTCGAAATCTGTGCTTCCGTACTGTTATAGATGATACCGGATTTCAAAGACCAGTATTCCCATCTCAGTCTACTTAGCTCTTCAGATAAAATCTGATTCTTTCGAATTTGCCTTTCCACACTGTTGACATTCCATACATACACGATAGCCAACATCAATCCTACAAAAAAGTAAGGAAGATTCTTAAAGAAAATCATGGAACCAACGTCCGTATATTTTCTTCTTTCAAGTTTCGGTGGCTTCGTATATTCCATCTATTACTCTATATTTTTTCTCCGATGCGCATTTTTACTGAGCGCGATCGAGGATTTATTTTTATTTCTTCTTCATCTGCCGTTACAGCATTTTTTGAAATTATTTTAAATTTTGGCCAGATCCTTTGATTCGTTGCTATAGAATTCTCTGTTTGTCCTTTTAAAAACTGTTTGACGATTCGGTCTTCGAGGGAATGATAACTCAGAATTACCAAACGACCTCCCGGTTTAAGGACTTCAGCGCTTTGTTCTAATAATTCCTTAAGACAAATCAATTCTTCATTGACTTCGATTCTCAATCCCTGAAAAATTTTAGCCAAAAATTTATTTCTGGGACCATATACAAAAGGACTTAGCCAATGCGCAAACTCTTTGCAGGTTTTCAATCTCCTTCCTCTTCGGTCGTTCATCCACTGTTTGGAAATCCTATGCGCATTCGTAACTTCAGAATAATCGGTCCATATTCGATTAAGATCTGTTTCTGAATAATTCATCAACACATCTTCTGCTGTCTTTGATTGTTGATGACTCATCCGCATATCCAGTGGCTCATCCGATTGAAATGAAAACCCTCTTTCATCTTCATCAAATTGGTGTGAAGAAACGCCGAGGTCTGCAATCAATCCATCTACGGATTTAACTTCAAAATATCTTAGATACTTCTTTAAGTATCTGAAATTTGATTTTATAAATAATAATCTATTATCGTCAATCCTATTCTGCGCTACGTCTTCATCAGTATCAAAAGCAACCAGTTTACCATTTGCACTTAATCTTCTCAATATTTCGCTACTATGCCCTCCACCTCCAAATGTTGCATCTACATAGGTACCGTCTTTATTTAATACCAATCCATCAATTGACGGATTCAGTAAGACTGGATTATGATATTGCTCCTTAGACATCTTTATGTCTAAATATTTCATCCGTGTAATTGGCAAAGTTTGCCGGTTCTCTGGTCATCATCTGCTCATACAAGTTCTTATCCCAGATTTCAATCTGATCTAAGAAGGCATATACTATTATATCCTGTTTAATTTGTGCAGATTGAAGAAGATTTCTTGGCAAAAGAATTCTGGAAGAAGAATCCAATTCTACATCCGTGGCTCCATGGATAAAAAAACGAACGTAGTCTCTGTTGTCCATGTTAAATAAGTTCAGCCTTTTGAGTTTAGCTGTCAAATTCTCCCATGCATCTTTAGTATGAAGAAGTAAACAAGTATTAAAACCTCTGGAAATTACCAATCCTAGCCGGATTTCCTGATCGAGTTGGCGCAGGAGTCCTGAAGGAAGCCTCAGCCTGTTTTTATCGTCCAGGCGGACTTCAAATTCTCCTTTTAGATTAGCCATTTTGCTAGAATCGGTTGGTTAGATGGTTCAAAGGTAATAATTTTTCCACTTTTCGCCACTTTTTGACACAAAAATTATAAAAAAATTTAATGTGAAATAAACTGGGTGTCAGCGGTTAACTACTCTCCTGGATACCGATAAACAGATTAACTATTTTTCTATCTATAACACTCTCAAAGAACTTGGTATATACATTAATATATACGCAAATGTATAAACTATTTTAATAT
>CAZHNF010000034.1:0-33330 GCA_964533625.1 uncultured Saprospiraceae bacterium | reverse complement strand
CAACAAAAGGAAATTTAATATACCCAAAAAACCAACAAAGAAGAGCCAGCAATATGGTCATTAAATAATATTTCCATTTTTGAGTCATGGATATAAATAATTAAAATTTGCTTAAGAATTATACATTTTACTTCAAAGATATTAATTTTATTATATAATAATACTTTATAAAGCTTGTATAAGCATATCTTTATCATCAATTTATTTATCTTAACAATTTTTCAAAAAAGATTATAGTGCGTTTATTTTTTTTAAGCGTTTTTTTAATATTAGGAATAATGGGTTTACAAAATAAATCTGATGATTCACATGATTTTCCCCC
The DNA here is from genome assembly GCA_964533625.1 of uncultured Saprospiraceae bacterium. Taxonomy (GTDB): domain Bacteria; phylum Bacteroidota; class Bacteroidia; order Chitinophagales; family Saprospiraceae; genus Vicinibacter. The sequence continues at coordinate 33,008 of CAZHNF010000034.1, read as the reverse complement.
CAATAAATATTACGCAAATTCTAAACCATTGGTTAGATGGTTTTGGTTTGCCACTCACATAAAGAAAGAAGATATTAAACATCAACTAAAATGGGTTAAGAAGAATAGGTTCGGAGGAGTGGAAATTGCCTGGCTATATCCATTACACAGATACAAAGAATGGTATGCCTCAGATTTTGGACGTAATTATCCAGTAGATACAAGTGCACAGAAGTGGTTAAGTGATGACTGGATAGAGGTTGTAGCTTACACAAAGAGTTTCGCTGATTCATTAGGGTTGGCTTGCGATTTTACTTATGGAAGTGCCTGGCCGACTGCTGGCTTAAATATTGATAAAGAATTTGGGACCCAGATTTTTGGAGATACTTCTTTTAGTCAAATGCTTACTTTTTCATGGGCCTGGCCAAAAAATATGAGAGTGATTAATCACTTGGATTCAACGGCATTTAAAGTTTTTTCAGAACCCATGGAGAGGGCCTTTAAGAAGATAATTTTCGGATCTAAGCCGTGCCTTTTCATGGATTCATGGGAAATCAAATTAAATTATACTAATAAATTATGGACCCCTGGCTTTGATACTACGTTTAGAATGAGTATGGGTTATGATATTAGGCCGTTTCTCAAACAAGGACTAGATTCATTTCCAGATGTACGATATGATTATATGATGATTCTGGATCAATATATAACCAATGGCTTCTATTTACCTTTTGTCAATAAGTGTAAGAGTTTAAACACTTGGTCCAGGGTTCAATGCCTTGGAGCACCTACAGATGTAATGACTACTTACTCACTCGTTGATATACCAGAGACGGAGGCTATGCTCAATAATCCTAATTATGCAAAGATCGTTAGCTCTTCAGGTGCATTGGCAGGCAAACCTATTATATCAAGCGAGTCATTTACTTGTATGTATGGTTTTCCTAAGACGTATCTGAGAAATGAACAATCAGCTGATCTGAAAATGGTGGCGGATGCTTTATTTGCAAACGGTGTAAATCAACACATCTATATTGGTATGCCTTATAACCCAAAAGGTTCAGATACTATAGATTTCTTTGCAACCTGTTACATAGGACCTGGTGGTAGTCTAACCAAAGAATTACCAGAATTGAACTCTTATGTAGAAAAAGTTTCAGGTATCCTTCAAAAAGGAAAAACTTATTCTGATGTTGCAGTTTATATTCCATATGAAGATGCTGTAATGAAAGGACCTTATCCAAAAGATAAACAAAGGGTGTGGGTGTGGGGAGAATATGAGTTAAGGTACGTACATACTCCTGCAGAAATTGAAGGGTATCATCCTTTATGGATCAATAGATATTTTTTAGAGAATTCAAAAGTTATTGGAAACAAGTTAGTTGTAGGAAATTTAGAATTTTCCGTTTTGTACATTGATGTTAAATTTATAGACATCAGAACCATAAAGAAATTAGTAAATTTGGCTGAGCAAGGAATTAAAATATGCCTTAAAAACACTCCTATTCAGCCTGGGTTAATTAAAGACTCAAACTATAATAATCTAGTTGAGAAATTAAAAAATTTTAAAAATGTTTCAAACGATTTTTTTAATCTTATTGAGCACCCACCTTTAATTAAAGGAGATAGCTTGCCTGAATATTGGTGTAGAGTAGATAATGATGGTACTAAGTACTTATTTTTGGCGCAGTGGGCCTCTAAAAATCTAGAATATCCGGTTTATTCAGGGCAATCATTTTCTAATACTTTATCTTCAAGTGAATTTACATTATTTTTAAATGGAAAAACCAATAAAATTAATGTCACTTTCAAACCGTATCAATCAATAATGTTGAAAATTTCTCCACGTGGTAAAATTAAGTTCTTAGATATTTATTATCGACCTAAGGACCCGATTGTAAAACCAAAAGAAATTCAAAAAATGTATTTCTAATGCAAAAACAGAATGGTTAATATTTTGTATTAACCTTTTGAATAAAATTTACTGGGAAGCAATCTACTTTAAAGAGATAAGTATTTGTAATACAATTACTTCCTAGCTCGTTGCATTGGGTTCTCTCCTCCTCCATTTCTCCTTCTCGGCTCAACTGGTTTTTGGTTTTTAAAGACCTGAAATTTAGTAAGAGGTTTTTCCTGATTCCAGGTATTGTTGGATTCATCAATGTCTGCTGTTTCACGAAACGGATCGAGTACAATGGATTGAACTTCTTTGCTCTTTATAAAGGTTTTAACTACATTTTTTTCATTATGCCTCCAAATAAAAGGATGTATATATTCTACCTCATTCGTTCCGTCTTTAAAATTCCATTGAACTATAATTGGCATAACCATTCCCCCTTTATTGGTAAAGCTTATTTCATAAAAATATTTATTGTATTTATTGATAAAATCATTCTCTTCTAATTTTGGAAGTGAATTTGCATTACTTGGTTTTTGATTTACAATAGATGGAACTTCTTTTGATTCGTCATAATAGTAATAAAAATCCCTTAAGCTGGTATCCAAATCGATTAAAAAAGACATGCCAGAATTTAGATTTCTTATTTTTGAAATTGATTCAAATTTGACTGGGATCTGTCGATTTGGTAGTGTGGTAGTGATTCTTTTAGGTTGAAACAAGGTGCTATCGATGGATTTATTTTCATTTGAAAACTGATATACCAGGACAGAATCTAAAGATATATCACAGGGTTCAATATCAAAAAACCACGCTCTCCAGAACCAATCCAAATCAATGCCGGAAGCATCCTCCATGGTTCTGAAAAAATCTGCTGGAGTTGGATGCTTAAATTTCCACTGTTGTGCATACATTTTAAAAGCATGATCAAATAGCTCTCTACCCATTACCGTCTCTCTAAGAATATTCAGAGCAGTAGCCGTTTTCGCATAAGCATTACTACCATAGTGTATAATATTATCGCTGTTTGTCATGATTGGCTCAAGTTGATCCTTGGGCAAACGCATGTAATCGGTAATCTTATGTGCGGGTCCTCTACTAGAGGGATAATTGTTGTCAAATTCTTGTTCGGTAAGAAATTGGACAAAAGTATTTATTCCTTCATCCATCCATGTCCATTGTCGTTCATCTGAATTAATGATCATTGGAAAAAAATTATGACCCACCTCATGAATAATAACTGAAAGCATTCCATATTTGGTTCCCTCAGAATAAGTACCGTCTTTTTCCGTTCTACCATAATTAAATGCAATCATAGGATATTCCATACCATTTGAAGCTTCTACACTTATGGCTACCGGGTATGTATAATCAATCGTATATTTTGAATAAGTTTTTATTGTATGAGCTACTGTTTTAGTAGAATATCTTCGGTATAGACTATAAGATTCTTTATTGTAATAACTCATACATAAAGTGCGATGACCTCCGATTTGAATAGGAAGTAAATCCCAAATGAATTTTCTACTGGTTCCCCAACCAAAATCGCGCACATTCTTGGCTCTGTACTTCCATACCTTTCGCTGCTTAGATTTACTTTGTTCCGATTTTAGTGCTTCTTGTAAAGTAACAATTTCTGTTACCTCCTTAGAATTTAGAGCCTTAACATATCTATTATATTGATCTTTCGTTAATACTTCTTTATAGTTTTGACATTCTCCAGTAGAGGCTATAATATGATCTGCAGGAACATCCATTTCTACCTCAAAATCACCAAAAGTCAAAGCAAATTCTGCTCTGCCGCTAAATTGTTTGTTTTGCCAACCCTGAAAATCAGAATACACACACATTCTTGGGTACCATTGCGTTATTGTGAAAATGGCATTTCCATCATCGGTGGCTTGTTCATAGCCGCCTCTGCCACCAACTGTAAAGCGATTGGGTAACTTGTAGTTCCATTGGACAAAAAATTTCATGGATTCTTTAGGATTCAGTGGATGAGTTAAGTCAATACGCATCATCGTACCGTTGACAGTATAGCTTAAGTTTTCATTTTTGTTATTGGTCACTTTTATAATATTTACACCTAAGCCATCATATAATGATCGCCTATCCATTTCAGATATTGTATTTGAAAAAAATGGTGGATCCCAATTGCTTCCAGCTGCCTGTCTAAGCTCTGAGTTTGGTCGGTGCTCATTTTCATCCAATTGCAACCATAGATAATTTATCGTATGAGGAGATTGATTATGATAAGTAACCCACTCTTCACCATATAATCGATAATCTGCTTCATCCAACCTAGCCTTAATTTTATAATCAGCCTTCATCTGCCAATATGCTTCTCCCGGAGCCCCACTTGCAGTCCGATAAGGACCCGGTGATGGAAGAATACTTCCCAATTGTTCAAATTTATTACCATGATCAACTCCTGGATTATTCTTAATATTCTGAGAATGAGCAAAATAAAATGTACAAATTAGTACAATAAATAATACTGAACGATTCATCTTTTCTTGTTAAAATTCCATCAAAGGTAATACTTAAATTCAATTTATTACGAAGTTCTTCGTAATAAAATTTTGTTTAATTTTGTGTATATGCTATTGATAGAATTATTGATGCCTTTTCTGCTTCACCCTCATTATCAAAGCGTGACGCACATAGTCTATGATGATAGTAATCTTGTATTTCAATGTACTATGACTTTGGCAGCTCACGATGTTGAGCAAGCTATGGTTAAACTTACCGGAAAGCCCTTTTCATTAAACAGCGAAGGTGACTCACTATACATAAATGAAGTGTTGGAAGAATATATCGAAAGAAACTTTCACATGAGGATTCATCAAAGTCGGATTGAATTGGATTATCTAGGATTTGACCTGGATAAAGATGAACTTACCGTCTATTTAGAATCTGAAATTGTGGATTGGATTCCAGTAGACGTGACCGTCGAAAATTCTGTTCTGATGGAATTTTATCCTGAACAGCAAAATATTATTCACTTCACTTATGATGATTTGGACACCAGTAAGAATCTAACCGACAAACACAGGATATTTGTTCTAAGACTCGAATAAATTTAATAAGTTAACTCCTTTGATAATAAAATACTAACCTGCAATTAGGTTTCAGGCTTAGGATCTGAAGTTCATTTATTCTTCATGAATTATTGATAATTTATTAAATATTGATCTCCAGATTAATATTTTTATATTGGAAGTATTAATTACTATATCTATTTTTGACAAAATATTTAAACGATATAAATTTATCATTAAAAAATGGAAATTAAGATCTGGACGATATTAATCCATTTTACCTTAAATTTCGTACATTATCTAAATTCAAATTATTATTAGAAAATTGAGCTAAGAGTATGAAAAAACAATTTAATCATTCACTAATAAGTGCTTTAGTTCTGCATGCAGTAGTTTTAATATGTTGGGTGGCTTATAGTTTTTATCAACCTATAATTTTTGAAGACTTTGGATTGCATACATTAACCACGACTTACCTCTCCATTCAGAATGTTTTGCTAGTAATTATTCCCATTGCATCGGGATATATTACAGACCGATATTTAATTCGTAAGGGTAAGGTAATCATAAGCCTCATGCTTAGTGTGATGATCACAGCATGCTTATTTTTATCTATTGCCGGAATTTTTTTAAATAATGCCCAGAGCATACATCCATTGATTCCAGTACTGATGCTATTTTGGGTTGTCAGTATGAATATGTTTTATAATCCGGGACTATCTTTATTATCACAGACTGCCAGACAAACAGGATGGGCATATGCCTCAGCTATTACTGGTTCAGTTACGGACATAACATTTGCAATTATTGGTTTTTTGATAATTTTCTTCAGAAGCCTGGGTCATATCTACACCTTTGCGGCAGGAGCATTACTGGTATTATTAGCTGGAATTTACTTTTATAGATCTCATCGGAATCATGAAATAATACCGGATTCAATTAAAGACCGGGAGCCTATTCATTTTTCAATTTTAGCCATCACTGCTTTTGTTGGGATAGGACTAGGTTACGTCCATTTTAAAATATTACACCATATGTCTAATGATTTGCACGGATTGAATGGGGTCATAATTATCCCAATTATTATGGTAGCCTGTGCGCTTGTTTTGATAAAGCTACATTCTTCTCTCCATCGATTCGGATTACTAAGGTTGTTTTGTCTAGGGTTGATCTTATGTATTGTGGCTTATGGTGTTATTGGGAGCATGCATACGATGATAGGATCAGTTTTGGGATTGTTAATACTGGTTCCTGGAATATTTTCTTTATCAGGTTCAGCTTTTGGAGCTGCTTTAGACCAAATTCCCGCATCCTGGAGCAATCTCGGTACTGGAATATTTTTAGCCGGGTTCAATAGTATGATTTACTTTGCCAATTAAAAATTTCTTTTAGGCTTTTTATAATCCTTAACCATTAATCAATCGGAACGTATATTTTAAGGATTTTTAACAAACTTGAAAAGGTTTCTGATTGAAACGCTAATAAACCGGCTAAAAGTAACAATTCGGTAATATTGACTTAATAATCCGGTAACATTGGAATAGTTTCTTTGCAGCAATTAATTTATTCATTTTTTAATAAAAAATTGTTGTATGAAAAAACTCGCATTAGTAACAATAAGTATGGGCTTATTGATGGCCTTTTATCCTGCTGAACTCAATATCAAAATCAAGGGAAGCGATACAGTATTGCCATTATCACAGAAGTTCGCAGAAGTTTATATGCAAAAACACCCAGGAAGTAGAATAAGCGTGACCGGAGGAGGATCAGGAGTAGGTATATCAGCTTTTTTAGATGGTACAACCGACATTGCAATGAGCTCAAGGCAAATAAAATTGAGTGAAAAACTTAAATTGCAGGAAGCTGGTAAAAAATTTAAAGAAGTAACTATAGCCCATGATGCCTTATCGATAATAGTCAATCCAAATAATAAAGTGGGGCAGTTGACCAGAGAGCAAATAGAAGGAATATTTACGGGAAAGATTACCAACTGGAAGGAAGTAGGAGGAGCTGATTCAAAAATTGTAGCATATTCAAGAGAATCATCCTCTGGAACTTACGAATTCTTTAAGGAGCATGTGATGTCTAATAAGAATTACAGCAGTGGCATTTTGAATATGCCTGCGACAGGTGCAATTGTTCAATCCGTAGCACAAAATAAAAATGCTATCGGATACATTGGGCTAGCTTACATGGAGAAATCAGTTAAGGACATAAAAATATCTTATGATGGAGGTAAAAACTATTACAAAGGCTCAAAGGAAAATGCAAGAAATGGCAAGTATCCAATTGTAAGACCATTATACTATTATTACTTAACTAAAGATGAGGCAAATTTAAAACCGTTTGTAAACTTTATCTTGTCTAAGGAAGGCCAAAAGATTGTTTCAGAAATAGGATATGTGGCTATTTAAAAAGTAAAAATTTATTAAGCAAGTTGGATTTTTCGTCCATGGATATTAAAAATTGACTAGAAGCTAATCCTTTATTGTGAAAAAATTATCTGAGAAGTTTTTTGAAATATTATTATTCTGTAGTGGTATGATCAGTACCGTAATAATATTTATGATGGTAATTTTTTTGTTGAAAGAAGGGTCAGGACTATTTCAAAAAAGTCCCATTGAGGAGCAGATGAGTGTTGTTGTTAATCAAAGTAATTCCTTAGATACAGTAACAGCGCATCAGTTGAAATTGATTTTTGATCAGGAAATTACATATTGGTCAGCTTTAAATCAAACAATAAATAAAAATTCAACAAACGATTCAATTATTCTTTTTAGAATTGACGATATTGCCAATTACTATAGCGAAGAACAACTTGGTGAAGAATTAGAGAATATCCCGTCTTTAGTTTCACAACTTGTTGATAGTATTCCAACTATTATTGCCTTTATTCCAGAAAAATATATTTTCAATGAATTCAAAGGTAAAAAATTAAAATGTGAGAATACTACTTTGAAATCATTCCTTGAAGGTAGAGAATGGTTGCCTACTGCCAAACCTGCCGCACAATTTGGTGTATTGCCACTAATAATGGGTACCTTATTGGTGAGTTTGATTGCCATTTTAATAGCTTTACCAATTGGTCTTTCGTGTGCTGTGTATTTGTCGGAATTGGCCAATCAAAAATGGAGATCAATGATAAAACCAGTAATTGACTTATTAGCCGGAATACCTTCCGTGGTGTTTGGTTTTTTTGGCTTAATAGTGATCGTTCCTCAAATTCAAAAATTATTCGATTTACCGGTAGGCGAAACAGCTCTTGCGGGGAGTATAATTCTTGCAATTATGGCCCTTCCAACGGTAATTTCAGTGGCCGAAGATTCCCTTAGGACAACTCCAAAGGCACTACGTGAGGCAAGTTTAGCCTTGGGAGCAAATAAATGGCAAACAATTTATAAAGTTGTGATTCCTTATGCTAAAAACGGAATTGCCGCCGCCGCCATACTTGGAATTGGTAGAGCAATCGGGGAAACTATGGCAGTTCTAATGGTAACAGGCAACGCTGCCGTAATTCCAACAACATTATTAGAGCCGGTACGAACTATACCTGCAACCATTGCCGCTGAACTTGGAGAAGCACCACAGGGAGGAATGCATTATGAAGCATTATTTGTACTTGCTTCTATTTTGTTTTTTATCTCGTTTGGTATTAATATTATTGTTGATTATATAACTTCTACAAAAGTTAAATCTAATAGTCGCTAATTGATTTAAAGTATGAAGATTTCAATAAATAGTGAGATAAGTCAATTTTTGGCATTTGCAATTATTCGTTTATTCAGTTTTTTGGTATTGCTTGTTTTATTTTTAATTTTAGGCTTTATCATTTATAGAGGAATTGGTGTATTGTCGTGGGATTTTATCCACTCTATGCCAGAAGAAGGTATGACCAAAGGAGGAATTTGGCCTGCAATTGTAGGAACCGTTTTATTGGTGATTGGAAGTATGATGTTTGCCATTCCGATTGGTATTTTATCTGCCATTTATCTCAATGAATATGTGAAAGATAGTTGGTTTAAAAGATTTACAAGATTAATGACTAACAATCTTGCGGGAGTGCCCTCGATTGTATTTGGATTATTTGGTATGAGTCTATTTGTTCATTACATGAATTTTGGAGATTCTATTTTGGCTGGGTCTTTAACATTGGGGATTCTGACATTACCGGTCATTATTCGAACTACAGAAGAATCCCTCCGGTCTATTGATGATACCTTTAGACAGGCCAGCTATGCTTTAGGGGCAACAAAATGGCAAACTATAACTCGGGTAATATTACCTGCAGCATCACCTAATATTATTACAGGTATAATTCTTTCTATTGGAAGAGTATCGGGTGAGACGGCACCGATTCTATTTACCGTAGCGGCCTACTTTATTCCTAAATTACCAACTAGTATTTTTGACCAAGTCATGGCTCTTCCTTATCACTTATATGTTATAACAACAAGTGGAACAAACTTAGAAGAATCCAGACCCATGGCCTACGGAACAGCCCTGGTTTTAATTATGATTGTGTTTGCAGTTAATCTTGTTGCACAATACATTAAAAGATATTATAACAAAAAGCTTAAATTAAATTAAAGGACGGAATGATTGAAGCCAAAAATATTAATTTGTACTATGGCCATTTTCATGCATTGAAAGATGTAAATGTGAAAATTGAAAAAAACTCCGTAGCTGCATTTATTGGTCCTTCGGGATGTGGTAAGTCTACCTTCCTCAGGATATTTAATCGAATGAATGATCTCTTCGACAATGTAAAAATTAGTGGAGAAGCCTTAATTAATAATATTAATATTTATAATAAAAATACCGATATTGTTGAGTTAAGAAGAAATGTTGGAATGGTATTTCAAAAACCAAATCCATTTCCAAAATCCATTTATGAAAATGTTGCTTTTGGATTAAGGGTGAATGGAGATTTTAATAAAAAAGAAATTGACGAAATTGTAGAAAAGTCATTAAGGCAAGCTGCGTTGTGGGATGAGGTAAAAGATAAATTAAAAGATTCAGCTATGGCCTTATCAGGAGGTCAGCAGCAGCGGTTATGCATTGCCAGAGCCTTGGCGGTTGAACCTGAGGTAATACTTATGGATGAGCCTGCTTCTGCACTTGACCCTATATCCACAGCCCGGATTGAAGAGCTTATCTATGAACTCAAGAAAAATTATACTATTGTAATCGTTACACATAACATGCAGCAAGCTGGTAGGGTCAGCGATTATACTGCTTTTTTCTATCTTGGGGAATTAGTAGAATTTGGAGAAACAAAAGAAATATTTACCAATCCTAAGGAGACCAAAACACAGAACTATATAACAGGAAGATTTGGATAATTAAAATAATTAAGATGAATCATTTGGAATTAGAATTAAATGAACTTCGACAGGAAGTTATTAATATGTGGAATTTGGTAATTAACCAAATTGATAAGTCACAAAATGCAATTATTCAATTTGACAAGGATCTAGCCAGGGAAGTAATTCAGACTGAAAAGAGAATTAATGCCCTGGAATTAAAAATTGACAAGGATTGTGAAAATATTATTGCCTTATTTAACCCAGTAGCAGTTGATTTACGCCTGGTATTAGCCAATTTAAAAATCAATTCTAATCTGGAACGGATTGCTGATATTGCAGAAGGTATTTCAAAATATGTCAAAGGTTTAAACAAGCCTATTGATAAACTATTGATTGAAGAATCAGGAATACTTAAAATGTATGCTGAAGTAGGTGAAATGATGAGTACTATGTTGAAAGCCTATGAAGAGGAAGATTCTAAACTTGCCAGAACGGTTTTTAAAATGGACGAACAAGTTGATGAAATAAACAAATCGGCTATACTAAATCTGACTCAATATATATCAAAGCATAACGATCAAATAGAAGAATCATTATATATACTATCGATCATCAGAAAACTAGAAAGAGTAGGTGATCAAATTAAAAATCTGGCGGAAGAATTGATTTTTCATGTAGATGCTAAAGTTCTAAAACACACTAAAAAAAAAAGCTCTAAAAATTCAGGCCTGGATGAAAAAAAACAGTAAGTAACTCTAAGGGAGTTTATTTTAGAACCAAAATGATCAAACAAAAAGTTGATCAAAGCATGGTTCGAAGCTTTGAACGCCAGAACCCCCAATATTAAAATTCGATTCCCAATAATTCATTATATTTAAACAAGCTTCTTCGGAGGAAGTGGCATGAAAATTGTAATCGGCCAATCCAAAGTTTTTAAGTTCTCTGTCGATTATATCATTACTTAATTGGCTTAGACTGCGCAGCACAACAACACCCATAGCATCCAGAGCAATGGCATTACAAGATTGCTCATAGTGAGTGTGGATGGGTATACTAATCAATCTTTTATTTAAATGCATGGCTTCACTAGGAGATTCGAACCCTGATGCCGTGATCAACAACTTTGAGTATATTAGACTTTGGTCAAATAAAATTTTATGAATTGGAAATAAATGAATATTGCGAAATGTTGAAATTTCTTTAATCTCCGGATGAAAAATATTAATGGTAGACTTTGTATAATTTTTGAAAAAATTTAAGAGCGTATCCAAATTATACTGCTGCAAGTATACAGTGACTAAATTTTCTTCTAATCTTGGAGCATAAAATATTTCATCTTTAATAATAGAAGTGGAAATATTGGAATGAAACGATTTAAAATGAATACCGTAGCTTAGGGGAGAGTATACCAGATTTTCAAGTATCCATTTTCCCGGATAAATTTTTCCTGTCGGTCTTGGCACTTCTTCATATACAAAGGAAGCTTGATGTCCCCAATGTAGGAAGGGTTGTTTTTTTATTTTGCAAGCAAGTGCACTAATAGGTTCATAATCTGAAATAACCATATCGTAATGACTTAGATCAAGCGATTTGGCATCTTTCCAAAAATTTCTAAAGGAATTCTTTTGAAAAATATTTCTTAGGCTTAATCCACCTGAACAGTCATAATATAAACTTAATCCTTTAAACTTGTATTTAACCGGAAAACTGTAATTAAGCTGTGAGTTACTGCCACTGATCAGAAAATCAACTGCACCATATTTTTTCAAATATGGATAAATGGCGGCCGCACGACTAATATGTCCGTTACCCGTTGCCGGCAAAGCATATAATATTTTCATTTTTGGTTATTTTAATAATTATGCATCTTGAAGTTCCAGGATTTTTGCTTCCTTATGAGTAGAGTAATTGGCAGAACTGGGAATTTGTATTTGATTTGGAAATTGAAAAATTTTCCATGTACCATCCTCGTATTCTAGCGAGGAAAGATTCTCTACCCAATCTCCTGAATTCATGTAGATGACTTCGCCATCTTCATTGGAAAACTTCTTGTACTTCGGGCAATGAATATGACCACAAACAACATAGTGGTAGCCATGAGCAATGGCGTTGATGCAAGCTTTTTCCTCAAAATCCTGAATAAATTGTAAAGCATTTTTAACAACATTTTTTATTTTTTTAGAAAGAGAATAACGTTCTCTTCCTAGAGATATAAGGATTCGGTTTAGGAACTGATTCATTAAAATTAGAAAATCATAAGCTTTACCTCCAATCTTAGCGGTTATTCGATTCAGTCCTTGAATGCTAAAGTCAAATACATCTCCATGAAAGAACCAATATGTTTTTCCTTCCAATTCTAGGATATACTTATCCACGATTAATAAGTTACCTAATTCTAAATCAGAATATTTTCGTAAAAAATCGTCGTGGTTTCCGGTGATGTACACAATTTGGGTGCCTGATTGTAACAATTTGATGATATATTGGAGAAGTGCAAAATGAGATTCCGGAAAATAATTTTTGCTGAAATTCCAACCATCTATTATATCCCCATTTAAGATCAAAAGTTTGGTTTGAATTGATTTGAGATAGTAAAGTAATTCTTCTGCATGACAACCATAAGTTCCAAGATGTACATCAGAAATTACTACTACATCGCAATTTCTATAACTCATACTGCAAATATTCATAAATTGAGCTTAATACTTTGTGTATGGCCTATTATGGATTTATGAAATATTTATGAACCGAAACTCAAGGTTCATGTAGAAATTGAAAAAGCTTTGTCTTAGGATAAAAATTTGAATATGAGGTAACGTCCTCTGAATTTAAACCGATCGATTTTATTGTAAATTGGAAGGATATTATATGTCAAACTTATATCCTACTCCTTTAATGGTTTTAATATATCTGTTTTTTAATTTTTCTCTAAGCCTGTAAATATGCACATCAATATTTCTTTCACTGACTAAAGAATCTTCACCCCAGGCAATATTCATTAATTCGAAACGGTTAAATACTTTACCCGGCTTTTTAGTCATGATATGAAGTAGATCAAATTCTTTTTTTGCTAAGTTAATTTCTTCACCATCCAGTTTAACAGAAAAATATTCCGGATTAATTTCCAAATGATCAAACTGTATGACGTTGTCAGAATGAACATTAACCCCGTGAAAACTTCTCCATAATGCATTTAAGCGACTAACAATAATGTCCGGTTTTACAGGCTTCATAATATAATCAGAAGCCCCCATATCAAAAGTAATGATCTGAGTCAGGTCATCATTTTTGGCCGTTAAAAATACAAAAAGGGATTTTGATTTGGGGTTAGATTTTTTATAGAAACTTAATAACTCAAGGCCATTCATTTCAGGCATCATATAATCCAACAAAAAGATATCTGGCTCAAAGGATTTTGATTCTGTAAGCGCTTGATAACCATTGGTTGCTGTTTTTACAATAAATCCGCGGGAGGATAAGTGGTAAGACAGGAACTCGAGCGTGTCGACCTCATCATCTACCAGCATAATTTTTGGTTTTACTGCATTCATAACTCAAAATTACTCCTGCTATATTACCATATTATGAACTAGATATTATGTAATTGTAAAATTTCGTCTAAAATGCCTTTATAAATGATTCATAATTTATTAATATTAGAGTAATCTGAGGTTCACAAGATTTCAAATGGGCTTGAATAATTTTGAGGCCAATTAGAGAAATAGAAAAATGAATACAACCAAGAAAATTTTATTGATTAGTTTAGTTTTATTAACGAATCAATTGGTAATGTATGCCCAAAATGGAAAAATAAGCGGTACCATTATAGATAAAGCTAACGGAGAACCGATCATTGGAGCAGTATTAAGAACTACAGATAATAAATTTGGAACCATTTCGGACTATGATGGAAATTATTCCATTTCTGTTCCACCAGGATCATACGTTATTTCAATTTCTTATCTTTCTTACAAAGAGCAAAAGGTGAATGTAGATGTTAAACCATCAACAGTTATTAAACTAGATGCAGCTCTTGAAGAATTATCCACCGAGATGGAAGAAGTTGTAATAACTTATTCGATTCAAAAGTCTAGTAACTTGTCCCAATTAATAGAAAGAAGAAATTCAACAATTGTCAGTGATGGAATATCTTCAGAGCAAATAAAGAAAACACCGGACAGAACGGCTTCTGATGCACTAAAAAGAGTTACCGGATCAAGTATTCAGGAGGGAAAATTTGCTATTATTAGAGGAATGAATGATAGATATAATTCCGGATATCTTGATGGGACTATGCTTCCTTCAACTGAATCAGATCGTAAGGCATTTGCCTTTGATATCATACCTGCAAACTTAATTGATAAAATTCAGGTAATCAAATCAGGTTCATCAGATTTAACTGGAGATTTTGGAGGTGGTATAATTAAAATAAGTACAAAGGCTATTCCGGACATTACGACTCAAAGTTTCCAGGTTGGTCTGAATGTTCATTCCCTTACCACCTATAAACCTTTCAACCAAATTGAAAAGAAGGAAGGCGAACTTATTGGTATGGTGAATTCATCAAGAGATATTCCGACAAATTATAACGATGAATTAAAAATACATGGAACATTTGCCAATGATAATGATAAATTAAGATTAGCAGAATACTCAAAAAACTTCGACTTAGGAATTCACACTTTAACCAAGAATGCTCAGCCTAATATTCGATTGTCTTATTCTTTAGGAAAGCCGTTTGAAATTGCTGAAAACAAAAAAGTGGGTTTGATTTTTGCCTTGACCCATGCCAATACAAAGAAATTTGTAAAATCAAAAATCGCTAACTTTGATGGAAGTGGTCAATCAACAGATTTACAAGATAATACCAGTAATCAAAATATTAATTCTGCGGCATTAATTAACTTTAATTATCAAGCCAATAAAACGCAAATCGGATTTAACAATCTCGTAAATTTTAATACAGACTACTCTTTAGTAAATCGAACAGGAGTCGGCAATATCAATGATTACATCGAAGTTAATAATACCGTTCAGTTAATCAATCATTCCAGATTAAATAATCATAATCTAAATGTTAGACAAGTTTTCGGAAAAGAGGCTTTAATCTTGCAGGCTGGGTTATTTTACGGAAGTACCATTCGTAAGGTTCCAGAATATAAAATTGTTAGTTATACAAAAACACCGGATATGGAGCAATTCCAATTATCTGTTGGTGATTTTTTCAACTCCAGCAGTGGATTATTTACTTCTAAGCTTAATGAGGATTTCTATGGTGGAAATCTTGATTTATCTCATAAATTTGAAACAAAGACAAATATAACAGATCTAAAAGTTGGAGCAGGTATTCAGATGAGATCAAGAGTTTTTCAAAGTAATAATTTTGTACTGAATGGAATCCTTAACCCAGCAACCATGGATTTAAATCAGGATTTATCCAGTAACAAAATAGGACCACATGGAATTTATCTGGTTGATAAAACTTCAGAAGATCTTGCGTTCTATAATGGCGAACAAGAGGTTCAATATATTTTTTCAAGAGTTGAACAAAAATTTGGAGCAAATTGGCGGTTCAATTATGGTTTAAGAGTGGAGCACTTTAAAAGTATAGTTGATAATCCAAGAACTAGGCAAAGTGTTGCTAATCTTGAGAAAACAAACTTTCTCCCATCACTTAACGCTTGTTATTTGTTAAAGGAAAAAACAAATATAAGATTCTCCTATTTTTCTTCAGTTAATAGACCTGAATTTAGAGAACTTGCACCATTTGCATTTTATACATTCGATAAAAATGCTGAAATAAAGGGTAACAGCAACTTGAAAATTGCCGAATTACAAAATATTGATCTAAGGTTCGAGTACTATCCAACAGGTGGTCAATTGATTAGTTTGGGTGCCTTTTATAAATCAATACAAAATCCAATTGAGTTTAATATAGATATAACACAGGTATTTACAACGTTTACATATTCTAATGAAAGATCTGCCAGGGTAGCAGGACTTGAACTTGAATTAAGAAAGAATCTTGATTTTCTCGGATCAAGAGACCTTTTTAAAGAATTCAGTTTAATCACAAACTTAGCTGTTACTAAATCAAAATTGAATTTTACAAATGGTTCAAAGTCTAGCACAGACAGACCTCTTCAAGGACAATCACCATATATTATTAATTGTGGTTTGCAATATGATAGTGATAAATATGGTTGGTCTGCTTCAGTCATGTTAAACCGATTTGGAAGAAGAATAGCTTATGTTGGGGTAGATCCTCAATATGGAGCAACAAGACAAGATATTTATGAAGCCCCAAGAAATACAATTGACTTGCAAGTGAATAAACGAATAAAAAGATTCAATTTAAAGCTTACTGCTAGTGATATTCTTGCACAAGATTTAATTTTCTACCAGGATGCTAATCTATCAGGAGAGTATGAATCTGGTTCTGATCGAAGATTATTTCAATTTTACAATGGTTTTAATAGTACTCTGAGTCTATCCTTTCAATTCTAATACAAATCAAAAGGTTTAGGCCTCAGATTATAATTTATCGTATAACTTGACTTCAGCTGATTAATTATCAATTAATTAATCTTTGATTTCGAAAAGTTATGATCAACTATTCAATTCAAAAATTTTATTTTATTTAATCTTTCTGAACTTTGATTATTATGATACCATAATGATTAAGTAATATCTAGTTCATATAAGCTATTTCAAATAATGAGAATTTTGTGTCAAAATAATTTTAAAGTATGAAAAGCAAAATTTACAGATTAATTCTTCTTGTTTTCTTTATCAAAATGATTTTTGATAAGAGTTACGCACAAGCCCTGGAAATAACTAATTATGTTGGTGCTCTTTCCGCTGAGGCTGAAAAAGATTGGACTCAGGGATGGACCAATTGGAACCCAATTAATGCAAGTTATCCTGTTGTCACAGATACAACAACATTAAATGGAATGATTTCAACATTGCCGATTGTCGGAGAATTAAAAATTACAGGAACCTTAACCTTGAATAGCTCTACAACATACTTATTGAAAGGAATTGTAGTTGTAACTGATGGAGCAACATTAGTTATTCCTGCCGGAACAACTATCCGTGGAATTGCTGATCTGAACAGCAACCCAAAAAACTACTCAACTATTGTAGTCGAGCGAGGCGGTAAAATATATGTCAATGGTACTCAAAATAGTCCTGTTGTATTTACATCTAACAAACTTCCTGGTGAAAGAAATAGAGGTGACTGGGGCGGAATTTTAATAGCTGGACGTTCTATTCATAATTTGAGTAATGCAACTTTTGACAATGTTCAGATGGAAGGATTCAACAACGTAACATTTGATCCAACACTTGCAAAATTCGGTGGATCTCAGCCAAATGACAATTCAGGAGTATTGCAGTATATGAGAATTGAATTTGCAGGCCTAGCATTTGAAGCCAATAAAGAAGTAAATGCTCTTACTCTTGGCACTGTTGGATCACAAACAAAAATCGATCATATTCAGGTGAGTTATAGCAACGATGATTCATTCGAGTGGTTTGGAGGTAGCGTAAATAGTAAATACCTTATTGCTTATAAAGGAACTGATGATGATTTTGATACCGACAATGGTTATTCAGGTATTAATCAATTTGGAATTGCTATAAGAGATACGTCATACTATGACTTAACTTATAGTCTTCCGTCTGGAGCATCAACTTCAGAGGGATTTGAATCCGATAATGAAGCAACAGGAACAGCTAATGTTAAGCCTTACACAAATGCAGTATTTTCAAATTTTACAATGGTAGGGCCGGTGCCGGTTGGCAGTAAATATAGTGATATGAGTTCTGCAACCAGAGCTGCTTTCAGAAGAGGAGCAAGAATTCGTAGAAATTCTGGTTTGAGAATTGTGAATAGTATATTCATGGGTTACAGAAATTTCTTAATGGTTGATGGAGACAGTAGTTTGAGAAATACCAATGACAATACATTATTAGGAATTATTAATCAACCGAGTGTTGATAATAAAGAAAGACAATTGTATTTTAATAATAATCTAATTGTAAATACTGATGCGGCTTTCACCAGCACCACGGATACAACAGCTAATGGACTTGTTGAAGTTGCAAGAGCGAGTGGAAGTGGCAACAAATTAAATGCATTAAACGCATGGGTTAGGCAATCAGGCTGCTTGAGTAATAATATTAACCCTGTGCCTTTTACAACAGGAACAGTTCTTGTTCAACCATTAGCCTCTTCCGTCAACCCAGATTTTCGTCCTGTTGTAGGATCTCCGGCATTAGATGGTGCAGAATTCATCTGTAACCCTGTTTTGGCTAATCTTACAGTGTCTGTAAAAGAAGTAAGTAATATCGATAAGGCTAAGGTATATCCCAATCCAGTTTTTGGAGGTAAAATTAATTTTGGAAAGGCATATACATCTTTTGGACTTTTTAGCATCAAAGGTGAACTTGTTCTTAGTGGCTTTGATCAGGAATCTGCAGATGTACAAGGGATTCCTTCAGGAGTTTATATTTTGAAATTAAATGAAATTATTCAAAAGGTAATCATACCGTAATCTTTATGTACGGGTCATAATAAAAGTAAATGTTAGAGTGGGGGGCATCTTGCCCCCTTTTTTAAATGCTTTATTATGTACAGTGTTAAGGTCTTCGTGTTTTGCCCTACTATATAACTAACTTCCCTGAATATTAGCAAAGGCTTCAATGTTTGGGGATTTTTTATTTAATTACATTCAGAATATCACAAGGGTTCATTCAAGGCTTACTTGAATTAGCAGCTTCTCTGTAATTATTACCTTTCTATCAAATCGTACCTTGGACTTTATTCTAATATTAATATTATTGACATTAGTTAAATGATATTTTTCATTTATAAAAATAAAATATCGCCTCCCAGAATACTATTTTTCAATTAATTAGTACTCGAACCTTGGTTTTTAGAATCAAAAAGAGATAACTCAATTGTATAAACTTTTTTTAATTTTATTGATTAAATTTATCATAGGTTTGTACAGAATATGGAATTGCCTCAGGATTTTAAAGAATTTCTACAAGAGACTGGAAAATTATCCAGTTTTGCTGCTAGAATATTCAAAGAAGGGTTTAAACCAAGATATGAATTTTCAGAATTTATTAAGCAATGTTATGTTTTAGGGTATAAGTCACTTCCATTAGTTGCACTAACTGCATTTATAATTGGATTGGTACTAACCATGCAACTTAGACCTACTATGGTTAAATATGGTGTAGAGGTTCAGATTCCTGCCATGGTTGGAATATCTATCGTGCGTGAGATTGGCCCAATTCTTACAGCTTTGATTTTTGCAGGTAAAATTGGTTCCAGCATTGGTGCTGAGTTAGGATCTATGAAGGTCACTGAGCAAATTGATGCCATGGAGGTAAGTGGAACAAATCCATTTAAATATCTGGTGGTAACCAGAACTTTAGCTTCAACATTAATGCTTCCAGTTTTGGTTCTAATCGCGGATGCGATTGCCTTATATGGATCATATCTTGGAGAGAATCTATACGAACCTTTGACCATTGGATTGTTCTATAGAAAAGTTTTTGAAAACTTAGTATACATAGATTTTATTCCGGCTTTTATTAAGACCTTCTTCTTTGGATTTGCTGTCGGAATCATTGGTTGTTATAAAGGTTATTTTTCTGATAAGGGAACTGAAGGAGTTGGACATTCTGCCAATAGCTCAGTGGTCTTATCTTCAGTGGTTATTTTTATTATTGATCTGATAGCTGTTCAAATTGCTGATATTTTTCAATACTAAGGATCAATGATAAGTTTAGAAAAAAGTTCCAAAACAAATGTATTGCCAAATCAATCTGATCAAATCGAGAAGGTAATAGAAATAAATCATTTATACAAAGCTTTTGCTAGTAATGAAGTACTAATTGATTTTAACCTATTTCTACTCAAAGGAGAAAATCTAGTCGTATTAGGAAAATCAGGATCCGGAAAATCTGTACTGATCAAATGTATTATTGGATTAATGGAACCAGATAAAGGATCAATTCAGGTCTTAGGACAAGATGTTCTGAATCTGACGCATGAATCATTGGACCACCTTCGGGTACGCGTTGGATTTTTATTTCAGAGTAATGCGCTTTATGATTCGATGACAGTTAGAGAGAACTTACAATTTCCCTTACGCCGACACACCATACAACTCAGTATGGAAGAAGAAAACAGATTAATTGAAGAGGCATTGGCTAATGTAGGTTTAGAGCATACTATAGACATGCTTCCAGCTGAGCTTTCAGGTGGAATGAGAAAAAGAATTGCACTTGCAAGGACGTTGATCCTTAAGCCAGATATAATATTATATGATGAGCCCACTACAGGGCTTGATCCAATCACCAGCCTTGAGATCATTGAGCTGATCAATAAAATAAAGAAAAAATATGGAACTTCATCACTGATCATTAGTCATGATATGCACTGTGTAAGGTTAACCGCAGACCGTATAGCCGTACTCATCGATGGTAAGTGTCATGTTATTGGAACTTATTCAGAACTCATGAATTCTAAAGACGAAAAAATTATTCCTTATTTTCATTAATTTTGCAATGATTTTGTTTAACAGAAAAAGTTTTTAAATCAACATTTCAAACCTCTAAAGTCCAGATGAAAAAACAAGCATTTGATGCAATAAGACTTGGAATATTTGTTCTAACAGGTTTGGTTGTACTTATTGTTGCTCTTTATATGTTAAGCAGGAATAGATCATTTTTTGGCAATCGTTTGGAATTGACAACGCATTTCAGAGATATTAATGGACTTCTGGTAGGCAATAATGTTCGATTCAATGGAATTGATGTGGGTAATGTTCGTAGCATAAAAATTCTCAATGATACCACGATAGAAGTGTTTATGAGCATGAAGAAGGATATGAAAACCTATATTCGAAAAAATGTAGTGGCTTCCATCGGAACCGACGGTCTTATTGGGAATCGGATCATTAACTTATCACCAGGTGATCAAATGGCTGATTTTGTCGAAGGAGGCGAATTGATTAATTCAATTGAAGAAGTTGATACAGAGTCTATGCTTAGAACACTTGATCGCACAAACCAAAACATAGGTGATATTACCGATGAAATACTCTTGACCTTGCAACTAATAAGAAAAAGTAGTGAACTTAATCGAATTCTAAATGATTCAAGTCTATCTACAAACCTATCCCTTGCTTTTGCTAATCTGAAGGAGACCACGGTTAAAGCTAATACGCTTGCCTCCAATGCAATCCAGACCCTTAAAACAGTTACAGAAGGAACTGGTACCATTGCAACCTTACTTACTGATACCTCCATGGCAGGAGAGCTAAAAAGGACTATTGGTCAACTTCGTATTATAGAAACAAATGCCAATAAGGTCTTACAAGACTTAAATCAAAGTGTTAATCAAATTTCGAAGGACATTCAAAATGAGAATGGTGCGCTACATACCATTTTAAAAGATTCAATCTCAGCTAATCGGTTGAAACGCACCTTAGAAAATATTGAAAAAGGTACAGCTTCCTTTGCAGAAGATATGGAAGCACTTCAAAGCAACTTTTTACTTAGACCCTATTTTAAAAAGAAAGAAAAAGAAGAAAGAAAAAAGTTAAAAAAAGATAGTGCGCAATAATTGAAAAGTTAAAACCATTTTTTAACTTATTTATGGCAGCTCTTGCATATCCAACTGATGAAGTTCTAATATAGCTTTAAGTAATGCTTTTTTACAAGTGTACAAGGCCCGATAGACATTGAGCAAAGTTGAAGCATCTAACTCATTGATCTCATGACTTCTTAATTTTTGCAATACGTCCGATCTCCTTTGATCATTCCATAGATTTCGTCGTTCGATCATTTCGTGATATAATTTTAAATAGTCGGTTAAATTTTGGTTTTTGATAAGGTCTGTCAGCTCATCTTCAAAAATCAACCACATTTCGTGGATTAACTTTCGTTGGTCATGTATAAAGTCATCAATGGAAGAGTCAAAATTAATTAAATTGTGTTGTATATCTTTTATCGATTTAGCGGCATACACGATTCTACGAATAGCACTTAATGTTATAGTAAGATGTTGGATCTCATGTTTTATCATATTATGAGTAGGTAATTTGATAAAATATTCATTAAGATCACCTTCTGTTTTCTTAATACGGCTATAAAGATTTTCTAAATCTTCTCGATGTGTAAGTTGCGATTGGCCATTCTCATCAAGACATAATAGCTTATGGCAATATTGTCTGGTTTTTGAAAAAAGATTTTTCCCTTCATGGCTTAGTGCCTCAACGGCTAAGGTAGGAATTAAAGGTAAATCTTGTTTAGCAAAAGATAATTCGTCTGTATTTTTTTTGACGATAAGTTTTTCGATCCATTTAGCAAAAAGGTTGGCAAAAGGAATAAAGATGATAATGGATAATAAATTTATAGTAGATTGAAAAAAGACAAGTCCAATTAACGGATCACGAATATAGATTATATTTTCAATAACATCTATAATGCGATTTAACATTAATGTTGAGATCAACGCCGTAAACAAATTAAATATGAAATTTGCCCAACCTACTCTTCTTTTATCAATGCTTCCTTTCATGCTCCAAAGCAATGTCTTAACGGTAGTGCCAACTTCCGCGCCAATAACCATAGCAGCGGCTTGAGGAAATTGAATAATTCCAGCATACAATGCAGATAGACTTATGGCTATGCTGGCTGACCTGGATTGAATCATCGTGGTAAGTACAAATCCGATGAATACAAAAGTTAAAGTTCCATGATTCGTATATTGATTGAGTTGAAAGTCTTTCGCAATCGTTAATGCACCATCTTTCATATAGTTTATCCCCATGAATAAAAACCCAAGGTAAAGGAATACGGCAAATATGTTTTTCCAGTTTTCCTTCTTATCAAATACAAATAAACCAATGGCTGCAACCGCTATAAATGGGATGGCATAATTCAGGATATTTAATTTAAAACCAATAAAGGCAATAATCCAACTATCAAAAGTAGTTCCAAGATTAGCGCCAAGTATAACTCCTAAAGCATTTCGAAATGGAATGATACCTGCTTCAACAAAAGATAAAGTGATTAGTGAGATTACGGAACTGCTTTGAACAATTCCGGTAATTACGGCACTTCCTAAAATTGACTTAAAAAGGTTGTTGGTGTTATTTTTAATGAATAATTTGAAAGATCTGCCCGGTATATTTTTAAGAACTTTTTCCAATTGGTTCATTCCATAAAGAAAGAACCCTAAGCCGGCTAGAAAAATCCAAATAGCAGAAATATCCAACTTCATCTTGGCCCAAATCTAGTATAACATTCTTTTTCTAAAGATTCCCGATGATTGGGGTGGGCTATTTCAATTAATGAATAAGCTCGTTGTTTGAGATTTTTACCAAAGAGATTAGCTAATCCATATTCGGTAATAACATAATGAACATGAGCACGTGTTGTTACAACTCCCGCTCCTGACTTTAGAAAGGGAACAATTTTACTTTCCCCATTCGATGTAGTGCTGTTCATTGCGATAATGGGTTTACCTCCCTCCGACAAAGCTGCACCTCGTATAAAATCCATTTGTCCTCCGACTCCTGAATATTGATAGGTTCCAATGGAATCCGCGCATACTTGCCCGGTGAGATCTATTTCGATAGCGCTATTAATGGCACAAACTTTTGGATTCTTGGCAATGACGTAAGCATTATTGACATATTCTGATTCCAAAAAAGCGAAATTTGGATTGTTGTCTAAATACTTGTATAATCTTTGGCTACCAATAGCAAAACTAGTAACCAACTTCTGTTTATGCTTTTTCTTAAAGCGGTTGTTGATTACTCCACTTTCAATGAGATCAATGACACCATCGGATAACATCTCGGTGTGTATTCCAAGGTCTTTATGATTTTTTAATTCGCGAAGTACAGCATCCGGAATAGAGCCTATTCCAAGTTGCAAAGTTGAGCCATCTTCAATGATGGAGGCTACATTTTTGGCAATAGTTACATCCGTTTCATTACAATGATCTGAATAATTTACCTGAGGAAGTTCATGATCGGTTTCAACCATATAATCAATTTTATCACAATGAATAAAACCATCCCCATGTGTTCTGGGCATTTTGGGATTAACCTGGGCAATGACTAGATTAGCATTGTTTACTGCGGCTTTGATAATATCCACACTTACTCCAAGTGAACAATAACCATGCTGATCAGGTGGTGAGACATGAACCATTGCAACATCCACATTGAATTCTGGTGTTGAAAAGAGTTGATTAATTTCGCTTAAAAAGATAGGAATGTAATCTCCGCGATCATCATTTACAGCAGCTCGTGTATTAGCCGATACAAAAAGGGAGTTTATGTAAAAACTTTCTGGATAGTCTTCTGATAAAAGATTCATTTCGCCTAGTGTTGTCAGGGAAACTATTTCTACTTTTTTTAAATGTCTTGCCCTTTCACCTAATGCCTTAGTAAGCGTTAAAGGTGTAGCGGCGCTTCCATGAATAATAACTCTATGACCAGATTGAATTACACTTATTGCCGTTTCGGCAGACACATTTTTCTTCATTACTGTCGATTCATTAATCCCAGACATACTTCCATTTTCCATCATCCATTTTTTTCCATACCGTATGAAATACACCTTTGAATTCTTTTGATTCACCCAGTGAATCTTTCATAGTCCAGGTATAGTTCCCATACGTATAAGCCATGCTTCCGTCTTTGGATAAATCTATAAAAGTAGGTGTCCAGGTAGCCGTAGAATTTTTATGAATGGATTGAGAATAATAATTTTTAATAGCATCTTTACCAATGATAAGGGAATCGTTTTGTCTTTTAATTACGGCATTATCTGATGCAAATGTATAAAAGGCGACAGCCGCTCCTTCCTTTATTAGTAAATTGTTAAACTCTTTTTCTGTATTTATAACCTCATTTTCTAAGGCTTTTCGATCTACTTTATTTTTATTGGTATCGCAGGAAATCAAAATAAAAAGCGGAATCGACAACAAAAGTATCTTAAGCATAAAAATGTCGTTTTTTTATAAATGAAAAATGAAGGAAAAAAGTTTATTTAATATACGCTACTCCTCAAATTCACTGCTGGTATGAAAACCTAATTCTGGAAAATTCTCTTGAACTAGTTTTAGTGTCCAGGCAGAATCAGCTAAAAATACAAGTTGGCCATCAATATCACGTGCGATATCTTTTTTTCTTCGCTGCTTGAATTCTTCAATCTTCTTTTGATCATTGGAATGTACCCAAAGTGCTTTATGCAATTGCAATGGTTCATACGAGCAGCTAGCCCCATATTCGTGCTCAAGCCGATATTGTATTACATCAAATTGCAATGCTCCAACAACTCCAATAATTTTTCTTTGAGATTCCTCTTTGATAAACATTTGTGCGACACCTTCATCCATAAGCTGTTCAAGCCCTTTCGCAAATTGTTTGAATTTAGAAGGATCTGCATTGTCAACATATCTAAATATTTCAGGTGAGAATCTCGGAATACCTTTAAAGTGTAATGATTCTCCTTCTGTTAAAGTATCTCCAATTTTAAAATTCCCGTTGTCGTATAATCCGACTACATCTCCGGCATAGGCTTCATCAATGACCTCTTTTCTGGCTGCTAGAAATGAGGTTGGATTTGAAAATTTTAATTGACGTTGAAGTCTCACATGATAGTAATTAGTATTTCTCCTAAACTCACCGGAGCAGATTCGAAAGAAAGCTATGCGATCGCGATGCTTGGGATCCATATTCGCATGAATTTTAAAAACAAACCCACTGAGTTTTTCTTCATCTGGTAAGATTACACGTTCTTCAGTCTCACGGGATCTTGGTGTAGGAGCGATTTCTACAAAACAATCAAGCAACTCGCGGACGCCAAAATTATTTACAGCTGAGCCATAGAACACAGGACATATTTTGCCACTTAAATAATCCTCGCGGTTAAATTCCGGATAAACTCCATGAATAGTATCCAGGTCATGTTGAAAAGTATCAAACAATCTTTGTCCAACCAGATCTTTTAATTTTTGATCCTGGGTATTTTTAATTTCAGTAATGTTGTCTTCATCTTGTTTTCCATGAGGACGAAAATGTATGAATTTTTTTTCATATAAACTATAGACTCCATTAAAGTCCTGACCAATCCCAATGGGCCAGGAAAGTGGAGTAACTTTTAATTTAAGTTTAGACTCCACCTCATCCAACAAGTCAAAAGCATCTTTTCCTTCTCGATCTAATTTGTTGATGAAGACAATGATAGGAGTATGTCTCATTCTGCAAACTTCAACCAGTTTTTCCGTCTGTTCTTCTACCCCTTTGGCGACATCAATTACAACAATTACGCTATCAACCGCCGTTAAGGTCCGATAAGTATCTTCTGCAAAATCTTTATGTCCGGGCGTATCCAGAATATTAATCTGAAGATTTCTGTAAGGGAAAGCCATTACAGAAGTCGCCACTGATATCCCACGCTGACGTTCAATTTCCATAAAATCTGAAGTAGCGTGTTTTTTGATTTTATTTGATTTTACAGCACCTGCAACTTGGATAGCACCTCCAAATAGAAGTAACTTTTCAGTTAGGGTAGTTTTACCGGCATCCGGATGCGATACAATTCCGAAGGTTCTTCTTTTAATTATTTCTGATTGGAGGCTCATGGAATTTTGTCTCTGGACAAAAAAGAAAAACCATTGATTATCAATGGTTTTAAATAATTTATTTTATTATATATGTACCCCGTAGGGGAATCGAACCCCTCTTACCAGAATGAAAATCTGATGTCCTAACCGATAGACGAACGGGGCAGATTTTCGAAAAGAGCTGCAAATATAATTTCAAAACCCTAATGGCTTAAACTTTTTGAGGTCATTTTGTTAATATATTCAAATGTCAATAAGCAATCATTATGAAGAAAAGAATAGCCATTAACGGTTTTGGTAGGATTGGAAGACTCACTTTCAGAGAATTGATTAAAAACCCTGAGCTTGAAGTCGTAGCTGTCAATGACTTAACCGATATACCGACTTTGGTTCATTTATTGAAATTTGATAGTTCTCATGGAAAGTTTGAGGATCCTATTCGAATAACAGAAAATGGCTTTAATGTGCTTAACCAGGATATAAAATGTTATGCTATCAAAGAACCTGGACAACTTCCATGGAAGGAATTAGGTATTGATGTTGTTTTAGAATGTACTGGCATTTATCTCACCTCTGATACTGCGTCAGCTCATCTTTCGGCAGGCGCTAAAAGAGTTGTACTTTCTGCTCCACCTAAAGATAATTCAATACCAACTTACGTAGCCGGAGTAAACGAGGATAAAATATCTTCATCAGAATTAATTGTTTCAAATGCATCCTGTACCACTAATTGTCTTGCGCCGATTATTAAAATTATAGATAAAAACTTTGGAATCGAGTTTGCCACGATGAATACCATTCATGCTTATACTCAAGATCAACGATTACAAGATGCTCCTCATAAAGATCTCCGTCGAGCACGGGCAGCAGCGCAAAATATTATTCCGACCAGTACCGGTGCTGGTAAAGCGGTGGAACAGGTTTATCCGGATATAAAAGGTAAATTATTTGCTTCATCTTATCGAGTACCCGTGATCAGCGGTTCATTAATTGAGTTGTTTTGTATTTTATCCAAA
Organism: uncultured Saprospiraceae bacterium; assembly: GCA_964533625.1. Taxonomy (GTDB): domain Bacteria; phylum Bacteroidota; class Bacteroidia; order Chitinophagales; family Saprospiraceae; genus Vicinibacter. The sequence continues at coordinate 5,097 of CAZHNF010000034.1, read as the reverse complement.
GAAGTGACAAAAGCTGAAATTAATGCATTATTTAAAAATCTTTCGGAAACAAGCTATTCTGGTATTATAGAATACAGTGAAGCCCCTTTAGTTTCAACAGACATTATTGGCAATCCTCACAGCTCAATTTTTGATTCTGAACTTACCGAAGCACAAGGAAATAAACTACAGGTGGTTGCATGGTACGATAACGAAAGCGGATATAGCAATCGATTGGCGAATATGTGTCAACGAGTGGCCAATAATATTTAATTGCGAAAGAGTATCAATTCCCCTCGTTAATAAGTCATCAATGCAATACGGAGCATTTATAATTTCAGTATACTGAATTAGATTTGCAATATGAATGCTAATTTTCAATCAAAAAAAGTTCTCCTTAGGGTTGATTTTAATGTTCCAATCAATGCCGATGGAATTATTACCGACGATACGCGAATCGTTAAGTCTCTTTCTACCATCAATCACTTGATAGCATCAAAGGCAAAAATTATACTGATGTCCCATCTAGGTCGACCTTTAAAAGAATTGAAGGAAGATGGCACCATAAATCTTAAAAAATTTTCATTAAGGGTTGTGGCGCAGCGATTATCCGAGTTGGTGAATACAAAAGTTACGTTTGCTGAAGATTGTGGTGGAACTGATACTGTGAATAAAATTTCACAATTATTGGATGGCGAAATTTTGGTATTGGAAAATACAAGATTTCAAAAACAAGAAGAAAAAGGTGATTTGGTCTGGGCAAAAACCCTAGCTTCACTGGGCGATTATTATATTAACGATGCATTCGGAGCGGCGCACCGTGAACATGCTACAACTGCAACAATTGCCAGAAGTTTCGATCAGGATCATAAATTCTTTGGATTTTTAATGAAGGCCGAATTAGATAATGCTGAAAAAGTTCTAAACAATCCAAATCGACCTTTAACAGCCATAATAGGTGGAGCTAAGGTGAGTGATAAAATAGAACTGCTGAATAATTTGATTGATCTATGTGATCATATAATTATTGGTGGCGGAATGGCATATACCTTTTTAGCATCAGAAGGGATTTCAATTGGCAAATCATTGTGTGAAAAAGATAAAATAGAGTTAGCGCATTCAATACTTGAAAAAGCGAATACAAAAAATTGTAAAATTCATCTTCCAGTTGATTCCGTTTGTTCAGAAGAATTCAACAATAATTCAAAAGTTCAAGTTACAGAATCAAGTGCGGTTCCGGATTCCTTAATGGGATTAGACATCGGCCCTAAAACTATTGAACTTTTTAAGAAAATAGTGTTGCAATCTTCTACCATTGTATGGAATGGACCTATGGGAGTTTTTGAGATGAGTAATTTTCAGGAGGGCACTAGGAGTATAGCACATGCCGTAGCGGATGCAACAGCCAATGGTGCTTTTAGTCTTATCGGTGGTGGGGATTCAGTAGCTGCTATTAATAAATTCAATCTTGCCAGTAAGGTAAGTTTTGTATCCACCGGTGGAGGAGCCATGCTGGAACTATTGGAAGGAAAAATACTACCGGGGGTAGATGCTATTAAGAATTAATGGATGTTAAAATAAATTATTGTATTAAAGTGAAATCAATTCCTTAACCGATAATAAATCATTACTTCTTTAACATGTTTGAAAATTCATTAATAACATTATACCGAGTATATGTTTTATCCGTACGGGAATAGGCCATTATAAAATACATTCCATTAGGTAATCCACTAACATCGAATTCCACCCCTTGCTTGGATCCATCAACTTCTAAAAATTGCTCCATCAGAATACCTTTAGAATTGAAAAGTCGAGCGCAGAACTTATCACCTTTACTGTTTTGAATAATTATTTGTCCAGTACCTTGTATATAGCTATGTTGCCAACTCACAATCATATGGCGTTTGTCCAGTCTAATCAGATCGTGATCACGCGAACTAGGTAACGCTCCGGTGTATTCTAACGCCCCGAGGTCTATATACCCATTTATAACTCGTTTAGTCCCACTATAATCAACGGCTTCAGGTTGATCTAAAATTCCGGTGTTAATACACGGACTCTTAGGTCGAAGATCAAAATTAAATTCACCACTATGCAAATCTGTTTTAGTGAAAAGGGGATCTAAGATCAGGTCTTTTTCTCCTTTGTGGTATCGGGACGTATTGTAATAAAGATTGTTCCTAAATTGAACATTCTCAAAATTTGAAACCAGGCTACCGGTCATGTTTAATCTTGTGAAAATAATATTGTTGAAAATTTTTACATCTTTAATTCTATTCATGACTATTTCACCACAAGTAGATTCGAGATTTTGGTTATTTTGATAAATCGTGTTATTATCAATGGTTATGGAATTGGTTTCGAATAAGTCAATGGCTTCACCGCCATTTAGATAAATGATATTATTACTAATATGAATAGGTAAAGTATAAGTTGTTTTCAAGGCTATGACAGGATCGAATCGGTTATTTCTTATAACAATACCCGAAGCGCCATAATTTTCTTCACAAGAACTATTTATTTTGGACAGTGAGCCCAATTGTCTTTGTTCACTGATGGAATTGTGTGTTATTGAGATATGATCTGTTTTTTGTTGATCAAAGGATGCAAGGAATTGCAATCGAATACCATAATTATTGACCATATTAAACTGGCCATTAGCATGAATAATATTGTATTTAATTTCGAGATAATCGCAGGAAAAAACATCAATAGCGGTTCCGGGGCAATGATGGATGTAACAATTTTTTATTCTTAAGTGATGATTTAGATTTATATCATCTCGGGATCTTTCTATTAGAACACCTATTCCTTTGGATGTAAGATTAGAAGGTTGGTCAGGGTTTATATTTTTGGATGCAAAATCAGGATGTATGGTGATTTCCAATCCTTCTACTGCGACATAGGCAACCCAATGAAAGTAAATTCCGGTTTCGTTTGAAACATATAAAATAGGTCGTTCATTTTCGAGATTTTTAAAGACTATCCATTGATTAGGTAATCCACTGCGATCAATTTTCAATAAGTGTTTGAAATTGCTTTGATAAATTCCAGCTGCAATCAATATGGTATCACCAGGTTGGCAGACCTGAGCTGCATATTGAATGGTCTTAAAAGCACCTTCAAGACTTGTTCCATCGTTTTTATCATTTCCTTTTGAAGAAGATACATAAAGGTTACGAGCCTGGACTGAGCTACAGATCAGGGTAACAATTATCATTTGAAATAAAGACTTGAGATGCATCTGCTGAACCTACTAATTAATTAAGGACTGCAAAAATAACAAAAGGCGATCCCTGGGACCGCCTTTTGTTTGGGGGGAGCTAAAACTCTGCTTTACATCTTTCGATTCATTTGGAATGAACAGTACAAAGGTCTGACCTAAGAACCTCATCATACTAGGTGAAAACCCTGATCTTTACAAAATCAGTAATTTCATGGAGTACTCAGGACAATAAGTTATATCTGTAAGACCCTGATTATTAGAACTCTGTTGCCTTATTGTAAAAAATACTGGTTCATTATGGGGGATATAGTTCTGACATATTAATTTTGCGCTCCGTTTGAAGATTGACCCATGGTGTAACGGTAGCACTACAGATTTTGGTTCTGTCTGTTAAGGTTCGAATCCTTATGGGTCAACAAGAGGCTGGATAAAGTCCAGCCTTTTTTGCAATATGCTCATTCAATTTATTGTTATTGATTCATGAAAAATATGTCACCCGCTTATTTTTATCTATCTCTTAGCTTAATGCTATTTATAGCATCATGCAAAAAGGATAAAAAAGCCCAATCTCCGGTCTTTGATCAAGCTAAAGCACATGCTGCTGTTAGGACTCAGGTAGGTTTCGGGCCTAGGGTTATAGGTTCTGAGGGACATCAAAAGTGCAAAGAATGGATTGTTAGTGAATTAACGAACCATGGTGCCAGAGTCATTCAGCAAGACTTTAAGGCTAAAACATTCGATGGTAAAGAGCTTTCAGCTACAAATATCATTGGTTCATTTAATCCTGACTCAAAGCACAGAATAATTCTAGCTGCTCATTGGGATACAAGGCCGTTTTCGGATCAGGATGCAGATACTTCCAAATATCATACTCCAATTCTCGGTGCTGATGATGGTGGTAGTGGGGTGGGTATCTTATTAGAATTATCCAGGATATTTAATGAACATAAGTTAAGCAAATTGGGAGTAGACCTCATATTTTTTGATGCAGAAGATTATGGAACTGAAGGTGAGGAAAATATAGAAACCTGGTGCCTCGGTAGTCAATACTGGTCTAAAAATCCTCATGTTTCAGGTTATAAAGCTGATTATGGAGTTCTGCTTGATATGGTTGGAGCGGCAAATCCACAATTTAATAAAGAGTATTATTCGACTAATTTCGCTCCAAAAGTGATTGAAAAGGTTTGGACAATAGCAAAGGATGAGGGTGTACAAAAGATGTTTTTAGATGCTCCGGGCAACGGTATAGTAGATGATCACATTTTTGTAAATAGGGATGCGAAAATACCTATGATTGACATTATCAATAGACCTATTGGGAGTAAAACTGGATTTGTTTCGCATTGGCATACCCAAAAAGACGATATGAATGCCATTGATCCAAATACATTAGGTGCAGTGGGAAGGGTTTTAACAAAGTTGATCTATTGGGAAGATGTTGATAAGATATAGTATTCAAGATTTAACTAAGAATTTAGAACTATTCTTCTCTTGTGAAATGAACATTATATTTTATTCTATATAAAAAACTACCTTTGCAGCCTGATAGATGATGACGGTTAAATATCATTCCAAAACCTTAATGCGATAAAACTTTGGTTTTACTTGTAAATGACTGTTTTTCAGGGACTATTAACTTAATTTAGAGTTCCTTCTTCGCATTAGATTTTTGGATTTTATCGGAGGTTTGTTAGAATGAATTATGAACTGTAAAGTAAAATAAGCAACTTGAAGAAGTCGCTTTAAAAATATAAAAAGTAACTAGTAGGTACAGGTCCCATAGCTCAGTTGGTTAGAGCATCTGACTCATAATCAGAGGGTCCTTGGTTCGAGCCCAAGTGGGACCACCAGTGCAGAAAGTGTATGGAGCTGAGAATAAAATTGATTCA
>CAZHNF010000033.1:0-34565 GCA_964533625.1 uncultured Saprospiraceae bacterium | reverse complement strand
CATTTGTAGTAGGTTTTAAAAATTTGTAGTAAGTATTTGTAGTAAGCTTCAAAATTGTAAAATCGAATATTTCAGAATAATATACTACAATTATTAATTATTTAGATAGAAAATATTATATTTGTAGTAGAAAATCAGGCTTACTACAAATTCTACTACAAACTACAAATTATTCATTAAATCGTTAAAATTCACTAGGGTAGATAATTGTTAATAGAACTTGTTATCTTATTGTGAATAAGCCTACATAAATGGTCTCGATTTTTTAACCTAAAATGGTTATTTTTTGATATAGTAACATTAGTATATATAAGTAAATTATATATATAGTTAATGAATAGATTAGCAATAATTATGCGCTAAATTTCCAATTGAAAAAATTAAGTGTGGTATTAGTCTAATTGACTAAAGTATCAGTTTAAACTAGAAGTAATTGATTTCAGAATAATAATAAAAATTAGAAAGGAAGGGTCTCTATCTCGGTCTTTTTAAGAAGTAATTGAAGCGTGATGAAAGAATTAATAGTTTTATTGTCCCATACCTGTCGAACCTCAGCATATTTTTCATGATTAATAGTGACTCTTTCAATCCAAACACTTTGAGTTTGAACTGCTAGAATATTATGGGGCATCACTCCCCTTTTCTTTTCTAATTGTTCGTGTTTGACAAGTTCAGAAAGCTCATGAGTACATTCCTGTTCACTTTCTTCATCCATGATATAATACTCATTGAAGATTTGAGATGCACTGAAAAAGTCTCTTGCTAGAAACGTAAATGTCCTACCAGCTCTTTTTATTGCTTCGGTTGTTTCGCCAGTTGTGGTTGAGGTTTTCTGATAGTATAGATAATAGTGAGGCATGTTATTGGAAGGGATGCCAAGAACTACAGTAACGTAATATGAAATCTTAGATTTAGGTAGCTGCATTTCATCAATGAGGCCATTAATATCAGATAGAGTTAATTCACACCACAGAAGCCTGTGAGTGATCATATAATTCATTATTGCTTCCCGGATAAGGTTTTCATTACCAGATTTTGAGGCTTCTCGTATTATACTAAGTTCTTCGGTATGGATAAGTGCCTTATGAAACCATCCGCGATCTTCCCATTCTGTAACAAATGGACGATCCTGTAAGTGATAAAGAAAAGCTGGAATTTCTGAATATAGCTTTCTTTTAAAATCATACTTTGGCCCCCCCGGAATGGTAGTCAGTTTTCGAACCCAGAACCGAACATCATCATCACCAATTGGAGCAAATGATCGCTCATTATTAGAGGTTAGAATGACTTTAAGAAATGTGCTAAGCTCAACAGCACTCAAGCCTTTTTCTTCGTGCTTACCACGAGTGGATACGACCAGATCCTTGAATTTTTCAACATCTTCTTTCTTACTTATCAAAGCTTCCTCAATATAAATTAGAAGTTTACTGATAAAGTAGGAAGTGAAACGACCAGATACATCTGCAGCCGGAACTTTAATGCAGTTCTCCTGGAATATGGCTTTCATCCATTCAGGAAATGAAGACTTACCAGTCTTTTGTTCTTGGGAAATCAGGCAAAGAATTGGAAGAAACTCCAATGGTCGTTCATACAAAAGCTTTATATAGTCAAGGCCAAGCTCCCATCCATGAATTGTTTGACCTTTATGAAGTATGGTATGTGTACCAAATACATGTTTAATAAATTCAAGCGAAAGCGAACAATCACCCTTAACAGGTTTATGGGATATTCTACTATATGTGTTGTAAAAACGTGTTAAGTTGCCATCTTCATCATCTTCAACTGTCCAGTTTGATTCATAATTAATGTGTTCCGGCAGATTTCCAAATTTGTCAAAATATGGAATGTCGCGCTTTAACTTTTCTATTTTTTCCTTACTATAGTGAGAGAACTTTGCAGCAAATCCAGAGACAGGAAACCGATCAAGTTTAGGGTAAATATGTTTGTATTCATCATATTCTACATTCTTCCGATAGTAAGTTCCTCCAACATTTATGAATGAATTTGCTTCTGCGCTCCTCACAAATTCAGCTTTATTGGTATCGAGATTGTATTGATAGATTTGTTTATTAAAAACAAACTCTTCCATTCCAATCAGGGCCCTGTGTCGTTCGAAGAATTCAGCACCATCCTTGTGTATGGCAAATTCTTCCTTGATCTGATTAAGGCCCATCTTAGTGATGTTCTGCCTTACCAGTATTTTACGAGGCCCAACTTTATTCTGAAAATCTGAAATGAGATTATTCATATTTTCAGGAGAATCATGATAAGCCTCAATTAAACCAAGGAATGTACCATCTTTTGTAATCAGATCCGGATGGACATAATACCAAAACAAGTCAACAGAGTAATTTCTAAGAACATTTTTAAAACGCTCCAGAACCCGATATAAGGCTCGCGGTTTCTCAGCCATATCATGACCCTCTTTCCACTCTGCTTTGAAAAGATCTGCGTCCATAATAATTCCTACAGACTCGACCTGACAGACTGTAATGATGTCAAACAGATCAATCAATAATTCTGTTACATTGAGATTATGCCATGTTTCCCAGGTCGGAACTCCAATACAGTCAATTCCTTCTTTGGCGGCAAAGTAAGCGGCAGGAGTTTGGTACGTTAAGACAATAGACTTTATTGGTGTTTTATCCTTATATTTGGATATGATTTCTTTCGGGATAAATAATTCATACCCTTGTCCAGGTTCAGGTTTAGAGGATGAGTTTTCAGATAAATTATAGATTAATCGCTTAGGCTTGATCTCCCATTTTTGATTTGCATCTTTTGTTCGAAAGGTCTTGACAAAGTTATTGAGTCCGGTAAACAGGAACTCCATACAATTATTGTCAAGAGTACGCACAATGTGAATCGGGTTACTATCATCCTGACCATCCATCGCGTTTTGAATAAAAGCGATATTGTTATACTTGGTAATATCAAGCATTTGAAAAGGGATCTACGATTAATAATTAATCAATTATTGAAACACCGGCAATCGATAGGATCTTTCTGAGCTTTTCCAACCCTTCCAGAATTTGAAATTTTGAACCATTCTTAAGAACGACTTCGCCATCCTCTAAGGTTAAAATCTCCAATACATTAATGACTAAAGCGGAATTAGTGTCTCGACGAGTAAGTTTGATTAGAAAATGGTCCATGGACTTAATTTAATTTTACTTTGTGAAAAAATTTTTTGACATTAATAAGATGAGCCAGTTCGTATTGGATTTGGATCAAACGCCAGTTTTTGTATCTCTGGTCAGTAAGCCTGGAGTGTTGAATAGCAAAGTAAAGATTTTTGAGCCTTCGAATACGAACTTGAGAATTAATGATGCATTCCATAATGAACTATTTAGGGTTAGATTAAATCGCGAACATCAGCTCCTAGAAGCTGCGCTATATCATATAGTTCATCCAGGGTGATCGTCGAAACGTTATTATACCAACGTGTAAACATGTTTGGTGTATATCCGTATTCCGCAAGATCTTTTTTCAGATGTAATCCAATGTTTTTGACATGAATCAGATCTGGTAAATTAACGTGTATCCAGCTCTTAATTTTATTAAAGTGCCTTGGATATACGCTTGTTCTCTTTTTATTAATTTGGTTATCGGAAGTAGAAGAATTTTGAGATCTTAACTTAAGCATTTTGCGCCTGCTAGCCCGCGCGATAGCTTGTTTTCTGAGCATGATTTAAACTATTATTTAGAACAAAAGTACTAATAAATAGTACTATTGAGATTATTTTTAACACATTTTTTTTGCAGTATTTGAAAAATTTATTATAATCTTGCAGAAAATCAGTTAGATATGAATGCAACTAAACCAAAAAAAAGTACTAGTAAAACAATAAAGAAGAAGCCTACAAGGACAGCCAGGTCCAATATGGTACAATATGGATTACACATAGGCAAGATGATCAAAGAGCACATCGATAATAGTCCCGGGATGTCCCAAACAGAGTTTAGCAGAAGAGCGGATTTAAGTAAGACAGCACTCGTTGAGCGCTTCAAGAACCCATGGTATGGTACTATTTACGATGTACTAGAGGCATGCATTATATGCCATCATGACTTCCTTTCACCTCTCATTCATGTACTCAAGGACAATCATATTAGGGCAGTAGGCCTTGGTCCTGTTACAGAACTAGAGGAACTTAAGAAAGTAAAAGCATCATTAGATAGTAAGATTGCACTTCTCGAAAAGGACAACAATGTACTACATGAGTATATCGAAAAGCTTAAACAAGACGCTAAAAGGAACTAAAAATACGTACCAGACTAATCTAAAATGCAAGTTATTGTCTGTCAAATAGTACTAATATATAGTACTTAGCATACTATAAATTATCGGAAAAATAATGGTATGATTTGGGGCTCAGTTGATATTAAAATCCCGTCCTATAGTCCTAAAATGACGATTTTAATACTTTCACTAATATTTCAAATGTGCAATCCTGATTGTCCCCGAGAATTTGAAATACCGGTTTATTTAAGTCCACCGAAACCAATTTACAGATTTGGGGATACTATAGAGTTGTACTCTAAATTTTCAAAATATTTAAGAGAAATAAATCAAAATGAGTATTACAATTTTGAAAAAACACAGATATTGGGAACTATTCAATGCTTTAAATTAGACACCATAAATCAAAGCAGGCGATCTGTCATTGGTAAAAATATTGGATATTATATTGATGATTCAATCTACTTGAAGTTACGTCATTCTAACTTTGGTGACGGAGATTTAATTCTTGGAGATTTCAATTATAAAAATGATACCTTTTATACAATGGCAAAATTAGTAATCCAAGATCCGGGAATTTATTGTATATGGTTTAATTGTTTAAACTTTGAGCAAAAATTTCCAGGTCAATGTAAGTTTAATGCCATCTATGATATACATACCAAAATGAATGGTGGTGGTAAGAATAATGTTGATTTTTTAAGAGAAGCAACAGATTCTTTTTATATTAATTGGATGTTAGCTGATTCGATTGCAAGGTTTCATAATTTTGGAGGATATTGTTTTAAAGTGATGCCCTAATAGGAATATCAATCCCCTATTGCTTATATTTGACTAAATTTAAACATTATGAAATCAAAAAAAGCTTGTTTTTTGACGTTTCTATTAGTAACAGTCCTAAGCTGCAGCGGTCTATTGGGCCAGCTTAATTTTGCTGTAACGGGCGGAATTAATATAAGCAAATTTAATTCAATCCTATGGGGAAGAGATTATTATAATTTGTATCAAAGTTATCTAAAATATCATTGGTTTCCAAACCTTGGGTTTGAAATTATGTATACTAGAGATAAATTTAAATATTTAACTGGGGTTTCATATTCTTATAGAGGTGGTAGAGATTATGCAGTTCCTAAAGTATTTTTTAGTGATGGATATGTAATTGACATGAATGGTTACCTAGAAGTCCCGATTCAAGTATATTATTCATATTATAGGTATATATATGAAATAGGCTTGGGAATTGTGTTGCACAAAAGAGTGGAAACTTTAAGTGCATATTATGATGAGAGAAATAAGTATTTTGGTTTTGATTTAAGGTTCTCTCATTCTTGGAATATGAATCGATCGTTAGCTATTTCAACAAGCTATACTTTGGGAAACTTAGATAAGTATATTCACAATACTTATGGTAATTTTCTTCACCATGTGTTCGCTATAAACTTAAGATATACATTTTTACATTACCAATTTAAGGCAGCCCGTCAACATAAGCCTGTCAGACAAAACAGATAGATAATTCTAGGCCAATTTGAAAGATTTAATAAGAAAAAACGATATCACTTGATATGAATAAGGTGATTGTAAAATCAATGGTCATAAATTTTATTTTTGTTGCAATCTTTGCAATAAGAGAAATGTTATCTACGAATAGGGACTTACTTTTAAATATCTTTGGTTTGTTGTTATGGATTTATTACTCAATTTGGTGGGTATTGCCTCAAATTATTTTTAGTAATTATAGTTATAGAATATTGAACAAGTGGATTCACAATAAAACTATATTCTACTTATTTGGGATAGGTCTATTAATTTTATTTCAGGAATTTTACTGCTTGTTAATAAATGAAAGGACAATTAGAAGTTTTTTTGGAGTTATAATAAATTCATATTCAGACATCTTGGAGATTAATGGATTTATATATTTGACAGAACAAATTGACGAGCCTACTTGGTTATATTATCTATCCTTTAACTTAATAGCCAACATTGTTATTGGAAAGCAGCAAATAAGCAAACAAAAAGTCAGCAATACTTAATTAATGGTTGAAATGAAAAAAATACTATTGTTAATCTTTTTTCATTCTGCCAACTTGTCGGCACAGCTTAATTTTTCCGTCACTGGAGGAGTTAATTATAGCAAATTCAATTCTATTTTGTTTGGTAGAACATACTATGATGTATATAATAAATATTATAAATTTATTGCTTGGCCAAACTTAGGTATTGAAGTTAGCTACTTGTCAAAAAAGTTTAAATATTTAACTGGTATATCATATTCCTATCGCGGAACTTACGATTATTTTGATCCGTTACAAATCTATAAAAATAATTATGATTTCGATATCAATGGATATGTTGAAATTCCACTTCAAATGCATTATACTTTCTATAAGAATAAATTAGAAACTGGACTTGGAATTGTAATGCATAAAAGAGTTTATAATGGGTCTCACTATTATGATGAACGAAACAAATTTTACGGCTTAGATTTAAGAGTTAATGCTTGTTGGAACATAAACCGCTCATTAGCATTAGTACCCAGCTACACGTTTGGTAACTTTGATAAATATATACATAATACTTATGGCAACTTTCTGCATCATGTCTTTGCTTTGAACCTACGTTACACCTTTTTGCATTGTCATTCTAAGAATAAAGATAAGACTTTAAAGAAATGATATCATTTGCTCAGCCCGTATATTTTGTAAATTCCTGCAAGTATCCCTCTTTAGTTTTAATTTTACTGATTTCATTTTCTTGTAATTATTTAGTAGGCTATAAAAAAATTAAAAAAGTTGAACCAGAAAGAATTTCATCTACCTGCATTAAGTACAAAATTGAAGAATGTCTTATTTCGGATGCATTTTATATTGAAAGAATAATGCATTTTTATAATGATAGTCTAATTCTCAAGGATCTAATCCAACCGCTACAAATTCATTATTTTATAGATTCACTTCTGGTTTCGTCTTTAGTGAATTGCTATATTGAACCTAAATATATATCTGATCTTGATTGGAATCATAACAATAGATTGAGCGAATTTCCTCCTAAGAGTTTAGTCAATTTGAATAAGGCAACAACTCTTGAGGACTACCTTTCCTTCGTTACCGATTTGCCCATTAAGAAAAGTAAAAATGTTGTCGTAATTGTTTGGACTAGTGCATTTAAAAAGAAAAGTAGGCATTTGATTAATTTAGTTACAACTAAAATGAAAGAGATAAAGGAAAAAGAGATATTAATTTACGCAGTAAATTTGGATCAGGTTTATCTAAATTTTAAATAAAGCTTTGAATTTAAGATATCAAAGCAGTTTCTAGTATGCAAAAATTATATGCCCCTACTTTGCTTTTCTTCCTGCAATGGTAATTTGTTTATGCTCAAGCCATTCCTGCGATGCCTATTATGTCAAGGTTGCTTCAAAAAATACTATTCTCCCCTACCCGGGGAGATTGGAGATTTTTTGAATGCACCCACAGGGGAAACCTTGACAGAATATTGGGAGGGAATTATATTTGCATAAAAATGATGTGTAGCGGGAAATTATAATCTGACTGTACAAAAATTATAGAAAATGATTAAAAGTAAATTAACCCTTAGTGGATCGTCGAATACTGGCTCAAAATCTGACATTCCAAAAAATGGTACATGGCAATAATCTATTGAACACCTTTGTCCAGGCATGAGGACTCCAATTCTTGAACTGACGATAAACTTTGTAACAGAAGACGGAAATGAGGGAATTTTATCAATTACAAATGACTGTATCAAGGCTCAATGTGTAAGAAAATTTTAAATAAGCATTTACATTCTGCAAAGACAACAACAGAAGAAATTCGAGTAAATGATGAATTTCAAAACTAATATTGTTATTATAGATGAATAGAATAATATTTTGTTTAATTTTTTTACTTAATTCAAGAATGATTAAGTCTCAAGATTTTATTTCTGGAGATGTTATATCTAACGTGTACAATATTACATATGGTAATAAATCTGGAACTTCATTTTTAATTGAGCGTGACTCGGTTAACTATTTCATTACAGCAAAGCACATATTTCATAATGTACATTATAATGATAAAATTTCAGTAAAGATTTTGCAAGATGGCAAATGGCTCAACTTATATGTTATTGCATATTTTGATACAATTAAGAAAACAGACATAATAGTACTTAAGCCTTTAGATTTAGCTTTTATAAGCACTGGTATTACTTTAAAAGAAATAGGATTATTCTTAGGAGATGAGGGTTATTTTTTGGGATTTCCTTTTGGATTAAGTAATGAAGACAATGGAAATATTAACAATGGGTTTCCAATTCCCTTATTTAAAAAAGCTGTTTTTTCAGGTAGTCAATTAAAAAATGGAATTTTTAAATTATATCTTGATGGACATAATAATCCTGGTTTTTCTGGCGGTCCCGTTTTATTTAAAAACAGATTAGATCCGAAAAGTTCTAAATTTTGTTTGGTCGGAGTTATCAGTGGATATTATCCCCAAACTAATGAATTGGTAATTTCAAATGAAGTAGTAAGATATACCGAAAATTCTGGAATAGTAATTGCTTATAGTTCAAACCATATTACAGAAATTATAAAAAAAATTGTATCACCGTAGAACACCAGATTACGACAATAATGCATTTTTAATTTTAAAGTAATTCAGCAAATTGGGTCTTGTATATTTTTTTATGCTCTTGCCAATCCTGCGATGTTTATTCTGTCAAGGTTGCTTCAAAAAATACTATTCTCCCCTACCCGGGGAGATTGGAGATTTTTTGAATGCACCCTAAGGGAAACCTTGACAGAATAATGGGATTGGATTATATTTGCATAAAAGATATGCGGTTGTAAACAAGAGTAAGTATATACTTAAATAACACAAATTGAATAATCCGAAAATTTAGTCTTATACTCTACTTTATAAATTAAGTCCATAGATTTCAAACATTAAATATTACATTAAGTTATGAATCAAAGGAATAAAATTAAAGTTAAAGAAAAGCTGTCAAAAATTCAATCCAACAAATTTGAAATTGATGATGTGGAAATCTTACTCATTAACGTAAGAGAATTCGCACGTCAAAATTGTTTTGGACAACTTTTAGAGTTTTGTGATTTTGTTGCTCATCCAGATAGAAACAAGGGTATCATTTATGAAGAATTTGACATTTTTTATTCTAAATTTAAATACATGCCTACAAAAAATGGTGATCAGCTTGATTATTATAATATAGATAAAAATGTTTTTCGTCTCTTATTTATAATTGGAATCGATAAATTATACGAAGATGATTTAATAAAATCTTTAGCTAAGAATCGTGAACAATTAAAAGATTATATTATAAATTCTTTGGTTCAAAAAAGTGGAAGAATGTATAAGGCAAAAAACGAAAATGCTGTAAATGAATTACGAGAAATTCAACGTAAAATTGTCAGTTTGCCTAATGAACAAATGCTAACTGATAGGACATTGTTCAGTGAAATTAAAACCTGTGTATCTGCATTGAGTAAAGAAATAGATTTTCAATATGATGAAATCTTTTTCAATAAATGTAAAAATAATTTAATACTGTGTTTATTTGAAATAATTCAAAGATGCAAAATTGAATTACATGATGGGCAAAAAGGAATCGGTTTTATTACGGTTGACAGTAACAATCCAAAATATGCAAAAGATCCTAAAATAGAAAACTTGAATCTATCTTTTAGCGTTCAAGTACCAGTGCAACAATCTTTTTGTATGTTTGACTTTATAGCAACTTCAATTTTTATTGGCGATGTTGTTAGTGATCCAAATTCGATAATTGAATGGCATAATATAGAGCATACTTCCGGTAAACTAAAATCATTTGCATTAGTAAACAAAAGCAATAAATCTTAACTCACTATTAAGCATTTAACTTTATGAAGTATTCTTTCACGGCGATTCAAACAGTTTCTAGTTCGATCTTTTGATAATTGTTGTGATTTATCATTATAAAAATTGTATGGACATGAATTCAGTTTCTGAACAAGAATTTAAAGAACTACTTGAATTTGAAAATGAAGTGATTAATTCACATATGATATCTTGGGAGCTTGATCTGAATGAAATATTTTCAGATAGATCACAAAACTTTGAAAAAATTGTTAATGAAAGTACATTAAATAAATTTGAAGTTCTAATAATTAGTGGTTATGCAGACCATATAGCAAAATACCTTAATAATGAACTAAGAAGTCACCATAATTATAGGCAAGATTGCTTTATGCTATACGAGTATTTGCTAAACAAAGCTTTAGCCAAGTTAAAATCGGTAGCAAATTCAACGGTATATGTTTGTTATGAAGCAAATGAAGATAAAGAAAATAATATCCAATGGTTTGTTAATAGAATTAATGAAACCGTTCAATTTCCAAATTTCTTGAGTTCTTCTATAAAAAAGTGGAGAAATTGTGGTTTATATTTGAAAATTGAAACGTGTGAAGTTAGTTCTGGAAAATATATAGCGCCATTGACAGGTAAAGAAAGAATGGAAGACGAAGTTCTTTTTATGTCGAATACAGTTTTCAAAGTTACTCAAGTAGATATTGAGAATAACACCATTTCATTGACTGAACTACAACGTAGATATCAAGGAAATTATATTTTGTATGATCTTTATTATTTAAATATTAAAAACAAGGAAGTGGATGAAGAGTTACTTTAAAATAGTAACCAATGAGAGAGCCTTGATTTATGTATCCCAATACGATGAATATAAAATCGCTTTATAACTATTGGACCAACCCATTCACCATATTCTGATTCAAGTAATTTGTAAACATACCATTCATCAGTTTCACCAATTATTCTGATTTCCTCTGGCTTTTGTAGCCAACCAATAGGTAATTTATATACGTTGGTTTCTACATTAAAAACTCCAGGCCTGTGCTGATCACAATTGATTAAGCCTGATAGTTTAATATTCTCATTTATTGAATTCATAGTTAAAATATAGGGCATCTTTTTAAATAAAGTCTGGTGTGTATTAGTAGCTCCTTATCTTCCTTCGGCAGATTTAAAAAGTATCTGAACTTGTAATAAGTACTGATTCAGTAAATGCAGCCCCTTTGCGAGTACTGTACTGAAAATAGTTAGCCTGTTTCACTCTGGAATACATTATAGTCTTGCAAATATCCTAACTTTGGGTGATAACGCTTGATCTCCAGTTAAGGAATAACACAAAGCTCAGTGCCCAGGTGATTGGTAAGAATTAAGCCCATTTTAATACTTTGGATTAGTGTTTAACCTACTCATTCCTATTAGATCATTCATTTAAACGATTTTTTCATAATGGAAGGCAAATCGCCTACAATTTCATTAAATTTGCCATGAAAAGCACTTTATATATGTCTATAGTTAGTTGGTTTAAATCATTATTTTTTAGAAAGAATGAGCAGGAAGCTCAGACAGAGAATGCCAATAAACTTGATTTTTCGCTTCCAACCAAAGTACAAGAATCACCAGGAGCAAATCCAAATGCTTCAGAAACAAAAGTTGGATCTGAATCCAAGGATTTTGTAGATAAAGCAAAAGAGTTCGCTGCAGAAACCGGTAAAGAAATCGCTGAGCAAAGTTCTGCTTTATGGGGAGCCGTAAAAGAGAAAATGGAGGATCTGGATGAGGGCACAAAGGAATTTAGGGAAAATATTAAGAACAAAGCAAATCAGACTTTAGAAAAGATCGATGAATTCGTGGATGATGTGGTTGAAAAAAGCAAAAAGATGGATGAAGAGGACAAGATCTTAGATAAAGATGCTGATGGCTTGGCGGATGATAAAATTGACTTTGGTAAACCAATAGATCAAAAGCATGAAGGCTTTTTTGAAAAAGCTGAAAAATGGTTGGAATCCAATGATCAAAACCCTGAAGCAGCTGTTACTCCTAAAGATGGTTCATCAAAGGATCGGCCAACTTTGGAACTACCCAAAGAATAATCTTTGTTTAATTCAAACTTATAAATCATGGGAATAAAGAATTTTTTCAAAAACATTTTTAGTAAATCTAAGGAGGAAGCTGCTGAAATGAAAGCAAAAGCTGAAGTCCTTATAGATAAAGCAGAACAAGAAATTGCAGAAAAAACAGCTGACTTGAAGAAAGAAGCTCAGGAAGGATTACAAAAGGCAAAACAATTTGGATCTGAAGCCATTCAGGACTTGAAAGAAGCAACTCAGGAAGTGAGAGAAGAAGCTTCAGAAAGCTTTCAAAAGGCAAAAGAATTTGGAGCAGGAGTTATAGAAGATGCCAAAGAACTTGGTCATAAGGCTATGGAAGAAGTTCATGAGACCATTCAGGAAATAAAAGAATCTGAATTTGTCCAGAATGCCAGTGAAAAATTGGATAATATATTTGATCGGGATAAGGGAAAAACACCCGTCGTGATTAATCATGAAGAACAGTATAAAGCCAATGTAGACCAAAAGGACGATACTTCCTCTTCAGAAAAACCAATTCCTCCGACCTCTTAAAGACAAATTGCAAGGTAAATATGAAAAAGGCAAGCTAAGTTTATAGTTTGCCTTTTTTTATTGATTTAACAAGCAGCAATTCACTTAATTTTCAAGTCATTGATTAGAACTCGAGATATTATCTTTATAGTATAGATTAAAATTTCTTATGAATAATCCAATCGAAGTCTTAACAGAGAATCCCCACCCTACTACTTTGACCGGAAGTTTAATACCTTATTCAGGGCCTTGGACAGAAAAGGAAGCTGCACATCTATTACGACGAACTACATTTGGACCGACTAAGGATATGATTGTCAAAGCTCAAAGTCAGGGCCTTCAAGCAACACTTCAGGAATTATTGAATGTTAAGTTGCCGACCCCTCCACTTAATTATTCTGCGACCAACGATCCCGAAGTACCCATCGGCTCAAGCTGGATTCCTCCAGTGGATCAATCTCCGGCTAATGGAATAAACCCTTATCGATACAATTCGATTACTGCCTGGTTCATTTGGAAATTACAATCAACAGAAATCAGTATCCTTGAAAAAATGGTACTTTTTTGGCACAATCATTTTGTCGTTTCTGATATTGAATCTCCGGCTCTTTTTTGGTTGTATTTCGATTTAATTCAAAAAAATGCATTAGGCAGTTATAAGGAATTAGCGAAGGAGATGTGCATCAATCCAGCCATGCTGAGATATCTCAACAATAATCTTAATACGATCAATACACCTAATGAAAATTTCGCCAGAGAATTATTGGAATTATTTACGATAGGTAAAGGCCCTCTTGTAGGACCTGGAGATTATACCAATTATACGGAACAAGATGTACGTGCGTTAACCAAGGCACTTAGCGGCTGGAATTACAGAGGAGAACCAGTAGCAGATCCAAAAATTATTGCACCTTACTATACCGATGCTAATCATGATAAAAGCACAAAAAACCTATCTAATCGCTTTATTGATCCGGTAATTGTAAATCAAGGGGATAAAGAATACATTGATGTAATTGAGAAAATTTTCAAACAGGAAGAATGTTCGCGATATATTGCCCGGGAGATTTACAAATGGTTTGTCAATTATCATATAACTCCGGAAGTTGAATTGGATGTAATTGAGCAGATGGCTGCTATAATTCGTGTGGATGATTATAAGGTTGAAAAAGCAGTATTAGCTTTGTTAGAATCAGATCACTTTTATTCAGAAGAAGCCTATGGATGTATGATTAAGTCGCCATTAGATTTTATCATGAGCATAAGTAATGGATTAAAATTTCCTGTTCCTAAAATAGATAATTCAAACAAGACGGTATTTGAATCTACGATCAACGATCATTATAGTTATTTTCGATATCTGTGGATGGAAACTCGATTAATGGGTCAGGTTGTTTCTGAAATTCCTCAGGTTGCTGGTTGGAAAGCATACTATCAGGAACCGTTGTTTTACAGGCATTGGATTAACAGTGTAACGCTACAAGAGAGGAAAAAATGGGTTCTTAATTTTGTTAAAAACGGAATTAAAATAAACAATCTGGCTCTGCGAAAAATTCCTGTGCTTCAAATTATTGGCGAGCTGGATAATCCAAAAAACATTGACCCAATGCTCACTGAATTAATTTCGCTACTCCTACCTTATCCACTCACTAAAGCACAGTTTGATACAGCTAAAAGCACGTTACTTAATGGATTGCCCGATTATGAATGGACTTTGGAGTATGAGGAATATCTAATGGATCCGAACAATACACAAATTAAAAATGCATTAGAAGCAAAAGTTCAGCAGCTGTTTTTATACCTTATGAATTTACCTGAATTTTTACTTCATTAATTGAAAAAATACTATTAAATAAGCGGTCATGAAAAGAAGGTCATTTATTAAAAATACATCACTGGCATCTGTTCCATTTTATGTAAATGGATTGGGAATCCAGTCATTCTTAAGCCCTAGTCTGTTGGATTTGTTAGGTGGAGATTCAGATCGAATTCTGGTGCTCGTTCAACTTATTGGAGGTAATGATGGGTTGAATACGGTGCTTCCCTTGGACCAGTATCAAGGATTGACAGCAGTCCGTAATTCAATATTAATTCCATCATCAAAGGCAATTAAATTAAATGCATTGACTGGATTGCATCCGGTTATGACTGATTTAAATACTGCCTGGACTAATGGCATGTTACAGGTTATTCAGGGAGTAGGATATCCTAATCAAAATCGCTCACATTTTCGTTCACAAGATATTTGGATGTCCGCATCGAATGCTGACCAATACTTGGATACAGGATGGTTGGGAAGATATTTTGATGATTTGTTTCCGGGTTATCCTAATGGTTTTCCAAATCAGGAATGTCCTGATCCAATTGCTATTAGCATTGGTACTAACATTAGCGAAACCTGTCAGGGAACAAATGGAAATTATGGATTAGCAGTATTGGATCCATCAAATCTTACAGCGCTTAATGATCCAAACAAAGATCCCGTTCCCAATAATTGTTATGGAATGGAATTGAGTTTTCTGCGAGATGCCATAAAACAAACAAATGCATACTCTGATAGAATCGAAGAAGCTGCGCAGAAAGGTAAAAATTTATCTACTAAATATGGAGCTACCAATACTCTTGCCCAGCATCTTAAAATTGTAGCTAAACTCATCAGTGGCGGATTAAAGAGTAAAGTTTATGTTGTCAATATGATGGGTTATGACACTCATGGCGGACAGGTAAATTCTAACGACACCAGTACAGGAACACATGCTAACTTACTAGCTCAACTTTCAAATGCAATTTGTGCATTTTTGGAAGATTGTGTTAAACTTGGTATTGACAAAAGAGTAATTGGAATGACGTTTTCAGAATTTGGAAGAAGAATAAAAACAACAGGTTCAGGAACAGAACATGGTTCAGCGGTTCCTATGTTTCTTTTTGGTTCTTGTATAAATCCCGTTATTTTAGGAAATAATCCGGTGATTCCTACTAATGTTGGTGATTTGGAAGGAGTTACCATGCAGTATGATTTTCGATCTGTATATGGAAGTATATTGAATCAATGGTTTAATGTGGATAAAGCAAAAGTTCAAAGCTTAATCTTTGATCAATATCAGGATCTTCCAATTATTCTTGGTTGTAATACTACTGCAACGTATGATCAAAAAAGCAATGAACGGTTTTCCATTCAACTAAGAAATAATATCATTACCGATAAGATTGAATTAATTATAAAAGGTAAAGCTACAGGTAGGATCAATTTAAGTTTATTAAATGAAATGTCTTATCAAATAAAAACTCAAAGTCTTCACCATGATAACTTAGGCGAAACAAGAGTAGTTATAAATGTCGAAGATTTGACCAATGGAATTTATTTTCTTAGAGTAGCTGATCTTCATTACCAATCTATAGAGAGAATTGTAAAGGTTAATTAAGTCTATTTAATCTTAGTTTTTTGGAGTCTAAGTTGTATTTATTTGTAGACTACAAACCCCAATTCCTCCCCTTTTCGGATCATTAATTGATACGCAGCGTCGTATTCATTAGGAATCTCACCTTCAAGAATTGCTTCCCGAATGGTATTTTTGATAAGGCCAATTTGTGGACATGGCTTAATTCTAAAGGTCTCCATTATGATCTCCCCTGTTATTGGTGGCTGCCATTCACGCATCTTATCCTTTTCTTCAACTTCTTGCAGTCTGGCTCTTACTTTTATGTAGTTCTCCAAATACCTTTTTACTTTTTCAGGATTTTTTGAAGTAATATCTGCTTCACAAAGAATAAGTAATTCATCTAAATCTTCTCCTGCCTCAAAAAGTAATCGGCGTAAAGCTGAGTCCGTAATCTCTTCTTGAGTAAGTGCAATTGGTCGTAAGTGAAGTTTTACCAATTTTTGTACGAATCTCATTTTATGATCCATGGGAAGATGAAAATGACGAAAAATCCGCGGGACCATAGCAGCACCTAAAGCATCATGACCGTGGAAAGTCCATCCCTGTATAGCATCGTATTTTTTAGTCTGGGGTTTGGCGATGTCATGTAAAATAGCGGACCATCTTAACCATAGATTGTCAGATTTAGCCGCAACATTATCCAAAACTTGTAAGGTGTGAAAAAAATTATCCTTATGCCCCTTCCCTTCCAGATGTTCAACGCCATGCAACTGTACCATCTCAGGAAATATAATGCTTAGAATTCCGGATTCAAATAACATCTTAAATCCAATCGAAGGAACAGGGCATGAAATTATTTT
Source organism: uncultured Saprospiraceae bacterium (assembly GCA_964533625.1). Classification (GTDB taxonomy): domain Bacteria; phylum Bacteroidota; class Bacteroidia; order Chitinophagales; family Saprospiraceae; genus Vicinibacter. The sequence continues at coordinate 17,609 of CAZHNF010000033.1, read as the reverse complement.
TTCCAATTCAGATGAAATGCGCTCTCTGGAGATAATTTTAATTCTTTCTTTGTTTTTAACAATTCCATTCCATGTATCTGACTCGATATAATAATCCAATTGTGTGGCAAAGCGAATAGCCCTTAGCATGCGTAATGGATCATCGGAAAATGTTACATCCGGATTATTTGGAGTTCGAATGACGTGTTGGTTGAGGTCATGTAATCCTTCAAAAGGGTCAATCAATTCTCCAAAATTTTCTTTATTTAGGCTAATTGAAATCGCATTGATAGAAAAATCTCTCCTTAATTGATCATCTTCTAAAGTGCCTGGGCGAACATCTGGTTTGCGGGTATGTTCGCTATAAGATTCTTTTCTCGCACCTACAAATTCAATTTCGATGTCGCGATGTTTGATCATTGCAGTTCCGAATCGTTGGAAGTAATTTACCTGAGGGATAGGACGGAATTGCGAAGCAACATTCTGAGCTAATTGAATACCATCGCCTAAGCAAACTATATCAATATCTTTGCTGGGGCGACCGATGAGCTTGTCTCTAATGTATCCTCCTATGGCGTACGATTTAATACCAAGCTTTTCAGATTCATCTGAAATGATTTCAAAAATTTTTCGTTCTGAAGGATTTAATTGAAAAATAAGCCCCTTCATTTGAATTACGCAATCTGTTTTTCAAGTGAAGAATATTGATGAACAATTTCATCCAGTATCTCATATATGTTGATTGGAGATAACTCAGTAACTAATCTTGATCGAAATTCTTTAATCCCTTCTAAGCCTTTAAAATAATTCGTATAATGTCTTCTCATTTCAAGAACGCCTAGCTTCTCGCCTTTCCACTCTATGGATTTAACAAGATGTTTTTTTACGGCAAGAACTCGTTCTTTTATACTAGGAGGATCCATTAATTGACCGGTGCTAAAATAGTGTTTTATTTCACGAAAAATCCAAGGATAGCCAATACTGGCACGTCCAATCATTATTCCATCGACAGGGTATTTTAGTTTATACTCCAACGCTTTTTGCGGAGAATCAATATCTCCATTTCCGAAAATTGGAATTTTTATTCTTGGATTATTCTTTACTTTCTCAATCCAGCTCCAATCGGAATGTCCTTTATACATTTGTGATCGCGTACGGGCATGTATACTCAATCCTTTAATTCCAACATCCTGCAATCTCTCCGCTACTTCAACAATTTTTATAGATTGTTCATCCCATCCTAATCTTGTTTTTACAGTAACGGGAAGTTGCGTTGATTTAATTACCGCTTCCGTGAGTTTGACCATTTTGTCTATGTCCTTCAGAATTCCTGCACCAGCCATTTTACACACCACTTTTTGAACAGGACAACCGTAATTAATGTCTAGAATTTCAGGATTGGCTTTTTCAACGATTTCCGTAGCTTTCATCATAGAATCAAATTCAGCACCAAAAATTTGAACTCCTATGGGTCTTTCCTCATCGTAAATGTCAAGCTTTTTTATGCTTTTATCAGCATCTCGGATTAAACCTTCTACTGAAATGAATTCAGTAAATAATAAGTCACATCCTTGCTCTTTGCATAAGGCGCGAAAAGGAGGATCGCTAACGTCTTCCATAGGAGCGAGAAGCAAAGGAAAATCACCTAAATTAATAGTGCCAATTTTAACTGAACTCATGGCGCTGCAAAAATAACGATTCTATTCAATCTATTGGTAAATAAGATGTTTTTGGCAGCATCTAATATCTTTGTGTACCGATTTCACATGGTTAAAAATTTTCAATATTTTATTGTTTACAAACCTTACGGATATTTATCGCAATTTACAAAAGAACAAGATGAAGATCTGACTTTAAAAGATCTTTATGACTTTCCAGCAGATGTATATCCAGTTGGTCGTCTTGACAAAGACAGCGAAGGTCTAATATTGTTAACCTCAGATCATACCATTAATCAGAAAATCCTTAATCCCATTAAGCTCATCTATAAAACTTATTGGGTGCAAGTGGAGGGTATGCCGGATGAGTCAAAAATGAATTTTCTTCGGAATGGTGTTCATATTAAAATTCAAAAAAAGATTTACCTCACTGCAAAAGCTGAAGTTCGTTTATTGTTAAACACAGATTCTATTCCACCCAGAAATCCTCCAATTCGATTTCGAAAATCTGTGCCTGAACATTGGTTAGAAATTAAAATATCAGAAGGGAAAAATCGTCAAATTAGACGAATGTGTGCTGCCGTTGGACTGCCTGTATTGCGATTAATGAGAACGGCTATAGGAAATTATAGACTTAAACAACTAAGTCCTGGATTTGTACAAGAAATCAATAGAGCAGATTTGAAGGAAATTTTCAGCCCTTAATAGCGTCTAGTATGGATTGATCCATGGGATTTATTTTTGGGTCAAATACATGAGTAAGATTACCCGATTCGTCAATTAGGTATTTTTGAAAATTCCATTTCACTTTAGAATCTGAGTGATGATTGTATTTTTTTTCAGTCAACCAAATGTATAAAGGATGTTTTTTTCTTCCAGTTACTTTAACTTTTGCGGCTAATGGAAAAGTAACTCCGTAATTAACAGTACAAAATTGTTCAATTTCCGAAGAACTTCCAGGTTCTTGCAAGCCAAAGTCGTTGGAAGGAATTCCAATAACAACCAGTTTGTCTTTATTTTTTTGAAATAATTCTTCTAAAGGTTTGTATTGAGGAGTATAGCCACAATGTGACGCTGTGTTGACAATCAGAATTTTTTTTCCTTTGTATTGTGACAAATCAATAATCCCACCATTTATCGATTTAATTTTAAAATCATAAATAGATTTAATCTCAGAGGGAAGATGGATTGGTTTCCAGAATATTCCTAGCATACCAAAAAGTAGAAAGTTATATAATATTTGCAATGAATTGAATATTAGGTAAAATAACAAGAACAGGGATAAATAGTTTGTATTATCAAATAAATTAAATCTTAACCCTCCCCTAGTTGAATTAGTCTATGTAACTATACAATTCATAGAATAATCACAAGAGCTTGACAGGCAATGCCTATCTTTGAGCCTAATTTGATTCTTTTATTTATGTGGTTATTGTATTTTTTGATTATAGCTTATCTGCTCCTATGTTTTGGTTTGAGTCTGATTTTTCCAAAAATGGGGATTTCAGCTTCAAAAGCCTGGATTCCTGGTCTAAACTTTAAAGTATGGTCCGATAAGGTCGGACACGAATCATATCATTGGATGTGGATGTTTTTTCCTCTTGTAAATATTTTTGTATTAGCTGGACTTTCGGTAGATCTTGTAAGGTCGTTTGGAAAAATGAGCTTTTGGCATTCAACACTAGCTGTTGTTTGTCCACCTCTTATCTTCTATCAGATTGCAAAAAACGAAAAAGATCAGTGGATTGAACCGGCTTATACCAATGAAAAGATATATTTAACTCAACTTCATGAAGCGCACAAAAAGAAAAATGACCTTCTTGTGGAGAGACTTTCTTCGCAAAGCCGATATGCCAAATCAGCCTTAAGAAGTTGGGTAGAGTCCATTGTTTTTGCAGTATTTGCGGCTGCGTTGTTGAGAATGTTTATCCTTGAGGCCTATATTATTCCTACACCAAGTATGGAAGGTACACTTAAGGTAGGTGATTTTTTGTTGGTTAGTAAAGTCCACTATGGGATCCGCACACCTATGACTATCGTAATGTTTCCATTGTTACATAACACTGTACCGGGCTTAAATTGTGAGTCTTATTTATCAAAACCAAGCTTAAATTATTACCGATTACCAAAAATTGTGGATGTAAAGAGAAATGATCCGTTTGTTTTTAATTGGCCGGTAGGTGATTCAATTTACCTTGGAAGATCACGTTCCTGGGCCGCTTTTCAATATAATGCTCGGGCCGATGTTAGGGCGGATTGTCAAGGTGTTGATTTGAGAGTACGACCGGTAGATAAAAAGGATCATTACATCAAAAGATGTGTTGGTATGCCCGGCGATACCATTCGCGTAATAGAACGTCAATTGTATATTAATGATAAACCAGCTGTTAATCCTAAGCACATGCAATATGGTTATGGTATTGAAGGAGGTGCTTCAAGAATTAATTTAAAGCGTCTGGAAGCCATGGATGTCAATATTTATGATAATTCATTTCAATATGGCCTTCTTCATCTTGACATGGAGCAATATGATAAGATAACAAAGTTATGGCCAGATATTAAACTGGTTCCAATTACCAGCAACGATCAGGAAATTTTTCCACCAGGTCAAAAAGGATGGACATTTGATAATTATGGACCTGTTTGGATTCCTGCTAAAGGATCAACTGTTCAGCTTAGTTTGGATAATTTGAATTTATATAATCGTGTTATTTCCGTATATGAACACAATAAACTTGAAGTAAAAGATGGCCAGATTTTTATCAATGATCAATTATCAACCAATTATACTTTTAAGCAAGATTATTATTGGGCTATGGGCGATAATAGGCATAATTCAGAGGATTCCAGGGCATGGGGTTTTGTACCTGAAGACCATATCGTTGGAAAACCTATACTTATTTGGTTTAGTCTTAAGAATGCAAGTTTAAAAACAGGTATAAATTGGAAGAGAATTTTTAAGTCGCCAAATTCGGATGAATAATCGAATATACTTTTTATTATTAATTATAATGATGGGTTTTGCGGATGTAAAAATATTCGCTCAAAAACTTCCAATAACCAATTTGTACTGCGCGCATGTCCAAAATATAAATTCCAATTCATGGGTAGTTAATAAACTGGAACTGTTAAATTCTTTCAATTATCATTCTTATAATAATCAACCTTACTTTATTAACAATGATGAAATTCTTTGTACGGTTCAAACTCAGAAGGACACGAATACGGATATTTATAAATTGAATTTACAAAAAAAATCATTACAAGGACTGATTGTTAATAAGGGTAAGGATTATAGTCCCAGAATTAATAATAACTACAGTAATGACATCACAACAGTTCATATCAATGAAAATGATACAGTACAGAAATTAGTTGCGTTTGATTCACAAAATGGCGAATTCAAGAAAGTTATATTCGACAAAATCGGTCAGGTTGGATATTACAGGCATTTAGATGGAGATCAATGGGTTTGTTTTCTCGTGGACCAGCCTAATAATCTTATGGCTATATGCAACAGTCGAACAAAGGAGAAAAAAATATTTGCATCGAGTATTGGCAGAACTTTTGAAAGTTTATCCTCTCATGAAATTCTATTTGTGCATAAAATTCTAAATGATAATTGGCTGCTTAAGTCCTATGATACTGAGACGCAGCAAATGAAATTAATCGCCCGTATGCCGCCAGAATCGGAGGATTTTGTAATTCTGCCAAATGGGAATGTTCTATGCACAAGCGGTTCAAAAATTATGCTTCTAGATCGCGATAAAAGCATTTGGAATTCAGTAATTGATTTTTCCGAATTAGGAATTACACATTTAGGGAGAATAACAATAAAAAATAATTTAGTGGTGTTGGTTGACGAGGTGAAGTAATTTTATTGAGAATAAGATAACTGGATCGCATTTTGAAAAATACATAGGAACAGTGTTACTTTCAATGCCAAAGTAATGAAAGGCAGAATACCTTAAAGAGCAATATTAATATTTGAGAATTCGTTTAGGAGTAATTTTCTTATCTTAGTGCTTTAAAATATAACCATTTAATGAGATTATTTTGTATAATTTTTTTATCGCTATATTTAGTATTGCCTGGCTATTCAGGAAAAGGTAATATTACTCATGAATATATTGTGCGGTTTGACAATTTTTATAATGCAAGCCAATTTTTAAACGATAATATTGATATTCTGTCCGGTCGGTGCCTTAATCAACAATTAAATATTTTTCTCTTAAAATTTAATAATACAGAAAATTCAGATACTGAAATCAGCTTATTGAGTAAGAATAAAAATATATTGAATGTTTCAAAGAATAAAGAATTACTAAAAAGAGGTTGTGAACCAAATGATCCTGAATATGTAAATCAATGGAATTTTCAATTCATGGGATTTGAAGAGGTGTGGTGTTATGATCGGGATGGTATAAATGAACTTGGTGATACGATTGTACTGGGTGTCATAGACTGTGGTATCGATTATAGAATTCCAGATATTAATTCCAATTTATATAGAAATTATAAAGAAGTTCCGGATAACTTAAAGGACGATGATGGAAATGGTTATATTGATGATTATTTAGGTTATAACGCTCGCCGAAATCGGGGGGACAAACACGATACACTTTGTTCACATGGGTCTTATACATCTAGTTTAGCAGGTGCTGCAGGAAACAATGGACAACTTATTACAGGAGCTAATCGAAAAATAAAAATGGTGTTTTGCTCTGCACTTAATGTTGATGAAGTAATTACCTGTTATTCTTATTTTATAAAATTGAAGTCGGAATATTTAGCGTCCAATGGGTCCAATGGAGCTTTTATAGTCGGAACAACAATATCATTAGGAGACGATGGACAGGATGCTTTTCCTGAGTTTCAACCAGAATGGTGCGCGCTTTATGATTTGTTAGGATCTAATGGAATTTTAAATGTTTGTGCAACCGTTAATGACAATACCAATATTGATCAATCCGGTGATATACCATCACTTTGTCCAAGCCCGTATTTAATTTCTATAACCAACACCGACAGATCAGATTCTAAAGTGGCTGCGGCGGGCTTTAGCATTAATAATGTCGATTTAGCAGCCTGCGGTGAGGATGTCCCGGTATTAACCACCGGTGGCAGAGTTGTGTTAGAAAGTGGTTGTTCTCTTTCAGCACCACAAGTTGGTGGCGGAATTGCTTATTTAAATCAATATTGCAAGAAATTCAATGAACTAAGTAAGACGAATCCATCCGATGCGGCCTTATTAATGAAGGATTTTGTGATACAAGGTGGAAAATCACTGACTGATTTGAGAAATATTACTAGCTCCGGTAAACGATTTAACATTAATGGATCATTTGAGTTATTGCTTAGTTATTGCGGTTTTTTACATTCCGAAAATGATGTTTTGGATATATTTCCAAATTTGGTCCGAGGAGAAGAAATAAATCTTACAATTAAGTTGAAGAAATTTGGTAATTACCGTATTGAAATATTCAATTCTGAAGGAAAGCTTTTATTTAATAAATCCTACACATTTAGCTTCGTAAATCCTACGGTTACGACTATTCCATTATTGGCCTATTCTCAGGGAATATATTATGTCAAACTGACCACCGATAATGAAAAGATTACAAAAGCCTTCGCTAAGATCGATTAATTAGGTTTAATTAACTGAAAATCAGTCGAATATAAACCTTGTTAAGAATCTCAAAATGTACACTATGATTTTCAGAATATTGAATTATCTTTGCGCCCTTGAATTGAATGGCTCCGTAGCTCAATTGAATAGAGCACTTGACTACGGATCAAGAGGTTTAAGGTTTGAATCCTTACGGAGTCACTAGTTTAAAATAGAATTAAAAAATTATAATATATGTCCAAAGTTTGCGATTTAACTGGTACGAGACCTTTATACGGACATAAGGTTTCTCACTCCAATAGAAAGACTAAGAGAAGATTTAATCCAAATCTTCAAAAGAAAACCTTCTTTATTCCGGAGACTAATGAGTGGATTGAAATGAAAATTACAACCAAAGCTCTACGAACTATTAATAAGCTAGGGCTTTATGATTATATGAAAAAACTGGAAAAAAAAGCAGTCGTTAAATAATATTAAAACCATTAAACAATGGCAAAAAAGAGTAAAGATAACAGAGCACAAATTATATTAGAATGCACAGAGCATAAAGCATCAGGTGCTCCTGGAATGTCTCGTTATATAACCGAGAAAAACAGAAAAAATACACCTGACCGATTGGAGTTAAAGAAATTTAATCCTATTCTTAAAAAATATACTGTTCATAAAGAAATAAAGTAGTATGGCAAAAGTATCAAAAAACGCTAAAGTTGCACAACGTGCCGCAAATGTTGGTTCCGGAAGGGATTTTGTCAAAGTAATCAAATCGATTAAAGATCCTTCAACTGGAAAATACACTTTTAAAGAACACATTATTCATAAAGATAAAGTCAAGGAATTCTTCGAACAAAGTAAGTAATTCCATAACAAAAGATTTCACAACTCAAATGAGAAGTTTACTTGTAAGCTTCTCATTTTTTTTGACTATTCAGTATGGGTTTTTTTGATCAATTTAGAAAGTCTGAAAAGAAAGAGGATCTTACCAAAGGTTTGGAATCAACCAAAAAAGGTTTCTTCGAAAAAATTGGACGAGCGCTCTTAGGTAAATCTACCATCGATGAAGATATTCTCGATGAGTTAGAACAAATTCTAATTACTTCAGACGTTGGCCTCGATACAACAGTAAAGATTATTGATCGTCTTTCAGCAAGAGTAGCAAAGGATAAATTCATTAATTCATCTGAACTCTATTCATTGCTTAAAGACGAAATCACACATTTATTATTAGAGAACAACACTAAGGATGTAGATGATTTTTACACGGGCACATCAAAACCCCACATTATTCTTGTAGTGGGGGTAAATGGCGTAGGTAAAACAACATCAATTGGAAAGCTTGCATATCAATTTACCAAGCAAGGTAAAACGGTTCTTATTGCAGCTGGTGACACTTTTCGGGCCGCAGCGGAAGATCAATTGAAGATTTGGTCTGATCGAGTTGGTTGCAGATTTTTTACGAAAGGAATGGGAACAGATCCGTCAGCAGTGGCGTATGAGGCAACACAATTAGCGATCAAAGAAAATATTGATGTTGCCATAATTGATACTGCAGGAAGGTTACACACAAAAGTAAACCTCATGAATGAATTGGGAAAAATTGAACGATCGATCAGTAAGTCAATGCCAGGAGCGCCACATGAGGTATTACAGGTATTGGATGCTACTACTGGACAAAACGCTATTGAGCAGTGCAAGCAATTTTCCGATGTTGCGAAAGTCACTGGATTGATTTTAACAAAACTAGATGGCTCAGCCAAAGGTGGTGTGGTATTTGGAATTTCTGATCAATTTAAAATTCCAATTCGTTATATAGGACTTGGGGAACGAATCGACCAACTCCAGGTTTTTAACAGAAGAGATTTTGTAGACATATTCTTCGATAAACCTTAATTAAATTCTTTTTTTTAAAAAACACTTGTTGAAGGCTTCATTTTAGTCATCCTTATTCGTTACTTTGCTTAAGTAATAAATAGTAATGGGTAAGAAATCTTATTTTATTTTCATAACACTAGCCTTCATCATACTTATGTCAAATTCCGGTAATCCACCAAATGGTAATACCGGGGCACCAGGCGATGGTATGTGCGCTAATTGTCATAGTGGAGGGGCAGGTATAGACGGAAATCTGACTATAAGTGGACTACCCTCTTCCATAGCTGTGAATACAGATTATTCTATAACTGTTTCAGTAGAGAATATTACCGGTGCAGATAAAGGAGGATTTCAGTTAGTTGCTCTGGATCAAAGCAATAATAATGTTGGTACTTTATCTAGCCCTGGGCCCAGTTCTACCTTGCAATCCAGCGGTGGAAGAACTTATTTTGAACATAACCCAGCTAAGTCTTTTACAGGACCAGGAACTGTTACTTACACCATAACTTGGAAATCACCAAATTTAGCGGCAGGACAAACCGTAACTATGTATGCTGCTTCTATCTTAGCCAATGGAAATGGTAACTCTTCTGGAGATCTTCAAAAATTAGATCAGATTCAAGGAACAATGCCTGGACCACCACCAGTTCAGGCCACCATAAGCGCTTTTAAAAATGTAACATGTGGAGGTGGAGCGGACGGAAGTTTGACTGTTTCACCGATAAATGGATTGCCACCTTATACATTTTTATGGAGCGATGGGCAAACCACTGCTACTGCGCTTGGCTTAACCGCTAAAATGTATACAGTAACAGTTACTGATAATGCCAATAATACAGCCTCAACTGCTAAATTAATTACGGAGCCTCCAGTAATTAATCTTGCTGTAACAGGAAAAAAGGATCTGAAATGCTTCGGAGATAAAGATGGAAGTATCACCGTTAATAGTAGCGGAGGAACCGGAGCACACCAGTATAAATGGAATACTGGAGCTACAACCAAAACAATTGCGAATTTAAGTGCCGGTATTTATACTGTAACGGTTACTGATAATGTTAATTGTACATCCACCGAGGCAATTGAAATTACTCAACCGGACATCCTAATGCTTGAACTCTCTAATATTATTCATCCGATCTGTGCCAAGGATAGTTCTGGAAGTGCTCTTGTAGTGCCATCAGGTGGAACTCCAAATTATACTTATAACTGGTCGACCGGAAATAAAACAGCACTCCTTGAAAATAAACCTCAAGGCACCTATACTGTTACAGTAACTGATAAAAACCTTTGCACTAAAACCATAAGTGTGAAGTTTAACGTTCAAGATAATCAACCACCCCTTTTTAATCACTGGAAAGACAGCACCAGCTATCGTTGTGATGTGATAGCAACTAATCCAAGAGCAACTGATAATTGTGGCATCAAGGAAATTCAATTGCTTGAGGGTATTAACATAGGAGATACTTTTAAGTTAGGAACAACAAGAATGCGATATAGAGCTATCGATCTGAGTAATAATTCTTCTGAATATTCATACACTGTTACCATTAACAATCCAATAAAATTTCATGTAGATACCTTTACATACGATACATGTAGTGGAAAAGTGAATTGGATACAAATCAAAATGAATCACCTGGATGATCAGTTTTACGATCTATATTTTAATGCTAAAAAGATTAATCGATACGATACGGCATTTCTTTATCAGAATACAGAACACTCAATTTTAGATACCTTAATTATAATGAGAGATTCATTTAATTGTAAAATGGATACCATATTGAAACTAGAGGATCAAGGTGAATACTTTACATTAGATTCATTTACTATTAAGAATGCAAGTGAGTGCAAACTGAGCGATGGTGAAATTATTCTTTATATGCGTGGTAAGCTTGGAAGCTCTTTTTGGATAAATGAAAAAGGAGATACTTTAATTAATTCGGCAGGAAAAAATTTTCCTGCCGGTAAATACTATTTTTATGCTTCGTCTGGTTTGCCAGAAGATTCTTTAGCATGTTTTGCGGTATATGGCCCTTTTGAGGTATTATGCACTACAGGGTCCAATCGTATTGAACAGCTAGAAATTCAAATCTACCCGACTCTCGCCAACGATTTTTTAAATATAAAGGGATCAAATGAAAGTACTCTAAATTTGAATATTTATCATTTGGATGGTAGCTTATTTCTACGAATGAATAATTATAATACTTCTATACCTTTAAATATAAGCCACTGGCCTTCAGGAATTTACTTTTTACAATTAAGTAATGATAAGTTCAGAAGCAACAAACGGATTGTAGTGAATCATTAGTGCCAAAAACAGAATACTAATTTAGTATAAAGTGCAGTTTAAATAAGAATTGCATTTAAATTATAAAAATTTAAACGATAAATTTCGAATGCTATAGAAGTTTTATCCTAATTAAGATTTATACTTATTGATATTTACCAAAATACAAAGCAATAATTGAAAAAATAATTATTAGACCCCATGGTCCTAGTCCTATCCATAATGCCCATTTAATATTTGGTTTTATCAATAAGAAATAGAAGCCTGAAATTGCAATTGATAAAAAGCTCGTAGCAATAGTAGCTGTAATCAGTTTAGAGTAAATCTGGGTACCGAGTAATCCAAAGAGATTAAGCAAAAATCGAATGCCAATAATGCCTTCTAGAAGAAGAATAATACCTATTACAATTTTTAGAATCAAAACAATCTACTATGTATGGTTTATTCAGGACAATTTAAGATTTAATAGTCTAATCCTGGTCCGCTTCATTTCTTTTCACTTCTCGCTTAAATACATAATAAATCGAGGTAGGATTATTAGTATTATTTATAGGATAAGTATTTACCAGATTCCATCCCGATTTACCTAGGTAATTCAAAGCATCAACGGTCGTATTAAAATTAACCAGTTTACCTTTCTCGTCTTTGAGTCGATTATCTTTCCAGATACTTCTTTTTTCGCCATAGTCTATATCAATGGTAACCTTACTGCTGAACAATTTATTCGTAGCCGTCATAATACAATATTGCTCAACTTTAGTTGTGTCCTGAGTAAAGGCGATAACCGGTAGCATAAGAAGTAACAACGGTAAATAACTTCGAAAATTCATCAGTTAAATTATTTTTTGATTTAATAATTACATAAATATGTTTCCATTTAATTACTAACGATACAAGGTATTAATTTGTTATTGTTGTTGAGGAGTGTTTGATTCCGGTAGATTTCTTTCTTTTCTGGCATTTTTTTCGCAAGTCTTGCACAACTCTGATATTCCTTTCTTTTCCCATGATTCTTTGACTGTTCCTTGGTAGATGTGTTCACGATTTACGATGTGCTGACAATTTTCATAAATGTGATATTTATTTCCGGCACTTGTCCAATACACATGGTCTAATCCCATGTTAATGGTTTTTAGATTGCCAGTTTGTTCTTCAATTTCCTTAGTATATTTTTCTATGGATGGCGGATTAAAATCTATTCCGGTAATACCGGCAAGTAGCATGGCAACAACGGCAATTGTACCAGCAATTCCTTTTGTTTTACCATCTAAGTTTTTATTTGCAAAAATGAAAATAACCATTGGTAGGAATGCCAATACTCCCAAAATGGCACCCAATTGATTTTGAATGAAAAATCGTGTTTTATCTTTTTCTGAAGCAGGGTCTAGCCGGTTAGCTTTTTTCCATAAATACGAACCTAAGATTGCCAATACCAGAATTACGCCTATGGCCACAATTAGCCAGGTAAGTGTTTCATTATGAATAAGTTTCAAAATAGCATAAACTTGTCCGGCCATAGCCAGTAACCAACACAACAAGGCAAATAATCTGAATTGCTTAGCTTTTCCTTTGGCTTCTTCGCTAGCTTGAAAAATTCTTTGATCTGACATTTTTTGATGATTTTGAGTTTGACAATATTAATATCAATAGGCTATTGGCCGTTACACTGTAAAGGTAATGGATAAAACTAAAATTAATTAAAAGAATCTGAGTAAAGATTTAATTAATAGATCTTTGCAAACTTTTGAATTGCTTGAGCAATACCTTGTATTTGAAAAAAATATACCCCCAAAGGAAGATCTGAAATATCCTCCTGGAATCTTTGGGACTTAATAAAACCTTTATGTACAACCGATCCCCATTGACTTATTATTTGAAATGAGGAACCAATACATTTTGAATCTTCGAATTCGATTTCAAAATGTTGATTTAAATGGTCTATCCAAAAATTAAAGGACTTATTACCTTTTACAGAATTAATCCCATTGCTTAAGGAGGAATTGAATCTTAATATTCTCGATGAAAATTTATGTTCGCCAACCCATAAAGAACTATTAAAATAAAAAAGCGAACCCGGTAAGAATAATCCATCCATAGCATTTGAAGGTTGATTGGCTGGAGAATTTTGTTTTTGTCCAAGTACAATCATTTTATCTGTCGCTGGAGCATCATTAATATCTTTCCATAATAACACATCGTGAAAACTCATATTTGCAATGGCTAATGATCCATTAAAGGTGATGGCTTCTGAGGGAAGATTAAGCATGCCTGGAACCTGAATTGTTTTCCAGGGCAAAGAATTTCCTTTCAATAATTCCTCGACTTTAAAGATTAATATCGCCGGTGGTGATTGCTGAGTAACACAAAAATATTGCCCATCGGATGTTAAGCGATTGAGATCCACACTACCAAAGTTTAAAGTCAGATAAGGATCAACCACGTTATTGCTAGGAATGCCTTTCCAAATATAAACTAAACCTTTTCGATCTGCTACATAAAATAAATTTGAGTCAAGTGCAACACCCTTTAGGTCCGTTAATTTTGCATTTCCAATATTGCCATTGAAAATAATCGTTGGATTTAAATCTAATCTCTTAGAATTATTCCATATACAAATTTTATTTAAACCAACTGCAACAAATGTATTGTTATAACAAGCATTATCCCAAGGAGATAAGTTAAAATTCTTGGTGTTAATAATCTGATCTGGCTTCTGTCCTGATGAAGTTGGAAAGGAATTGTAAATGTATATCCTTCGATCAAAATCAGAGGTGATAAAGAAATTATTTCCGTTTGTAGAAAAAGCAGGGTTTTGTATGTACCCTATTGAATCCAAAGACTTATCAGAGCAGGAAGGAACGCCTATTGCAAAATCAGGATTTGATTTTTTTAAAGATTCAAAAGAGTTATAAACTAAAACATTATTACCGTTATAGTTGCAAACATAAATCTTTCCATTTGATTCAACTACATCAACACCATCGCCATTTTGATAGCAAAAAGGAGAAATTTTTTCAGGATTAATTAATCCGTTCGTTGGTATTGAATTCCAATAATAGATATTTTGAATTCCTGAAGCGATGACTTCTCCTGAATTCAGTTGGCATCCTTTTATCCATTCATCACGATAGAAATCATAAGATTGATCGGTTGTAGTTGGGAATGAATTCCAAAAATAAGTACCTGGAATTCCATTGACTTTAGCATTATGGTCGCCTACAAAGAAGTAATTTTTTCCATCTGTAGAAATATTGCGAGGGGTGCCAAAATTAGGATTGGAAATGGTGTAATCTGGTTTCTGATTATCTTTAGTTGGAATGGAATTCCAAAATAGTAAGGTTCCACCCTGTGTAGCGACGGCTGCCAATCTCACTCCATCAGTCCAAACTCCCCATGGCCATGACCAAACTTGCGTAGCTCCTTTTGGGGTAATACTTGGTAAGTGTATTGAAATATCAGCGGATATTCCATTGGATAAGGGCATAGTTTTCCAAATTAATATTCTGTCATTATAAGTATCTGTAATCGCGAGAATTCCATTATTACTTAAGGACGCATTTCCGGGCCAGTTTAACTGGTTCTTTTGTGAACCATTTAGGTTGCTGTCAAAGTCTTCCTGTCCTATCACCAGATCTGGCAGATCGGAATAGCTTTCTGGTGCGTTTGACCACACCAATACCCGATTATTGAATCGGTCACAAAGAAGTAAATTAGAACCATTAGTTGCTAAGCCATTGGGATGATTAAAATGAAGTCCGCCTCCTGTTTTATTAAAATCCAAACCGGAGATCATCAATTCCGCTTTTTGAGCAGTAGTAAAAAAAGCCTGGGAGTTTATTATTAAGGGGAATAGGTAAACTATATTTCGAATAAACCTCATAACACTTTTGAATTTGTATTAGAAAGTTTATTTATTATGAAATGTACTATGATTTAATAAGAAATTCATTTAAAAAGAAAAAGCTGAATCTGTCTATGTAAAATGGAGTAAAGTTTGCCAAAACTATTTCAAATGTAAGCAAATACATAATATTTATTAAACAAATTTAATTGGTATAGGTGCCATCAGTGATTTTTTTTAGGTATCATTGGAAGAAATATAATATTGAATATCCTAAAGGGTATTTTGGTACATTAATTGATTTATTCGAATCGTAAATTTATTAATGAGTACTGTACAGGTATCTTTTATACTTGATTGAAGCAAAATTGAAAACTATAATTATTCAAAATCGCAATAACAATTTGAAGTGAATCAGTATTAAAAAAATCAAGGGGTATTTAAAAAACATGATCCATACCCCTTGAATTTATTTCGTGAAAAAACGGCACTTATGAGAATAGAATTTAACTATAACTTAATAAATTTAGCTTTAATTATTTGATCGCCTATAATTATTTTAAAATAGTATAATCCGCTAGTCCAATTAGAAACGTCTAAGCTTTTTTTCCAAAAATCAGTGCTTTGGTTCTGCTCTGTGGTTGAAAAAACAAGAGTTCCTTGATTGTCGAATACTTTCAATTGAACTGGGCCTGATTTTGTGACAGGAATTCTTATTTCAGTAGTTGTATTTGTTGGATTAGGTGTCAGGGAAGCCTTAACTCTTTCAGAATTTCCATTCAAGTCTTTGGCAGCGGTAAGTCCTGTAATATGGTAAATATTTCCCAATGCAAAATCATTGGCATATATTCCACCCTGACCATCCAAGGCCACGCCAGATGAAAGAACAGGAGTGAAATTTGTGACATAATCGGTAGCTACACCATCAGGGGTAATTTTAATAATCTTGGCTGCAAAGGGAAGAACTTGGAATGCTGTATCAAAAGCTCCTAATTGTAGAGCATATAAATTTCCCTTGGAGTCTATATCAATATCACCAACTACGCTTAATCCTTTTACAAAGGGAGATACATTGCCTTGATCATCCATTTTTACAATCGTTGCAAGACCAGGGATAAATGGAAAACCAGTAAGATTACTTACATAAAAACCACCGGATGGATTATTAATAATGCAGGTTGGTACATAATCGATCACAGGCGGGAAAGGGGTAAATGTATTTGGGATTACCGGAAACTCGTGCAGTATACTTAATTGCCCGGATTTACTGTATTTTATTATTGCATTGGCTGCAGCGTCTGCAATTAAAATATTGTCCTGACTGTCCCAACACATTCTGTAAGGATCAGATTCTTTGAAATTTTGAGCATAAACAAATTTGGATACTTCAATTATCTTGGTAGCATCTTTAAATGTTAATGGTGGATCTCCAGGCTTCCAATGGGATAAATCAAAAACGGCAATCGTTCCCGTACCTGGGTGAAATTGTCCTGCAATTACCGTATATAAGTCAGTTCCTTTAAGGTAAACTTTCCATGGGCCGGAAACTTCCATTTCTGTGCTATCATAGTAGCATGGCAGGTTGGTTACGACCGTTGATATAATTTTGTTGGGATGCAGGCATTTAATTATTCCATCATCTTGTCCTGTGCCCGTCTGAGTAAACCATAGATTTTGATTTTGATCAAAGAACAAACCATTTACCCCGGAAACATTGTTTGCAACGACTTCGATATTCTGACCACAAACCTTTCCATAGTCTATTAGAATACATAAGGTAACAATTGTGTAAAGCAAATTTTTTTTCATATGATTAATTTTGGTTAAATAATAATTCCTTACTCTAATTAAATATAAGTACAAGGCAAAAATATGCGCATTTTAATGTTGGTTTAATATGTAAATTAACGTATTTTATATACGTAAATATTCGTAATTTGGATTAAAAAGGAAAGAAATTAGAATAATTACCGGTGTGAAATGGTAGTCTGGAAGAATCAAGTAATGTTAGCAATTACATAGATAATAATGAGCATTGGGTTTGTAAAAATTAAATCAAGTTTGAAAGTATGCCGTCAATGGATCAAATCATAAGTCGTATACGGGACTAGCTTGAAATTAAAAAATTAGTCCCGTTGATTAAGGTAGTCCCGACAGGAATCGAACCTGTATCAAAAGTTTAGTCCCGCCAATTAAAGTAGTCCGGACAAGAATCGAACTTGTATCAAAAGTTTAGGAAACTTCTATTCTATCCATTGAACTACCGGACCACTTTAATCGCGGGATATTCTATCCATTGAACTACGGGACCAACATAATTGATTGATATAAAATCAATTG
>CAZHNF010000032.1:1932-35855 GCA_964533625.1 uncultured Saprospiraceae bacterium | reverse complement strand
AATCTAAACTTACATTAATATCCTTGCACGCTAATGGGTAATCATTCTGTACCGTAAGCTTAAAATTGCAGGTTTCTTTTATACCAAAACAATCTGTTGCTTCATAACAGAGATCATAAACTCCCGGACCTATCGGTTGTGTTAGATCAGGACCGCATGTTTGAACTAGGACAGTAGGATCAGGGGTAAATACAAAATTGCTAACGGTAAAAGTATCGCGAATTGCCACATTTCCAGAATTCACATAGAATTGAATTATTCCAGGACTACTAAAGTTAATTACTTCAGAACCAGAAGCGAAATTTCCTAATGGTGGTGAAGACAATACAACATTCTGAACGAAGTTATATAAACTATCATATAAAATATAACCGGCTTCATCATAAAAAAAAGTAGCCGCTACTCTTCGCATCATTGCAGTCCAGTCAAACGTTACGGTACCAGAACATGGAATTGAAACAAAAGCTGAAACTCTTGAAGTATCGAATTTAAGTTGAATAGGATCAGGTGGAGTTCCATTGGAAGTTCCTACCAACATGAGTTCACCTGAGGGACTTACAACTCCATAACCGTCCGTACCCGCATTATTGTCCTTATTGACGCCAGTTTTCTCAATTGATGGAAATATAGTATGTACTTTACTTGAAGGATAAAAGCTTCCAAGAAACCCTGAATAACTTGTGCAATAATTATTTACTATTGGAATAAGTCCACTCAAAAGAGTATCGCAATTAGAAGGATCTGGCAACAGTATTAAGGCATCTTTACTGCAATTGGATAATACATGTTCAGGAGCTGGATCTACTTGAATGGTTTGAAAACAATTCGACCTATTCCCTGCACAATCTTGTGTTGAATACCATGCTTGATAAATTCCTGGCTCTAAAACATCTCCAGATCTTGGACCAAAAACTTGTGTTACTAAAGCGACATTACTAGTAAAGATTAAGTTCCTGATAGTTAAACTATCTACCCCTTGAAAATTATCAGATTGAACTTCGAAACAAATTCGATCACCAATATTAATATTATTAATAATAGAAGAACCATTAGCTACATTTCCATTACCCGGCGTAAGGATAATTGTATTAAATACCCCTGTTATTGCATTTTGAACCATAAATCTTGCTCGGTCACCAATAAATCCATCACCATTGTTCATTCTTGCTCTATAATCAAAACTCAGGCTACCTTGACAAGTAGCGTAAAAGCAAACTTGAAATACTCTTAATCCTAAACCATTAGTAGTTCCTACAATAGTCATTGAATCGGTACCATGATGAATTTTTTGTCCATTTAAACCTAATGCTCCTTCATCATAATAGGTAAAAAACTTGTTGTTAGGTATAGATAACATATTAGTTCTTACACAATCATTTGTTGCCGTAGGAATAGGCCATGATACTGGAACCGAACACATTGTTGGATCAGGAATTGTTACATGAACAATATGATTGCAATCTGTAATGCTTGGAAACGTTGAATCAGGGCTGCATATAGGAGCTGGAACCTGAGCGTTTAATTCTTTTAAAAGAATTAATAGCGAAATACTTAATAAGTACCTACTTAGCGGAGTAATAGTTTTCATATCAATTTTTATAGATGAAAAAAATCTCGCTAAATACGCCGTCTAAAAGAACGATTGTTTATATCCTGGGATGGATATTCAAGGCAAATATATATAGATATTTGTAATACGAAAAAATAATTTAAAACATTTTTTTTAGATTGTTATTTAAAAGGGGTTTTTAAATCATAAATTATTTAATATGTGTATTTTACATATTAATATATTATTTAATGTGTATAATTGGTAAATTAGGATGACTTGGATTTTATATGGGATTACATCCTTTTTGTTTATATTTTGTTGTATACCCCAAAATCTCTTTTTTACTTTCCTGAATTAAATAGAATTCAAAAATGGCTATAATAATTACCGATGATTGTATCAATTGCGGTGCTTGCGAACCTGAATGCCCAAATAACGCTATTTACGAAGGTGGAATCGAATGGCGTATCAGCGACGGAAATACAGTTAATGGTCCTTACCAATTAGAAAATGGTTCAGTTGTCGACGCTCATCAGAAAAATCTTCCGATCTCTAATGAATATTATTTTATTGTCCCGGATAAATGTACTGAATGCGTTGGATTCCACGATGAACCTCAATGTGCTGCAGTCTGTCCGGTAGATTGCTGTGTTCAGGATCCCGATCGTATAGAATCCAAAGAAACCTTACTTAATCGTAAAGAGAACTTGCATTTATAAATACTATTGAATCCAGACTTTCTGAGATAAAGTTTTACTATTTGTTCTAATTTTTACAATTACCATTCCTTTAAATATTCTATCGGGTTCTATTAAACTTGATCTTCTACCTAAAGGAAACTTATTTTCATACAATAATTTTCCATCTATTCCAATAAGTTCAATGTGATAAAATTCCTCTTCTGATAATATTTCGAATCTTCCGTTATTCGGATTAGGAAAGATTCTCAATTCGCTTTTTTCAACTTCAGCTATACCGACCGGACTCAAATCAACATCTAACATCAATTGATTTGTTCCACATGGGTTGGTAATATATAATATGACTTTATAAAGTTTAGCTGAATCAAATTGATGCTGTGGGTTTAATTCAGTGCTATTTGTACCATCGCCAAAATCCCAATATACATCTCGAATATTCGTCGAATAGTTTGTGAATTTTACATTTCGATTGGTTGTAACTTCATAATTAAATGAGGCCTGAGGATTAAGATATGTTGTAACATCCTGTGATGTTATAATTTGCTGGCTTCCAACAGTAGTACTCATAGTTACATTTCTGCTTCCACCTGCTGAATATCGCACATTAATCGGGCCTAAACCAGTAGCCGTACGAGGAGTAGAATTATTTCCAAAATTCCAACTTACAACACTAGCACTCATAGGGTTGATGTTGCCGGTAAATTTTACCAGATTTGTAACGCAAATTTCCTTAGGATCCCAACTAAAAGAAAGCAATGGTGTAGTAGACAATCGCTCTATGACTTTGAAATTATCAATATACAAATTTGAAAATACCCCTCTAATCAAATTCACTCTTACCGAAATCGTACTTCCCTTAAAGGATGTAAGATCTAAGGCCAGGGTTTTCCAATCTTTATTTGATGCTGGCACCCATTTTAATTGATCTGTAATAGTAGTTGTATATAAATTGTTTCCGGCAGCCGAATACAATATATAAGTTTTTAATGAACCCGTGCAAACATTCAAAATCTCAACTTGCAAAGTATCATAACTATTATTGACCAGATTACTTTTGTGATATGCAAAGTCTAAATAAAAATAAGGCTCATTGGTACCAATCAAGTTAATTGATCTACTAACTAATGACATTGGGACACCGGTATAACTAAAATTGCTATTGTTATAGGAAAGTACTCGACTTAAATTATTATCCACTGAAATTTGCGATTGCACATTCCAATAAGAGTTTGGGATAGTATTTATTTGAAGCCAATCAGATGGAACATCATTACTTTCAAAATCTTCGATCAATGGAAAAGGTCCATTTGGGTTCTGAATTTGATAATTCCGAATGGTTATTTGGGCAGTATCATTAAATGAAAATTCATCCGAATTCAATTTAATCCAAATTGGAATTGTTTTTTCTCCATCAAAATCCAATAAAATTCCGTTGTTTAATTTAATGATTAGCGAATCCCTATACTTAAGAATCTTATTTACCTTCTCCGATATGATCTTATTTCCTTCATAAAATTCAATTTCAAATGAATTTACCTCATTGATATTTCGATTATAAACAACTAATTCTGGATATGCCATGGAATTTAAACCACAACTAACAAAATTTCTAGTGAGCTGCCATTCATTCTTTGCCCGAATACTAAGATCATTGGCAACAACGCATTTAGATAAAGTATCGGGAATGCTAATGGCTTTTGTTCTTCTTCCCAATACGCCATTTCTAAAGCCTGCTACTGAATACCATAAAGGTTCTTTTCGATCCACTATTGGAAAACTTATACTATTCGTATTGGATTTTAAAAATTCATTCATTTCAGTGCCCTGAATACTATATACAATGAAGCTATCTTTATTGGATGTTTGCCAAGATAATGTAACCTCATTTGGGCAATGCTTATCGACACGCAGACCGGTAATTGGATTGGTTATGGTGAAAAAATTACTGGACTTGGATTTAAGCCCTTGTGTTAGTCGAATTATACATGAATCGGAATTTATATTATTGGGAGTTGTCCAATTCGTAATTTTTAAGTTTCCTAATACAGATTTTATATTTCGCCAGCTACTGCCGCCGTCAGTGGACAATTCAATTTTTACAGTATCACTGGAAGTTGAATTGAAATATATATTCGATCCTTCCAATGTATTGAAAATTTCTCCTCCGTAAGGAAAAGTAAGATCTAACTCTTCCGATGGAAAATCATATAAAAAGTATATCGGTATAGTATTATCTGGAATATGTTGTCCTTTTATGATAATTTTATAAGTTCCTGCTGAAGGGCTGTTAATAATTATTTGTTCAAAATTATTTAATGAATCATTTCCCGGCACAGCTCCGGAGGCTAAGATGGTTGCATCTGGGGCAGGATTTAAAACTAATGGTAAAATATTTGTTCCCGAAGGATTTATTACTTCAAAATCGACATTATTAATTAAAACTCTATTGGCATTTAGTGATGCCTCTTTTTCCTGCCAATAGATCATAAATTTGGCCGAAGTTACACCTGCCGGTACATCGATGGATAATTCAAGATTCTCACCATGATTAACTATTAAAGATTGATATCGTTTTTCTTTCAATAACTGATAGGCCCGATTAGCATTAATCACTCCACATCCATAAACATAATCCGGTCCAAAGGTTCCAATATCGGTAGCTGTATTCATCAGGCAGGCTTTAATTAAAGCTGAATTCGGATTTTGCTGACTGTTCAAGTTGCGATATGCTTCATAAAGAAGTGCTGCTGTTCCCGCAACTCCCGGTGATGCCGCTGAAGTTCCTCCAAATACCTGATAGGCATTATTAATATCCGTAGAGTTTTGATTTGTACCTCGTGCAGAGACATCGGGCTTCATACGTCCATCTTTGGTTGGTCCCCGGCTTGATGATGCATCGACAATTCCGGTAATCATTAAGTTGGCTGCGGTGATAACATTTTTTCCAATTTTGTGTCCACCAGTAATGTTTCCCCATTGATTACCAGCACCAAATCCACAATCTAAATTATTACTATTGCCTGCAGAAAAACAATGCATCAAAGTAGGATTATCATTAATTTGCTTATCAACAATCTGCGTAATGGCTGTATATCCAGCATTACAACCATTCGAATAAGACGAATTCGTTATAACTACACCAGCCGTTTGATGAAGATTTAAAGTATTATCTAGAAAATCATCCTGATAATTAACTACATAAATTTTTGCTTGTGGCGCCATACCACCCATCAAAGGATCAATATTAGCTGAACTACCAATTATACCTGCAACACCATCCCCATGATTTCCATCTAAACCAAAGGTTTGATTAATTAGTCTTTTATGAAAATCTATATGTGGACCCACTGGACCATCATCCCTTACTAGAACATTAACTCCTTTTCCAGTAAGATTTATTCCTGATAAAAGATTTCCGTTAACAAGGTTTACTCGGTGCATCGCTTTACCTTCTCTATCTTCTGGTTCACCTTTTGTTGGTGTGCATGAGATATACTGTATCCAAGGTAGATTTAGCAAATTAGAAACAGAATTCTCGTTTACGTCTATAAACACCAACCTATTTTCTACTGAAAATTTCTCTATCCAAATACCACTAAGATTCAATTCTTTTTTAATATACTCTTCCGTGAGCTCAGGTAAGTATTGAACTGTTAGATGACCCATATGATCTTGTTGATAAGAACACAATGAACCATTAGCAATTTCATCAGATAGTCTAGATGATTTACCAAGTTTGGTAAATTGAAAATCAGAATAAGTTCGAAGTGATAAATTTACATCTGAACAAATTAAATAAGTGTTATTACCAAGATAATCATATATGCGTATTCCTTCTTTACCCAGTATATCTTTTTGAGAATTTGAAAGCAGATCAGAACTTTTTAAAGTAGAGTAATATTTCCCCTGTATAAAGTTATAGAGATTTTCGTTCGAAGAAGATTGAGATCTAATAGATACAATACTTATTAGAAATCCAAATGCATAAAATAAGAATAACTTTTTCATCTGCTTACTTTTTATTTCATTTATTGTTATCATACATCCATAGATAGAATGGTCGCAACTCCTGATTCAATTTATGGAATAATTCATTTCGAATATTTTAATGATCATTTAAATCTTAGTCCTTTAATTCTGGAATATCTGCTGGTCCTGTCATAACGCTAATATGCTTAATACACCTATTTTGAATTATACTCGGGATATTGCGATACTGAGATTCCAACCTGTAGTATTGATCGTTATTATGCAACAGCTTTCCATATTTCTTAAGTTCATTAACATCTAAAGGAGATATAGATTGAATTAATAACATACAACTCCTCTTATCTTTATCTAAACTATCTAAAATAATACCATCTGATATTTTTTCGGAAGGGGTATACTCCTTTAGTCTTTTAATGGGCGTCGCACTTAATTTCATTTTATCCCATTTTCGATGCCATACACCCTGGTATACCTGATCAAATAAGTAATCTTGAATAAAAAGACCCTGTGTCTGCAAGGTTTTCTTTTCTTCTTCACTTATAAGGCGTTTAAATTCGATCATTCCGTAAGAATATTGCCCACATTTATCTTCAGTCAGTGAAGCAAGATTATAACTTGGTTTGCAGGCTATAACCGCAACTATAAATAACCACAAATAACTTCTCTTCATCAAATTAAATTAAAAAAAATTTCTAAATGATTCTGCTAATTTACTTTTTCTAAATCCCCATATTAGCCAACATACAAATCCTAAAGTGATAGCAAAACCTAAACTAAAAACACCCAATAAAATATTAAGAATATTCATCGATGAATCTCCAAATTCATAAACCCCTATTCTTGAATTTGAAATTTCAAATAAAGTCAGGATGATGATTTTTATCAAAGTATATAAAATTAATATTCCTGTTGATATTAATAGGCCTTTAGTCTTATCTTTTATAGACATTGCGGTCGCCATAAAAAGACTAATGATAAATAACCATGGAACGATAAACATCTCGAAAAAATGAATTTCCATAGACTTGGTCGGGATAGTAGCATATTTTTGCCCGGATTGCTTGGCTTCTTCCTTAGCCCGTTCAATTAAAATTGGATTGCCATACACTAAATAAATTTCCGAAGCACTTTTACCTTTTATTAATTGGGAACTAATATCCGCCGATGGCAAGGCTATTGAAACCATAGAAGTTGAAAGTGATCGCAGGAAGTAATAAATTGGAGATGATATTATACTTATTTGTAGTAAACCTAATCCAATCAAATAACTTACAACAAAAATCAAAGCTAATCGAAGGACTGGTGTTATCTTCATAATTAAGTATTCTTTCTTCCAATAATTCTGTTAACCCATACCAGCCATAAAATTACCGATATCATTGTGAAGACAATAACTCCTCCATGGAGATGCATGAATTCAAATGCCTTTGGCCAATATATACCAGCATAGTAAAGTAATGCTATACGAAATATATTTAGTACGAATAAAATTAACAATCCATAAAATAACGCCGGGAATTTTTCCCGAAATCGAATAATTGGAACTGCAAGGACCGCAATAACATATAGTGCCGTAGCTTCCATGCCATCGCAACCACCGCGAATACTAACTTTAAAAACTTCTCCAATGATATTATCCCCTTCAACATTTGTCTTTTCACCAAATAATATCAGTAACATCGATGCAAGTCGTGCCTGAATATTAAGAAGTCCAGGCATTATGTACTTCTCATATAAAGAAGAATAATAAAAAACATAGAATAATAGCATCCCCCCGATAAACACCAGAAGGAATCGAGTTAGTGGATTGTATTTATTCTTCAATGAACGGGTTTTCTTTAACCTTGTAATTAATTTTTTTCAAAGAGTCAAGTGTCCTAAGACCTGCGGGATCTCGTTTGGATGCTTCTCTCAATGAGTCAACCACCCGTAATAATAACTCATCTGGTGCCGGTTTAAAAAGTTTAACAGATCCAAGATTCCATCCATCCGTTAGCAGCATCGCTTCTTTAACTTGTAATACAAACGTATCGTTATTCTGATAGATATAACCGTCTGCATCAAGTTTATAATAAGGTCTGTAATTATTCAGGTAATTATTAAAGTCAACCGTATCAAATGTCATTCTCTGAATTCCGAATTTTTGAATGGAGTCTACCAAAGCATGATATAACATCAATACTGAATCTTTCATCAAGTTGTATTGAGCATTGTCTGACATAACTATGTTTTCATATTCTCTCATGGCAGGTCTTAATTCCTTATACAAAACAATAGCCTGTCGGATCTTAGCAGGGGTCTCTATTCTTTCTAAAAAATAGCTGGAGTCTCTATCAAAAGCTGCCTTAATTAATCCGTTACAAAACATCGTTGGTGTCATTACTACTGGTTCATTTGTTGAACAGGATAGTACATTTACCAGAATAACACCATAAACTAAAACTCTCATCATAATCTTCATTATTGTTCTTTACTACTATTTTATTAATCTGAGCATTTCGTTGTTACAAGCAACAAGAATTGCTTTCCTCTTTTGGGAGCCTAAATGGATCATTTGAATATCTCTGACATCCTGAGGAATGAATAAACCACTTTGTTGAACAGACATAGGCACAAAGACACCGCTACCATTTCCCTTCATAATTAACCCTATAGAATTATCTGCAACCGGAGTTTCATATTCCGAAGCAAACCAATTGCCGGCAATCATTAGGTCGTTTTTCTGATCCCCATCGAAATCATCATATAGGATTCCCTTAATTGGTGCAAATTGAGCTTCCATTGGCAATTCTTGAGCATGGAAATTATTTCCTTTTCTTAACAATATTAAACTAGCAAACTGATCAGCTTTTAGATTAATTGCTTTTTCAATTTTGTACCCGACAATTTTCTTCAGATCAGATTCTGCAAAATCCCGGTACGTTGGAAATCTAGTTACAATATCGGGTAATTGCTCTGAAGAACATTGTCTTCCTCGTATTGGGACAAGTTTATCTTTTAAATGCTTAGCGAGAAATACATCATAGGTTGTGTTATCATCAAAGTCATTGGCAAAAACTTCAAAAGGTTTTTCAGGACTTGCATGAAATTTATAGTTAAGTCCAAGGTTTCCCACTATAAAATCTTTTTCTCCATCTCCATTGACATCCGCCTCGACAATTCTATTCCACCAACCAATGTTTGGAGCGTCAATTTTATAAGTAGTGGTATCCTTTAATAACTTTCCATCCTTTTGTACTAAAAAAGTTATTGGCATCCATTCACCAACTACAACAAGATCTAACTTACTATCACCATTAAGATCTGTAACTAAAGCATCAGTTACCAATCCCAGTTTACTAAGCGATGGAGCCACCTCATTCGTAACATCAACAAATGAACCCTTGTCATTTCGTAGTATAAAGCTATTGGATGGATAAGGATAATAGTTGGGTATAACTCTTCCACCTACAAATACATCCTGATCGCCATCGGCATCATAATCGAAGGCTTTGACACACATTCCACTAATTCCTACCGGTGGTAATTTACCTTTTGTAAAATTTCCTTTACCATCATTGATGTAAATGCGGTTGTTATAATAGGAGTAATTAGCCGGTTCTTCTGTGCCTCCACTTACAACATATAAATCAAGGTCTTTGTCTCCGTCTGCATCGAAAAACAAAGCCCCAACATCTTCGTGTAATTTATCTTTTGAAATTTCAAGATTATCCTTTGCAATAAAATCCTCTTTTTCAGTTTGAACATAAATTTTCCCTTCCTGATCCCGGGCACCACCTACAAAGAAATCCTCTAATCCATCTCCATTCACATCTCCAACACATAGTGCCGGACCGTTGCGGGAAAGTCGATGTGGAAGTAATACCTGAATCTGAAAGTCATTATATACATTTTCTTTATGAAAAAAAGGAGGATTAATCAATTGACTAACGTCAGACATTAATGCTGATTGGGCAACCACAGGATCAGATATTGGTTTAGCATCCTGAGCTGAGATTTCAATTAACTTATCTGCCTTAACATTTTCTAAGATGGTTTCTTTACCATCGTTCCAATTAACCTTAATCTGATCTACCATTTTTTCTTTACCAATTCCAAAGTGAAGAATAGGTTCTACACTGGATTGATATCCTCTTACCGTTTTAAATTGCTCAAACTGAACCAAGTCTTTAACTTTAACAGTAACTTTAGCACCTAAGCCGAAAGTATTGGCACCTGGTCCTTTAAGTCTTATTCTTAATGCGTTATTGCCTTTAAGATTATTCTTTTGAATAAATGGAGGTTCATCTAAATTATTAGTCACTAAATCAAGATCACCATCGTTATCAAGATCAGCTACAACTGCTCCTTGTGATAAACTTTCCTTGTTAAAATTCCACTCCTGAATTTTATTCGAAAATCGATATTCTCCTTCGTTGTGGTAAATGTAATTAACCAATTTAACCGTGGGATAATATTTCAACAAATTCATATCTGCCAGTACAGGATTCTTAGGATCTCTGCTTTTTATATAATTTTTGAATTGTTCGTCGGCTTTCTTTATAGCATCATTGTCGAATACGTCTCGTTTATATCCATTGGTTATAAAAACATCTCTTTTTCCATCGTTGTCATAATCAGAAATTAATACTGCCCAACTCCAATCGGTACTTTTCATTCCAGATAAGTCTGCAATATCAGAAAACCATCCGTTTCCTCGATTGATATTTACGACGTTCTGCATATACTGAAGATTGGTTTTTCCAGAGGTAAAAAAATCATCAAAAATTTCGCCCCTTACCATCGGCGCCATACTTACTTTATTGCGCCAGTAATCTTCTGGTAACATTTCAACCGTCATAATATCCTCTAATCCATCACCATTTAAATCCATGATATCGGTCCCCATAGAATAAAATGGAGTGTGATGAGTAACTTGTCGAATACTTTCTTTGAATACTTTGCCACCTTGATTTAGATAACAATAATCATTTTCATTAAAATCATTGGCAAAATATATATCCTGAAATCCATCATTATTTAGATCTGAAGTAGTTACGGATAGACCATAGCCAAATCCTTCACCCAATCCCATTTCGACGGTTACGTCCGAAAATGTTTGGTTGCCATTATTTTTATATAATTTTGAACGCGCACTATATGGTGCTTCCTTTCGACCTCTGACTACGCCGTCCAATTTTATACCGAAAGCATCAGGTCTGTTGGATACAATCAAATCAAGGTCATGATCATTATCCATATCAAAAAAGTTGGCCATAAGTGAATAGGAAGTATCAGCAATTCCATATTCGGATGCCTGATCTTTGAATGTACCATCTTTTTGATTAATGAAGAGTAGGTTTGCTTTTTGGGATGCCGGTTCAGTAGTTGCTCCCCGGCATATATAAATGTCCAAATATCCATCAGCATTTACATCCGCCATGACAACACCGGCTCTCCATCCATGTGGCATATTGTTAATTCCGGCTTTATCGCTGATATCCTCAAATTTAAAATCACCCTTATTGAGGTAAAGCTTATCAGGAACCATATTCCCGGTAAAGTACAGATCAGTTAATCCATCATTGTTAATATCACCAGCCGCTACACCGCCTCCGTTGTAGATATAATGGAATATAAGAAAATTAAAATCTGGAGTTTCAGTTAGTTTATTTTCAAAGTCAATACCCAAAGATTTGGGGTCCAGAAATTCAAATTCGCCATTGGCTAGAGATGTCTTTGTAGTTGAACGATCACTATTACATGAAAATATTAATATGATCACCGGTACAATGAAGGTTACAAATCTCAGTTTACTGAATTGCATAAGGCGAGAATAACTATGAAATAATAAGGACGCAAATTTACATAAAAACAAAGAGCCGGATAAATCCGGCTCCTTCGTTATAGTAAAAGACTATGTTTACTTTTTGTTAAATAACATCAACACTTGTATCAGATAAGCCATAATCGGTACAGCTACAATCATTCCGATAATATCAGCTGTGGTATATTCTCTCCAAATAATGTAGATCAGTATCCAGCCGACTATCGCTAATATGACAGCTATCCAAAAGGCTTTGTCAAACAAGGCCTTATCGAATGGAAAGTGCATACCGTTGATTAGACAGTAGCCTTTCTTCTGCTGATATTATATACAGTTACAATACCAAGAGTAACTAACACTAGACCAAATAAGAATAATCCCCATTGAGTCATTGTTGGAACTGGGTTACCACCAAGAGTAAGAGAAGCATTTCGGCAAATGTTAACTCTTAAAGCTTGTTCAGGAGGACCTGAATTGGCTAAGAAAGCACAAGCAGACTTTGCAGTCCAGTATGCACAAGCAGCACCACCCCAACCACCAGCAGGCACATATCTTACGTGACACTGAGTACCGAAACCAGTACCAGTACCATCCCACTCCCAACGGTTAGCTCCAGTGTTACCGTTGTTAAGAACGCCAACGCAAGAAGTCCAATAAGAAGTGTTGAATGCAGGTCTGAAAGCATTAGTGAATTCGTGAGTTACAAGTCCACCAACCTTTACGATGTTAGGAGTAGAGAACAATTGAGCACCTGGTGCATTAGCAACCTGAGTGAAGAAACGAACTTCGAAGAAATCCGGGTTACCGAATACCTGTTGTCCGATGTAATCGATAGAAACGATCTGCTGTCCTGAAACACCTGGAGCCGGAACATTGAAGTCCTGACAAAGCTCAACAGAAGCGTTAGGTCCAACTAATTGATAGTTTCTTGTTGAAACCAACCAGTTTCCATTAGCACCGAACCCCCAGCTTGGCAATGCGATGTCGCATCGTACAGCAGCCTGTGTATTATTCGGTGTTGAGAATCCTGAAAGGTCTGTAGCAGTCTGGGCAAATGCCGAAGAACCCAGTCCTACTAAAAGTAAGAGGTTAAGAATTTTGGATACCTTTTTCATCATGATTTGGTTTAATTATAATAAATTTTTAAAAATGCTTCGAATAGTATTCAGTACACAAGAAGAGGTTTGCTTCATCTTTTCTAATATATACTAAATAGTATTAGACAGACTTACGTCTACAAGTGCGAAAGTAGAGCGGTTTGATACCATGCTATATACTAAATTGAAGGTAATTTTAATATATAGAAAAAAAATATGTTTATCAATATATAAATCAAACAGCTAGTTAATGTATTACAGATTGATTTATATAATTAAAAAATATTTGTTGGTAGAAACATGGGCTTTTTACTCCTTTGAGAATTGGCCTAACTCAACTCTACATTCAAAACTTTTTCAAGTTTAGGCAAATCTACAAAATTCATTTATCGTCTGATGTTTGTTTTGTATAATTTTCTTTAAATATTCCTGTTCTTTGACGGAATACATTAACCTTGAGGCCTTACCTTTGCAGCCCAATTTAGATGAAGGAGGCTTCATTAACGGAGGAATGGCAGAGTGGTCGATCGCGGCGGTCTTGAAAACCGTTGACTGTAACAGGTCCGGGGGTTCGAATCCCTCTTCCTCCGCTCAATCAAGAATCACGGCTCAAGGGTCAAAAGTCAATTAATTATTTGACTCTTGACTCTTGACTCTTGACTCTTGACTTTTAATATGGTGGTTGTAGCTCAGTTGGTTAGAGCATCGGGTTGTGGTTCCGAGGGTCGTGGGTTCGAATCCCATCATCCACCCTTTTTCGGCGGTCTAAATCAAAAGATCAAAATTATAGGTAGTTAGTCGGAGTATGTAATTAGATAGTGCTGTTAAATGGTTCAGGTACTACGTATAACATCCATCCAAGGCTTAAAACTATAGGATACCTAAGTAACGAATTCCCTTGTAGATTTCACTTTAATTTTATTTACCTTTTGATATTAATCACAACTGTTTCCTAATGTTAAGTTATATTTGACGAAGCATTGTCTAAACTTACGGAGTATGAAACTAAATAATTGCTTCCGACGCGTACCTTTTCTTTTAAGCTTTTTCCTATTTACATTATCCTTTACTGCTCTAAAAGCACAGAGCATTGAAGAGTTGTTGGATTCTTATATTGATGACAATGCCAAGGGGTATTTGCAGCCATTAGGTGAGCTAATTAGTACCAATATTCATACTGGAATTCACGAATGGTCATGGATAGATTCAAGTTTTTATGTTAGCGTGGGAATAAATGTGATGAACACCTGGCCCAGCTCGAAAATGAAGACTTTTACCGGTAAAACCGGTCTCGGATTCGAGCCAGAACAAACTGCCACTGTTCCTACGATTATTGGTAAGAATGAAGCGGTAGCGGTCGAAGGTGTAAACGGAACTTACTTTGTTTTTCCGGTTGGTTACAACTCAAAAGTTTTCCCATTTGCAGTACCGCAGTTAACCCTTGGAGGAATATATCATACAGAATTGAGTGGGAGGTATTTTGGATTTGACCTAGAAGATGACTTTGGTAGAGTCAGCTTTTTTGGAATTGGTTTCAGACATAGTCTTAATCGTTTTTTTCCTTCTTTTCCTTTCGATGTTTCGGTTGGTTATTTTTATCAAAAATTTAAAACCGGAAGTTATGTGCTTAATAAAAATCATTTTGTTGCAGGACATATTGGCAAAAGTTCAAAATGGTGGTCTACCCAACTCACTATGGGTTATCTCAATTCAATGACAGATTATGAATATTCTTATGTTGATGATGATATTACTAAAACATATCACGAATCTGTTCAAGGTCGTTTCCCATTTCTTGCTGAATTAAATGGTTCTTTACACTTATGGATAATTACTCTTTCTGGAGCGGTGGCGTATAATGGCCCTTTCTCTGCTTCTTTAGGATTATACATTAAATTATAGATTATGAAAATATACAATTCTTACTACCTATTATTTTTTAGTATTCTCATAACGGCTTGTTGCGGATCAGAATTCTCGGTGGAAGAATTTTGTGAAGATCAGGTCTTTACTGAATCCAAGACTGTACCCATCGATTTTACCTATGTGGTCAACAAAAAAGAAAAAATTCTGGAAGCTCACAAGCTAACTGGCGCGGATATTCAAAAATCAATTGGAGCAACCGGAACTAATTTTAAAATCAAAAGGCTGGAATTAACATCGGCTAGCGTTCAATATAAAAAAGGAAGTGACAATTATGCCCTTGGATTAGTAACTTCTCTTGCAGTCGTAGATAACACTCTTCTATTGGTTCCTCTTCTTAAGAAAGATCTTTATCTTCCGATGAATGATCTTCCAAGCACTGGCTTTACACCTGCTTTAAACATTAATAAGGAACTCAATGAAAATGGAGTAAAGGAATTAAAAAAACTTTTCTATCAATACTTTGATTTGCTAAATGATGAGGGGATTAGTTTTGTCCTGGTTGGTACAGGATCGCCTACCGGTGTCAACGTCAACTTTGAATTAAAAGTCAAAATGTGGGTTGCTCTCACTTATGAAGTCTGCCGATATGTGCCCGTTGGACAAGGAGAAAGGGTCTGTAAATAATTCTTGTCTTTGAATTAATGCAAAAATCAATTCAGTTGTATATGCATTAAGGTTTAAATTAATCACCTAACTCTGATTCTAATTTATATTAATTCTATACATTTTTTTTGTGAGCTCCAAACTAAGCTCAAGTAATAAATTTTTCAATTTCATTGGGTCGTCGTTTGCTTATTCTTAGGTTAGATACAAATTTTTGCAAAGGTTACTCGATATGTAATTATTCCAGATTGCAATTCTATAAAACTAAATAAAGACATCCACTAATTCCTTTAACTTTTATCGAACAGCAATCTTGGGAAGAACCCAACTAAAAAATTTACTTATTCAATCATAAGATGGCTGTTTCTAAAACTTTAATAGTTATTCGATTTAAGTTCTTCTATAGAAAAAGAAATATCTACTTATTTAAGCATCAACTGTAGTCTTTCCAAAGTCGTTTTTTCCTCTTTGTATTCCTCTATATATTTCAATCTTTCTTCGACGTATTTGGCACAATTGGCACCTTTTGGAGATTGGTAGTTTGAGTTCGCGCCGTGCTCAATTAATGCAATGCAGATGTTCCAATGACTTTGAATTGCCGCATACAACAAAGGTGTTAAGACATCATAAGTATGGCAATTGGATTCGATATTGGGGTTGGCGCCGAATTCTAGGAAACACAAGACACTTCCTAAAGGATCCATGGTGCTGTGAATGGCTTCAAAGATAAAAGGACATTGAGTTGCGTAATAGCTAGAATTGGGATTAGCGCCATGTTCAAAGAGAAAACGTAATATCACCGGATTGCCTTTGTCAGAAGGACCTGCGAGAATATCAGGGTCTGTTACACATTGTGACAGGGGGGCACCGGCATCTGTCAACAACTTAATGCATTGTAACCTTTTTTCAGATTGTTCAATTTCCGGAACATTACTTAATGCAAACCAAAGTATAGGTAACAGCTGTGCGCTATCAAGGCGGTTGGTTTCCAATAAACCTTGAAGAGTTACTAAATCGTTTTCCACTATAGCTCGTGCCATGAGTTCCAATTCCGGTTCTTTAAAGTATGATTGGTTTAGGTTTTCTTTTTCGTTTTTTCTTGATTGAAGTTTGTCAATTCCAACGTTGACCAAAACATACATGAGCATCAAAAGAATAAAAACCAAGGGCATAAATCTGGTCCAGGTCCAGGGCAATAGATTGAGAACCAGGATGATTACAATCGCTAATACACCTATCGTAATCAGACCACCTCCGATTCCTTTTGTTGCAGCGTCACCTCCATTTCTATGTGGATCAAATAATAGTACCAGCACCAATAAGGCCAGAAGTGCAATACAGAACCAGTTAAAGGTAGTAACAAATTTAAGCAGCATGGTTAAAGAGTTTGAGCAGACAAAATACTTTAGTTCTGGATTACATTTGAATGAATTTGCAAATAATTCATGTTCTGTAAACTAATTCAAATATCAATTTAGTTGTTAAGCTTTAGGGTAAAGATATATCTCCTGATTCTAATAGCTTTTAATCCTGTGCAATTATTAATTGATCACCATGTAAAACTCAATTAATATATTTCCCAATATTCTTGAGTTTATTTGTTGTTTCTACTTTCAAAAAGTTGTTAATCGATGCAAAGAATATCTGGTATGAAATAAATTTACATCGTATGTCTCAACTATTCTATACATTTGAATTTCAAACAATATTTTTCACTTTAAAACCAATTTTTTATGAATGTTTATTTGTCCATTTTTTTGGCAGGCTTAATTCCTATGATCCTTGGATTTATTTGGTATCATCCTAAATTTTTTGGTACCGCCTGGATGAGCTCGTTGGGTTTCAATGAAGAAACCATGAAACAAGGAAATATGGCAATGACCATGGGTCTTGCCACGCTCATTTCAATGATTCTTTCCTGGAAATTAAATGAGTGGTCTTCTCATACACAACCTGGAATGAGTCAGCTGGTCCATGGATTTTATCATGGTGCAATGGGATTAGGTCTTCCAGTTGTATTAGTTTTAGTAAGTAATAGTTTATTTCAAAGAAATAGCTGGACAAATATCCTGATTAATGTTGGTTATTGGGTTCTTGCTTTAGGATTAATGGGAGCCTTTCTGTATAGTGTAGCAACTCCTGAACCTGCTCCTGCCGGATAAAATTAAAATTCTGAAATCAATAATGTACCTTGAGAAAATTCGAGGTACATTTTTCCTTAATTTACAAAATCAAATTAAGTTAAATATTAAGTCAAATGCACTCTGGCTTTTTTCTTGTATTGAAAACTCTTATTCTTTCCAAAATTTTAGACTATAACTTTTACCATCCTGCATCAAACAATAAAGTATATAATACCCAGTAGTAAGTTGCTGGGTACTTAAAAGATTGGAATGGCGCGTCGATTGGATTAATTGTCCCTGAATATTATATAGTGTTAATTGTGCTACATCCTTATCGCTTCTGTTAACCGATAATTTATTTTTCTCTGCATTAAGCATTATATGAAATGAATTCGATGAGTCATCTTTTATATCCGTGGTAATCATAACCACCGGAACCTCAACCCAGTCGCTGTAACAAATATTTTCAATAGGCTTAATGGACCAATCGAAGAAATTATAATAATAAATGTCTCCTACACTGGAATTGGAAATCTTGCAAACGTCACCAAATACAAAAGGATAAGTAAATGCTGTATTACTTCTTTCCAGTCTTGGACTAACATAACCAAAATTATTTTGATTCACTTTTGGATTTGTCAATATTGAATAATTTTTACCTGCGAAACACCTGAATCCTAGATAAAGTCGATTCATTCCCTTATTCAAGGTATGTCTTATAGTCTGAATAAATTGTGTATCTCCTTTGAATTTTAAGGCCAACTCTCGTTCACCTTCTGTATCTGTGAAAACCGTAACACTATCCAGTGTAAAATCACTATATGCTTCAAAGAACATCTCGGGATTTAAGAAACTAGCTGGATATGCTCCTCCCGTATAGACTGGAGATTTCATCCCACCTTTTAAAGGAGTATAGGCTTCTTTTGTATAAGTCCTTGCCCAAAATGAGCGAGCACTATTAATTTTCTGTGATTCAAAATCTTTTCCTTCGAATAATGGAATCTTATCCATCTGTTCATTATACCATAAAGTATTATCTAGATCTGAATGAAGCCTTGCCGTATCAGGTCCATACAAGGTGTCTGCTTTTATTTGCGGAACTATAGCTTCAGAATTATATCTTAAGCGAATGCTATCAGTTGTAAAATCTTTACACAGACCAAGATATTTGGCATAAAAAATTCCGGGGTTATCGACTATTAAAACCGTATCCGTAGAGTTATTGCTCCAAATCAGGTTTTTATAACCCGTAACTTCAAGAGTAATTTTTTCTCCGGGACATAGAATTTTTTCTCCAGAAATATTTAATCTAGGATTCTCAACAGGATCGATGATTAGCGTCGTATTTTCTGAAACGATCGGACAATTAAAACGATTAACAGCTTTATAAAAATATGATCCGGTTTGATTAACTTTTATGGTATCTTCTTTGGCTCCGTGGCTCCACAATAATTTATCGTATTGCACATAACTGGTGAGTTCTATGTCTTCACCACTACAGAGATTGATAACTCCTCTTGGAAATATTTTTGTTCTTGGAGTTATACAAGAACCTTCCCCTGTTAAATAAAATTGATCAACTGGAATATCAAAAAACCGATCGACAATTCCCGATGGCCAAAAAATAAACATAGAATCAATCCGCTTATAATTACCTAAACCAAAATGAACATTGAGGGATTTCTGAAGTCCATAAGAAGTGCCACTTTGCAATTCGCGAATCTGAACTTTCTCTCCGGTATGAATATGTATAATGGCACCTATTCCATTCGGATTTGAACTTTTTCCGGCAAGTCCAAAACTAACCCAATGATTATTATTCGGAGTTCCATACCATAACTTATCGGCAACAATGCTTGGGTTATTCACAAGTCCTGCATAAGAACTATAAATATCAAGGCATCCGTCTGCATTTATATCGCCCCAGGATAAAGAAGTAAAATCCGGAAATTCCATCTGCAGATTTTCTTTTGTGAACACCCCTTTACCATCATTACTAAAATATTCTACGCCACTTCCAACACTTAATAAGTCCAGGTCCCCATCATTATCCCAATCTTCTAAGGCCATTTGAAAAGGAAAAGTTGTAAGGGCAATTCCGGATTCCAAAGTGTGATCGATAAATTGTCCTATGCTATCCTGAGTATAAACTATAGATGGACCATAATGATTGGCAACAATTAAATCAAATCGCCCATCGTCATTAACGTCTCCACTTACTGTGATCCAGCTTTGCTCATCGCAGGCAATTCCCAATTCACGGGCTGACTCTCTGAAGGCATTGCTATCCTGTTTGTAATAAAGATTTATTCGTCTGGGATCCGTTCTTTCACTTGCTTTGGGACTGCATTTTGAAATATATAAATCACCATCTCCATCCTGATCTAAGTCTGACCATAAGCATCCATAGTTACCTTCTTCATCTGTCTTGTTAGCTTGCGAAAGATTGATCCAGGAATAATTATTGAACAGCTCTCCTTTCTTGTTTTCAAAAACTCTTGTCTTAGCATTATCATCACAAATTGTAAAATCCAACCATCCATCTTTATTGATATCGTAAACGGTTGAAGATTGAGAGTAAAACTGACTATCGGTTATGGTATCTCTACGAAATCCATTTTCCGTTTGATAAAAAACCTGAATACCGTAATAATCTCCTCCAATAAGTATATCGTTTCTTCCATTTCGATCAATATCGGCCACGGCTATTGACCAAAGCGGATCAGAAGCAGAATAATCCAGTTTTTTCCAGAAGAAGTAACCACTTCCATTATTAACCCCTAACCATAAAGATTTAGATTGATCCAGGGTTAATAAGTCATCATTATAATCTCCATTGATATCCACCATAGCACAAACGATTCCGGAATAAATGGCTTGACGTGTATTGTGCTGTTGAAATTTAAGTTGAGCGCTTACAAATGAAACGAGATTTAAGCACAGACATAGTAGCCAAAACTTCAAAGGAATAAGGGAGTTAATAACCTTCATAAAATACACAATTCTCTTGATGAACAAAACTTAATGACAAAATGCCTGTATATGAGTTTGTGGTTCAAAAAGTCCTTAATCATATTAAGAAAATACAAATATATAGTTTATTAATATATTAGCGCTTAAATCATTAATCAGAGACCTTGAAAGGCAAAATTAGCAGTCTTTTGGAATATTATCTTAAAGCAGACACAATATATCGTGTGCATTCTCCTGCCATTTTTGAAATGCTGAGCAAAGTCTTTGATAATCAGGACTATCACTATTCGTTTGACCTTCTGGAAGATGAATATAATCGAATAATCAAGACTGAGGAATCTATAGTCGAGTCAGAATTCTCAAGACTTAGACACCAGTCAGGTCATCCTATAGGAGAATTTGCAAGGCGATCTTTACATCCCATAAAGGAGCTAAAACGTCTTTATAAACTCGCCCGATGGTTTCGTCCTGAAAGCATATTAGAAGTCGGGTCCTGTCTTGGATTAAGTACTTTATGTTTACGTCTCGCCTCGCCAGAATCTAATATTACTGGATTAGAAGGAAATAGTCAATTTGTAGCAAAAGCCAAAGTATTAATCTCAAAAAACAAGGTCAAGGAAATACAATTCAAGGAAGGATTGTTTGAATCTTCTCTGGCACAATTAACAAATGATCGTTGGGATTTTGTAATGCTCGATGGAGATCATCAGTATGATTCTACTAAATCCTTGATAAAAAATATCACACCCAAATTAATGAATCGATCCATCATCATTATGGATGATATTCACTGGTCTTCCGACATGTATAAAGCATGGAAAGAAATTCGTCTATGGCCAGCGTTTTGTTGTAGCGTAGAGACCTTGCGTTGGGGTATTTTATTCACGGATAAAAATCTAACTCCGATTCATTATAATATTATTCCTGCGAGATATAAGATTTGGCAGAAGTATTTATAGACATATATTGAAAATATTATATTTTACAGGAGGCACAAGTTGCAAACTTGCGCCATCAATGGGGTTTAATTCACAGATTTGCACCTAACTTCTAAATAATTAATTTTGATAGTATATATAAAAAGGGCAGCTTTTTACAGCTGTGATTGGAGCGAGTCCATGGTGTAAAGAATATTAATTTCAAACGAAACGTCGCCTTAGCGGGTGGGTCTTGAAAAATTCAGTTTATAAAACAAAATGAGCAATACTTAAAACAGATAACTAAAAGAACTAAACTGTGCACCCCAGCTGGTGCAGCGACCATGGCGAGCAAGGGGGCAATCAGAAGTAAAAATAGATAAATAAAAAATTAATAGTGAAAAGAACAGCCTTTAAAAGCTGCTGCGTTTTTGGATACTTTTTGAGCGACAAAAAGTATCTAAAGAATAGATTGAAACATTGAGATCTATGGCAAAATTAAGATCCTGAATTGTAAAGCGGAATTAATAATTTTGGTTTCAGAAATTACTTTTTCTTTTTCCCGCAAAAAGAAAAAGATAACAAAAAGAAAAGCTCACGACTTGGACGATTAGCCCACCCAATCTATGCTCATTTCACTCGCAAAAAAACTCGGCGGTATTCTTCCTTTCTTTGAATTGGATTTAAGACTGCTTCGCCAATTTCATTCTATGTTACACTTCAACGCTTGCCTCGAACAGATTTTTGCGGACACTTTACCTTAAACAAGTAAATTGAATTTTATTTAGCTTAAATAATATTAATATTTCGTTGCTTCATTCGCATGTTGTACCGAAATGATTTATTTATTATTCTGATTCTTAAGTTGATACGAGAGAAATCATTTCGAGTATAATGCTCGAATGGACTAATAAATTACAATTGTATTAAACTAATTTATCAGCCCATTCGGTATTGGGTCCCGGGCAAAAAGTCCGATGCCGGAAATTCTGAAATTTTGGAAAGGCCGCTCTATACAGCAATAGTAAGCGATGGAGCGTAATTGCGTTTGTTTGATTTGCATTTAAAGAATTAGAAATAACAAATCAAACAAAAGGAGCATGAAGCGACCAGAGCGAACGGTTTTTCTGTAAGAAAAAATTGCCTTATAGAGTGGCGAGTTTTTTTGTTACTTTTTTGGCGGTATAAAAAAGTAAAATGAATAAAGGATTCAGATTAGAATTAAAAATGCAGATCTTGTTTTCATAAATAATTAAGGAAAATCTACTACATCAGGGGCATAAGATCTGGCAGAAATACATATGAGTAATTTTATTTTTTTTCAAAATACTTTTTCATTGGTATAAAATAAAAATCCTTCCAGCCTTTCTTAAAATGTTCATCCTGATCGGATAGGTTAGTATGAGTTAAAACGATTTTGGTAGACAATTTATCATTAGGTATAAGTTCAATTTCAACCAGTGAATCTTCCTGATTCTTTTTGAATTCCGTAGTTCGCCAGGTTTGAATAATCCTTTTATTGGTTTCCAATTCTAAATTTTCTCCAGAAATATAACCATCCCAGGCTGAGAATGAAGTACCGACTTGATCAGATATTGATGCCTCACTTCCTGTCATTTCCCGATGTCCTTTTGAATTTAGCCAAGTCTTGTAAATTAATTCTGCCGGTGCTTTAATGGTTACCGATAATTTGAATTCCATAGTTAATAATTATAAGGCTAAAATAACTTATTTTGAAAAAAAAGGACAAATTCATTGATCATTATCTAAGTTTAGTTTTAAACTCAAAATTTCAAACTTGTTTCCTGCTGTTATTATATCCCTTAGGTATATAGAATTCTTTCTAATTTTACCATTCAATATGCATCATGACGGAGGAATATTTTTCAAAATTTAGAAAAGGGATCATTGGCAATGATCAGGAGATTCCAACTCCGTTTGGTCTGAAAAAGATGATTTATGCGGATTGGGTCGCCAGTGGCAGATTGTATAAACCAATTGAAGACCTTATGTTAAACGAGGTTGGGCCTTACTGCGCTAATACCCATACCGAAACAAGCTTAACAGGAAGCCTGATGACCAGTGCTTATGATGAATCCAAGAAGTTTATCAAGCATGAGGTCCATGCTGATGAAAGAGATATTCTAATCTTTTCAGGATCTGGGATGACCGATTCCGTGAATAAGTTACAGCGTATGTTAGGCTTAAGAATTCCGGAAAAATCAGAACGATTTTTAGATCACCCATCCAAAAAAAATGAAGAAGACCGGCCGGTTGTATTTGTTACTCATCTCGAACACCACTCTAATCATACCTCCTGGCTAGAAACATTAGCAGATGTTGAGATCATCAACCCCGATCGTGAGGGCTTGGTTGATTTGAAGCATTTTGAGTATTTATTGGAAAAATATCATAATCGACCATTAAAAATTGCTTCTATATCGGCGTGTTCCAATGTTACAGGAATACTAACCCCATATTACAAAATCGCAGAGATGATTCACCAGGCAGGTGGATATTGTTTTGTCGATTTTGCCTGTAGTGCCCCATATGTCAATATAAATATGCATCCCGAAGATGAACTTCAACAGTTAGATGCGATTTTTATCTCACCGCACAAATTTTTAGGTGGACCAGGAACTCCTGGGGTTCTCATCATGAATAAATCTCTATACTCGAATACAGTACCGGATATTTCAGGTGGAGGAACTGTTTTATTTACTACACCCTGGAAATATCATGAATATCTCGAAGATATTGAACATAAAGAAGATGGCGGAACACCTCCATTCTTGCAAGGGATCAGAGCTGCTTTGAGTTTCAAATTAAAAAAGGAAATGGGAGTTGAAAATATTTTGGCTCGTGAAAAGAGTTTGGTCAAGAAGGTTATTCAGAACCTTAAAACTATTCCAAATTTGGTAATACTTGCAGGCCAACATGAAGATCGGGTTGGTGCCATTTCATTTTATATTCATGATTTGCATTTCAATTTATTTGTACGGGTTCTTAATGATTATTTTGGTATTCAGGTAAGAGGAGGATGCGCCTGTGCTGGCACTTATGGACATTATCTGTTAAACGTATCGCAAGAAGAAAGTACCAGAATTATCAATAGAATAAAAGCTGGAGAATTGTTTGCTCGACCAGGTTGGGTCAGATTATCTATTCATCCTACTCAAACAGATAAAGAAATTGACAAGATCATCGAGGCAATAAAATTTGTCGCAGAGAATCATCTGGATATAGCTAAAAATTATCGATACATTCCAACTAAAAATACTTTCGAGCATATTGATTTTGATGCCAAAATGGAAAGAAATTTTGCTCACCATTTGTTATATCAAGGTCAATTGTGTTAATCTCTGAATCACTCAGTCATTAGAATTATTATAAAATAATATCTATTAAGCCCCTTTAATTCTACTCTGATCTCTA
The DNA here is from genome assembly GCA_964533625.1 of uncultured Saprospiraceae bacterium. Taxonomy (GTDB): domain Bacteria; phylum Bacteroidota; class Bacteroidia; order Chitinophagales; family Saprospiraceae; genus Vicinibacter. The sequence continues at coordinate 10,732 of CAZHNF010000032.1, read as the reverse complement.
CATTTGCTGTTTATTTTTCAAACCAAGCTCATGCCTGTAGATGTTATACTCGGTCTTCAATGGGGAGACGAAGGAAAAGGAAAAATTGTCGATTTTCTGGCCAATCAATATAAAATCGTCTGCAGGTTCCAGGGAGGCCCAAATGCAGGACACACCCTTTATATTGATAATAAAAAATTTGTCTTACACACTATTCCATCCGGTATATTCAGGCCTGATGTGATGAATATTATCGGAAATGGAGTCGTACTGGATCCCATTACTTTAGAGAAAGAAATTGATCAAATTCAAAATTTCGCTAAGGATCTTCAAGAGAGATTGTTAGTTTCTTCCAAAACACAACTGATCGTGCCTTCACACCGATGGATTGATCTTGCCTCCGAAACTTCTAAAGGAAAAGAAAAAATCGGATCAACCCTTCGTGGCATCGGTCCATGTTATATGGATAAGACCGGAAGAAATGGTTTACGTGTGGGAGATATTCTTCAGAATGGTTGGGAGAAAAAATATCAGTCCCTCAAAGAAAAACACCTTCAGTTTTTAAAACAATTTCCCGATGTTGAATTCAATCTAAAGGAACAAGAAGAACAATGGTTTGATTCACTTGCTTCACTTCGAAAATTAAAAACTATATCGGTTGAATATTACCTTCATCATGCCCTTCAAAACAATGAAAATATTCTTGCTGAAGGTGCCCAAGGTACCATGTTGGATGTAGATCATGGCACTTATCCATTTGTCACCTCCTCGAATACCATAACCGCCGGAGTATGCACGGGTCTTGGAATTGCTCCGCAACATATCCGAAAAGTTATTGGCATCGCAAAAGCATATTGTACTCGCGTCGGTTCTGGACCATTTCCTTCAGAATTATTGGATGCAACCGGTGAACTATTGAGAAAAGAAGGAAATGAATTTGGCTCCACAACCGGAAGACCAAGACGTTGCGGGTGGTTGGATCTGGTTCAACTCAATTACAGTATAATTATAAATGGTGTAACTGATCTATGTATTACAAAAATTGATGTACTAAATAATTTTAATGAAATTGGCGTAACAGAATCTTATCAGGTAAACAATAAAATTATTCAGGAAGTGCCTTATGATATGACCGAGATTCAAAAAGTTAACCACCAAACTTTCCCCGGATGGAATACCAATCTGACATCTTGCGAAAGCTTTGAATCGCTTCCACATCAAGTACGAACTTTTTTGAATAATATTGAAAATAAATCCAAAACAAAGGTTTCTTTTCTCAGCACCGGCCCAGGAAGAGAGGAGCTTATTGTGAGGTAGAATAGAAGTTGTTAGTCGTGAGTCGTAAGTCATAAGTTGGAGGTCGGGTTTTCAAGCTAAAATATTTTAATACTAGAATTGGATAACTAACGTACATGGTTAGTTCTTAATAAAGCTTACCTTTGCTATCGATATTATCAAGGTGTCCCGCTATATAGTGGGAAGAATATGGGAATCGTGTGAAATTCACGAGCTGTCGCGCAACTGTAATCCGAATTCTATTTCGGAAAGTCAGGAGACCTGCCTTAGATAAACCATTTTGTTTAATGCTTTCGCGAAATAAAGCTGAAACGAGTCTGAACATTTAATATTTGTTCATCAGTATTATTTCATGCCGGCAAGTCATTTAATGCATGAAAAAATTAATTTTTATTGTTCTTGTTTTTCTTCAGAACATCTCGTATACACAGGATAGTCTAATCTTTCCAAATCAATTGCTTGATTCAGTGCTCTATGTCTATGGTAGAATGGATCAGAGTTATTACTCGTTCCCAAAAAGTGTAACCATACTTACAGCTGATCAAATTCGTCAATTTGGTTCTCGATCATTGGGAGAATTACTTACCCAACAAGTCGGCATCTCTGTTAGTGGATCTGGCAATACTCCAGGCCAATTACAATCCATTTTCTCAAGAGGCTCCAATTCCAACCAAACAAATATACTCATCGACGGCATAAGGTTAAGCAATGCTTCTTCTACGGATCAATTAGTAGATTTATCCGAAATATCTTTATACAATATTGAACGAATTGAAATTCTTCGTGGTCCAAGTGGAACACTCTACGGAAATACTTCTGTAGGATCTACCATAAATATTATCACTAAAAAATCTTCCCAACGAGGATGGTCCGGAAATATAGGATTAGAAATGGGGGCTTTAAGTACAAAAGCTTATGAATGGGGATCAAATGCTTCTCTTAACTACGGATTTAAACACAATGACAATCTATCTATAGGAATCTATAATTATAATACAAATGGCATTAATGCCACCGTAGATTCCATTCAGGATAGTAATAATTTCCGCTTTCAAAAAGCCGATCAGGATTTATTTCATAAAACTGAAACTTATCTTAAATATTCCATCTTACAAAAAAAATGGGAAGGCACTGTTTATTTACGTACTAACAGGCAAAAATCTGAACTAGATAAGTCTGCCTTTACCGATGATGATAATTTTTATTCAACTTCGAATCGCAATACTTTACAGGCAACCGCTACGTATCACTTTAATTCAAACTTTAAATTAAAATTATTACATGGCTTTAGTCAATTAAATTATTTTTTTGAAGATGATTCATCGGTGATTGATATTAATCAAGCAACTGATCAAACGTTTTTAAATGGTGAATACAAGACAAAGTCCTTAACGAACGAAGCACAGTTGAATTTAATAATGAAAAATTGGTCCATGGTCAGTGGAATCAGCCATCAATATGAAACAATGGGATTTAAGACTTATTACTTTAGTAATGTTTTTGGGCCGTTTGAATTGATTACGGATTTAAATAAGCTGAGTTTGAACAATTCGAATTTTGGTATTTTCTCGCTTATTCACTTAAAAGGATCGCTTATTAATCCAACTTTCTCTCGGTGGAATGTTCAAATTGGTCTGCGCCCTTCTTATAATAATAGCTTTGGTTGGAACTACAGCTTTGATATGAGTCCTTCCTACCAAATCAATCCAAATGCTATTCTTTATATTAATTTAGCCAGTGGATTTACTACTCCTTCCTTATATCAATTATACTCCCCTGACAAAGATTTCAACAGTGGAATAACCAGAGGTAATCCAAATTTAAAACCAGAAAATTCGATCGCTTATGAAATAGGATTCAAACAGAAAATAAATCCATTCATTCGTTATTCCATTTCTCTTTATAATCAAAGATCTAAAAATAATATTGACTATGTCTATTTATGGAACAATGAGATTAGTTTTGATTCACTAAGTTATTTAGACTACCGCGGAGATACCTATATTAATGTTGGACAACGTACCAATTATGGATTGGAATTTGAAGCTAATATAAATTTCCTTCAAAGGTTTGAATTAACTTCTGGTGTGAATATTATGAAAGGTATGATTGATTACAATGCATCGGATATTAATCAGCAACACATTGGTTCATTGCGAACTCAATTGTATAATTCAGGCGTCTTTTTAGAAGGTCATCGTCGGGTAACAAATCTGATTCGCAGACCAAACCAATTATTACTAAAATTAACCTACCAAATAACCAACAAACTGAATTCGACATTAAGCTGGAGGTATTTTAGTAATCTATCCGATGCTTACTATAATAATAATTTTGGACCTTTTGGTGCTGTTGACTTTTTAGGTTTAAAAGATTATCAATTGATGGATCTGCTATTACATTACGAACCAACCAAGCGACTATCCATCAATGCCAGATTTGAAAATATCTGGAATCAAAAATATTCTGAAATCTATGGATATGCCTCAAGAGGCAGATCGGCTAACATAGTTATAAACTACCGATTCTAAGAAGCTAATCTTTGCACGAGTCCTTTGATGACTCCGTTATCTTTGGTACAGTTGGTAATCCTATGCTTTGTATTGGCAGGGACTTCAAAATAATCACCTGATTTGAATCGTACGATCATTCCACCAAAGTCACACTCACATTCACCTTCAAGAATTAAAAAACTCTCTTTAAAATCTTCTTCAGGATGTGCTTCCTCCAATAATTCGGTACGAAGCCAAACTAAGTTCAATTCGATAGATTTTGTATTTATAATTGGGAAAACTTCCAAATCTTCTGAACCCTTTGGCTCTATGATATGATTGGTGGCCATTTTCCATGCCTTAGCGTCACTATTTTTATCAATTAAGGGTGGATTTTTGAGGTCAATTATGGTATCCTTAAAAAATTGATCCAGATGATTTAGCACTTTTGGCTTTAATTCAGGGTTAAGACTTTTGTTATCAACTTTACTAAGTACAACCAAGATGTCATCAATCATTTGAGACAATTCTGGATTTTCAGCAGCTAGATCCGTAATTTTTCTGGCTTCGAAATCTGGAAGTGTTCCCAAACAGTAAGCTTCGAGAATTCCGGAATCTATAATGTTATTAATATTCATTGTCTCAAATCTTGAAGTTGTTCCTTTAATATTTTAAATGCAGTTCTTGTCCTGCTCTTGACTGTCCCCAAAGGAATGTTAAGCTCATCGGCAACCTCCTGTTGGGTATAACCCAGATAAAACTGAAGATCAATGAGTTGTCTTAAATTTTGGTCCAATCTATTCAATACATCATCCATTCCTATATAGTCCAATCGGCACATTTCAGACCTAGGCGTTTCTTTATATACGAGAACTTCGTCGTTTTGGATCGATTTCTTTTTAGAAAAATAAGCACTCCTGCAATAATCAATCGCCATGTTACGGGCTATGGTTATAAGCCAGGTATAAAGTCTTGAGATCTTGGGATCATAACTGTCAATGCTCCTCCATATTTTAACAAATGTATCTTGTAGGAGGTTTTCAGCATCACTTTCTGAGTTTACTAATTTAAGAATAACATGGTATAAGTTGGTAGCATAACGATCGTATAATTCCGAAAATGCTTCTCGACTTCCAGACTTAAGTTGCAAGACTAATACTGACTCCTCCATATTCTTGGAGTAATTGGGCGAATTTTATAGGACATAAAAGTATGGTAAAAACAATAAATTGGAAAATAATATTTAATCCAATTAAAATTCGCTAATTGATGAAGAAAATTTCAATGAATAGCCATTTTACCTTTCTTATTCAGATCCCCGGCTTTAAGTTCCCAATAAACGATAGCAGGAAGTTTTTTCTTCGTCGGTATGTTAAAGAAGTTGCGACCAACCCGTAGGCTATCGAAATTCTGTGTTAATAGTATTTTATCGGTAGTATCCTTGACTGTAAGCAAGGCATGGTAATGTTTTTTTCTAAGCACCAGATATAAATGAAAATTATAAGGATAACTGGTGTCTTTTTTTATGGTGTCATTTTTGGTAACGATTTTTTCCTTACTTGGCTTGGACTGGGCATATACACCTTGTACAAAGCCTAAAATAACAAGCCAGGCTAATATAAATGCAATAAATCTATTGACACCCATGACTGGTTGATATTGAAATGGAATAAAGTCTTGACAAATGTAAGATCATAAAGACTTATTGTTAAAATAAATTTATTTCTTAGCATAACTTTAATAATTCTAAAACCTGAATTGTTCCACCATGATTCGTTATTACTATTTCCAAATTTAAAAGCCGTTTTATTAGTTTACCACATCAGTTAACAATTGATCAAAAATGCTTTAATGGATACCACTCAATACCTTTTACTCACTATATCAAATGTGAGAATTCATCAATAAGATGCATTCGTTAAAAGGACTTCATCATTAGGGTAAAATAGACTTCATAAAAATAAATTGGTAATGAAAAATATCTTTCAAACAAGTCCTGTTCATTAAACAATTTTAAAGACACTAATTAGTAACAATTTGAACAAAATATTAAACAACTTAACTTGAATTCGGTTACTTTGAAGATGAAAAACATGACCTTTCTAACGAATGCACATCCGGCTTTTATTGAGAATATATATAAAGAATATAAAACTAATCCGGAATCTGTTGAATCGGAATGGAGACAATTTTTTCTTGGTTATGAACTTGGATTGAATGAAAACAATGACTTACCGAATTCAAGTATTAATCCGGAATCCGTTACTAAAGAACTATCTGTTTTGTCTCTCATTCAAGGATACCGAAATCGTGGTCACCTAATTTCCATTACTAACCCAATTCGCAAGAGAAAGGATCGACAGGCGTACTTAGATCTACAAAGCTATGGTTTATCAGACAGCGATCTTGATCGTAATTTTTTAGCTGGATCTACGATCGGTCTAAAGTCTGCTACTCTAAGAGAAATTATCCAAAAATTAGATATTATTTATGGACAAAAAATAGGATTTGAGTATTCACATATTGAAGATCAAAATAAAAAAAATTGGCTGCAACAAAAAATCGAAAATCGAAATCTAAATACCGATTATGGATTGGACATACAAAATAAAAAGCGCATTCTCGAGAAACTGAATGGAGCGGTCATTTTTGAAAAATTTCTACATACGAAATACGTAGGTCAAAAAAGGTTTTCACTTGAAGGCGGTGAGTGCACGATTCCCGCTTTAGATAGCATGATAGAATATGGTTCACAACTTGGTGTGGAAGAACTTGTCATCGGGATGGCACATCGCGGCCGTTTGAATGTACTGGCTAACATAATGGGTAAAACATATGAAAACATATTTAGCGAATTTGAAGGTACTGCTGTTCCGGATTTAAGTTTTGGATCGGGCGATGTCAAGTATCACCTTGGATTTAGTTCGATGATAGAAACAAAGGGTGGAAAAAAGGTATATCTTCGATTAACACCAAATCCATCTCACCTGGAAGCTGTTAATCCAGTAGTAGAAGGTTTATCACGAGCCAAAGCAGATCTTGTGTATCTATCGGAATATGACAAAATACTACCAGTGTTGATACATGGTGATGCTGCCATAGCTGGTCAGGGAATTGTTTATGAAACACTTCAGATGTCACAGCTGGATGGATTTTATACTGGTGGGACCATTCATTTTGTAATCAATAATCAAATAGGGTTTACAACCGATTTTGAAGATGCCAGATCATCAACGTATTCGACAAGCATTGCAAGCTTAGTTCAGGCACCTGTATTTCATATCAATGGAGATGATCCGGAAGCAGTGGTATTTGCTACACAATTGGCCTTAGAGTATCGACAGCATTTTAACAACGATGTATTTATCGATATGGTATGTTATCGCCGTCATGGACACAACGAAGGCGATGATCCGAAGTTTACCCAACCGAAGATGTATAATCTGATTGCTCAGCATCCGAATGTCCGAGATCTTTATGTTCACTCCTTGCAATCGCGTGGTGAAATCGAGAAGCAACTTGCTCAGGAAATGGAATCTCAATTCTGGTCTTTATTGCAGGAACGATTGGATATGGTAAAACAAAATCCATTACCTTATATTTATCAAGAACCAGAACTTGCGTGGAAAGAATTAAAAAAGAATTTGACAAATAATTCCTATGCAAATCCTGTAACGTCAATTAAACTTGACGAACTACAACACATAATCAAATGCATTCATTCTATCCCGGCTGACTTCAATGTTTTACCGAAAATCAACAGACTGATACAATCTTCAAATAAATTATTCGAAACGAATAATCTGGATTGGGCCATGGCTGAATTATTGGCGTATGGATCTATTCTGAATGAAGGAATGAATGTCAGAATGAGTGGACAGGATGTAAAACGTGGCACCTTCTCTCATCGACATGCTGTGCTTTATGATGAAGTTCACAATACCGAATTCAATCGATTATCCAATCTCCAAAAAGATCAGGGGAAATTTTTTATATACAATTCATTACTTTCTGAATTTGGAGTATTGGGTTTTGAATATGGTTATTCATTGGCTTCCCCTCACCAATTGGTCATTTGGGAAGCTCAGTTTGGAGATTTTGCCAATGGTGCACAGGTGATTTTTGATCAGTTCATTACTACGGCAGAAGTAAAATGGAACAGGATGAGCAACTTAGTTATGCTTCTACCGCATGGATATGATGGTCAAGGTCCTGAACATTCTTCGGCAAGGCTTGAGAGATATTTGCAAAGTGCAGCGGAAGACAACATCATTGTAGCAAATGTATCTACTCCGGCAAACTTTTTTCATGCTATACGAAGACAGGTTAAAGCAACATTCAGGAAACCTCTGATCATCATGTCTCCAAAGTCATTATTACGTCATCCAAAGTGCATTTCAACTGTTTCTGATTTTGTCGATCAAAAAGAATTTGAAGAATATATTCTTCATAGTTCTAACAGCTCAAGAAAGTTATTAATTTGTTCCGGACAGATATACTATGAATTGATTCATCACCTTGAAGAGAATAAAATAAAGGACATTGCTATTCTTCGTTTGGAACAACTTTATCCACTCAACAGAAGTAAATTAGATAAATTAATTGAACCTTTCCTAAAAACAGAAATGATTTGGGTTCAGGAAGAACCAGAAAATATGGGAGCCGCGTCATACATTCAGAAAGCCTGGCCCTATGGTTCGATAAAGTTTATTGCGCGTCCTGCCAGTGCCGCAACAGCCGTTGGATATAAGAAGATTCACGATCAGCAATTGAAAGAGATATTGAAGACTGCGGTAACGTAATTCGAAAAATACAAGAGCACTACTTGTCCCGCATACGGGAAGTTACACACTTGCCGTCAACAAAGGCGATATCGATATGAGGTATACTCACTGGTTACTCTGTTGCGCCACAGTATAATTTTAGAAGAAGAGAAGGCTTAATAAACGAATATTATTATATTTGCCTAACCTTACCACATAATGGACGCATAGAGTTTAAATCCATTGCGTTTGCTCACCTGTTTTATTAAT
>CAZHNF010000032.1:0-1832 GCA_964533625.1 uncultured Saprospiraceae bacterium | reverse complement strand
TGACTTTGGACGATCCTGGAAATCTGTTTTAACACTCAATGGCCAGCAAGCCTTTAAGCTGTTTCAAGATTCAAGAACAAACAATGTATTCTTATGCGCTAGTAATAAATTTTACATCTCGATGGATAATGGAAATACCTGGAAAAAATTATTAGACGCCGAAATAGCAGTTTACGATTTACCAACGATCATAGAGGGTAATGGTAATAAAATATATTTGTCAGGTTATGAAAAAATTTGGGAGTTAGATTTGAATGGAAAAGTTAGTAGAAGTTACACATTAGGCAAATTTGGAAACTCCGTTGTATATTTAACTCAATTGCCTACAGGTAGATTACTTGCACAGAAAGCAGGAATTTATTATTTTTCAGATGATCAGGGTCAATCCTGGAAAGTAACGTACACTAATATTGTTTTTAATTTTGAAAAACTAATCACTACAACTCAAGGAAATATTTTTGGAATTGCAAAAGACTACAATAATGGAAGTTTGTATAAATCTGACAATGGCAATAATTGGACTTTTGCATCCAGGGGAATTTCCAGTCCCAGAGTTATCGATATTGAAACCATTGATAACAAAAGCTTTGTCGTTGCCACGCCAGATGGTTATTATGTAAGCTACAATAATGGAATAGACTTTGAGCAAATAATAAGTGAATCGACTCATGGAACACTTTCTGAAGGGTTTCAAAATCAGAATCTAATTGAACGAATTGACAATTATATTTTTCTGAACCATCGGCAGGGAATTTTCCGATATGACCTAATCACAAAAACTATTGATTTAGTACTTCAAAAAAATAATAATGATTTCCATAGCAGAATTCTAGTAGATCATGATTTAAAGACAATTTTTAAGTTTAGTGGAACAAACTGCTACAAATCAATTGATTATGGAAATCATTGGACCATGTTTCAAATCTCACTTTCATTTCTGGATTTTAATTTTTCTGAAATTATTGCTTTGAATGGTGTATTAATCCTTTCTTATGATAATCAAATTTATCGCTCAATAGATTATGGAATTTCATGGAATTTAACTGGCTCTTTTGTTGGTAGCATTAGCAATTTAAGACATATCAATTCCAGCTTAATATATTTTACAACTATATTGTCTCATGATTTTATCTATTTATATAAATCTTATGATCAGGGAAACACATGGATTCAGAGTATTTTGACACTAAATATTCCAAACCCAAATATTAATAAACTCTTTATAAATAATAAAAACGATTATTTTATTGTCGATGGTCAGTTTTCTACAAGATCAAATAATATATATCGATCGTTAGACGAAGGTCTAAGTTTTCATAAATATGGTACATTCAGTTTTAATGATTGGCAAGAAATAATACTTGCAGCAGACCAAAGATTATATTCATATTTTGGTTGTGATTTTGGTCGATTTGCTGAAACAACTTCAGATCGCACGACTATTCAAGGTTTACTTTTTGAAGATACAAACCAGAATTGTACATACAATCCACAAGAAGTAGGTTTACCATCTTATCAGATTGAAGTTAACGATGGAACTTCAAGTCAATACTACATCAGCAATTCTAATGGCAATTTTACATTCGCTGCCCCCAAAGGACCTTTCGAAATTAAGTCCACCAACATCAGCAAGTATGAACAATCCTGCAGTCTTCAATTGGATGGATCCACACTCGATCCTACGAAGACCGTTGAAATTGGGGTTCAGGAAATTACTAAATGTCCTGAGCTAGTCGTAGATCTAAGTGTCCCGCGATTAAGGAGATGCTTCGAATCGAAGATTTACCTATCGTATTACAACAAAGGAACAGACCTAGCGCAAAATGCTTACA
>CAZHNF010000031.1:0-36038 GCA_964533625.1 uncultured Saprospiraceae bacterium | reverse complement strand
ATATTGCTGGCTCTTCTTTGTTGGTTTTTTGGGTATATTAAATTTCCTTTTGTTGGTGAAATTAATTCTTTTTTGCTAGGTTTTATTGTTTGCTTAATATTTATTTTCTATACCAATTTAGTCTTTTATGATTTTAATACAATTAGGCTTAAAAATATTTTTATTAGATATCTCAAATCTCATCTAACAACAAAGATTAATACCATAGCTAAAATTACTTTTATAATAGGAATATTTATTCTTTTATTAACATCTTCATTAATTATTAAAAATTACTTTTATAATCAAAATCAACTTAATAATCTAAATACTGAATTAATAAAATTAAGGCAAGAATCCAAAATTACAGCATATAAAGAAAGAATTCCTATTCTGATAAACCTTATAAAACAAATAGACTCTATTAAAATTCATAAGACCGATTCACAACTTATTAATAACCTTACCAATAGATTAATTAGCATAACAAGTACTCTTCAATGGAATATGGGCTACGAACCTAAATTAGAGATAGTCAACCAAATAGGCTCAGACAAAGCTTTATTGCTTTTTGCATTAGTTAATTCAAGTATAGACTCAGCAAGTTTTAGAAAAATAAAATCGTATTTTAGCTTTGCCGGCGCTAACTTACGATACGCAGATCTTCAAGGGAAAAACTTAAGTGGTATTGATCTAAGTCACTCAAACTTAGAATATGCTAATTTAAAGCATGCTAACCTTGATTTTGCAACTTTAAAAGAATCGCAATTATTAGGAGCTGATTTAGATTATGTTTCCATGCAAAGTGCCAACATATTAAGTTCAAATTTAAATTATACCAAATTAAACTTTACTAACATGAATTTCTGCAGAATTGATTCTACTGAGTTAATGAATTCCAGCATCACAAATTCTAAACTACGATATACAATTATAACTCATTCAACTTTAAGTAATTCTTTATTTATTGGATCTGACTTATCTCTATCTACTATTATAGTAAATAAATTTTATTATGCCAATTTTTCAAAGTCAAACTTACTAGGAGCCAACATAATTAAATCTAAATTTATTAATACGATTTTTGATAGCTCCATCGTAGATAAAAACTTTTTAGAAAAATTAAATAGCAATAACAACGATGGTTTTAATTATAAAAACTATACTATAAAATCTGATTCTGATTCAATAGACAAGACATCAACTTATAGACTTTTAAATTTAAGTAACTAATTATTCTTATACAATTTTATTCCTTAATTCGAGTGTAACAAAATATTTAACTTTTGTGTAAATTTAATAATTAATTCATCATTTGGTTTAAAATCACTTATTCCTATACCTAAAGACCATGATAAGTAATTTTGAATATCATTTAAATAACAAGTTATAAATTCATTGCTAATAAAGGAATTAGATCTAATACAAAATTTACTTCTAAGTTTTAAACCTATTTTTTGTCCTATTAAATTGTTTATTATATCAACATAATTATCTACAGGATTATTCGTTGTATCTGCTAGCTGAACAGTACTAAATACACCACAAGCTAATTGAGGCATGTTTTCTAATTCGTGCAAATCACCAACCATATCAGCAAGTTCAAGTGAAAAAAAACTAGTAATTATTGCTTGTGAAAGTATATGATTAAAAGTATTCAAATAACCTTTTTCTAATGTATCCCGATAAGAATCAATTGCTATGTCAGGAGTATTTATATTTTTTACAATAGCTTCAGATATATTATAAAAAGCAACAGCCCTTGATCCATATATATCTTCCCTTCTTCTAGATAAATAATGCACCTTCTCCAATTCTTTTCTCTTTCTAATACATTTAAGATTTTGAATAGTAAAAAATATTTTTGACATTAAATTAGAACTTTGAATATTTATTAAATCACTTTGCCTTGTACCTGATTTTAATACATGCTTTAACCTCTCATTATTACTTACATAAATAATATTTGCTGTTGAATTTGTGCAATTTGTTGTATCCTGAATTGTATAATCTTTATTGTAAGTTATATTGACCTTAGTCTTTAAATGATCCAAATCTCTAAATCGACACGCAAGTAGTGGCTTACATAATGTTCCATATCTAGACTTTTCATTAATGTTAAAACAGGGTTTAAAATCTGAATATTTTAAATCCAAGCTATAATTTAAATAAGTAAATCCACTAAATATTACAATTACATATATAATAAAATTAATCTTTGAGCTAATAAGATTCATTTTTTTGTCGACAGTTCAAAAGATTCCTTAAAAAACAAATTACTTAAGACGTAAATTTAATATTCAATAATTTGTCCATGCAATTTTTTCTTATATTTTTAAATTATTCTAAATTTAAATTAACAAATGATTCAAATATTAAATTCATAATTCTCGGGGTTAATTGTCATGAAAACCAGTTATTAAAAGTAATCTAATTATCAACTGCATAATTATTTTCATTATAATTTGTAATATATAATTACTTTTGGAATAATAATATTTTTAAATGCTTATTTTCTTATGCAAAAATTTTATAATTTACTTTTACTATTTTTTTCTCTATTTACAAGAATATACTCAAATGATTACAACATTTTATCATTCGGTGCAAAAGGAGATGGCATAACCCTTAATACTAAAGCATTACAAAATGCTATTGATTCTGCTTATGCAAATGGTGGAGGTAGGGTTATAATTCCCAGAGGTAAGTTCGTAATTGGATCTATAATTATGAAATCAGGAGTTGAACTTCACCTGAAAAAAAATGCTACCCTATTAGGAAGCATTACTCCTTCAGATTATATAAAACTAAACAGATGGAAGGCCCTAATTATGGCTGATGGGTCATCCAATATTTCAATAACTGGTAATGGAACTATCGATGGTAGAGGTGATTTACTCGCTTTACATCTGGACAGCCTCTTCTATGCGGGTAAAATCGATAGTCATAATTATTATTTTGTCGAAAAAAGACCTTGGGCGGAACTAAGACCTCAAGTTATAGAATTTAATAAATGTACGAATATAAAAATTAATAATGTAACCTTAAAAAATTCAGCATGTTGGGTTCAAACCTATGAAAAATGCAATACTCTTACAATTGATCATGTAAAAGTAGATAGTGATACCTATTGGAATAATGATGGAATAGATATCGTAGATTGCCAAAATGTTTCGATTACGAATTGCGATATCAATTCATCCGATGACGGTATATGCATTAAATCTGAGGATTTCAGTTTAAAGCATATTGTTGATAACGTTATAATTTCAGATTGTAAAATCCGTTCAAGTTCATGTGCAGTCAAGTTCGGTACATCTCTTGTAAGTGGTGCAAAAAATGTTATCATACGTAACATCGAAGTCTATGATACCTATAGATCAGCTATTGCCATTGAAGCCACTCAAGGTGGTTTTATAGAAAATGTATTAGTTGAAAACATTAAAGCCAAAAATACTGGAAATCCAATTTTTATCCGGATCGGAAGAGTAAGAGGGGCAGAAAAAGCTGGTCCACTTCGAAATGTAACTATACGAAACATGAATGTGTCTGTACCTTTTGATCATCCAGATACAAAATATAAAATTAGAGGCCCGCATCTTTCAACTTTTAGCAATATTTTCCCTTCTTCCATTACCGGTAATCCAGGTGTATTTGTCGAAAATGTTGTAATTGAAAATATTACCCTTATCTATCCAGGTCGAGGAAATAAAGCTTATGCCAATATGCCTTTATATAGAATAAAGGATGTTCCTGAGTTAGAAACTACTTACCCGGAATTTTCCATGTTTGGTGAATTACCTGCTTGGGGATTTTATGTCAGACATGTAAAAGGGATAACTTTTAAAAATATTAATCTCAAAATTAAAGAATATGATTATAGACCTGCAATGGTCTTTGATGATGTTTACAATTTGCAAATTGAGTCTTTAAAAGTTAGTGGCGACGATAAGAGTAACCCGATGTTTTTCAAAGATACTAGCAATGTAAAAATTCAAGACATAAAAGTGATACTTAAGAAGTAATTTATATACCCGATTTTAATCCTGAGAGTTAAAATGTTCAACATTCTACTTTTCTAAGTCATAATACGGAGACATTAATTAAGATGAATTAAAACGATCATTAAATCATTTTTTTCATTAACAGGGAGTGATTACAACTCGCTGTTCAAGTAAAAAATAACTATTAATTAAATTTTTTAAAAAAATGTTTAACATCTAATAACTGGGTTCTTTTATAAAAGGAGCAGCAATTTAGTTTCTGATCTTTCTTGCTTGAATATACTTTATTTTCCTTCCCAATTCTAAGTGCATTTTTTCATAATAAGTCTTAATTTCTAAGGCAGGATGAAATAATTCCGAGCTGTAAATATCTGAATTCGAATACTGTAATTCAAACAAATCTGAATTCTTCAATTCTTCTAATGCAAATTCAAATAAATTATCATCATCTGTTTTTAAATGAAGTAACCCATCAATAGTTATAAGATTAGCATATATCTTTAAAAAATAATTAGATATTAATCTTCTATTAGACTTACTATTTCTTGGAAATGGGTCCGGAAATGTTATCCAAATCTCACTAACCTCACCAGGATTAAAATAATGATCAATTAATTCAATCTTACTTCTAATAAATGCTACCCGATTATTTTCAAGGGATTGTGACTGAGTAGCCCCTTTCCAAATTCTGGCCCCCTTAATATCTATACCTATTATATTAATTTGATGATACATTTTCGAGAGCCCCAATGAATACTCTCCCCTTCCGCAAGCCAATTCTAATATTAATGGAAAATCATTAAGAAAATAATTTCTACTCCAATCCCCTTTAAAATGAACAGGCTGGTTGTGACCCGCATATAGTTGCGGTTGATCAAATTCAAAATTTTCAAAAACATTTGAAAACCTTTGATTATCAGCAAATTTCTCTAACTTAGATCTTTTGCTCATTCTAAAATCTATTCTTTTAATAATAAATCAAAAAACTCTATGAACTTAGAGTCTTGTAACGGCAATTCATTATTGGGATAATCCAAAGCAATATAATTACTTTGATCCTGTAACAATGTACTTAATTTTTTTGCAAGCTCAGGGGTAATGTCATTACTGTTTGTGTTATTGAGAATAATCACAGGACTAAGAATATTTGGTAGATATTCATACAAATTAAAATCGTACTTGAGGTCTCTTGGTAATAATACCAATGCAGGAAGCTTTTGTCGAATCCAAGCGCGTATTCCGTAAATAGGATTGATTAATATAACCATTCGACATGGACTCAGATTCGAAAGGTATGCAGCAGCCACAGCTCCTAGTCCGTAACCTATCACAATTACACTATCTTGACCTACTTTTGATTTTAACCAGGAATAACTTAATTGAGCATCTTCATACCAGTTAAATTCAGAAGGATCTCCGTCCGACTTACCATAACCTCTGTAATCGGGAATTAAAACATTGTAATCTCTTTCTAAAAAAAAAGGTGCAAAATGAGTAGCCCAATAATCAGCACTTTTATTTGCTCCATGTAAAAACAAGATATTGGATTTAGCTTCAAGATCTGTTTTAAAATAAAGCATATTTATTCTCTCATTATTTGGCTGATTAAGCCTGAATTCTTTATAAGGACTAGAAAAAGAATAAACGGTCTTGCTACTGTGCTTAACTGGCGAAAATACTATATAATCTATTAGTATATAAATGAAAAGAATTCCAACTACATATAATACTGCTAAAGAAGCAATTAAAATTAAAATACGCTTAACAGACATGATATTATATCCGTCGCTAAGGTATTAATAATGATGCATTATTTTGTTCAATTATTGATCTTTAAAAAGGTTCCTTGGGAAATAACCTTATTACTACCAATTAACTGATAATAATAAATTGATTCTGGCCAATCCTTAGTCAATACCTTGTTTGGAAATCCAATCTTCGAATTATACATTAATTGACCTGAGAGATTTGAAATGAATAATAAACAGCCCTCTACATTTTCACCAGAAAACATTAATTCTTCCTGAACTGGATTTGGATAAACATAAATGATTGGTTCTTTAGAATCATATACAATCTTTAAGTTTAATTCATTTTCACCTAAATCCTCAGTGTAAAATTCATTATCGAATGATTGATCCAGAATAAGTTCCAAATCAGAAATATTATATTCCATTGGTATCTTAATAGTTAATAATGGAATTGAATTATTGAAATTAATAATTTGACCCGTACTATAACTTACTTTCAAGACATTATCATCGATATTATAATTTTCATCATCCAGAAATCCTTTTACTATGTTCATCTTCACATTAGGATTTAGAAACTTTAATCCAAACTGAAATCCTTCAATATGTTGACCAGAATTATTGAGGAAAATTGGAATCTCATAATTATCTCCATTTCTTCTAATTATACCTCTTACAAAAACTTCATTATTCCATTTTGTTGATCTGGTAACTAGCTTATTTGAAGCATCTTTAAAGCTTGCATCTAAATCCCCCATTTTCACTGCTAAAACATCTGCATTTAGTCTTGGGTAACTGGTTATATTCACTCCTTTAAACATAATGGATCCGAAAGCATCAAATTTAGAAATGGTTGTCTTCCAGTCTGGTCTGAAAAAATACCAAGGTTGAACTTTAGGAAATTCATCAATAACTCCTAGAATTAATTTTCTTATATCGGATATATCAGAAGTAGAAATAGTATTATTATTATTAACATCCGCAGCAAAATATTTTAACGTATCACTTAGCTTCTGCTTCGATAAAATGTGTCGTTGAATAATAATTATATCTTTTGTTGAAATTCCTTCCAACACCTGAGAATGCTTAACAAATCGATATGATGTTAGCCCTAATTTTTTTTCTTTTACTTTGAATGCATATTGAATCCCGCCGTTGTCAGAGACACAAAATTTTGAAATATTATTGACATCGTCGATGTAAATGGAGTCAGGATAAACTCTATAATTTGCCTCATTAACTATTCTACCCCCTATATCTCCAGTTTCCGACATACTGGTGAGTGTGGTTGAATTTAGCTGAGTACATTTGAATTTATCAGTAATAACAGCTGAATAGTTACCGGCTATTAAGTTAGAAATGCTATTTGTCTTGTCACCTGTGTTCCATAAGTAGGTGTAAGGACCAAATTCCCCTTTTGGAGTGAGTACAATTAGTCCTTCATTACCACATAAGTCAGTAATTACTGTTTTATTATGCTCAAAACTATTCTGGTAGGAAATCAGTGTAATATTGGTTGTTTTTTTCACAATATTACCGTTACACTTATCCCTAATTGACCACTCTCTTCTTACCCGTACCGGTATGGTGCAAGCATTGGATACTTTGGTATCGATAAAAGTTAATTCAACAGAACCCAACTTTAATGAATGACCAAGAATCGCTTGACCCAAAGCACCATTTATCGGATACTCAATCGTAGTATCGGTAGGAATTCTTACTTGTGATACCGTGAGATGTTTCAAAAAAATATTTTGTGTGCATCTCTCAATATCTCCAACAGCATTTCTAATCGTAAAAATTCTGGTTACAACATCAGAAGAATTAGAACAATTACCATTATTGAAAATCTCAATATAGCTTATGGTAACTACTCCCCCATCATTGGAAAGTATTTTGGGAAATCCTGTGACAGACGTATCAATTTTTTGTCCTTCCGTAAGTGTAATATTCGGCGGACATTCTACTTGTAAGGTCTGAGGTGACAGGGAGTTTGAGTTATTCTTATCGATGGCCCATAGTAAGCAAGGCATCAATAAGAGGACAATCAAGATCCTCATACACTTTAATTTTATGTAAATTTAGTTAAAAGTATCTATTTGATACTTTTTCTAATATAGTTGCCACCTCATTTTTTACATCTTACTTAATTAATATATATAATTAATTAAAATTGAAATAATTTTATTTAATCATTTAATTATATAAATAAAATTAATTTGTATCCTCAGTTTCTACTTCATCTTTACTATCTTATATATAAATATTAAAATAGTCCTTGTTTTATTTATATTGATATCGAATTATTGTTCTCTTATTCATTAAAAAGCTTGGTCCCATTCCCTTGATACACATATCGGAAAGTGTAATATCTCGCAACGTCTGTTAAATAGTTGGGTTTAGCTGGTGCATTCTTATAATATGATAAAATTTCTACTTTAGCATATTTATTATCCGCGGTTCGAACAACTAACACTTTACCAGGTGTAGCATTCAAAACTTTTGAAACCGGATCATATGTGCTCCAGGACTTTCCAATGGCAAGTTTACCAGATGTATCAGCGTTAAAAATACTATCTTCAGAAACGCGTTGAAGATCATTGAAAATTCCATTATAAATATACGCTGCCGCATTAGCTGGACCACTAATACCCCCGTTCAAAATAATAGTACTGGCATTGAAGGCAATATCCCATTTTGATGTAGCGCTATCTGAAAGTGGAATTATAGTACTATCCTTAAGATTAAAGAAAGTGAAATGACCAGTTCCTCCGATCGGGGCTC
The DNA here is from genome assembly GCA_964533625.1 of uncultured Saprospiraceae bacterium. Taxonomy (GTDB): domain Bacteria; phylum Bacteroidota; class Bacteroidia; order Chitinophagales; family Saprospiraceae; genus Vicinibacter. The sequence continues at coordinate 27,520 of CAZHNF010000031.1, read as the reverse complement.
CAGTATTAGGATCATATCCGGTTGTTGGATCTGCAGGTAGATTAGTTACCGTTAAGGAAATAACTGGAACAACATCATCCTTATCATCGTTACAGGAAAATATTGAAAACATAGTTGAAGAAAGAAGTAATAATATTAAGTAATTTTTCATTGTAATAGTATTTATTTGTTATTTAAGTTTTTGTTTAAGAATTACTCAGGCTTTTATATACCTATTTAACTTTTATTGATTTTTTATTTTTAAAATTAGTTATAGAATAAGGTATCCCAAAAAAATTGATTTATTGCAATCTATAGTTTAAATTAAAAAATAAGGTTCTACCGACTAGGTTAGGTATATGTTCTGGATCTTTGTAATTGGTCAAATTCTCTGCACCTACTACCATTTCAATTCTATTTCGAAATGATTTTTGAAATGAAAGATTCATAGTCCAATAATCCTTTACCAATTCATCGTATTGATCTAATATCCCATTTGAGTTTATATCGCTGCCGGGAACTATTACACCAGATACATTGCCACTGGTATTAAATAATCCAAACTTACCTCTATAGAATAACCTCATCTGAATAGTCCCATTAATTTTTGGTAATACATAATTCAACTTAATAAAACCCTGATGACGCGATCGATTAGCTAGACCTATGTAATCCGTTGTCTTAATCTTATATGTATTGTATGTTATCGGATCACGACCAAAGATTTTTCCCTCCTGTACGCTGTTTAGAATATCTTTATCTTTTGCTATTAAATATTGGTATGAGGTTTGAATTGAAAAGAAATTATTGATCTTAATCTTCGAATTAAACTCCAGACCCTGCGTAAATGCTCTTTGCACATTTGTATAAGTATATATATTGCGTTGATTGACTGTCTTTGCGGCAACCATGGTTTCAATTAATCCAGTCAAATCATTTCTAAACAAATTAATATCCAATAATATTTTTTCACTGACCCTATACTCTCCGCCTAGATTAATTGCTTTGGATCGCTCAGCATTAATCTTATTATCAGCATCAAGTGGAATAAATATTTGTTCGAGTTGATTTTGATCAGACAATCGTTTTAATTCAGACTTAACAACCTCTGAACCAAATACAGAATATGCAGCTGCCTGATTATTAAAATTTAAATATAATTGTCTAAAATCAGGAGCCTTAAATCCAGCTCCATAAGATGCCTTTATAGTAAGTTTTGAATTTAATTTATATAATAATGCCAGTTTAGGACTCCATTGCAAAGTGTAGTTTTGGTTATCATCCATGCGAATACCTGTGATCAAATTCCATCTTTCCGACTTTTCAAACCATTCATGTTGTAAAAACAAATACTTTGTATTCTGGTGTTGTAATTTGTTTTCCCCGTAACGTGGACTATTGACAGATTCATAAGTCTGACCAGCCCCAAAGAGTAATTTATTTAAATGATTAATAGAATAAGTACATATTAATTCAGCCCTGTAAAGGTTTTGATCAAAACGATCATAATAATACAATGAATCCGTTTGGGTGTTATTTAAATTAGTTTGAGTCAAATAATGGGTATAATACAAACTGGAGTGAAATCCTAGTTTTGGATTTATTTTGAATTTATAGGATGCATTAAAATTCTGATCTAATACTTTGCCTTTTCCGTATACTTTAATTGAATCTGCATTACTGACGACTTGGTATTCATTTTTTTGAATTTCATCGAATGCACGAGCACTGAATAAGAACTCATGACGCTTATTTGGTGTATAAAATATTTTACCAGTTCCGGAATAATTATAATAAGGTGAAACTGTTTGTCCATAAAGTTCAGGAGACAGATCGTAGCCATCTGAACGAAAATAATTACCGCTCGCGACCACTCTCAATTTGCTTAAGGATTGCGCCAACAAAACATTTGCATCAAAAGTATTTCTTGAGGCATAGCGGACCGATGCAATAGTTTTATCCATTACCGCTTGATCGGTTATTATATTGATGACACCAGCTAAAGCCTCTGATCCATATAAACTCGATGAGGGGCCTTTAATAATTTCAATTTTCTTAATATTACTGACTGAGATTCGATTGAGTTCTAAACTTCCGGTATAACGACCTATTAGAGGTTCACCGTCAATTAATATCAAGGTGTAATCCGGACTTAAGCCCTGAATTTGAATACCATTGCCCAAACCATTGATTTGAGGCACCACTGTAAGTCCAGGTTGTTCGGCGAGGATTTCCTGTAATCTTGTTATCCCAAGATTCCTGATCTGAGCGCTTTGAATAATATTATAAGGTAGTGGTAGGTTGACCAATAATCGGTCTGATCGAGTAGCTGTAAAATTAAGCTGATCCAAATTAATGCTATCCATCTGGGATAATGCACCATTTAAGGTAAAGATCAGTATAAAGAACAGTACTAAAAGTCGCATTTCAAGGCAAAATTCCCATGAATCGGTATAAAAAAATATCCCAAAACGGAATAATAATACCGTTTTTGGTAAAACGTGATCTAAATCCTATTTAAAAGTTTTTAAAAAGCGGTAAACGATTTGAGAAGTAAATTGTCTATATCGTTAACTTGGCGTAATTAACCATTTTTAGCTTAAATTCGCTTTAAATTGTACTTCAGTTTAATTATTTAATTTGGTGAATTCTCAAAAGATGCAATAAGGGGGATTATTACTTTAAGTCTGAATTTTTGGATAATCAGCCGCTTATTTAGATTTCTATTAAATAAATTGACCTAAAAATAACCTTAAAATTTAGAATGGCTATAGAGGAAACAATGCTCATTTTGCACATTCATTATCCTGAAAAAGAAATTGATAATATTGGAACTTTTGAACAGGGTCTAGTTTATTTAGTATTTTGTACTATGGGTCGAATTCATTTCGGATTTGGGCCAAACTACATACGAAGTTTAGATGCAGGTAAGTCGTTTATTATTTATGATCCAGACAGGAGTCTACCATATAAAGTAAAATTTGAGCCAGCCAGTAAAAGCTATCTTTTAAAACTGAGCTTAGCTGAACTTCATAATTTGTTTGCCCCTGAGACTGATAAGGCACCAATATTCAAACCCGAGAATGCCCATCAAAAATTTTACAATGAAAGAGATCTTCCCAGTGAACTCATACCGGTTCTTCATCAATTAGATGAAGTAAAATTATCTGATCAAGCTAAAAGGATTTTCTTAAAGGCCAAGTCGTTGGAAGTTTTAAGCTTATTTTTTTCCGGCGAATCGAATAATGAAAATGCATGCCCCTATTTGAATAATGATCAATTGGTCAAGAAAATTTATGAAGCCAAGGCATTAATGTTGCAGAACTTTGCCCAACCAGATAATTTGACTCAAATTGCTCGCAAAGTTGGTTTGAATGAAGTTCAATTTAAAGTAGGGTTTAAGAAAATCTACGGTAATACTCCCTACCAATTTGTATTAGATTATAAATTAGAATATGCTAGGCAGCTCTTACTCCAAAAAGGAATGCACGTTAACCTGGTAGCTAATGAAATTGGATACATAAATGTCAGCCACTTTATTTCTGCGTTTAAAAGAAAATTTGGGATAACACCTAAAAAATTGCAAAAATTGTAAGCCTTTTTATTATTAGTCGTCCCTTCATTAATGTCCCCAATTCTTTACTGAACGACTGATTAATAAAAAAAATGCCGGACGCATGTTACATCCGGCCGGCCAAAAATCTCATTTTATATAAAATTCTCCTCTACTTACAATTTTATAACCCATTAAACATTCAAAAAGGCTACCAAGCTCAATTATTGCTTATCGGTGAGTATAATTCGCATCAAAGATAAGCTCATTAATTCATATATAGAAATAATTATATATATTTTTTTTAAATATTTTAGTAATATTACAATATTGCCAACGCTAACCTATCTTTGCCTTACTTTCTGACATTTAAGTTTATGGGTACAAGTAAGACTGATCATTTTTCGAAAAGAATTAATCTTGCTGCTAAACTATGCCACGCTCTTGGGCATCCTGCCCGTATTATGATTTACGAGATCTTACTATCCAGGAAGAGGCTTATTGCAACGGATATTACCGCTAATTTACCCTTGGCCCAGGCTACTGTGGCTCAACACCTTAAAACAATGGTAGCGGCAGGGCTTCTGGAATTTAAAGTTGAAGGTCATTATGCTTATTATTCAATTAATACTCAGGCTGTAACCCAACTCCAATCGATCTTATTTTTGCTACAAAACAAAGCGCCTTCTACGAATAAGACCGTTCATCCAAAATAAAGAATTCAAAAATTTTCTCCCTCCGATATCTGATTACTCTGCTTTCGTTATAGTTTTACGGAAAATTAATAAAGGATGTACGAGTTTCCGAATTGGTTTTCTACAGAAGTACTTTTAAGCTTCCTAACATTGACATTCCTTGAAATAGTATTAGGGGTTGATAACATAATTTTTATTTCAATTACTTCCAACAAATTACCTACAGAATCAAGGAAAAAGGCAACTAATATTGGGCTTCTAGCCGCCATGCTAATGAGGATTATCCTCCTTTTTGGCCTGGCCTTTCTAACTGCCTTACAGGAACCGCTTTTTTCTATTGAAGGCAGTTGGATTCACGGTGGTTTTTCTATACAAAGCTTGATTCTCATTTTTGGTGGGATTTTTTTATTGTATAAATCTGTTTCTGAAATTCATCACAAACTAGACGCCGATGACCCAAAGGATTCACATTCGTCAAAAAATAATGTAAGCCTGTGGAATGCCGTATTTCAGATTACCCTAATCAATATAATCTTTAGTCTTGATTCGATTCTGACAGCGGTTGGAATGACCTCAGGAGTCCATGGTTCATTATGGATTATGATTATTAGCGTAATTGCTTCCATAATCATTATGATTGCCTTTGCACACCCTGTTGGTAAATTTGTCAATGATCATCCTACAGTACAAATGTTAGGATTGTCTTTCCTAATATTAATCGGATTTATGCTAATCGTAGAAGGTGCTCATTTATCACATTTTGCAATTGCTGGGGAGGAAGTTGGAACAGTTCCAAAATCATACTTATATTTTGCAATTGCCTTTTCTTTATTTGTAGAAATGCTCAATCTTCGAATGCGTAAACGGAAAAAACCTATTCAACTACATGGTATTGGTGAAGATGCAAAAGAACAGGGATATTTTTCAAAGAACGAGTGATTTTTGTGAAATTCATTAATTAAAGATGCAATCGATTCAATTTATTTTTATGTTTTACGTCATATAACCCATGATCAATTTTAACATCCGTAAAGCATGAACTTAATTAAGAGAAAATATTCCTCCTATAAAGGACTATTTATTCTTAGTATTCTTAGCGCCATCCTAATTGCCCATCATACTCTTAATCCATTTTATTTTGAACCGAAGTCTTTAATTGCAATCGAAATTGCCTTATTAATAATTTCACTTTGGATCACTGAGTTAATTCCAATGCCAATTACCTCTATTCTTCCAATAATTCTTTTTCCGCTGTCTGGCTTAAGCTCTATTCAAAAGGTTTGTCAATCTTATGCTGATCCAGTTATATTTTTATTTATGGGGGGATTTTTTCTTGCCTTGGCTATTGAAAAATGGAATCTTCATAAGAGAATGGCACTTACAATAATAAAAAAGTCTGGTTTTCAGCCGAACAAGATTCTCCTAGGTTTTATGTTGTCAACCTTTTTAATTAGCATGTGGATTAGTAATACTGCAACGACCATGATGATGTATCCCATTGGTCTAGCTATTCTTCATGTTATGGGCCAATTTAATAGCCCAAAGGACCTTGCAAATTATTCAATAATTCTAATGCTTAGCATAGCCTATGCTTCAAATTTTGGAGGATTAACAACCATTGTTGGAACTCCTCCTAATAGTGCGTTAGTTACGCTATTATCAGAAACTAAAAATCTAAAAATAAGTTTTATAGATTGGTTTAAGTTTGGATTTCCATTTGCCCTTATCATTCTTTTCCTTGTTTATTTCTTTTTTAATTATTTCTACTTAAAGAATAGTAAACTTGAAACTCATCAAGCATCAGATTATATCAATCAGGAGCTATTGAAATTAGGTCGATGGACTTCCGAAGAAAAAATTGTTATGTTTATTTTTTCAGTTACCGCTTTATTCTGGATTTTAAAAGATTTATTAATTCAAATAACAGGATGGCCGATAACCGATACAACAATTGCCTTAATGGGAAGCTTGTTTTTATTTATTATCCCAACTCGAACTAATAAATATGTAACTGACTTTCCTTCGGAAGAAACAGCTAATCGTCACACAAGAATTTTAAATTGGCAGGATACAAAAAATATGGCCTGGGGAGTGTTACTAATGTTTGGAGGTGGTCTTGCTCTTGCTAAGCAATTAGAAGAAAGTGATATTCTTAATAGGTTGGCGAACTCTATTGTGGGCTATGGATCAGGGCAAGGTTTTCTTCTTATACTTTTGATTACTATTATGTCCATATTTCTAAGCGAAATTATGAGTAACATTGCTCAAGTTATTGTACTTGGACCTATCATTATATCTATAACTTCAGTTCTTCACCTACCAGAATTATCATTATCTATTCCAATGTGCCTTGCTGCCTCCTGTGCTTCCATGTTGCCTATGGGTACACCACCAAATGCCATTGTTTTTGGTAGTGGCTTGATTCCCATGAATAAAATGATTCGCATCGGCTTAATGGTCAATTTAATTTGTATTTTGGTCATTGTCTTAGGATCTTATTATTATTTTTTAAAGTAACAGCCTAAATTTGGCGATAGAATATGTCACAAAAATTGAAGTGTCTGGTAATTGATGATGATCCAATGATTTGCGATCTGGTTAAACATTTTTGCTCAAAACTTGAAAAGATTGAGTATTGCATTACCGCAAATTCAGGTCATGATGGCCTTCAGTTGCTTAGTAATCAAAAATTTGATCTTCTGTTGCTCGATTATCACCTACCTGACATGACCGGTCATGCCTTGATGGAAATCAACTCGCAGAAAGTACCTATAATTATGATTACTTCTGAAAAAGAATTTGCTTCAACAGCCTATGATTATGAAGAAATTATAGATTTTCTGGTAAAACCATTGAATTTTGATCGGTTTTCCAAAGCCATAGAACGATTGAACAAAAGAACTTCTGGCGATCATTCTGTGGTTCAAGCCAGTGACGATATCTGCTACATCAAAGATGGTTCTAGATATACTAAGCTCAAATACAGCGAAATTTTATTTTTAAAAGCCGAAGAAAATTATGTGGCCTTTACCACAGCCGATAAAACTATTCTTAGTTTATCTACCTTGAAAGATGTAGAAGCAAAATTACCATCGCATTTTATGAAAGTACATCGTTCATATATTGTCAACTTGAATAAAATTGATACTGCTACCCTGGAAGAAATTAAAATTATGCAACACACTATTCCAGTGAGTCAAAAATATAAGAAAGAACTGTTTACCTTTCTATCTTCCAACTAGGAATACCAGGTTGTTCGTTGTGCTTTTATGTATTCTATACAATTTGAAAATTGCATTAAGGTGTCTTGAAGTAACTCTTCATATTTTCCTCCTGTACTAAAGTCTATAGCTCTCCAAATTTTTTCTAAATTATCTAATTCAAATCTTCGAAGAGTATTAGCTAATTTATGCACCAATGCTTTAAATTCCAATTGATTTTTTGATCTTATGGCCTCACCCATTTTTATATAAGAAGATTCCCATTCTGCAATGAGTAGACTCAAGGCATTCTGAATAAGTTCTTTGTTATAATCATAATCTTCATAAAGGACCTTAAGTTTAGGCAAGCTAAATGATCTCCACAACCAGGTCTTATTAATTGATTGAAGTAATTCTTCGGGTGAAACTGGTTTTTGCAATATCAAATCAAAAAATCCTTTACTGGCACTTATGAGCTTGACTAAATTATGATCACCAGTAATGAGCATACGGGCCGTACGATCACTTACAATTTTCTTTATTTTATCGATATTGTCTATTACCGATTCATTGCCAAGATAATTATCAGCAATGATAATATCTACAGTACGCTGATACTGTTCAAGATTTAATTCTGTCAAGTTACCAATTACGATAACTTCTATACCTAGTTTATGGCAGACATGCTGATAAAGCATTTGTACTTGTGGGTCATCATCAATTATCATGATGGATTGATACTGTTCAGATGCCTTGTTACTTGTTGGAATATCGGATATGATATTTGATTTCTGCAATTCAAGTTCGAAATAAAATTCAGATCCTTGACCGTATTTAGATATCAATTTTAAATCTGAGTGATATAACTTTAGGAGTTGAACCACAATTGGTAATCCTAATCCAGTTCCACCCAGTGAATCGAATGGTTGTTCTAACTGTTGAAATCTTTGCAAAATCAAATTTTGCTTCTGTTCAGGAATACCTTTTCCCTGATCTTTTACTTTAAATAAAATAACTGCTTTCTCATTATCCTCTTTGATACATTCAGAACTTAATTCAACCCGAGTGCCTGATAAAGAAAATTTGAGGGCATTGGACAACAGGTTAGTTACGATCTGACTAAATCTCAATCGATCAATTTGGTACTTTGTTTTTTTGACGGTTTGATCAATATTGGAGATAAGTTCTATTTTCCTGGAAGTAGCTTCGTAATTATAACTTTTGACAATACTTTCCAAAATTTCCTCGATGTTCTCTTCCTTATTATTTAATTTAATATTTCCTTCCTTTAACTTAGCAAACTCCAAAACGTCATTCGTTAATGCTAACAAATTGCTAGTACTGAATTTCAAACTTTCAATAATCGGTTGCTGATCTTGTCTAGGATTATTACCCTCCAGAATTCTAGTCATTCCTAAAATAGTGTGAAGAGGGTTTCTAATTTCATGGCTCATATTTTGAAGAAACTCCTCTTTTTGTTGATTCGCCAATTCAGATTCGCGCTTGGCAGAGTCTAGACTCCTTATGTAATTTCGGATTGACCTCGACATGGAAGAAAAAGTGTTTGCTATAATTCCAATTTCGTCATTACGTTCAATCGGTAAGTTTTTAATTTCCAAATCTTGTTCGAATTCCTTAATTGATCGAACAATATCTTGCATACTTTTTGATTGTTTTTGGAGCCACCACAAAGCCAATAATATCATAATTATTAATACACACAAGGTAATGGCGACTATTGACCACCGCCATTTAATAAATTGTGCCAATAATTTATTTTCGATGACTTTAATTCCGAAGATTAATTTATAATCGGTCTTAGGATAATGAACGGGTAGAAAATAATAATTTTCATCAAATCGTATTATTTTATTTAATTCCCATTGATCAAATTCAATATTCGTTTTACCTAATTCTTCAGCAATTGTAAAATTTTTCTTATACTCAAAGGCAAATTGCTTAAGACTATCCGGATGAATTAATGCTTGTCCGGATTGATTAATGAGAAACAATTCGAAATCTTCTCCAACCGATTTTTTCAATTCATGAAAAAATCCATTCATATTCGTATTGATTACCGTAATTCCAAATACCTCCTGATTAATCCATAAAGGACAAGATACTCGCATGGTTGGCATAATTGGCTTGCTGATCACACCGTATTCCTTATTCAAATCAATGATTGAAAAATTCACTGAATCTTCAGGGAGTTTAACAGTTTCTCTAAAATAAGAAGTAGATCCTTTTTCTTGAAGTTCCTGATTATTCGTGACTAATATTTCATTTCCCTTCCGATCAACCCTAATTATTTCTTTTCCATTTTGAGCCACACCAATTAATCGAATTTGAGCATAGTCCGGTTTGGATGATAAGAAACTAACATAGTCAGAAGTCAGAATTTGCTGCTTAATTTCAAATTCGCCATTTCTAGAAGCAATGATATAATCTTTAAGATATGGACTTCTTGAAATAAACAATATATCTTTTCGAACATTATCCAAAAATCCTTGTAGGCGAAGATCTAGAATTTCAAGGGTATGTTTTACATTTAATTCAGTGGATTGTAAAACGATATTATAGCTCATCCTATAAATGAAGTATCCAATTAATAGAGAAGAACATAATATTAAGGTCATGTAGAATATGGCATTCTTAAATGCAAGTGATAAAAATTTTTTTGGATGAATAGCCATTCTATTTAATATTATTTACGTCCAAAATCCGCAGGAATTTCTCCCCACTGATCAGTTTGCCATTTTTTAATTGGATTTCTAAAGGAATTTTCAGTTAACCAATGAGTTGCTCTAATGATTAGATTTTTAATCTCAGAATTAGTATGATCAAATTTCAACTTAGTATTTGCTCTTTTTCTTTTAATCCAGCTTATGGCCGTTTCAGAATCAGTAAAAATAATTGCATCCGGTCGATTTAATTTTTTGAATAATGCCAAAGCGTGAACGATAGCCAGGAATTCGCCAATATTGTTTGTTCCATTATCCAATGGACCTAAATGAAATATCTCTTGACCCGTATAAGGATCAACGCCTCGATATTCCATTGGACCTGGGTTTCCTTCGCAGGCTGCATCAACAGCAATACTACCTTCTGGCACAAATTTTTTCCAATTGAGCTGAGCTTTCGATTGTTTATGAAAAAGCTTTTCTTTATGATTCGCATTGGAATAAGATCCATTAAATGCCTCTCGGGCTTCTTCCATACTATTATAAGCCTTATACTTTGCATTAGGAAACGCCTTAACTTGCAATAAGCATTGATCCCACCGGTCATAAATACCTGGATTATGTCCTTCCCAAACCACATAATATTTTTGCTTCGGCTTGGTCATAATTATTTTATAATTCGTAAAAATTATTTCTCAAAGACATCTACATCCATAGTTGCTTTCACAAATGGAGTAAATTTTCCTTCGTACTTGGTAAATTTCACAGCGTGGTTATCAATCCAATGATAGTTTCCACCACGCGGTTTGCCCATTAGCAATCCATGATACTTAAATTTATGTTGATCCAGCCAACGAATGGTTATTTCTCTTAGATCCTCTGTTCGACTAGTAAAGAATGTAATTATATGTCCTTCTTCAAACCACTTATTAATATAATCACGGGCATCAGGATAGGGTTCTACTGTAACCATACGATCTGGCTCCTCATTAGGGATATCATCGCATATTGTTCCATCAATATCAATAAGAAAATTCTTGGTCTCTTCTTTTAATAATGGACTTAATCTATGTCCACTCTCATCAAAAGTATCTCTTAAATTATTGAGGGTTGATGACATAAATTTATCTTATTTCTTAAGCCATTGGTTCAACCAGGCGTAAAATTCCCGTTGCCATAAAATTCCGTTTTGTGCAGTCTGAATCCAATGACCTTCATCAGGAAATAATAATAGCTTGCTAGGAATTCCCTTTAGCTGTGCAGCCTGATAAGCCTGCAAACCCTCACTAAATGGAACTCTATAATCTTTTTCTCCATGGATCACTAGAATTGGTGTATCCCATTTATCAACAAATTTGTGAGGTGAAAAAAGATCATACTGTGGCTTAACTTTCTTATCCCAGTATGGTCCACCTATATCAAAATTAGCAAACCACATTTCTTCAGTAGTTCCATACCATGATTCTATATTAAACATTCCACAGTGTGCAATAAAACATTTGAATCGCTTATTGTGTATACCTGCTAAGTAGTAAACTGAATAACCCCCAAAACTTGCGCCAACTGCACCCATACGATTCCTGTCGACGTACTTTTCCTTAGCCGCATCGTCGATCGCAGAAAGATAATCTCTCATACATTGACCTCCCCAGTCTTTAGAAATAGCCAGATTCCATTCTTGTCCAAATCCAGGCATACCCCTTCTGCAAGGAGCTACAATTATATATCCATTGGCAGCCATAAGTGAGAAATTCCAACGATAAGAAAAAAATTGGCTTACTGTGGATTGAGGTCCGCCTTGACAATATAGCAATGTAGGATACTTTTTCTTAGGATCAAAGTCCGGTGGAAGAATAGTCCATACCAGCATCGATTTTCCGTCAGTAGTATTGATCCATTTAGATTTAACAGTTGCTTTTTTTGTTTGATCCCAAACATCAGTATTTACGTTCGTAATCTGCTTACTCTCTCCTGAGGTTGGATCGACCCTAAATATTTCAATAGGATTAATCATTGACATTCTTGATGCAATTAATTCGTTTCCTCTGGCTTTTATGGACGTGTAATCGCAAACTTCACTGGTTACCTGTCGAATTTTATTGGTCTTAAGGTCTATGTTCATTATTTGCTTACATCCTTTAATGGCAGAAGTAAAGAAAACAGATTGTCCATCGGATGCCCAAATCGCATCGTCCATATCATTATCATATTGTTTACCAAGATCTTTGGACTTCATTGATTTAAGATCAAATAAGGTTAATCGATTTTTATCTGCTTCATATGTTGGAGTCAACATACTGTTATAGATTAATCTCGATCCATCAGGAGAAAATAATGGCGACTTATCATAGCCTTTATTTCCCTTACTGATATTGATGGTTGTTTTATTCTGGACATCATAGAGCATGATATCGCTATTGGTACTAAGAGCGTATTCTCTGCCTTGAGATTGTTTGACACTATAGGCAATGTAACGACCATCTGGACTAACCGAAACTTGTTCTATTCCATCATTCGGTTCCATCGGTGCTTCGAATGCTGCATTTACAATATTCGTCGCTTCACCTGTTATCATGCCATTTGTTACATCAAAAAAGAATACATTACTATCCTGAGCATCATCATAGGATTTCCAATGTCTATACATTAAATCAGAATAAATTCTGGCATTTGCTTTTGGCAAATCCGGGTATAAATCAAGTGTTGTCTTTCTATATTTTACATCTTTGATGAATACTAACTTATCACCATTAGGTGACCAAGTAAAACCATTCATTTCGATATCCGATAGTTTCTTACTTTCCGAACCATCTAAATTAATTTCATACAATAATCCATTGTACAAAAAATTAATTTTGGTTCCATCTGGCTTAAATCTAGCATTACTTTCAAATCCTTTTAAATTTGTCAATTCTTTAGCTGGAGATGAACCATCTGAAGCAATGATAAATAAATTGGCGTCACCTTTATTCTCTTCAAGGTTATATTTTGCTACAGAATATAAAGTCCACTTACCGTCTGGACTAGCATCTTCTAAATTAACTCTTCCTAATTTCCAAAGTGCTTCAATGGTAAATGTTGAAGTTTGCGCATGTTGTATAGATAAAAATCCTAACCAAGAAATAACAAATAATTTAAAACGCATCATATTTTTAAAATTCATAAATTACATTTAACCCCTTATGCTTGCGCAACCGGAGTATTAAAAGACATTGGAGGAAATTGATTGGGTTCAGGATCTTGAATTATACCAAACTGATTTTCGTACTTAACTAAATTATCTGATAGAGCTTTAAGCAATCGCTTGGCATGTTGTGGAGTCAACACTATTCTTGCTTTAACTTTAGCCTTTGGGATATTAGGCATTAATCGAATAAAATCTAAAACAAACTCAGAATGAGAATGAGAGATAATTGCAAGGTTGGAGTATATACCTTCCGCAATTTCTTCTGGTAACTCAATGTTGATTTCGTTGGGATTATTTTTACTTTCAGCCATAACTAATTTTTTGCAAAAGTATAATTTTTTTTTCAAACCCAATGGCTTTTGCATTCTTGTTCAATTGCATTTTTAATATATATAAATTAAATTAATTTATAATGAAATAATAATAGTTTATGCGTTAAATTTTTAATGTCCCTCAAAGGATCAAACTGCTTATAACTGGCTATTAATTATTTTCAAATCTTCTTGTTGGATAATTTAATAAATATTATAAATGGCTTACTTTTATTGTGAAATCGATAAGAATGAAATTCTACTTTTTGATTATATCTTTCATCATACCGCAATTGATAATTTCGCAATCTGCAGATTCGATAATATATGCCATTCAAATTGATAGTCTTATCGCTTTGTCCTCGGAAAAGACCGATGCTGGTGAACACCAATTCGCTGAAGAATTTAACCAAATGGCTTATGAAATTACATTAGAAAAATTTGGAGAAAACTCCTTACAATTTGGTGCCGTGACTTTTAACTTTGGAAGGGTCTATTACTTTGTCGGCAAACCAGATCAAGCAGAAAATTATTATTTAAAATCGCTGAATAATCGCGCTAATCTTTTAGGGACCAATCACCCATTATATGCTAAAGTATTGAATAATCTAGCTTATTTATATAAGGACAAGGGTCAATACGAAAAAGCTGAAGAATTATTTTCTAAAGTGTTAGATATATTTAACAAAAACTATGGTGAGGACTCCGAAGAATATACTTTATCACTTAATAATTTGGCCGCTTTATATCTCAACACCGGTCAATACGAAAAAGCTGAACCATTATTTATTCAATGTAAGGAATTTCATGAAAAGAAACATGGTCAGGAGAATGCCAATTTTATTTCAAGTATTAATAATCTTGCCATAACCTATATGGAGCTTTGTCGGTATGACAAAGCTGAACCATTGTATATTTTAAGTAAAAACTTACGTGAAAAAATTCTAGGAAATGAGCATCCGAAATATGCCACTAGTTTAAATAATCTTGCCTTATTGTATTCCAACATTGGTCAATTTGAAAAAGCAGAACCCTTGTATCTACAATCCATTAGTATCCGGGAAAAAGTGTTAGGACACAACCATCCGGACTACGCTACGGCCATTAATAATTTAGCCATTTTGTATATGAATATGGGTATATATCCTAAAGCAGAGGCATTTTTTTTGGAAGCTAAAAACATAAGAGAAAAAAGCCTCGGTAAGGATCATCCCGATTATATAACCTGTTTAAATAACCTAGGATTATTATATATGTACTCGGGGCAATATCCAAAAGCCGAAGAATACTTATTAGAAACCAAGTCTGCACGGGAAAAAATACTTGGAATAGAACATCAGGATTATAATAATACACTCTTTAATCTGGCTGATCTATATTTCTTCATGGGACAGTATGCTAAAGCAGAAAAATACTTTTTAGAAACCAAATCACTAAGAGAAAAACTGCTTGGAAATAATCATCTTGACTACATTAGTTGTTTATACAATCTCGCTATTTTGTATATTCAACTCCATCAATATGATAAAGCAAAACCTCTTCTTCTTGAATCCGAGTCTAAATGGAAAAAATTATTGGGCGACAAAAGTCGCGATTATGCTTTATCTCTTAAATTTTTAGCCAGATTATATGAAGAATCCGGTGAAAAAATTAAGGCTGAAAGAAAATATATTCAACTCTTTGAACTAAATGAAAAAATTCTTAGCAAGGCTGCTGAGTTCTTATCAGAAGGTGAATTAAGTTATTACATAAAAGATTTCTCTGAGAGCCAGGATCGATGTCTCTCCTTCGCTGGTTCTGTCGAGAGTAAAATTCTACCTTCGATATGTTACAACAATAGCTTGTTTTATAAAGGGTTTTTATTGAATTCCAGCGGATCTCTTAGAAAAATTGCGGTTACGCATTCTGAAACGAAAGAAAAATATGAGACATTAAAAAGCTATCAGATCCGATTAGCCAGTTTATATTCATTACCTATTCAGGAGCGCGATAGTGCCTTAATATTAAATCTTGAATCCAAATCAGATCAATTAGAAAAAGAACTTACAAGAATACTTTCACCTTATTCAGAAGCTCATCGACAAATTACCTGGAGGGATATTCAAAAAAAACTGAAAAAAAATGAAGTTGCCATAGAATTTGTGCATTATACCTATTATCAAAGAAGTGATACTGTAACGACTAAATATTCTGCCATACTAATAACATCTGCAGCTAAACAACCAAAATATATTTCCTTATTTGATGAACATCAATTAGAATTCTCAAAATTAAATAACAAAAATATACTCACTAGTTATAGCTCCCGAGGTGCAATACCCTCTCAGGGCCAAACCACTCCACTTGATTTATATGAATTAATATGGAAACCGTTGATGCCTTATTTGAATAAAATAAATACTATCTATTATTCACCTAGTGGTGTATTGCATCGAATTAATCTGGATGCTATTCCTATGTTTGGAATGACTCTGTCCGATCAATATAAATTAATCAGAGTTAACAGCACCAGAAATCTTGTACGTTCAGATCAAAACCAAACCAAAGTATTAAAGGATGCAATACTTTTTGGAGGAATCGAATATGATCTTGATTCAACGGAAAACATATTAGCAAGGAACAAAATAGTTTCGCAACAAAAATTTAAGAAAAAAATACAAATCGAATCAAGCACAAAAGACATAAAGTGGAATTACTTACCGGGGACTTCGGAGGAAGTTAAAGAAATTAAGAAACAACTCGATAATTCTAATATATCGACAACACTTTATTCTGGTATTCAGGCGAGCGAAGAAAATTTTAAATCCATTGGAATTTCTTCCCCATCTCCACAAATCCTTCATCTTGCTACCCATGGATTTTTCTTCCCTGATCCCAAGAAAGAAACACAAACAATCAAATCGATTAATACCGAAGTTATTTTTCAAACATCACAACATCCCATGATGCGATCAGGATTATTGATGGCCGGTGCAAACTATGCCTGGAAAGTTGGCAAACCAATTAATTCTGAAACAGAAGACGGAATATTAACAGCTTATGAAATTAGCCAAATGAATTTGTCGAATACGGAGTTAGTAATTTTGTCTGCCTGCGAAACCGGATTAGGAGAGATACAGGGAAATGAGGGAGTTTATGGTCTTCAACGCGCTTTCAAAATGGCCGGAGTAAAATATATTATTATGAGTCTTTGGCAAGTTCCAGACAAACAAACAAGTTTATTAATGACTACATTCTATAAGAAATGGCTAGAAAATCAATTAAGCATACCAAATGCCTTTCAAGCAGCACAAAAAGAATTAAGACTTAGCGGTTTGGATCCTGTGCAATGGGCTGGATTTATACTTGTAGAATAAATATTGGTATACTCGAATTCTGATTCTTAGTATTACAACAATAAATAAATTAATATTACAAGAGTAATAAAGCTAACTTGTTGTCCGATAAGATTATACAATTAACAAGCCCTAGAAATTCAATTTAATTAGAATTCAAAAATTTATATTCGTATTTTTACATAAAATTCTTATTTAGTGAAATACATCTCGCTTATTTTACTTTTTCTATTTGCATATAGTGGATTTAGCCAAGATACAATAAAGGTCGATTCTTTAAATAAAATTATTCGCAGCAACGAGAAGCTAATAACACAAGGTCTGTTAAGTAATGCACTAGATTCTTGTTTTAAAATGGAGAATCTATTTTCCCAAATGCATTCAATGGATTCTCTAATCCTCGCCAGGATATATATGCAGAAAGCAAATATTTATTATTTACAATATGAATATCAGAATTCTGAAATTGCATATCAAAATAGTAAATCCATTCTTGAAAGAAACAATTTTAAAACTTATAATAACTACTTAAAATGTTTAGATCAGTTGGCCTTGGTCTATAGAAAATCGGGAAAATTTAACTTATCCAAAACGGAATACGAAAATCTTCTGAATATAAAGTATAATTTAAGACAAATAGAAGATAGCTCTTATGCTGTAACACTTGGCGACTTATCCTTATTATATTTAGATTATGCATATTATGACAAAGCTAAGGAAATGCTTGAACGCACCTTATCGTTGCATAAAAAAATTTTTGGTCCTGATCACTTACTCTTAGCTAATGTGTATAATAATCTAGGATTGTATTATCAAAAAATAAATGAATTTGAGAAATCTGAAAATTGTCTTCTCGAAGCACTCAGAATCCGGCAAGCCAAAGTCGGAATTAAATATTCTGCATTCATAACCACTCAACTGAATTTATCTAAAATCTATCTTGCCGATGGAAAATTTTTTCAAGCGGATTCCCTAATTGAATTGGTACTGAAATCAAGAGAAGAGACTGTTGGAAAAAATCACAGCTTTTATGCTACTGCATTGTTGCATCAAGCCGCAATAAAAAAAGAAAAAGGTGAACTTAAATTGGCAACAGCAATAACCACTAAGGCTATTCTATTAATGGATTCCCTATATTCAAAAAAGCATAAATTTTATATTCAAAGTCAAATTAACCTGGCCGCTATCCAAAAAGATCTTGGAAATTATAAAAATTGCATTGAAAAACTAAATCAATGTGACAAACTTCTAACCAATGACAACTCTGATAATATTTTGGAATTTGCTAAAGTACATTTTGAATTAGCCAAAATGTTTCATCAGGTTGGTTTCTTAGAGAAATCTGATGAATATTACTCTTTATGCAAGGGTGTATACGAAACGATCTATGGCAAATCCTCAACCTACTATGCGGATTTGTTAAAGAATTACGGTAAGTTATACAACGATCTTGGAAATTACACGGCCATGAAAGAAAGCTTTCAGAATGCTGATTCGATCTGGATTCAATCCAAACTAGAATCCAGTTCTGATTATGCAGATTTACTTCAAGATTGGTCCAACATTGAATTGGATCACAATAAATTCAAATCTGCGGAAGAATTAATTAATAAGGCTTTAAACATTTATTCCACTTCGTATGGACTTCATCATTCAAAGACTGCATTATGTATGAGTAGTTTGGCCAATATTCTTGCCATTGATAAAAAGTATATTTCTGCTGAAAAACAATACCAATCTTCTCTGTCAATACTAAATGAGGTTTATATCCCATCTCACTTAAATATTTTAAAAACTCAATTAGATTACAGCAACCTTCTTTTTAAAATAGATAGCATAGACAAGTCAATGCAATACATTAATTCAGGTATGAATGTTATTGATTCAAGTTATTCTTCAACCCATATATTAAAGGCTAATTATCTAATT
This sequence comes from uncultured Saprospiraceae bacterium, assembly GCA_964533625.1. Lineage (GTDB taxonomy): Bacteria > Bacteroidota > Bacteroidia > Chitinophagales > Saprospiraceae > Vicinibacter. The sequence goes on along the minus strand of CAZHNF010000031.1, from coordinate 8,650 downwards.
CTCTATGCCCGAATATTAGAAAAACAAAATAAAAAAAATCAAAGTGATTCCTGCTTTAAGCTTGCTTTAGAAATACTAAAATTATCGGATGATAAGGGATTTTCAAACTATTTAACAGGCTTAAGAGAATATATTCAGTTTAACGAAAACAGAAATAATTACAAATTAACGGAAGATCTTTTAAATGAATTAGCTTCCATCCATATGGAGAAATTAAATCAGGCTGTACTTTATTTAACTTCCTTTGAGTTATCAAAGTATGCGGAAAAATATTATAATGATATATTACTTTTTAGTCAAATCATACAAAATAGATTCTGGAAAGGAACAGCACTAGGGCAATTACCTGCCATTGGCTATGATTTTTTGTTATTTTATAAAGGATTCTTGCTTCATTCTGCGGCTCAATTAAATTATGCAGTAAATCAATTTCAAGAAAATGACTCTTTACTTTTAGAATTGAAAATATGCCATCATTCTCTACTTAAAGAGTACGAACATGAACCCATTCGAAAATCTGAAATAAACCTTCTTGAAAAAAGATTAAATAAAATCCAGAAAACGTTCATTAAAAAATTAAAAAATGATTGGGCGAATTCAAAACAAGTTCGATGGAAAGATATACAGAATAAACTGAATAACCATGAAGCCGCCATTGAATTTGTAAGTAACAAGTTAAACGATCGATCCCAATCTTCAAAAATCATCTATGCTGCATTAGTGATTAAACCAAATTATAAGGTACCCAAATTTATTTTATTATTTGAAGAATCCTCCCTGGATTCTTTACTGAATATAAACGTGGAGAGAAAAGCTGATTATGTCAACTCATTATATGGTATAAGCCAAAGAGGTGCCTCAGAAATAGGTACGGTAAAACCAAGTCTTAGCCAATTAATATATGAACCATTAAAAACGGAATTGGCTGATGTCAAAACAGTATACTACGCCCCCAGCGGTCTTCTACATAGAGTTAATTTGGATGCTATACCCATCAATTCAATAAACTCCGAGCAGCCTAATTGTAGCGAGACCATAACACTTGCTGATCTATACCATATCGTTAGACTAAATAATACACGCCAGTTGGTTTTTTCAAAACCTAAGACATCTACAGTCACCCAAGCAAACTTATATGGGGCCATTGACTATAACCTTTCTGCCACTTATCTTAAAAATAATGAAGTACAAGACAGCACAATATCGAATAATCAAATGATTAATGAAATTCAAAACATGACCAAAACATGGTCAGCCTTGCCCAACACAGAAAAAGAGATAAATTCAATAAAACAAATATTAAATAATGCGAATATTTCATCCGAAATATATTTAGGAAAAGATGCAACCGAAGAATCTTTTAAATTATCCAGTACAAAAAAGAATACTTCTCCATATATTTTTCATTTTGGTACACATGGATATTTTTTCTCAGAGATTGAAAATTCAACAAATCAAAACGATGATCAAGAATACTCCACATTGTCGGAAAAAAATCTTAATAGGACTTCAGCACCTTCAATTAAATCAAAAGAATCCGTTTTTAAAACAAGCGACCAGCCAATGTTAAGGTCAGGTTTAATTTTAGCCGGTGGCAACCTCGGTTGGATGATGAATTCAGAATTTAAAGAAATTGAAGACGGAGTTCTCACGGCTTATGAAATCAGCCAAATGAATTTATCATCAACGGAATTAGTGGTTTTAGCCGCTTGCGAAACCGGTTTGGGCGATATTCAAGGTAATGAAGGCGTATATGGATTGCAACGTGCATTTAAAATTGCCGGTGTAAGATATATTATTATGAGCTTATGGCAAGTTCCGGATAAACAGACAAATCAATTAATGATAACATTTTATAAGAAGTGGCTTGAAAATAAAATGTCTATTCCCGATGCATTACATGCTGCACAGAAAGAATTGCGGGATATTGGATTTGATCCTTATTATTGGGCTGGATTTGTGTTAGTTGAATAATAAACTTAGAACTGTTGAATTAGAAATAATTTTTTTTACTTTCGTTTTACATTTGTAAGTTGTTGTTAATTTTTATTATTAAAGATATAACGAAATGATTTTACATTTCTTACAGTGTTTCTTGAAATTAAATTAATATAAATAATTTTGCAAACTTAATTTTATTAATTTTCATGCATAGGCTAAAGAATATTATAAGTATTTATCTTTATAATTTTATAATTATCATAATTCTTCTACCTTGGAGTATTTCATCGCAAGTCATCGATTCTATAAATATAATCAGAGAAATCGATAGCTTGAGTAAATTAAACATGCAACAATGTGCCTCTGCCAAATATGATGAAGCTATTAACGCAATAAAACAAGCTGAAGAGTTAGCCAAAAAAACCTTAGGCAGGGAAAATGCAAAATATGCTTATACCCTATTCTTACACGGACGTACACAATACTTATTCGGTCACTTGCCGGAAGCCGAAAAACTTTATCTTAATGCATTGCAAATTCAAAAATCAGATCCGGGTATTAATGATGTCTCCTATGCATGGACCTTGAATAACCTTGGAGGATTGTATTGGAAATTAGGAAAATACCAACTTTCTGAGACGTATTATACACAAGCTATTGAAAGAAGAAAATTTATTCTCGGTGAACAGCACAGGGATTATGCATGGAGTCTGCATAATTTAGGCTCCTTGTATTTGGATATGGGATATTATGAAAAAGCTGAATCGCTTTACCAGCAAGCCATGCAAATCAGAGAAAAAAACCCTGGAAAATTAAGTGTTGATTATGGATATAGCCTTAATCATTTGGCCATACTAAATATGCATCTGGGGAACTATAAAAAATCTGAACAACTTCACCTTGAAGCATTGCACACTTTCCAACAAGTCTATAAAAATAATCATCCGGACATTGCCTGGGTAACCGGTAATCTTGGCAATCTGTACGAAAGAATGGGCATCATGTCGAAAGCTGAAGATTATGTTTTGCAAACTTTAGAAATCAGGCAAAAAATATTTGGTAAGAATAACTCGGATTATGCATTCGCATTAACAGCACTAGGAAGAATATTACAGTACAAAGGGGAATATAAAAAAGCGGAAGAATGTTTTCTTGAATCTCAAACTATAAGGGAAAAAGTATATGGAATAAATACCATTGATCATGTTAACTGTTTGGCTAATTTAGCTTTTTTATACGATGAAATGAATTCAGATAAGGCTGAACAATTTTGGCTTAAAAGTTACTCATTATCGGATTCTTTGAAATTTCAGGATCCTGAAAATTTCGCTAAGAACTTGCTCGACCTTGGATCATTTTATCTTAACCACCAGGATTATCTTCAAGCAGATCATTATCTGAGTCTTGCAAGTCAAAGGATATCAGATATTTTCGGAAAACATCATGCCCTGTATGCGAACGTTCTTGACAACTTAACAGAACTTAATATTGTAAAAAAGAATTTTAAAGATGCTATCACTTTAAGCAAAGAATCTTCAACGATTCATAAGCAGGAATTATTGAACGCCCGAAGTCATCTTTCCGAAAATGAATTAGGTCAATATCTTAATCGGTTTAAATATAAACTAAATCTGGATTACATCTTGGCTGGATCCATTTCCGAATATGCAGAATATGCTTACAATAATACTTTATTGTATAAAAATTTTTTGCTGCAAAATGTTAAAAGAATAAGCAATATTCATAGCAAAGACAGTTCCGAAATCGTCTTATTAAAAGATCTTAAATCTTATCAGCGAGCGCTAGGTATGGAGTTTGAAAAACCTATTGACAGACGAACTCAAATAAAAAAACTTCAACAAAATATAGAAAAAATTGAGAAAAATCTTGCTTCAAGAGTGACTCTTTTCGACAAAGACCAAAAAGAACCTACATGCAAAGATTTACAAAAACTATTATCTAAAGGCCAGGCGGCCATTGAATTTATCCGTTATGAATCCATTCTTGATTCAAATGCAATTTATCCCCAATATGCCGCATTGCTTATTAAATATGGCTCAGATCAGGTTCAGTTTATATCACTATGCAACGAAAAACAACTAAGTGAATTGATTAACTTCGAGAGTGCCAGAAAGTCAGATTTCGTCAATGAGCTATATTCTATTCGGCAAAGAGGCGCTTCCAGATTGCAAAAGGAAAAACTTAGTTTATATGCATGTATCTGGAAGCCCATGGAAAATTACCTAAGCGACATTCAAACAATATTTGTGGCATCTTCCGGAATGATATTTCGAATAAATCTTGATGCTATTCCAATTCGTGAAAACATTGTACTCGCTGATCAATTTCATTTAATTAATTTGCAAAGCACTAAGCAAATTTCTTCGGCATTAAAGAGAAGTAAATTAAATAATAAAGATGCGATCTTGTTTGGAGGTTTAGAATATACCGATAGTTCATCAATAAATTCCAGAGATCAGAATTCATTAGACAATACAAGAAGGAAAGCAACAACAATAGATTCAAAAGATGAGGAATCTGATGATGAATATTGGGAATTTCTTCCTGGCACAGAAAGAGAAGTTTCTGTAATTGAAAAAATATTAATGAATTCGGGATTTAAGACTCAAAAATTAATAGGATTCAATGGAACGGAAAGCTCCTTCAAAAAACTAGGTTCACTGAATAGAGAATCTCCCGCATTAATACACATTGCGACACATGGATATTTTTATTCTGATATAGATCGGAATAATTCAACATCAGAGGTAAGTAATCAAGATAGTGCTGACACCAATGTGCTTAATGATCAACCCATAGGCACTTCTAAAATCAGATCCACAAATCAAAACGAATTAGGAAAGAAAAGTGAATCTATTTTCAAAATTTCAGAACATCCAATGTTGCGTTCTGGCCTTATTTTATCGGGGGGCAACCCAGGCTGGAAAGGAAATCAATTACTGGATGATCAGGAAAACGGAATCTTAACCGCATACGAAATAAGTCAAATGAATCTCAGCAATACTGAACTGGTTGTATTGTCGGCCTGCGAAACCGGATTAGGAGATATCCAAGGTAACGAAGGAGTATATGGATTGCAACGTGCATTTAAAATTGCAGGAGCAAAATATCTGATTATGAGTTTGTGGCAGGTGCCAGATAAGCAGACAAGCCTATTGATGACGACATTTTATAAAGAATGGTTAGAGAATAACATGGACATTCCGGATGCATTTCATGCGGCACAGAAGGAATTAAGAGATTCTGGATTGGATCCTTATCAATGGGCAGGATTTGTATTGGTGGAGTAAATGATTAAATTTGGTTTATGTTAATGCTTTTTAAGAATATTGATTGATTTAACTTTGACACATGGGAACATTCTGAATACTCAAAATTCCGAATTTTATTGAAACTATTAGAATGATTAGCAGATTTTTATTATTATTTATATTTCTAATCGAAAGCGCTGCATCTGCACAAAATAAATCATTAACAGCAAGTGACTCTGTGATTTTCAAGATGAAATTGGATAGTTTGATTCAACTTGCTAGATATTATATAGATAAAGGAGAATTCGATAATGCATTAGAATTAAATAGTAAGGCTGAAAGCATTGCTACAAATGAATTCGGAACACAATCAGTGGCCTATTCAGATGTGTGTGCAAATCATGGTAGAATTCTATATTTAACCAATAATAAAGAACAATTCACAGAGGCATTAAAATGGTTCATGGCTGCAAAGAATGTGATTGAAAAATTAATGCCAAAGGAGAAATTAAAATACGCAACATGTCTAAATAATATTGGAAACATTAAGTCCGAATTTGGAGAAGTAAAGGAGGCTGAATCGTTATATTTATCCGCACTTGAAATATGGAGGGGTGCTGCCTTATTTGATTCAATTGAATATGCTAAATGTGCTGGAAATCTCGCCATTTTATATGCTGAAAAACAAGAATTTGACAGGGCGGAGGAGTTGATGGTTGAGGTAAAAAATATTTTTTTAAAATTAGAAGGAGAAAATAGTGCTCTATACGGCCAAGCAGTTTTTAGTCTAGGTAATTTATTTTTTGTTAGAGGTGATTACCATAATGCTGAAGATCAATATTTGAAAGTGGCGAACATTTGGGAAAAAACTTTAGGAAAGAATCATGAAAATTTTTCTGCCCTAATAATTCAATTAGCAAATTTGTATCAAGAATTAGGAAGATATGACATTTCCTTAAAGTACTCGATACTTGCCGACTCTTTGCTTGCAATGGATGGTGTTAAAAATCCATATTATGTTTACAATAAGATGAGTCAGTCAGTTATTTATTTGGCATTAGGTCAATATCAGAATGCTGAAAAATTATCATTGGAGAGTTGTAATTTAATTAAAAATTCTTTCGGTGTTGCTAATGTCAATTACTTGGGAAGTGTAATCAATCTAGGAAATTTTTATTATGGTATTGGAGATATTGAAAGGGCGCGAAAGAAATATGTTGAGGCAAAAAACACATTTGAGCAAGTATTAAAAGATACATTTAATGAATTTTATATTAATTGCATAAATAATCTGGCGATGCTGTGTATAAAGAATCGAGAATTTTTAGATGCTGAAGGATTAATCCGCAAAAACCTACTTATTAAAAAGAATCTTGGACTCGAAAATCATACAGCCTATTTTGCTTTTGAAACTAACTTGGCAGAAGTTTTGATGAAATTGGATAAATTTGATGCTGCAAGAGTCTTATTGTTGAATGGATTAAAGAAACAATCTAATCAGTTAGATCTTTTACATCCTGATTATTTGCGTACATTACACTTATTGGGAGAATTAGAATTTTATAAGGAGAATTATGCTGAATCAAAATTATATTTATCTAATTCAATGGACTTGGCGAACAGGATATATAGTAAGGACCATCCTGAATATATTTTTCTATTAGCTAAAATATTAAATTTTAATAGAGAATTGAAGGATTTTAATTCTTGTGACTCGCTTATTAGAGAATATTCATTATTTAATAATAGCATTCTCAAAAATGGATTGCAATTTCTTTCAGAAAAAGAACTTTTTTTATATTGCAAAAGATTTGAGTTTTTATACAATGAAATATATTCGTTAGTTTTGGATAAGTATAAAAATGGTTTGGAATCTGAATTTGGATTAATTAACCAGATTTGCTATAATAATACCTTAATTAATAATAGATTTATACTATATGCTGTACGTCAAATTAGGAATTGGTATCGTTTGCAAGATATAAAATCTGAAATTTACGAAAGGAATCTCGCATTGACCAGAAGGTTGTCAATTGAATATGCCAAACCTTTGCAGCAACAAAGGAATGTAGAAGGTCTGGAAGCAGAATTGGAAAAATCTGAAAAGGAAATGGTTCAATCATTTGATCAAATCAATTTAATTATGAAGCGAGTGGATTGGAATCAGATTGAGAAAAGCTTACAACCTGATGAGGCAGCAATTGAATTCATTTGCTTTAATTACATTAACAAACATAAAGCTGATAGTTTGATTTATGCTGCATTGATAGTTAAAAAGGGATATCACCATCCTGCATTTGTACCATTGTTAAATCTTAATAAAATAATTGAATATAATACTGGAAGGAAGAATGACAACCTATATGCATACATGAATAAGCGTGGAGTGCAACCTAGTATGGAAACAAAAATCGAGGGTTTGTATAATTTAATTTGGAAACCACTTGACACTATTTTAAAGGATGTTAGAACAATTTATTATTCTCCTTGCGGATTATTACATCGAATAAACCTTGAAGCTATTCCGGTAGGTGGTAAAGCCATTTTATCTGATCGTTTTAAGTTAATTAGGCTTTTAAGTACAAGGTCTATTGTGATGGCTGATTTTGTAAATGAAAATTCCCACAATAAGGTCGCTATGTTTGGCGGAATTAATTACAACATGGAAAACACCAAGATTAATTTTGATACTTTCAGCCATGATTCCATAGTGTTACAAAATCAGGAAATTTCATTTTCATATACAGAAAGAGGTATAAAAGAAAGAGCTGTCGAATGGAGATATTTACCAGGTACAGAAAGAGAAATTATAGGTATTTCTAAATTTTTTAAAAAATTTAATTTTGAGATAGTAAAGTTTTCTGGAGACAAGGCATCTGAAGAAGAATTTAAGAATATTGGGAAATACCAAGCATCCCCACGAGTTCTACACATAGCAACACACGGTTTCTTTTTTCCTGATCCTAAGGAAAGCGTCCAATCATCCATTGCAATACTTCCGAAGGAACCTGTTTTCAAAATTTCAGATCATTCAATGATCCGTTCTGGATTAATTATGGCTGGAGGGAACTATGCATGGAAGTATGGAAAACCATATAGGGATGGAATGGAAGATGGCATCCTCACAGCCTATGAAATTTCGCAAATGAATTTATCTAGCACAGAATTAGTTGTACTGTCTGCTTGCGAAACTGGCCTTGGGGATATTCAAGGCAATGAAGGGGTATATGGCTTGCAACGCGCATTCAAAATAGCTGGTGTAAGGTATATCATTATGAGCTTATGGCAAGTGCCAGATGAACAAACCTCATTATTGATGACGACATTTTATAAAAAATGGTTAGAAGATAAAACGGCTATTCCGGATGCTTTTCATGCTGCACAGAAGGAATTAAGAGATTCCGGATTGGATCCTTATCAATGGGCAGGATTTGTCC
>CAZHNF010000030.1:35192-39328 GCA_964533625.1 uncultured Saprospiraceae bacterium | reverse complement strand
CATAACAACCCTTGTGCCCAGTCGTAGCACTGAAATCATAGGGATGGTGCGTGATCTGTGGTCCATGTCTGTCTAATATGATAATGACCTGAAGTTCAGATCGGACAATCTCCGAATTACATATCCATTCTCTTACTGTCCAGGTTCTCATGATCTTTCGAACACAACTTATTTCTCCTAAATCAATATCTTCATAAGTAATATAAAGATTACAATCTATTAATTGTGTAGAAGAATCAATATTGACCAATCCATCCTTTGTTAAGAACGTAGGGTATCCTGTTTCACTTGGACTTGGATTGCCATTATTATCAAAACGAGTTTTTTCATTGCAATGGAAATAAAAAATTCCAGCTGGAAGGTTTATATCAGATGCTTTAATTCTTTCAATATAAATCTCGCGGGTACAAGCTTCAGAAGTATTTCCCCATTCATCGGTTGCGGTCCAGATTTGAATAACTTTCTTTACATAGGTTTCATCACAGGGTATTAATTCTACACTTTCACTCAGCAGTGTACTATCATATCTACTACATTCTTCAATCACTTGAATTCCTGAAGTTAGATTCATAAATTCATAACAATTCATGACTTGAGATTCACAAATAATTCTAGGGGCAAGTTTATCTTCCACTTTGACATCAGCCCAACATAAATTACCATTCGCTGGATCGGTTACTGTAGCAATAATAGTTTTTCCTATCCATTCAATTCCTACCGGATTTGGGACAGGCTTTCCATAATGACTAAGAGAGACTTCATATGGATAATAACAACCATATCCTCCAATCAACATGGCTGGAGTAATGAGCGCGGAGCAACTGGCATCAACTGATAAATTCACAGGCTTACATGCTATCTCTGTTGATCGTACTAAATTAATTTCGAAAATGCAATCGGCTGTTTGTCCAATAGCATCTACAACCCTATAGGTATTGCTGGTATTTCCTAATGGAATTGGATTTCCTGAAGGAACTCCATCGATGAGTTGAATTTGCAAACCTCCTTCAAATTCAATGATGTATCGTAAGGTGGATTGATTGGGAGCATCATTCCAAAAGGCAGAATTAAGGTCAAAGTAATAATCCGTTGTATCACTAAATATATCTTGAAGGCCTTGTTCCCAATTGTTGTAATTCAAAAGATCACAATTTGTCCAATGAAAATTATTACGGGTATAATTATACCGAAGCCCCAGCCAGTATTGATTGTCTTGTGGATCTACTTCAGGTGTTATATTGTTAAGTAGAAAATCATATTCATATACATCTTCAATAATAGAGAGATGTCCTCCAAATTGTGCTGCAATAAGATTAGCTTCAGTCCAGGGCTTGCGATCCAGAGCACCGGGAGGTGATAGGTAATAAGTATTATTATTGTAAAGACCCAAATAAGTATATCCCGGAAGAACTAAATTCGTATTGACACAATTATCGCTTGCTTCAACATTATAACATAGAGTTCGATGGCAGCTTAGAGTATCTATATTAATGGTTAAGTTGTCAGGACATTGAACACGGGGTGCAGGATCCTTGGCAGTAATGGTAAAACTGCAAGTTGAAGTATTGCCAGAACAATCCTTCACCTGATATATAACTTCATGGACTCCTGCAGGAATTGGATCTCCATCTCCAATACCGGGAGCTGAATCAGGATGCGGACCTTGTATTTGTATGAGCTGAATATTATCAAAAGAGACAGAGTTTAAATTTAGAATAGTATATCCATCCAAATTATCGGATTCTACCCGGAAGCATAATTCATCACCAGCTTCTATCGTTAGATTTAAAATGGCTGAAGCATAGGTTCCAATGTCTGGTGTTAGTCTAATAATATTCCCATTGAGAATATAGTAGACATGATCAGTATTAAAATCAGGATCATTGCCGTTCTTATAGGCATACCAACTTATATTAAATTGTCCTGGACAACCAAATCGAATACATAAATCTGCAGTGGCATCACCTTGGCCCTCGTGATGTGCTTCAATTTGAATATAATCAGAATTATAATTATAAAAATTTGACTGACCTGAACCATTAGTCTCTTGTGACCAATTATTGAAAGAGAGAAAATCAGTAAATCCATTGGTTATGGTTCGACATGCACCATCAAAGCGTGGTGGATCCCAATAAAAACTAGGTTGACAAGTAGTAAGATTATTTATATCATAGACGACATTATCAGGACAATTAAATTTTGCATTTACAACTTCAAAAGTAGTATCTGCTTTACAACCAAACCGATCTTCTATAAATAAAAAGTAATTTCCCCCAAGAGTTCCTTCATTGAAAATTGAAGGATTCTGTTGCTGAGATTGAAATGCATTCGGACCAGTCCAATTCCAAACTCTTGCATTCGTTCCGCTTTCGTTAAGTCGCAAACTATCTTCAATGCATAATGGTGTATTGGCATCAGCAAGAATTCTGGGTGCACAGATCATTATTCTTAGTACATCGCTGACGCAGCCTGTAGCTAACTCTCGTGTTGCTGCAAAAAACACCGTACTCGAATCCATTATTGGTTGAAATAGATTTGCTGTGCTTGCGTATAATTCTTTCGACTTGTCTTCGTTAAACCAAACTACTTCATATCCATTCGCAAGATTTTTTATAACTAATGTTGCCTGCTCACCATACTTAAGATTAAGTTTAGACAAAGAATTATCTAATACCGGTGCAGGAAGAGGAGGTTCATAAAAGCATGGTGGACAAGCTTCAAAGATCAGTCCATCATTATTGCTTACATCATCGCTATTGGCACCTGCATAAGAGAAACCTGTACCAGTGGCATTAATATCAGTGAGATATAGAAAATCCAAACAGATTGGATCTCCGTCCTTGTGGATATTGGCCTGTATTCCCAGGTTACTTGACTTAATCTCAATAGGGAATCCACCGGTGCCTTCAGCAATGAAGTTGCCGAGTGGGCTTATAGTTTGAATTGAACCTGCTCCTAACTCGTAAGTTTGTCCTGGAGTAAAAGTCAAATTATCAAAATGATTATTACCAATAATTTGTGCACCTTTAAGAAATGTAGCCGAATGGAAATTGTTGTTTTCATATAATATTACAGATGTTGAAGCATCACATACTAAATTATAATAAGTTTGGCCCCCCCCATAAAAATAACTGTAAGGGAAATCGCAATTAGAATTCAGGTGTATTGTGGACATGCCTGCATCAAAGTTAAACGGAGTATTTTCTATTATAAACCGCGAAAAATTGCAGATTCCCGCCAGACCAATGTAAAAATTAGAATTGCCAAAATTGAGAATTCTATTTGGTGAACCGTGTGAATAGAATGTACCATACTCTATTTTTACATCTTGTCCATTCGTATTTAGTGATCCATCTTGATGGATTAAGTACGTATTGGAACCGCCCATGTTCAAAGCATCAAGTAGCGTCCAGCCTCCATCTGTTCCATCAAAATATACATCTCGAAGGAATTTCTTCCCCGCTGATGTAATCATTTTCCCTGCCTGATGCGCCATAAAATGTACATCACCAATAAAAGTGAGCTCCATGGTAGGAACGAATTTTAAAGAGCCAAAAATGAATAACTTTTTTTCAGATGACCCAGTTAAAACAGGGGCGTTGACTATTCCTGTCCAGTCCATGTCACGACAAAAAGCAACTGGCATATTTATGTTGACTTGTTCTCCCACTATTGAAAAACCTGAATTTTGGTCAAAAAACACATTGTCAAAAGGAGTAGGAATGCATTCGCTACCCGAACCACCACTTATTAATGACCAATGTGTCGGAGAATTCCAGTCACCACCACCACCTACCCAGTATAGGTTACGGGGATTAACTAGAGAAAATGTCCATCCAACATTGTTTCCCAAATCAGCGCTATTGTTGGCACTAAAGATAGCTCCACCAATGCTATGGATATCTTGCAAGACAACGTAATTTAGGTCTATTGTTCCTATTGCTTTTTCAATTTGTGCAGCAACACCATTTGAAGATGAAATGATAGTCACGAAATCCATACAAGTACCATTGCTATTAAAAGTTCCTCCTGGGTTGATAGTTTGTGTGCTCCCCCCTGCCAATTCATAAACTTGGCCACCAGTAAAAGTCAAATTATCAAAATGATTATTACCAATAATTTGTGCACCTTTAAGA
>CAZHNF010000030.1:0-35092 GCA_964533625.1 uncultured Saprospiraceae bacterium | reverse complement strand
ATATACATCTCGAAGGAATTTCTTCCCCGCTGATGTAATCATTTTCCCTGCCTGAAAGGCTCTAAAGTGAACATCGCCCTGAACATTCCAATTCATTAATGAGACAAGCTTTAATGATCCATAAATCCACACTTGCCTATCGGAAGGTGCTTCAAGAATTGGAATATTCAAGACTCCCGTCCAATCCATATCCATACAATAGATAATGGTCTGATCAATCGTGACTGTACCACCTGCCGGGAACGAGTTAACATCAAAATACACATTATCCATTGACGTTGGTACTTGATCATGGAAGACAGATCCTCCCGAGGTCGTAGCCCAATGATTAGCATGGTCGCTCCATAGACCCGAACCTCCGACCCAATAATAGTCTAATGCCTTTAATTGAAGAAAGAATAGCGTGAGAAAGCAGGTTGTGAGAAACCTGAAGTGTAGTAGTTTCATGAATTGCACATTAGTTTAGAGTAAACTAATCCGCCTTGCTTAAAATATTACCGAAATGGGTATTCCTCTACGGGATCAGAGATAAAGGTAAGTTTTACATATAAATTAATATAATATATTTTTATATATAATAATATTATAAGTATTAATGATTGTATTTCAATATATTATATAATGATAAATTTTAATACTTAAAATTAGGCTCTAGGGTTTCTTTCTTATAATTCTTAATCTCATTCAGTTGATTTCAAGGCAATTCCAAGATAACCAAATTAAATATGTTGAATTCGGATAGTGGCATAATTTTTGCAAAATCAATAGTTGCTACTAAAAGATTGATACTAAATCTATTGAATTCTTAGTATAAATTTTTAACAAATTCTTTAACAATTCAAACTATGAAGTCGATTCTTATACCTTCATTATCCTTACTGATTATTTTCGAATCATTCTTAGTTGCACAGCCATCCAATGATGCTTGTACTAATGCTATTACATTGTCTGTAAATAGCTGTTCTTTTGTTTCCGGAACACTTCAAAATGCAACACAATCAACTTCAGCACTCAGTTGTAATGGTAGTACAAGCTCATCTGCATTCGATGTGTGGTATAAATTTGTCGCTACAAGTACAAGTCATAAGATTACTGTAAGTCCATGTGCAAATTTGGATGCCGTAGTTGAACTTAGATCTGGTAGCTGTCTCGGAACAAAAATTGATTGTTCTGACAACGGTGGTGGTCCGGGAGGAATTGAATTCATTCATTATTCTTCGTTTACCATAGGAAGTACTTATTATATTAGAGTATATGCATCACCAGGCCCTATACCTTCCAATCCATGTTTTGATATTTATGTAATCTCAAGTTCTCCTGTCGCAAATGATCAATGCTCCGGCGCCATTACTTTAACTCCATCCTCCAGTTGCAACCTAACCAGTGGATCAGTTGGAGGTGCCACTCCTAGTGGATTAGCAAAAGCCAATTGTGATATATGCGTTAGCCCTAATCCTCATTTAGAAGATGTTTGGTACAAATTCACTGCAAGTTCAAATGGAAATTATGACATTCTAGTTACTCCATCAACATGCACAAATGTATATGGCTTTGATCCGGTAATTGACTTATATTCGACATGCCCCGGAAGTATTTCACAGAGTATCAATTGTAAGGATCTTGGAGGAGGATATGGACAACCAGAAACGCTATCATTTAGTGCAGTACAGGGGACCACTTACTATATCAGGGTGTACGATTGTGGAATATTACGTCCGATAGACCCTTTGTTTAGTATTTGTATTACGAATTCTTGCTCGCCTGTTAGTAACAGCAGTGTTCAACCGCAAAATCAAACTGTAACTGAAGGTGGTACGGCTACGTTTAATGTTTCTGTTAATGGAAGTCCACCTTTTTCTTATTTTTGGTATCGGAATAATATTTTTACCAATGTAAGTACCATAAATACTTCGAGTAATACAAATTCTTATACTACCCCAATTCTCAATTTTAATATTGATAACGGCTCGAATTATTATTGTCTAGTTACTAATTGTAATAGCACACAACAAGTTCAAAGTAATACTGCTACATTAACAGTACAAGAAGGATGTACAGCACCATATATTTCAAATCCACTAAGTGCGACCAATCTTGCTAGCATGTCATTTACTGCTAACTGGTCTTTATCTTCCAATGCAACCTCATATCAAATAGACCTTTCGACAAATTCAACTTTCACTAATTTCATTTACAATAATTTAAATGTTGGCAATGTTACAACATACAACTTTTCAAATTTGAATTGCAATTCTACTTATTATTATAGAGTTCGTGCTTTAAATCAATGTGGTAACAGTTCAGTTGGCAGTTACACAACAGTAACAACAAATTCATGTTGCACATCTCCTGCCAACCCTCCAACACCATCCGTTAGTAATATAAATTGCACAAGCGCAACACTAACCAGATCCAATCCACCATCCGGTGTTATATACTATTGGCAAGGAACCTCTTGCGGCACCAACACTAACTTAGGTTCCGGAACGACTTTTACTGCAACAGCATCCGGGACATATTATATCAGGGCGTTTAATAGCACAGCAAGTTGTTGGGCTAATGGATGTACCAGCGTGAATGTAACACTCTCTTCAGCGCCATCTTTAGCCATTACACCTAATCCTGCATCCTACTTCACGGGAGATCCATTTATTCTTACCGCTACTGATATCCCAGGGGCTACTTATACCTGGACCGGTAATGTTGGAAATCCGCTTCCTGGAACAACAAAGATCTTAAATCTTGGCACTGCGACACTCTCCATGAGTGGACAATATTGTGTGACGGCAACTTTAGCAGGATGTTCATCTTCAAGTTGTACTCAAGTTACTGTAAGTCCTGCTTCTACTCCAATTGTAAATTCACTTATTGTCACCAATGTAACGGGAAAGGCCGAACTTCCAAATATGACTATTTATTTTGACAATAATCTTTCAAATTCAAACGATCCAATAAAAGTTTGCGCAGATGGTTCTACAGCCACATATTTTAAGATTTCTGTTACTGGCGATCGAGCCAAATATGGATTTAAGATCTTAAATGCTGATGGGACAGAAATTACAATTCCAAATGATGAAAAATATGGAATACTTGGCACACAATATCCATTATACACTAATGAGATTGAAGTTGCATATACTGCACCAACTCATGTAATCGGCAATATAACTCATATGGAATTAAGATTAGGAATCACTTATAATGGTAACACATTATCCGAAATAAATCAACCGCTTCATATTTATCGGGCACCTGTGGTTTTTGTGCATGGATACTCAGGTAGATTTACTGCTTTTGTACAAATGCGCGACTATCTTGAAGACTCAAATCTATACCCAAATCAAAGGCTAATGGTTCAATATAATCCTGGTGAAGTCGGATTTAATGCTGACAAAATTAAGGAAATACAAATACGATATTTTTACAATCCATTACTTCACCTCATCGATTATTCATTTACTAATACATCAAGTTTTTATCAAAATTCTAGAAAAAATGTAATTAGTAAAGGCATAGATTCAGTATTATCTTCTGCACGTACATCTGGATATTCATGTTCAAAAGCTATATTGGTTTGTCACAGTATGGGTGGAATTTTGACAAGATTATACCTACAATCAACTTATCCAGATGTTAATCCATTTAAATATGATATTCAAAAATTGATCACAATTAGCACCCCTCACTTAGGTTCCCAATTTGCCAATCTTGCGTGCGATGAGAGTATTAACCTCAAACAAGTCTTGCATGAAGCAGGATTTGAAGCAGCAATAGCTTTTTGGTTAAATAAAAGTCCTGCTACACTTGATATGAGGATAGACTCGGATGAACTTGCCAAATTAAATATACCTAATTCAAATCAGAATAAAATACCTAGTCACACAATAACAAATATTGATGAATTTTCAACTGAAATTCTAAGTAAAAGCAATCCATTTCCAAATTATTTACCAAGTACTCATGAAAAAATACTTCAAAAAATTAAATTTTATTATAAAAATCAACTATTAAAACGTTGTGGATTATATGGAGATATCTTCCTTGGGGAGAAAAATGATGGCGTAGTTCCAATAAGATCGCAACAAACATGTGATGCATTCAGCTTAACTGAAACATTATTATTTCATGAAGATGAAACTAGAAGTATAAAAGTAAAGGAAAAAGTAAAAGATTTAATTTTGGAATCACCAAGTAGTAATAATTTTTCTCTGAATGGATTTTCTAAAACAAATCTCCAATATATCAATTTAAATTGCAATTTAAATGTAAGCAAGCTAAAACCATTACTTTTAGATTCAGTGAAAATTATTTATCCAAATTCCATGTTCAAAATATTTTCAGGTAATAGTTTTGAATTAAACTATACTCGCTCAGCTGGAATTATTTTTAATGATTTAATTATCCTAAATTCAGATAGTATTTCAATAATTCATGATACGCTAAACCAGAAATATATAATCAATGTTGGCAGCACAGAGGTAGGTAAAAAGTTCATTTCGCTTTATGGTATAGATTCATTATACAATATATATCAAGATTCTATTACAATTGATATTATTAGTAGTTCTTCAATCAATAGCATATTAATAGATCCTAAAAAAATTACAATACCTTTAGGATATGAAAAAGAATTAAATATTTATGGATTTTTTAAAGATGGCAGTATAAAAAGCATTAATACTTATCCAAATTGTGTTTTCCATTTCGATAGTTCTATTATAAAATTTTCAAATAATGTTATAAAAGCCGTTAAATACGCACCACTAATATATCTCATTGCAGAATGTGAAGGCAAAAAAGATACATGTGCTATTACAATAACTGATGAGCAACATAATAATATTACCGATTTTTCGACTAGTAAATTTAATATTTGTGAAAATGAAAGTATAAATTTATGGAACATATCTTTAGGCAATCCAACTGAATTCAAATGGATACTTAAGGGGACTAATACACTATACAGCTTCATTGAAAACCCTATAGCGCTCTATACCAAGGCAGGAAGTTATGATGTTAAATTAATTTGTAAATTTAGGGACTATTACGACTCATTAGAAGTAAAAAATTATATTACAGTACTACCAAGTCCATTGGTAAACTTAGGTCCACCAAAAATCACCCCCACTTGTTCTACAACATTAGATGCAGCCAATCTGGGTTGTAGTTACCAATGGAGTACGGGAGAGACTTCACGAAAGATCTATCCGAGTAAAACTGGAATGTATCTGGTAACTGTGACTAATGAACATGGATGCAAATCCACCGATTCCATTGAAGTGGTACTATCAGATAATATAAAGCCAACAGTAACTACACAAAACACATTTGTTTATTTGAATAGTTTAGGTCAAGCAACTATTACTCCTGATATGGTTAATAAGGGATCCAGCGATAATTGTGGTATTGCATCTATGTCCGTAACACCAAATGCATTTACTTGTAAAAACAGAGGACCTAATAAAGTGATATTAACAGTAACTGATCTAAAGGGCAATACTGCAACGGCAAGTGCCACTGTTAATGTAATTGACTTGGAAGTTCCAACGATCACCTGTCCTCCTAACCTTTCAATAACTGCAAAAGCAGGTCAATGTACAGTTCCTTCTACTTCTGTCAATCTATTAAATCCGGTAGTTAGCGACAATTGCAATATTAAGAATCCTATCACTAAGAACACTGTAAGTTCATTTCCAATAGGAGTTACCAATATTATCTGGACCGTTTCAGATTCGAGTCTTAATACAAAGACCTGTACCCAGACTGTTACAGTCCTTCCTTCAGTATGTGGAGTACCAACAGGAGTTTCTTATTACGACACCACTTCCAGCTCTGCTAAAATAAAGTGGCTAGGTGTAAGCTGTGCGAATTCCTATCTACTTTCTATAAGACAGGAATTAACACCAGGAGTTTGGGGAAGCTGGACAGAAAATATTGTTGCCAGTGGACCTGGACTTACTCATTCTTTTACAGGTTTAAATTCCGGTAAGAAATATAACTTTCAATTGAAATCAATATGTGGTACCATCTTCTCTATTGCTTTTAATGGATATTTCCGAACGAAAGCTAGTAGTTTAGGTGATCTTGGATCAAGATCTGAAGAAGTTAATAATTCTAATTCATCAAATCTTAATCCATCCATTACAGTTATTCCAAATCCTGCTCGTGAAAATGCCAGAGTCCTGATAGAAGGCTTTGGTAATCATCCTAAAGAAGTTATAATGTATAATCTCAGCGGACAATTAATATTTAAAATTGAAATAGATCCTAAGGAGTACCAACTTGAGTTAGATCCCGTATTACTTAATATGCATTCCGGAGTTTATTTGATTCGAGTTTCCAGTGGCAGCCTATCCAGAACAGAGCAATTTATTTTTCAGGAATAGATAAAATTAGCTTTGTTTAGTATTGCATAAAATGGTAAGGAAAAAAACCATCCTTTTTTCAGGACTTACACTTTTTATTAATCGGTCCGTTGTGGTTGCTGCATTTTATTTACAATAAAATTGGAATAAAATATTAAATTTATTCAGGTGTGGAAATTACATCTATAATAATTTTAAGCAGTTAATCCGTAATTAAGATTAATCCTCTATGGATAGCTTTTAACTTACTCCTCTCAATATTTTCACCACGAAGTAGTTTTTTTTAATGGAATAGAATTTACTGATTAGATAATTTCTTCAGATACTCGATACTCCTGTTATTATTTACCCGAACCCAAAGTACATTATGATCGGACATTTGATACGTTCTCCATTCCTTGTGATAATATTCTCTTAGTTTTTCATCGGTATTTAAATTTTCAGCATTTTTAGATTTCAATACTTCTTTCTTATAATAATTAAAATCTTCTTCGGTGTTTTGATATAAATCGGTAAATAATTTAAATACACCTGAATTATTATCGGTATCAATGAAGTTGATAATATCCTGATTCGATTTAAAGGCAATCTGATCATAGTGATGCGTCTCCAACACATTGGTTTTTCTGCTTTTAATATTCTTCGGAATTTTGAAACCATTATTTTCCAAAGCAAGCATAGTTTCATGATCCGGTCGAATGATATTAAAATCACCCAAGAGAATGGTAATCTTACCCGATTCAAGAAGCACTTTATCCGCTTTTTGGCTGAGATACTTGGCTACGGTTGCTATTTCCTGAATGCGTTGCTGCAATCCGGAACTACCTTCGCCGTAATAAATGTGTACCGTGCACAGATCAAACTTAATCCAACCTGACTGAAAGGAAACGATATAGGGCGTTCTTCTGAACTGCTTGCCATTGACGGAAGGATCCGATGAATTTGTTAAGGACGCCTCACTAATCAACATTTCCTTCGGAAGTACAATTTCACCGGCAATATTTTTAAACCAGACCTTTCGTTTATCATACACAAAAGTAAGTCGCTCGCCATTTCCTCCGAGGCCATCATGAGTGATATCTGTGGCAATATAATCCCAGGATGAACCAAGGATACCCATCACCCGATCCCATTCCTCCAGTTCATTGATCTCCTGAACCGCAACAATATCAAAGGATGAAATTATCTCTGCGATATAATAATGGCTGTCAAGAGTCCGTGTTCCAAAACCCCGCCGGTTAATTTTACCAAAGTCCCTGATGTTCCAGGTTGCAATAGTTAGTGAGTCTTCGGTTTGTTTGGCCGGTACTGATTCTGAAATTTGTTTTTTGAGCTTAATCAGTTTTTCGGCGACAAATTTTCTGTCGGCCTCAATTGGAAAGTCTTTCTTAAGGTTAAAATAGTAGGCCATAATCGAGATTTAGCTTCTAAGATAATACTATATCTCATTCATTTAAAAATACTTCAAAGGTTATCAAGAGCATTAAGGTTTTGATAAATACCCTGCCCTCAAGAAAATCATTAAAAGCTGATTATATGGTAAGGCATTAGGTTGAAAGAAAATTAATAATTAACACCAACAACTCCTTCAGTCAGTAACTTTCCATACACCTTAAGCCTAAAAATTAAAAAAGACTTCAGATTTATAATAATTATTCCATTTTTCAATTTACCTAAATAGTTTTTATTAATAATACTTTATCCGTTTACTTACGTTTATTTACGGATATAAACGAATACAAACATTTAACTTACGGTTACTGGAAACAGACCCCCACATCTTTGTGTCGTCAACCGTCGTCGGACGGATTTTTTGTTTCACGTTTTAAAAATTTTAATCTATGAAAAACTTAAGAAATTCTGTTCAGCTTATTGGACACCTAGGAAAAAATCCTCAAGTCATTAATCTGGAAAAAGGAAAAAAAGTTGCCCGCCTAAGTCTGGCCACCCATGAAAACTATTATTCAAGTAAAGGTGAAAAAGTAAATAATACCATCTGGCACAATCTGGTCGCCTGGGATGCAAAAGCCGATTATGCAGAAAAATATCTTGAGAAAGGACAGGAAGTACTCGTACACGGAAAAATAACAACCCGCAGTTATGAAGATAAGTCCGGCCAAACCAGATATGTTACTGAAGTAGTTATTACAGATGTTATGAAACTTTCAAAAGTAAAGGAGGCATAAGTCGTCCCGAAATAGGTTGTGTTTCGAGGACTGGCAAGTCGTAAGAACTATGAACCATGAACTATGGAAAGTTCATGGTTCATAGTTTATACTTTATTATTAATAATCACTTTTCTTAATTCTTGATACATCTACAACTAAAGCCGTAGGATCTTGGCCAATAGGTTACGAAAACAGCTGAATCTGAATTTATAAATCCTCTATAAATATATCTGTCTCCTCCGGGTGATGACAAGGTAGAAGTCCAAATACCTGCTTGCTGTCCTCTATGAATGAATGATCCATTAGGTTGTACCCGACCCGCTGGAAAAACACTAAATCGGCTACTATCGTTGGCAACACTGGGACTTTCCCAAAGACTAGTTATGCTCTTCATTTTAATTCCTGCTACATTTGGACCTCCGAGATTATTAATTAGTGTTGACCATTCTGCATCAGTTGGAATATGCCATCCTTTTGGGCATAATTTTCCCGATTCCATCGCATACCCGTTGTACAACTTTCCGTAGAGTTCTTCGTATTTTGAATCGTTTCTATAGTAACACCAGGCAGGAGTTGTTATGGCACTCCATTTCTGACTGTCTTTAACTTCCGGAAAACCGCCCGTAGACCTAACATTAGATTGCAGCCAACACTGACCGCCGATGGATATTACTTTGTAAAAATTACCTTCTTCATCATATACCCCTGCAGTATCACAAACACCTGGAGCATAATCAAATTTCGCTGTACTACTACATATATTAAAATCCGTAACGGTAACCGTATACGTTCCAGGCTGTGAAACCGTTACCACCGAAAGATGCACTCCGTTTGACCATTCATAGATATACGGTGGACTACCATGTCCGATGGCTCTTAAACTATTGGGAGATTCCTGAACTATTTCCACACTATAAAACTTACATAGATCGTCATTCGACTTACAGGAAATAAATAATAAAAAATATAAAAGGCTTATTACTGGAACTCCAATTTTGATATTCATGGTTAAATTTTAATATTACCAGATAAAGATAATTTTTTGATTGAACTTTATTCGATAATATTTTTCACATAGAAATTGAGTGGCACACAATCCTCTTACTTGAACCTTAAAAGCATTTTACTACGCTATCTTATAACTCTTAACTAATGAAGGACGATTTTCCCTACCTTTGTATAAATTTTATCTTATGTCCGCAGTGATCGAAAAGTCTACTCTTCAATTTCTTAAGTCATTGGCCAAAAACAATAATCGCGATTGGTTTAATGAGAATAAAGACAAATACCTTGCGTCCCTTGACAATCTGACCACTTTCATAGATGCATTATTGCTAGAAATGAATAAACACGACCACATTGAAAATCCGAATGCGAAGGATGTCTTAATGAGAATCTATCGGGATACGCGCTTCTCAAAAGATAAAACGCCCTATAAAACTTATATGGGCGGCGGAATCGATCGGGCCACAAAAAAATTACGAGGTGGATACTATCTTCATATTGAACCGGGGAATACCATGGCCTGCGGTGGTTTCTACGAACCTAATCCACCTGACCTTCTTCGCATCAGAAAGGATATTGAGTTCAATTATAAAGACTGGGAGAAACTTCTAAAAAATAAATCGCTACTCAATACTTATGGTCAAATTCAGGGTGAAAAATTAGCTTCTTGTCCTAAGGGTTTTTCAAAAGATCACCCTGCCATAGAATTATTGAAACACAAACAATTTTTCTTTCAACGAAATTTTTCAGATGCCGAAGTACTGGATAAGAATTTTTTAAAAACCGTCAATCAGACTTTTAAAAATGTAAGGCCTTTCTTTGACTATATGAGTGATGTTCTGACTACCAATCTGAATGGCGAATCATTGGTTGATTAATGAAAGGTTTATCCATTGTAAAAACCTTGTTCCATTTATTCTTCGTCTAACTAATTCATCTTTGATTTATGAAGACTATAAGTTTTATTCTATTCGGTTTTTTTATTTTGCAAAGATTAAGTTTTGTACATGCGCAAATTTTAGTGGATCATAAATCCATATCCGATTTCGATCGGATTCCATTAGAATATAAAAAGATCGCTGAAAATACAAGATTGATATTTATGGATCGGTCAGTCGGCGCTAATATTTCTCAATATCTTGATTGTCTGGCTTCAGATTGGGGATCTTCAAGATCTTATTGCAAACGATATGAACACCGCGACTCCGCCTACAAAGTTGATCCAAAAGAGGTCCAATGGAATGGAGCTTGGAATCGAAATTTATGGCGTTACGAAACCTGGCCCACAGGCTGTTCCGAAGATGTCACTTGTTTTCTCAACACGCTTACCGGCAGACTGGATTCCTTTGATGTGCTTGGTTGCCAATTTAGTTATCTGGCTGTTACTCCGGGTTCGAAAATTGCTGACCCGATAAATGGATTTTTTGGATCTAAAATTTCAAGCAATCATGCGAGTGTTCTGGACAAATTCGAAAAGGATCATTCAGATAAAAAAATAATCTGGTGGACAAGTTCTTTGGCCCGTGGTATTGGAACTCCTGAATCTATGGAATTCAACCATCAAATGAGAGAATATTGCCAATCTCATCAAAAAATATTATTTGATGTTGCCGATATTGAGAGTCATGCTCCAGATGGAAGTCCATGTTATGATAATCGGGATGGCATTCAATATCTCGATGAAAATAATCCTGATGATAGCCTGGATATTCCGGCGATTTGTCCACAGTATACCACGGAAACAGAAGGTGGTCATTTAGGATCAATCTCTGCCGGTGGAGTGAGAATCGCTAAGGCTTTTTGGGTTCTTATCGCCAGGATGTTTGGCTGGAATCCATTAACCAATATAGATGAAACGAATGTATTGGATTCTGACTTTGTTATTCATCCAAACCCTGCCGATCAGTATATTGAAGTTTACTTAAAACTTAAAGATTCCAATCATGCTACTTTCAGATTATACAATCTTGAAGGAAAACTAATATTAGTTAGTAAAATTTTTTCTGGAAACAATAGATTAAATCTAACAGAAATTCCCTCTGGACTGTATTATGTTCTGATTAATCAAAAAGGAAAGAAACTCCTCATTCGTTAGATACTAAGACTAAATTATCTTTTCTTAAATAAATTATTGATGATGAATTTTATGTATGAGCTCAGAATTTCCCTTCTCTCCTCTAAACATAATAGCAAAGAGTGCTGCAACAACTAATGCATAAGCGGCAAAACTCAGCCAGATGTTATGCCAGTCCCGATTGCCTGAATGCGTAAAATAAGAATCAATCATTACACCACTTATTTTTGCACCCAAAAAAGCACCGAATCCGTTGGTCATCATCATAAACAATCCCTGAGCACTGCTTCTTATATTGCTATCGGTATTAGTCTCTACAAAAAGGGATCCCGATATATTGAAAAAATCAAACGCCATTCCATAAACAATCCCTGATAGAATAATCATCCATAGATTTTCAGCAGGGTTACCGTAAGCAAATAATCCAAATCGCAATACCCAGGCGATCATGCTCATCAACATCACATTTTTAATTCCAAATCTCCCAAGAAAAAACGGAATGGTCAGAATAAACACCGTCTCTGAAATCTGTGAAATAGACATAATAATTGTCGAATACTTGACTACTAAGGAGTCTGCATATTCTTGAAGCTTTGCAAAATCAGAAATAAAAGTATCGCCATACATATTGGTTAATTGTAAAGCCGCTCCAAGAAACATGGAAAAGATAAAGAAAATGGCAAATTTATAAGAACCAAATAATTTAAAAGCATGCAGTCCTAATCGCTCCATCCAGCTGGCATTTTCAGCTATTGATCTGGGAGGAGTACATTTAGGCAAAGTAAACGAATACAAACCCAATATCAATGAAGCGAATGAAGAAATGTAAAACATATTTTCACTGGCCTTACTACCACTGAGGTTAGTTACCCACATAGCAACAATAAAACCAATGGTACCCCATACTCTTATCGGGGGAAAATCTTTGATTACATCCAATTGATAATCCTTCAATATTCGGTACGCCACCGCATTGGATAATGCAATGGTTGGCATATAACATAACATAGCAAAAAAAATAACCCAGTAAAAATCGCCTGATTGATTTATCTGTGGCAGAAAAGCGATGGCCAATCCTGACAATAAATGCAAAATTCCGTATAATCGTTCGCCGTTTATCCATCGATCAGCAAGAATACCTGTTAAGGCAGGCATAAGAATAGAAGAAATCCCTAAGGTTGAAAATATAGCTCCAAATTCCGCTCCATTCCATTGTTTATGAATAAACCAATAGTTACCAATAGTAATTAGCCATGCGCCCCACACATAAAATTGTAAAAAGCTCATGACAATGAGTCGCCTTTTGATATTCATTATTTGCTGAATTGAATGAGTAAAACTATAGGAAATTATTAAATTACACTGTTAATTTGATAAAATAATTAATTCATTAGGTCTTTATTTTTAACCATGCATAAGTTAGACTACTGACATTTCTTCCGATCCTATTCAGTTGGAAGAAATCAATATTTATACCGAATAATTGTATATTAATTACATTTGCACCTCAAAAAAATTTGTTATTATATGAGTCAGCATTATTATGAATCATCAGACTTATCGAAGTTTGGTAAAATATCAGAATTTCAAAAAATATTAGGCGATAAATTTTTCAATTGGTATAACGAAGTATTTAAAGACAGTGCCCTTTCTGCAAAAGAAAAATCCTTAATCGCGTTGGCCGTAGCGCATGCTGTACAATGTCCCTATTGCATTGATGCTTATAGTACAGATGCTTTCGAAAAAGGTTACTCAGAAGCACAAATGATGGAAGCCGTCCATGTTGCTTCTGCTATTCGAGGTGGTGCTTCCATGGTTCATGGTGTTCAGATGATGAACAAAGTAAAGGAAATTAGTATGTAACATTTAACATGAAAAGTTTAAAAGCATTACACCATCAACTATCTGAGCCAGCGTATCAATTGCAACTCATTGAGAATATACCGGAACATAAGTCCTTTGAGCAATCACTTATGGATTGCCATCAGTTTCCCTTAAAACCTAAAGGTTTAGATATTTTTCAAATAAATATTGGAAAAATGTGCAATCAAACCTGTCGCCACTGTCATGTGGATGCAGGTCCGGATCGTCAGGAAATAATGACGAAAGAAACGATGATAAAATGCCTTCAGATTCTTGAAAGCCATAAATCATTTACTTCAGTAGATATAACCGGTGGTGCCCCAGAAATGAATCCTAACTTTAGGTGGTTTGTAGAAGAAGTGAACAAATTGAATCGACATATCATGGTACGATGCAATCTTACCATAATTGTTGCCAACAAAAAATATTACGACTTGCCTGAATTTTTTAAGAAAAATAAAGTAGAAGTCATTTCTTCTCTACCCTTCTATTCCAAAGATCGCACCGACAAACAAAGAGGTGATGGAGTATTTGAAGATTCCATACTAGCCTTAAAAATGCTTAATAAAGTTGGTTATGGTGAAGATCATTCCAATCTAATTCTTAATCTTGTCTATAATCCTTCTGGTGCATTTCTTCCAGCGAATCAACAAAGCCTTCAGCATGATTTTAAAAATTCATTGCGAAAAGAATTCGGACTTGAATTTAATAATTTGTATACCATTACGAATATGCCCATTAGTCGATATTTGGATTATCTTATTCAAAGTGGTAATTACCAAATGTACATGGATAAATTAATTCAATCCTTTAATCCCGATGCCGCGGAATCTGTAATGTGTCGAAATACTTTAAGTGTCGGTTGGGATGGTTGGATTTACGATTGCGATTTTAATCAGATGTTAGAACTTAAAGTTTCTGGTAAATCCAATCACATTGATTCATTTAATGTAGAACAACTAAAGCAAAGAACCATTGTAATTAATCAACATTGTTACGGATGTACAGCAGGCTCAGGTTCAAGTTGCGGCGGAGCAACGGTTTAAAATTGAAATTCAGCGCAAATTATCTTTTGCTACGAGTACAGTGAGTTTAAAGTTTAACTATTTTTCCGGTTTTGATTTGTTGTGAACTTGCCTTTGAATCAATAGAATAATAGTAAACAGAAGATGGGAAATTAGATATATCTAAGTCCCAGTTTGAAATACCCTCAATAATATTCTTCTCCAATATTTTTCGACCTTCACTATTATATATTTTAATAGTAGCTTCTGTCTTAATCCAATCTCCAAAATAAAATACTATTATATTAGATGAAGGATTAGGTAGCACTACTATGGATGACTTTATCAATTCCTGAATATTGGTTGGAATCACATAGATGGAATCTGAGCGTTGGCTTCTACAATGATTGGAGTCAATCACTTCGACCTGATAAAAACCCTTTGTTAAAATTTTAAAATAATTAGCTATCGATCCACCAAGAAGTATGCCATTAAAATACCAAATATATGAATTAAATCCCGGGTCCGATATTAAGGAATCTCCGGATTGAGAAATTTTTGGCTTCGGAGGAAGTGGATGTACGACAATTTCTCTGATGTTTGAAAGATCGGAATAACATCCCTGGTAAATACTATCTTCCACTCTTACCTGATAGTTTCCAGGATCCTTAACAAAAACTCTTTTTCCGGATAAGGAAGGAATTAATTCTCCATTTCTGAACCATTGATAAATTTTATTTTTAGCATCACAGGCAATAAGTATTGCAGAATCACCCTGACAAATCTCCGAAACAAATAACGGAGTAATACAAATAGAGTCAGAGTTAACCATATTCTGAAGATCTACTTTCTCTGATTTCGTGCAACCTGAGTAATTTATAGTTACCGTATAACTGCCTTGTACAAGATTAGAAATTGATGATCCAATCTGTCCATTGCTCCAGGAATAATCGTAATTGCATTTTGCATCAATGAATATTTTTCCATCTGACACTGAATCACAGTCAGGATTTGTGTAACTTATTTTATAATCAAAAAAACAGGTATCTGAAATTTTATAAATTGCTCCTTCTGTTGGCATATTACTCGGCCCAAAAGCACACATATATAATTCTCCCTTAGCATCTTCACCGAATGAAGAGAGTTGGTTAGCGGTATGTTTATAAACTAAACGGTTCGTAAAACTGTCCAAGGCACCTACCCGACGCATTGCCCAAATAGACCCACTACAAAAGTCTCCATACAAATAGTCTCCAAAGAGATATGAACATTCGGAACCTCTGTATACGTATCCTCCGGTAACCGAACAACCATCCGCGGTGCTGTGACGATATACTTGCTTTGGAAAAATATAATTACTCTTTGCAGAACATCCAGCAAGATTAAAATCAGCTAATCCTTCGTAGCACGGCCATCCATAATTCTCACCACCTTTTGAATTAGAAGACACGTAATCAACCTCTTCCCAAATATTCTGCCCAACATCTCCAATCCATAAATCGTTCGTCAGTTTGTCAAAACTATATCTCCACGGATTTCTTAAACCCATGGCCCAAATTTCCGGTAAGTAATTGGTATCTTTTATAAATGGATTGTCTGCAGGAATTTTATACTTATCCGTATTTCTAACATCAATTCTCAACATCTTGGCCAATAAGGACTTCTTATTTTGTCCGTTGCCAAATTGATCATTGGAACCACCTCCATCTCCCATTCCAATATACAAATATCCATCTGGTCCAAATTTAATACATCCTCCATTATGATTGGCTGCTGGTTGATTAACGGTTAAAAAGATTAATTCACTCAAACTATCCGCTCTATCAGGATTATTAGGAGTCATTCGAAATCGAGAAACGATCGTTCGATTAGCACCTGTTGAAGTATAATTTACATAAAAATAACCATTCGATTTATAATCAGGATCAAAGGCAAGTCCCAATAGACCTTGTTCATTACCTCTTGCATTAACCCGTTCTGTTATATTCAGAAAGGGCTCCTGTTGCAATATACCATTTTTAATTATTCTAATTTTTCCAATCTGTTCGATTACAAAAAGTCTGTCATCCTCAGCATGAGTAAGAAATACGGGTCGGGTAAGTCCATTTACAATTTTTGTAAGCTTTATCTGATTTTGAGCATTAATGTTGTTCACTAAAATTAAGAAAATAAGGATTCTCAAGATCCTGTTAGAGTTCTTCATACCAATATATTAATGTAATATTATTAATTTTGTAAGACTTTGAAAACCGCTTTCGTGCTCTGCCTTTATAAATATAATTCCATATGGGTTGGGCACTTCCAAACGGTAAGATTTATGCGCTTCACAATTTCTGAAATTAAGTAAGCTGACCAATTTTCCTGAAACATCTATCAAAGAAATTTTCCAATTTCCGTTTAATTCTTCCGATCTCCAAAAGAATAAATTATTTTCTAAATTAGGGTTTGGATAAATTTCAAAATTCTTTTGTTTTTCCAATGCATTAATTCCAACTGCGCTTTTCACATTAAACGAAAAAACATAACTGCAATTTTTGGCATCGGTTACAGTAACCGTATAAATTCCAGAAGTCAGATTATTTATATTTCTTGTTTTAGCACCGGTATTCCACTGATAGGTATAAGGCAAATTCCCTCCCTGATAATTAACTATAATGGAACCTGTTCCACCACCAATATCAGGCGTTATCATACTATCTTTAATTGCTATATCCGAATAAGCTACTAAATTAAGCGAAATTAAACTATCGCATCCGAATCTATTGGCTCCCGGAAGGACTATATTATAAGTACCCGGTACACTATAAAATTTGCCCATGAATAAAAAATTTGATTTGTTGCAAGAAGAATCAATACGATTTGACGAACTATTTGGAGAGCTCGTTACAACTACGCATTGACTAGCCGTACAACCTTCACTGTTCGTAACCGTGAGGCAATATGTTCCTGATGTATCTACCGTTATGGATTTATTGGTTATACCATTATTCCATCTATACATAGCAAAATCCTTATTAGAATTTAAAGTAGTTGATTTGCCTAAACAGATTTTAGTATTTCCTTCAATGGTTAAATCAGGCTTTGCTGAAATTTTTACATCTATGCAGGTTGAACCGGAACAACCTGGTGTATTGGTTACCGTAACACAATATTGACCTGACTGAGTTACTTTAATAGTTCTTGTAGTATCGCCGGTTGACCAAAGATAGGACAATTGAGGTCCAACATCTAAGGTCACTTCACTTACTCCGCAGTTCAATGGATTACCATTTATATTAGGTTTATAAACCGTATCATAAACTACTTTTTTATCGTCAATTGTAATACAATAAGTATTAAATGCCTCGATTCGAAATACGTAGGTACCCACGGAATCTAAAAATACCGGAGTTTCTGAACTATCTGGAAAGGATATAAAGGCAGATTTTGGGCCGGATAATTGTGACCATTTTACATAGGAATAATTACCATTTGATATCAAGTTGATTTCACCATAGCAAATAGCAATATCAGGTCCTGCCGAGACTATAGGTTTGCGTCTGAATACAACGGGTTGTGCGTTGCTAAAACTCGTACAAGGATGTGAAAAATCGACCTGACCAGAACCATTGTTTTTTCCAATTACAAAAACCAGGTAATAGATAGAGTCAAACTTATAACGGCTAATATCAAATGGAAAAATTCCAGATTGATTTTGCCTTAAGATCGATTTGGTGGGCATGGTCGAATCCGTGCAAAATAAATACGTTATAACATCACCCGTATCTCTTACGAAATCGTTGTTGCTCTTCGCTACGATATTATTTCCTTCGCAGACCGTTAATAGTTCGGTTGGCAATGTACCCGCATAGGTGTCACAACCACAATTTTCTCTACCGGATATTGTTATGATACAATCCCATTTATCGCGAATCTCAAAATAATAATCCGACTTGCACAATTTTATTGTTGATGTAAATGATCCTGTAAGGGAATCTAATTTTCCCTGACCTTGAGTAAGAATAAAAGGAGGAGTACCACCTAGTATTTGAAACTTAACCTGATATTGAGAATCTCTTGAAAATTTTTCAATTACGAGATTGCTGTACGTCATCTTTGGAAAGACTCTGAAGGTACTATGAATAAGATTTGTTGTATCACATTTTGCAACAGCTCTTAGACTAATTTTGTAAATTCCACTTTGGAAATCAAGAATATTAATAAAGGTATCTAAAGACGATTTCACGAGAGTATCGTTGATATACCATTCATAGGCCGATGCACCATCAATGGATCGTATAGAGAAGAAATGATCTTCATCATCCGGACAAAATGCGCGATCGCCAAGGATAGCACTATCCGCTATTAATTTGAAAAAATCATTTCCCGCCCGGACTTTAATCAAATAATTACATAAATTTCCAAGACATCCATCAATTACCAAAATGTAATCCTGACCTTTAACAAATCCTTTTCCGCCCAAATAAAATGGTTTGTTCTGACAAGTATGGGTACAATACAATGTTGTTTGAACTCCTGTGTCGCAAGCGGTTAAGAGTGCCGCTTCAAGTCCTTGATAAGTTATCCCTTCATCCTCTACATCAGAACATGACATTGGAAATATTTCCAAAACCAGACTATCCGTGTTAGCAGTAAACCGAAGATATCTGGGATTATCAAGGACATTAATACTATCGCATAAATTAGCTCTAATTTTTTCTGTAATACTTAAGTTACCACAATAATTATGTAGCTCTTTAGTATTGCAAAAATCAGGAGCAACTTCACAATTTTCACCAGCTAAAGGCTTATCACATCGAGCTGGATTAAAACCTACAATTCGAATTGGACTAATAAAGATTTCGAAGTCCGGGAATTTCTGATTCACGACGCTTCCGGAATAATACCCTTCATCTAAATCACTCAATTGAATAATCTGAAAGAAGTTCTGATTTGTAATATTTAGAATAGAAGTATCCTTAAACCATTTGTAGTTATTGTCCTGTATACCCGGATCAACATTGAGTCTTATAGCATAATTAGTTCCATATTGCACATATTGGATAGAATCCAAGGTAATGGGTTTTTGCGGTTTATAATTCCAATTGATAAACCTTGGAATATCAAGCAGAGGAATCAGATCTTCAAACGTAAAATGATTATTATGCATAACCAATCCTAATGGATCTACGCGACCTAAAGTAGTTACTCCACTATAATCTGGTATTTCATTAAAATCATTATTCTCTACGCGCAAACTTATCAAAGGGGAAGCCGTAAGATCTGGAACCTTCCCGGAGAATGCATTATTGTTTAACCATAAATTCATCATATTAATTAATAATGACATGGTTGCAGGAGGTTGGCCGGAAAAATTATTGTAGCTAAGATAAAGATCCTTTAAAGCATTAAGAGTTCCAATATTACTCGGAATTTCTCCACTTAATTTATTTTCAGATAAATCTAAGAATTGAAGTTTTATCAAGCGGTCTATATTGCTGGGAATACTTCCGGTTAATTGATTCCTTCCTAGATCAATTCTCAATAAATTATCTATTGTAAATAATTCTTCTGGTATTGAACCAGTTAATGCATTACTTGCCAGAGATAACATGGACAATTTTCGAAGTCTTCCAATTAAAGGTGGGATATTACCGGAAATAAAATTTCCCTCTAAGTTGAGTTCTATAAGTTCAGTACAATTAGTTAGCGTTAAAGGTATTGTACCACTAATGTTATTCGTAAATAAAAATAATCTATTGAGTTGTCCCAGGTTACCAATTTCTTCCGGTATTACTCCCTTAAGACCATTATTGCTAAGATTGATTTGTGTTACACAGCCTTGAGCATTAATGTTGACTCCATACCAGGTGTTCATACTTTGATTCAAAGGCCATTTGGTAATCCAATTGGATCCATCCGTGGCCTGATATAACTTGATTAACACTAAAGAATCCAATACTCTGTTGCAAGACTGAGCTGAAAGATTCAGTGGAGCTTGAATCAAGCCATAAATAATCAAATTGGTAATAAACTTTCTAAGCATATCTACGAATTGGTTTATGTAGTCTTGGTTTGGACCTAATCGATTCATATCAGACAGATTCCGCATCGCTGATATGTCGTAGAGATTGCTGGAAGATGATGTAAATTGAAAAGTTGAAATTGTGCCTAATTTCAGCTTCCAACAACGGAAATCACATAACTACCAAAACAAGCTTGGTCCTTATGAATTCTTCCGGTATAAAAATAAGTCATTTTAATATTTACAACAATATTTTTAATATTAAATAATATAGTAATATATTATTTACTGAATACAAATTAATTGAAACTTTTTTTAATGAAAAAAAGCTAATCAAGATCTCTGTTTTTATGGCTTAGGCCAAATATTTACCTCTGGGGTGATGTGAATTCCGAATTTCTGGAAAACAGAATTCATAATCTGGCAGGCATATTCCCAGACTTCTTGACCAGTAGCATTTCCGTAATTTACCAACACTAATGCCTGTTTTTCATAACACGACACATCCCCAATACGATGACCTTTCCATCCGCATTGTTCTATTAACCATCCCGATGGAATTTTAATGTAATGATCATCTACCGGATAAGTTGGCAATGATGGGTAGGTTTTTAGTAATTCTTTATATTTCTCAATTGGCACAATAGCGTTCTTAAAAAAACTACCAGCATTCCCTAATTGAATTGGATCCGGGAGTTTGCTTTGCCTAATTTTTATCACTGCCTCCGATACTTCTGTCGGAGTTATATGACTCTGGTCTTTACCTGAAAATTCCTGACTTAATGCCTGATAGTTGAGTCTTGGATTAAAATTTTTGTTTAGTTTTATAAAAACATGAGTAATAAAAAATTTACCTTTCCATTCATGCTTAAAAATAGAATCTCTATATCCAAACTGGCAGGCCTTTTTATTTAGGATCAAATGTTGTCCAGTATTAAGATTATAGCCTTCTAATTTGCCAAAAACTTCATCAAACTCTACTCCATAAGCACCAATATTCTGAACTGGAGCAGCACCCACCGTACCAGGAATTAAACTCAAATTTTCTATACCGGAATATCCATTTTGCAAGGACCAAAGAACTAACTGATGCCAGTTTTCGCCACCTCCAACACGAATCGTAATTTGGTCTTTATCTTCGTGGACGATTTCAATACCAAGAATCTCGTTTTTTAAAATTAACTGATCTATATTTCCAATCATCAAGATATTGCTTCCTCCGCCAAGTATGTAAAAGTCTGTTATTTGCTCATCCATACAGGAAAGCAAATCGGTGGCAGTTCGAATAAATCTTAGATCACGGCCTTGAACCGAAACGCCAAATGAATTTAGGTTTTTTAGAGAGATGGCTTTACTCATATATGAAATCAGGATTTATCCGAATTCATATTTAGCTTAAATTGATTTTTCTTCGTTAGGTCAGCACGAATAACAAATCCAGTATTAAGGGATAACGCTTTATCAGCACCAAATCCAATTCGGAAATTATAGGCAAAATTAATACCACCTATACCGCCACCAAGACATAGTTCCAACACATTGGTTCTAAAAAATTCTCGCTTAACGTCAGCGTATTTATGATTTAATCCAAATAATTCCGTTCGATTATATTGAACTCCTGCACCAATTGAAAATCCATAAATCTTCTGGCTAAATCCGGAAAATGATCCAAAATTAAACTTCGCCAGTAATGGAAAAGCAACGGCTCCAATTCCTTTATATTGATTAATATCAAGCGCCCATGGTGAAAACGTTACCTGAGGTTCTAACCCAAAAGAAAAATTATTTTTTCCAAAGACAATCTGTGCTGCGAAATTTGGAGAAAGTATAGCTCCTGATGATTGGCCTATATCCTGCCCTTCTTTTTCCGGGTTTCTATAGTAGGAATAGAAATCAAAACCCAGGGACAGATTAGCATTAACCTGTGCAGAAACCATTCCCGATATAAAAAATAATATAATTAAACAGAAATTATTTCTTACTTGCATAATGTGTGCAAGTTATTACATTATTTTGAAAATAAACCTAAGAAAATTTCTACTCTTGTTGTAACTGAAGACTAATAAGATGTTGATAGTAACCATCCGGAATCTGAACCAATTCTTCATGAGTTCCGGATTCAACAATAGTCCCAGATTTTAAAACATATATACAATCCGCTTTGCGAATGGTGGATAGTCTATGAGCAATAATAATTGATGTCCTACCCTTCATAAGATTATCCAAAGCATTTTGAACGACTTTCTCAGATTCTGCATCCAAGGCAGATGTGGCTTCATCGAGGATCAATATCGCTGGGTTTCGAAGAAGCGCACGAGCAATAGCGATTCTTTGTTTTTGCCCACCACTTAATTTTATACCTCTTTCCCCAACGATGGTTTCAAATCCATCTGGAAATGCCTGAATAAAATCCAGGGCATGACTTTGTTGTGCGACATGAACAATCTCTTCATTGGTCGCATTTGGTTTTCCAAATAAAATGTTTTCGCGTATAGTACCACCAAACAAGATAATCTCCTGAGGAACAATAGCTATATTTTTTCTGAATGCAGTGAGATTATAATCATCGATATCTATCCCATCAACCGATATTTTACCTGAATTCAATTTATAAAATCGCATTAGAAGAGAAACAATTGTTGATTTTCCAGCTCCGCTACTTCCAACCAATGCAACACGTTGTCCTTGATTAATGGTGAAATTTATACTTTTTAATACCTCCACATCAGATCTGCTGGGATAGGAAAAATTTACATCACTAAACTGAACATGTCCACCAATTTTTACTATCGGTAATTGACTTTCATCAATTAATTCTACTTCAGGTTCCTTATCAATAATTTCTTGAATTCTTTCTGTGGCCCCTATAGATCCGGCTAAAGTTGAATAAAGATTTCCAATTCCGGCAATTGCTCCACCAATTATTCCCGTGTAAACAATAAATGAAAATAAATCTCCCGCCACCATTTCTCCTTCCTGAACCATGATTGCACCTCTCCAGAGAATAAAAAACAAACCACCAAACAGAACAGTAATTATAAATATGAAAAATAATCCTCTCATTTTTGCATAATTCATCGAAATATCAACCATTCGATAAATTGATTTTGTAAATCTTCCTAATTCAAATTTTTCATTGGCAAAAGCTTTTAAACTTGGGAAAGACTGAAGACTTTCTTCAACAATGGTATTGGTTTCTGCAAGACTATCTTGTCTTGTCTTGGATAATTTGCGGATGTATCTTCCAAATAATACAGAACTAATTACGATAACCGGAAAAGTCAAAAGCATAATGATCGCTAGCTTTGGGGTCATGATAGCAATAACACACAATCCAATGAGCAGAATTACAATTTGGCGGATAAATTCTGCGAGCGTAATTGAAAATGCATTTTGCAATTGCTCAACATCTGCCGTTAATCTCGAGGTTAATTCACCAACACGCCGGCTCTCATAAAATTCCATATTTTGGGTGATGATCTTTTCATACAGAACCGTTCTTACATCGGCAATACCTTTTTCACTAACTACGGCAAAAAAGACGGTTCGCAAATAAGATAGAAAGCCTTGTATAACTAGAATGACTAAGAAAATCAATCCGAATTGCTTTACACTAATATTCCATTTAGATTTTCCAATTGCTGTATTAGCCATTTCTCCTGCTGCAGCTGGAAATATCATAAAGATGGAACTGGATATCACCAGACAAAGCATTCCCAGAATAAAATAATATTTGTACGGCTTAATAAAGCCAAGAATTCTATATGCTTTAAGAAAGCTTTCTTTAGTTATTTTTGGTTTCAATGGAACAAGTTAATTTTTTTAATAATCAAAATAAGTTTTATGCGTTCCATGTCACTGTTATCGATTAGCCCTGTTTCGAGGAACTAATATTTATAATGGTAAATTTAGAAACTAGAAAGCATTTAAAGTTATTCTCAATAATACATAATTTACAATCAATAACTTTTTACACTTTTTGTAATGTAATCTGTGTAATCTCCGGCCAAATACCTGCACGACCTCTAAATCCAAGTACGCCGAATCCCCTATTAATGTAAAGATTTCTTCCCATTTCATCGTAATGTCCTGCCCATTTTGGATAACGATACTGAACCGGACTCCACCTAAATCCTGGAATTTCAATCCCCATCTGCATACCATGGGTATGTCCACTTAATGTTAGGTGAACTAAAGAAGGATGTTTTTTAACGACAAATTCCCAATGCGTCGGATCATGAGATAATAATATTTTGAAATCAGAAGTATTTACATTTTGCAAGGCTTTATTTATATCTCCCACTTCACCAAATCCCTTACCCCAGTTTTCAACCCCTAATATCTGTATATACTGACCATCTTTTTCGATTTTGACAGATTCATCCAGTAACAATTTAAACCCCATTGCCCCATGATGTGCCTTGATCCGTTCAAAATTGGCTTCCATGTCCATTGGATTTTTCCACTCTGCATATCGACCGTAATCATGATTACCTAACACTGAATATTTACCAAATTTGGCATCCAGTGATTTAAAGTCTTCAATCCAAGGATCAAATTCTTGTGAAAAAGTATTGACCAGATCGCCTGTAAACAACAAAAGATCACTATTCAATCCTTTGATTAAATCCAGACCTTTTATGACTCCATCTCGACCATCAAAACTTCCCGAATGAATATCTGAAATCTGTGTAATCGTAAAGTTGTCAAATGCATCCGGAAGGTCTTTAAATTGAAGAACTAAATTATGTATCTTATAATTATACCTTCCTGCAACAATTCCATACAATAAGGATCCAAAAGGTAAGGCTGCCAATCCCAGTGCAATCTGGCTTACAAATTTTCTTCTGGAAGGAATGAAACCGATTTGTTCTGTTGATGCTGAAGTATAATTTTTTAAAGACCAATTATATAAGCCCTGAAATAATCGAACTATATCTTCGGAAAGCAGAATAATTACAAGCACTAATTTTGTAATTAATAATATCAACATAAAATTACCGAATACTATTCCTATTTTCGAGACCTGATGTGTTTCTCTTCCGATGTATATAAAAGAAAGGAAAATAACAGGAAGTGACAAGGATACTATCCAATAAGTATATTGTATTACCGTCCGAATAGGTTCTGATTTTACTTCTAAAATTAACATTTTTACCCCCTGATAGGCATAAAGATCTAAGGAGTAAAAGAAAAGAAAGGCTAATATAATCGCTACGAATCCCACTCGTTTGATTTTTCACTTACCAACAATACTTCTAAGCTAATTGTTTATTTTCCAGATATAAGAAGTCGGGCTTTCGGTAATGTTTACAACTATTTCGATGAATTGGTCAATCCAATCGATTAAATAACTTTCTTAGAAATTCTAAAATTTACGTAGGATTCGTTTCTATTCACATTTATCAAAGGTCCTTTCACCTATTAATTGATGATCCTTATTAAAAACCAGAAGATGATATAGATCGGAGGCTAATCCATTCAAATTTATTTCGAAGTTATTTTCGCCATGGGCTAATTTACAATCCGAGACCAATTGTCCAATCGAATTATAAATCTGATAAATCTCCGGGTTACAGCTATGATCAATTTTGCAGGTCAAATGATCTGAAGCTGGATTAGGAAATACTTCCAAATCTGTTAAGTGGACATCTTGGACCAACACTGTAGATGGATATCCATAAGCTAATGAATATTCACCTGGTAACATATCATCAATGCGAATAAATCCTCTTTTATCGCCTGGTGTTAATTTTAACTTAGTGGAAGGAAAATACTCTCTCCACTCTTCTGTAAAATCTTTTCTGTATACCAGAATCACACTATCTTCTCCTGATTGCAAAATATCGTAATCTAGATTCAAAGCATTAGTTCCGTTATATTCTACTCTTCCATTCATTTTTAGAGATCCTTTGGCTATGGCATTCACCTGCCAAAAATGTCTTTCTGATAATCTAAGAACGTTAGATCTTTTTTTGCCAATGGATGGACCAACTAAATGATGAGCAATATTAACATAGGCCGAATCACTAATTTGATTTACAGATGGTGATATTGCTGAACCGGCTAAAAGTAAGTTTCCGGTAGACTTAACATAAGTATAATCCTGTAGGCTTGCATAATTTAAAGTTTGCTCCTCATTGATAATCATGTTGACCGGTGTAAACCAAATGGGCAACTCGATTTCAACCCAAGTTGATTCACCACTTACCGTTACAGTTCTTTCTTCAATGTTAAAATTTTTATCGTGGAAATAAATTTTTAATGGCACTTCATGACATAAATGATCTGCGTGATATTTTTTTTGTACCACATTTATATAATAAATATTTTTCGATAAAATTGGGCTTTGATAAAAACTATCAATATAAAATGCTGTATATCCTGGATTGAAAATATAATCATCAAAATAATTTGTAACCTTCACCGGAGAATTTCGATTGATAAAATCTCTAAATTCATAAGCATTCATACTCTTACCAGTCAAACTATCAAATATCGTGTGACACACTGTTCGATAAAGGCTGTCTCCAAGATATGCTCTAAGATTATGAATCATCGCTGCTCCTTTTCTATAGGTATGCGTTCCATAAGTGTGATTATAGGGCATTGGAGATAAAGCAAGAAATGAACTATCGTTAATATGAGCATTAAA
This sequence comes from uncultured Saprospiraceae bacterium, assembly GCA_964533625.1. GTDB lineage: Bacteria > Bacteroidota > Bacteroidia > Chitinophagales > Saprospiraceae > Vicinibacter. Next base: position 7,954 of record CAZHNF010000030.1, on the reverse strand, counting down.
TAAAATAAAAGAAAGGTTTTCCTTTACTTTAGATTTAAATCGATCTTTACCATATACATATTCCAAGAATAAATGAGATGAATATTCCGCATTGCCTTCTTTAATCCACATATCTCGGGCATCATCTAAGGTTGTAAGATTTCCCCACCATTGGTGACCAAATTCATGTGCGTATAATGCTTCATTGTCGTTTATACTTCCAGAGGTTATCGTACTAACTGGATAAGCCGTATTAGTAGGATGCTCCATCGCACCAACAGTAGTGGCAACAAATCCAACTCGTTCAAATTTGTATTGTCCAAACCAAAATTCAAATGCATCAACTGCTTCAGGCATATTGGCAAACATAGTTTTCATTGCAGAAATATCTGAAGGTCTTGCGATAAGATCAATGGGGAGCTCACTATTTGATAGGGATTGGGTCAGACTTCTATCCAAAACATAATCGGATACTGCTATATTAGATAAATAGGTTGGAATCTCGAAATCCATACGGTAGTGTCGTTTAATAAAACCAGCAACCGAAGTATCTTCGGTTACCAAATGGCCGACACAATATGCTTTTGTTGGAGCAACAGACACCACTTCATAATCATAACTAGTCCTTTCAACAAAATTATCAAAACAAGGAAACCAGACTTTCCCATAATTAGGCGGAGTGCTGCTTAATCCTATACCAAGGTTATAAATATATTTATCTACAAAATAGAAACCTCCCCATACTGGATCTCTTTTTGGAACTCCGTGATAATATACTTCGATCGATGATTCCGTATTCTTGTTTAATTTTTCTCCAAAGAAGATAACCAATAAATTATTGTTATAGTTAAACGTTACTAATTTGTTTCTATAAAGAACAGAATCAACAATAAGCTCACGAAGGTCAAGTGTAATACTTTCTATGTTATCCAATCTGGTAATAAAACTTACCGTCGTATGAGCTGTTATACTTTTTGCAGCAACCTGTGTAACATCTAATCGAATAAAATAATTAATGATATTAATTGAATCGCTTCGCTTATTGGAATTCTCCATCATTAATAATTCTTCCTCAGAAGGAATATGAGTTGATAAGCCAGAAAGATATGCATTATGACAACCAACAATTGGTTGGACAGGCTGGGCATACAGCAAAGTCATGGAAAATATAAAGATAAAGATAATCGACCTCATATAGTCTTTGTTAATTGTATAACGATTTAAAACGTAAAAATACTATGATTTTGTAATCCCTTATAATTTAACCGTTTTGAGTAATTTTAAAACAAAAATAAAGGCTACTAAAGTCAATATCGATGCAGTCATAAAAGAAGCTCCCGGAAAATAAACTGGTGCTTCTGAATGCGTAAAATAATAAAAAATTCTGGTCATCAATAATGGTCCTAGAATAGCGGTTAGACTCATCAAACTGGTTAATCCACCTTGTAATTCTCCCTGTGCATTCGAAGGAATCTGATTTGATATCGTACCTTGAATAGCTGCACTCGCCAACCCACCAAGAGCAAATGGAAACATGATCACAAACATCGACCACCCGGTTGGAGCAAAAGCATAAGCCATGTAGCTAATCGTTATCATACTCATTCCAAGGATGATAGCATTTCGGTGACCTAACTTTGGTAATAATACTCTTGATAATCCACCCTGTACAATTGCCGTACATACGCCCACAGCGGCCAGTGAATAACCAATCATGGTTGCATTCCATTTAAATTTTTCAATAGTGTAAAACGTCCAGGTAGATTGAAGACAGAAATGCGCTAAATAAGTCAGAAATAAAACGATTACAAATCCTTGAATTACCGGATAACGAAATAGTATTTTTAAAGTTCCAAAAGGATTTGCTCTTTTAATATTGAAAACTCTTCTATTTTCTACAGCATGAGACTCAGGCAATACAAATAGTCCAAATAAAAAATTAATCATTACTAATGCGGCAGCACCAAAAAATGGTGTGCGTATTCCATAACTGGCGAGAACTCCTCCTAAGAGTGGTCCTACAATAAAACCCAAACCAAATGCTGCTCCGATTAATCCAAAATTTTGTGCCTTTTTTTCTGGTTCACTCACATCAGCAATATAAGCACCAGCCACTGAAAAAGTAGCTCCTGTAATCCCTGCTATAACTCTCCCTGCAAATAGCCAATGTAAATTCGGAGCAAATGCCTGTATAAGATAATCAATACAAAAAGCTCCTAGACACAATAATAAAACAGGTCTTCTTCCAAATTGATCACTCAATCCGCCCATAATAGGAGCAAATAGAAATAACATAATAGAGTAGCTGGCTGCTAACCATCCTCCGATAGTCGATGCGTCACTGACGGTTACATCTCCTAATTGTTGAATTAATTCCGGAAGAACGGGAATAATCAATCCAAAACCGGTAACATCTAGAAAAACGGTAAAGAAAATAAACCAAAGGGCCTTTGTCATAAGGCAAAATTAATCTATTCCTTAGATGTTAAAGATTAATATTTGATTGGATGATTGATTATTTTTTTATGAATCGCAAAACGGATTCTTCATATTCCGTTTTTATCATTAGATAGTAAATTCCAGACGTGAGGTTCTCAGTAGACAATTTAATTTTATCTGATTTCTTGTAAAAAAACTGATTATGATCAATAGGTCTATTATTCAGATCGTATAGGAATATTTGAATCCATTCATTTTCCAGCGATGGATTATAAACTATAGCCATTTCATCAACCGGGTTTGGATATAACTGCCACTGATTAATTTTCAATGGATCAAATGTTACCCAATTACTCAAAATAATTTCATTATTTTCCTGTATCGCTTTGACTCTGTATTTATAGGATTGATTTGGATTAAGGTCTTTATCTGTAAATTCTAAAAATTCAACATTCGAAGAATGAATTACTTTTTCTTCTCTTCGTTCGTCTTGACGAATTAATTCGAACTTAACTAATTTTTCATTGGATAAAATTTTCCAATGTAAATATGCATTTTGTTTCAACTGTTTAACACTTAACAGTATATTAGAAATACCTAGAACACCAGTACCAAAAAGTTCCGCCTCCGATAAGTAATTGCATCCCGGTGGAATATCAAAGGATTCTGATCCATCATCTCTTAAATATGAACTTCCCTGATTGGCAGAATAGCCTAATCCTCTTCTCGCAAATACATTCCAGATCAAACAACTGTTATTGGCACCATTCAAAATGGTATCGGCTTTGAGGATTGCATTTCGGGCATCAACAAATCCTGGATTACAAGTTTGTAATTTTAAACCACTTATAATTAAATTAATAGATTTGATATTTCCGGCAGTTGAATTGAATTGATATATGTCCTGTTCAAATCCATATTTCTTACACATCGCCCATGTTAAATCCCAAATCATACTACACCAAACGAAACCTACACCATGAGGTTGAGAAATTTTTACAAGATCCTTAATGGAGTTGTAGGTTACAGGATTTACACTCATATCCACGGTGTATGGATATGGACGAATACCAACTGATGAAATATTCTGTCCACTTAGCCAGGTTGCAATACCTCTGTTTTGATAAGCGTAATCCGTTGACTTCATGGTCATCATTAGTCCAATGTAATCGCTCCATCCTTCACCTGCTTGTTCTGCATTAATCAGACAGGTATTATTATTTGGTCCACCTGTTAATCGAATCGAAAGTCCATGTGCATATTCATGTGCTATAACTCCTCCATCAAAATCTGCATCTACCAGTTGCGGTAATGTGTTTGTAAATCTTCCGAGGCCAGGTAATAAATTTATGATATAATTATAATCTGACTCAGAAATACAGATTACGGGAATGGTTACAAAATTTCCATAACTACCTTTTGAAAATGAAATCGGTAGACCGGGTGTATTTCTACCAATAATTACTCCAGACGCTCCAGATAATTGCGCATTCCAAGCCTTAAAGCTAGCTTCACAATTACCTTCTCGAATTAAGGCTATTTTTCCGGATAAGTTATTTATTATATTATCACAAGCATCATTTGGATCTCCACTATCATCGAAAACAGAAATTAAATCCGATTGAAAAATACTTGGAATTGAAGAACCAAATGCAGCCCTTGCAATTTTAAACGATTTCCCTAACGATTGAAATTTAATGGCAGAACTTGGCCACATAATTACCTTTACCTGTTGATTTAAGAGGCTTTTAATATAATCTCCATCAGATTTTGAAATATTATAAATTGGGATGCCAACTCCCGATGAAGAACCGCCCATAACAGAAGGAGGATTATCATCAACATTGCATACTATCATTGCTTTTGCTCCAGCCAATTGAGCATTGGTAATTTTTGTACTTAAACCGCAGATTCCGCGATCTAATAAAGCTATATTTCCACTGATTTGATTTGCATTTATATAACGATCACATCCTTGAGTTGGAAATGCTGTTCCATCGTTTACCAATACAATTTCACCATCCATTGGGCCTAATAGGCTTGGACTGATGGCCGAACTGACTGCAATAATCTTTTTAGAAGTAGGTAAATAAATTTCTATTGTATCAAAGGTTGGAACTTGCCAAACATACATTTGCATTCGACCAGGATAACCATCTGGAGGACATGAAAAGGAGGCATTGTTTCGAGCTCCATTAATGTTGTCCATTCCTTCCGATATTACATTATCCAAATCTAAACCGCCTTTATTGAAATTATTATATTGAAAATTGCCGGCTTTTTCAGTAAAACCATATTGATATAGCACATCGTGCATCAGGTTACTCCAATAAAATAAGTTTGTAATTGATGAGTTTTTATTTTGAGGAGGAGATAAATCAGGATTATAATTGAAATCATAATTCTTATTTACGCCACCTACAGCTCTGGCTGCATCTCCACCAGTAGGAAAATTATCACCATCCATATCTTCATAGGCATCAACATTATTACCTTGACTAGATACATAATTGAATTGTCCATCATTATGCCAACCCAATGGACTTGCATTATTGGCCTTAAGCCAAGGAGACATTACCAACGAACGAGCACCATGGTTTGGGCTTTCAATCGGTATTGGATATACTCGATAACAAGAATTATTCATTATCATGAACTCACTCCGCTCTAATTCGAATCTACTTTTTGACAAAGAACTGGTAATTTCCAAATTGCAGTGAAGTGTGTTTTCATATTCTTCAATTACGTTACCCGTTTCAACATCAAGATAACTTATCCAGGATTGATCAATCCCTGGAATTGAAATATCCAATCGGATACATTTGAATATGTTATTTTTTGAAAACAGAAAACATGGTTCTACATATGCTTTAGCCTGGCGGTCATTATTTAAAATAAAATATTTTTTAAGTCTTGTTCGATTCAATTCGGGGCCAATCGAAACATGTTCAATATGGATCTGGTGTTTTTGTGAAAATTTACGAAGTAAGTCTAAATCACTATAATGATTGTGATAAGTGGTCTTCCTGAATAAGCTTACCGGACTTGAAATATTACTACTAACGACTTTGTAAGCTCGATTCAAATGAAGATCATATACTTTAGGATAAACACTTAAACCATCCAATTCTTCTATGAGATAGTAATGATATAATCCCATGATACTATCATAATAAGAAGACTGAATTTTTAGCTCAACGTCAGACCAATTTGAGTTATAATTCTTGAATATAGACTTAATTTCCTGAAGTGAATTTTGAGACCTGACTACGGGTGTTATTAAGATAAAAAATAGAATTAACCTCATTTGAAAACTAATTTTAACAATTTATCTCATACATCAGGCAATAATACAAACATTGCATTTAAACTTCAATGCAATATAAAATAAAAGAGGAACTTTTACGAAGTTTTTTCGTATTAGCTCCTCTTTGATATTAAACTATTTCGCTTTACTCTACAATAACCATCTTATTGGTTATTGTATTGATTTTGTAATCCAATTGATAATAATATACTCCCGGATTAGCTATATCAGCTCTATTTAATCCAATTGAGTTGAATCCTTTTATAAGTGTTTTTTGCGACTTAGAAACAACTTTTCCGGTAAGGTCGTATATTGTTAAGTCAACCATACCGCTTTCAGGCATCAACACTCCAATCTCAGTAGAATTTTTCCAAGGGTTAGGTTCGTTTTGCAATACGATGAATTCATTGCCTAAGCCATTGTAAGTTCTCAACTGAATCTTTTCTTCTTCTCCTTCACGACTTATACTTAAAGCCTGCGTTAGCGATGATGTTAATTGTACTATATCACCAATCCTGCCATCTACTTTCGATCGTATGCGTAAGCTTATTAAATTCTCTTCCACCTTCGAATTCTCGTTGTTCCAGCTAATCGATATTTTGCCATTGTGAAGTTCATTCGTATTGATATTATCTTCTCCCATTCGCTGTTCCTTATTCCCGATAACTTCAAGAATCTCACCTAGCTCCGGTCGCACTTCTATCGTACCCTGGAATCCTATAAATTCTGTCAGATTTTTTGATCCCAGTTTGACTTCATATACTTCTCCCTTGTGGATCGATATATTCTCTACACTCAGATCCATCACTTTGTTACTTCTTGTCTCAATCGTTGATCCATAGCCTCGCGTCTTCGCATTATTCGTCAAATCTCCGATCTTTATTCCGATGAAGTTTCCTTGTACGTTGCTATTTAGATTGTTGATCTCATACTCCTCCGGTATCTGCTCATTCAAGGCTTCCTCAACTTTTGAGAAGGTATAATTCGCATGTACAAATCTCCAGCTCGTATTCTTGCTGATCTCATTCGTAATTCCTAAAATCAGTTTTCTTAACTCCGCAATATCCGCTGATGTGATGGTCTTCGAATTATTCACATCCGCAGCTATCATTTGATAACCACTCGTCAATAATTCTTTGCCCAGGATATGCTTCTGGATCTTTACGATATCCGCTGTACTGATTCCGTTGAGCCACTCATCGTTACGGTATGCCTTTATCTTATAACTTCCTCCCGTGGGCATAGAGCCAAAACTATATTCTCCTTCATAATTCGTTAACCGTGTCGCTAATCCTGAATTTACCAATTCTACTTCTACTTTCTCTACTCTTCCATCGTTCGGTGATTTTATTAATCCCGATACATTCGCATTTAAATTCTTTGGACACACCGGTGCCTGATTCGGATTATCGTTGACGATGATTACCGTCTTTACAAATGACGTATTGCCATTGATATCCGTTACCCACAGTTCTACATTCCTCGCTCCGATACTATCACAGGTATATACCCGGCTTCGGTCGTTCGTATCCTGACTAAAGCTCAACACAAAGTAGTAACCGCAATTGTGATTCGATCCCGCATCCAGATCGCTCGCCCATACTATCGCCATCTTCGTATCCGGTGCTCCGTCTCCATCTGTATCCATCCCGGTTAATCCTATCGATAGATCTCTATGCGCATATGCTGTCGGTGGTTTGCAATTCAACAAATTCAATTGGGATACACAGGTCGCTGTGTTTCCGCATCGGTCTTCTACTTCCCACTTTATGGTATGTCTTCCCAATGGCCATGTGCCACTCGCTACCGGATTGCCAATCTCCGCATGATTTACATCAAACGTTCCATCAGAATCAAAATCTATCTTATACCGATACATTATCTCTTCCGGACTCGTACAGAAATCTGTAGCTTCTATGCTCAAACTAACGGGTATTGGATTACATCTTACATCATAACTACAGATTGTCGTATCCCTACACGCCCGCGTAATCACAGGATCTACTGTATTATTTACTTTTATGATCTGTGTATCCCGGAAAATTACCACATTCCCTACTTCATCCCGATAACACCAGTCGATCACTTTCCACTCTCTGAATATCTTGTAACATGGATCTCCAGGTACCGTCGCTGAAAATATATGATCCTTGTAATCTACTCCTACCAAACTACATTCATCATCGTAAAAGGTTGGAAACTTGTACGGCTGACTTAAAAACTCTGGTC
>CAZHNF010000029.1:0-39631 GCA_964533625.1 uncultured Saprospiraceae bacterium | reverse complement strand
CAACTTGTGCAATAATTTAAATCTACCATAGCTATTCTTATATTTATAATCAACTTCCTGAAAAAAATTACTAACAAAGTTAGGGGAGATAAAAATTATGCAGATAAAATTTTTGAAGTTGTGATGTAAATGGCAAAAGTTACATACTTACGCCAGCATGTGTAGCAAGTAATTAAGCATATTACTACTTATAAACTACTTGCAACCTGTACGAGCCAGGCTCTCTCAATCAAATCTGGTTCATTCTTTATTTGTAACAGGATCTTATTATTTTTTCTAATGGAGCTTTGTTTGTCACGGATTGAAATAAGTGATTGAACAAATCTTATAAAATTCAGGTAATAGATTTTATGACTTCCGAAGCGCCCTGCTTTGTTGACAAATCTAATAATCGATAATATCTGAGAATGTAAAAGATTTTCCTCGTTGATTTCATAGTAAATTTTTATCAACTCAATACGAACATGCAGATCGATAAGAGGATCCTTGTAACGATTAGAATTTAAAAGTAACAAAGCCTGTCTTATATTGCCTTTCTCCTTGAGTATTCTGGCCTGATTAAACTCAAAGATACTTTCACGTTCACTCCGATGAACAATATGCTTATACTTAAGCATTAACTGCTCTGCAAGTTCGAATTCTTTCATGCGAATACACAACGAAACAATATTTTTATAGGTAACGGAGGTCATATATCCGTTATCCAGAATCCATTGTTCAGAGACACCATGGTCATATAGTCTCAGCACATGATTGAAGTAATCATCCCGATCAAGATTAATCTTGCGAATGCAATAATTTAATACGGTATAATAAAAATCTTTGCGAACCAACGGCTCCATTTTGGAGGAGAACAGGTTCAAGTGTTGATTAAAACTTTCAAAAACCTGGTCGTTCTCGAATTCTGTAAATAGTCTCAAGGCAAGAACATTCATTTGAATTTCAGGAAATAAAGACCAGTCCCGACTAATCAAATTCTGTATTTGATCTTCAAATTCTTTATATACTGAAGCGTCAGGAACAAAATTTTTAAAGTTGACGTATTCAAGATATAGTTTCAATCGCTGAATGATAACAGAATGTTCAAAGTTGATGAGGAGTTCTGAGAATCCTTCGAGGCGAAACCTATTTTGCCTTGACTCAAATCGGAATTTTTCAAAATCTATTTGATAATTAATCGCATAATTGTTTTCATTAAATATTTTTTCATTCTTCATTTTCTCCTTTAATTGTCTGCTCTGACTTTCAAACAAACGGTTAAGATTTCGGAGGCGAAGAAATTTAAGATAGTTTAATTCAGATTCATGAGGGCCCAGATTACTCAGCGTCAGATACTGCTTAAGTTCTGCCAATAAATCAGACAACAAGACCCGTATTTTGAGATCATCGTAGGATATACCAGCATAGACAGATTCAAATATTTTAATTTTCAGACCCCGAATATCCCGGGAGGCTGTCCTTGAGATAATTCCGAGCACTCCTAAAAATTCATGGCCTTTTTCGTATCTGCTTTTGATGAATTTGACAAAACCTTTGATTTCTTCCGAATTCAGCTGAAAAAAGGATTCTAAAAATTGATTCTTTGAGCTCAAAATATATACAAAATATTAATATAAATAATTATAAATCAATAAAATATGATTTTTATTTCTATTAATTTGGATACAAAATACAATTTAATTCAAATTCTAGACTATGGCAATCTTCTACATTTGATGCATAATTCGAATAAAACATTATCTATGAACATAAAACATTATTTTGCATCTATAATAATTGTTCTTTTAGTGAGCCTCCCTTTGTGTTCTCAGGTTATTCCAGCGTTAACCTGTGAATCCTCATCCGTTTATTACATTGATGAGTTAGACAGCCTGACGGGAACAATGCTTGATTTTTCTAACCCTACTGGAGCAACTCCATTATGTCCCTCTGGTGGAGGAGCTCATAACACATCCTGGATGGCATTTTATTCTTGGGGTGGAACATATCATTTCCAAATAGAATTTGACAAGTGTACCGTAAATGGTACGGGCGTTCAATTTGGGGTTTGGGGAGGCTGTGATTTTACCGAATCTGTATTCTGCGACCCTAGCTGTACCGGGCCAGGTAAAAAAGAATTTGACGCAACTCTGAAAGCTGGTAAAATATACTATCTCTTTTTTGATGGTTGTACCGGTGATGTCTGCGATTATATCTTTCATGTAGGCAAACCGATCAATACAATTTCCTTTAGAAATTTCATTGATATGAATTCCAACTGTACTTATGACCAGTCGGAACAACTTTCAGATATTCTTACTTTGGGTCACTCTCATGATGGTAAGGTGGATTATTATCCCTTTTCCAACTTGCATATTCCACTCTACAATTTTCAAAAAGGTCTGCATAAATTTTGGATCAAGGAGAATTCTAAAAACTGGCAGACCTGCGTTGATACTATCATTTATAATCTTGATTCAATTTCACAGGATACGACAATTGACATAGGAATTTATAATACCCGTGATTGCCCAGAGGTAATGATTGAGATTAGTTCTGCAAGATTGCTTTTTTGTGCACAGAATACCTATCAGGTGTCTTATAAAAATTTAAGTTTGACAGAGCTGCAAAATTCTACAATCCAATTGGAGATACCGGTTTCTTTATCAGTGATTAGTAGCACATTGCCTATACAATCTTCCAATCCGCCATTTTACACTTTTGCCATCTCAAATCTAGGCCCTTTATCTTCCAGCAATTTTACTGTAACCGTACAATCACCCTGCGATCCAATACTATTAGGTTCAACTTTTTGCGCATCAGCCAAATTCTTGCTAGATACCATCTGCGATCAGGATTCGCTGTGGGATGGTAGCAGTTTAAATGTTCGCGCAGTATGTGACACCACTGCGAAAATGGTGAGATTCATTATCACCAACCCCACCAAATTTGATATGACGCGTGAATCCGGTTATGCGATTATAGAAGATGAAATAATGCCCTTATTAAAAGGTACCGTCAAATTGAAAATGGAAAACTCTAAAGTATTAGACTATCCAGCCCGTGGATCCACTTACAGAATCATACTGGACCAGGTACAACATCATCCAGGAAATTCACACCCAACAATTGCGCTTGAAGGATGTGGTGTAGATCAAAACGGTGAATTCAGTCATGGAAAAGTGCTACAATTTCCAGAAGACGAACAAGATCAAAATGTTTCTATAGATTGCAAAGAATTACGAGGTTCATATGATCCAAATGACAAGTCGGCTACGCCGACAGGTTTTGCCAACAATCATTTTATAGAAAACAATACGCCGGTTGAATACCTGATTCGATTCCAAAATGAAGGCAATGATGTAGCAGAAAGAGTAGTTATTCATGATAAGCTAGATAATAGTTTTGATATTTCAAGTTTTGAGATCATTGGAAGCTCCCATCCCGTAACGTATGGAATCCACGATCAATACATTGAATTTATTTTTGACAACATTAACCTTACTTATAAATCTAATAATGATTTAGATTCAAGGGGCTATGTAAATTACAGGTTACATCTTAAACCTGATCTAACGGTTGGCACGAGAATAGAAAACGAAGCGGATATCTTTTTTGACCATAATCCGCCTATTCGGACCAATCAAACCTACCACACTATCTGGGAAAAGATTATTACGCAGATATATTCCAGTGATGAAACCCTTCATGCTTTAATCTATCCCAACCCAACGAATGGACGCATCAATATTGAACTTCCAAATGAGCGCAATAATTTTACTTTAGAAATTGTCGATGTTAATGGACGTACTCTCCATAGACAAAAGCTGAACGAAAGAAAAACACAATTAAATATTGATCCATTCATAAGGGAGACAGGAATCTACCTTATTAAACTGGCGGATGACCATGGTTTTTTCTCACTTTATAAAATATTATATATTCGATAAAAATCAAAATTTGCAAACCATTATTAAAATTTGTTGGTGCAGGTTTGAACTTATGCCCCTGTTTAGTTCTCTTTTCACGCATATTGATACTATGATAAAAACAGAGCTTACCATGAGAGAAATGAATTGCAGGAGATGATATATTCGAAATAGACTACAAGATTATTTGTAAATCCTCAGGATATTCAGTTCCTCATAAACTTTTTCAGGAACAAGGTATTGTACCGATTTTCCATTCTTAATCATTTCTCTGATTGCAGTAGAAGAAATGTCGAGTAATGGAACATCGAGAATAGTAATATTTCCTTTAGTTAGTAAATCAGAATCACTGGAATAATTAGGCCTTTTATAAATCAAGATAGGATAATCTCGAAGGATGAGTTCATAATTTTTCCACTTTGGAAGGCTGATCAGATTATCTCCTCCCATAATTAAAGTGAATTGATGTTCAGGATTTTTTTCTCTTAGGTGAGCTAAAGTATCAATGGTATAAGATGGTTTGGGAAGTCCGAATTCTATATTGGAAACTTTCAGCTTAGGATTATCTTCAGTAGCCAATTGTACTAAATGAAGACGATCGTAATCCCTGGCTAATGTTGATTTTTCTTTCAAAGGATTATGTGGGCTCACTACAAACCAGACCTGTTCCAGATTGGTGTTATTCAGAATGTATTGGGCAATAATAAGATGTCCTACGTGGATAGGATTAAATGATCCAAAAAACAGACCTATGTTCATTTACGAAGTAATCACAATAAGCATTAGTATATCCTCATCAGGATCTTGCTCATCGGGTACTATGATAATGGGTTTGTTATCCGTACTTAATTTAAAAATAACCTGATCGGTATAAAGAAGGGATAGTATTTCCAAAAGATTCTTAGCACTCAAGCCAACATTGATTTGCGTTCCAGCATAAGTACAACTAATTTGCTCTGTTGCTTCATTATTAAAGCTTAAGTCCTGTGCATTAACGGTAAGGCTATCTTCCCCTAAGCTCATTACAAATTGATTGGTACTTTTATTCGCAAATATGGATAAACGTCTAAGCGCTGCAATAATATCTTCGCGGTTGACTGTAAGAATGTTGTTGTTGGAAACCGGAATAACAGCATTATAATCCGGAAACTTTGCCTCCACCAACCGACAATACAAAAGGGTATTATCAAAACTAAAAAAAGCTTTGGATTTATTAAAGTGCAAGAGAACTTTGGTGTCTTTAGGTAATATACTACTCAGAATTAACATAGACTTTTTAGTAAGAATAATACTGGTAGCAACGTCGGATTCAATATTTCTAAAGGTATAACGTACCAACTTATGAGCATCGGTAGCGGCAAAAGTTATCGAACTAAAATCAATACTTAGATTAATACCACGCATATTTTGTCTCATCTCATCATTGCTCACGGCAAAGGAGGTGCGTTCAATACCTTTACGTAATTGTTCTGATCCAACTTCAATTTTATCTTCGTTAGTCGGAGTTTCCAATGCCGGAAAATCTTCAGCCTTTTCACCAGTAAGTTTATATTTTCCCGAAGAAGAAGTTATTTCAATCGATTTATTTTCCGTATCGATCATAAAACTAAGAGGTTGCTCAGGAAGCATTTTCAATGTCTCTTGTAATATTTTTCCAGGAATTGCGATTCTTCCATCTTCACTTCCACTCACTTCAATTCGAGTATTAATGGTCACTTCAAGATTGGAAGTACTAATGCTTAAGTTATTTCCTTTGAGATCAAACAGGAAATCCTCCAAAACAGGCATGACCGGATGAGAAGTAAGCGCACCGGAAGCAATTTGTAAGCCCTTATTCAGAACAGTGGTCGATACAACAAATTTCATATTTGATTACTTTAAGAAACGCAAAAATACTTCGGAGAAAGGGCTTCACATAATCTTAATTCAAATCTTTTTTATTTATAATTTCCTGAGAATGACCATTTTTGCAGGGCAAACAGAATAGATAAATCAAGCTTTGGACACAATAAGTATACCTATTTCCCCGGTAGACTGGAATATAAAATTGCCGGACTTTACAAAGTATGTTACAAGTAATAACATTCCAATATATACTGTTCAAACAGAGGCTTACGATATTGCCTATGTGGAATTGGTATTCGAAAACGGAAGGCTTTCAGAGAGAAAAAAACTTGCCTCCAGATGCTGCTCAAATCAATTGCTTGAGGGTTCCTACTCCAAGAGTCGGTTTGAAATAGCTGAATTTTTTGATTTTTATGGTTCAAGTTATCACGTACATTCGGATTTAGACTTTACCGTCATTGCCATTAATACAATGCACAAGCATTTTGAAAAAGTATTTACTTTTTTAATTGATGTTATAATTTCACCACTATTTGAATCGGAAAAACTCAATAAAGGCAAACGATTACTTTTATCGCAGTTGCAGCATCAATTATCAGAACCCGATTTTGTTTCTTATCGAGAATTAACAGCCCATTTGTATGGTGGTGATACAATCTATGGATATAACTCCACACCTGAGCGAATAGAGGGAATACTTCCCGAGGACTTAAAACAATATTTTGATGAAAATTATACGTCGGATAAATTAAAAATATTCTATTGTGGAAAAAAAGTAAAGAACGATTTCTGGGAAGAACAAGCTTTAAAAATTAAATCAACGGTTAAAATTCAAAACGAATATCCAACTATAAATACGATAACTATACAAAAACATTTTCCGATTGAAGGGTGCCAGCAGCGAAGTTTAAAAATGGGACTACGGTTATTTAAAAAGACAGATCCAGATTATTATCCTATGTATTTCATTAATACTTTGCTAGGCGATTATTTTGGATCCCGATTGATGAATCAAATCAGAGAGAAGCACGGATTGACCTATGACATTCATTCAACACTCGATGTACAGCTTCACGATGGAATATTCTATATTAGTGCTGAATTAAATCCAAATCAGACCGAAAAAACCATTCAGTTGATTAAAAAAGAAATTCAAAAATTAAGAAGTAAAGAAATTGAAAAGGAAGAATTGAATATGGTAAAAAATTACCTTAATGGACATTTGCTTCGTTTAATTGATGGACCATATCAAACCATTCAACTGCTTAAAATATTAATTACCGAATTTCAGGATGACCAATCATTTGATGTGTTGGTTCATGAGGTTCAATCCATTCATCAGGAAACTATACATAAAATTTCTTCCAAATATCTCAAAGAAGAAGAAATGAGCATTATAACAGCTGGATCTTAAAGAAAAATTTATAACCATGAATTCACAACTCATCAAAACCAATACCAATGCATTAACAACACTTATCACGGTGTTTTTCTTTTGGGGTTTTATTGCAGCCGGTAATGGAGTATTTATTCCATTTTGTAAGCATTATTTTAAGTTAGATCAGTTTCAAAGTCAATTGGTTGATTTTGCGTTTTATGGTGCCTATTATTTTGGAGCATTAATTCTATTTGTTGTAGGCGTTTGGAGATCAAGAGATCTTGTATCACAATGGGGTTATAAGAGAAGTATAATATATGGTTTGTTATTCTCATTGCTTGGGGCTATAGCTATGATCGCAGCCGTCAATTTTGGTTCAGCCGAACATGGATTTATGGCTTTTTTAGCTGCTTTCTTCATATTGGCATTAGGATTTTCGCTGCAGCAGACTGCGGCAAATCCATTTGCAATATTATTAGGTGATCCCGCTACAGGTTCACATCGAATTACTTTTGGAGGTGCCATCAATTCCTTCGGAACATCCATTGGACCCATTGTTGTTGCAATTGCATTATTTGGAAGTACCTCAACCAGCGATGAATTAATACAGTCTCTTAGCTTACATAAGGTAACAGTTCTTTATGTATTTGTTGGCTTATTATTTTTAGGTGCTGCCATGCTTTTTACTTTTTCGAAAAAAGTTCCGGCTGGATATTTTGATGCACATATGGAATATTCAGGCAAAGCTGCTTGGTTAATGATTTTTATAACCTTCGGTTTGTTGGCTAGCTTCATTCCGGTATTTCAAAGTTACAAAGTTGATTTTGAATCATTAAGCGACTTAGATAAGTTAGATCTGGAATTCAAAAGAATGCGTTATCTAATCGTTGGATTAGGGGTACTGGTAGTTGGATTATTTATTGCTTATTATAGTTCAAGTAAAAACTCAAAAGGTTGGGGAGCGCTGCAATATCCTCAATTATTACTGGGAATGTTTGCTATTTTTATTTATGTCGGTGTTGAGGTAACCATTCAAAGTAATTTGGGTGAATTGCTAAAAGGGCCAGAATACGGCGCTCTTCAGGCGGCGGATATCGCACCATACATCTCTATGTATTGGGGTTCACTAATGATTGGCAGATGGACTGGCGCATTGCCAGTATTCAATTTTGAAAATAAGATTAAAAAATTATTGCTTTTTATAGTCCCAATCATTGCCTTTGGAGTTGTAGTTGGACTTAACACTTTAGCGAATAAGGACATGAGTCATTTGTATTATTATTTTATTTGTGTTCTGGTCTTGTCACTTGGGTTTTATATTTCCAATGATCGACCAGCATTTACCTTACTATTATTTAGTGCTTTAGGAATGATATCCATGCTCATTGGTTTATCCACGGTCGGTACAATTTCCATTTATGCATTTTTATCGGGTGGATTGTTCTGCAGTATTATGTGGCCATGTATTTTTTCGCTCTCTATGGCAGGTTTGGGTAAGTATGAAGCACAGGGTTCTGCCTTTCTGATCATGATGATTCTGGGAGGAGCAATTATTCCTCCACTTCAGGGAAAATTAGCAGATATTTCAAGTATTGGAATCCATCAATCCTATTGGTTAGCTGTTTTATGTTTTGGATATTTATTTTTCTTTGCCTGGGTGATTAAGAAAATATTGAACAAACGAAATATAGACTACGATCGACAAGTCAGCGAAAGTCATTAATCTTTATAAGCATAAATTAAATGAACTTGAATGTTACCTCATCAGGGTAACATCACCAGATATGATTTTACTTTGTTCTCCTTCCAATTGGATAGAAAAAACATAGCTGTACACTGAAGGATTTAAAGGTTTATTTTTAAATTGTCCATCCCAGCCATCCGTTGGCTGATTGATTCTTGGGTGATTCACGTCAAACACCAGATTACCCCAACGATCATAGATCTTCAACCATTGAATTATTAAATCTTCCGATCCAGAGATAAAGAATCGTTCATTGACATTATCTCCGTTTGGTGAGAAAACGTTGGGAACGTAATAATCCGAAGACTTTTTGATACGAATCCAAAGTGAATCTATTGATTGACATCCATTTTCATCTTCTACAATTAGAGAAACCTGAGTATCCTTTGAAGGATTTGCATTGGATTGAGCACAATTGGGGCAGTCAAATATGGAAGGTGGAATCCAGGAATACTTGGAAAAATTCAAGTTTGATTTTTCTTTTAGTAAAACAGGTTTGGATGGAGAGGTTGTAATATCGGGGCCAATATCAATGAAAAACGGATTAGGTTCATCAAGATTAATATTTATAGTATCTGAAATGCAATCGTCGGCATCCCGTATGACTAATTCATAAGATCCTTTCTTCAATAAATCAAAAGTAAATGTGTTTAAATATCTCTGGCCATTTAGAAATACTTGAACGGGATTTCTGGCACTTAGAAAGGAAGTAATTTCTATCATTCCATCGTTATAACCAAAGCAACTTATTTGACCTATCTTATACGTTGGTATAATGGGAAAATATTCATATCGAGTTATAACGAGACTATCACATAACTGAACACTTTGCAAAAATACACTATCTACACGAGCAGAATCTTTTGAACAAGTACGTTGTGATTGAATTACCGTATAGGAAGGTATGAAATGTCTATCTGTAATGATTACACTATCGCAATGTTGTCCTTTAAGAATTTGAGTGAATTGACCCGATAATGTTGTATCACAAGTATTTTGAAAAATAAATGTCGTATCGGGCTGGAAATAAATATTCTCAGTAATTATTAAAGAGTCACAACCTCTAAATGATTTAAGAAAAAGTGTGTCAAATAAGTTTTTCTTTTCTGAACATATTGTTTTTTGCAAATACTTATTGGGTACCGATTCTAAAATAGTATTGGTCACTACAACTGAATCGCATTGATCTTGATTAAAAAAATGGAAAATTTTAATTCCACTTAATGCTGGATCACAAGTAAAATCACGAATGAAAGTGCTATCAATTTTCTTGGCGATGAAATGAACGATATGAAAACTGTCACAGCCATTAGATACCAACTTTGTTGTATCAAAATAACTTGTTTTTAATGCACATATGGAAGAATCAGCACGGCTGATGGATATTGGACTATACTTGGTTTCAATAATTATCGTAGAATCACATCCAAATTGATCTTTTAAAAATAAATTTTTAATTCCTGTTTGGTTTGAATCACAGGAAAAATTAGTAATCTGAAGAGAATAATTTTTTCTGGGAATTTGCTTGTCGATTACAACACTATCACATAATTGACCTTGTAAGGTTCTATAATTAATTAGTGTGTCGGCGAGTCCACAGACAAAAGATTCATTTAGTGTTGTATCTGGTTTAATATAAGTATAAGATGTAACAACTATAGAATCACAGGAATGAGTACTTTTCAATACCGTATAAATAGTTGGTTCATTTAACTTGCAGCTTAACTCACTGAGGAAAGTGGAATCTGTTTTGACCCCTATGGATTGATTAATTACAACGCTATCACATCCTGGAAGAGAAAAATAATTCGTATCGACGCGAACGAGTTTATCATCACAATGAAATGTATTTATATAATTGGTATCAGGAGCATCGAGTTGTTCAAATAATCCTGGTATTTTTAACGTATTGCCACATTTATCTATAGCCAGAAACTCAACTTGTATCCGTAAGGAATTAGAATCGCCGTTGAAATTATTTTTCCAAATTAAACTCGAACAAGAATCTGAAGCAATGGCATTGCCGTGTTGTAATAGCCATTGCCGCAAAGAATCTTTGGCAGAGGAAGAACAACGAAGTTGAACCGAGTCGGCTGGTTTTATTAAAAGTGGTTTGTTGTTATCCTTAATAATATAGAGTGCATAAAGATTAGATTCATTGCCACAATAATCTTTAGCTACGAATTGCACAATAGATGTATCGCAAGCTTCTTTGGGCAATTTATCATAGAAATATTCCCAAAACACTTCTTTGCAATTATCCGATGCTTTAGCCCCTCCCTGAGAATTCAACCAGTTTTTAAATACGGCATCAGAATGCTTGGAGCAATCTACAATTTTATCATTAGCTGGAATTAAAATGTTTGGAGCTTGATTATCCTTTACCTGTATCTGCTGATCATAGGTTGAAGTATTGCCACAATGATCTGATACTTCCCATTTTCTGTCGATAGTCTGTTCACAGTCATTAAGTTTATTTATTTTTTGGGAATACTTAATCGTTGGATTAATATCGCAGTCGTCAGTTACAGTAATAATGGGAGGAGAAGGAACATCTTCTAAGCAATTATAAGATTCATCCAAAGGTTCATTGACAATCTGTGGAGCTTCAGTATCGCCAGGGCATTCAAAAATTGAAATGTCATCTACTAAAGTGCCAGCATAAATCAAGTCACCAACACTGCTGAATTCCATATCAGCCATATTATCCATGGCCATAAACATGTAGCTTAATTTAAACCAAAGTATTGCACCTGATATCGTAACTGTCCAGCTTTCATTAAGCCAGGCACCTCCGGCTATTTTCAATGTTCCGGTTGAAGAATGGTTGCCTCCGTTTTGTGCAGTCCAGAATTCAATTCGGTAAGTTGCGCCGGGTTTTAGATTAGTCAGTTTATAACTTATACCACCAAAACCAGGGCTTCCATGTAAGTCTACAAAATTGGATGCCCCATTGGGATTTCCATTTCCCAAACCGGCATGACTTGCTTCAACATGATCGATTGTAGCTCTGGTAACTGTCCAACCTCCAAATACTGATCCAGCTCCATACACGATAAAACCGCCGGTTGGAGGATTAGGTCCATCTTCAAAATCTAGATTTGGATAAGAAAGTTGAGTCCACGTTCCACAGCAACAATTTAATCCAGCTTGTTGAGAATAAACATTACAAAATATTGTAATAATAAGAATGAAGATCTGTATAAATTTCAAGTCTTTTCTAAATTTCAAGCTTAAAGTTAGTGAAATTTAATTTTCAAACTTAATCATTATGAAGAGAGACCAATCTTTTGATGGACAAGTTCAAGTATGTGTTTTACCTTAATTTCTGTTTCTCGAACAAACTGATCTGCTTTATTGATGAGCATATTTTTTTGCTCTTCATCATCCAATCCGGAAGAATTAATGCGAACATTAAGTGCAGCTCCTTTGATAGCGGTTTCAATACAGAGTGCACCGACACCGGCATCTGAAACCGAGTTTATGTTACCTCGTTCAACCATCAATTGAGTTATGGGCAATACCATAACAGCAGTTTCTATGGTTTGCATTGGTATATCAATGGCATACAAGGTAGCTTTCTTAATTGCTTTTTTTCTGGCTTTCTTTTCTTCGGGAGAATTTTTTGGAAGGCGAAAAGCTTGTAAGATAGTATTGAAAGCTAAGGTATCTTTATCAACCAATTGAAGTAATTGCGTGATAAGTTGTGAGCCCATCATAGCTTGCTGATTGAATAGTTCGTAGTGTTCTTCATAACCTTTTTTGTGAATACTTAGATTTGCTACCATCGTGCTCAAAGCTGCTGCCAGAGCACCAATATATGCGCTAACAGAACCTCCTCCTGGAGCAGGACTATCTGAGGCAGTTTCTTGAGCAAATTTTTCAAGGCTAAGTTGAATTAAACGGTCATTTTTTTCTTCAATCATATATTCAATAATTCTTTTCGAGGGAATAAATTCAGAACTTGCATTTAATCCAAGTGATTGAATGGCAACTTTTATTAATTCACTTTCAGATACACCACAAGATCTCTTTTGTTTTTGAAGGAAATAAATTCCAGCATCGGTCAAAGCTTTTTTAGGAATAAGTCCAACCAATTCAGAACCGGTTACCAGGACTCCTCTTTTTTCTGCAGCTTTTCTACATTCTTCGAATGCTACGTGTAATGATGTAACATTCATGTTGGTTAGATTCATAGAAACCTGAGCATATTCATATTCCTCTATATACCAACCAATAGCTTTTACCGAAGGACAAGTCCCTTCACTTCGAATTATTTCTCCCTGCTCGTTTTTTAAAAATTTGTTGGTTATTGGATCGCGCAGCGGACGACCATTTTCACGGATGTCAAAGGCTATTTCATTGGCTAAGCTAACAGAATGTGTATTCAAATTGACATTATAGGCAATTAAAAAATCGCGAGCACCTATTACAGTTGCACCTGATTTAGAATTGAATTGAGTAGGTCCATAATCAGGAATCCACTGTTCAGATTTCATTTTTTCTTCAAGCCCTTCATATTCACCTGAACGTATATCTGCAAGATTTTTTCTATAAGTTCGATCGGATGAGTATTCATATAAATAGACAGGAATACCTAATTCATGGCCTACTCTTTTGGCTAGTTTTTTAGAATATACAACTAATTCTTCCATGGAAATACCTTGAATCGGAATCAAAGGACATACATCTGTGGCTCCCATTCTTGGATGTTCTCCAGAATGTGTAGACATATCAATTAATTCTGCAGCCTTTGCAATAGCCTGATAGGCAGCTTCAATAACGTCATCCGGATGGCCTGCAAAAGTTATAACGGTTCTGTTGGTAGACTTTCCTGGATCGGTATTAAGAAGTTTAACACCTTTGGTACTTCGTATGACTTCTTCAATTTTAGATATTACAATTGGGTTTCGCCCCTCACTAAAGTTTGGAACACATTCAACTATTGCATTGTGCTTCATATGATAATTGATAATTTTGGCAAAAGTATCTATATTAGCTCAATGAATTGTCGTTCTGTCCTTTTGAAATTAATTTTATGTGTCTGCTTCACCAATATTACTTCTGCTCAAAAGTTTGTTTTATCTCCAGAAATTAATATGAGGAATGATTTCTCATATTTTTTAATACCTATTGGTGAGTATATTCACATCGTAAGAGATAAGGCCGTAAAAATAATTTTACAAAGTCTAAGTAAAAATAATGTTTGGAGTTCAGAGAAAGAATTGTCCCTGGAAGGAAAAAAATGGAACATATTAGACGTTTTTCCACATCAGGATAAGATTGGTGTTATTTATATTTCGAAAATTGAACGTGAGATAAAATGTTATTATTCTATTTATGATATTCAGGGAGTAAAAGTATATCAAAGAATAATTGCTGATAGTTTGAATGTAAGCTCTACAGAATCTGTAAATTTTCAATCTTCCGAAGACAGAAATTTTGTATCCATTGGAATTCGGGATCTTCAGAATAAATCTATGATTATTTTGTTTAATCGACTGGAAGATTCAGTTTATTATGTAAGGCCTGCTGACGATATATTTGAAGTAAAAATGGCTACAGCAGATGAAGCCCAATTAAGCAATAAGGGAGATTTTTTTTTAAAATTTGAAGTTGAAACACCGAATAAAGTTAAAGTTAATCATTATCCGAGAGTTATAGGAATCAATAGCAGGGGCTTCAAATTTGTAGACTTAACTTTAAAATCAGAGTTTGAGACATTCTCAACAAAAATGGCTATTCACCAGTCTGGAGATGGAATAGTATTGGGCGGATTATTTAAAAAACCTAATGAATCGGGGATACTGGGATATTTCACATATGTATTGAGTGAAGTAGAAACACCGGTGTTTCATTTATTTGATGAAAAAAAAATTAAGGAATGGACTGGAAAGAAAAATAAAACTTCGCTTACAAATTATGATTTGCAATTGAACTCCATTCGATTTTTAGAAGACGGTTCCAACGTGCTTATTATGGAAAATGTCAAACAATATGTCAGACGGCCATATTTTGGTGCGGGACTCGATAATGGAGGATCGTTTGCTGCAAGTCGCTGGGTTGATTATTATTATGATGATATTATTGTAAGTTGTATCAATACTAAAAAAGAAAAAGCATGGGAGACCATATTGAGGAAGAAGCAATTTTCTCAAGATGATGATGGCATTAATTCATCTTTTTTTGTTGTGACCAATAAATCTTTTCTGCGATTTCTATTCAATGATGAAATTAAAAATGAATCTACGGTATCAGAATATATATTACTGCCCAATGGTCAGCAAACCAGAAAAAGTGTACTAAATACGAGTAACAGCAAATTAAATCTTCGGATCCGGGAGGCAGTTCAAATTGACAGACAGATCATTTTGATTCCAAATGAGAGCAATAATCGTTTGAGTATACTTCGATTATATCTTAATTAAATATAAGAAAGACAGGACTTTACACATTAAAATAAGAAAATTAATTAAAGAGAGTTGTAATATGTTCATTGCGATTTTATATTTGCCGTCCCATAGCTGATAATGGTCTCAAAGTAATGGGAACAAGGTGTTGTAGTTTAGGCTACAATTACCCAATCTTGGGATGAATGCATCCAGAATAATTAAAATTCAAAATCTCTTCGGGAGCTTAGCTCAGCTGGTTCAGAGCACCTGCCTTACAAGCAGGGGGTCACTGGTTCGAACCCAGTAGCTCCCACCATTTTTCAAAAGGATAGAGTCAACAGGATCTTGTACTAATAGTTAGCTTTTAGGTTTTCATCAAGCATTGACTTTAACTGACTCTTTTAGAATTATTACTTTTTATTATCATCAATTTATTGTGTGTTACTTGCGAACCATTGAGTTGCCTAAGATAAATTTGAGTAAATCTATTTAAACACCTAATTCATTTATATTTTAATCCTTTTTTAGGAGGTCTATTAATATTTCATGAAGGACTAATGTAATATCCAAATCCTGAAGGATTATGCTTGATTTCCATTCCTATCAGTATTAAAAGTTTTATTTTAATTATTACACTACAAGGAAGGATCATATATGACTCCGAGAATTTCATAAATAAATTAGAATTAGATGAATTTTTCGATTTACATGGTAATTTTTTTACAGGATTTTGCAAGAAATTATAAGTCCAAATAAGAGTTCAATATTCTGTAAATCAGTTATTTAAATATAAATACTTTAAACCCTAAGATCAGGAGGATAAAAAACTTTTAATATAAAAAGATTTTTAAGTCTTTTATTTTTACAAATTGATATATATTTACAGTATACAATTGAAATATTAAAAAATTTATTCTTCACTTTAAAACTGTAATATCATGAAATTTAATATTTTATTTTATTTAGCCATTTTTGGCACATTGGGCATATATTGGGCTTGTACTCACGATGATGAAGTAGTCGACACAGGCCCTAAAATTACTAGAGGTACCAATGTTCACTTACCTGGTGTAACTGCTGGTGATACCACCCAATGGAAATTTGATAAAGCTCATTCAAGTGTATTATGGCAAACATCTTATGTTGGTGCAGCTGGATTACTAACAGGTCGATTCAACCAGTTTGGACTTGCTGATGTATCAGACACCAAAGCCATTGAATACAATGTTACAACCCAACCATTGAGTGACACATCATGGGCTTTCTACGAAAACGAACCATATAAGTCATTCTTTAATGGTTATGTTCAGATTAATACTTCCAATACAGGAGAACCAGGCAGAGATACTGGTTGTAATGTAGCTGGAATGGGTACTGTGAAAATCAAAACAGGTGTTCAAAATCTTGCATTTCCAAACTTGGCAAGGATTAAGACTACCAGTATAATTTTTGATCCTTCAAGCAATGATTATCTAGTGACATTTAACTTGACATATCAAGGCAAATTAACAGCACCGTTGGTTAAAACTTTACAAGGTAGGTTGAAATATGTACCTAAGCAACGAGTTCAATTCGGAACTGCAGCAGCTTATTCCGTATTTGGTCTACAACTAACATTTCAGTTTAATTGCAGAGACTTCGGAATCACCAGTACTAGTGTAGCTGATATAATTCAGGTTACCTGTAATGCTAATTTCAACAATAAGTAATTCGTTCACCATTTAAGATTAACTTATGAAAATGAATAATATTTTCATCTTTCTTGGGATTCTATTTGGTATGTCCCTTGTAGGATGTTATAAGGATATAAACCCACCGGGATCTGATCCGGATGGTCCAGCACAATCAGTTAGCTTTAAGCAGGATTTGGCTCCACTAGTTAGAACTAAGTGCGGAAGTGTTGATGGATGCCATGTTCCAGGTGCCCACAAGCCCTATATGAATGATGATACAAAATCATTTATTAATATAGTGAGTGGTGGTTTTGTGAATACACTGATACCGAAAGAAAGTATTATATACAAGCAGATCAATGGTCCAATGATTGAGTATATACCATCTCAAAAAGACCGTCAGAAAATCTATGACTGGATCAGGAATGGAGCTCCTAATAATTAACCAGCTTAAATATAATGCAATGAAATCAATAATAAATTATAAAACAATAATAACCAGAGGACTGATGATGATAGCTGGAGCAATGTCCGGATTGATTCTTCAAGCTCAGGATGAAGCCATGGAGGCTCAGGATAAGCCAATGAAGGAATATGCCAAAAATACTTTTGAAAGTGTCTGGCTAATTGACAATCAAACGGTAATGGTACCCATCAAAGGAACTTTCGAGTTTGATATTTCTCACCGTTTTGGCAAGGTAAATTCAGAAGGAAATTTTGATTTATATGGTTTATTTGCGCCATCCAATATTCGATTGGGATTTGCTTATTCACCATTAGAAAATCTTTATATCGGAACAGGATTAACAAAGGATGGTATGATCTGGGATGGTAGCGTTAAGTATGCTATACTCAGACAGACTAAGAACGACTGGAGTATGCCAATTAGTTTAACTTATTATGGATTTATGTCCAGAGATATGCGAGAAGATCCAGACAATTCGATTTACAGGTACAATACAGATAGATTTAGATTTTTTAATCAGTTGATTATTGCACGTAAAATAACTCAACGCCTATCTGTTCAAGTTGCACCAAGCCTTTCTTGGCAAAATTCGGTTGATGGATATTATTATAATGAACCAACCTCAAAGCAGGATTCATTTGTTCGTGCCATTGGGAATGCCATGGAACATGCTCATTTTGCAATAGCTGTTTCAGGTAGATTTAAAATTACAGAAAGCATGTCTTTTCTAGCTAATTATGATCAACCTATTACCAAGCATACTACAAACAATCCAAATCCGAATCTTTCATTCGGTTTTGAATTTGGTACTAGTGGTCACGCTTTTCAGATATTTGTTGGAAACTACAGATTTCTTAATCCACAGCGCGATAATTTATTTAATAGAAATAGTCCGTTGGGATATACGAATTCAACAGGACAAAAAATTGAGGGTGGAAATTTCTCCATTGGTTTTAACATAACCAGATTGTGGAACTTTTAGCTTTGATCTTTTAAAAGCTTTCTATTTTTACAGTTACTAAGTAAAGAAATGCCCCGGACAAATTTTGTTTGGGGCATTTTTTTAATTTTAAATTTGTAGCATGAAGAGAATTATAACCGTCGTTACCATTTCAACACTTAGTTTTATATTTTTAACAACTTGCAGGAATAAGATTAGCAATGAGGATTCAAAAAAACAAAATGAGAAAGTTTCAAAAGAAGCCAACATAACTAAGCAAGTTTCCACTAATCGCGACACGCTTACGATATTTACACCTGCAGCAGTATTCTATTATCCTGATGCAGTTCAAAAATTAAATATTCGTCAGACCACTGATGAAAAACAATATGAAGCCATTATGCATGAGTTTGAATATTTGACGATGTTTTCCAAAAAGGTCATTTCGAAAAACTGGCCTAAAGTTCCCATCACGGATGTAAGTACTGCGCGTTATCTAAGATTTGTTCTGAAGGATCACAGTTTATTTATAATTGACCTGGATAAAATACAGGACCCTATTGGTCTTATACTTTGTAATGGTAAGAATAATCCAACCTGGGTAGACATGGCCAATATTGAAAGCATGGCCGGCCAATATCTGAATTAAATCAGAGAATGATCCCGAAAGAATCAAAAAGTTTTTTTCTTAGTTCTACAAATCTTTGGTTTGTTTCTGCACTTATAATGATTATTAGTGTCTTAGAAATAAAATCTATCCCTTTTGTTCACCTATCAGAAAATTATTTTTCTAACGATCTTCAGGAAATAAGTTCAGAAAAAGAATACAAGGAAAGATATAGCTGTCAAGGAGAAGACGAACTCATATTGGCTGTATTGTATTCTAATGATGGCATTTTTAATATTCCTTTCCTCAACAAGCTTAGAGAAATTTCAGACAAGACTTTAAAAATAAAAGGAGTAGCAGAAGTTTCTTCCCTCACCCATTCAAATTATTTCAGTTTCGAGAATGAGGATTTATCTGTAAGACCTATTGTAAATGTTGAACAGAAAGTAAACTTGGTTAGCGATTCAGCAAAACTTGAAGAATTTCAAGATTTGCAAAAAAGATTAATTACCCATTCAAGAAAAGGTACCATTGTTGGAATATTTCCTAATAATGATGATTCAAAGAATTCTATGAAAGATATAATCATGGAAATTCGTAAGATCATTGAAAAGGCTGGTTTACAACAATATCAGCTTGCTGGTTTTCCAGTAGTTCAAAATGCTTTTGAAGATGAGGCAAAAATGAACTTAAAGAATTACACACTGATCGCTGCACTAATAGCTTTAATCATTCTTTTTCTTTTATTCAGAAAATGGCTTCACGTGGCTGTTCTTTTTGCCATTGTTTGTCTACCTATTACTCTTTTGATATTAATGATAAGAATGCTTGGATTAACTTTTGATCTTATTATGATCAATGCTATTCCATTATTGCTGGTATTGTCGCTGTCAGGAGTAATCCATTTTCTGATGCGCTTTCAGTTATACCGAAGCGTAAGTTCTGATCTCATTATCGTATATAAACAAACCCGCAAGGAGATGATTTTGCCCATTTGGATAACTGGATTAACCACAGCAATAGGGTTTATAAGTTTAACGGGTTTTAACATTACTTCATTGAGTAACTTCGGAATGATTTGTGGATTATTTGCAGGCTCATCTATATTCCTTCAATTTATTTTACTTCGACAATTGTTATGCAATAGCCCTGTAGGATTTATAATTGGCGTGTCAGATACTTTTCAATCATTCACCAATAATCTTATAACTTTCAATTCCAAGAATAAATGGAAAAATAAATTTATTTGGATTGGAACCATAATTCTGATTTTATTATCTGTAAACTATTCATTAAAAATTAATGTAAACGGTAATATTATAGATGAATTTGATAAAAATCATCCATTAAGAAAATCAATTGAACAATTAGATCAAGATCTTCAGGGCACCAGACAGGTTGAACTTGAATTAAAAACAATTAAGCAGCAGTCAATCTCCATTCAACATTATCAAAAGATTACAGAGTTTGAGAAATTAATTGAAGACAGTGCAGGATTAAGCCAGATATTATCACCGGTTAGTTTTATAAAAGCATGCAACAGGACAATTCATGGCAATCATAAGGAATTTTACAAACTACCGGTCAGACAAGGTGAAACGGATAGTATTATTTCTCTCATTGAACAATCTCCATTTGCAGGACATTGGGATTGCTACCATAGCGCAAATAATGGGGCAATCAAATTAACCGGACAATGGATGTCTCAGGACCTGATAACCAATAATCAAAAAAGAAACATTATTAAAAGGCTTTTTGCAAATTGCAAAGCAGACAGTGTTTTTACGCTTGATTTTCACGGTATGGAATATTTGTCAGATCTTACTGCACAGGACATGGGCAATAAATTACCCATGAATATATTGACTACATTAGTAGCTATATTTTTATTGTTACTGATGTTTTGGAGATCAGTTACTTTGGGATTTATTGCTCTCTTACCGGTAATGATCAGTATGTTGGCTATGTCCGGAGTCATGGGATATCTTGGAATACCTATCAAACCAGATACTGCATTTTTATTTAGTGTGCTTTCAGGAATAGCAGTTGATAATTCTGTGCATTTATTGCATCATGCACAAAGTAAAGGATGGAAAACAATGCAAGTGGATGAATTTAACTTAACCATGAAATCGATTACTAAAAGCTTGTTAATTCATTCAATGATTATTTGTGCTGGATTTGGATGTCTTCTCTTTTCTGATTTTAAGTCAGCTTTTCATTTTGGACTATTGGGCTTCACTTGCATGGCGGTATCTTTTTTTATTAATATTTCCATAATTCCGACAATTTTGTCTTATATTCGCTATAGCAAAGAAATTCAATGAAAAAGACTAAGTTCATAATTTATAAAAGTCTGAAAATGAATGATTTGTAAATAAAGATCATTTTCGATTCTTTACTGTAACCAAACGAAAATGATCTATGAAATTTGATTAGTAAAATGTTAAACTAAAACTGTAAAAAAATGAAAAAGATTAGTGTAGTTATTTTTTGTTTAGCTGTTTTAAGCTTTAGTCTTAGCAGCTTTGTTTCAAGATCTATGGGAGACTGGCCGGTACCTGATAAAAACAAAAAAATGGCCAACCCTGTAAAGTCCGATGCAGCTTCAATTGCTGAAGGAAAATCAATTTACAACAAGCATTGTTCATCTTGTCATGGAAAGGCAGGGCACGGTGATGGTTCCAAAGCAGCACAATTAAAGACCGATCCAGGTGATTTTAGTTCAGCTGATTTTCAACAACAAACTGACGGCGCATTATTCTATAAAACCATAACAGGCAGAGATGATATGCCGAGTTTTAAAAAGAAAATTCCGGATGCCAATGATGTTTGGAAAGTAATAAATTACATACGTACTTTCAAAAAGTAATTTCTTAAAGGAGTAAAGATGTTGCCATCTACTCCAGCTTTTTCTTCATAAATAAAGTAATTCCATAATGAAGCGATCTAAATTTATTATTTGGGGTGCTGCCATTTTAGGTAGTATGGGCTTGATGAAGTCACTCAAATTGAATTCCTTTAAAATTAGAGTAAGGAACACGAAACGATATTTAACCCAAGATGGCAAACTAGTTGAGGTCGACTTAGACCGGGTAAACAAAACAGGTAAGAAGCTTTCTCTTACCGAATTAAAAAACTGGGTCAGTAAATGATCTTCTTAACTCATTAATATGAAAAACAAACCTGAAAATCCAAGGCGAGACTTTTTATCCAAAGGACTTGCAGCGACTTTACTGGCCTTATCCTGTAATACCAAAAAGAATCCTTTCGACCCCGAAGACCATGTAGAAGCTTCAGGAGAAAAAGTTAAACTTTTATCTGTAGATGGTGAGATTATTGAAGTGGACAAAGCCTTTCTAAAACCAGTTCCAGAATTGCCAAGCATCTCTAATAAAGAAGAGAGGATTGGAATTCCGAATAAAAAACTGGTGATGGTGATTGACTTATCCCGATGCAAAAATCTAAAAAAATGTCAGGAGGCGTGCAATCATATGCATCATGTACACCCAGGACAAAGTTGGATAAAAGTATATGGAATGAAAGACGCTGATCATTCAGCACCCTACTGGCAACCTACAACCTGTATGCACTGCGATGAACCACCTTGTGTAAAGGTTTGTCCGGTTGATGCAACTTTTAAAAGACAGGATGGTGTAGTATTAATCGATAGTGACCGATGCATTGGCTGTAGGTTTTGCATGGCAGCATGTCCTTACTCCTCCAGAGTATTTAACTGGGAAGAGCCATTAATTCCTTTGGAAGTTAAACAACAGGAATATCATTGTGAAACAAGTGTACCTCAGAAAAAAGGTACCGTTGGAAAATGCGATTTCTGTCCTGATATGGTGAGAAAAGGAGAGTTGCCACATTGTGTTAGTGCCTGCCCCAATGGTGTTTTCTTTTTTGGAGACATGAATGAAGATTCAATTACAAACGGTGCGGAGACTTTCAGATTTTCCGAATTAATTCGAGATAAGGCCGGATATAGGTTGATGGAAGACCTTGGTACCAAACCATCGGTTTATTATTTGCCACCGGTGAACAGAAACTTTCCATATGAAACCGGACTGAAACATGAGCCAGATCCAACAGCTACCTCACATTAGTAAATTGAACTGTTATGAACATTACAACAAGCATTAATAGAGAGAAAGCGATAAGAGACTTAAGACCAAAACCATTCAGCCAAATAGGAGTATTTTGGGTCATTGCATTAAGTATCGTTTGTCTCATTGGTCTCTTTGCTTACATACAACAATTGCGTAAGGGATTAGTAGTTACCAATATGGGTGATTATGTGTCATGGGGGATTTACATATCAAATTTTGTTTTCTTCGTTGCCATCAGCCTTGTTGGTTCACTCATTACTGCTATATTCAGGTTGGCTAATATTGAATGGAGTAAACCATTAACGCGTATCGCGGAAATAATTGCAGTATCAGCAATATTTTTTGCATCACTCATTATTATAGTTGATATGGGTCGACCCGAAAGGCTTGTTAATTTGGCTATTCACCCAAGAATACAATCACCTATTATGTGGGATGTTGTGGTCATTAGTACTTATCTTCTTATTAGTGTACTATTATTATATTTTCCAATGATCCCTGATCTTAAGTTATTAACTAAATATGATAAGGAAAACAAGTATTCTTGGCTGCATAAGATTTATAATTTTTTAAGCTCCTTCTGGAACAGTTCTGAGAAGCAAAGAAAAATTAACAACCATTCTATAACCATACTTTGCATCTTAATTATTCCTGTTGCCTTTAGTATTCACACGGTAACATCCTGGTTATTTGCTACTACGTATAGACCAGGTTGGGATAGTACCAATTTCGGAGCATACTTTGTTTCTGGTGCATTTCTCGTTGGAGCAGGAGGAGTTATCATTGCTATGTATATCGTTCGCAGGGCTTATGATCTTTATAATTATATCACAGATGCCCATTTTGATCGAATGAGTAAAGCAGTTGTATTGCTTTGCTTTCTCTATTTGTATTTCAACATCAATGAGTACCTGGTACCAGCGTTTAAAATGAAAAAACCAGAAGAAGCACATCTAACTGAATTATTTGCTGGTTCATTCGCACCAATGTTTTGGTTTGCGGTTTTTGTGGGTATGATTATTCCAATTCTCATTTTGATAAATAAATGGGGAAGAAAACCAGGATGGGCATTTGCAGCAAGTATAATGGTTGTAATCGGAGCATGGTTCAAACGTTATCTCATTGTTACACCAACCTTGTTGCATCCTTTACTTCCTATGAGAGATGTTCCTGAGCGATTTAAGTATTATTTTCCAAGTTGGGAAGAATGGGCCATTGCGATGGGATCCTTAGCTGGTGCTATGTTGATCATTACCCTTTTTGTCCGATTTTTTCCAATAATTCCTATTCAAGAAACAATTACTGGTCATGATGAAGAAGAAGAAAAACTCATATAAAATATTTTCGATTATTACATTGTTATTAGTCGGACAACTTGGTTTTCTTAATGCGCAAGAAGAAGAAAAGGCTGAGCCAATTCGAAAAAAAGCCTTCGTTGTCTTGCAATATCATTGTATAAATAATTCAGCGCAGTATGTTAGCTTTCAGGCTATAGCCAAAGCGAATAAAGTTGTTGAGCCATTAAAAGGTATTCCGGTTAGCATTTACCTTGAAGATAATTCCAATGAAACAAATCTAATTGGAAAGGTAATTTCAAAAGAAGATGGAAGAGGATTAGTATATTTTCCAGCATCTCTTAAGGAAAGTTGGAAACCCGGTACTGGTTTTAAAATCTATGCGGTAACAGACTCCATTCCAGAATATGGAAACTTAGAATCGGAACTTGAAATCACACGCAGCAAAATTCTAATCGATACCAGTAGTAATGAAGAAGGGCATGTAGTTTCTGTTAAAGTAATGATGATGGAAGATACGGCCTGGGTTCCTGTTCCTGATGTTGAATTAAAGATTGGGGTAAGTAGACTTGGGGGCTCATTGATTAATATTGGTGAAGAAGAAACTTATACTACCGATGCTGAAGGAGTGGCCACTGCTGATTATTTATTAAAGGATATTCCAGGAGATCGCGATGGAAATATTGAGCTTATAGCTAGAATCGAAGATCACGATCAAATGGGTAGTATTGAAACCATGTTGCCGGTACAATGGGGTAAGGCTACTGTGTTTCATAGTCGATTTGGTGAGAGAAGCCTTTGGGCAACGGGAGATAAAGTGCCTTTGTGGTTGCTCGGATTGGCGATATTTATCATTACTTCAGTATGGGGTACATTGATCGTCTTGATCTACAGATTTTTCAAATTAACCAGGATTAAGTCTACTTAAAATTCAAAAACTATAATCAATACTTCTTTAAGTTAAGTTATTGTAAGAATTGATTTTTAAATACTTGTTTTGAATAAAGGATATACTGGAAAAATATTTTCATGGTACTATATGAAATATTCTAAAATGGCATAAAGGCACATTGCAGCTATAAAACCATATATTGAAATAAGAATGTCGAAAATTTTTATTTTATTTATTTTAATTCTAACAAGGCATTCAAATTAGGTAACTAAATTTATTTCGTTAAAATATTTATTATTTATAGTCTTGAAAGAACATTCAAAATTATACCAAAAGGATACTCTTGGACTGAATTGAAGTAATTGTAATCAGTACTCCTAAAGGCCATTGAATTATTTAAGTTTAAATAATTGGCCATATTTAAACTAAACCTTATAAACCAAAACCAATAAATGTCGGTATATTATCAAATTATTAAATCAATATCTTGACAGATCATCAGGCTTTTTGTTATCATACCTTTGTGGAAACAAATCTATTATGATTAGCAATTTACATAATCTATTAAAATTCGGGTTTAGAATAATACTATGCTTAGTTTCCCTTGAAGCTTTTGGACAGGCTGATTCCAGTCATACTAAAGTTATGGAGCCGGCGAGTACAAAGAGTTCATCCTGGTACGACAAAATTAATTTAAGAGGATACGTTCAAGTTAGATACAACAGGCTTTTAGAAACCAATGATCAGCTGAGATGTGAACAATGTGACCTTTCCTGGGGCGATAAAGGTGGATTCTTCATTCGAAGAGCTCGATTAATATTTAGTGGACAAATATCAAAAAGAGTTTATTTCTATATTCAACCTGATCTTGCCGTATCGGCTAGTTCGAATTCTCTTCATTTTGCTCAATTAAGAGATGCTTATTTAGATGTGGGAGTTGATAGTAAGAATGAATATAGATTCCGAATTGGACAATCAAAAGTTCCATATGGATTTATCAATTTGCAGTCTAGTCAAAACAGGTTAGCCTTAGACCGTGATGATGCCTTAAATAGTGCAGTAGCCAATGAAAGAGATTTAGGAGTGTTCTTCTACTGGGCTCCGGAGAGTACAAGACATCTTTATTCAAATTTAATTAAAGAAGGATTAAAAGGAAGCGGTGATTATGGAGTTTTTGGAATTGGTTTATACAATGGACAAACGGCTAACAAACCGGAAATAAATAATAAAAGACATTTTGTAGCGCGGCTCAGCTATCCATTTAAAATTAAAAATCAAATCA
Source organism: uncultured Saprospiraceae bacterium (assembly GCA_964533625.1). Classification (GTDB taxonomy): domain Bacteria; phylum Bacteroidota; class Bacteroidia; order Chitinophagales; family Saprospiraceae; genus Vicinibacter. Next base: position 13,097 of record CAZHNF010000029.1, on the reverse strand, counting down.
TTGAGCCTTCTATCCAAATGTATAAAGGAGATTTTACATTAGCTAAAGATCAATTATCATCAGGAGTTAAGTACAAATCAGATCTTACCTATAATGACCAACGGTTTGCTGCTTCTTTCGTCTTATACCCAAAACCATTTGGTTTGATGGCGGAATACAACGTGGGAGAGGGTCCTGAAATTAATGCTAACAGAGATTCCATCGAGACCAGAGATTTAAAAGGAGGTTATATACTATTAAATTATAAAACTTCCATTAAGTCTTCATTGATATACCCATTTGTGAGATATCAGTTTTATCAAGGCGGAAAGAAAGTTGAACTGGATGCCCGTAGTTATGATGTAAAAGAACTAGAAATTGGAATAGAATGGCAACCTTTCAAAACCTTTGAATTAACCGCTATGTATACTATTTCAAATCGAAGATTTGAAGATTTTGTGTTGAAAAACAACTTACAGAAAGGAAACTTATTAAGGTTACAGGCTCAGCTGAATTTTTAAAAGATAAAATCAATATATTCTAATCAAATTTTCTAGGTCTTAATTTCTCAGACATATTCGCAAGCTTCCAGGCCAATAAAAAAGTATGTCTGCTTACTTCACTTAACTTTAGGAAATTGATTTTTTCAATATCGTCTGTTATTCGATGATAATCTTCATGTACACCATTGAAGAAGAATATAGAGGGAATTCCTTTTTCTGCAAAATTGTAATGATCTGATCGATAATAATAACGGTTTGGATCACTTTCAGCATTGTAGGTATAATCCAAAGTAAAGTGACTATAGGTGTTATTAATCTGTTCATGAATGTTGTGTAAGTCCAGGCTTAGACGATCGGAACCAATGACATATACATACTTGCCTTGACCCTGGTATTTTTTATCTATTCTACCAATCATGTCAATATTAATATCCACAATGGTTTTTTCTAATGGAAGAATAGGATCGTGAACATAATAAAGACTACCTAAAAGTCCTTTTTCTTCACCAGTGGTAAATAAACAGAGTACGGATCTTCGCGGGCCCATATTTTTTGATTTTGCAAGCTGTAAGGTTCTTGCAATTTGCAATAATCCGGAAGTCCCTGAACCATTATCGTCAGCACCATTAAATATATCCTGGCCGCGCATTCCAATATGATCGTAATGGGCAGATAAAATAACCAATTCATCTTTTAAATCATTGCCTTCAATATAGGCCATCACATTTTTACCTTTTACCTGATCAATAGCCTTCGATTGATCGATTTTAATTTTAGTCTGAAAAACAACGTGTTTTGGTTTTCCAGACTTAATAATTTTTTCCCGTGCACGGATTAGTTTTGTTTGTTGTTCTCCCAGAATTTTTGAAAGCATGGTTGAAGAAACAAAAACGGTATTTACATAATAGGGATTTTTATTTTCATATTTAGAGAGGATAACCGTAGGTGAATAAATTTCCGCTCGTCTTTTATCGGATAATTCCTTGAATTTATCTTCAATAATCCAAACACATTTGACACCATGTTTTTTGGCCGTTTTTAATTTTTGTTCCAAAGAAGACCATAATGATTCTTTATAATCTTTCGCAATAACACTTATACCTTTTTTATTCCTTGGTTCACCTTTGTAAATAACTATAACTTTGTTGTTTACATCGATGTTAGAATAATCATTGTAAACAGGTGATTCGATTCCATATCCTAAAAATATTAGACTGTCAGTCTCTGTATAAAGCGATTCATTATCCGAAGGTATGCTAATAAAATCCCAGACTTGACTATATTCATAGTCGTCTACCACGATGGAATTATTATTCCAACTTACCCATTTAAAATCAACCTCCTGAAAATAATTTCCAGTGGAGCTCAAAGGAGGAATTTGATACTCTTGAAGTTTTTTTGCGATAAAGTTGGACGCCACATCGTTACCAGGCTTGCCTAATTCTCTTCCCTGACAAGTATCGGATGCAAGAAAAGTTAAAATCGATTTTAATTCTGGGGTGTCAATGTTCAACGATAGTTGGTAAGCACTATCTATTAGTGGCTTAGCAAAAGGTGAAGAGGCATGAATATGGCTGGAAAATTTTTCCTGGGCATAGGAATAATTAAATAAGATGAGCAGCCAAAACCAATATCGAATCATAGTTCGATCTTATTCACACGAGTTTGATGTCTTCCTCCTTCAAAATCTGTGTTGAGAAATGTTTCAACCATGGAAATAGCTTCCGAATCGCTAACAAATCTGGCGGGAATACTTATGACATTGGCATTATTATGTTTTCGCGCCAAGGCTGCTACCTCAGTTGTCCAACAAAGTGCACAACGAATTCCTTTGTGCTTATTTGCAGTAATCGCGGCACCATTACCACTGCCACATAGAATGACACCAACATTAGAATCATCATGAGAAACTTCTGATGCTACAGGATGTATAATATCCGGGTAATCTACAGAAGATAAATCATGGCAGCCATAATCTTCAACATGATAATGTTTTGATTTGAGGAAAGCTTGTATTTTTTCTTTCAATTCAAATCCTGCGTGGTCGCTACCAATGATAATTTTCATCTGCGGTTTTAATTGGGCATGGCATTAAGTTGAAATCTTCCAAGTCGATCAGTAATCATTTTTTCAAGCTCTTTATCTTCTGACAATTGAGCCAGTTGAATCAATTGAGGTATAGAAGAAACAGTGTATAGTTTTTCCTGCTTGTAACTGGATTCAAGTTCTGATGGGGAAAGACTTTGATAAAAATTCAGCATATCTTCCGTCTCGTCAATTAGAATTTTCAATTCTTTTGCAGCTTCAGCTTTTTTACCACCTCGAGCTAGCGCTTCTATAAATGGCATGACTTTTACATCGTATTGGAAGTTCATATTTGGAAAACTGGCGAAGTATTTTTGAGCAACTTCAGCTGCTCTGATTGAATCACCACTGGTGCCTAATGTTGACATTAATCTCATCATCATCATTCTAATTCCCTGCACACTTGGTCCATATGATCGATCTACGTATAACTTTTCTTTATCAAAATTACCCCATCTGAATTTATTCATGAGAACATCCATGGTGCGTTCGACATCAATACGACCAGCACCATAAATATAATAACTACGATCACTTGTTGACTTCACTGGAACAATTCGAAGAGCAAGTCCTTCCAAATTAGTATAATCACTCATTCCAAGTAATTTATCCTCCTGGCAAGTGACTGAGAAGTATATTGGTCTTTCATTGATGTTTGAATTAATGATATCCAATACCGCAAGATCATCTTTGGTGATATAAGTTTTTGGAATGCCAACAGGGATTCGATCCACAATATTAGTGTCGGTTGGTTTTATCATTCCCAACTCGATTGCTTTCTGTCGATTAACTTCTATGCCTACTCTTGAAGTTGGCATATAAGTCTCAACTTCTCTTCCTCCGCCAGCAGACAGTTTGTGATCTTCACCAACAAATTTTAAAAATTGAGTAGCCGTCATATCTACTTCCGGAGCATTTTCACCATTTGGATTATAATAATAGATTTGATTGCGCAACATTCCTCGATACTGCTCTTGAGGTATAGACATTTTAACTGCCGGACTTTCATTAATTTTTCTTCGTTGAGATTCGATATACCAATCTACGGCTATCAAGCTAAGATTAACAACTCTTACGTCTCTTCTGATTCCTTCAACTTCTTGAGCATACCACACCGGATAGGTATCGTTATCACCATATGTGAATATTATGGAATTCGGAAGACAAGACTCAAGAATATTAATAGCGTAATCACGAGCAGCTGTAATTCCTTTACGAGAAAGATCATCGAAGTTTTGGAAACCCATAATCACTGGAGCAGATAACACCAATAGTCCTGCAACGATTTGGGAGACACTAAGGCCAAGTTTTAATTTTGAACGTAAAAGATCTGCAATAAATAATACACCCATTCCCATCCAGATGCAGAATGTAACTACTGCTCCTACTAATACATAATCTCTTTCTCTTGGTTCATTCGGTGGAGAATTATTAAAAAAGCAAAGTCCAATTCCGGTCAAAAGCCACATAGCCAGTATGGCCAGAAAATCATTTTTGTTTTTCTTGTATTGATAGATCACTCCTAAGATACCAAAAATTAATGGAAGGAAATAATACGTATTTCTGGATTGATCCTCTCTAATTACTCTTGGTAATTGATTCTGATTATACAAACGATAACTATCAATAGGTTTAATGCCTGATAACCAATGACCATCTTTCTTATCCCAAGGATAGAAACCCTGTTCACCATTTTCCCGACCAACAAAATTCCAAAAGAAATATCTCCAGAACATCCAACCAAACTGATAGGAGAACATAAACTTAATATTGAATTCCTGGGTTGGAACACCTTCCTTTTTATCCGTTAAATAATCCATCCACATTCTATAAATCTGTGGCCTGTTCTGATCACCATGACTAATCCTTGGTAAAAGAATCTGATCCTTTTTAGAAAATACATAATCGAATTTTCGATCCACTACTTTATATTCTTTGCCAACTCTACCGTATCTTTCTTCAGACTTATTATCAATAGGTCGGGCATCAAAATGTGGACCTTTCAATAATGAACGATCTCCATATTGTTCACGATTTAGATAAGGTAACAGACGTACGACGTCGTCTGGATTATTCATATTGATTGGTGGGTTGGAAATGGCTCTAAGCATAACAACACCAACTACGGAATTGGCAATAATAATTACCATGAGCGTAAAGACCACTTTATGCAAAAGATCATTACCACGACTTCTCGCATACTTCAATCCATAATAACAAATTGCTCCAAGCGATAATATGGTTGGAATCAAACCAGAATGAAATGGTAAACCAAGAGTATTTACACAGAACAATTCGAAAGCACTCCACAAGCTAGGAATTCCCGAGATAATCACCGCTTGAAATAAAACAACGGCAAGTACTCCAATTAATCCGGTTACTACAAATCCACGAAAAGTGTGTTTCTCGTATCTTTTATAGTAATACAAAAGAGCAATGGTTGGAAATGCCAACAAGCTCAATAAGTGCACACCCACTGAAAGTGCTGCGGCATATATTGAAAAAATTAACCAACTATCGTTTTTAGGATCATTTGGTAAGTAATACCACTTGACCGCAGCCCATAATGTCAAACAAGTAAACATGGTTGACATAGAATAAACTTCACCTTCTACTGCAGAAAACCATATTGATGTAGCAAAGGCCGTTGCAAGACCTGCGACTAATCCTGAAGCCAAAATTGCCCAATCATGAGAAGCTTCTTCTTCTTGTTCTCTACCATAGACAGCTAGTTTGCTAAACATAATTGTTGTCCAACATATAAATGTTGCTGCAAAAGCAGAGCATATACCCGACATAAGATTTACAGAAAAAGCAATATCAGATTTGGTGTCAGAAAGCAAAGTTGCGACCCAGGTAAATAACCTACCAACAATCAGAAATAATGGTGCTCCGGGTGGGTGAACAACCTGTAATTTATAAGCTCCCAACACAAACTCTCCACAATCCCACAAACTACCTGTTCGCTCAACCGAGAAGAAATAAACAACAAAGCTAATCAGGAATACCAACCAGCCCGTTAAATTAACCTTGTTCTTCAACATATTCATCAGAATATCAATTTATTATAAATTTATGAAAAGTATATTTAAAAAAAGTAAGTGGTAAAATTAGGAAAAGCTGGTGAGGCCGCCAAATAGTACTTCAAACCTACGACGTACATTAACGTTATATTAGCCACAAACATTATAATTCAAATTATTTTTGTATTCATTTTAAGCTATCATGTTATTCAGAATATTGATTTATGCTCTGGCAGTCTATGGTTTGTATATGTTGTTTTTTAAAGACAAAAAAATAGTCATTGAAGACAAAAACAAAACTAATCGACAAGACAAAAACTACACCGACTACGAAGAATTATAAAGACTTATTCCTTTGAATAAAATTTCCAACTTAATTGTCCATCAGGATCATCATTTTCTTTTGGCAGACAAACCATCCGGTATTCCTGTTCAGGAGGATCAAACGGGAGATTCCAGTCTATTGAAAATCCTGCAGGCCTATTGCAAACATGATCTTTATCTCATTCACAGAATTGATCGTCCGGTATCAGGAGCGGTCTTATTTGCCAAAACAAAAGAAGCACAGACAGCTATTAATCAACAGATGATTGATAACCAATTTCAAAAAACATATCTGGCTGTTATTCCAATTGGCGATATATCATCGACCGGCACTCTTGAACATGAATTAATGCATAATGCTAAGTTGAAAAAATCATTTATTTCAGAAAAAAATGAAAATTCAAAAAACGCAAGATTAAATTATAAAGTAATTGCCAAGCTAGACAAATATATGATTCTTGAAATCAACACCGAAACTGGAAGATTTCATCAGATTAGAGCACAGTTAGCCCATATCGGTTATCCCATTAAAGGAGATGTAAAGTATGGTGCAAGAAGGAGCAATCCGGACAGAAGTATTGGATTGCATGCCTGGAAAGTCAGATGGCACCATCATAAACTTAATCAATGGTTGGATTATACCATTCAACCCCCTGACTCGGATGTATGGAAAGTTTTCAATTCTGTGTATACAGCTGAGAGTATTCACTGATTGGAGTAAACTGTAGCGGAACTAATATTTCTTTTATAAATTTTATTATATAATCATTGTTAATAATAAAAGTAGACAATGCGAACAGAATTAAGTGAAATAGGAGAATTTACACTCATCGAAAATCTTACTCAAGAATTCGCAATACACCATCAAGAGACCTTGCTGGGAATTGGAGATGATGCAGCAATTCTAGAGGCTACAAATGAATGTACTTTGATTAGTACAGACCTATTGCTGGAAGGGATACACTTTGATCTGATGTATCATCCCCTCAAGCATTTAGGTTATAAATCCGTAATTGTAAATCTTTCTGATATTATTGCAATGAATGCAATTCCAAAGCAAATAACAGTATCAATAGGCGTTTCTAATCGATTTTCGGTCGAAGCTATTGAAGAATTATATGCAGGAATCAAACTAGCTTGTGATACCTATCAGATTGACTTAATTGGAGGAGATACGACTTCATCTCCGAAAGGATTAATAATTTCTGTGACAGCATTAGGCACTCAAAACAAAGACAAAATAGTTCGTCGTTCCGGTGCAAAACCAGGTGATCACATTTTTGTAACGGGTGATCTCGGGGGAGCTTACCTAGGATTACAATTATTAGAACGAGAGAAAAAAATATTTTTAGAACATCCAAGTATTCAGCCTCAACTTCAAGATCGAAAATCAATAATTGAAAAAATTCTTAAACCCGAAGCACGTAAAGACATTATAAGAATTTTTGATAAATCTAAAATTGTTCCCACCGCGATGATTGATCTTTCGGATGGCTTGTCTTCTGATCTCCTTCATATCTGTAAACAATCCAATGTTGGAGCAATGATTGAAGAGACCAATATTCCCGTTAGTCAGGAGGCCCAGGAAATGGCATTAGAATTTCACCTAGACCCAACGACCTGTGCGATGAGCGGAGGTGAAGATTATGAATTGTTATTCTGCGTATCACCACAAGATTCTGAAAAATTAAAATATCTTCCAGGATTCTATTATCTCGGTGAAATTGGTACAGCGGATATAGGAGTTAAAATGAAATCATCTTCTGGTAAACTTCATGAAATTACCGCCCAGGGATGGAAACATTTTTAAAATCTTCAACTTAATTTTAAACTTTAAACCTTATAACAATTTTACCTAATCTCCGTTTAATTCAGCAATGATTCGTAAAAACTATATATTATTATTAATTTTTGTAAATCTTATAACTAGCATCCATGCACAACGCGGAACAGAAATTGGTTCATGGATAGGATTTTCGCATTACTTTGGCGATTTAAATAATTTATATCGGTTAAATGAACCCGGATTAGCCGGAGGATTAATTGCCAGATATAACATCAATTCCAGAGTTGCGCCTCAAATCATGTTCAATTATTCTCGTTTACGGGCGCATGATAGCAAATCCACCAACCTTTTTGATATCAGACGAAACCTCAGTTTTTTTTCGGATGTGTTTGAGGTTTCACCAAGTATATCATTTAACTTTTTCTCATTTGTCCATGGAAAAACTCCATTTGGATTATCGCCGCATCTCATTGCCGGTATGAGCTTCTTTTACTTTAATCCTAAAGCTGAATATCAGGGTGAGATTTATTCTCTGCGATCACTAGGGACAGAAGGACAGCCTCAGAATCAAGAATATTCAAGCTTTAATGCGGCCTGGCTTCTTGGCCTGGGGTTGAAGATTGATCTTTCGTTTAGCTGGAGTATTAATATCGATCTTGATGCAAGAATGACTTTTACAGATTATCTGGATGACGTGAGCAAAACTTACCCCAATCAAGGTAGCTTACTGGCCGAAAGGGGACCAATAGCAGTAGCTCTTTCGGATCCATCTATCCCTGGACCTAATGGTGAAAAAATAGGTCAAACGGGATTTCAGCGCGGAGATAGTAATGATAAGGATATGTTTGCTACTATTGGAATCGGACTGTTGTACTATTTTGGAAGACTTGATTGTCCTCGCATTTCCAATCCGGATCGATAACAAATCATTAATACATCTAATGAACTATTATTAGAGCTTCATCCATAAAGAAGAAGTGATCCAGCTTATTTTTGCAACCCGAATTTTATTATTTTATATCCATGTTAAGTGTTAGAAATCTCGCCCTCGCCTACGGTAAGAGAATATTATTTGATGAGGTCAACCTAAATTTCACAAAAGGAAATTGTTATGGTGTTATTGGAGCTAATGGTGCAGGAAAAAGTACGTTTCTAAAAATTCTATCCGGACAAGTTGAACCCAATAAAGGATATGTGGAAATTACACCTGGTGAACGAATGGCCGTATTGAAGCAGAATCACTTTGAATTTGATGACTGCACCGTCTTGAATACAGTCTTGATGGGACACAAAAAACTTTGGGATATCATGCATCAGAAAGATGAAATCTACATGAATCCTGATAGTACGGAAGAAGATTTTTTAAAAGCGGCAGAGTTAGAAGCGGAGTATGGTGAGATGGGTGGTTATACCTCTGAAAGTGATGCTGCCAGTCTGATCAGTCATCTTGGGGTAAAAGAAGAATATCATCACCAATTGATGAAGGATATTCCAGGTACGCTCAAAGTCCGTGTTCTATTAGCACAGGCATTATACGGTAATCCCGACATATTATTATTGGATGAACCTACCAATGGCCTGGATATTGAAACCATCAACTGGCTGGAAGATTTTCTTGCTGATTATGAGAATATAGTACTTGTTGTAAGTCACGATCGACATTTTTTGGATGCTGTATGCACACATGTTGCCGATGTTGATCGTCAGAAAATAAAAATCTTCACTGGTAATTATACGTTCTGGTATGAAAGTTCGAAATTAATGTCAAGGCAAATTGCAGATAAAAATAAAAAGAATGAAGATAAGCGTGCGGCTTTAATGGAATTCATTGCGCGATTCTCTGCCAACGCATCTAAATCTAAACAAGCCACGAGCAGAAAGAAAGCACTTGAAAAACTAACTATTGAAGAAATCGAACCAAGTAATAGAAAATATCCAGGTATAATTTTTCAACCTCTCAGGGAGAGTGGTGATCAGGTATTGGAAGTTGAAAATCTTAGAAAAAGTGTTGAGGGAAGAGTATTATTTGACAAAATAAGTTTTAGAGTCAACAAAGGAGATAAGATTGGATTGATCAGTCGCGATCCTTTAGCGACAACAAATTTTTATCAGATCATTTCCGGAAATGCACAAGCAGATGAAGGAACTTTTACCTGGGGCACCACGATAACTTCAGCTTATCTGCCATTAGAAAATGCAGAATTTTTTCAGGAAGGATTACCACTGTTGGACTGGTTACGACAATACACACCGGCACACATAACCGAAACCCACGAATCTTTTTATCGGGGTTTTTTTGGAAAAATGTTGTTTAGTGGTGACGACATTCTGAAGAAAACCAATGTACTGAGTGGAGGAGAAAAGGTGCGCTGTATGATCAGCAAGATGATGTTGCAGAATCCAAACCTGTTATTACTGGATCAACCCACCAATCACCTGGATCTGGAAAGTATTCAAAGCTTCAATGAAAGTTGCCAGGACTTTCCGGGAATAATATTATTGAGCTCACATGACCATACCTTTATGGAGACGGTTTGTAACCGTATCATTGAGTTAACTCCTAATGGAACAATTGATAAGATTATGAGTTTCGATGAGTATATTACCAATGAGAAAGTTCAGAAAATAAGGGAAGAAATGTATGGAGACTTATTGGTCTAAAAAGAAAAATTAATATAACTCCATTTATAGATATCAATTAAATTATCTGAGCAATTTCAATTATTCATTATTCAAAATAAATAATTGAAATTACATTTAGATCAGTTAAAAAAAATTATAAAACTCTACCAGGTGTCTAAAGCCTTATCATTAAGTGATTCATGAATGGTAGAATCTTTTAAGGAATAGACCCTGATAAGACTTTTGGAATTGAAATTATTTTCTGGTCTATCGTCTTCCTGGTAATGAATAGATTGAATCGGAAGATCCTTGTATTTAAGTTCGAGCTTTTTTTGAATTTTAAAACAAACCGGAAGATGTACAACATCGGGCAATCCATTTTCTAAATCAATCTCTAATACTTTACGCTGTTCACGAACATTGTTGGTTTTATTCTTTTTAAGTTCATACGTGACAAGTTTAGTAAAAATTAGATCATTATTCTTGATTATAAAATATAGCTTTTTGCTGGGTTCACGTATGCAATTTCGAAGCTCAACTAACAAGGTGTCGTTACTTTTGTAATAATATCCACGTTCGAATGTTTTACTTTTCTTGTTGGTGAGATTAATTGAGAAATTTTTTAATTTGATAACAGGATTGTATTTCTTATTATAATCTACATGGTTATCTGAAATGAAAACCACTCTGCAATCATCAATAAAATTAAGAAATGAATATTGAATTACTTTTGGTGCTTCTCTTTTATTAATAGTATCCTTGGATTCTATTGGAGCTTTCTTTCTCGATTTGATTTGTTCATAGGATTCCTTACTCATTTGTTCAAAGGAATAACTTTCGTCTTCTTTTAGTGCTTTGTTGTCAAAAAAGGAATATAAATCCAGGGAATCACAAGATCGAGGTAATTGATAGGTTCTACCTTCAAAATTGGCATCCACCCATTTCAAACCCACCGCATAAATATTCTCTTGTTGAAAGTTGATGATAGATTCAGATAAATTACCGTTTGATCCGGAATTATTTGAATTCCAATTTACATTTGAATTGAGATTACCATTTTTCAGTTTGTTAAGCACAGTATCATAGATTAGAAAATCAGAAGTCTTTGCAATCTTGCGTTGGCAAGATAAAATGGCAAGTAAGAAAATGAAAATTATTGATGGTTTCATAATTTTTCTTTTATGGGGTAAAAGCCAATAATGCCTAATGAATATGATTCCTTTAATAAAGAATAATGTTTGGACATAGAACCTGAATTATGAATTAGGTTTTGAACATCAGCCCACGGTATATTATTCAAACTAAAGTTGACCGTATAATCTCTTCCAAGATCGACCATGGCAATAAAGGATCTCCCGGAGTTCAAAAAATACTGTCTGGGATCTTTATGAAGGACAAAAGATTGTTTGAGCGCATTTCCTAATTCAAACATCCCATGACTATATCCGGTAAATCGATCGAATCCAGCTGCAAATGAATATTTAAATTCCTTTTCATCACTGCTATCAGGTAGCATTAATCGATCATTACCATATTGTATAAATCCTCCACCGGTCCACCACCGGTCTTTTCCATCTCCAGTTAATAGGTGTTGATATGGAGTGCCATCATTATAATAAGCTATAACGGCTTTCCAAACCGATATTCTTGCAAATCCAAGTTGCTGGTGTCTTCCATTAAAATTGGTAATGAAATTGGTTCCTAAGGTAAGACTTGAATTATAATCCTGAACCAATGCAGATCGGTAATAATAATGAAATGTTTTATTTTCCAATGCAATGTCGAGTGGCTTTTTAGCACCACCAAAAGTAATGGCAAGAGCATTGATTAGATCAATTTGCGAACTGGAAGATTGTTTGATAATTTTATCTTCAATATTGTTTTTTTTATCCGAAGAACTAAATTCCAGAATACTGGTACCCAATCCACGTTGATATAAAGTAATGCCTGGTTGAAATGAGATATCAATAAAAAAATTATTAACCACTCTTATTTCCCGGTGAAAACCAAAATTTATTCCGCAGGAAAAATTGGTAGAATAATACTTTTTTGGTAATCCAAATTCAATACGTGCGAAACCAACAGCCGAAATAGGTGGCCTGATCTCTTGAGCAATTACACTACTATTCCAAATTATAATTAAAAGTAAGAGCAGTAGTTTGCTATAAAATTTTAGGTAATATTTACTTTTCAAAGCAGGATATATTAAACGTAAAATAATAGTTTGAAGTTAATCAGAATTCAGGACAACGATTTATTTATTAAATCAGAATGTGTTATCATTTAAAGTAATGTTGAGCTCAGGTCTAAGCTTTTTACACTTTAAAATTGAACGAATTGATATAAACGGTAAGCTTATTGTAAAATTTATGAATTAGAGTTCCCTGAACTAATTATTAAAGTTTATTTTTGCAGCCCGATTTTAAGACAGAATTAGAGGTAATTCTATAATATAACTAATAAAGAACTGATATAGAGCAATTTATAAAAGCATTTATTAGACAAACGTTCATTGACAGAAAGGGAAGAGAAGTAAGGAAAAAACGCGAAGGGAAGAGATTGAGGAAGAATCTAAAATAGAAAAGAACTACGATCTAGCGAACTTGTGAAAGGACTGTAAAGTCAAGAATAAATTAAAGAGTAAGCGACAAACTGATTTCTGAGTAAAAGTGAAATCTACTTCATCAATTCAAAAGATGAGGACCAAATAGATAAGAATTTACTATGGAGAGTTTGATCCTGGCTCAGGATGAACGCTAGCGGGAGGCTTAATAC
>CAZHNF010000028.1:0-40768 GCA_964533625.1 uncultured Saprospiraceae bacterium | reverse complement strand
ACCCAATTTTTAAACTTACAACAATTCCAGCATCCTTGTGTATTCCATCCGTTGGCTAGGTAATCAGGCAGTTCATCAGGCGTTACACATGCTTTGAGACAGTTACAACCACAACCACTGGCTCCTTTAAAAACTTTTATTTTATCGCCCTGGCAATTGCCTTGTGCCCTTACAATCGAACAAAGCATGAATAGCGAAATGAAGGTTATAATTACTTTCATATTTTTATTTTTTTATTTTTTAAAAAATCAATCTTAATATACAATGATGCCTTCTGCCTCTGCAGTGAATGTTCCTGAAATAAAATTAACAACACCCTTGATGGTAAAAGAACCAGACGCATCAGAGAATTTACCAGTTCCTCCTGTTATGGTCCATTCTCCATTTATAGCACCATTGGTATTGTTACCTAAGATTAGACCGGAAACATCAATGACATCATTACCGGTATAAGTGATTAGGTCGCCATTGGCGCCAGTAAGCTGACCACTAACAGCAGTAGTAAGTGTCATTGTAGCAAAACTTAAATCACAATTCTCATGATGTAGTGTACTAAGAACTGTTTTTAATTTACCGAGATGCGTTGCTTCACCTGCTAAAAAATGATCCGGGATGGCAAACCCTGGCAAATCACCAGAACATTCTGTCAGTTGATTACCTGGATTTATAGAAGATTCAAGTTTAGCTTTAAAGGCTCTTGGTTGTTGCGATCTCTGTTCGAGAAGTTTCGAGTCAGAATTTGATACAGCTTCATCCGATTTTTGACATGATGCCAATAACATCAGGAAAAAAGTAAAAAGTAATAGATTTTTCATAATTATAATTTTATAGGTTTAAATAAAAAATAATGAAGTAAAATTAGTAGGCATTGAACCCCTGAGACAATCCACTTTTGTGGATTATGACTAAAACATAGAAATGCAAGAAAAAATAATTGCTAAGAAATCAAAAGAAGAAGCAATGTAAGCTTGATAAATTTATACCTGCACGATTAGTAAAAAGTAATAGATTTAGATTTTATATTTGATGAATCTTAATATATCTAAAACAAAAGAACAGAATCTTAATAAAGTCTTCCTTCGATCGAGATTTTAACACCTTGTCCAGGAGCGGTCATTAATTTAAAAAGAGACTGAATGAGCTCAGCTCTCATCTTCATATTCCGCAAACCATTACTGAATGCGTCCCTGTTTGGATCATCGATACCTTTGCCGTAATCTTTGATTTGGAGATTAAAGTTTTCGTTCTCGTTATGAAAATCAATATCTATGCGGTCGCTCCCTGAATATTTGATGGCATTGTTCAGCGATTCCTTTAGGATAAAGAAAAGATTTCTTCTCACCTCAGGATGTAGGGTTATCTCACCTATATCATGGGGAAAGTTGACAACAGGCCGGATATTAGTACCATCAAAAAAACGGTCTATATATTGCCGCATAAAGCCAAGCATGCTTTTCAAGTTATCATTCGCAGGGTTGCTCGCCCAGATGATCTCTCGCATTCCAGTTATTATTTCTTTGGATTGCAAAGCCATTTTTTCGATAATTTGTTTTTCATGTTCAGACATAGCAGAATTCTGCAACAACTGTTGCGCATTAAGACCTAAACGGGTCAGGTTAGCTCCCATTTCATCGTGAACGTCACTTGCAATTTTATTACGCATATTTTCGATGGCATTTTGTCTTTCCAGGATAGCTACTTGCTTTTCTGTTCTACGTTTATTCTGAATATTTTTATAACTAAGGATTCCTGAAATTAATAAAAGGGCTGCTATGGCCAACAATGAATAATTTAATGTTTTTTGTCGGGCTAGTTTCTCTCCATCCAGTAATTTACCAGCATTGAGTTTTATGATTTCATTTTCTTTTTTCTCCGTTTCATATTTGGTTTGCATTTCGGCTATCTGGCTAGTAAGCGCCCCCGATCGGATGGAGTCGCTCATGTTATTGTATTTTTTCAGAAAAAGGTATGCCTTCGATTCATTTCCCAGGATTTCATAAATTTGAGATAGACTCCAATAAGCATCCATTTTAATATTTTCCATTTTTTCTTTTTCTGCAAGTGCTGTACCAACAAGCATTTCTGCCAATCCTTGCTTTAAATAAGAAGGATCATTTCTAACTTTTGCAATTTGAATGCATACTTTCCCAATTTTTAAGCGATTATCTGCGATCTTAGTTAAATCCATACTCTTGATCCTGATAAAATCCTGCTTCGCTAACTGCAAATAAAACATACCAGAATCCAGTTGATTCAAGCCAGCAAGCGCCCATCCCTTATTGTCATGCAGGATGGCAATATTTTCTTCACTCCCCATCTGTTTCAAAAACAGAAGTGATTTGTCATAATAAAAAATGGCAGAGTCCTGAACACCCATATTGGCATAAAGGATACCCATGTTTTCATATAGTAGGCCGATATTGAGGATCAGGTTATTTTTTTCAAAAAATACCAGTGCTTTTCGCTGATACTTTAAGGCTTCCCTATAGTTTCCAAGCTCTTGATTAAGGATGGCAAGGTTATTTAGACAAACCGATTGTACTTGTTCATTCCTGGTCAATTCGGCTACCTGTAAACCTTCCAAAAAATATTTATTGGCAGTATGAAAATCACCACGTTTTAAACAAACACCTCCAATCGTTATCATAAATTTTGGAAAAGTTACACTATCAAACTGTAAATAAGGATTTTCAAGAATTCTTTTAGAAATGCTGACCGCTGAATCTAATTCACCTTTCCTATATAATAGTAGTACCCTTAGATAATGGGCCTTGTTCTCAGCCGACTCATTACTATTTATATTTGCAATTTTCAAAAATTCATTGGCAATAGATAAACCCTTATCATATTCACCTAGATTGACATTAACATTTCCTAATATGGAGTAGGCATTATATAATCCTTCTTTATAGTTATATTTTTCGGATAGTGTCTTGAGTTGGTTGGCCACGGATATGGCATTATCATGATTACCCGTGTCCCTAAAGTAATTACCTAATTGCGATAGATTGTCGCATACTTGTATGTGATCTTTATAGTGATTGATAATATATGCAACAGTATCCCTAACTCTTTCACCCTGGGCTTGAATATTCGAAAATACAAGGACCCAAACTGAACAAAGCACTTTAATTCTTTTATATAAAGTGAATTTTATTAGCTTTTTCATTGGTAAAAGATATAAATTCTAGTCAAAATTAAGTTCCTTGTTTTTACTCAACAATCCACAAATGTGGATAAGGGCACACTTAAATAAAACTATTTTTTTGGAAAAACTTTATTCAATGCATCCGTTCTTGAATGTACCTGCAATACCTCATATATATTTCTGCAATAGGTTCTTATGGTTTCAAAGGAAAGATTCATCTTATCAGCAATTTCCTTATACCTATATCCCTCATCGAGAAAATTTAAAATTTCCCATTGCCTAGGAGTCAGTTGCTCCAATTCCCGTGATTGGATTTGTCTGTTTTGAAATGACTGTACAACTTTGCGGGCAATGGTAGCCGACATCATTGATCCACCATGGAAGACAGTCTTTATGGCATCGGAAATTTCCTCTAGCGAATTATTTTTCAATAAATAACCTGTAGCTCCTACACAAAGTGCATTAAATATTTTTTCATCATCATCATAAATTGTGCAGATTATATATTGCACCTTAGGGTTTTTAGGTTTCATTTCTGCCACTGCTTGCAAACCACTTTTATTAGGCAATCCGATGTCCATAAGTACGACATCTGCATTAAGCTTGTAAAAGTCTGAAATGAATGATTCGGCACTTAAATATGTACCAGTGACCCTCATCTCATGATCTGTCGACAATAATTGTAAAAGCGATTGAAGGATCTCTTTATCGTCTTCGACAATTGCTACTTTTATTATTGGCGCTTTCAACTAATTGAATTCAAATTATAAAAAAATACTTGGATTCGCATGCTAATTATACTAGTAAATCATTAATGCTCCAGCAAGATAGTGAAATCCCAATAAAGTAATTATTAGGTTTTTTAAGCTCAATAAATTATTTAAGAGCTCTTAACTTTTCCGAGTACCATTGATTTAGATGAGGCTATAATACTATTTTCTAAAAATGTTCATTTAACCTTCAAACCTTGCTCAAATCATTGAGATTGGCAATTATATTGATAATAAACTAAAGCTTGATAATTTTGTCATCAAGAGAAAAAGCAAATTTCATCTTAAATTAATTCAGGAATAATAATCCTAATCGCAAAGGACTCAAGGATAGAGTTTATGAAATGATTAGAAGTAACAATACCTCCCTTATCCTTTTCCCAATGAATCTTTAAGAGAAATTGTTCTATTGAATATCAAGTTATCTGAATTTGAATTTCTGTCCAGACAGAAATAACCCTTACGCATGAATTGATAACTTGTTCCGTTCTTAGCATCTTTCATACTTTCTTCCAACACTGCATTATTCATTACCAGCAGTGACTGTGGATTTAGAATCTCATGAATATCTTCATGGGCAGCTGGTTCCGGAACGTTAAAAAGTTTATCGTATAAATTAACAGTAGCACGAATTGATTTTCCCGCACTTACCCAATGTATTACGCTTTTAACTTTTAACCCAGATTTATCCTGTCCGCTTCTACTCTCTTTGATGTAAGAACAATGCAATTCTTTCAAAGAACCGTCACTGTTATTGATTTTTTCATCACATCTAATAATATAAGCAGCCTTAAGACGAACCATTTTTCCAGGTGAAAGTCTAAAAAAATTGGAATCTGGGGATTCCATAAAATCTTCCTTTTCAATATATAATTCTTTCGTAAACGGGATCAACCTCTTTCCTGCATTTGAATCTTCCGGATTATTCTCAACTTCCATCCATTCAATTTCTGAATCAAAATTGGTTATAACTATTTTAATTGGATCAAGGACAGCCATAGTTCTTATGGCCATATTATTAAGATGACTCCGAACAATATTCTCTAGTTTCGAAAGCTCAATAATATTTTCCCTTCGAGCAACACCAACCGCCGTTGCAAATTCTCTTAACGCTTCAGCAGGAATTCCCCTCCTTCTAAAACCAGAGATAGTTGGCATTCTTGGATCATCCCAGGCGTCCACGATATTCTCTTGAACCAGTTGTAAGAGTTTTCTCTTACTCATTAAGGTGTATTCCAAATTCAATCTGGCAAATTCAATTTGTCTTGATGGAAATATATCTAAATTTTGGATAAACCAATTGTATAGCGGTCGATGATTTTCAAATTCCAAAGTACATATTGAATGTGTTATACCTTCAATGGAGTCAGATTGACCATGTGCGAAGTCATAAGTTGGATATATACACCAGGTATTACCTGTTCTATGGTGTGGTGTATAAAGTATTCGGTAAAGAATAGGATCGCGCATATGCATATTAGGCGAAGACATATCAATTTTCGCACGAAGAACTCTATCACCTTCGTTATTTTTTCCCAACTTCATGTCTTCAAAAAGCTGCAAATTCTCTTCAATGCTTCTGTTTCTAAAAGGACTTGATACACCAGGAGCGGTTGGAATTCCGCGCATTTGATTGATTTCTTCTGCCGAAGAATCATCGACATAAGCTTTACCCTCTTTTATTAGTTGAACGGCAAATTCATACAATTGTTGAAAGTAGTCTGAGGCGTAATACTCTCTTTCCTCCCAATCAAAACCCAACCAGCGTATATCCTCCTTTATAGAATCGACATATTCGACATCTTCTTTTACCGGATTGGTATCGTCAAATCTTAAATTCGTTTTACCATTATACATTTTAGCTAATCCAAAGTTGAGGCAAATTGATTTAGCATGTCCAATATGTAAATAACCATTAGGTTCAGGTGGAAAACGAGTGTGAATTCTACCTTGATGTTTGTTATTTCGAATATCTTCTTCAATGATATCAGTAATAAAATTTCTATTTATATTATTGCTCTCGCTCATTTTTTGCATTCTTTAATTACATTCTTTCAGGCATGCTTATACCCAGACAGTTCATTCCATGTTCAAGATAATTTCCAATGGTTTGACACAATTTCAATCTCCATTCAATGATATCATCCGTTTCTGCATTTAGTATTCTATGATCATGATAATAACGGTGAAAATCTTTGGCTAGAGTATATAAAAAATTTGCCAGATGCGATGGATCTAAGTCTTTTGCGGACTGATGAATTATCGTTTTATATTCAAGACATTGAAGTATAAGTGATTTTTCATGCTCATTAATTATAAGCTGATTTGAGATTTTCGCCTGAGGCTTTCTTCTTCGAAGAATAGACTGAATTCTAACAAAGGCATTGGCTATGTAAGGTCCCGTATGACCTTGCATATCCACTGATTCAGACGGATTAAATATCATTTTCTTTTTAGCCTGTACTTTAAGAATAAAGTACTTAAGCGCCGACATGGCGATTTTTTGGATGACTAAATTTTTTTCATCTGAACTTAGTTCATCCAATTCACCTCTCTCATGAGCTGATTGAGTTGCTTCATAAATTACTTCATCTATTAACTCATCAGCATCAACAATCGTTCCTTCTCTTGATTTCATTCTTCCGGATGGCAGCTCAACCATCCCGTAACTCAAATGATGAATCCCGTCGGCATATGGCATTTGCAACTTGCGAAGACTCTCTTTTAACACTTTAAAATGGTAATCTTGTTCATTCGCTACAACATAAATATATTGATCAGCATGAAAATGCTCATTCCTTTGATCGGCAGTGCCTAGGTCTTGTGTAATATAAACTGAAGTTCCATCTGACCTTAATACTATCTTTCGATCCAACCCAACATCTGTCAGATCAATCCAAACTGAACCATCTTTGTCCTGTGTAAAAACTCCTTGCTGTAATCCCTTTGCAATAATATCCTTTCCGAGAAGATACGTTTTTGATTCATAATAATTAGAATCAAAGTGCACTCCTAATTTATTAAATGTTTTTTCAAATCCATCGTAAACCCATTGATTCATCTGACTCCAAAGTGAAAGAGTATCTTTATCTCCAGCTTCCCAACTAATTAACATCTCTTTGGCTTGCTGTCCGAGAGCACTAAACTTATTAAAATAATCATTCTTGTACTCTTTAAAAAACTCATCAACAGATAATCCCTTTGTATTATTCTCTTTTAAGATTTTTCTGCCATCAGGAGTATTCTGCCAATTTGAATATTCTTCACGGAATTTAGTTTCAAACAAAACGTAGTATTTCCCAATAAAATGATCACCCTTAATGCCCGTGCTTTCTGGTGTTTGTGCTTCTCCATATAATTTCCATGCCAACATACTTTTACAAATGGCAATACCCCGATCATTTATAACTTGAGTTGTTGAAACATTATGGCCAATGGATTTTAAAATGCTATAAATACTCCATCCGATCAGAATGTTACGAATATGTCCAAGGTGAAGAGGTTTGTTGGTATTCGGTGAACAATATTCCAGGATAATTTTTTGTGCATGGTCTACTCTAATGATCTCTGAAATTTTTGTTTGATCTAAACTTGTCAAATGATTTATCCAAAATGAGTTTAACAAGCTGATATTTAAAAAACCCTTAACTACGTTGAAATTCGCAATTGAATTCTTAGAGAGTAAAGCTTGCCCAATATGATTGGCTAATTGATCAGGCGCTTTTCCTACCGTTTTGCTCCAATTAAATACAACTAAGGTCATCTCACCCTCAAATTCCTTCCGGCAAGGAGAAAGTATTATATCGGATTTATTAACCGATATTCCAAAATCATCTTTAAATACAGTTATAATATCCCGGATTAGAGGATCAAAATAATTTTGCATATCTCAATCTTTTAATCATCGAGTTTTAATACATCCAGAAAGGCTTTTTGAGGAACATCGACCGTTCCGATCTGACGCATCTTCTTCTTTCCTTCTTTTTGTTTTTCTAATAATTTTCTCTTTCGTGAAATATCTCCGCCATAACATTTTGCGGTAACATCTTTTCTTAAAGCAGAGATTGTTTCTCTTGCTATTATCTTTCCACCAATGGCTGCTTGAATAGCAATAACAAACTGATGTTGAGGTAAGATTTCCTTCAGCTTTTTACACATTTTTCTACCTACTGATTCTGCCTTTGTTCTATGCACCAATGCTGTTAAAGCATCAACACTCTCACCATTTAACTTAATATCCAGTTTTATTAAGTCAGATTTTCGGTAATCTAAAGGATGATAATCAAATGAAGCATAACCACGGGTTGACGATTTTAAGCGATCGTAAAAGTCAAATACAATTTCTGCCAAAGGCATGCTAAAGGTAAGTTCAACCCGATCTTGGGTAAGGTAATGCTGTTTGTCAAGACTACCTCTTTTCTCCATACAGAGCTTAATAATTGTTCCTATATATTCAGGCTTAGTAATGATTTGTGCCCTGATGTATGGTTCTTCGACATATTCTAATAAATTAGGTTCTGGAAGATCATTAGGCGTATTGATTTTTAAAATTTCACCTTTAGTATTTTTAGCAACGTATGATACGTTGGGAACCGTGGTAATAACTTCCTGATTAAATTCCCGTGAAAGTCGCTCCTGAATAATTTCAAGGTGTAACATTCCTAGAAACCCACATCGAAATCCAAACCCTAAGGCAACTGAAGTTTCTGGTTCATAAATCAAAGAGGAATCATTTAATTGAAGCTTTTCTAAGCTATCTCTTAGGTCTTCAAAGTGCTCATTTTCGATTGGATAAATCCCTGCAAATACCATTGGCTTAACTTCTTCAAAACCTTTAATCGATTCTGTTGATGGATTACTAACCAATGTCAAGGTATCCCCGACTTTAACTTCTTTGGCATCCTTTATTCCAGTAATTACATAACCAACATCTCCGCAACCAACTTCCAATTGAGGAATAAGCTCCATTTTCAAAAATCCAACCTCCTCTGCATCATACTCACTACCCGTATTAATAAATCGAATTCTCTGTCCTTTCTTAAGAATTCCATTCATGATTCGGTAATAAACGATAATACCTCGGAACGAATTAAATACCGAATCAAAGACCAAAGCTTGTAATGGAGCATTTGGGTCACCTTTTGGTGCTGGAATTCTTTCAACAATAGCCTTCATAATGTCTGGTACGCCAATTCCCGTTTTTCCACTTGCCAGGATAATTTCTGACTTATCACAACCAATTAGGTCAATAATTTGATCAGATACCATATCAATCTGTGCATTATCCATATCAATCTTATTAAGGATAGGGATAATTTCGAGATTATGTTCAATCGCCAGGTACAGATTGGAGATTGTTTGGGCCTGAATGCCTTGGGTTGCATCCACCAGAAGGAGTGCTCCTTCACACGCGGCAATGGATCGGCTTACTTCATATGAAAAATCAACATGACCAGGGGTATCAATAAGATTAAACTTGTATAATTTCTTGTTAGTGTGCTCGTAGAGTAACTGAATGGCATGAGCTTTTATAGTAATTCCTCGTTCTCTTTCCAAATCCATATCATCAAGCGCCTGTGCTTGCATATTCCTTTCAGAAATAGTTTTAGTAAATTCAAGCAATCGATCAGAGAGGGTGCTTTTACCGTGATCGATATGCGCAATAACACAAAAATTCCTAATTAATTCCATCTAAGGGGATCGTTTCGGCCGCAAAATTACCTAATCTAAGCTAATTCAAGGACTTATATACGTATATTATATACATTTTTTGCATTTAATCGCAAAAAATGGCACTAAGACTCTTAAGAGTTATTCAATACTGATCTTAATTCCTTTACTATGTGCTCCAAACTCTGGCGCGTACATGCACTGAATACTACTCAATCCATCCGAAAATTTGCCTTTAAATGAGGCTCTCATGTCGTATTCAAGTACAAAAGTTCCTTTGGGCAAGTAGCTTATGAAAAAATCTGTGGATAAATCTCGAGGACTAAGGTAATAAGACAAACCACCTGAATATTGATAACCTGATAATTGATTAATAGGTTCAAGACCAGCAGACCTCATCACTTTAAGGTGAACATAATCCATTGGCCTATCTGATTTAATAATAATTCTTGCTGTTACCTTATCCCCGGTTTTTATATTGGTGGTTGAACTTATCGGAATTAGTTTGGCAGCTTTATCCGAGTCTGATTTTAAGTATAACTCCTTTTTAAGAATTAATTCCTTCATATCGGATTGCTCTACTTTATCCAAACTTTGAAAATATTGAAAATAAGCAGTTCCCCATGCAATCGATTTATTAGGATTAGAAAGTTGTATATTTGAAAAATCCGATTTTATTTCTGATTTATTCCAACTGTCTTTAAAATATGAAGTTCCACTTGAAGAATTAGTCATATTGACAATATCATTACCTAACATCATTTTAACCGGAGCAAATTCTTCTACATAATTATCTCCAAAGGCAAGTAATGCAAAAATGGCTTCACTCGTTGATTTTGTTGTTCCCCAATGTTGGGTTTGCTTATTTTTCAATAACCATATCTTTAATTCATCAACAATTTTTGGATCTTTATCTATTTCAAAAAATAATTCGATCATCAAAGCCTGAGTTTCAATTGGTTGCTGAAACCAATAATAGGACCATGCATTTTTCCAAAATCTTCCGAGTTCATCGCTGAGCAGTGATCTTTGTTTCAGAGAATTCATTATGAGTTTAGCCAAGTCAATATTTCCTTTTCTATAGGATATCAGTGCACATAAGCCTTGATCATACAAATTGCTCTTAATCCAAAAATTCTTCATTTGATTAAGATAGTAATTATCAATGCTACTTAAAATACCCTCACTTTTCCAATCGGAAAATTGTGTTTTACAATAATAGTAATGGATAATTAAACTTGTCAAATTATTATCCTCCCAAGAACGTTTTCCTTCTTTAACTTGTCTGGACAATTCTTCGTACTCCTTTTGAATACTATAATCCAAAAATCCTCTAGCTTTAATGGCCATTTGAGTTAAAGGTTCTAGAATATTCTTTTCAATTTTTAATCGATTTAAATGTGCTATCTGATTGACAATATGTTGAGTCATATATCGATCAGGATAAAAACCTGGAAACCAACTAAAGCTACCATCACTATTTTGTCTTTGCTTTAATCGGGCAATTGCCTGTTGCAAGGATTCATCCATCGTGTTAAAATCCATCAGCAAAGCAATACGTTGCATTTGTTCAGTTTCCGATTGAGCTTGCAAAACCCAAGGAGTTTCTTCTATTAGAGCTGATTTTAATTCCTGATTCTGCAGAAGTTTCGATTGCATTTTTCCTTCTGCTTGAATGGATTTAAGCGTTGCGGCTACTTTAGGATATTTTCTCATTATAGTTGTTCCAATGGCATTAGCAAAAATTCGAGACATTATTTGCTCATTACATTCATGAGGGTATTCCATCATATACGGCAATGCTTGTATAGCATACCATACCGGATGAGATGTCATCTCAAGGGTAAACAAATGAGGACGAGCTCCAGCCGAAATAGATCTTTTCATAGATTCAAAAAAGAAATCTCTTTTCTCACCTCCCTTAATAGGCAATGGCAAAGTTTCAGTAATAAGTTTGGTATTACTCATTACTGGAACAAACATCTCTTCAGCATCGTTATGTGAATTACCAGTAGCTGAAAATCTCATGAGCAAAGATCTAGTCTCATCCATTGGAATTTTGAGTTGCCAATTTAGATTCAGATTATTATTTACTTTGAGATCAAATTTTTGGGTTTGACTACTTGCTACAAATTCATTGGTTATATCCTTTAATGTAATCGGATCAATAATATTGATACTTGCAGTTCCTATTTGCTTTTCTTCTGAAAGATTTGAAATCATTGCAAAAATTGAGATATCATCACCTTGACGAACAAACCTTGGGTAATACGGTCTTATCTGAATTGGTTTACGGGTCACCACCTCAAAGGTTTGAAAACCAAATTTAAGATCCAATGAATGAGCAAAAAGCTGCAACTTCCATTTAGTCATTGCTTCATTCATTTTAAATTTCATTGTAATGTTACCCGCTGAGTCCGTAAGTAATTGTGGATAATAAAATACTGTTTCGTTAAGGTTCTTCCTTACTGAGTATTCGGATTTAGTTATTTCTTTAAGGATAGCTTTTTGTACTTGATTTGAACTTTTATCCTCCACAGCATCAATAGAAACATCCTTGGAATGTGGTTTACCTCCTGACCTTTCAGTTCTCACACCTTCAGACATTGGAGCAGCTTCATACATCCTGCTAAAATAAATTTGCTCTATGCCAAACAAGTTGAGTTGGGGCATTATACTCAAACCATTCATACCTATTGTATAAGGTTGGCTATCTTCAAAATATTTTTTAAGCCATGCACCATAACTTACCGTTGATGAAAATATATTGTTCTTATCCAGATATACTGGCTTCACACTTAAATTCCATTGATGAGGAAGTATTTGATCTAGCGACTGATCATACATGGAAGCTAACAACTCAAAGCGTTCCTTACTTTTTATTTTGTTTGATATTTTAAAACTCCATTCCTCATCATGTCCGGGTAACAATTTGTCCCTAAAAGATATTGTCTCTATTCCAAGATCTTTATTGCTCCATGGAACTTCAATAACCTTCACATTTTGAAAAACTCTGTTTCTGATTACGGTAATACTTTTTAGAATCATACCTCCGCGATCAGTTTCCTTTATTTTATAATTTACATTTTGAAGGGAAGAATTTTTTATCCAACCACCTTGATTTGTTGACTTAGAATTTAATGTATGGTAAATGTGAGATGTCTCAAAACTTGGAATAAAAAATGCATTCAAAATTTCATTGGGTTCGATTGTACTTTTTGAGACAAACAAGTCTGGCTGAAAGTTTTTTAGTTTGTTTTGAATTACTGTAGTATGAAAATAAAAAGTATCCATTCTATGATCACCACTCTTGGCAACTAATTCAAATCGATATGAGCCTTCCTTTGATTTTATAAACTTATTAGATAACAATACCTCGCTTACCGATTGATAATCCTTTGAAAAGACTTTTTCTCTTATGTTCCATTTTTCAATTTGATCTTCTTTAGAATATAAATCATAGGGAAAATACTTCTTAAACTCGTCCAATTCAAATCTTTTAATATCAGGTTCTGCCCATAATCTCTCTTTTAAAAATGACTTTGGCTGTTGAAGTGAATAGACATTAATCGTTAAATCACATCTCGTAGGAATTCCTCCAATATTAATTGACTGAAACATTAAAGAGTCATTGTCAGATAATAGATAAGAATCAATATTTGACTTTACAAATAAACTCTTTGAAGATAAGCTTATTGATTGTGTACCGGATCTGGTTTCTTGATTTTGATCCGTCGCATCCACCTCTGCAATAAATTGCTGAATAGATTCATTAAATACAGGATCGATTGATGGCCTAGCTACAAAAGTAAATTCAAACTGCCCATTATCATTGGTAAGTACCGATCCAAATTCAATTTGTTCATTATTCATGGGACCTGGTCTATAAGATCTCCATAAATCATAATAAGGAAAATAATTCTGACGATTAACACGATATTTTACAGTCGTTGATTCCAATGGAATTCCATTAAATGTCCTAGCTACTCCTCGTACTGTAATTTTATCATTGAGTTTATAATTCTCCTTAATCGTATCAAATACTATTTCAAAGTTTGGCCTTTTATATTCATCGACTTGTATACCTGTGCTACCGTTCATAGACTCCAAAGTAAAAATTCCATTAAGTCCACCACTTGGAATAATAAATGAACCTTGCGCAGATCCGTAACTATTTGTTTTTAGTTTTAATTCCTGTACTTGCTGATAATTTGGATTTTTTAGAATTACATTAAATGATTTGTTGGGAATAATATTCGGATATTCGCCATTCCCAGGATAACGAATAGCCAGAATTTTGAAATATACAGTCTGACCAGGTCTGTACAGGCTTCGATCGGTAAAAAAATGGAT
This sequence comes from uncultured Saprospiraceae bacterium, assembly GCA_964533625.1. Classification (GTDB taxonomy): domain Bacteria; phylum Bacteroidota; class Bacteroidia; order Chitinophagales; family Saprospiraceae; genus Vicinibacter. Next base: position 26,827 of record CAZHNF010000028.1, on the reverse strand, counting down.
CTGATTGTAATCAGATTGATTATAATCATATGAAGAATGTGCAGCCTCATTATTTGTCATTATGTCTTTGCTCTTCGCAACATAATATTGAAGATAGTCTTTAGATGGAGAGGACACAAACCCTTCCTTGTTGGTCACTTTTGTTGAATGCAAATTTAATTTTGGAGGCTGATCATACCGATCTCTGCGATATGTGTAAAAGACTACTTTCGCTTTGGAAACAGGCTGACCTGAATTTCGATCCACTACAAAGATCTTAGAATTCTCTCCCCTCTCACTGACTTGAAAAGTAGCTAAATTGCTAACCAAAAAATAAGAGCCACATTTTATTGAATTTTCCTCACTTTTGATTGGGTCAAATCCTTCTATATAATAATAGCCTAGATCTAATGGATCAATTTTCAACTCAACACTATGAGGTTTAAAATCGTCAGGACTCTTCCAACTATCACTCCATTCCCGAATTAACTTAAAATTAGAAGGTATTCCATCTTTCAAGTTCAATTCAGGTGGTATAATATCTTTGAGGCCCGTTAAGGGTATTTTATAGATTCGAAATTTTATACTTTTGAGATTAGCAAAATTTAAAAGTATTTTACTATTTTCATTGGCAGGAATGATTCTTTCCTGGAAAATCTCAAGGTTTGGCCTTCTGATGGCATTTTGGATGCTCTCAAAATATTTTATACTCGTAGTATCTTTAAAAATATTTTTCCCATTTTGGCACAAAGAATCTGCAATCTGATAATTATTCTTTTTGTCTTCGATTTCATTATCATTCGTAAAGTAATAATCGATCAGATCCCTTAAAATCATTGAACTAAGTTGACTGGCTTTATTTTCGATGTAAAATTGACGTAATGATTCCTTATAATAAATATGATTAGATTGACCTAGCAATCGGTAGGCATACTTTAATCTTTGAAGGTTGACATAGATTTGAAGTTTTAGGTCGTTTTGGGCGATTAGATACTTAAGCCAATCTTGATATAATTGAAAAACCGGATGTGCTTTGACGTCTGACTTTATGAATTTTTCAAAATTCGCAAACTGAACATCTTTCTCAACAGACCAATTAAAATCTGTTAACTCAGATTGCTCATTGCTAAAATGATTTACTGCCCTCTGCATTAGAAGTTCAAAAAGACTTACAGGAGCTTGTTCTTTATTTTCAGACTCAATAATAACGGTTTTAAAATCTTCCGTTGTTTCATTCAGAGACTCTGGTTGTCTGAGCGATTCCAGCATAAGTTCATTAGACTTTCTTATCAACTTTTGCTTCGACCAAGTATTAATATCTGAAGTATCTTGCTCAACGCCTGCAATTTCAGACTTTTGTCCATACGCATTAACTTGATTGGCAAGATTAAAATAAAGTGTCGCTAATACAGATTTTATCAGTGCTTGATTTATAATATCCAGAGAAGGAATTTTAGTCTCTAGTCTTGAGATTATACCAGCGGTATAGTGCTCATCTTTTTGTGAACTAAGTTTTTGAATAATAACCAGAGTTTTATAAACTTGAGGTTTATTATCTTCTTTGATCGATAGTGCATGAAGTAACTCTAATTTGATAAGAGCATCTTCTAGTAGACCATCCTCAATAAGTTTATTTATTTCTGCCCACTCATTGATGTATTCAGGATATTGCTTATTGACCATTTGAGTGGATTTATTATCCTTTTTTATAATTGCGCCAAGAGTGAAAATAATTGTTGTTAAGGCTATTAAAAGCTTCATTCATCTGATTTTATATGTAAACGCTAATAAAGTAATATATTATTAATTCAGACCATCCTTTTAACAAATCTTTTAAGGTTTATTTCTTGATCAGGTTCTTTATCATTTAAGATCATTTCAGCCAACAATTCAACACAATAAGGAGCTAATGAGGCTCCTTTAGTGCCAAGACCGTTTAATATATATAAGTTATTATAATTAGGATGCCTTCCCACGACCGGCCTTCTGTCACGACTTGCAGCTCTTATTCCAAAACTATGATCTATACAAGTTACCGGAATCTGTAGAATCGTTTTGGCAAATTCCAACTGCAACATTTTTTCTTCCAAAGTCACTGATAACGATCGATCTGATAAAGAATAATTAGAACCAATCCAAAGATGTTTCCTCATGGGTATAATCGAGTATTTTCCATGATATATTATCGATTCCTGAAGGGTGGTATCTAATAACAATCTTTCTCCTTTCAAGGACGCGATTGGAATCCAGTTAAAATATGGATTTTCCAACACTCGACTCCCTTCACAAAAGATGATTGACTTGGAACGAAATTTATCATCATAATTCACTAAATTATGCTCTATTCTGCAAAGTGAATAATCAAAAATAAACTCCTCATATTGATTCATTATCATTAATTCATTGTGAATGTTTTTGCAAATTGCGGATAGATCGACTTGATGCGATTTAGTTATTTTTCCATACGAATATGGCAAGTTATTTCTATAAAGATTAGAATCCCAGTGGCCGACTGCTTTACAAAATTCTCCATAGCTTTCTTCTCCAAGTCTAGTATGCCAATTATTCTCCTCCTGAGCATTGGATAATTCAATTAGAATTTCATGCTCGAAAATAAAATTACTCTGAAAGTGTTCTTGCAGTTTTAAATACATGAAAAGCATACGTTCACGAAGCAATTCATATTTCCATGTCTTGACAAATCTTAATCCTGTAATAGGATTAATTAAACCTGAACTAATTGGGGTGGCTTCACCCGTCATTGGTGAATGAATCAGCAAAACTGTCTTTCCATGCTGTAATAATTCAAAGGCCATTAAACTACCACTGATCCCACCTCCAACGATTATTATGTCAAATTTCCTAATGTTTTTTTGCACGTTGCTTATTTGAAATGCTTGAAAGTACCAATTCATATGAATGGTCAATTAACTTCTTAAGCAAGGTTAGAGGTATTGTTCCATCAAATTTAACAGTATTCCAATGTTTTTTATTCATATGATATCCGGGAGCAATCTCTTGATATTCCTCTCTTAACTGAAGAGAATATTCAGGGTCACATTTGAGGTTGACCTTAAATTCTGACTCATCTAACCCAGTGATGGCAAATATTTTATTGTAAACCCTGAAAGTTAGTGTATCAGGCCCAAAAGGAGTATCGTAGGTAACAAATGGTTTAGATTCGCAGTATTGTATAAATTTTTCAATATTCACGTCTTTGCATTGTTGAATACTCACAAAGATGGTAATTTTGCATGGTGATTCGTTTTCTACTTTCGAATATATTTTTTGCCTTTACATCTTTTGTGCTTTTTGCTCAGTTTAAACACTTAGACGTATTTCCTGGTGAAAACGGCGCAACATTAATAAATCATCTTTTTACGGATTACAAGCCAGCAACAGTCCTGAATTATACAGATGCCCGTTACAAAATTTATAAGGAAATCTACAACATTAAAGATTCAGTTTCTTGTGTTTATTCACATCATACCCTATATCTAGATCCAACTTATTCAAACCCTATTGATTATCTGTCAAAGTCGGGCTCTGCCAACGGAATAAATTGCGAACACACTTTCCCTCAAAGCAAAGGGGCTGAAACCGGTAATGCCAAATCCGATATGCATCACTTGTTTCCTTCTCGAGCCGCGGTTAACGAAGCTCGTTTGAATTATCCATATGCAGACATTGTGGATACCAAAACTAAATCATGGTATTACCGATCTTCAGAAATATCAAGTATCCCAAAGCAGCAGATAGATGAATACAGCGAGAGCATTAGTGGATACTTCGAACCCCGCGAAGATCATAAGGGGAATGTCGCAAGAGCTATATTCTATTTCTTCACTATGTATGAAATTCAAGCTGATCGTGCATTCTTTGAAGAAATGAGACCTACACTTTGTCAATGGCACCTTAAAGATCCCGTTGACTCTCTAGAATGGTATCGAACTTATAAAATTGCGACCTATCAGGATCAAAAACCAAATCCATTTGTTTTGGATTGCAGTCTACCCAAGAGATGTTATTGCTCAGATATATCCGAATGCTTAACTCAGGTTAACGAAATAAAAGAAAATAAGATTTTAGATTTTTACTATGATCAAAACAATGACCAATTGGTTTTTAAAAACAATAGTCAGTCTGAAATGAAGATTAATGTGGTGATTATAAATTGCCTTGGTCAAATTAACTTTACAAAGATGATTCCAGTCAATGAAACTCATCTAAACTTAAGCACCTATCAACTTACCGAAGGAACATACTATGTACTAATTGATATTCCGCATTCAATTCGGCAATATTTCAAGTTTGTTAAATACTAAAATTTAAATCAATACATTACAACTTAATCGACTCACGAGATTATTAAATCGAGCCTTGTTGATAAAACTCATCTATAATGAATTTTGAACATGATGTATTTTATTAATGAGGGCATTCATCAATTTTGACTTTATTTCTTCCGCTACTTTTGGATTTACCTGATTTAACTTATACTGAATTTTATAACGTATTTCATCATTGCTAATCCCCTCTATCCTAAGAGATTGTTCATTTGAATCCAAGAATTCTATATATTCTTTAAGCACTTCCTTAAAAATCTGATGCAGTGTTTCTAATGGAATTGTATGATTGGGGTGTATAGAAAAATCCACATTATATTTTCGAATTTCTTTTTGGGTGTAATTAATTAGTTCTGAAAAATATGCTTTTGAATTAGGTATATAAATAATATCATCGTTCACATTTTGTAAAATAATTTTGGTGATATTAATATCGATAACCCTTCCTTTTTGTTCTCCGATTTTTACATAATCTCCTATGGCTAAGTCCTTAGAAAAACTAATTTGAATTCCACAAATAATATCCATAGCCAATTCTTTCGTTATTATCGCGATTGATGCGGCAATAATTGATAGACCGGTTATTAATTCTTTAGGCTCAATTCCCAGAAGACCAAGGATCATAATTATTAAACCCGCAAATCCGAACAAATAGTAAATGTTCTGCAACCCTACGATAACGTTGTCAGAAAATTTATCCCCATACTTTTTTCGTTTACGATAAATGAGCTGAATCATTCGAATAATGATATTCAGACTCAACCAAAAAATTGCAAAATTTAATACAAATCTTGTGACCGAACTAGACAACCATTTGAATTCACTTAAAATACCTAGCTCACCATGCTTAAAGGCCGTTAAACCTGCGAGGAGCAGAAGTTTAAAAATAAATTTTATAAGTTTTATCATAACTCAATCACTTTCAGGAAAATCTGAATAAATTGACTTTGATAACAATTTTATAGAATGAAAGATTAGTTTATTCTGAAAATTCTATAGTACTTTGAGCCAAATTAACAAAAAATGTTTGGTATCGAAATTGGACTTACTGGAGTCATTCTCTTGATGTTCTTTATTTGCATTTTTTTAGTATGCTTTTTTGAATTTGTTAATGGCTTCCACGATACCGCAAATGCAGTGGCCACTGTCATTTATACAAGATCTCTGAGACCTATTCAGGCCGTAGTCTGGTCGGGATTTATGAATTTTCTTGGAGTTATAGCAAGCTCCTACATATTTGGTATGGCCGTTGCCACTAAAATATCTTCCATCCTGCCCATGGAAACGGTACTTAACAGAAGTACCCATGAAGCGGTGGCCATGGTTTTAGCGGTGTTGATTGGTTCCATTATTTGGAATTTAGGAACCTGGTATTTTGGAATTCCATGTAGTAGTTCGCATACCATGATCGGATCTTTACTGGGTGCTGGAATAGCCTATGCAGCCTTGCCTGGTAATTCAGGTAAAGTAGGGGTCAATTGGAACGAGGCTATAAAAATTGGCAACTCACTGCTCATTTCCCCTTTATTTGGATTTTCGTTGGCTATCATCTTAATGTTTATTCTTAAAAGAATTGTAGAAGATAAAACTGTATTTAAGGAACCAGATGCAGATCATGTACCTCCTTTTTATATTCGCGTAATCTTAATTTGCACCTGTACTCTGGTAAGTTTTTTTCACGGATCTAACGATGGACAGAAAGGAATTGGTTTGATTTTAATAGTCCTTATAGCTTTTCTGCCAACTCAATTCGCCCTTTCACCAGATTTGGATCATATAGCGTTGGCAAGGCAACTACAAATTGTTGAAAAAAGGATTATAGAAGAATCAACCAACAACTATGAATTAGAAGCCATTATGTGCAATAAAGCGGCAAGTGTTGGAACTTTTGCTAATTTTTTAAATGGCATGGACCGCAATAATGTCAAAGATGTTATGCGGGTGAGGAGACAAATTGGTATCGTGGCAAAAGATCTCGATATTTTGGCTAAAGAACCAAATGTATTTAGTGATAAGAAAGATCTTAAGCTCATAAAAGACACTATTAAAAACCTTAAAGAATACACCACGTATATCCCATTTTGGACCATATTGGCAATTTCTTTGTCGCTTGGAATTGGGACCATGATTGGCTGGAAAAGAATAGTAATTACTATTGGTGAAAAAATTGGTAAACGCAATATGACATTTGCTGAAGGAGCCACAGCTGAAATTGTTGCTTCTAGTACAATTGGTCTTGCTTCAGGTTTAGGTCTTCCAGTATCAACTACGCACGTACTTTCTTCAGGCGTAGCCGGAGCTATGGTCGCGACCAAAGGAATAAAAAATTTGCAAGCCGGGACTGTAAAAAATATTGTTTTAGCTTGGATCTTAACCTTACCTGCGACAATACTTTTAAGTGCTGGTCTTTATATGTTGTTTAGATTATTTGTATAAAAACAAGTGATTACTTTTCTTAATAAAAATTTTGAATTAGAAGGAAGCATATTATTTATAAAATAATTTACTCTTAAGTCGCAATATAATTTAACCTTAAGTATTTATTATTCTTGTCTTAATATCTTTATAAACTCTATCCATGGCCCTACCTCTTTGGTATACTGCTTTGCCATAACTCTTGAAATCTGATAGAGATGATCAAGATCGTGAACGACCCAGGTCGATATAAGATTCTTAAGATTCACTTCTCCAAATGTTGGATGAATCGCTGTTTTAGTTAGTGTCTCTTTATTGATGTTATAGCTTTTTAATCGAAAGATGTTTTGATTTCTTAATTGCTCGAATTCCGAGAGCAATTGATTCAATGTTTTTCCTTTTGATTCTTCAAATTGTGCAAACCGATCAAATGGTGTAAAGGTTTTTTGACCTCCATCGGAAAGACAAATCTCCACACGAGCAATCCAATCGGTATTTTCTCCATGAATCAAATGCCCCATGACATCATAAGCTGACCAGGTTTCACCTCCCTCGTTGACCTTAGACCAGTCATCGGATAGATTATGCAACAATTCATTAAGTACCTTAGGTGTCCGTTGTAAAATTTCTAATGCTTTATTTAGATCAAATTCCATTACGTTCAATTATTTATTTATTATTTCATTTTATATCCTTTAATCTATACTACTTCACTCTATGTATAAATAAAAATACACAAGACATTATCGATTCCGGGGATCAATGGATTTGTTTCTTATTTTTATTTTTTCAAAAGATTTCAGATCAATTGGTTTTTGCACTTGAATCTTTTGCACTGGATATTTTTCAAGCATTGACTTCGGTCTTGTTGGTCTAGACTCAAATCCTCCACCACAATTTGGGCAAACATTTTCAAGAATTGTTTCAACACAGGTCTTACAAAATGTGCATTCAAAAGAACAAATCATCGCATCATGGCTATCGTTGGGCAACTCTTTTGCACAATATTCACAAATTGGTCTAAGTTCAAGCATATGGAACCATTTAAATAGAAAATTACATTAACTTAAAGTCAACCTTCTATAATTACAAAAGTAATTTATTAATAATTACTTTAATCTCTCTAAAACACCTTTTCTTTTAACAATGTTTTTATAATCCCACTGAATATCTATAGATTTTTCAAGCCACCTTTTAAGATCCTTGGCATTAATTTGATCCTTAGATGTATATCTCATTTCTGCTGCTTTAAAACTGCCTTCATTTTTCAAATCTACTTCTTCAAAACTCTGGCCGCTCCAGAATAACAATCGAATACAATTTTTTAATTTACTATATCCGACGATTGGATTACCTTCGATAAACCAAACCGGATGTGCATGCCATATTTTATATTCTGCAGTAGAAAGAGTTTTACAAATTTCCTTCCATAAAACATCGCAGATTTCTTTATCCGTATCGGTCAGATTTAAATGATATTTCTTAACTTCTTCTTTCAATGATTATAATTTTTCTATGGCATACTTGCTGATTCATCAGACTGATATACTCCATGAATATTACCTTCTGGATCTTTAAAATAGGCAAGCCAACCTACTGTAGGAATAGGCATTTTTGGAACAACAATAAGTCCTCCTGCCTTTTCTATCTTACTAATTGCAACATCAATGTCATTCACATCAATCGAGTTAACGATTGGTTGCTGAGGATCTCTTTTCTTCATTAGACCCCCATTAATTCCTGGAGTTTTATCGTCACCAGTTAAAACTGTCCAGTAATCCTCAGTTCCAAACTGCTGAAAGGTCCAACCAAAAACTTCTTTGAAAAAATTCATTGTTGTTTCTGGATGCTCACAAGGAATTTCAAAATGCACTACTCTATTGCTCATTGTTAAAAATTTATTGCAAAAATATCATCTTTAGTGTTTAGATATTATTGCAATGTATCTAAATATTTTAGTTTGATTTGGTTAGTTATTTCTCTTGATTTTTTAATTCATTCTTCGATAATAAATCAAAGAACCAATTGCGATAAACAAATGCAATAACTGTCCGGGTAATATTTTCATAAATTCCAGTAATCCATCCTTAACACTTAAAATATCAGGCAACAAACCAAGAATATGAGTAATAAAATTGACTAATAATACTACCTTGAATGTTGGATTATCTGCATGATTCCTTATAAGATAGAATATTAAGGCCGAACCAAATATCATAATACCAAATGCTCTAAAAAGTATACTGATTATAGGTGTTGATTCCACACCAAAACCCTGGGCAGTTTTGTCCGGAGTAAAGAACATTGTCAATCCTAATGCAAATCCAAGAATGGCTGCAGTAAATAAGAAGGTACTTCTTTTCATTTCATTTTAATTTTAAAGGTTTAGGCCTACTCTATTATGGATTTTCGGCAATCTCCTGGTCGTAAATTATAAAAAGGATGAATAAATTATTTTATGCCTAGAATTTTCTTTGTCTGACTCATTTTGCGATCAAAATGTTCTTGATACTTTCCAGATTTTAATTCACTATTAAAAGCTTCTGAAATTCTTTTTACAATTTCCTCATGTTCGGGTGATTTTTCCAGATAAAGGTTTTTACTAAAACTAATCTTTTGATCATCCAATCTTAGATTAATATCAAATTTAAGTCTTCCGTCGCTGATTTCAAGAGTACGACCTGAATATTCTTTTGTTTCATCAAGCACAATATTTTCCTTAGGCCATTTTAATTGTTTTAATACAAAATCCAGAAATTCCGTTAGCATTTCGGATTTTACAGGAAATAAATAGTAGTAGTTATCTTTTGGATCATATTTTCCAATCCAGGGCATTAGCTTCTCTAATTTTCTTCTAACAAGTATTAACTCACCAGAAGAATGTTTCTGCCATTCAAAATAAGTATTAAACCATTCCAAATTCAAATCCTGCACATCTCCAACTCTGAGCTCTGTATCGTCAAAAATTAAAGCATAGGCAGAATCTGATATATAGTTATAAACAATTAATGCATTATCTGAATCTGGAATTTTATCGTTCTCAACACTCCAACTCTGAAACTCCCCTCGAAATACAATATTTTTGTGATCCGGTGAAAATGCCAAAGCTCCTTTAGGAGAAGGAAAAGAATAATTTTGTACTGAATTGTTTTGAGTATTAAAGCTAACAATGTTTTCAGTAGATATATCAAGAACATTATGCTCCGATATCAATAAGTATTGCCCTCCTTCAATTCTTTTGAGAGTATCGCATAATTCACTTTGCATATATACCTCCTTAAATTCTCCTGGTTGTCCCTGCTGACTATCCAACAACTGAATAGAGGCAAAATCAGAACTTTGTTCTGAAATTGGAGTAATTATTACTTTACTATCCTTTTCATATATCAGGTATAAACTTTGGCTACCTGCGATAAAGCTTGGGTATGGCGCACCTTCCAATATATAAACCTGCCAGAGAAAGGGCAATCCTGTATTAGATTCTAAACGGCCAGGAAAAACTACTGGGTTATTTTTATAGAAAACTTCATAATAAACGGTTGACTGATCCACATACCCATAATTTATATTTATAGTCTTTGATGTTGTTAAAGTAAGCCGCACTAAAAATGATCCATGTACAAATTCCTTTGTCTCCTTCTTCTTAATTTTTGTTTTAGTTCCTTTAAAGATAAAATAGATGGCGCCGAGTATCGAAAGCACCAAAATCGCTAACAATCCAATTTTCATTTAAAACAATTGAAGTATAAAATTAATCATTTCGATCGGAAGAATTCAATGATCGATCAATTAATATTTGCATTATAGAAGTCGCTACTTCAAGAAGCGGTTGAGTAAATGAGTCGCTGAATAAATCATCGATAGAACCTTCCAAATAAAAAGTTCCATCGGATCTTAATAAACTAATTCTAAGGACTCCAACTCCTGGTAAAGATGAACGACTTAATTTCTGAAGATCATAATTCTTAAAGGTCTTATTACCTTCGTGAAATAATTGCTGAATGAGTAGATTAATCTGATTCTCTTCCAAGGCTTCCCAAAGGATTAATTTCTCAAATTGATTGATGTATCTAACAGCTCCATTTTTATAGGCAGCCAATACATCAAGGCCTGAATCCAGACCCAATTCTATTACAATTCCCAGCAATACATGCAGAATAGGTATTTCTCCTAATTGAATCAATTTATTATAAATTAATAATTGATATCTAATGTCAAGGTTAGCATCCAACATGAGGTTGCGTAAGTCCTCAAGTTTTGTAGAATTAGATAAGATTAGACTCTGTGCTTTATGTTCAAATTGCTTATCTGTATTTCCAAAATTTAAAGGGTCATCGCAGAATAGCATATTATAGATGGCATTTAATCCTGTGTTTTTATAGGGCTTTATGAACATATTATTCAAAAAATACAAACGACTGATATATTAACAATTAGTCTCATTATAAATCAGCTTAAAATAGTTCTTTTGGATTAATACCTCCCCAATTTCCTGAGCCTAGAAACAGAATTATATCTGAATGATCTTTTGCCTTTATTATAGTTTGATTTAATAAATCTTTATCGCTAATCACTTTTATATCTTCCCTGCAGAAGGAGTTTTTTATTTGATTATCTTCCATCTTCTGAAGGCCTTTAATCTTTAAGGCATGTTCATCATAGAAAACGATGGCTTCATCGCAACAATCCAGGCTTCCCTTATATTGAGGTATGAATTCTGGATTGAGACTGCTATAAGTATGAAGCTCCAAAAAGCAAACTATGTTATGATTTGGATATGTCTCCCTGACTGCTTCTAAAGTAGCTTTAACTTTTGATGGGGCATGAGCAAAGTCAATGTATACTTTAAACTTTTCTGATTGATGAATTAATTCTAATCGTTTTGCGGCGCCTGAAAAATCAGTCAAAGCTTCACAAACCTTTTCAGTGGGTAAGTTTAACTCATTGCACAACTTTAAAACTGCATTCATATTTTGAAGATTATGTTTTCCGAAGACAGACAATTCAAAACATCCACTAGCTTCCATTAGAAAAGTCTTTTCTTCTCTAATCGTATATTCGGCCTCGTGGTATGGAATGCATTTTAATTTTCCTCCAAATTGGTTAACAATATTAACTAAATCAGGATCGCCTTGATAATAAATTAAGGTGGCGCCGATAGGCATAGATTGTATTAAGTCAATAAATGACTGCACATATGATGAATAGGTTGGAAAAACATTGTAATGATCCCAGGCTATACCTGTTATTATCGCATAATTAGGCCTATAATGTAAAAATTTTGGCCTGCTGTCTATGCATGAACTAAGATACTCATCTCCTTCAATTACGGCATATGGCGCCTGAGTTAAGGAAACCATTTCTTTAAAGCCTGCCAGTTGAGCACCTACCAGATAATCAAAGGACATAGTCAGCTTTTTAAATACATGCATGATCATGGATGTCGTAGTAGTCTTTCCATGACTACCTGCCACAACTATTTTGATGGCCTTATCATATTGTTGTGCTATAAATTCCGGAAAGGAATAAATCGGTAAGTTGAGCTCTATCGCCTTTTGTAATTCTGGGTTATCCTTTTTGGCATGCATACCAAGAATTACAGTATTTAAGGAATTGTTAATCTTCTCAGCAAACCATCCTTCTTCCTGGGGACAAATCCCAGCTTCCAACAACCTTGAACGGGCTGGCTCGAAGATTTGATCATCGGATCCAGTCACTTCAAAACCTTGATTATGAAGAGCTAAGGCTAGATTATGCATAATACTCCCTCCAATGGCAATAAGGTGTATTTTTTTAGTCATATAACAATAATTTATAATATGATACAAACTTAATTGAATATAACATAATAATGTATCTTTGTGGGCGTTTTCAAAGAAATAAAATAATAGATCATGAAAAACAAGAGAATTTCTTTATCAACCCTGGTTACAGCCGCCTTTCTTGTTATAAGCCTTGGTTCATGCAATAGAGGATATGGTTGTCCTTATGATTTTAGCATTATTGAAAATCTAGGTTCTGTAGTTTTTGGTATATTTAAACTACTTTGTCTGATCTTCTAATAAAATATTCATCCACAAGATATAAGACTGGTTCTTTTTGAACCGGTCTTTTTTTATGTCTGAGCTAAATCATATCATTACCTCCGACGGCTCATCTTCTCTATTTTCTTCAACTTATAATGCGACATATCATTCAAGACATGGAGCAATTACGGAAAGCCTTCATGTGTTTATTCAAAATGGATTGACATATGTCGGGGATTCGAAAAAACAAATCAAAATTTTCGAAATAGGTTTCGGCACTGGTCTTAATGCTCTGCTTAGTTTAAATTATTCTATAGAGAAAAATATTCATTTGATCTACGAATCTATTGATACAGTAATTCTATCTAAAGAATTGATAAATGATATCAATTATTTCTCTGAATTAAAATCAACGCGAGATATTTATAACTCGTTACATGAATGTTTATGGAATTCTTTTACAGAAATTCATCCAAATTTCATCCTTAAAAAACATCTGAAAGATTGGATAAACTTTATTCCTGATAACACCTTCGATCTATTTTACCTAGATGCCTTTGCGCCAGAAATTCAGCCCGAATTATGGTCTCCCGACTCTATCTTGAAAATGTATCAAATGCTCAATGCGGGAGGGGTGTTGGTTACGTATTGCGCCAAAGGACAATTTAAACGAACATTAAAAGAAATCGGTTTTGTTGTTGAAGCGCTTCAAGGCCCTCCTGGTAAAAGGGAAATCACCAGAGCTATAAAATTATAGATCGATATCTCTTAATCTTAAATATTACGATTAATTATCATACTTTTGTATAAATTTTTATACAAGATGAGCAGTTCTGAATTATTAGGTGTTGGTTCGAGAGTCAAACACCCCGCCTTCGGAGATGGCGTAATCATAGAAATAGATGTTGCAGCTTATAAAGTTTGTTATACTCAATTTGGAATAAAATTGGCAGGTAAGGATTATCATTCCTGGGAAATTATTGAAAGAATCGAACCTCAAGAAACCATATCTTTCACAGAAGCTGAAAAATCATTAGCCAAAATATTACGGGCCTGGTCAGACATTAGCGAAGTTGTTCCCTTAAATGATAAATGGAAGAATGGACTTATGATCTTACGACCTGAAGATAAAAGTTTAAAGGAAAAAGAAATTCCGATTGAAAACTTTTTTCATAAAATTATTATGGTTCGGGATCGATTGCGGGTTATGGAACAGCGCATCAATGCTAGCCAACTGTTGGATGAAGAAAAAATAAATCTTCAGCAATACATTACTCGTATTTATGGAAGTCTTACCACCTTCAATGTTTTATTTAAGTATAAAGAACATCAATTTGTTGGAGAAAAATCAGATTCTTAATTCATGAATAAAGCAATTAGTCCACTGGATGGCCGATACCATGATAAACTCCGGCATTTATCCGTTTATTTTTCTGAACATGCCTTATTTCAATACCGAGTTAAAGTTGAGGTGTTTTATTTTATTGAGTTTTTAGAAAAAATTCTAAAGGTTAAAATTTCCAATCCACAACTTAAGTTTCTACATTCCATTTATTTAAACTTTTCGGATAAAGATTCCGCTAAAATTAAAGATATTGAAAAAACTACCAGGCATGATGTTAAAGCTGTAGAATATTTTATTAAGAATAAATTAGAAGAGACTAGACTGAATAGATATTCCGAATTCGTTCATTTTGGTTTGACTTCTCAGGATATCAATAACACAGCAACCCCAATGTTAATTCAGGATGCAACCAAAAATGAACTCATTCCAGTTCTGAATAAGCTAATCGAACAACTCCGAAAGATGGGAAGGAGTAATAATAAAATTTCCATGTTAGCTCGGACTCACGGTCAACCTGCAACCCCAACCACTCTGGGCAAAGAATTAAATGTTTTCGTAGAGAGACTAAGCAATCAACTCGCTCAATTAAAGTCTTTTAAAATAAGTGGAAAATTTGGAGGAGCTACCGGCAATCTAAATGCACATGCTATTGCCTATCCTAAAGTGAATTGGCCGAGATGGGCGGATCAATTTTTAAAAAATAAACTATCTATCCAAAGACAAAAAACAACTACACAGATCGCACACTACGATGAACTGGCGGAGTATTGCCACATTTTAATTCGAATTAATACCATTTTATTGGATTTTTCTAAAGATATGTGGTCCTATATTTCGATGGAATACTTTACACAGCAAATTAAATCAGGAGAAATTGGTTCGTCAGCTATGCCACACAAGGTAAATCCAATTGATTTTGAAAATGCTGAAGGAAATCTTGGAATTGCCAACAGTTTACTCTCGCATCTTGCCGAAAAGTTGCCTATTTCCCGATTACAAAGAGATCTTACAGATAGTACTGTATTAAGAAATATCGGAACACCTATAAGTCATATGTATCTTTCGTGCTTATCGCTGCTGAATGGTTTGCAAAAAGTAAAAGTCAATTCTAATAAAATAAAACAAGATTTAGGTCAGAATTGGATCATTCTTGCTGAAGCCATTCAAACAATTCTTAGAAGAGAACGAGTTAAGGGTGCCTACGAAATGCTAAAAGATCTTACCAGAGGAAAAGCTGCTATTAGCAAACAAGATTTACACAACTTTATTAACTCCCTTAAAATAAGCGATAAGGTGAAAAGTGAAATGCTTAAGTTAACCCCTTATAATTACATTGGTTTCGCGCGAAAACTGTGAAGAAATTAATTTTTTTTACTGGAGCGGGAATTAGTCAGGAAAGCGGAATAAAAACCTTCAGAGACGCTGATGGCCTTTGGGAAGGATACAATATCCATGAAGTTGCTTCAATTGATGCCTGGAGAAAAAATCCAGGCCTGGTATTAGACTTTTATAACATTCGAAGAAGGCAACTTCTTGAAGTTAAACCCAATCTTGCTCACGAATTAATTGCTGAACTACAGAATTATTATGATGTAACAGTGATTACACAAAATGTAGATGATCTTCATGAAAGAGCTGGGAGTAAAAAAGTAATGCATTTACATGGAGAATTATTAAAATCAAGGTCAACACAAAATGAATATAAATTCTATCCTTGTTTTAAAGATATAAATATCGGAGATCGAGATGAATCAGGACACCAATTAAGGCCACATATAGTATGGTTTGGAGAAGCTGTACCAATGATAGAACCTGCCATAATGCAATGTAGTTCTACTGATTTATTTGTAGTAGTTGGCACTTCCTTACAAGTTTACCCTGCCGCCAATGTTATCGATTATGTCGATTCTGAAATTCCATTTTTTTATATTGACCCTAAACCAGCCTTAGTCTCATCGTTGAGTCGATTCAGGACTTGTCAGATCATTTCTGAAAAAGCTACAACAGGTATGCAGAAATTAGTAGAAATTATATTGCCAAAATTATAAGGTCTCTAATACTAGTAAGAATTCTTATATTATTTCATGAGCGGCGTCTTCGCCTGTATTAATTGCACCTTCCATAAATCCTTGCCAGTCCGCTAAATGTTCTCCGGCAAAATGGGTATTTAAAAAATGTTTTTTGAGTACTGGTTGAATTCCAAACCATTGACCCTTACCGTAGATAGCATAAGCCCCTTTCGAATATTCATCTTCACCCCAATAGTAATTTACCTGTTTTTCAATCTTGTTTTTAATGTTTCCGAAGAATGGTGAAAGTGATTGATCTAAAATATCTGCTTTAAAGGCATCGGATTGGTTAGCCATAACTGGAGCCTTTTCACCAATGGTATATGAAATTAATGCACCTTTTTTGGAATTTTGATTCTTTGTCGCATGATACAAATAATGTACAGGGGTATCCGTTACCATGTCAAAACTTTCATCCTTCCAAAATCGATCTTTGAATAATATCGGATTCTTATTAATTCTTGCATATTGGAGGGCATTAATAGCATCTTGCATTTCTCGTGGAAGCGCCGGTTCCCAATTTATTTTTTTCACTGCAAAGGTAGGAGCTGTACAAATCAACTTATCTGCTTCAAACCGATCGCCATTCTCACAGTATACCGTTACTTTTTTTCCTTGCACAATTCTATTAACCCTGCAGTTTAGTTTTATTCGATCTAATCCTATCTTTTCGCTTAACTTTTTAGCAAGCATTGAATTACCTCCTTTAATCTTGTAATCCATCTCATTTTTTGGACTGCTTTCAGCGTATTCAGCCAGTGCAGCAAAAGCAGAAACTGATCGAATAGTTTCACCAAAATCTGTGCTGTCCAATAATTCCCTTAATTCCAGATCCAATCCATCGCAACCATGGTTTGATAGGAATCTCCACCAATCCATTTGATCTATCTTCAATTTATCTTTTTGACTGAGATTTGGATAATTTTTAATAATCGCTTCAAATTTTTGCTTCCAGTCATTCGAATAGTCCCATTCGTTTTTCTTTGAATACTTTCCTTTATAAATTAGGTGAGTGTCAAATTGATTATTTTCCAACACAAGGCCCAATTCATTGCACATTTCAATCAATCTGGAATGAGAAGCTCCCACCCATTCAGCCCCTAACTCGATAACAAGGTTTTCCTTAGGATCAATAGAATGAGAAAATACGCGTCCTCCTATCCTATTCCGTGATTCCAGGATTGTAAAATCAACACCTTTGGTTTGCAACATATTTGCTGCAGATAATCCAGCGAACCCTGCCCCGATAATGATAACCTTAGGTTTCTTAGATAGATAAAATCCAGAAAGAGGTGAATTAACCAATAATAATCCTCCAGTTAGCTGCGAGGCTTGTTTTATAAAGGTTCTTCGAGTTGACATGGTGATTTGTTTTTAATAAATGTTTAAAAATAATCGGAAACAAAAATTATTTCAGAAAATTTCATTCATCCTAGTATAAACAATTGAGTTATTAATTTTTAATAACCTTATAGATAAATTGATTTGAGCCTTGAAATATTATAACATTGTACATTCCAAAAGACCAGTGCTGCGTGTTAATATGTTCAGAAGATGAATTTAATCCATTTTTTCTATAAACTTCTTGACCTATCGAGTTTATAATAGATATGGTATAATTTTTTTCATTTAAACTTTCAGGCTTAATCTCCAAATAGTCCGATATCAGATTTGGGGTTACGGTCCAGCCATCTAACCGATTTATATCTTGGTCCAATCCGCCTATGATTGGATCTCCAATAAACTTAACTGTAAGATTGGCACTGATCTGTTTTGGATTTAACAATTGGTTTAAACCATTCATATTAGCTGATAAATTGATGCTTGCCTTACCCGCTTGAACATCCATCACTTCATCTCTAAAGAAGTATCCAAACCTATCCTGATTGTGAGCAATTGCATTATTTGTGCTTATATCATTTCTATTAATAACACCACTTACAACTGCCTCAACTTTAAGATTCTCCCCAAAAGAAATTTCACTTTGCCCTGAATAAGCTACATGCAATTTTCCTTTTCTAGGAATATCAATATTGATTGAAGCCAAATCGAGTGTTTGATTATATTGATTCAGAAGAGTATCAATGGTTACTGATTCAATAATAGCATTTTGTTCATTGTTATAAAATACATTTGTATTAAATGTTGAGTACAAGGCATTCCAATCTGAGTCAAAATTTCCACTAAGTTTTTGTGCTGTCAAATAAATCTTGTGATTACCCTGCGGCAAAACAAGCATTCTGTTTAATGAAAACTGTCTAGCTTTATGCTCACTAACTGAATAAATATTTACTGAACCTAGTTTTGGAAGGTTAGGATCCTCTGGTCTTAAATTAAAAACCAGTTCTTGTCCGGGCAGTGTTGTTACGCTACCATTAAGAGATATATATGCTCGACCGGCCTGATCCATTTTAATGAGAAATGAATCTCGCACCAATTCTTGCTCATTAAGCTTCATTGGATAGTAAACCTCGCTTTTATAGTAAACCGGATGAAGAGAGGTTTTATCAGGAACAAATTCAAGAATCATTCTTCCTTTTGCACTTATTTTTCCATTTCCATCACGATCAACAAAATTATGAACCAATCCATAAAAAGTATCTAGTCCTTTTGTCACCTTGAAAACAATCCCATGATTAAAATTATTAACAAGGTTGCTATCGGCCACTGTAACTCCAACGGAACCATAGTTTGTGCCCCACCATTTATTATTGCTAACTGCAAATACCATTCGGTCATACTTTGTTGATGTGCATTCCCCTTCGAGTTTCGCAATAACAAAACCATCTTCAGGAATATCCACTGTTTGAACTAATAGTTGATATGGGGTATCCAATCTAACATTGGTAGTGTCCACACTAAAATTAAATTGCCATGTTTGTCTTTGCGCAGGAAGTAAATTGATAAAGCATGCTAGAATAACAATAGTTAATATTCGTTTCATAAAGGATTAATTTAAATTTGATTATTTAGAATTTGACCAATAACTACTTAAGAATGGCAAATATATAAATAGTAATCAATGATTCAAAAAGGAATTATATAAAAAATCGAAGAGAATTCAACTAGCTCGTAATAAAATTTACATACTAGGGGAAATCAAATTGAACAATTACTCAAAATTCTTTAAAAATGAACTTAGAAATTTAAGCTTAAAGTTCATAGCCAAATATTAATAAAATAATTTAGCTCATGCAACTCCAACATGGATAAATTCAATTCAGTATTTAGTTGACGATCAATTTTTTGATTTCTAATTTATTATCTGAATACCTAACCTTGATAAAGTAAATCCCTTTACTTAAAATATTATCAAGTTGACATGAATGATTCAAGACTTTCACTGAATAAATTTTACTTCCCTGAAGATTATAGATTTCAATCTCATGAATCAATTTTTCATTAGAAACAATATTAACCAAATGGTTAGCAGGATTAGGGAAAATATTACAATTTGATTTTTTTAAGTCCTTGGTGGAAATCAGACAATCGCCAGTTTTGGTATTGAAAAAATAGCTTTTTTCCTTTGAATTGTCAACATCACATTCGGTTGCATACTGCAATTCATAATCCGAACAGCTATCCAGTTTTGTAAGCAACAAGTTATCATCAAACATCCTTCCTTCCTTCCATAAACCGTAAGGCAGTTTTCGATACTTATAAATTACTACATCAGTGTTCTGATTCTTTTGAAATTTAAATTGAACACTGACAGGTGTTTTAATTAGCTCTTTAACATCGATAACCGAAGAACAGTTTTTATCTACGATTCGAACACAATAATCCTCAAACTCTCCAAACTCTATTCCAGCAAAACATGGCTGTGGCGCTGGAATTCCATTTTCACCATACTTTACTATTACTCGCATTCTTGTAATTCCGGTTCTTGCAAAACCTGGAATATTAAATTCAAACTCTGTTCTTTCTTTCGATCGATATTCGAAGGGCAATACATTCTCATTATCTTCAAATATTGAATTGTGATTAATATCAATCCAGGCCGCCATAAACATTAAGCTTGAGTCTAAATCAAATCCCGGTGTTATTTCCATTCTATGTTTCGCACCTTTTTGCAGTTCCCAGGTAAGTTGTGTTCCAACAAAATTTCCGTAACCTGAATTATTTCCACTTTCGTACAAGATTCCATCCACTGATATCGATTCCAACCATTCCAAACCGGCGCTTGGACGATCTCTCTTACAATAATCAATATCATCGCACTGATCGCATCCCTTTGTTATAATAATTAATGGTTCCGATGCCGCAGAAAGTTTATCCCCACAATAATTAATTAATCTCAAATAATAAGAGTTACATTTTCTCAATCCATTGAGAATTAATATTTCATCACTATGATTATTAACGTAAAATGTATCCACTCTTGTAGATCCCAATTCTTGAATGGTATAAATAAAGGATGGTGTGTTTGCAATATTCCTAAAACTAATAATTACATTATCAATTCCCTGTTCTATAATTTCAATTTTTTCAGGCGCTATGCAACATCCTTTTGTACTAATGTTTCTGATATTTGAGAACGAGTTCTTATAACGATCGCAAAGACCAAGGACTCGATACTCATAGGTAACACATTTTTCCAAATTCTTAAGAAAGATTTCAGATAAACCGTTTATAGGGATCTGCGACCAATTTGTTTCACCTAACATTCGATATTGTAATACGCTACCATTGATTGGATTTAACAATGGCTTGAACACGATTTGATTTGAATCACTTTTCACCTCCAAAGGAACGATAGCTTGCACCGCTGAATAAATATCCAAAACAGATCCTGTTGCAATTAAATTTTCTAATGATTTAAGTTTGCGTCCTTGTGACAAAATAATATCTCTTGCCAACAAAGCAGCTTCAGCCGGATTACTTTTTGAAAGACTAACTAAATCACTACACGGAATACTGTATAATAAAGCAATCGCGCCTGCAACCATCGGACTTGCTGCGCTTGTTCCTTGAAAATATCCAAAGGTATTTCCAGCTGCTGTTCCAAAAATCTCTTCCCCATATGCGCCAATATCAATAGAACGAACACCGAAACCTGCCCTATCTTTTTGATCATCCCAATTTATATTTGTTACACCAATTAGAAATGAACTTTCACAATTAGTAGGCAAGTCACCTTCTATATCTACATTGACGTCAAGATTAGTGGTCGAACAAGCATTAAGGATTCCCACCGAACCTAAAGAATCATACATGGCACACCAAATTGGTGCCTCCTCAGGTTTACCAAAGTCAAGCCCCCAGGAACTATTAGTAGCCACAATAAAAGATCCATGTTTACCATTAGATTCATTGTAAATTTTTCTTTGTGTCCAAGGATACATGTAGGATGCTATGGCATTTGCCTCATCACCACCACCTTGTACCATCATAATTTTTATTGCCCAGTTAATTCCGGCTACGCCCACTCTATTATTGCCAATAGCTCCTATGATTCCACAGACCTGAGTTCCATGATTATTTACTCCAACTGAATCATTTTCTTTCTCTGTATTCCAACCTCTAAAATCATCTACATATCCGTTTCCATCATCATCTATTGCATTGCCTGGTATTTCCTCCCTATTAATCCATATGTTTGATTTTAAATCGGCATGATTATAATCGAGACCTCCGTCTATAACACACACAACAATCGTATCACCTTGTTCTGTAAGCCCTCCAGTAGAAATATCCCAAGCCAAGGTAGTTCTCATATCAGCTCCTTTCTTTCCTCCAAGTGTACCATCATTAAGATGTTGCCATTGTCTATTAAAATAAGTATCGTTTGGTGCTTTTCTATTCGTCAGTAAATGATTTTTTTGAACCTTAAATACTCTTGGATCTTTCTTAAGTTCTTGTATCATCCAATCTTCACTTACTTCTGCAAAGTCAAACTGAAGTTTGTATATCCTAAATGACGTATTGATCGTTTTTGAGCTAAGATTGCTTAAGCCTTTAGTTCTCAGCGATTTATAATGAGAAATAACAGAACTTATATCATTCTTTTCATTGAGCCAAACGATTACCTCCCCTTGTCGAAAATTCAACTTTTGAGAGGCAACAGAATTAATAAAAAGTACTGAAAGGACTATTAGCCCCCAACATTCAACAAATTTCCTCATTAAAAGTGCTTTAAAAGGGATTTACGTTGTGAGTTACATCAATCATCATACCAAGACCCTATTTTTTATTAAATATATTAAATAAAATCATAATTTATAAACATAATATGAATATTTTACATATATTAGCGCTTTATTTCTAGCATTTAATCTAAGCTCAATATGAAAACTCAACTATTTATTCTATTGCTTTCTATTGTCAGAATGGCATTTTGCAACGCCCAGGAAAACCCGCTTAAAGCTCAGGAATACTTTTTAAATGGACAATTTCCGCAAGCCGTTAAGGCTTACGAAGAGCTTCAAAAGAATAATCCTTCAGACCTTAATGTTCAGCTTCAATTAGCCAGAGCATATAAAGCTAACGGACAAGCTAATCAATCGTTGCCAATTTATAAAAACTTAGCAAGCCAAAAAGGTGCAAGCCCTGAATTAATATTGGAATATGCTGATTACCTAAGAAGTGAAGCTGACTATGTAAACGCTAAAGCTCAATACTTAAAGTATGCCAAAACCGAAGGAAGCATAGGTAATTATTTAGCAAATTCCTGCGATTTTGCCATGAAGCAATCAGGAACTCCGAAGAATTGCCAACTTGAACCTGTAAAAATTGAAGCCAAAGTCGTAACGATTTATAAAGATGAATTGGTTAAGGATAATAGTGATTTAAACCAACGGACATCCAAAGAGGCCATCCCAGCCAACCCTTCTGCACCGCAACTTGCCAAGAAAACAACTACCAGTAAAAAGTTATTAGATGAATTACTAGGAGTTAATACACTCGATCACTCAAGTCTTTCTTTTAGCGATGATGGTAAAATGGTTGCATTTTGTGAACAATCTAATTTAGAATTAGACAATAATATTCAAAACAAGTCCATTAAACGTCAGATATACTTAGCGAAGGTTGATGCAGACAACAATTGGTCTGAAATTGCGGCATTCCCTCACAACAATTCAAGCTATTCAGTTTGTTATCCAAATTTGGTAGACAACGGAAGTGTTTTATATTTTTCTTCTAATATGGCCGGCGGATTTGGTGGATTTGACCTTTATGTAAGTACTTTAGTAAATAATAAATGGACTTCCCCGCAAAATCTCGGAGCAATCATCAATTCACCAGGCAACGAAATATCACCCTATTATAAGAATGGTGATTTGTTTTTTTCATCCGATTGGCATACGGGATTTGGTGGATTTGATATTTTCAGGTCTTCTAAATATGGATTAATCTGGTTAGATATTGAAAATTTAGGCGCATGTGTTAATTCAACAAAAGATGATTACAACTTTGCATTAGACTCTAATCAGGATGCCTATTTTAATTCTAATCGACCTGGTTCAGAAGAAAACAATGGCGTATTTAAGACTTCTAAAATATTATTAAAATCAAACAATCCTGACCTTAGGGCAATTTCAAATAATGATGTAAGTATTAAGTCAGCCCTTCCGCAAGAAGATCTTAGTGACTTAGAAAATATAAGCAGTTCTACTATCATTACCACAGTTGATGATCCTTCTATCAAATTATTATCGAAAGAACAACAATCAACAAAGTTATACTTCGTGCAAGTTGCAGCCATCAGTAATTATACTACAGCTGCAGAGGCAAGATTGAAAAATTATACGAAGTATGGTAATGTTTATAAAACGATTGAGGGACAAGTTACCAAAATTCGCATTGGTGGTTATGCAACATTAAATGAGGCATTAGCTTTAATGAAGACATTGAGAAAAAATGGATTCAAAGATATTTTTGTCGTAGCCGATGTACCTACTGAAGGAAGATGTATTTTACTTTATAAATCATCGAGTGATTTTTCAACAGCCTCAACCGAACCCATCGAAGGTAAATTAAAAATTCGCGTGGCAGAATTCAAAGCACCGGATTGGTTTGATAGTTCAAAAATAAACGATCTTGGAAAGATCGAACATTGGACAAAAAATGGATGGACTATTATAGTTTTAGGTTCTTACAATACCCCTTCAGAAGCTATTTCCGTTCTTGACAAACTTAAAACTAGAGGTTTTAAAGAAGCATATATTGTTCTTGAAGAAAATGGAAGATTGTATAGACAGAATTAATGTTCAAAATAAATAAATTATCCTAATAAAAAAAAGCCTCGAAATTTCGAGGCTTTTTTTTATTTACCTATTTAAAAATAATATAAAAATTTGTTTGAAAAATCACTACTTTCTAAAATCTACGCATTGAAACAATGAATACAGTTATTATTTTCGATAAATTTTTAATCCATTATTTAGTTGTTATAATAATAACTTTATTTCACATCAAACCGATCTAGATTCATCACTTTATTCCAGGCATGAATAAAATCTTTAATAAACTTTTCTTTTGCATCATCACAGGCGTATACTTCTGCAATAGCTCTAAGTTCAGAATTGGAACCGAAGATTAAATCAACTCTTGTTCCTGTCCACAATATTTCTCCGGATTTTCTGTCTCGTCCTTCAAATAACTCATTGGATTCCGAAATACTTGTCCATTTGATTCCGTAATCCAGAAGATGAATAAAAAAGTCATTCGATAATGTGCCCTGATTCTTAGTCAAAACTCCATGCTTTGAATGATCAAAGTTTGCCCCTAATACTCTTAAACCACCAATTAATACGGTCATCTCAGGAGCAGATAAACTTAATAAGTTTGAGCGGTCAATCAGCATTTCTTCAGCGGCGACAGAACAATTGGAATTCTTATAGTTTCTAAATCCATCTGCAAGGGGTTCTAAAACTGAAAAAGATTCTATATCTGTTTGTTCTTGAGAAGCATCGTTTCGACCGGGAACAAAGGGTATTTGAAATTTAAATCCAGCGTTGCTGATGGCTTTTTCTATCGCAGTGTTGCCGGCTAAAACTATGAGATCGGCCAAACTAATTTTAGTTCCGTTTTTATTTGATGCATTGAACTCAGTTTGTATTTTTTCAAGCACTTCTAAAACTTTTGCTAACTGATTGGGATTATTGACCTCCCAATTAATTTGTGGTTTTAATCGAATTCGTGCACCATTTGCGCCACCTCTTTTATCTGAATTACGAAAACTAGAGGCTGAAGCCCAGGCAGTAGCTACCATTTGAGAAACACTTAATCCACTGGATAATAATTTGTTTCTTAAATATTCTAAATCATCTTTAGTTGGCAAGGAATAATTAACTTCAGGAATTACATCCTGCCAGATTAATGTTTCCTTTGGAACTTCAGATCCTAGATATCTAGAAAGAGGACCCATATCTCTATGAGTTAACTTGAACCAAGCTTTGGCAAAGGCATCCGCAAATTCATCTGGATGATCCAGAAATCGCCTTGAAATTTTCTCATACGCCGGATCAAAGCGCAGCGCTAAGTCTGTGGTCAACATTATCGGCACGTGTCGCTTATTAGGGATGTGTGCATCTGGGACCATATCAACTCCTTGTCCAAATTTTGGCATCCATTGTTGAGCTCCTGCAGGACTCTTTGTGAGCTCCCATTCGAATCCAAACAGATTCTGGAAAAAATTATTGCTCCATTTGGTTGGAGTTGCAGTCCAAGCTCCTTCTAATCCGCTTGTAATGGTATCTTCTGCATTTCCTTTACCAAAATTATTTTTCCATCCTGTTCCCTGCAGTTCAATTCCTGCAGCAGCTGGTTCTCGCTCTACATACTTTGCAGGATTTGCTGCTCCATGCGTTTTACCAAAGGAATGACCGCCGGCGATCAGCGCTACTGTTTCTTCATCATTCATAGCCATTCTACCAAATGTCTCTCGTATATCCTTAGCTGCCGCAATTGGATCCGGGTTTCCGTTTGGTCCTTCAGGGTTTACATAAATTAAACCCATTTGAACCGCTGCTAATGGGTTTTCTAATTCTCGATTACCAGAATACCTTTTATCGCCTAACCATTCTGACTCTGAACCCCAATAAATATCCTCCTCAGGTTGCCATATATCTTCTCTACCTCCTGCAAATCCAAATGTTTTGAATCCCATAGACTCTAATGCACAGTTGCCCGTAAGGATCATAAGATCAGCCCATGAAATTCTTTTACCGTACTTTTTCTTAATTGGCCACAAAAGCAAGCGGGCTTTATCTAAGTTGGCATTATCAGGCCAGCTGTTAAGTGGTGCAAAACGCAATGTTCCTGAACCAGCTCCGCCTCTACCATCCGCAATCCTATAGGTGCCAGCACTATGCCAGGCCATTCGAATAAAAAACGGTCCATAATGTCCATAATCTGCAGGCCACCAATCCTGCGAGTCTGTCATGAGTGCCATTAAATCCTTTTTTAAGGCACTTAAATCCAATTTTTTAAATTCCTCAGCATAATTAAAGTCTTTATCCATTGGATTGCTCTCCTGAACATTCTGCCGAAGTATATTAAGATTTAATTGATTAGGCCACCAGTCTCTATTGCTAGGACCTTTTCCTGCCACATAGTTTAAAGATCCTCCCAGAAAAGGACATTTACTCTCGTTACTCATTGATTGTAATTTTATTTGTTTAGTTATCTAATCTAAATAAAAAA
>CAZHNF010000027.1:0-42983 GCA_964533625.1 uncultured Saprospiraceae bacterium | reverse complement strand
GGTTCGAGTCCCGTCCGGTCCGCAAAAGCGCTTCAAATTTGAAGCGCTTTTTTTTGTGTGTGAATAAATATTATGCAACACTATATCTACATCATTCGCAGTTTAAGAGATAGAAAATATTATAAAGGCTATAGCACTAATCCACGGAAAAGATTAGACGAACATAACTTAGGTAAATCCAGATATACTTCAAATCATGGAATCTGGGAATTAGTGTATATTGAAATACTAAACACTAAAAAGGAATCTTTAATAAAAGAGAAAGCTATTAAGAAATACAGCACTTCACAAATTGAGTTTTTGTTAGAAAGCGAAAAAAACATCATTGGAAAACCATAATGCCTTTCATCCCGACTTTGTCGGGACGGGTTCGAGATCTCCCGACTTTCTGTCCGGTCCGCAAAAGCGCATCTTAATTGGTGCGCTTTTTTTTATTAATCTTATCTCTTCTTTGTTATTTCGTTGAACATCTTTAGTATTCAATACTTTTGGATAATTATTAAATAGTCAAATCCATCGTAATTTATGTTTAGCTATTTAAAATCGATTTATTAAGAGTGAATTCTATAATTATTTAATTAGATAAGACTTATGAATTTTTTATTCCATCTATAGTTTATTCATGAGCATCCGGCTTGGATTGGAAACTTAAAACTTTGAGTAGAATAGGAATTAATATTTCGATTGAAATGAAACTCTCTAAATTAAAATTTGGCTTGAAGTTGTATTATTAAATAAATAGAAGAACAATTAATCAATTATTACTTTTTAGTCAAGATTAATTTTATTTATTATATTCTCTATATTTTGATGTTATTTCAACAGAAATAATCGGTCCATTTAAAACTCCTTCAAGATCTTTTGGAAAGAGAAATTTTTCGTCTGCTTCAAGACTTCCTTTTGTTGGAAAAGAAACATAAATAGAATGAATAAACCATCCTGACAAATCTGGAAAAGCTCCTTTCAGTCCAGTCTCAAGGTTTCCGACCAAGTCATTTTTTGAACTAATTAGATCAATTTCTTTCTCATATAAAAATTGATAACTTACTTTTCCCCGGGCTTTGAGATTAAACATATTTGCCGAATTCTCATCGAGCATTGCTAATCTAAATTCAGTCTTAACATGTTCATCAGTACATACATTTTCAATTAATTCACTCCATTCAAAAACACGATTATTACCATTCAGGTATGTATTTAGAAATTTCTTATTGAGCTGACTTGAACCAAGTAAATAAAGATCAACTGATTTTTTTGATCCACAGGGTGAATCATCAAATAGATCACATGAACTAAATAGAACAATAATAATCAGTGAACCAACTAAGTAATTAAATTTATTCATAAGTATATATATTCTATTGCATTAACAAAAATAATCAATATTAACGAATTAGTGTATTTATCAAATATTAGTTAATCAATAATGAGCCCAATTGTAATCCTTGAATTAACCTATGAAAACTGCTGTCTTAATACTGAATTACTCAATTTAGGCTTGAAAAAGGTACTAATTAGATTAACTTCCTGTAACGATTATCTTTTTTATTTCAAATTTTGATTTACAATAAATATAGATCCAATAAACACCAGGCTTTAAGTCCCTTACACTTACTTCTGTCTTATTAGAATTTTCTAATATAACTTTACTTAGTACTTTATCGCCATTTATATTATGCAATTCAATGCGATTGATTTTATGATCTGCAACAACCGAGATTTGCTCTGAACAAGGATTTGGAAATATAGTACAATTATTTTCCTTATGGCTATGAATTCTTGTTACGCGATTAGGAATTCTAATCAATTTGAAAACGCCGAATTGTGGAAATTGAGATACAGGATCCTTATCAGCACCAACAGCTTTAGTTAAAGTTCTGTCTTGCATTGATACTTCTATTTCACCTTCAGAATTTAATTTTCCTTGTATAGTATCATTGAACAAATCCATAACATTGACAAGAATATAGCTGTCACTTAAATCCCAACCTTGTTTAACCATATTGACTTTTACAAGGTCATGATTTTCCCAGTTATAGATTATCAAATGACTATTGTATGACTCATATTTATTGTCCAGAATGTAATATTCATTCTTTTGTATGGATGGATCGGGAATATATTCGTTTTGTGGAAAATCAATTGTATTAAAACCCCATAAATAATATCCATACGCTGCTGGTATTCCCGCCAGTATCTTGTTGTTTATAAAACTAGTTTTAAAAATAGGTGTGTTGTTATAGCCAAGTCTTGTCTGTCCGGTTAAGACATTGCTATCAATTCGACATTCCAACATTCCATAATTTAAACCAAATGCATTGACTGGGGGTCTTGGCGTATTTGTTCCAGAAAAAGTAAAATTATGAACAATAGAGGATCTTAAAACTGGATTACTAACACTATTAGAAACTACAAAAAAATTATGCGTTCGACTGTTGTTACCTACACCTCCTAAGTTTTCTGATGCAGCTCCACCATTGAAAATAACATTATCTCGAATATCAAAATGACCTAAAGCAGCCGTTGTGGTTGTCTGCCAGATCTTCATTCCATAACCATAGGTACTAAAAATAATATTGTTGTGAATTTTTCTTGTTCCAAATGTATCGTTTTGCAAATACATTCCATGACCATGGCCTTCCCAATTTCCATTATTATTTAAATTATTGCCAATATGATAAACAATGCAGCCATAAACTTCTGAATTGGTTGATGTTTTCCAAACATCAATTCCCTCACCTGTATCGTGAACAATTAAATTTATAAATTTCATTTCAGATGCTGTACATGTTATACCGCCTGTAATACTATGTTTTCTGTCTTTGCTATATGAATTGCTAATTTCCAATCCCCAAAACCAGGTATGATAACAATTATTGATATCAGCATATAATGTATAGTTAAGATCACCATCAAGAATAACTCGTTCGTGGTTATAATTCCTAAAAATAATTGGCGCGTTGGGCGCTCCTTTAGTAAAACAACTGAATGAAGTTTGTGCATCAAATGCGTTTAAATAAATTCCTCCACGAATCCAAACGGTATCACCAGGCTTAAGATTTTTGGGATGACTTAATGCCACTTGTAATTTCCATGGATTGTCATAGGTTCCTGTTCCATTACTCATTGCATTTGTTGATACAAAAAAATTATTTCCTTGTAATCTTTCGACAAGACAAATCAAAAGGCATGTAACAAATATTGATTTATGCATGATAGATAAATTGATAGATTAAACAATCATAGTTAGTTGGTTGGTTTACTTTTACTAAAATAACCTTTATGCTCCACCTTATTGGAAAAAACATTAATAAAAAGGACAACGTAAATAAAAAAAGTAACCGATTGAAAACTAACAATCATTTTACTAACGGCGGTTAACGGGAAATAGTCTCCAAGACCTAATGATGCAGAAGTACTAAAGCTAAAATAAATACTATCGTACCAATGACTAAACGGATGATTGAAACCGTTTGAATAAGCGTATATAACTGCAAAATCTAAAACAATTTCAAAGTAATTAATCAACAACAGCAACATAGAACGACGATAAGATCTGGGAGGCTTGAATAAATCAGAAGCAAATATTAATGTTGGAACATACATTAATGTCTCTAGCATTAACCATAAGATCAATAAAACCATCCAGCCATTAGTATACCAACTATTGTATATTACTGTAAATGGTAAAAGTAATTTTAGAACAACGAAAACATCGGTAAATAATTCGCGATTTCTATCGCTACTATGACCATAGATTTGTTTTAGATAAACACCTGGAAACAAAAAGTGACTACTCGCTAAAACTAAGCGAAAAACTTTCTCAATCCCATTGTCATCCTGATGTTCATTGTGCCAAATAGAAACAATGTTTTTCCACCTTTCGGATAATACTTTAAATTCCATTTGATTTTAGATTGGTATAAAATTAGCTTACTCTTAAATACTATCCTATAGAAGGTTCCAAAATAGACTTAAATTTCTTATTTCCAAAAAAATAATAAATTAAAAGATATTTTTATCTTTTAATATTGTTAAAATATGGTACTTTTAAGGCTAAATTGAAATTTATGATAAAGAAAGTTCAAGGCGACATTCTTCTAACCAAAGCTGATTCAATCGCCCATGGAGTAGCTCCCATGGATCATTTCGAAACAGGTCTCGCAGCATCTATTCGACATGATTATCCTTCACTATACAAGGATTTCAGGCATTATTGTCAGACATTTCACCCAAAACCAGGAGATATTTGGCTTTGGCAAGGAGTGAATCATATTAAAATATTCAACTTACTCACGCAGGAAGCACCTGCTAACAACAGTTCGCATCCTGGTAGAGCTAGTTTATCTAATCTGAGACATTGTTTGAGAAAACTTGTCCATGCCATTGAAGAAAATAATATTCAAAGCATTGCATTACCAAGATTATCAACTGGGGTTGGTAACCTCGATTGGAAAGAAGTAGAAGCCGTGATTGAAGAATCGTTTGCCAATAGTAAAATACCTGTATTCGTTTATGAAAAATACCTAAAAGGTCAGAAAGCTGAAGAATAAGTAATTGTAAATATTAGTATTAAATATTAAAATATAATTTAATAAGTATTTTAAGAAATTGATCAATAGTCTTTAAATAATACTATTGCATTTAAAGTATATGAGCACTTCATTAAATATGATCTTAGCAAATTGTATTTTAGTTTATCTTTAACAAACTTCTGATTTGCTGCTAAAAGCTCCATCTGTTTAAGTTAGGGATTCTTTATAATATAAAATTAAAGATTACTCAATTTTAGAAAAAATCCTCCTCCACCAGCTCCACATAGTTTGTAAAAGTACTTTTCTGTAGATAGTCCTAATTCCCAATCTACGCGAATGTCTTCTGGAATCATCTCTTTGAAATAGTCGAGTGAATAAATACTAATTTTTTTCCAGGAGGCAATAAACTCAGAAGTCTCTTTATTCATTAGATGTTGAATAGCTTGTGTATTAGTATGCATTAAATTATTCATGAACCCTGTTTTAAATACCGAGTCTTCTATTTTGTGCCTGAATAAGGACACCAAGGCCAAAGTATCTCGAATTTTTCCAGAGTCAATTAGCTCAATTCTATAGTCTAAATCGGACAATTTGAATTCATCGTTCAAAATTATAATTTCATTTCCTGTCTTTAGAATGGGTTTTTGGAAATAGGAAACCAAAGGATCTAATCCTGAACTTTTACCATGAAAAAATGATTCTATTTCAGCCAGAATATTTTTTACCTCAAGAATAGTTTTATCTTGTATTATTACTTTTTGATAACGCCGTAAAACGGCTGCAGTTAAAGCACCGCTACTGCCCAATCCATATCCTTCGGGAATGTTGCTTCTAAAAAACAAACCTTGACTTACTTCTGAGATGAATTGATTGAGGTCTATAATTTTATTGAGAAAATCAGATTTGGAAATTGACTCCGCAAAATTCATCAACCGTTCATCCGTCTTATTGGCACAATCCCAAAGACCGTAATAATCAGGATTTGGAATACTTAAGGCATCACCACCAATTAAAATACTATATTCACCAATGAGAAGAATTTTTGAGGAAAATAATTGGTGTGGCATAAATATAATATGTCTAATTATTTTTTTAGATTAGTCTAATTTTTTAATAAATTTACTAAATTCTCTTAATTTTGAAGCAAATATACTTAGATGAGTTTTGTTGAAATAAGAGTTCCATCAATAGGTGAATCCGTTACCGAGGTTACACTGGCCAGATGGTTGGTTAAGGATGGTGATAATGTTAGCATGGATCAAATTCTTTGTGAGTTTGAATCCGACAAAGCAACCTTCGAGTTACCCGCAGAGACATCAGGAAAAATTAAACTCATAGCCGCTGAAAAAGATGATTTGAAGGTTGGAGCTATTGTAGCACAAATTTTTACCTCTTCACCAGAGACCAAAAGCAACGATCTTAAACCTGAAAATACCATTGATTCAATCCAGGAACCCCCTAAAATTGAACCTACCCATTTAAAAAATGAAATTAAAAATGTAGATCCACCTCAAAAACCTATTTCCATTAAGGTAGAAGATAAACTCATTCTAGAGGTTGGCCGTGGTGACAGACGTGAGAAAATGTCGCGAATGAGACGAACCATATCAAGGCGACTTGTCTCTGCCAAGAATGAAACAGCCATGTTGACTACATTTAATGAGTTAGATCTTTCAGCCATTAATGAACTTCGTAAAAAATATAATGATCAATTTCAGACTAAGTATGGTGTGAAATTGGGATATATGTCTTTATTCTGTAAAGCATGTGCTAAAATTCTTATGGAAATGCCAGATGTCAATGCATTTATTGATCAGGAAGACATAATATATCATCCTTATGTGGACATTTCAATTGCAATTTCAACGCCAAACGGTTTGGTGGTTCCACCTGTAAAAAATATTCAGGACATGAAATTACACGAAATTGAGTTGCGCATAAAGCAGTTAGCAGAACTAGCCCGTGACAACAAACTCAGTATTCAAGATTTGACCGGGGGAACCTTTACAATTACTAATGGTGGAATATTCGGATCCTTAATGAGCACGCCAATTATTAATGAACCTCAATCTGCCATATTAGGAATGCATGCCATTAAAGAACGTCCTGTTGTTGTTGATGACCAAATTGTCATTCGTCCAATGATGTACCTAGCCCTTTCCTACGATCATCGCATTATTGATGGAAGTACTTCTGTAACTTTTCTGGTTAAGGTAAAAGAACTATTAGAAGAACCACTTAGACTACTCATTGATTAATATCAAAACAAACCACGATGACCTTACAAGAATTTTTTGATTTTATTAATGCAAATCCCCAATACGCGAGTTATTACTTTATTGGCATACCAATACTGGCCTTAGTTATATCATGGATTAGTGAACCTTATTGTTATACTGAGCCGTGGAAATACTTATATTCTATTATTATTTATGCTATTTGCATTCCAGGAATATTTGCCGTTACATTGAATATATATTTTTTCTTTTGGGAAAGAAGAAGCATCATGGATGCAGAATTGATGTTGCAATTTGTTCCAATACTTTCAATGATTGCTACACTTTGGATCATTCATCGATATTTAAGTTTTGAAGCGATTCCAGGATTTGACAAACTAAGTGGGCTCATAACTATCATTGGAATAATTCTAACCTTAATGTGGATTCTAGATAGAACTTATATTTTCGTCTTCACAAGATTACCATTTGCAGTAGTGTTAGGCTTAGTGATAGGTGGAATTTTAATGATCCGGATGGCTTTCCGACGTATGATTAACTAATTTCAGAGAAAGGTTTAAATGGCCATTTCATTATCGAATAATGACTTTCGAATAACGTTCTTCAGACGACAAATATTAATAGTCCTTATTGTTATTCAAGGTTCTGTTAATTTATATTCCACCACCATTCGAATTCCATTTAGGTATGTACAATCTTTTATTATTCTTGATTTTAAGTTAGAAAATTTATTACCAGTAAAACTAATTTTTGATACTGGTGCCGAACATAATTTACTCTTTCATAAAAACTCAACCGATCTTATTCAGGGCTCATATCAGCGTGAATTAAAAATTATGGGTTCTGATTTAAAGCGAGAAATCCCTGCTCTACTCACACATGAACTGAGTGTACAAGTAAATCCACGATTTTTTATCAACGAACAATTTTTAGTTTTAATGGAACCGTCGGAATCACTAAATGAAATCATCGGGGAAAAAGTAGACGGTATTCTTAGTGCAGGAACATTTAGAAATTATATTATAGAAATAAACTATAAACGTAAATTTATTCTACTTACTGATCGAAATCAGTTAGAGAAAAAGACTAAAAATTATAAATCCTGTGACATTCAGTTATTTCGTGGAAAACCGTTTTTAAAATCTGAATTTGAGATCAATCCGGATTCGGCGAGCCATTACTCATTAAATCTTCTCTTAGATACCGGAGCCGGTTTATCCTTACTTATTTATAGAAGTGCCCAATCAACTTTAGCTATTCCTGATAAAATAATTCCTGGTATGCTTGGTTCTGGAATCGGAGGGTTGTTGGAAGGGTTTATTGGTAAAGCTAAAAAATTGACTTTTTGCAGCACTGAATTTACAGATGTAATTACCAATTATCAGGAAATTAGCGAAGATTATGCCTTGAAAGAAGGTCAAACTAAACAAGGACTTATAGGAAATCATATTCTTGAAAAATTCAATTTTATCCTGGATTACTCCAGTTCAAAAATTTATTTAAAAGCAATATCCAATAACCCGGTAGTCAATTATGATCGCAGCGGCCTTAGTGTTATTGCAGGTGGAGCCAATTTAAATAGATATTATATTGCCTATGTTATACCAGGAAGTCCGGCAGATAGCGCCGGTATTAAGTCTGGTGATAGAATAAAATCAATAAATGGCAGATCTTCTGCTTTTTTATCGCTCAGTTCAATTCAGAAGCGTCTAACCAGGAATCCCGGCAATAAAATTCGATTGAATCTTCAAAGAGGTAAAGAAAAAATAGTTTCAAAAATAGTACTAAGAGATTTATTATAATATATATATTATTGAATAATAGTATTTTATGATAATAAATACCCTAGAACAAGGACTGTTTATATCTTAATATAAGGTCTTTGATTAATTTTAACTTGAAGCTTTCTCAAAATCAATGGTTTATATTATCTTTGCGTCCCTTATTGAACAGGCATATGTTAGCAATTGTAAACATTCAAGGACAACAATTTAAAGTTAAGCAAGGTCAGAAACTTTACGTCCACCATATTGACGCCAATAAAGGCGACAAGGTCAGTTTTGACCAGGTCCTATTATTAGATAATGGTTCTGTCCGCATTGGTAGCCCTAAATTAGAAGGAGTTACTATTGATGCTACAGTTCTCAACCATCAGCAAGGCGATAAAGTAATTGTTTATAAGAAAAAGCGTAGAAAAGGCCTGGAAAAAAAGAACGGACACCGTCAATCTTTTACACAAATTAGTATTGACTCTATTAATTCATAATTTCGAAA
Organism: uncultured Saprospiraceae bacterium; assembly: GCA_964533625.1. Classification (GTDB taxonomy): domain Bacteria; phylum Bacteroidota; class Bacteroidia; order Chitinophagales; family Saprospiraceae; genus Vicinibacter. The sequence continues at coordinate 33,937 of CAZHNF010000027.1, read as the reverse complement.
TCTATTCATCATGGCACATAAAAAAGGGGAAGGTAGTACTAGTAACGGTAGAGATAGTAATAGTAAACGATTAGGTGTTAAACTATTTGGAGGTCAAGAAGCGATAGCCGGTAATATCCTGGTCAGACAAAAAGGATCAAAATTCCATGCTGGAAATAATGTTGGAATTGGAAAAGATTGGACCTTATACGCCTTGACAGATGGTACTGTAAAATTTACAAAAACGGTAAAGGACAGAACTTTCGTACATATCATTCCTTCTGAAGGATAGTACAACTCTATACAACATTATTTAGCAGGGCTTAATTTCCTTAAATTTTCAGTTGGTATCCATCCAACTTCATAAGATTGCGATTGAATTTTTGACCAAGAGCCTAATTGATCAATTATTTTAATTTTCTCCCCAGCGATTAAGTGAGTTTTTCCTTCACTTAGTTCATCTGGTGATTGAAGAAGATCGATTTCTTTCATGAGTATGCCTTTACCTTCAGCTTTCTTAAACTGTTCTTGAGCTACAAATGCCCCTAAAAAAATAAATCCACCTAACAGAAATATCCCAATCCAAATGGATTTAAAATGAGCCTTAGATTTTTTCCAAATTAAGAAGGCCAATAGCATCGATATTAGATATAAGATTAAAAAATTAATGGAGGCAAGGCTAGTATAAAATGCGGTAATGTTTTTTTGAAAACTATAACCAGGGATTTCAAATTCATCAATCTTCGCTGACCGATTAGCGATGGCTAAATTCACCGCTGCATCTTTACAAGATGGACATAAGTAAATACTTTTATTATAATAATAGATTGCATTAGGGTAATCTTTTAATTTAAAAAATGCGTTGCCAAGATTAAGAAAAAGATTTTTATCCTTGACCCCTTGATCCTCTAAATTCTTCCAGATCCTTATGGCTTCAGAATAATTTTCAGAACGATAAGAGGTCACTCCCTCTTCAAAATTCTGAGCATTAAGTTGGAGTGTATAAAATATAAAAATTAATCCCAGTAGTTTATTCATCTCCTTCCAAAAATAGGTCATCAAAGGATTTTGGTTTCTCAAGACTTCTGGACAAAAACCCATCTAATCGTTTAGATTTTCCTTCATTAACAGGGATTAACTTTCCATCAGGCTTGTTATAGAAGTGGATTACATTTATTTTTTCAAGGGTATCAAAATCAATTTTCATCTGACTGCATTGAATATAGTTCATGCCCACGTAAGCTTGTTGATCATCTTGCACAAAATAAATAGATTCAGCATTTCCAAATATATCGGTGTAATTAATTTTTTTATCTTTGAAATAAGCAAATACCTCTCGACCTTTGATCTGATTGTACAATAAGGTTACTGGTTCAGTAAGAATAAAAGCTTTATGCAATAAATTGATTTTATCCAGTGCTTTATTTCTCATGTACATCTGAATGGTGTCTCCAGAAAACTGTGTGGTGTCTGACCACATGACAGGAGCCTCATACATGGTAAATGAAGAGTCCCTACCATGATAATACAAAGAGTCACAAAGTCCTTGAATTTTTCTACTCCACATCCTGACATTTTTATTAGCGATTAATACTTGAAAAGTATCCTTATTATTAATTCCTTGTTCTGAAATAATTTCATCTGCCGTAAGAAACAAAGTATCATTATCCATTGGTGTTGATATAAATTTTTTACGACCGTAAGGAATAAATTTTTTCAATACTTTGTTGTAACTAAAGGTATCGCAATGAATCTCCCAACCGGATTGTGTATCCCGAACGACTACTTCACCATAAGCATATCCGATGTCATCTTTACCTTTATACTCTATTCGTGAAGCTGTTATATGTTGATTGCCCTCAAAGAGTTGTGTTTGACCAACTACCTGGAGTGATTTATCCTTTCGATGATAGAATATTTTTTTACCACTAATAGTTCTTTCTTTGTCTGTATAAAATCCTCTTCCCAGTATTTGAATCGTATTACTCAGATTATTAATTATAATGGTGTCGCCTCTTGCTTCACTTAAACTATCTCTAATTAAAGCATCTTTAATTAATGTGGTTGTTTTTTGAATGTCATCACTCTTAATCACAGAGGCTTCTGCATACTCATTAACATTATTATACGTTGGATATTTTTCAAAATAAGAAATTCGATTGGTAATATCGTAGTGTCCCGATTCGCAGAAAATCCTTAAGCTATCTTTTAGGATATGAGTCGGTGCTAGAAAAATGACCTTATTTTGTTTTGAATCAAATTGAATAGTGTCCGATTGAATATTCATACTATCGTTAAGAATCACATTAACGCTATCCTTAAAAAAAGCTTGCTCTGACTTAGCATAATAATATGCCTTTTTACTTTGCATAACAGTATTATCGCTAATGAGTAATCCACCGTTGATATAACTGGCTATACGCTTTTTTAGATCGTAGAAAATTCTATCTGTAAATACTTGTTTCTGATGGTGATTGAGAATTACGTTGTTTATAAGTTCAGCCTTTAAAACACTTCCATCATAGTTTAAAGTGTCGCCAAAAATCTGCAAACTATCCCCTTCAACAATTCGAACGTGTCCAATTGACCTTACCTTCAAACCAGTGATAATCGCTGAATCACAAAAGAGATAAGTGTTTTTATGCTTAATTACCACATCCTGTCGCAGGTATTGTATTTCGCTTTCTTTAGTTCTTTCAAAATTCAGAAACTCAGCATGAATGACATCAATTTTATCTTTAGTGGTATCTCGATTGGTCTCCCTTCCAACACAAAAAATTATTGTTGAAAACCAGAAAAGAAAACTTATTATAGCTCTTGTCCGAATTAATATTTTACCAAGATCACACATTAATGATTCTAAATTAATATATTATGTATTTAATTATTATTTAATATGAATTCTTTTTCAGCAAGTTTGCGTTCTTTATATCTTGCAGTCTAAAGAACCACTCAGACTCAAGATTGTTCTTAAATCCGAATCTATGTCTAATCGTAAAGAAGACCATATTAACCTCGCATTAATGTCTGAAACTTTGGCAACAATGGTTGACAAGCGGTTTAATTATAATCCTTTATTGGGTGTACATCCATCTTCCAAAGATCTGTGGCCCATTGATTTTCTTGGATTTCAAATGAATTATCCAATCTGGGTATCCAGTATGACAGGAGGTACACCTTCTGCCCGAGATATTAACCAAAGACTAGCCCGATTGTGCAATGAATATAAACTAGGCATGGGACTTGGGTCTTGTAGAAAATTAATTGAAGATCCTGATAGTGTAGGTGATTTTCAGATTAGAAAATTTATCGGTAAACAACCATTATTTGCCAATCTAGGAGTTGCTCAATGCACACAATGGTTAGATAACTCTAAAGCTTTCTACATCGATGAAATAATGAAAATTACAGAAGCCGATGGTCTGATCTTACATATAAACCCATTTCAGGAATGGATGCAACATGAAGGAGATAGATATCACGAGCCCGCCTTAACGACCATAAAGAGAATGTTAGATAAATTTTCTTTTCCCATTATTGCCAAAGAAGTAGGACAGGGCTTTTCAAAAGAGGCTTTAGGAGAATTAATGAAATTGAATCTAGCTGCCATCGAATTTGGTGCATTTGGTGGAACAAATTTTGCAAATTTGGAAAAACTACGAAATATTGATGAACGAAAAAATGATTTTGAACCTTTCATATATGTAGGACATACAGCCGAGGAAATGGTACAATACACCAATGAAATTTCTGATCTGACGAATGGTGTACTTTGTAAAAATTTAATTATTTCCGGCGGTGTTAAAAATTTTTTAGACGCTTATTATTTATTAAGTTTGAGTTCATGTCGCTCAATTATTGGCATGGCTTCAGCTTGGCTTACAAAAGCACAAGTTTCCTATGATGTGCTTGAAGATTACTTCAATCGCCAGATGTCCGGATTACTTATGGCAAAGAATTTTCTCACTGTAAAAAATAATTATCGTGAAGTCTAATTCAAATGCCAAATCCATAGAAGGATTTTCTAAACTTCGCAAACGGGATAAGATCAAGTGGATTGTAGAAAATTTTTTTAAAGATCCTGAGGCTGTAATGCATGAATTGATGAGTTATTGGCATCGCAACGAAGATCAACAAAAAGTACTGGATGGATTTTCTGAAAATACAATAAGCAATTTTCCAATGCCATGGAGTGTGGCTCCCAACGTAGTTATTAATAAAAAGACTTATTGTGTTCCAATGGTTACAGAAGAGAGCAGCGTCGTAGCCGCGGCATCTTCTGCTGCTAAGTACTGGATGGATCGCGGTGGCATTGTTGCAGAAATTACCGGAACTGAAAAACTAGGACAAATCCATTTCATGTGGAATGGGCCAATAGATTTACTTCAAAGCCATTTAAAAGATATTGAAAAGGAAATGCGTACCGACGCTTTTAATATATTGTCCAATATGGAATTAAGAGGTGGTGGATTATCCGGAATAGAAATACGAAGTAATGCGAATATTCCAAATTACTATCAATTTTTATGTCGATTCGAAACTTGCGATTCAATGGGTGCAAACTTCATTAATACATGTTTGGAATCCTTTGCCAATACTTTTGAAAAATTTTTAAACAACTTTTCGCTGATTCCAGATAATTACAGAAATGCTGATATAATTATGTCCATTCTGTCAAATTACACACCGAGTTGCAAAGTCCGCGTAAGTGTATCATGTCCGATTGATTCATTAGGTACATTTGCAGATGAAATTGGGCCTGAAGAATTTGCGTTTCGATTTCAGAAGGCAATTGAGATCGCCAAGTTTGACCCATATCGGGCTGTAACACATAATAAAGGAATTCTTAACGGAGTGGATGCTGTGGTAATTGCTACAGGAAATGATTTTAGAGCGATTGAATCCTGTTGTCACGCTTATGCTGCAAGAGATGGACAATATCGAAGCTTAAGCGAATGTCAAATTATAGATAATACCTTTATTTTCTCCATGGAAATTCCATTAGCACTTGGAACTGTAGGTGGACTAACCAAACTTCACCCAATGGCTAAAAGATCATTAGAGTTATTAGAAAATCCTACAGCTCAGGATTTAATGATGATTACTGCTGCCGTTGGACTAATGCAAAATTTTGCGGCAGTTCGTTCCTTGGTTACAACCGGCATTCAGAAAGGACACATGAAAATGCATCTGGAAAATATTCTCAACCATTTGCAAGTACCAGAGGAATTAAAAAAGAAAGCTCGAATTTATTTTGAAAATCGGGTGATCAGCAATAATGCTGTGAGAAATTTTATTGAAGAAGAAAAAAATAAAAATTGAAGTAGTAATCTAAGCTTTAGAAGACCTATTCTTTTGCTTTAGGACCAAAACGATATCCAAGATGCAATCTACCCCAAGGATAAACTTCTTCAATATCTGAACCATATGCTCTTCCAACTCCGATGCCAATCTCAAAAATCAGGTTTCTTCTGGACAGCCATTTATACCCTGTTCCAAATCCAGGACCTAAGCCATAATCTGTTCCACCCCCTAGAAAACCAGCAACAAAAAACTTATCACACTTCTTATCTGAAGGATTAAAGTAATAACGCACACCAACATCAAATAGAACACCTTCGTCAAGCACTCCCAAGAAGCTTCCATCAACACTTAAATCCTCCTTAAATCCGTATTCCACATCTATTGGTATTACTTCAAAGAGCAAGGCGATTGGAAATGTTTTTAATTCTAATTGGGAAAAAGCATTATTGCTTAATCCGCTTAAGAGAATTATAAGAAGCATGCTTTTTCGTAACATATCGAATAGTTTTACTTGTTAAAAATTTACTCCAATCTTTTGCAGTAGGTAATATTAAGATATTCTATCGCGCAAATGCAGTTGCTCTTTTTTCCCGGATTACAGTTACTTTAACCTGGCCCGGATATTGCATTTCATCTTGGATTTTTTGTGAAATCATAAAGGCCAAATCATCTGCAAACTGATCACTTACTTTCTCACTTTCAACTATAACTCTTAATTCACGACCTGCCTGAAGAGCAAAGGCCTTTGAAACTCCTTCATAGCTCATCGCTAATTCTTCTAGTTCATTAATCCGCTTCAAATAACTTTCTAGAATTTCTCTTCGTGCGCCAGGTCTTGCACCAGATATGGCATCGCATGCCTGAACAATGGGTGAGATTATATTATTCATCTCAATCTCGTCGTGATGCGCACCAACGGCATTGATTATAACTTCATGTTCTTTGTATTTTTCACAAAGCTTCATTCCATACAAAGCATGCGAAAGTTCTGACTCTTCTTCGGCTACTTTGCCAATATCGTGAAGTAGTCCTGCCCTTTTAGCCATCTTAACTTGTTTTGGATTGAGTCCCAATTCAGCGGCCATAACTGCACATAAATTTGCTGTTTCACAAGAGTGTTCCAAAAGGTTTTGCCCATAGGAAGATCGAAACCTCATTCTTCCAATCATTCTAACCAGGTATGGATCTAAACCGTGAATATCCAAATCAATAATGGTTCGTTCTCCGATTTCTACAATTTGCTCTTCCAGTTGTTTTTTAATTTTTGCGACAACCTCTTCTATTCGGGCCGGGTGTATTCTTCCATCAGCAACTAGTTTCTTAAGGGATAATCTTGCAATTTCTCTTCTTATTGGATCAAAACTAGAAATTACAATTGCTTCAGGAGTATCATCAACAACAATCTCAGCTCCTGTTGCTGCTTCCAATGCACGAATATTTCTTCCTTCACGACCAATAATCTGACCTTTGATATCATCATTTTCCAGATTAAATACGGATACTGAATTTTCAATTGTGTATTCAGCACACATTCGCTGTATGGTTTGAATAACAATTTTCTTAGCCTCTTTATTGGCATTGGTCTTGGCATTCTCAATTATCTCTTTTTCAAGTGAAAGAGCATCATTAGTCGCCTTCGACCGAACCGCCTGAAGCAATAAATCTTTAGCTTCCGACTCCGACAATTTAGAAATAATCTGAAGTTGTTTAATTCGCTCTTCATTAGCAGCATCGAGCTCTTCTTTTTTCTTGGCAATAATCTTCAATTGAAGTTCCATGTTCTCTCTTACTGCCTTAACCTCCGATTCCCTTACATCAATGTCTTGCTTAAGTTGTTTGAGTTCTTTTTCCGAGACACCGAGTTTAAGTTCTCTTTCTTTCAGCTCAATTAATTGAGTTGATTTAAAAGACTCAAATTCAGATTTCATTTTATTGAAATTGTCTTTGGTCTCTTGAATTTTTTGCTGTTTTATTTGATCGTTTTTCGCCTCCGCTTTAGAAATAATTCTTTCCGCTTTGGTTTCAGCCTCATCCAAAATCCTTTTAGAGGTTACTTTAGCCTTCTCAATTTCGATATCAGAGAGTTTGTTAAGCTCCTCTAGTTTTTTCTGATTGCCATTTTTTACGATAATTCTGGTCAATATAAATCCAAGAATTCCACCACCTGAGAGACCGAGAATTAATCCAATTATTGGGTCCATAAAATTAAATTTTACAGTCCAACATCAGTATTCAATTATTAGAATTATAAGAGCTATAAGGGTTAAATTCCAGTAGAAGTCCGAGTAGTCTTCAACTGCACGATCGGTATTTTTTGCTATTAATCAATTTCGATATATATGAGAAACCAACAATACTTTTTTACCATTTCAACCTCTACAAGCTCTACAAAAATCTAATAATTCACTTGAATATTAGACTATTATATATTAATAATATCAAAATATGAAATTTATTTCATTATTTCGAACTTGCAAACTTAGTAAAAAAATCCGGAATCTTTATTAGTTTTAAGGAATTAAAGCAGCTAGCCTCGGCTTTTCTCCTGTCTTTCAGGTGTCTTATATTGAGGAAACCTTACCTCCGGTTTGATTGGCTTTAAAGTGTCATGGGGAACCTTTATGCTGTCAAGCTTCAAAGCTTTAGATTCAATCCGAAGCATGGAATCTGCTGTAGTTTGGGCTAAACTATATAAATTGCGATTGCATTGTAATAATTGCTCATCTAAAAAGACTTTTTTTCTTTCCGATAAAAGCTTACCAACTACCTCATCAAGAACAGCTTGATCCTTTTGCCCGCAAGACAAAACCAGAATTCCAATTAATATCTTTAACTTATTCACTTTGTCTGAGTTGATGGATTTGAGACCTCCTTACCTGCAATATAGAATCAACGATCAATTGAAATTTTTGATCTTGTAACTGACGGCATAATGAATCGGCCTCTTGTCGATAGAAAGAATAATTAGCGGAGAAGGTACTGTCTGATAATCTAAAAGCCTGATTCTTAACTGTCCGATCAATATCTTCAGAGCATCCAAGGACTAAGCAGGCTAATCCGAAAAATTTAATGAGTATTTTCATTAGTGTTGTCCTCTTCTTCTGAGTTCAAAATTTTGACCTAAATAAACTTTTCTAACGGTTTCATCCTCTGCAAGTTCTTCTGCCGTTCCACTTTTTAATATTTTACCTTCAAAAATAAGATAAGCTCTATCGGTGATCGATAAGGTTTCCTGTACATTATGATCCGTGATCAGAATTCCAATATTTTTTGATTTGAGTTTTTCAACAATAGATTGAATATCCTCTACAGCAATAGGATCAATACCTGCAAATGGCTCATCCAATAAAATAAATTTTGGATTTGAAGCTAATGCTCTAGCTATTTCTGTTCTTCGTCTTTCACCACCCGAAAGACTATCCCCCATATTTTTTCTTACTTTATTTAGATTAAATTCATTGATCAATCCTTCGAGAATTTCTTTTTGTTCAGATTTTTTTAGTGTTGTCATTTCAAGAATGGCCTTAATATTATCCTCAACACTTAGTTTTCTAAATACGGATGGTTCTTGTGGAAGATAACCTAATCCTTTTCTAGCCCTGATATACATAGGATCATGGCTTATTTCTTCATCATTAATATATACCGTACCATCTGTAGGCGTTACAAACCCAACCATCATGTAGAAGCAAGTGGTCTTACCTGCGCCATTAGGGCCAAGCAAGCCAACTATTTCACCTTGGTTGACCTTAATAGAAACGCCATTAACCACAGTCCGTGCACCATATTTTTTTACTAAATCTTTTGTCCAGAGTTCCATACTTACAATTTAAATTTTACGGTCATATCCCAATTCGCCCGTAGTTCGTTCATATCCCAATTCCAGACCTTCTCCGGTTGCATTTTTGAACTATAATTACCAGGATCCCATCTGGAGTTGTTGTTTTCGTCAAGAATTAATCGAACTTTATAGATTCCTGGCACTAAATTATCAATCTTTAATTCTTTGTAGTTATCATCCGAAGTAAATATTCTTGATTCAATAATTTTATCGCCTTGTACCAGTTGGAAAATATAATGATGGTCCAAATCCAAAGAATCAAATTGAACCAACAGTACAGATAAAGACGTTTTTTTAACCGTCTGAAAGTTAAGAGTATCTCTCAAAGAATTTAAACTATACCTTCCTACAATTGCATTTGAGTCCAGGTAAATTTTAAATTTATCCTCTACGCCTGACTTGACAATGGTAATTCTTCGAGAATCATTTGTATCTATTCTTACATTCAAAAGTTTTCCATTGGAAAGTTGAATTTTAGAAGTATCTATGAACTCAATCGGTTCCAACCAATTCAATACAATATCATCATTCTCTATGATTTGTCTATTATAATTTTTTAATGAAATGTGAAATTTTGGCAATGAAGAGTTTGTGGCTGATAGCTCGATTGTATCTATTTTATCATCGTAAGAGATCGTACTTGTTACATCGCTATCCGAGGTATACCATATTATAAATGAATCACGACTATGTATTGAATAAACCTGCTTACATGAGGGACACTGAAAAAAAGCGTTTTTATTTTCCTGATTAAATATTACATTCAATTTACCCGGGATAATTTTCTTATCTTTTATAAATGTTTTAGATTGTTCTTGTGATAAATAAAGTTTTAAAGAGGAATTATTTAATAAAGGAACATCAAGCGAATCCATTTGAAAAGCAATTGATTCACTTTTTGAATCGTAGTAATAGTTTTGATTTTTATCTAACAAACCAAATAATTTATAAACACCAGGTTTGACATTTTCGATTTTAAAAAAACCAGATGTGTCTGTAAATGAAAAATAATTTGGTGCTTCTAGTAAAAAAGCAGAATCACTCAGATTAGAATACAAACTTACCAATATTTTATTTACTGGTTTACCTGTAAAAGCATCTTTAACATTACCTAAAATAAATGCAGAATCAATTTCCGGACCAGTAGAAAATACAAATCGAATATTTCTACTCACATTCTGATTGGTAATATCTTGAATGGCATCACCTAAATATATAGAGTATGTTGTATTTTCTCGGAGTACTTCTTTCTCACTAAATTTAATTTCCAAGGTTTTGGATTTTATTTTGATATCCGGAAAATATTTTAATTTAGGTGATATAATAATGTTTTGACTTGGATTTACAAGCTTTACCCATTCGTCAAATGTAATTTTTATCGAACGCTCAGAAAAGTTCTTTTGAAAATTATTATTTGATTTTTTCCAAACTATTTCAGCGGGACGTTTATCATCAGGACCGCCACCGATTGATTTAATATTTGCACAGGAGAGAGCAAAAAGAATTACAGAAGATAGAATTGCTAAATAAAGTTTACTCACGCCTTAAATCGGATTAATTAAAACATTACCAGTCATCACTGCCGGTATTGGCAACTCCATCAACGTTAGTATAGTTGGTGCTATGTCACATAGATTACCATTAGATATAGAATAATTTCGATCCGATATTAAGATACAAGGAACCGGATTTTTAGTATGTGCTGTATTAGGACTTCCATCCTCATTAATCATACAATCTGCATTACCATGATCGGCCAGTATAATAACCTGGTAATTGTTTCTTTTGGCTGAATCAATAACCTTTGCAAGATTTTGATCCACGCATTCTGCTGCTTCTATAGCAGCTTTAAAAACTCCAGTATGGCCGACCATATCGGTATTAGCAAAATTAAGGCAAATAAATTCCGGATGATGGGCTTCAATATCATCTAATAATGCCGTAGTCACTTCATGTGCACTCATGGAAGGTTTTAAATCATAGGTTGCTACCTTAGGACTTGGAATAAGTATCCTTCTTTCTCCGCTAAAGGGTTTTTCTCTCCCGCCGTTAAAGAAAAATGTAACATGTGGATACTTTTCAGTTTCTGCAATTCTTAACTGACTTACACCGTAGGTGCTTAAAGTTTCACCTAAAGAATTTGAAACGTTATCTTTTGTAAATATTACCCTTACGTTTTTGAAACTTACATCGTATTCTGTCATTGTATAATACTCTAAGTTCAAAGGTGTCATTCCCTCAACTTTAAATTGAGTTAATACTGTAGTTAGTTGTCGTAATCGATCAGATCTAAAGTTAAAACAGCAAACGATGTCTTGATTTGAAATTGGAGGAAATGCATTTCCGTTATGATCAACCAATTGAATAGGCTTGATGAACTCATCTGAAATTCCAGTGTCGTAGGAGTTCGCAATAGCTTCCATAGGGTCTTTGTATTTCACCCCTTCATTCTTACAATATAGATTATAAGAAAGACTTGTCCTTTCCCATCTTTTATCTCTATCCATGGCATAATAACGGCCAATGATCGTTGATAATTTTGATTTTTTACCAGATAAGAATTCAACTAGTCTCTCCAAATGTTTCTTCCCCGAATGTGGATCTGTATCTCTTCCGTCCATTATAGCATGTATATAAATGTTGGAGAGCTCAGATTCTTCCAATATTGTTATTAATTCCAGCAGATGATCAATGTGACTGTGAACTCCGCCATCAGAAACGAGGCCTATAATATGAACATTTTTACTAGGATTTCTAGCCGATTGAATAATGTCCTTGATGGCCGGCATATTCAATAATTCCTTATTCTGTATCGCCAGGTCAATTTTTGTAAGGTCTTGATATACTATTCTTCCAGCTCCCAGGTTCATATGTCCAACTTCGGAATTGCCCATCTGGCCCTCCGGAAGTCCTACATTAAGACCATATGTTATCAATCTTGAATTAGGACATGTCGTCATAAGTTGATCAAAACATGGTGTATTGGCTTGAAAAATAGCATCAGCCTTTGGGTCAGGCCCAATACCAAATCCATCCAGAATAATTAACATTGCTTTCTTCATATCCACCTCAAAATTAACATGGTATGGGACATATTAATTTTTTAACAACGGAAATAGAACGAAAATGATTAATTTTCCGTTAGTCTTTGATAAAATTTTGCAATTCGTTCTTGGTTTATCACCAACAATAAAATAAAAAGATGAAAATTATATACATAGCCTTTGCTCTAATATTATTCCACCCTATTCAAGCTCAGAACAAGTATCCAGTATTTGAAGCATTAGCTAAAGCCGACCTTGCAGCTTTATCCAATCTTTTAGATGACAGAGTTGAAATTTGTTTTGATAGTAAGGTTCAGTATCTGGATAAACAAGCCACACTTAATTCTATTAGAAATTTTCTTACCCAAAATCCGCCTAAATCTTGTACCCCAATACATAACGGAACAGCCAAAGGAAATGCATCCAATTACATTATTGGCACATTGGTATCAACCAATGGAAAAAATTTTCGGGTATTCGCGTTTTCGAGTGATCGAAATGATCGAAAAGTTATTCAGGAATTAAAAATTGATTTACAATAAGTCAAACTTAAGTAGTTGAACTCTTAAACTACTTTAGGATCTACTCACTTATTAATGATATAGGTTTAATAAGCGTTGTTTGATGATTTGAAATCCGGACAAAATAATAGCCTTGGAGAACATGATTTAAGTTATATTCAGTTTGAATAATATTATTAGAATTCATAATAATACTTCCTTTAGCGTCCAATAATTCTATCGAATTCCATAATTCTGGATGTGCAATCAATAAAATGCTGCTACCCGGCTCAAAGCGAACTTCCTGATTATTTTCTAAATCTTCAACCTGTGATGGCAGAAGGGTAATATGAACCGGAATTCTATTGCTATAACATACCTTTAATTCTCGTTTCAATTTCCAATTATAAAAATAATGATATTCACTCTCTCCTATTCCAGACATAAAAAAGGTGCAAATTCCCGATTGCAGCGGATAGTGCAAAGTCCTATTCGAACGCATTAACCATGGCGACTCAGTTAAAAATTCCTTTTTATTCACTTCACTGCTTGTCGTAATGAAATATTTGGACTTAGCTTGACTTAATTTAAAATCTAATTTCAATGTATTCTTTCCAGGGTTTAAAAAATATTCCGCAGAATCCAAGGTGAAACCAAACTCATCTTGCAATAGTATTCTTCTAATGCCTTTTCGATCTGTATATACGTCTACCGTTTCTAGTATACAATTCTCCTTTACACTAAACCATAAACCACCATTAATGGTATGTTGGTGAAAGGCAACAAAATTGAATGCTGGTGTATCTAAACCAGCAATGACAATTGGATAATCTGTCGAATCATATGATTCGCACCAATACACTCTTGATTGATTTATAATTGGTGTTTGAAAAACCTTACCTATGTAAATTGGAGAAAGATCATTCTCCTTATCATACCAATTAGTATTGTTGATATTTGATACAAGTTGAACCGCAGCAGGTAATTTAAGGATTGTATCATTTAGAATAGGAGCATTAACTGGCTTCAATCGAATGAACTCCAAAGTATCGCTATTGAAATTCCTGCAAAGTCCCTTTACTTGACCATAATAAATACCAGAAGTGTCCAATCTAATTATTGAATCTATTTTTCCATTATTCCATTCAACATCTGAATACTTATCAATTTTCAAATTGATTTCCTCATCGAAACAACTTATCTGATATCCTTTTAAATTCAATTGAGGATATTCTATAGGATCCAATACAACATTCACCAATTCGGAAATGGCATGACATCCATTATTATTAATCGAGTAATAATAGAGACCTTCATGATGTATAATTATAGAATCTGATATAGCTCCGGTGTTCCAAACTATTTTTTCGCCCAATGAATCAGCGTATAGAACGAGAGAATCTCCAGGGCATAAGACCGAAGGTCCTGATTTCTTAACCATTGATTTACTAGTCAAACATTGTCCTTCACTTATTGTGTAGTACTGATCAATATTCGTTTCAGTAAAAATCTGGCTTATACCTGAAGGCCAATCAATAATTATACTATCCACCGTATTTCGACCCAAACCTAATCCAAAGTGAAGTTGATGGCTATTTTGTATGCCAAACGATTCGCCACACTTCAATTCTTTAATTTGAGACCTTCCATTTTGAATAATTGTAATTTTTGTTCCTACTCCATTTCTATTGCTCGATTGTCCGATGAGGTTAAAACCGATGAAATGATTGTTGTTCTTATTGCCTAAGAATAACCTATCACGAATATTAGTCGCTTCGGAAACATCCGAATAATAGCTGGCATATATATCCAGCATTCCATCCTGATTTATATCTGCAATGCAAAACGATACGGCTGGATTAAAAATAAAATTTAATTCTTGTCTCTTAAAATGCATCAATCCTTCGTTGATCCAAATCTCATTTCTATCCCCAATTACACAAATATCCTGATCGCCGTCATTGTCAAAATCCTGAATTGATAATTGATAAGGAATTCCATTTACATTAAAGCCTGACACAATAGTTAAATCCGTAAATGTGTGATCTGGATTTTGCTTGTAAATCACACTTGGGGAATAATGATTAATTACTACAAGATCCATCAATCCGTCATTGTCAAGATCCGCAAAATCACTCACCCAGCTTTGATCCTTTAAGTCAATTTTTAATTGTTCGGCATGATCCGTTAATATTCCATTTTGATTTTTATAGAAAAGATTACGACGCCGTGGATCATTCGGATTGGAAATATCAGGTCTGCATCTAGAAATGTACAGATCAGCATCATTATCATTATCGTAATCGGAGTAAACGCAGCCGTAATTTCCAGATTCGCTATCCAGATCTTTCAGCCGAAAATTGATCATTTGAGTATCTAATACAAAATTCTGATTAACCAGGTTTCTATAAAATCTTGTTTTATTGTATTCGTTACAGACGGTTAGATCTAGTAATCCATCCTTATTTAAATCGAATAATGTAGATGCCTGTGCAAAGAAACTTTCTTCATCTAAATATTTCTTACTAAATCCGGATAATGATTGATAATAAGCAACTACCCCAAAAAATTCTCCGGAGATAATAATATCATTGAAAGAATTATTGTCCAGATCTCCAACATTGATTGTCCAAATAGCTGAATCTTCCAGCCGATCAACTAAGCTCCAAATAAATCCAAGATTACCATCATTTTTTCCAAGCCAGATTTCGTCTCTGTTTCGAATGGAGATAATATCAGGCCATTGATCACCATTTACATCTGCTGAACTTAGATTGTATGAGCTAATTGGAAAACCACTTACTTCTTTTTGAATAAAAGTTATTTGTCCATAAAGAAGACTACCCAATGCAGATATTAGACATAAAATGATAAAACGCTTTATCGTCATGAATCAGTTATGATATGCTCAGATTTCGAGATGGATAAATAACAATTAATCAAAAACTAACGAAGCAATGTTACATCTCCATATAGTCTTTCTGTTTCTCCATTCTTCCATTCAACTTCTAATACCCAAGCATAAACACCTGGAACACTGTATTCATTTCTAAAGACACCTTGCCATCCATTTACAGGAGTATTCGGTTGAAAATGCTCATTGGTCCAAACCATTTCCCCCCAACGATCAAAGATTTTCATATATCTAATCTCACGATATGAATCTTCTTTTACAATAGGATAGAATGTCCCATTAATACTGCTGCTTGGATTAAAAACGTTAGGAACCCAAATTCCCCGATCCTCCAATCGTATTCTTATGGTTGCCGTTGCTGTACAGCCATTCTTATCTGTAATAGTAACCGTAAAAACCTGATCATTGCTTAGATTTTTAATCTTCGGATTAGGGCAATTATTGCAATCTAAATATTCTTCCGGAGACCATTCATAAGAATCAATATCACTTTCAGGAATATTAAATTTTGGAGTTAATTCATAAGGGTTACCCCGAATAATTGTAACCTCTGGTTTAAGGTCAACACTTAATGGAATGGGTTCAAATATTTCAATATCTTGAGAGAATTCACAACCATTGTTATCAATTACTTTAATGGTATGTTTTCCTGTTGCTACTTCTATATTCTTTTCGTTAGAAATCAGTACTCCGTTAAGATAATATTGATAATTTGGTTTTCCTCCAGTTACACTTAAGACATTGATAATGCCTGGATCATCAACACATTTTGGTTGGTTGACATTGGTTACTAATCCTGTCGGTATGTTATTGTCTCGTGTAACATTTATGATTTCAGAATTTGTACACCCATTGTTTAAATCCGTAACGGTCATAACATAAGTTCCCTCAAGGTTAACTTTAGGGTTAAGAGTATTTGATCCATTCACAATGGATCCGTTTATAGTGCTCCATTGGATAGAATAATTATTTTGGGGAATACTAATTTTTCCTTGCAGTATTATATCTAATGTTTTACAGTTTAGTTGTGATGGCTGATTTATACTAAGTTGAGGTTGAATGACATTTTCCTGTACTTCCACGGTATCCAACTTCAGACAATTATTATTAAGGTCTAAAACTTCAAGTATATAAAATCCTTTGGCATTGACCTTAATAGTATTTTGATTGCCAATCATTTGACCATTAATATCTTTCCAGGTATAAACAATATTTGCTCCAATGGATGAACCTTTAGAATCTAAAGTTGCTGACCTAACAATACAAGTCAGCAGATCCGGAGTTGCAGCTTCAGCAATAGGAATATTTTTATCAAGGTTTATTCTAATATCCTTTATCGTGGAGCATCCATTTTTTGTATCTGTAATTTTCAAAGAATATGTACCGGCAGCACCGGCAGTTATTGAAGGTTGATTTGTACTATTCAGAATTATTCCATTTGAAGTACTCCATTCGTAAAGTAATTTCAAACCCTGAGTGTTGTTTTTTACATCTAAAGTTAAATCGGTTGTTTTACAGTTCCATATTAAGTCAGATCCTAAATCCAACGGTGGAGATACCGTATCAATATCCACTTTAACAACTGAAAAAGTCTTACAACCATTCACAGAATCTGTGACTTCAATTTCATAATCTCCAGGTCTAGTGATGGTTGGAGTTAAAGTCGAAGAGTTGGTAATCGGATTATTTTGCAGTGAACGCCATGAATAAATCATCGGGTTTCCAGTTGAAGAATTTACTTTAGCATCTAACTGAACCGAAGTTACCGCACATGTTAAGATATTGGGCGCAACAATTGTTGCAAGTGGAGTATTTCTATCGGGCACAATGGTCACTTGTTTTGTATCTGAACAACCATTGGTCGTATCAATGATAGTTAACCTAAAATTACCCGCACTACTTACTGTTAAAAGATTAGTACCCTGGCCAGCATCAATAATTCCTGATCCATTCCACACATATTTTAAATGATCGTAGTTGGAAGAACCTGAAGCGTCAATTATTTTTTGAGAATCTTTACATCTAAAAATAGTATCAGTCTTCAAATCAACGATAGGTGACTTCTTATCTTCTGTTACATCCACACTATCGAGATAATAACAATGTCCAATGGTATCTTCAACTTCAATATAATATCGTCCACCTTTATCAACTGTAATGGAGCTTGTTGAACTTCCTGAATTAATATTTCCGTTCACGGTATACCAATTGATTTTTGCATTTTTAGCAGTCACGTTAGAACTTACCCTGACATTAAGAAAACTGCAATTAACTGGTCCGGGTGTGTTGACTTTAACACTTGGATTAGAACGAAGATCTAATACATCAATGGAGTCTGAAGTTGAACAATTATTATCCTCATTTAGAACTTGAATTACAACTTTTCCTGCCTGTGTAATTTTCTTATCATAAAGCCCATCCTCAGTGATTTTATTACCACCTGGAAGAGTCCAAATGTATTTGAATTTTCCTACCTGAAATTCTTGCGTTGGCAATACATTATGTTCTTCAACTTTACAATCGATTACCAAATCATTTCCTAGATCAATTTTAGGATAATTGACATTTTCATCCACATGCCAATACGCCGTATCCCTGCATTTGGAAATTTTATCGGTAATGACCAATTTCACATCTCCCGGTTTGTTGATTTGAAGATTTATTACATCATCAATTTGTTTTTGATCTGGAGTGATCCATTTTAAGAAAAATTTAGCTGTATCGGTTTCTGTAGAATTGAGAAAAACAGATGGATTATTACAATCAATTAATGAATCACCTTTAATCTCTCCAGATGGGAGGGTACCATCCCCTTCGACTTTAACCGAAGTTTCAAACTCACAACCGGTATTTTTATCAATAATTTTTAGAATATATTTCCCAGGATTAACCGCTCTTGCAAATGGGGTTCCTTGACCTGCAATAATATTCGATGCGGGTGTCCAGTTGTACGAATAGGAACCCGTACCCTGAAGCACAAATCCAGTAAGGTCAAAAGTATCCTTGTTACAGGTTGGTTTACCTCTAACTTCAAGTTGACCTTCCAATTGATCCTGAGTTTCAATTTCAATCTCCGTTTCATCTTCACATTTACCGAGGTTAGAAGTATATAGTAGATGTACTTTATATGTTCCTGCCCCTTTAACTTTTATAACAGAACCTAAATTCTGAAGTATCGTACCTCCATTGCTAGCCGTCCATGTAAATTTAATATTTGGGCTTTTAGGCATGATTGATCCGGTAGCATCAACAGTAAATATTTGCGAATTGCAGGTAGGTTCAGGAAATGCTCTGAGCTTTGCCTTGAGATCAACAACTTCAATTTCAACTTCATCTTCATCTTTACATTTTTGTATTAACACAATATCGTCAATGGCGAATGTACTTCGCGAACCTCTTGAATCTCTAATGCATAATTTGGTTGACGAACTTGTAGCGACAAAACAGGTTCTGAATTCAATCCAGGTGCAAACAGGTACATATGCTGATTCACCAAGCAAAACACCATTGGCCTCTGCTTTAAAATGCATTGGAGCTCCAAACTTATTTGCCTTGGTCATTCTGAAACTAAAGAAATAAGTTCCTCCTACTTTAGTGGGTACCGTTTGACACCATACTCCTAGCCCTGGTGTTGCACTTGCTTCCCCTAATAATACATTTCCTGAAGCAGAACAATGAAACAATGTTTCATAATCACGGGGAACATCTGTTACAGTATAATATCCCATTGGAAGGTTTCCTGTCGGGGTATTGGTATAAGTCATTTCTGAAGTGAATCCAACATTTCCTGCTTCAAAATCTCCATTAACGATTAGGTTATCGCTCACGGATTCGGCTTTCAACTTGTATTTATATCTTCCTGGTGGTAATGTAACCATTGGATCAACGATATTAGGATCGGAAAGACCTGTTGTAGGTGACCACTCAATGAGCATTGGGGCAAAATTATAATTTATGCTTCCTTTTAATTGGAGCACTTCACTTGGATCACAAGTAAATAGATCAGGTCCAGCATTAACATCCAAATCGCAGCCTTGAGCATAAATTTTAGATGAATAAATAAAACTTATGATTACTAGTATGCTTGTAATCAATTTTATACTACGCCCCATAAAACAAATATTTAAGTGGATAAAAAGAAAATAAATAATAGCTATTCTAATAATAAGACCCTTATTAGGTTCTTTACGCTGCAGTAAAAGTAAAATTTTATATTCGAATTTGCAACCAAGCTTACTGATTCTTTTGAATTATATACACCGATTCAAGTATATTTTATATATAAAATAAATTATATATTTTATATATTAATTAATAGCATTATATATATTAAATATTTATTTACTTTAACAATAAAAGGCTTTTATTAAAATTGATCTATTTAACTTTTAATGTAAAATTCTACTCAAAACTGAGTTATTCGAATGCTTGTATCTGATATTAAAAGATACATTTGTCTTTATTTAAAAAGTTGTTATGAAGACTAATCACTTAATATTGTTTATTGTCATTCTCACCTTTGCAAACTGGGGGTTTTCACAGACCGATCCTATTGCTCCTTCGCCAGAAATGGCAAAAAAAATAGGTTTAAATGGTGTACACTTTGGTTTTGTACAACCGCTTTGGATACATAAAAAAGATACTAGTTTTTGGCTAACCGATAAAGAGAACTATATTATAGGATTTCCAATGGGTTTAAATTTATCCACTGCTGGCAAATTATTATTAGATTTTGAAATGGTACCCTTCATAAAACCTTTTTTAGATAAGAATGATCAATTATCGGTACATCTACTTTTGCACCCTGGAATATTATATCCATTAGGAAATTCATGGACTTTGGGCTTAAGGGCCGCATTTGAAATAGGACAGAATCAGGCTGGGTTCACCCTTTTGGTTAATAAATCATTCCCAATTATGAAAAACACAAGAGGTTTTATAGAATTGGTTTTTCCTCAACGATATGGACCATCAAGTACTGATGGTTTTAGCAATATTTTTGCTGTTCATGTCGGAATAGGATTATGATAATTTTCAACTATAAAGTTTTTATGAATCATAGGTCCCGCTAATTACCTTGCTGAAAAACTTAGGTAAAATAAGTTATTTTTATAAATTAATATCTTTATAAATATCTCTTAAAATACTTAATATTGAATGATTATTCATGATTAGTTATTTTAAAAGACCATTTTATGATTGATTCCAATTCCTATTACGATGCCATACCTCCTCGGGAAATTGCACACAAAGTAGAAGACCTTGGAGTTTCTAAATCCAAACTCAATACACTTTCTATTTTTGTTTTAGCTCTTCTAGCAGGAGCATTTATTTCCATTGGATCAATTTTATACATCTTTGTGATGACCGGAAATACTCTTGGATTTGGGCCTGGTAGATTTGTTGGCGGAATAGCCTTTAGTATAGGACTAATTATGGTGGTTATTGCCGGTGCTGAATTATTCACCGGAAACAATCTAATAGCCATGGCCTGGGCTAGTAAAAAAATTAAAACAAAAGATGTTTTGCGCAATTGGTTGATTAGTTATGTTGGAAATGTTGCAGGAAGCCTAGGAACTGCTTGTTTTGTATATTGGGCCAAACTCGACGTAATGTCACAGGGTATGGTAGGTTCCACTGCAATAAATATTGCTGTTGGTAAAATTAATTTATCCCCTTCCGAATCCTTTTTTAGAGCTGTGTTATGTAATGCTTTAGTATGTCTTGCCGTGTGGTTGACATTGGGAGGTAGAAGTGTCATTGATAAGTACGTTGTCATTATTTTTCCTGTTGCGGCATTCGTAACAATTGGATTAGAGCATTCTATCGCGAATTGGTTTTTCTTTCCGTATGCCTTACTGTTAGATTCGGGTCAAACTTTGGATGTAACGTTAATGTTAAACAATATTCTTTTTGTAAGCTTTGGTAATATTTTTGGTGGAACCGTCCTGGTTGCACTTGTTTATTGGTTAGCCTATCTTAGACCCATGAATGACAACAAATTAAATAATAACGTAAGTTAAACTTTATAATCTGCTAGATTCCCTAGCTATATTTTTTATAGTCAATTAAAAATCATTACCTTTGGTTTGTTCAAGAATATTTTTATTTACAATTAAAAGTTTTTATTGCCATGATAAATTCAGAAGAGGTTGTAAAAGCAAAAATTTCTCAATGGATTAAATTAAATTTTTCCGACGATCAAATTCGGGAAAACCTCAAAGCTGATGCGGTGAATGAATCCGATATAGAACAATACTTGAACTTGTACCAAAAAGCCAAAGACTCCCAAAGAATGAATATAGGTTTTGTGCTCACTGGTTCAGGAAGCTTTATGGGATTTATAAGTTGTATTGCCTCAATGCTTATTACTCATCCCCATTGGAATTCAATTTTTCTATATGGTGGAACAAGCCTAAGTGTTGTAATAGCTCTTTATGGACTTTATCTAGTTTTTGAAAAGTAAGTTTAGTTTTTACAATTGAATTTTAAAATTTTAAAATTACAAAAAAATAATTTGCTTTTCTTTTTAAGTTATCAATATATAAAATCACTTTTTAAATTTACTTTTTTATATTTATGCCAATAAAAATCAAAGTTATTGCTTAATCACTTTGATTGTCTTCTGCTCAACATTCACTAAGTACAATCCTTCATCATAGTTACTCATATCAATCTTTTGGCTTTTACCAGTTTGAAGTAAAATGCCGTTTAGATTAAACAATGACCATTGGCAACTTTCATTCAAAGTAAGAACATCTTGAACCGGATTTGGTGATACCCTTAAGGTATTTTCTTTATTCAAATCTTTAGTATAGGTGCCCATCCCACAGGCCTCTTCCATAAACTTAATGCTCATAAAATTGATATCCGCTTTAAAGCTATGATCCGCATAAGTTACTTCCAATTGCTTTAATACTGCATCGCGTTGAGCAGCGGAGAGGTTAAAAATTACAGGAAAGTTGGCAGGATTATTAGTAATTGCTATTACAAGCTGATTAGGCGCATTTCGCAAATAATTATTCGAGTCGAGACCATTGTTCAGTTTTATTTCACTAAATATTTGCCTAGAAAGTGTCTCACTTATTAATTCAGATCGATCAAATCTTTCTGGAAATAACGGAGCTTCTAATTGTTCATGAAGTCTAGCACATGCCCCGCGATTGATATAATTTTGTATATTCAATCGAGCTTGTGCATTGCCTTGTTGACCAACCCCAGGATTATTATCATTTTCATTAATCGATACGAGATATGGAACATGGACCAAAGAGCTTTTAGAAAGGTCTTCACTGCCACTTGAAGTATGATTTATTGCGGCTTTCCACGCTAAAGTATTTGAAACAAATTCAGTAAATGCTCCTCCCGCTGACCAACCTATAGCGGCGTGTGACGCATTGCGATTAAAAAAGCCTCTATTAATCAAAGTGTCGCGAATTGCTCTTACATTGGCAATATCCACCAATGCTGAATCAATTCCATAAGACCATCGGTAATATCCATCATTATTAAAATCTATATCATATTCACTTTCTTCACTGGTGAAGGAAACAACTCCATAATTATTCACCATTAATAAATTGATCATCTGTTTGACATCGGGATCACTAATCAAACTCAAGGCATTACCATTGGTTCCATGAAAAAACCAAACTATGCCCTTAATTTTACTTTTATCAGACGGAGCATAGGCATAAAATCTTTTCATACGCTGGGAGCCCATAGTGGTATATTGATTCATTACCATATCTGGCTTTAAATCTTCGTAGTTAGCCGTAATCGTAACGTTTTTTGACGGCATTTTTAATTTGGAGTGATATTCGTTTGGAGATTCAAGATAAGCGATATCTCCAGTCCAATGGGTGAAAACTTTTCCATCAATTTGTTTTGACCAAACATGAAGGACATCTCCTTCATTGTATTGTCCACTTCCATAACCTTGATTGGTGGTCAAGGTGTATTTAGCATTGTTAGTTATATCCAATTCGAATTGTCTAAGCCACGCCCAGTGCTGAATAGGCGCCCAATTAGGATAAGAATGTCCAAGATCTTTGACAAATACATATTTAAATTCATGCTTATCATTTGAATTCAGTGGATAGTATGTAGTCAAGACCGCAAAATTTGTATCCCCTACAATTGGAGTATGTTCTGATTTCAATGAAAAATTTCTAATACAATTATTTGCGATTATATAATGCTTACCATTTCTGTATGATAATCCAGGGGTAGAAATCAAAGTATCAAAAAGATTCATTGGAACAGGAGGAAATTCAGGGCCTACGTTACCAGGACCATAGTCTCTATTTCCAATCTGATACAGATAGGGAATTTTTCGTTTAGGTATATAAGTGGTATCAAGATAAAAGGATCCTGCGTTACTGCATACAGCGGCCAGAACATCGCTCATTTCTATACTGCATTTGGCTGCCATCTGACCTCCATTACTAAAACCATTCAAATAAATCCTTTTAACATTGATACTATAATTGGCTTCAATTTCCTGTATTACTTTTCTAAGAAACTTAATGTCGTCTTTCCCAACCTCTCCTGGCTGAAAAGTCCATTCAGCATCAGGAGTTGTATTCCATTTAGTAATGGACTTTAACTCACCAGCATCATCAATTTTATATTTCATTGAAGAAGGGAAAACAGCAATAAATCCTTCCGTTTCGCTAAGTTCTCTCCATCCTGAATTATTATAAAATTCTTCTCCATTACCACTAGTGCCATGAAGCATAAATACCAAAGGGACAGGATTACCTGATTGGTATGAAAATGGTATATGTAAAAAGTATTCCCTCTGAACACTATCTACCATAGTGGTTACTCTGCTTTTTTGTCCAAACAAAATGGAACATAAAACAAATTGAATGAGCACCAAGAATAAAGTAGAGAATTTTTTCATATTTCTAATTTGAAGCAAATTTATAAAATTCTATTTTGAATGCGGCCTACCTTAATGGGTAGTTTTTGCAGCACATATGAAATCCTACCTGTAAGGGTAGTTTTTCCATTTATATGCAAGATATAAATAAATAGGATTAATTTTATCGTCGAAAAAAATGAAATATGTATCTATGAAGTTAATTACGATACTTGGCATTGTTCTTTTGTTTAATTTTTCTGCATGGTGTCAATTCAACTCATCCGATAACATTAACTCTTATAGACAAATTTCTGATCTATTACAGAAGGGAATTGAAAAAGCATTGAATAATAATATTACTGAGAGCCATAATTTTTTTGAAGAAGCATACCAGCAATCCCTTTCACAGCAATTAAATCCGCTTATTCCATTAATTCTTATTGCTCACAGCCGATTATACCTCATCGAAGAAAAATACGATGAAGCTCTTGATCGAATTTTAAAAGCTGAAAAGTACATTGAGGAGAATCCAAAAAATTCACTAGCTGGTGATTATTATGAATTTCTGGGTCAGTGTTACATTCATCAGCAAAAATTTGAGTTGGCATTAGAAAACCTAAAAAGGTCTGAAGAGATTCGAAAAGTAATTGAACCTGGCAAAAATTGGAGAACGTACAACGGAATGGCTAGGATTTATAAATCCTTAAATAAAATCGATCTTAGTGAAAAATTTAGCGAACAGGCTTCGAAATTATCAAAAATTCAAAACTCGAGACGAATTATTTTAGATATGCAGAATGAATTGAAGTTTGATGAGCAAAGTGGAACCATTGCCTACCTAAGCCATGAAAATTTAAAATCTAAAGTTGAGCTGCAAAAAGCCAAATTCAAAAACCTTTTATTAATTATCTGTCTTGTTACTTCTGTTATTATATCTATTCTTTTGATCATTATTCTAAAGCAAAGAAATCGATACAACAAAGAAATCGCAGAAAAGAATGAAATTATTTCTAAGAATCTATCCGAAAAGGAATCCTTACTTCAAGAGATACACCATAGAGTTAAAAATAATCTTCAGGTAATTTCCAGTTTGCTCAGCCTTCAATCCAGATCTTTAGAAGATAAAAGCGCTTCTGAAGCCTTAATGCAAAGTCAAAGTAGAGTTATTTCTATGTCCTTGATCCACGAAACACTTTATAAAGATGGTCCATCTTCTATTTTAGACTTGGGCGAATATTTAACAAATCTCAGTCAACAAATTTTTAATACTTATAATATAGATGGTGATAAAATAAGACTGCATCTTGATTTGAAGAAAATAAACGTCGATGTAGGAATTCTTGTACCCATTGGCTTAATTGTAAATGAATTAATAACCAATTCGCTTAAATATGCTTTTCAAGGTAAGCATTCTGGAAATATTTGGATAATCAGTAAGAAAAATGAAAATCAACTTATTATTTCCATTAAAGATGATGGCATCGGATCTGAATTAAGTCTAAATGAGAAAGGTTTTGGAAATAAACTAATCGATACATTTGCAAAGAAACTTAATGCTAAGATTGATAGAATTTTTAATTTAGGTTCAGAAATAACTTTAAGTATTCAGACAACTTATTGACATCATGATCCAACAGTCCAACTTAAAGATATTAATCGTTGAAGACGAGGCACTAATTGCTGAAGATATTAAAGATATTTGTGAATTAGCAGGTTATCTTGTATTGGCTATCTGTTACAATGGTCGTCAAGCCATTAATTCAATTTCGAATACCTCTTTTGATCTTGCATTACTAGATATCAACTTGGAGAGTGAACTTTCAGGATTCGACGTTGCAGACTTTATCAGGCTGCAAAACATCAATCTTCCTTATATATTCTTAACTTCATATTCAGATCAATCCACCTTAAATACTGCTCGGGAATATCATCCGGTTGGATATATTACAAAACCATTTCGTAAAGAACAACTAATTTCTACAATAGAAATTAGTTTGAAAAAAACGATGAATATTTTGAAATTCAGTTCTGTCAATTCCAATAATTCAAATGAAGTTACACCTTTATCAGAAAGAGAAACGGAAATTGCACTTTTAGTATGCGCTGGCTTAACAAATGAAGAAATAGGTACCAGACTGTTTCTTTCTGTAAATACTATAAAATTTCATATTAAAAATTTATACGACAAGCTGGGCATAAAAAACAGAATACAGCTAATGAATGTTATGAGTAAATGAATTAAGACCGATTGTATACAAGTAATTTAGATCTAAATACATTAAGATTTGATTTATCTTTTACTACTATTTCGTAGATGCCGCTTTCCAATAATTTAATATCAAGATTATAACTTGAAATAGCTCCGCTGACTTTTTGTGAAATAACTTGCCTACCCAATTGATCGTAAATATAAAAATCAGGATCCCTCCATGGAGTATTCGATTCCAGAATAACATTTCCGAAAGCAGGGTTTGGATAAATACTCATCTCCTTTTTAAGTACAGTAGATATTTTAGTAGTATAATCTATATAACCTGGCGTGCCGCCTTCATTTTTACTACTTTTCCAATTACTTCCAAAGTGATTATCTAAATCTGAACCCTTAATTTCTATTGATCTACCCAGTAATTGGTTTGACCATGGCCATGGGCTCTTGTTATTGTAATTTACAAAATCAATGAGAATACCTGATCGATCGTATAGATTAATCCGTTCACCTTCATTTTTCAACTTACCCGATGTCCATTCAAATACAGGATAATTTACGCCAACAAAATCAGATTTATTCCTTGTCACAACAATAGCCTGATGATCATTAATCTTGGTGCCTTCTGGAAATGTAAAGTCAATGGCTTCAGAAATTGTATATCCTGAAATATCGATCGTCGAACTTGAGGGATTATATAACTCAATATATTCAGGAAAGTGACTCAAAGAATCATCATATAAAATTTCTGAAATCATTATTTGTTGTAAACCTGTGTATTTAGGTATATTTAATGCTCCCAAATCTGTTCCATTCGTTCCAGCATCAATAGCTGGAGAATTCGATCTGAGATGAAAATCATAATTTGTAGGATTTTCAAAAAGCGGATTTGCAATTAGATCACCCTGTGTCATACTACTCGAATCCAGATCGGACATGCATTTATTATAATCAATTGAGGAATATGAATCAGAAATATAAGCATCCGTTAAGGCGTTACTTACAATGGTATTTTTAATTATACCATTTCCCCCTAAGTACCCTGAATTTTTTTCATATGCGGAAATGCCCTGTTGATTTCCGAATAAAGTACAATGGTCTATATCAACCTGACTTTCATCCTTGAGTGCTACTCCAATAGATGTATATGCAATCACATTATTTATAACCCGAGCTGTTGATTGCTGTCCGACTGAGATTCCCTTATCGTAACAGTGGTAAATAAAGTTATTCTCGATGGATAAATTTTTACATTGCTCGCCTATATCCAATCCGTCATTATTATCACCTCTAAAATCATGAATCACATTATTTCTAACTACTCCACCATCCACTCCATCATAATCAATGGCATCCATATCTGGTTCAAATCCTCCTTCGAAAGTGCAATTTTCAACATAACCGTAACCTTGCTTGACATTAATACAGTCACCTGTAACTACTGATTTTAAATTGGAATTTGTTAACGTAATCTTTGAAAATCTGGCGTAAATTGGATTATCTGTAACTTTACTTATATCAAGGTGATCCATTTTTAAATCTGATCGATAACAACTTATCGCAGCAGGAAAATACGTACGATCTATTCCAGCACTTGCATTAGAAACAATTACATGTTGCAAATCAGATGAAGCACTTGATTCAATTAAGAAAACTCCACCCCAAACGGTAGAACTATCTAAACCGTTAATTTTAATTGGTTTAGATTCAGTACCTAGAAATTGCAAATTACCATGTACTTCCAAATTAGCATTTCTTGGAAAGCGAATTTCAACTCCAGGCTCAGCAAAAAGTGTAGCATTTGAATTAATCACAACATTACCAGATGCAATATATGGAGAGCAAGATTGAGTTAATGTCAAATTTGAATAAACTGTGTCGGGTAAAAAACCACAGGTTCCGCTGGATTGAAAAACCGCTTTTAGTATGGCACCATTGCTTCCATGCTTAAAGGTATAAGATGAGCGATCACTTACCATATTGGTTGAACTGATTGCATTAGTGATTAACTCTGCGTCAAAACTCAAGTCAGAACTACTTCGAGAACTTTGATGAACTTCAACAGCAATACAATTGCTTCCGTTGACTAAAATTGAAATCGGTACTAAAAACTCATTATATGAGTTTTCTGCAGTTCCAGATACAGCACTTAAGGCTAGAGTATCAAATGAAATATTAGATGGATAAGGATTTAAATTATATCGAGTTACCTCAACACCATTGATGTAAACTACGGCTCCATCATCAATTTTTAGCCTTATAATAATCGAAGAAATATTATTGCGATTTATGATCTGAAAGTAATTTCTGAAATAATAAGTTGGGATTTTATTGTTTGCATCAGGTCCGTAGGAAATTACGGTGGCTTCATCTCCATCACCATAACCTAACTCAGCATTGCCTTGACTCCAATTTGAATCGTCAAAATTAGACATCTTCCAATTATTTGGTGGTGGAGTTGAAGCATCTCGATATTTCCATTTACCTTTTGATGCTATGAGAGTATCTTGTTTATAATTTATTTTTTCCCAATGATCAAAATAGTAACCAGGTTTTGAAACAGCTGTTAGTGTTACTTCTCTTTCTTGAAAATATTGTCCTGACCAGGGATAAGATGGAATTTTAAAATCATGAAATAAAATAAATCCATGATTATTATTACTGACCTCTAGTTGCAATGTTGATGTTCCATTTAAACTAAAAAATGAATTAAGGTCATTCCATAAATAGGAATTGCGCTGAATACCATATTGATTCAATTTCTCCACTTCATTTTGCCAGAACACTAAAGTTGGAATTGCATCTCCATAGCTTGAAGTTGTTCCTGCCCATCGGGCAATTTGATAAGGCATTTCATTGGCAATAAGTTTGTAATGGTCATTTACTTTTTGTTGAATAGATTGCCGATTATAAGTAACGAATAAGTGATCCGCAAACCGAGTAATAAAGTACTGCTTATATTTTTCATTTTGAAGCATTTTTCGTAGAAACAAAGTTGCCCATGCTGGATTACTGTAATCCTGACCATTGGTTGTTGTTGCCCAATCCATCCCGGTTGAATTTACATTGGCAAGATCAAAGCCTCTGTCGTAATCGTGTAGCAACCATCTCCATTTACCACCATTTGATTTACTTCTAAAACAAGATATATTATGACCCCATGAGGTATTAGCACTAAAAATCTGCGAAATAATGTAATCTGAATAATTATGGGTATCCATCATTCCCTCTAGTAAGGCGAAATCACTATCGGATACCACTCCTTTATTCAAACGATCCACCATTAAATTATATAAATTAATTGTTCCTTCTTTGACCTCCACATTATTTTCAATATAATCAAGGCTATCCTGATCAATATTGTAATAATACTTGCAATAATCAGCATCCTGTTTCTCACGAATATTATGCAGACCAAGATATTTTCCATTAATAAATACAATACAGGGTCGGAAATCCTGTCCATCCAAATTGGCATATTTTTTAATTAAGCCTTGCATGAGACCGTCTCGAAAAAAGGTATTTGACCAATCATTACCTGAACACCTTAAAATAAAGTCCCCAAATTCATTACGTTTGTTTTGATTAAATAGTTGAAATGAAAAATTTCCATTCCCATATTTTTTTCTGGAATAAATATTTAACAATTTTTGTGGAAGTATCCATGCGTTTAGACCCCCAACCTGGACTCCAGCGTCGTGATGAAATCCAAGAATACCATCCTTTTGATAAAATTCCAGGTGAATTGGATATTCCCATGTTGGTTTGAAACTTTGAACATAAAGGCCACTATCCTTTCCATAGAAGTAATCAGAATGAGTTGATAGTGAAAGTACAGGGAGTTTCCGATCTTCGAATTTTTCATTAATAAAATAGGTATGAGTAATAATTGGCCCTGGTATAAGATTGGGATAAAACATTCTTGCCTTAACTACTGTAGTTGAACTAATGTCTAAAGACTGGGAAAAAGTAGCACTGGTATCCATCGGATCAGATCCGTCAATAGTATATCGAACAGTCCCTTTTTTATACAAATCCCGAATGTCTACCCGTACCGGATTGTTGTAAAATCCACCAGGAATTGAGAAGACTGGAACTTGTTCAACTACGCCATTATAAAACTTACTTTGATTGTTGGATGCCCCCGGTGTAGGATCTTCAAATAAGCCAATAGTTGTAGATCCATCGGGTTTCCTCCCCATTGATACATCTGATTTTTGCGCACTAAAAATTATCTGATCGATTTCATTTCCAGAATTATCATAGAGTAAAACTTCCTCACCATCTGCACTTAATTTAAAATCGGTGTGTAAGTTTGAATTTTGGCCATCTGCCCATACCATTAAAAATCCTTTAGCAGGAATTACGGTATTACTTGGAAATTTCCAACCAGGTAATGAGCCCTTTTTATCGGTAAGATACCAACCTGTAATATTAACTGAACTATTACCTCCATTGTACAATTCAATCCAATCTGAAAATTCATTGTATTGTGGATCTGAAATGGTTGAAGCATTAGAGGCTTGAAATTCGTTAATATATACTTGTCCAGATAAATATAAATTGAAGAAGCAAAAAATTATTAAGTTAAGTATTCTATAACTAAATCGCATGAAACAAAAAATTTACAAATAAAATTTCAATCTACAAACAATAGATCAAAATTAATAAGAAAAAATAAATTTCGCTTAAGATAACTCAATATATACTGATTAAAAATTCTAAATTTTGAATCCAATATGTATTAGATAGAAAAAATATTTTATTGCCTTAACTCGTGTCAACATTTTTATTGGCTGATTTATAGGCTTATTGCAAAAATACTTTTAAGTAAAAAAGATTTCCCTGAATTTGCATAAGGAATCTTAGTGATCGCTTTAAGTTTAATAATATCAAGTGCTCCCGTAAGATTTTTTGATGATATAAAGTCAGTTCAATATAGAAGTGTAAAATCGAGAGAGCGCTTGAGTTTAAATAGATTTTATTGCGTAATAGATGTTGAATGTATAATCCATGATTATTCTATTGTTAATTTTTATTTCAAGCCTTCGTAACAAAGCGTGATATTACTATTTGTTTTTGACACAACGGACGGATAGTCCTATATTTTCTGAACTAGAGCTTCTTTCAATCATTTCATTATCATAGTATAGATAACGACTCCAATATTTAGCCGAAAAAGATCCATCTATATCAGATAAAGTTGAACTCCAATATGCTCCTACTTGTCCAAGTCCGTAAAACAATCCATCCTGAGCTCTGAAACCTCCTGGAATTGCACTAAATCCGAGTTCATCCGTCGCACCTGTATTGGGTTGAATCCAATGAATATAACCATTTTCTTTTAGTTTGCCACCTGATATTTCTTCTCCACCAAACAAATTGGTCAGTTGAGTCCATTCTTTATCACTTGGGAGTTGCCAACCGGTCGGACAAGCATTAAAAGCTGCAATATAATGACTATATAATACCCCATAGGCATTATAATTAAATGTCTTTTTACCCATTACCAAACTAGTATCAAAATAGTTGTAAATACAATAATTTGATTTCCATGAGACTTTAGAGATTTCAGGCAAATACCTGAGGTTTTCTGCCATCCATTCTTTCTCTCCAATAATTATTGTTTGGTATATGTTGCTATCACGTGGGTCAAGCCAACTACTCTTTTTAACTTCAACTAAATTTTCCATTTTCTCGTGACATCCAATAAAAACAAAGTAAACAAGAATCCATAAACTATAAGAATATTGAATAAAATGGTTATTTGATTTAGAAACAGCTTGTTGCATAGGTGATCAATTTAAATTTTGTTAGCCATTCAATCCAATATGTTAAGTTGAAAATTGGATTTATATAAAATCTCATTACTCCATTTTATATATTCTCCCTGTTTCAGTTCTACCATCTATTGTTATTTGTACATAATAAGGTCCATTTGGTAAATCCGTTAAATCAATAGAGAAATTAGAACTTAAAGGTTTTATAATTTTATGCATAATCTGTAAACCAAGAATATTTATAACATTAATTTCGATTTTATTGCCAGACACATCACTGAAATCTATATTAAAGACACCATCTGATGGATTAGGATATATTAATATTTGCTTGGATAGACTATTAGATTCAATACCATTAGCATTGGGTATGATGCTTTTAAAATAATTAAACATCATAGAATCCATTACACAATGACAGGTACTGTATGGTGGAAACAAAGTACCGTGACTTAATACACCATATACAGATCTTTTTCCTGTGGAGTCTTTATTATAAAATCCACTTCCACTAGTTCCCGGATATGCAATATTATTGTGGCATAACGACTTTGAGGATTCCCAGAAATCAAAAAAGCCAGTCATATAATACATCCTTTCTCCTTCTTCAAAAGCAGGATTGCCAAGTGGGTCAGTTGACGGATACCCATAACTATGAAATTCATTGGCAGATGAAGTAAAAAATGAGCTGTCAGAATTATGAGCCAGATCAAACCAACCGGTTTCATTTCCTTTTGAATTTGATAGCTTCATTAAAGCAATATCATAATCTAAATTTCCATTTGCAGTCCATTGGCTAAAAGCATACCAATTGGTTGTTGTGGTTAGACCAAATGGGAGTTTACCCAAATTATATGCTGGTACAACTTTACAATCAATAACATAACTGGAATCAAATTTACTTTTGACACAATGTGCTGCGGTAAGAATAAATCCAGGATGAATCATTACCCCTGAGCAGGTTGCAAAGCTATTTTGTTTTGTAACAGGATTATAAAAGGTTAGAAACAGTTTAACAACGGGAGATATTGGAAAATTCGGAAATTCTGCTAGTTGATCAGCTGGTTGAAGATTGGAAAAACTATTTTCTGGATTTTTACCTTTCTTAAAATCTTCATTATTCTGATTATGCCTTGACTTAGGATTTATTTTTATTTGATAGTTGTTAAGCGCAGGGTTTTGAATAGTGTCAAATTTTTGCATAACCATATTATAAACGACCAGACTATTCTCTTTTATGGATTTATCCTTTGGTGGCGTATAAGTCTGTAATGGTATTGGCTTATATAAGGTGTAATCAAACGCGTGTTGACAATAAGTCGTTCTATTATAAAACAATGTCAAACCAATGAAAGCGATGAGGTTAATTATTTTTTTCATAAGCTGAATTAATAATTTATACAAAATTTAGCCGGGCGGTAAATCGATCATTTCATAGCTTAAGATGAATCAATTTTATTCTCAGCTCCATACACTTTCTGCACTGGTGGTCCCACTTGG
>CAZHNF010000026.1:0-47651 GCA_964533625.1 uncultured Saprospiraceae bacterium | reverse complement strand
CCGGCCCATGGCAAGCTCCTTACAAAAGTTTTACGGATGGCATGTGGATGATTAGCGGTGAACAAATGATTCCAAATCCTAGGAAGCAGAAAACAAATTACAACTACATGAATTCCATGGCCCCAGTTGAAAAATTCAATCAACAGGCCCTAAAGAATGAAATGTTTGCAATGGCTAAACGGCTTTATTATGACTGGATCATTTTAAAGAAGAAATATGAAACGTTGGTTCAAACAGATTCACTGTTGAATTACACCGTGCGTATTGCAGAACTTAGATACAGTTACAATAAAGAAAATCTCAATACCATTTACAAGGCAAAAGCCGATTTATACGAATTACGAAACATGATAACCATGGTAAATGGTGACATAAAAATGAAGAATGTAGAGTTAAATACATTAATGAACATAGACAAATCAACTGTCTTTGATGTAGACACTCTCGTTCAGTACAAGCATTATGAATTCCTAGTACCTGATACTTTGACTATCGCTTCATCACGAAGCGATATCAGGCAATATGATGCATCATATAACCTAATTCGACTTCAACAAGAATTTGAGAAATCTAAAAGACTTCCGGAATTTGGAATATCCTTGACTCACATGCAAGCTCTGGGTGATTTCCCAAATCAGTTTTCTGCCATGGGTATGATTACCATTCCTATCGTTCCATGGGCTTCAAAAGAATACCAGTCAAAAATCAGAGGATTGGACAATGATGCCAATGCCATTCGATATCAGCAGCGAGCTCTCATCAATGAGACAACAGGTGAAATTGCAACCATCCAAACTCAGCTTAAGTCCTTTAAACTACAGTTGTCCAATTATTCTGAAAACATTATTCCGAATTATATTAAAAGCTATCAATCCTCCATGAATGCATACGAGCAGAACACTGAAGATTTGTTTGTGGTATTGGATGGATTAAAAATGTACCGAATGGCGCTAATGACTAAGTTTGAATTGTTAAAAACTATATTGAAATTGCAAATTGACTATGAGAAAGAAATGGAAATACGATAAAATATTTACAATTGACGATAAACAAAAGACAAAGTACAAGCTGATGCTAAAAAATTGTTTATACGATACTGCCAATCATTCCCTGCTTATAGTCTTTGGCTTATTTATTCTGCATTCTTGCAAACAACAAGAAGAACATAAGCACATTCCTACTAATTCGAAGATAGAGTTAAACGGATTGGTACAACCTACAAATCAATATGTTTTTAGCAATGTTAAAACAATAACACCGATACAAGATACCATAAAGCCTGTTTTTCAAGCTACAGGCATTATTGCTTACAATCCTAATTTGATCAACAATATCAGTACCCGAATTAGTGGAAGAATTGAGAAGTTATATGTGAGATTCAATTTTCAGGAAATTCTAAAAGGACAACGCATTATGGACCTTTATAGTCCTGAAATAGTAACCGCACAACAAGAGTTTCTCTATCTCTTGAATAATTCCTCGAATGAAATAGCACTAATCAAATCTTCTAAACAAAAATTAAAATGGCTTGGCCTTACGGATGAACAGCTTATTTATATTGAAAAAAACAAAATAATTATTAATCCTATTCCAATATACAGCAAATACAGCGGACATATTCATGATGTTGGAATTTCATCAAGCGAAATTTTGACTTTATCTCCAAATAATGGAATGGGTCCAAACATGAATAACTCCATGCCTTCTCCGTCAAAGGCACAAATAGAAAACCTTCCTTCCTCCCAGACATCCGCACTTAGCCTCAAAGATGGAATGTATGTTCAAAAGGGGCAAACACTTTTTGATGTCTATAATATCAGCAAGGTTTGGGTAATTCTAAATTTTTTTCCAGTAGATGCTAATTATATTCAGCTTGGTGATAAAGTTTCAATTACTCAAGAAGCACATCCAGAAAAATCAATATTGTCAAAAATAAATTTCATTGAAGCTATAACCAGTCAAAATGCATCTACGATAAAAGCCAGGGTTTATTTAAATAATGTCGATAATCAAATCCTAAAAATAGGAACACTTGTTACCGCTAAAATTTATTCAAAGGAAATTTCAGGATTATGGTTACCGAGAAAGTCAGTTTTAAATCTTGGCGAATCTCAAATTACCTTTATTAAAGTGGATGATCATTTTGAAACCAAGCAAATTAAAACGGGAATAATTACAGATTCTTTAATACAAATTATTTCAGGAATAGACATCAGAGATTCAATTGCCCTAAATGCTCAATACCTGATCGACAGCGAAAGTTTTATAAAAACGGAAAATGAAATTCAATAGACAAAATGAAAAGGCAAAATGCGATGGAAAATTTATAATTGATCGAACTTTATTAAATGAATTATATTAAAGACATATTCATCGCAGAATGGTTAATTAGCTGCAAAATTATTTCAAATAATAAATTGCAATTACTATTTACTTGGTGCTTAATTCTCCTGCTTTCTTGCGGTAAAAAAAATAATGATGCAGAAATGGCTAAACCGGATGAGTATTATACTTGCTCAATGGATCCTCAGGTAATAGAAAATAAAGCTGGCAATTGTCCTATCTGTCACATGAAATTGATTAAAGTTAAGAAAAATAATCTGAAACTAGGACAAATAAAACTGAGCAATCAGCAAATCAAATTAGCTAATATTTCATTCGATACTCTCCAGGCGCATACAATTGATAAAGAAATTATTTTAACTGGCAAAATAACAGCAGATCAAAACCTGGCTGAAGCTATAAGTACAACAGTACAGGGAAGAGTTGAGAAACTGGTTGTTAAAAATGCTGGAGAATACATACATAAAGGGCAAATGCTTTATGAACTATATAGCGAAGAATTAATTGAAGTACAACAAGAATATTTACTTGCCATTCTGAAAGAAAATGGTTCTTCGCTGGAGAATAATTCATCTGTAAAATTTGTTGAAGCTGCCAAAAACAAATTGCTTTTATATGGTCTGAATGAAAATCAAATCCGTCAGATTAAAATTTCCAATCAGTTCATGCCAACAATTCCCTTTTACTCTAAAAAGGAAGGATTTGTAAGTGAGATCAATGTGACAGAAGGAAATATCGTCGCTAAAGGCACAACCATGTTTCAATTGAATTCGCTTAACTCTCTTTGGATTGAAGCACAAGTGTACATACCATTCCTGCCTTATATTAAAGTAGGAACCGAATCAATATTTGCCATTCCGACTTCTGGCCAAAATAATTACCATGCCAAAGTAATATTTATTGATCCACAGGTGCAAACACCTGAAAGATTTCTCCTTGTAAGATTTAAAATTGCTAACCCTGGTTTGGAAATTAAACCAGGTATGCTTGTGAATATAAAATTAAAAACTGAAAAAATTAAATCGCTTGCTCTTCCAGTTGAATCGATAATACAAGACAGCAGAGGACCAAATGTATGGGTGTATATAAATGATGGTGTTTTTGAAAACAGAATGGTTACTATAGGTATGCAGAATGGCCGCTTGATTGAAATTAAAGATGGATTAACCAAAGGCGATGTAGTGGTAATAAAAGGTGCATATTTACTTAACAGTGAATATGTATTTAAGAAAGGAGCAAATCCTATGCAAAGCCATCAGGATATGCCTGGCATGAAAATGTAATTAATTTAAAATTATTTATGCAAATGAAAAAATCAATAATTCCTTTATCAGCAATTTTCTTGATTCTTGGGTCATGCAACAGTCCATCTTCCAAAAATGAACCTACACATGTGGAACCTATGAAGAGCAAGAATGTATCACAAAATTTCAACCTGGATACAACCAACTTGAAAAGTGGTCAGACCTATTATCAGTGTCCCATGGATCTTGAAGTAATTTCTGATAAAGCAGGTGCTTGCCCGAAATGCGGAATGGATTTAAAAGTTATGACCAAGAAATAATCAATGGTTGAAAAACTGATTTCAATTTCTCTTCGAAATCGCTTAATAGTGATTTTGGTTGCCATATTTATGTTCGGTTGGGGACTTTATGAAGTACAACATAATCCTGTTGATGCAATACCGGATTTATCCGAAAACCAGGTCATTGTATTTACAGAATGGATGGGGCGAAGTCCCCAGGTAATCGAAGATCAAATCACCTATCCTATAGTTGCTAATCTTCAAGGCATTCCAAAATTGAAAAATATAAGGGGTACATCGATGTTCGGAATGAGTTTTGTTTATCTAGTTTTCGAAGATAAGGTAGATATTTATTGGGCAAGAACAAGAGTTGCCGAACGATTAAACTTTGCGCAGAAACTTTTACCAGAAGGAATTTCACCAACACTTGGACCAGATGGAACGGGAGTCGGACATGTCTTTTGGTACACGCTCGAAGCAAGAAACTTTGATCTAGGAGAGTTACGTGCTTTGCAGGATTGGTATGTTAAGTTTGCCGTGCAAACTGTTTCTGGAGTAAGCGAAGTAGCGTCATTTGGTGGCTTTCAAAAACAATATCAAATTACTATCGATCCAGTGAAATTGAATTTCTATCAGCTCTCCATGATGGATATATTGAAAGCAGTTAAATCAAACAATAATGATGTTGGAGGCCGTAAATTTGAAATGAGCGATATGGCTTATATTATAAGAGGTTTAGGTTATATTAAATCCATAGCAGAAATCGAAAACATTTCTTTAAGTACTACGAACAATGTGCCAATACGAATTAAAGATATCGGAATAGTTCAAATGGGTGGTGATATTCGATATGGTATATTCGATGAAAATGGAGAAGGTGAAAAAGTAGGAGGAATTGTTGTGATGCGTTATGGGGAAAATGCTGATGCTGTGATCAGGGATATTAAAGCAAAATTGGAAGATGTGCAAAAAGGATTACCTGAAGGTATAGCATTTAAAGTGGCTTATGATCGAAGTGGTTTGATTGAAGAGGCCATTAGCTCCGTTAAGGAAACACTATTAGAGGTTTTTATAAGCGTTACTTTGGTGATACTATTATTTTTATTTCATTGGAGAAGTGCAGTCATTATCTTAATACAACTGCCGATATCAATCGTTTCGGCGTTTATTCTGCTCAATGCGTTTGGATTTTCATCGAATATAATGTCGCTTACTGGTATAGCTTTAGCCATAGGAGTAGTTGTAGATGACGGAATAGTAATGGTTGAAAATGCCTACAGGCACATTAGTGAGGCGCAACTAAAACAGTCTACAGATAATGAAAACTAAATCAAAATCAGTCATCATGCATTCCACTCCTGAAAAAGTATTTGCTTATATGGATGCATTAGGAAATACGGGCATACATATGATGGAATCATCATCAATGTTGATGGGAAATAAACTTAAATTGATTCAACTTTCTGAAAATGCAACAGAACTTTACTCAAAATTCAAATAAGCAGAAATGATCTTAGGGTTTAAAATAGATTTCACTGTAGAGGTTTTATGGAGGGTTAAGGACAAGGAAAAATTTGGGAGACGGTTGGTAATGCAAGAATGGTCATTATGAAATGGTATCAGATGCATCATGTCCTTTCCCCTGAAGCAAAAAACACAAAGGCATTATTGACAATTTTTAATAAATTACCTGATTTATTCATTCTTGCATTTCTTGCAATTTTCATGGCGCCTTGGTATGTGAATTGGTGTTTGAAGAATATGCTTGAAGTTAGTAAGAAAAAACTAGTAATGCTTGAACCAACATCATCATACCAATCAATTAAATCTAAAATCATTTGGCATAGATACTTACGTGTAATATATTATTTACAACCGAATTAAATATAATTATGGAACACAAACATTCATCTCCCGATCATTTAAAAACAGGAAGTAATAACCTAATGGGAAACAGCCATCACAACCATCATAAATTGATGATCGAAGATTTTAAAAGAAGATTTTATGTAGTGTTAGTATTGACAATTCCCATAATTCTGTTATCAGAAATGATTCAACACTGGTTGAATCTAAATTTTAGTTTTACGGGTTCAAAATATGTTTTATTTGGACTATCTACTATTGTTTTCTTTTATGGCGGCTGGCCCTTCCTGAATGGCCTCATTAGTGAACTAAAGGTAAAGAACCCCGGCATGATGACATTGATTGGTCTTGCAATTTCAGTTGCATACATTTACAGTTTGGCAACCTTGTTTGGACTAGAGGGCATGGATTTTTTTTGGGAGCTAGCAACACTAATTTTAATTATGTTATTAGGGCATTGGATTGAAATGAAATCCATTGTAGGTTCGTCACGCGAATTGGAGCTTCTGGTAAAACTAATGCCCGATGATGCACACCTGGTTCATGGCGAACACATCATGGATGTTAAATCAGATTCTTTAAAAAGTAATGACCTGATATTAATAAAGCCTGGAGAAAAAGTTGCTGCTGATGGAATCATTTTTGAAGGTGAAAGTTATGTAAACGAATCCATGTTAACTGGAGAATCAAAACCTGCTCAAAAAATAAAAGGTGATAAAATAATTGCAGGTTCAATTAATGGTAATGGATCAATTAAAGTGAAGGTATCTCACAAAATCAATGAATCCTACCTCGCACAAGTAATAAAGTTAGTTGATGATGCGCAGAAATCGAAATCTAAAACCCAACTTCTTGCAGATAAAGCTGCAAAATGGTTAACCATTATAGCCATTATGGCTGGTACCGCTACATTTATATATTGGTATTTGACAGGGCAAACCCTGGCATTTGCAATGGAAAGAATGGTAACTGTAATTGTCATTTGTTGCCCCCATGCCTTAGGCCTTGCAGTTCCCTTAGTGGTTGCAAAATCAACGGTGATGTCTGCACGAAGCGGGTTGCTTATAAAGAATCGATCCGTTTTTGAAAATGCAAGAAAAATTACTACTGTTGTGTTTGATAAAACCGGAACACTTACGGTAGGAAAATTTGAAGTAACAAAAATTGTATCATTGCAAACAGATTTAACAGAAAATGAAATTATTCGTT
Source organism: uncultured Saprospiraceae bacterium (assembly GCA_964533625.1). Taxonomy (GTDB): domain Bacteria; phylum Bacteroidota; class Bacteroidia; order Chitinophagales; family Saprospiraceae; genus Vicinibacter. Next base: position 40,708 of record CAZHNF010000026.1, on the reverse strand, counting down.
TTGCATCTTCATTGGAACAAAAGTCAGAACATCCTATTGCAGCAGGCATCATTCAAAAAGCTAAAGAGCTATCACTTACAATACCATCAACAGAAAATTTTAATGCCATCACAGGCAAAGGCGTTGAGGCAACCATTAATGGCAAAAAGATTATGGTTGTTAGTCCTGGTTATTTAAAAGAAAATAATATAATAATCCCTACTAGATTCACATCAAACGACACTGAAACAGTTGTGTTTGTAATTATTGATAATATCTTGGCAGGATACATTGCTTTATCCGATAAAATAAGGCCCGAATCAACTGAAGCAATTAAAACATTGAAACAAAACAACATTAAATCCATATTATTAACAGGCGATAACTTTAAAGTTGCTAATAACGTAAGTGAGATTATAGGCCTTGATAGTTTTATTGCAGAAGTACTACCTCATCAGAAATTAGAAAAAATAAAAGAGTTACAAGGAAAAGGAGAATTTGTTGCAATGGCTGGTGATGGTATAAATGATGCACCAGCATTGGCTCAGGCGGACGTAGGAATCGCTGTTGGCAGCGGTAGCGATATCGCTGCTGAAACTGCAGGCATTATTTTAGTGAATAGCAATCCTAAAGATATTGTCAATTTGATTTTATTTGGGAAAGCGACCCATATTAAAATGATTCAAAATCTTGTTTGGGCAACCGGATATAACATAATTACTTTGCCTTTAGCAGCGGGAGTATTTTATAACTGGGGCTTCCTTTTAAGCCCTGCCGCTGGCGCTGTGTTAATGACTTTGAGTACCATCGTTGTTGCCATCAATGCTAGTCTCTTAAAAATATGATAAATATAATTAGAGTTGTCTTGGACTAATTTTATTAAATGATTGTAGTATTTATGACAAAATTTAAGCCCCAAAATGCAATATAATAGAGTTTAGTGCGGTCTTCACATTTATCCTTTACTAAATCTAAGTTAAAATAGATGATTATAAATATTAAGACTTGCCAATCTGGCAAATTGTACCCTTCTTGGCTCCACTCTACTATTCTTTTAGATTTATTTAAAAGTTCATTAAGAATATAAATCAGTTAAAATGAAAAAACTAAATGGCAATAATCATAGGGAATGGATATGGCGTGTAGCTAAATTCAAGGCAAATATCAATTCATAATAATTTTTAAAGAACGGGAAAAATAAGTTGTTCACAATCGGCGGTGTAATTACTAAGAGCTAACCTGAGTGATAACAACTCATTATTCTAGGAATTCTATGATTTATATTTCAATAGATCAAATTATGTGAAAGGTACTACGTTTAAGTTGCTTAGGAATAACAGGAAATATTGCAGATACTATTCTACTTCTTCCTGACACATCATTAAAAGGATTGGCAACCAGATTAATTGTTGCTAATGATCATCTTTCAGAAAGTTTAAAACCAAGTTTTCAGGACTTTGATTTAACTCGAAGAGACAAGGAAAGTATAATGCTTCTTGATATTTAATTAATTGACCATTTCAATTTATCTTCACTTTCAGATTTTATTTCTCTTAATCTTTTATATGTATTTACAGATAGGTCTCCATAAAAACGAAATGCTAATACTGTTAACGTATAAAAATAATTTAACTAAAGTCCTGTTCTAAAAAATTACTACCTTAGCCCTTATGAATATTTTTTAGTAATATTGTTTACACAGAAAAATAATTTTTAATAAATATAACCTTGACTCTACTATTTGACATTACCGCCACCACTTTATTTGGCTTGGAAGAATTGCTGGCAGAGGAGCTGCGCAACTTAGGTGCAAAGGAAATTGTCGTTCTGAATCTGGCTGTGCAATATAAAGGAGACCTTGCCTTAATGTACAAAAGTAACCTACTGTTGCGAACAGCAATTAAAATTCTAAAACCGATTAGCACTTTTACAGCCCGAAATGAAGATCAACTGTACCTAAATGTTAAAAAAATAAATTGGAGCAATTTTTTTGACACTCAAATGACTTTCGCGATTGATGGAAGCACGAGTGGAGAAATATTCACACATTCCAAATACGCTGCTCTAAAAACCAATGATGCCATTGTTGATCAATTCAGAGATAAGCTCGGCGAACGACCTTCAATTGATACCGAAAATCCGGATGTTCGAATCAATGTACATATTTCAAATGATATCGTGAACATCTCACTGGATAGTTCAGGAAATATTCTCTCAAAAAGAAATTATCGCTTGAATCAGACTGAAGCCTCAATGAATGAAGTGCTGGCTGCTGGTATAATATTACTTTCCGGTTGGGATAAAAATGCTGACTTTATAGATCCTATGTGCGGATCAGGTACTCTTCCAATAGAAGCTGCTCTTATTGCATACAACATACCCCCCGGAAAAAACAGAAACTTTGGATTCCAAACCTGGCTTGATTTTGATAAAGAACTATGGAATCAAATTAAAGAGGAATCTGAACGTGGAATAACAAGATTTAAAGGAAAAATCACCGCCTTCGACATCGATAATAAATCCCTTGAAGTGGCCAGAATAAATGCTGGACGAGCCGGTGTAAAAGAATTTATAGAATTTAAAGCAATGGATTTTTTTGAGTCCGGTTATGAAGGTGAGAAAGGGCATGTCGTAATTAATCCACCCTATGGAGAACGCCTTGAAGTAGACGAGATCATTGAATTTTATAAAAGGATGGGTACAAGATTGAAACATTTTTACGCCGGATGTAACGCCTGGGTTATAAGTTCAAATTTTGAAGCGCTTAAACACTTTGGACTTAGACCAACCCGTAAAATAAAATTATTCAACGGTCCTCTGGAATGCCGCTTGCACAAATTTGAATTATATAAGGGAAGTAAGCGAACTCCATCCAGTTAATGTCCAATATTTTGCAAAACCATTTGGAGAAATTATTATCAAGTTTCCTTAAAAATAGTTGAATTTCATTTTACAGTCAATAGACCAATTCGGATACATTAAATTTCTAAATTGACTATCCATTTAATTATAGAGTATGATAAAATGAACTTTGATCTGAATAATTTATTTTTCAAGATTTAATTCTTCATAATTATTGAAAAAATAATCATTGAATATAAAAAAATAATGATGCTCCCTAAAATCAATTGATGCTTTTATAAAAAATCACTTTTAAATTACTTTACCATGGCATCTACGATAGCCGTACGGAATTCAAAAAAAACAGGCTGCAGGCTGCTTTCTGCATCGGTACCATAATTTACCAAGTAACTTAATGTCATATCCTGATTTGGAAAATAAAAAGCATCTGCAGAGTAACCTAAGTCCCTTCCACTATGACCATACGCAAATTGATCTGCCGGCCTGTCCAGAAAACCCTTCATGCATCCAAGGCCTAATTGACGGTTCTTACCGTATTCTAGTTTTCCGAAGGTAAGCATTTTATTCAGCGATGATTCCTTCAAAACTATTTTTTCCCTGAACAAATCCTCAACAAAATAAATTAAATCTACAGCAGTACTATATAATCCACCATAACCATTTCCACTTCCGGTATTGTAATTGGTAACATTAACGATAGTTTGGTTATTATATAAATCAAAATATCCTTGTGCCACTGCATACTGAGGAGGAATATCATGCCAATAGTAATATGTATTCGTCAAATGAAAAGGTTCAATTATTCTACTTCGAATAAGATCTTCATGGGATTTACCTGTTGCTGCTTTAATTACCATTGCCACCAGAAGTGTATTGGTATTAGAATATTTCACGGAATCACCATATTCAAATACCGCATCGTCTCCGCGTACAAAATCAAGTAGCTCTTCTTCTTCCCAAAACTTATCCGGCTGATTAAGAATATTCAAATAAAAATTATTATCTTTTATAACATCTGCAATTCCCGTGTAATGGCCCAGACAAGAACTTATGGTTGCCTTATCTGCATTTTTAATGTTTTTAAGAGTTTTGGAATTGAGATATTTACTGATGGGATCATCCAGAGAAAATACTCCATCTTCCGCAAGCAAATGAGCCAGCGTGCCCACTAACATTTTTGTTATGCTCGCCGTTTTTGAAATATGGCAAGATTTAAATACTATTCCATTCTCAATATCAGCTTTACCTGAAGCACCTAGCCAAAGACCATATTTATCTCTTATTGCAATTGAAATACCGGGAAGACCTTTTTTAGTATATTGATCTAACACAGATTGATAAAGTGCAGCTTTTGGATGTAAAGACGAAGTATCATTTGGTAGTGGAGAACAATTTTGGGTTTCCTTAATTTTATCCTCTTTGGTACAAGAAGCAACTAAAACTATACATGTAATCCAGAAGGAAATATTCGTTTTTCTCATAAGGCTTTTAATTATTTTGGGAGTTAATGTTTACAGCTATTCCAACATGAAAAGAAGTATAAGGTAGTAAGGGAATATAATTCTTTGCGAATGGCGTTTGGATCATAAACCTATAGCCGACAAAAACATCAAACGAAAACTTATTTTTCCAACTTAAAGTATAAGATGGAACGACATTAAGATGAATCATGGCCTGAGGCCTTGATCCTTTAGTTGAATGATCGTACTCTCCGTTCTGATTTATCTGAAATACCTGAAGATCCGGAATGGCATGCAGATATCCCGCTCCAAATAGACCGGCAACATGAAACCTGTTTTTAAAAAAATAACGTCGATAACCAATTTCACCAAACAATTGAATCGCATGCTGAGAAAGCCGATGATAAAAATAACCAGCCTTGGCATTGACAAACCAATCTGAATTTTTCTTTTGTTTAAAACTCCATCCTAACCCCAGATCAAAACCCGGATGAACAACCGTGGAAGTTATCCATAAATCTCCCCCACCGGGAAGTAAGGAATTAGCATTAAATAAAGAAAGTATAATCTGCTTATTTGACCTTACATTTTCTTGTGCATTTAATACTAAGCAAAATAAACAAAAAACGATAAGTAAATTTGATGTCTTCATTTTACTTTAATTTTCTGACAGAAAATTTATGAAGCTCAAATTTACTCAAAAGTTATTTTAAATACAAACTTTTGGTTTCAATTTTTAATCCATCATAGATGGATGTCTGGTCTTTACTTCAATGTATTACCAACAGCTATTATCTAAGGTTCCTCTCTCATATATTCGATCTTATTTTATTAAAGAGCCTGAATAAGCATAATTAATATCTGCTTGACCAGATTTTATCCATACCATATTGCCGTAAATTTTCTCGCCTTCGACTGAACCTGTAATATTAATTTCTCCTTCGTTTGGGCTTTTTATAGTTGAGTTAAAACTATAAATTCCTTTCTTGAAATTAACAACGCAAGAACCCTCGGTAAATCCGTATTGATGGCAACTTTCAGAGTCCAGTTTATTTTTACTGAAAGATATTACATCAGGATCTTTCTTTTCAGGATGATTTACATCCCAGACACTTAATTGATAAGTTCTTCCATCAAGTGTATGAGTTGACATTTTGCAAGCGGTCACCAATAAGGTGATTATTGCAATAATACGAATACCTGCTTTCATCGTGTCAGGACAATATTGATTCAAAAATACTTACCTGGCAGCTTTAATGTATCCCCAACCATCGTATTGGCGCGATATTATCTCGTAAATTCCGTCAGGAACAGTCTGAACTCCCATCAGTAATTGATCACGTTGTATATTATTCCGTTTCATGGCCACTTCACATACTTTGAAGCTGATATTCTTCGAAGCTGCTAACTTTATAACATCATTGGCAACAACAGAATTATCCTTCGTGATCATTCCAAGTGATTTAGCGTAGTAAACGACTTCAATTTGTGCCTCCGGATTAGAACTCTGTATTTCATTAATCCATCTTATCACCATTTGATGCACAATAGTGTCAGCTGAAGTTACATCAAAAACTACCCTATAAGGCGCTTTTTGAGCGCTGATCATATTGCACCATACAATGCATAACATTAAGATTAAAACATTTTTTTTCATAACTTTATATTTAAAGAGCTACCATTATGCAAAATGAATTTTGCATTTGAAAAGGCAATCTGTGAATTACTAAATTGAATTAACCTGCAAAAATGTAGGCACACCTTTTTTCCTGAGCTCGACCCAATGCCCATACTCCTGAAGGCACTGGTTGAATGCCAGGAATCAAATTTTCTTTCCAGTCCTTAATAACATCATCGGCTTTCATATTCATCATGCCTGCAACAGCATTACCATACACGGTGATAGCAGCTTCACATACACAAAACATTACGCCGTCTTTTTGTAAACTCTTAATACCGATATCTACCGCACCAAGTCCTGGTACTTTAAAATCAGCTGGGCCGTTACTCCAGAATATATTTCTTGTCTTTGTTGCAGTTGCAGCATCAGCAGACTGCAAAGCTGGACCATGATCCTTCGCATTAAACACTTCTGCAAGATTGTACTTTGCCCACATCTCATCTTTAAAGGCATACCCTATTGCAGCATGTCGCAATACGACAACTACTCCACAATCACTTGCAGGTGATCCTGTAGCGGCATTCGTTAATAAAAACACTTTTGGCCATGCAAACGGAAAAACCTCATGCGGCTGTGTTGCATCATATACCACACGATGTCTTCCTTTCACTTTGTTAAACCACAGATCAGCAGGATGCATGTTCCCAGCTGTAGGTTTCGTTTGTGTTGGTTTTTTTGCTTGTGCGGATAAACCTATCGGATTTACCAATGATGCTAATCCAATTGAAGCAGCACCTGCTGCCAATAATTCCAAAAAAGATCGACGATTCCTTGTTTCGGTTAAATTACTTTGATCCATAATTGAAGTTTTTTATTAATAATTTAAATTAAACTTGTTCATAAATTAAAAGAGCATAAGAACCAAAAATTCTGGTCTGATGACTTCCAATTATTACGCTTTAAGTGAAAAGATATGAGCAGTGATTAAAATATTTTCTGTCTACTTTAATTCTATGATATCTCTTCCTTTAGCCCTTAATTATTACAAAATGAATTCTTTTTAAACGATTAATTTATTCTTATTATTTAATAATAAATTAAATCCTTGAAACCATCTTATAATTTATGAAGTTTAAGAATTTCCCTACTGGAAGATTCCACATGCTCCTTAAAATTTACATACCATTGCTGCCATTCGGATTTCTTCATCCCTTCTGAAAGTTCTGTTTCGAATGCCGCCAGTGATTCATACTGATTTTCAAAAATTAGCCGGTACGAATGCCCGGTAAAATCTGAAAGAATTCTTGCATCACCATTGGGCATAATGTTGTCTTGTTTCGCTTTTTGCAATAGTTGATATGCATTCCTAAATGCCCCAAACTTTAAATAAAAGACATCTCTTACTATAAACATGACTTGATGATTTTAAGATTCAAATTATACTATTCAGATTATTATTACGCAAAGGTGAATCTTTTATTATACCCTTACAATCCCATAAGTATGGTATTATGATGACTGGAAAGGATTTCTGCTTATTTTGTAGGCTGCTTCTGTGGCTGAATGAACCTGTAATTTGTCGTAGATTTTTTTAATGTGGGAACGGACTGTTTCAACAGAAATAAAGCATTGATTTGCAATCATTTTATAACTATATCCGGTAGTTAAAAGATTCAAAATTTCTTTTTCTCTTTGACTCAATCCAAATTGATCCTCCTGAGGCACGGTGTGTTTCTGAAAAAGATATAATACCTTTCTTGCAATTGAAGGTGTCATAGGTGCACCTCCTGACTTTAAATCCTCGATTGCTTCAACAATCTTGTCCGTGCTGGTAGATTTGAGCAAATAACCAGAAGCGCCATGGCAAATGGCTTCAAAAATATTATCGTTATCTTCAAATACGGTCAACATAATGACGAATATTCCTGGATCATGTTGTCGAACTAACTTTAGTCCTTCAATGCCATTTCTACTGGGCAAACCAATATCCATCAAAACCACATCAGGATGAAAAATCTTCATTTGATCTTCTATCTCAAGACAATTATCAAATTCTCCAATAACTTTAATATCACCAGATAATTCAAGATTCTCCTTCAGACTTTTTCTGAGAAATTCATTATCTTCATATATAATTATACTGGTTGAATTCATACTGCCGCAAAATTAGTAATTTGTAAACACGTGTTTATCCCATATCTATGTGAAATCAAAAATTTCAAATTCAACGCTGGTACCTATGCCAATTTCTGAATTCAATTTAAGATTTGAATTAATTTTTTTAGATCGCTCCTTCATTATCTTTAATCCATTACCATAATTACTATCATTAAGATTAAAACCTATACCATTATCCTGAATGGATAACTCAAATTTTTTATTTTCAATGTTAATACTTATGGTAGCCAATGTGGCTTTGGAATATTTTGCCAGATTATTAACTGCCTCTTTAAAAATTAAAAATAACTCTTTCCTTGCTCTCAAATTAATTTTTCGGTTACCGGTCTTTACATCAACATTAAAATTAAATTCAATACCTGCTCCTTCAAGAATTTCTGCAGCATATTGTCGCATCTTGCTGATTAATAATTCTAGGTGATCATTCTTTGATTGTACCGACCAAACTATTTCACTCATCATTTCCATTGCATTCCTTGAGGCTGTTTGAATTCTTTCCATTAATCTAAACTGTGGATCATTGGCTTTTGTCGATTGAAAAAGCAGATTGAGATTTAATTGAATGCTGCTCAGTGTTGAACCAATTTCATCATGCAAATCAGCTGCAATTGAATTTCGAAGCTCATTGAGTCTATTGATTTGATTAATGAGTATTTTATAATACAAAAAAACCAGGCCGGCTATTATCAGAAACAAGGCAGAATAAAACCACCAGGTTTTCCAAAAAGGTGGATGGATGATAATCATTAACGGATCGCTTGCTGCACTCCATATACCATCACTATTTGCTGACTTTGCTATAAAAGTATACGAACCTCCTGGCACGTTGGAATAAATTGCATTTGCCATGGTTCCGGAATAATTCCATTGTTTGTCATATCCCTCCAAAAAATATGCAAACTTATTCTTGGCGCTGTTTGAAAAACTCAATGCCGATAATTCCAGATTAATGACATTCTGATCATAATTAATAACTAACGGTTTAATTCTGTTCTGAATGCGGTATATATTTAAGTCTGTTCCATATACATTGATATTGCTAATCCAGGTCTTCGGTGGAATTTTATTTGAAATAAAATTCTTTGGTTGACACCAACTAATCATTCCGTTTGTTGCAAAAAACATTGTTCCATCCAATGAGCAATGGGCTGCTCCATCCATGCGATTAGACGCCAATCCATCTTGCTGGTCAAAAATGTGAAATACTCCTTCCTGTGCTTTAAATAATACCAAACCTCTATTGGTAGCTATCCAAAGATTATCCAGTTTATCTTTAGTTATAGAGTGAATATTATTACTTGGCAGGCCTTCGCTGGTCGTAAAGATCTTAAACAATTTGCTTAAGGTATCATACCTTGCCAAACCGTTTTCTGTTGCTATCCAAATGTTTCCACTCTGATCTTCACATAAATCAAAAACGGCATTATCCGGAAGTGACCTTGGATCCTTTTTGTTATGTTCAAAATAAGCAAATCGATTATTTCTAACATCCAAATAACTTAATCCTTTATTTTGAGTGCCAAACCATATATTTCCCTTACCATCTTCCAATAAACAAAAAACTGAATTATCCTGCAGTGTATTAGTTTCTCCATCCTTATGTTGCATCCTGCTCCAATTTTTATTTTGGAAGTCATACTTATAAACTCCGCTGCTTGAAGAGGCTACCCAAATATTTCGATTCTTGTCTACAATAAATTTTCGTGCTCTTGCGAATTCATTCTCTTTTCCTGAATTTAATGTTAAAAATGTCTTTTTATTCACATCAAATTCATAAAGCCTGGAAGATTCCAATGTAAGCAATTTATCTTGTTTCAAAAACTTCATTTGATAAAACATTCGCTCCGGATTATCTATGTTTAATTTTTGAAATGGCGTTGAAAATCTCATGGTAACTCGATCAAATTCAAATATTCCAGAACCAGGGATAGTCAACAATAAATTTTTAGAAGTTGTATCACTTAAATTGTCAATAATACAATATGGGTTTCTATAAATAGATATTTCACCTTGAAGTTCTGGAGTAGCAATAGTTGAAAATTGATGCAAGGCAGGATCGTATTTACTAATTCCGTTAACTGTTGCAATCCAAATTATACCACGCCGATCCTTATAAATTTGGTTAATATAATTCGAACCTAAGCTGCGGGGGTTTCCAGGATCATGCTTAATGTATCGTTCATATTGTTTTAAGATTGGATTGAAGACAGCAAGACCTGCCCCAAAGGTTCCAACCCACCAACAACTATCATTTAATACTGTGATTCCTGTTACAATATTACTTTTAATATCTGGATCCTGATTCCTATCGTAATGATTTAAGGTGAACTCAGAATGTGAATAGAATAATTCATTCAATCCTCCAAGCCAGGAACCAATAAGAAGCCTTGTATCATTCAATGGAACTATTACTCTTTGTGTTGTAGTTGATTTTATCTCTCTGGAATGCTTGGAGTAGATTGATTTAGTTTGTAATTCACCTGAACACAGATTCATTCTAATCAATATGCTTTGATTTGTACCAACGAACAAATTCTCCAAAGAATCTATATATATTGATTTATTTATACTCTCCTTTTCAGAAGATAAATAATACGATTTCTCTACACTGAATTGATGATTTAGTACATGTACTCCACTTTTCGTTGAAAACCAAACTCTTCCAAAATAATCCGTAGTAACACAATGAATTCTGAACAAGTCATCTGTCTCGAGATTTTCCGGTATGTCAATTCTTTTAAACTTTGAGATTTGATAATCGTAATAACATAATCCTCCATTCGTAGCTATCCAAATTCTATTAAATTGGTCCACACACAAATCATTAATTACATTATTTGAAATAGAACCAATATCCCCAAGCTTATTATAAAAACACTTAAATCTTTTACCGTCATATCGAACTAATCCATCAATGGTGCCAATCCATAGATAACCCATAGTATCTTGCACTATTTTGTTGACCGATCCTGGCAAGCCTTGCTCTTCACCATACCGCTCGAATGGAAAAATTACACTTTGAGAATAAAGATTAGTGACACAACAATAAATAAGAAGTGAAAAAATAAGAATTTTTAGCACCGTCATAACTGCTATGAATAGTTTAATTCGAATTTATTTGAATATTCATCTTACTTCAGATTTCAAGTTCTTCTTCATTAATTTAAAGAATTATTACTTGATATTTTTTTATAGAATAGTATCTATTAGTACCTACAATTCAATCAAACTATATTGCTAAATTGATTCAACATATCTTTTAAAATTATCCAAAATCGCTTGCCAGCCTGCTCTTTGCATTTCTATTGGATTCTGTGATTCAGGATCGAAAGTTTCTGTAATTTTAGTTCCCTGTTGATCGACGCTAAAATTGACTTCAACCGTCCGGTCATCACCCAATCTAAAAAATAATTTCTTGCCAGGAATAATTTCTTCATATTGACCAGAGAAATCAAAACTAAAGCTTCCATCTTTTGCGGCCATCGTATAGGTAAAGATTCCTCCAACCTTTAGGTCATTTTCTGCCTTCGGACAATGCCACGAGTCCGCTGCAAAATTCCAATTTATAATATGTTCCGGAGTTGTCCAAAAATGCCATGCCTTATCAAGGTCTACCTGTACTATTGCTTCGATTGTAATAGGATTTAAATTGTCCATAAAGTGATAAACTGATATTTGTAATTTTTAATTCAATAAGGAGAAGTTCTTAAATAAATATTTACAACAAATAATTTATTTTAAATTTATCTTCGCTTATCAAACAGCGTTTAAAAGGTAAAATACAAAATATGGCTTACCTTATTAAGGTTATGTCACCTTTTAGCAGATATTTCTTTCCATTGATCAATTCAACTTCAATCCAATAAACATATACGCCTGGATTGCATGCCTTATTTCTGAAATTTCCATTCCATCCTCCACGAGGATCATTAGGCTTTTGATTTTCAATTGAAAAGACCTTACTTCCCCATCGATCGAAAATTTCCAATATATTTACATTAGTCACCTTATTATCGTTGCTGAATACATAAAAATCATCATTGGTCTGATCACCATTTGGACTAAATACGTTAGGAACCCAGACCTGAGGATCTTCAACTTTTACTAAAATTCGTTGTGTTGTTTTACATCCGTTTGTATCTATAACTACAACCTCATAATACTGATCCTTAAGTGGGCTTGCAATTGGATCTTCGCAATCACTACAACTAAGATAATCTGTTGGACTCCATTGTATACTCTTAACTATAGCAGGGTCTGGCAAAAGATTTAAATCTAAGATTCCAGAATCTCCAAGTTTAATTTTGATTTCGGTCTGCAAAGTACTTTCCACAAAAGGTAAAGGAGTAATATTGAAATTTTTTCTGAATTCACAGAATTTATCATCTACTACCAATAAGGAGTATTGTCCAGGATCCAGCGATGCTATATTACTTCTTGTGAAAAATGTTTTTCCATCATCGAGTGAAAACATTAAACCAGAATGTCCTCCAACAATTTGAAGAATTTGAGCTGAACCAACCTTCTCATTGCATTTAGGATTATCCAATGACAGCTTCACGTCTCTTATAATCAAACTGTCTTCTACAACGCTAATGCTGGCTTTTGTTTTACAGTGATTAATGGTATTCTCTACTTCCAAAAAATAAATTCCACCCTTATCGGTTTGAAGTATATTATTGTTTGATAAGCTATCATTGGCAGCATTAGTCCACTTTATTTTACCATTTAATATATCAATACTACTTTTAATACTAGCTATTTTATTTTTACAATCAATGCTATCGGAACTCAAGTTCACAACAGGCTTTAACGTATCGATTAGAATTAGAGTCTGTAGAATTAATTCACATCCGTTTGATGAGGTTACTGTAACGGTGTAAGTTCCCTCAGTACCTATGGAATTGTAAGAATTATTTGACTGATAATTTCCAGGACCGAGCCATTGATATTTATTCCCAACACCTTGAGCAATGACGTTTAATCTTGATATTCTGTTTTGACAATTTAAAACATCAGTTTCAAGGGTTGCCTTGGGATGTACGGTATCAATTAAGACATCAACGAAAGCACTGTTGATACAATAATTTCCACCTTCAACACTAAATGTATGAATACCTCCTAGCCTAGTCAAAAAATTATTACCTACTTGATTTTGAGTTATTCCGTTGCTCCAATTTCCGGTTAATGTAGATGGTGTTACAAAAGCTTTAAGCTGAATTTCCTTCTTTACACAATTAATAGTGTCCGAATTGATTTGTATAGTAGGACGTGTAGTATCTATAAGAATATTAACTTCTGCACTATCCACACAATAATTAGCTGATTGAGCTATTAGTTTATACCGACCGGGAATATTAATAGATGGATTTGAAATTTTACTATTATATCCACCTGGTCCTGACCAGCTATAATCGGATGCAAGATTGCCTGAGTTAGTATATGCAAGAATTATACTTCTTTTTTTGCAATTGAGTGTATCATTAAAAAGAAGCAAATTAGGTTTTACCGTATCAATAGCAACATTTACCTCTGCTTCACTAGAACAGAAATCCGGTCCTATTACTTTCACCTTATAAGTTCCTGCGTTGGTTATAGTAACCAGTGAATCCATTCCGCTAAAGTTGTTTGGACCTGACCAAAAATAGTTAAGATCTTTTCTGGTAGATGAAGCAATGAGAACTACAGATTTCTTTTGACAATTCAAGGTATCTGATGGTACAATTAAATCGGGCTTTCGAACATCCTGAATGATATCTACGGAAATTGAATCTTTACATCCGTTCGAATTAGTAACTATTAATTTATAACGGCCTGGAATCTTGGTAAATGGTGTTTTTATATTTTGGATATAATTTCCCGGGCCAATCCACAAGTATTTTGCATCAGCTTGATCGGCAGTTCCCATGAGTGGAATACTATCTTTAAGACAATTCAACGTATCACTTTGTGCAGTAATAATTGGTTTATTTAAATTTTCAGCAATTTCAACGTCTAATATTGTGGTGCACCCATTGGGAAGACTTGCAAATACCGAATAGCGTCCTGATAATTTAACTACTGGATTTTTCATGGAACTAATATTAATTCCCTTAAAGGTCCATTGATAATTCGAAGCATATTGATCAGTAAGGCTTAATGTGACACTATCTCTAAGACAGGTTATCGTATCTTCTTTAATTGTTAGATTAGGATGTATGGTGTCTATCCAAATATTTATCTCTGCATTAGCTTCACATTGATTACTTCCAGTAACTTTTAATAAATATTTTCCAGCTTGATTGGTATTTACACTATCTGCAAAAGATTTAAATCCACCTGGACCTGTCCACTCAATTTTATTATTAAGATTTGTTTTTCCGGAAATTAATGGCACATTTAATTTTTTACACGTTATAGTATCATCCTTTGTATTTATTAATGGCTTTACGGTGTCTGCCAAAATCTCCGATTCTATACTATCTACACAAAAGTTATCGCGTGTAGCTATAAACTTGAATTTGCCTATGGATTTAGTACTGATTTTAAAAGTGTCAATTAAATTAAATGAATTAACACTTGACCAGGTAGTATTAATTAATTTGCTATTCGACTTTACATTAATGAAAGCAGAATCTCTTAGACAATTAATTGTATCAAAAGCAATGGTTAAGTCAGGTTTGTCTTGATCAAGTCTAACTCGAACTGAATCAAATTTGGTACAACCAGAGGGAGTAACAACCTTAAGAACATATAAGCCACTATCTCTTGTAATGGTAGAATCTGATTTTATTTTAATGCCTTTTGGTCCCGTCCATTCAAATACTGAACCCAAAATCGTCGAACTGCCCTTTAAGATTGCACTATCCATCTGACAATTAATATTATTGGATTGAATAGATATCTTTGGGAAATCGCTGTTTTCGAATATCACAACTGATTTTGTTGTCTTACAATTGTATTCATCAATTACGGTAACCGTATAGGTCCCACCTTTTTTTACAATAGGGTTTTGTTCATTGGAAACATAACCTCCGGGACCTTCCCAATTATAATTAAGAGGATTGACAGAGCTGTTCGTAAAAATAGTAACCGAATCCTTATTGCATCCAATGGAATCCAAAGCAGCAATTGTAAGATCTGGTTTTTTGATGTTGCCCATAATTTCAATAAATGCTTTTTTACAACACCCAGGAAGATCTGAACAAATAGTAAGTTCATAAGTACCTGGTCCTTCAATCACTGGTTCTAGTGTGTTACCTCCGGAAATAATCTTTCCATTAGCCGTATACCATGTATATGTCCAGCCTTTTCCCTGTGAAGAACCCTTAGCATCAATTTTTAATTGTGGTCTGTCGCAATTCACTTCTCCTGGATCCTCAATGTTGATGATAATCTCTTCAACCAATACTTGCATCGTGTCTTTAACTTCACATATTTTTACAAAACTGATATCATCAATAGCAAAATCATTGCCACCGGTATTGGTATTTTCATTTAAGATACAGATATCCGCTGAAGTATTTGATCCTGAATTCCAAATGACTTCATATTTTTCCCAAAGACATGGTGATCCACTTGAATTAAATGTAGGACCAATACTCATTCCATTAATATTAAATTGCAAAATGGGAGGAGAGGCAGAAACCACAGATGTTATCCAGGCTGTAAAAATGTAATCCATATTGGGCATTACAGGAACCGTCTGACACCATACATTTTGAAAACTAGCGGCACCATTCAAAACCATCATCAGTCCTCCACCGGAAGTGTGATCCTTACAAGGTGCAAATCCAGCATGACCAAGTTGTGGATTATTTAATACATCATACGTTCCCTCGCAATCCAAAAAACCCAAACCATAACAAGACATGGTTCCAACAATATAATCTGTATAGAATCCAGTTTTTCCTTGTTCGAAATCACCATTCTTCACCAGATTAATTCCAGAGGTACCCTTTGCTGTTAGAATGTACTCCATATTGGAGTTAATGGTAACTTTTGTGGTAGGGTTTTTAGGATCCTGAAGACCTAATGGCGGCTCCCAATAAACCTGAGTAACGGGACCGGTAACTTTTCCGGCCATATTCTTCATTTCTCCCGGATTACATACTTTAATATCCGGACCGGCATTTACCGTGAAGTTACACTGAGCATATCCTACGATTTCAAATAAAATCAGGAAAACTAAGATAATGAAATTTCTGATACTTCAATAATTTTTCCAAAGATAGTATTTTAAAAATGAAGTCTAAAAATCAAATACCATTATTTCTTAAGCTATTGTTTTAGGCGCAATAAACACCTGGTAATTAATTTGTTTATATATATAAATTATTTGTCTTTTTAACTATCAGTTCTAGTGAATACAAACTCAAACAAATTATGAATTAAAGGTATTTGGATGCAAATATTAACTTCTTATTAAACCCACAGATTTTGCAATAGAATTTTTTATCGAAGAAAATATAAGGTTTCTGGTGATTGACTAATAATTGAATGATTGCAATTTACTGAAATATAAAGACTTTAAAACTCAATAAGTAGTTCATTCCTTAAAAAGTATTAGAAAATAATCATTAATATTATCATTGTAATAACCTGTAGTTATAACAAATCGAGTAAATTCATAATCCTTTAAACACGTAAGCAAAATGACAGTATATCATTCATTATACTACAAATTAAATAAGTATTTTTTTTGAACAAGATAACTTAAAAAAATAAGCTTGCTTTGTATCAGATTGATTCTTAGCATTTGCTGTTAATTTCCTAACTTTGAGTTGATTATTTAATTATTTTTTATTTCAAAATTATATCCATATCTTATGCGATTGAATAAGACATTTCATAAATATATTCTCTTTTACCTGCTTATCTTTTCAACTCAATATAGTTACCCTCAAATTGTCGATGAAAAAACAACTCAATTTTTAATTACCGGAAAAGTTAAGCAAGAGAAAGTAATCAATCTCACAGATTTGAATAATTTTCCAAGCCATGAATTAAAAAATACCAATACAAGTTGTTCTCCAAAGAAAGAAGAAAATACGAAACTCGTAAAAGCGGTATTGGTGAAAAATATTTTAGATAGTGTTCGATTCGATTACAATAAGCCACGTCAATTAGGACAGTTTTACTTTCTATTTGTAGCTTCGGATGGTTATAAAATAGTGTTTTCATTTAATGAAATTTTCAATACTGAAGTAGGAAACCAATTATATGTCGTAACAGAACTGGATGGAGTTAAGGCAGAAGATTTGAATGCAAGTGTATTGATGCTTTCAACTAAAGACCTTAAAGGAGGGAGCAGAAATGTAAAAGGACTTTCTAAGATTGTCGTCTGCCTGGCAGAGTAAAATAATTTAACAGGAAGTATAAATTATTGAATTACCTGTAAATTATTAAAAAACTGAATGCATGCTTTCATATTATCTTCAGCAGAACAGAGTCAAAATAATTTAGGCTTTTATTATTTATAATGCTCAGATATATTAAAATTTTAATGTTATGGAATACTTGAGAATAAAGAAAGTCACTTAGTATACTAAATAAACAAATCAGAAAATATTATATATTTATTATGACTTATTGAATCTACTGCTATAATATTGCTTATTTAAGAACAATACCACAAATTATTTATTATTCTAGACGCGAATCAATATGTTTTCTAAATACGATGTCATAGTTGTCGGTGCAGGACATGCCGGATGCGAAGCAGCCGGAGCTGCTGCTAATATGGGTTGTCAGGTACTTCTCATCACTATGAATATGCAGACCATCGCTCAAATGTCCTGTAATCCGGCCATGGGAGGTGTAGCTAAAGGTCAGATCGTTAGAGAAATTGATGCTTTAGGAGGTTACTCTGGAATAGTAACGGATACAACAATGGTTCAATTCCGGATGCTTAATCTATCTAAGGGTCCAGCTATGTGGAGTCCGCGTGCCCAAAGCGATCGGAATTTGTTTGCCAGAAAGTGGAGAAACATTCTGGAAGATCATCCAAGAATTGATTTTTGGCAAGATATGGTCAGTAGTTTACTGGTGAAAGGAGATCGCGTGGTTGGTGTCAAAACATCTATGGGAGTTGAAATTCTGTCTTCGGCTGTAGTACTCACGAATGGTACTTTTCTCAATGGATTAATACATATTGGTGAAAAACAATTTGGCGGAGGACGGGCCGGTGAGAGTGCTGCAAAAGGAATTACCGATCAGTTAGTTTCATTAGGTTTTGAAGCTGGAAGAATGAAGACCGGAACACCACCAAGATTAGATGGTCGAACGATAGATTATACCCAGACAGAGATTCAGTATGGCGATGAAAAAATTCAGCGTTTTAGTTTTACTAATACAGTATTACCGGATCACCAACTGCCTTGTCATATAACTTATACTAATCCTGAAGTACACGATATACTAAAGACTGGATTTGATCAAAGTCCAATGTTTTCCGGAAGGATAAAAGGTCTTGGACCTCGATACTGCCCATCGATTGAAGATAAAATTGATCGATTTGCAGAGAGAGACAGACATCAATTATTCATTGAACCAGAAGGTTGGGACACCAAGGAAATTTATTTAAATGGATTTTCTTCTTCTCTACCGGAAGAAGTTCAATTCAAAGCATTGAGAAAAATTCCCGGATTGCAAAATGTAAAAATGTTTCGTCCAGGATATGCCATTGAATATGATTACTTTCCTCCCACACAATTACAATTGAGCCTTGAAACCCACCTGATTAAAAATTTATTTTTTGCAGGTCAAATCAATGGCACTACTGGGTATGAAGAAGCAGCTTGCCAGGGATTTATGGCTGGATTGAATGCTGCCCTTCGAATTAAAGATTTAGAACCATTAATTCTCAAAAGATCCGAAGCATATATTGGTGTACTTATTGATGATCTTGTTAATAAAGGTACCGAAGAGCCATATCGAATGTTTACTTCAAGAGCTGAATACCGAATTCTCCTAAGACAAGATAATGCTGACTTTCGGTTAACTCCAATTGCAGAAGAATTAGGAATGCATGGAATGGAAGATCGCTTGAATCGATTAAGCAGAAAAAAAGAAATGTTTAATGGTTTAATAAAATTCATGGAATCTCAAACCATTACTCCGGATGAAATAAATTCTTTTCTTAACGGAATTGGTTCTTCTGCGATCGAAACAAAAGTGAAATTATCTAATCTCATTACACGGCCCAATGTCGAATTAAATGATCTGCGAAAATATAGCGAACCATTGGCCGACTTTACAAAATCCATGGATGAAGAATCTCTGTTAAGTGTTCAGATTCATTTAAAATATGAAGGCTATCTCAAGAAAGAGCAAGAAATGGTTGATAAAATGATGCGGTTGGAAACTGTAAAAATTAACCCCGATTATAATTATCATTCACTTCCAGCCTTATCGAACGAAGCCCGTAATAAACTTTCAAAAATCAGACCTTCCACCATTGGACAGGCCAGCCGGATTAGTGGAGTAAGCCCTGCAGACATCTCCGTTTTATTAGTCCATCTTGGAAGATAATTTTTAAAAAAATCATTTCCCGATTCCCTTGCTTTGAATACCTTTGCGCTCCCTTCAAAAAATTAGGGCGTTTAGCTCAGTTGGTTCAGAGCACTACCTCGACAAGGTAGGGGTCGGCAGTTCGAGCCTGCCAACGCCCACTTGACAAAAGTCAAGTGTCAAGTGTCAAAAGTCAATTAAATTTTTAGTGATTACCATTTAGTTTCGCCTGCTTGATATTTATATTTTTTTTACTTGTTTGATTTATTTAGAAATCTTTGGTAAACTATCCGACCTGTATCACGATTAGCATGATAAAGAACTACGAATATCTCACAAAGATGTAGGTTAAAAGTTAAGATAGAATTTTTGGAAATATAAGAACTGATTATCTTGATAATTAGCAGATTTAAGTCATTTATAAAAATTTGCAATAAGAATAAATTGAAATCTAGCTACTACAAGATATTATTACCTATTAATCAATTGAATTTTCCAATTTAATAAAATGCAAAATTCCAGTTAAACTTCAAAAACTGGAACTTAAAATTGACTTATCTAATTTACCCTGAATATTTTACCATTCTTAAGGTGTTGATAATTCTAGAACTTGCAGACTTGATTCTTAAGAAATAAACGCCATCATGTATCTGTTTTTCTAAATTGATTGATTCAATTATATTGCCCCTTAAATACGTCTTAATTTTAGAATATATTATTCTTCCATTAAGATCAATTATTTCAAATGTTATTTCATCTTCTAATTCGTTATAAAATGATAACTCAATTCTATCATAGAATGGGTTTGGTGTTAAGGTAATTGACTTACCCTTTGAATAATTATCCAATTGAATAGAATCTTCAATTCTAAAATTTATTGTATGCGGAGTTAGATTATTATCATAGTATTCGTTCCTTATAGTTTCATCAGATAAATTTAATTGTGTCATCAAATCACCAGTCTGTTTCGATTTGAATCTCAATTTAAACAATATAGATTTTTTATTTACTTCTTGAGTACTTTTGGCAGCATATGATATCTTAAGTTGATTATTTATCAAATGATATTCTGTATTATTAATCAATAACTCTTCAGAAATGAAATCAATGAATTCCAGATTATTGCCTATATTAATACATAACTGGATTCCATTAATTACAATTTTATCCTCCACATAAAATGGAATTTCAAATATTTCTTGAGAATCAAAATATTTATTGATGAAGTAAATAACTTGATTCTTGCGAGATCTTTCTGAGTTATACGATTCATATTCATAAAGTCCATCTCCTGTTACATCACCAACCTTTATTGCAATAAAATCCTGGTTACTCATTGAACTATTAATGGGATTATAACTTCTGTCTTCCTTAAATGGGAAGGGCGAATTCGCATTTTCAACTTTAAAATCGGAATCAATAAATCGCCAACTGTCGTTATTTGTAAATTCTTCTTTTATTCCTAATATTAATTTTCTAATCTCAGAAATATCCGCTGAAGTAATAGAACTACTGTTGTTAGCATCCGCAGCTAAATATTGATATTCATTGCTGAATGGTTGTTTGCCCAAAATATGCTTCTGAATTACTACTAGATCAAGAGTGCTTACTCCATGTAAATAATTAAGGTTATGTATAGGTTTAATTTTGTAGTTATAATTATGAATAAGATCAGTAAATGAATATTGACCGTTGTTGTCAGTAAGTACTGAGTTGGTATTATTTGAATTTGTAGATATAACTTCAAATTTACTCAACTTGGCTCCCATAGGTGTTCTAATTGAACCGGTAATGGCATGATAACTATGACCACATACCTGGTTAGGATCCTGAAGTTCTAACTGTACATCACAATAATCTCTGTTCCCGGTTTCATCTTCAACGTACATTCTAAATGTGTTAGTCCCAATATGAGCACAATCAAGTTCTGCTTTAGGAACTTTTGACTTGTTTATTTCAAAGTAAATTTTTAATTTTTCTGATTCTGTGCAGTTGTCGCTTGAATATAAATTAAAGTCTTTTGCCCAAATTTCAATGGTCTTTGAACTTGGCATTATAGTAGTAATAATACCTGTTCTGCAAATTGGTGTTGGCTCTTTTCCATCGATAATTGTTACAAGAAACTCACATTGATTGATGTTATTGCATCGATCTCGAACTGTAAATATTACCTTATGAATTCCATTTGGTAAATATCCTATTATATAATTACCATTCCCAGAGAATTTTAGTTCATCTAAATTAACAAATCCATCATTGTATAAATCGACAACATGTTCCCATGTCAGATCTGTAGAGTCAGTACAATCATCCTCAGCGGATGCTCTTAGTTCAAATAATTCTTCGCAATCATTTCCATATGATTTTAGTATTCTATCGGAACAATTTGACGTAAACTTTGGAGCCGAATTATTTATGATTTTAATAATTTGAACTTTAGTCCAGATGCCTTCACTGTTCTGGTTGTTTGGTTCATATATGCACCAATCTATAATTGTCCACATTCTCAATATCTTATAACAGGCATCAGGTTCTGAAGTATATGTTTTATCTTCGTAATTGATCAAGATATTATTACATGGTCCATAACCACTCACAATCGGTTCTCCAGTAAAGACAGGATCTACATCAATGGTTCGATTACACATCGTAGTGCTATAAATATCTGAAGGCCAGGATATATTAATATCCTCTTTATTATGGTTGACGATTGAAATGGTTTGAACGCAATTGCTGCTTAGTCCAGATATATCTGTTGCTTGCCAACTTCTATAAATATTTCCTTGACCGCATCTTAAGTCATATTGGGTTTCCAACTCTTCTATAGTAAAATTACATGCATCATTAGCATAACCATCTACCGCAGGGCCTGAATATTCAACCCATGTATCTTGAATGGCAATGGGCTCTCTTAATACTGAGGAGTATCTAACTGTACCAAATTTATTCAAATCACTATATTCATATTGACAACTGACACTAATATTTGGAGGACAATTAATTATAGGAGGTACTTTATCTTGAACCTCTACTTCAACCATACAGGTATTGTAATTTCCACTTTCATCAGTAACTCTTAGTAAAACTTGTTTGTCATGCCCAACATCATTGCAACAAAATTCAACATAATTCTGGAAATAATACGCATTATTAGAATGACAAGGTGAGCCATCATCCATTCTTTTGGCTTCAAATAACTTAATTCGACAATTATCTATTGATCCATCATCTAGACTTAACGCATCTATTTTACCATAACCCAATTCATTGAGGCTAATTATTGTCTTCTGATCACAGATCGGTATTGGAGGAATATTGTCAACAACTTGTATGATCGTCGAACACCAAGAAGGATTACCGCAATCGTCAGTAACCGTATATTCAATCCAATTTGTACCTATGGGTAAGCCTTTAATTTGATAAGTACTATGCGATGTCTTACTAATGTTACTCAGAGAAGTTCCATCTGAACTTGGATTTCCATTCGCATCGGATATTTTATAGTTAATATTATAGCTTACGCTTGAGCATTCCTGAATAATTTCTGGTACAGAAATGTTGATAGTGCCTTCACAATTAGTAATTGAAGTAAATATTGTCTGATCTGTTGGGCATTTAATTTTCGGACCAACTTCATCTAATACTTTAATCAACTGGGTATATTTCATAACATTTTCAGGTGAAGTTTTACACCAATCAATCATAGTCCAGGTTCTTAGAATCTTATAAGAACCGGAACAAGTTGATAATACTTCATCCTTATAAGTAACAGCTACTTTACACAGATACCAATCAGGAAATAAAGAATTACCGCCGGCCATTGGTACACCTGTCACCGATGGTGGTGGACTTGATGGCCAATCCTTACAAGGTAAGATTGTGTCCCTTGGCATTATAACATCTCTTTTTTCAATTTTTCGAAAACAAATAACTTTTGTACAAGCATTAGACTTGTTTCCATATATATCTTCGTAATAATAAGTTATTGTTCTAATTGCCACACATGGCTGATTACAATCTTGTTTAACAGTTTCGTCAGCTAATAAAACGAACTTGGCAAGATTACCACAATGATCTAGAATTACTGGCGGTTTCCAATTATAATTTCTATTCAAACATAAAATAGTGTCATTATCTTGACATGGATTATCTGGGGCAGTCTTTTGCTCCAATTTTATTTGACCCCAACAAGAATTGCCATAACATGTATCTTTTATGATATAATTAATTATTTGGTCAACAAACTGATTGCAAACTTTAGGAGAGGTCGGTATATTATTTCCTTTTAAATCCTTTAATTGAATGACTAAACAGTTTTTTGGAAAATCATTTTCTACTAACAAATCATAGGTAATCGTTGCACAACAATCCTCATCAAGACTTACATTTATCATATCATCACATGCAAGATTAAATCCTGATATTCCTTCCCAGATTTCCGGATCACCTGGAGTTGGCTTAGGAGATGTTTCTCCTTTTCTACTTGCAACCTGTGAATCAAAGTCAATATAAATATGATTTTCGTGATCACCAATATTAGTTTCCATACCTAGAACACCATATACATATGCATTGGGTGTTACATCATCAAAGCTTCCTGATGCGTATACAAGACTATCTTTTGAATAGTTACCTTTACAATAATAGTCACCCACACTAATACCTCCACTCGCATTCACTGACCGATTGGAAGTTATATCATGTCCAAGTTCATAAAACTTATCATTTACATGTAAGTTCCAATTTGACCCTGCTTGATTATATCTTAATATTCGAGCGTGGTTCATTTGGTTTCTTGGATTAGGTATTAATTTTCCTGTTGCAGTATCCCAGACAATAATTACATTTCTTCCATATTCATGGTCCATACCTCTTTCCGATAGATACATAACACCATTTTTAGAGAAGTCCATATCTGAAATGGGATTTGAACTGTTGTGAAATGGTCTTTCGGGGTGATTAAGAGATAGATGTGGAATACTGATTTCTAGTTTTTCCGTTATTGGTATAGGATTTCCAACAAGATCTAACTCAACGCTCCAGATCTCATTAAATTTTGAATTCTCGGGGAATGTATCCCGACTATCAACTTTCCAATTAGAGTAATATAACTTTATTGAATTTCCTTCTTTCTTTATTCCTATTGCCCATGGTCTTTGTCCTCTTGGTACAAAACCCTCTGCACCATTATCTATTCCGCTGCTACTATTATCCCCAAATCTAGGATCATAAAGATTTAGGATATTGCCAGAATTGGGGTCAATTTTGTAAATGTTGCCATCTTCAAAATTACTGGCATACAAAAATTTATGATATCTGTTATAGGCAAGATCACCCAGCCCAGGACCGCTTTTTGCAGGGTATTCCAAATCATATCCCCACTTATCCGTTATGACAGTCTTATTTGGCATGCTGGTTGGAAAAATTGGATTGAAAGAGGTTGATTGCCTGGTATTTACAAAATTAGTATCGCAATTTCCAGTCCTGCCGTCAATCTTATGTATGCTTCCTGAACCTCGCTGACCATTAGGAAATATTCCATCCGGAAAGGTGACGCTACCGTAAGTACTCGTTGCCCCAACATAGATATTGCCAAATTCATCAACAGCTAATGGAAAAACCATACCTAAATTACTAAATTTCCATGCATTACCAGCTTGATAATAGAATTTATTAGGATAAACTTCACCTGAATCAGGCCATATACCTAGCTTGTTAAAATCACAAGTTTTTCTAACATCTATTATTCCAACAACATGTCCGTCATCGTAGGTTTCAGTTGTTAGATTAAAGTGCTGTGGCGCACATGATACAGCCATCGAGCCTTCACCCCAGAAATTGTAAATTTGAGAAGATATTATAGTAGGTAAGGAGATTAATCCTACCATTAGTGTCAAGGTTACTCTATTGGCTTTTAAAATTTGCTTTACTAAGAATTCCATAGCTTTGGTATATTCTGATTGATACTGTCTTAACCTTTACCTTATAGCAAAACATATGCCAATTTATCATAATATGTTTTTTATGAACACATTAGCTATTATTCTAAAAACTGAATAATCAGATTTTATAGGTTGATATAATCAAAATTCGGAAAAAATAATTGCCGTTGCAAAGAGAATCTTGCTTCTTTCTCTAAAGGCTTTTTATTGAAAATTCTAGATTAATTGAAAGTTTCTAATTAAGACTAAAGGAAAGTCCCATATAATAACCGTTAGAATACTTTTGTTCCGATGGTATTATTCCATCACCTATATTTATTGGATCACCTACCCTCAATCCATTGGATAATACATTTATTTTTGTAAACATAAATCCACCACTTATATGAATTTTTGTATTTTTTCCAATAAAAACTCCTAACCCTACAAAATAATTTAATCCGCTAGTCTGTTCTTGACTAGAAATTGGTACGCCTGCCCCCAAAGAAAAACATGGGATAACTGCTGAATTAAATTTATATGCCACATTGATCAATGAATTAAACATTGGATAGTATGAATCTAGATCTTGTGAACTAATTATTCCTTGTGAGACAAAATACCTCTGAGGAGTCTTATTAAATCTTGAGACAGCCAGGCCTAACGAAGTACTTATTAATAAATCACCGTATGTTCGTATTACAAATTGTGTGTTCTTATTTTTGACTATTCTTCCGCTCATACTATTAGCTTGGATTGCCAAAGAATCATTTCTGATTATATTGATATTGAATAGAACATATTCAGATTCTGCTTTTACTTGATAAACTTGTGAAAATGTATTATTCTTGATTTCTAAGTAATTCATATACATATTCAGAAGTTGTTGATAATAGTCGCGACCTACCTGTTTATTTTGTTCAATCTGAATTAAGCTAGCCTCAGCAATCAAAACACCTTCTTTTTGCTCCAGTATGTTAATCGAATGCAGTAAATCTGGACTAGATTGTTCTATTTTCTTAATTAGTTTGGCATTTTTAACTAATTCTCTTAGGTTCTCCTGATATTTTTGAATCTGAAGATTTAGACTTTGTTGTAGTTGATCGCTCTCTTGCAACTGTTCATTGATCTTTTGCAAGTTTTCATTAGAATGAGTGCCGCTTTGGTCTAATTGAAGAACATCTTTGTAATAAGAAATAACGAATTCCTTCATAGAATTCGGTTCAATATTAACATTTTGTTTAATGCTCTGAATATCCTGGTTACCCACTTCGAGAATAGACTTTATTTTTTTTCGCTTATTTATGATTTTAATAATATCGTTAATGCTTTCCGCCTGGGAATTTAGATTTTGCAGCTTATTATTAAGTTCCACAATGTTGATTCCAGCCCCGCGGGTATTACCGTCCTGCTTGATTGCATTTAAACTCTTGAATAATGCACCAAATAAAGAAGTATTAAGGAGTTGAGTTTGACCAGCACTATTTTGACCATAACCTGAAAGCATCTCTGAAAAGTCTAAGGTATTAGATCCAATCTGACCTCCAACCAATGCAGGTGATTGCTTAAATTGCTTTACTTCAAAATTACTAGAATAAATGTAATTATTAAAATTAACTAGATGAACAAAGATCTGTTTACCTTTCTTAACAACCGGATTTGCAACCGATACTCCAGCTTTTTCATACCAAAGACTATCTCTGAAAACATTATAATATACATGAAGATCTTGTGTTTTAATTTGTAATGTAATGCTTGAGATTATTAATAATAAAAAGTACTTCATAGTTAGTCGATAATTTTAAATTGGAGGGTATTTATATTTATTTCTTCAGAAGCCTCCAGTTTTGGCCACGCTCCTCTTGTTTCAAGATTCTGATCAAATAATGTGTCATCAACTAAGATACTAATAGGATGATCTTGTGATCCTGATCTGGTAGAAAAACCAGATCTGAAGTCAATGGGCTTTGTACTGGCAATTAACCGCAATGTTTCAAGTCCTTTTGGGTTTTTGGCAACATATTTTATTGGAATGACTATTTCTTGACAGGGCTGAATTTTAAAATCATAAGGAGTTGTCTCTCCATAGGGAAACAGAATATTAACCTTATGATCAGATTGAATATTGAGCATACAGACATAAGCCGTTAGTTCACCATGATTATTTAGTTTAAGTTGAAAACTTTGCCCTACTCTTAACGTCTTTATCGTTTCTTTTAAAGTAGGCTTAATAATTCGTTTTTTATTACTAGCAGGACTGTTGCTTGAATTGGTTATAATTGAAAAACTCACATCGATCTTATTGTCTTTCAATTCAATTTCTTTCAGGTATTTTGCCTTGAGGTAATTTTTTGTCTTTTGTATCAATTTATCCGATGCTTTAATTATTTGATTTTCACGATAGACAACAACACTATCAATTTTCTGTCCTTGACTATTGAGAATATAACATTTTGATTTTTGAGCGTCAATATTTTCAATGGAATAAACTATACTTGGATTAATTTCATTAATTCGCAAGTAGATATGTAATTGAAGATTCTTTTTAAGTTGATCAATCAGTTCTTGATCTTCTCCTTTAACATTAAATGTACTAAATCCTGGAAGTATATTTTTTTCCTTTAATGTCAGATATGAATTGCTGTTCTTATCCCTTAATGAAGATGTTGTGAATAATATAAGTGAGCGATTAGCTTGAGAGGAAATTACTTTTGCAAAACCAATATAAATCTGTGCGGAATTATTGTCTTCGTATAAATTCATTATTGATCCCTCCTGAATTCCCTGAAAAATTCCTCCATCAATCACCGCTGTTGAATCTGACTGAATTTCAGCTATTTTGTATTTCAAATTATTATCCATTTCTCTTCCTTGGAGTACGCTTAGATCTACATTTCCTTCCGCTTCTGGTTGTTGTCTTGGCACAACCAGCGCCATTTCATAGGATATTTGTTCGAACAATCTTCTATAACTCCAATTTTTGTTTAACTGGGAAAGATTTTTCGCCAGATAATAACTTAAGGAGCCATACGATGTTCCACTTTTATCCACATACTCATAATTTAATTGATTGGCAGAAGATCCATAAAAAGCACAGATTTCTGCCATGTCTTTCGGGTTCTTAACACTTGATAATTCGAGATCTTGTAATGAAGATACCGATGATTTTTCTTCTGAAGATCCGTATTGTCTAGGGCTCATTATTATGTCCGTGCCACGAGAATTCACCCCATATCCCCTTAGAGAAGTTCCTGAATGACACGCATCGATACTTAAAAATATATGACCCTTCTTTCCTAACTTCTTCCTGGCTCTTTTCAGAAGATCTTGTAATTCATCATCCGATAATAAACGCTCTCCTTCATACACATTTTCCTGATAGAACATTGGAGAATCAAAAGGAACTATACACTCATCTAATCCATCTAATTCATCTCCATTCATATCTCTGCGTTGTTGCCCATGGCTAGAGAAATGCATGAATAACTGATCACCAGATGCCATTTGCAAATCAACAAGCTTGTTGAATCTTGATACGATATCAGCTTTAGTAGCTTCATTGTCTTCAAGAATAATAATGTTTTCTTCTTTATACAATCGATTTTTTAATGCTCCTTTAAGTAATTCAATATCATTGTGTGAACTGATATTAGGCCAATAGCTACCCTCAATATATTGACTGATTCCAACTAGAAATGCCCAACGATTTTGGCAGAATAAGTTATTTATACCAGTAAAAAATAGAATTAATAGAACAACTAACTGAAATATACCAGGATACCTTATGATAATTGAATTCTTAGTTTGCACTTGTATATATTATATTCAAACTATATGCCTATCCAATGGTTTTGTTACTGTAATTATAGTTAAAATTATGCCAAAATTAAGGTCGCCTTTTCAATAGTCCGTTACATAATCAATAGAAGGGTTGATTTATAAGGATTTAAATTTTGAGCTTAACTTCCGATACAATCCATTTTATAATAATAAATATTCATAGTATTCTGTAATGCAAATATTTATAAGTAAAAAATTATTACGATATGAAATTTATAGGTCGCTATCCGATCAATTGTATATTTTTGAAATCTATTGACAGAATAGTATTATAATTTAATATTAAGAAGCTAGATTAGATTGAAAACGAACAACCCTTATATATTCTATCTCGCGCGTACATTAATTCCATTTGTATATATCTTTATTTTATTTGATCTTGTTCTTGCTCAACAAGATACTGTTTTAAATAATCTATGTATCATCCATCAGCAAATAGAGTCTTACCTTCAGGAAAACAAGAATTTGGAAGCAGATTCTCTTGCATTATTATATATTAGTTCATGTCCAAATCAGTACTCTATTGAGATATGCAATGGAAGGGGATTAAGTCTTCATGCTCGAACTCAATATGCCTTAAAGAACTTCAAGTACTCGGACGAGCTCTTTAGACAGTCAATTTTTTATTTGAGAAAAAATATTGACTCTTGTACTTCAGATTTTGGAAATACTGTAATTCGATATTTTTTTTTATTGAATCGAGATAATAAAAAAGATAGCGCTAGATTGTTGCTTGAAGAATCAAAGACCTACTTTATCCATCAAAAGGATACTCTGTCTAAAGCTTACGCAGGTGTTATTGGAATGTTGGGACATGTTCATTCTCTTTTAAATAATGACAGTACTGCCTTGGAATATTTTAAGATATGGGAAACAATAATATCGCGCAATCCGGAAGCGGAAGATGCCGCGATTGCCAATCGAGCGGGTAATTTTTATCTTAAAAAACTTAACCATCGGCAAGCTGAAAAATTATATAAGTTGGCCGTCCAGATCTCTGAGAAGAGTGGCAGAAAGCTATCCTCAGACTTTGCAATTTTTAACTTTAATCTGGCTGCTGTGTATCTGGACTTGAAGGAATATTCAGCGGCAGAGTCATATTTGAAGGAAGCCAAAAATTTGTTCAACAATCTTAACGATACAAGCTCCTTGAATTATTTTCGATTATTGAATCATCTCGGAATTTATTATCATGGGGTTGGTTCATTCGCAAAAGCCAAGGAGTATTATAAAAAAGCTATTGAAGGATTTAAAAATAATTCTAATCCGGATTGGCATCATCTAGCCAGTATATACTTCGATTTGGCTATAATATACGAGCAGACAGATCAATTGAAGGATGCCTTGGCTTATTACAATCAATCTCTGGATATAAGGATAAATACACTTAAAATATTGAAAGAAGATTATGCCAGAACAACGGCTGCCATAGCTAATATTTATCAGGCGCTTGGTCAGAAAGATCGAGCCTTGCGATCTTTACAATTCGCTTTGCCAATTCTTAAACAGAATCTTGGCGAAGACAATTTTATTTATGCCGAGTTCCTGAAAAATCTTGCTTCTATTAATCTAGAATATGGAAATTATGTTATCGCAGATAGCCTGGCCCAGAGTTCTAACCAAATATATAAGCGGACACAGGGAGACAAAAGTATCGATTATGCATCATCTCTTGAATTATTAGCTTTAGTCCATTTTGATAGGTCTGATTTTAGTAAAGCTTTAGAATACTACAATCAAACACTTGATATATACCAAAATAAGTTTAAACCCAATCACCTTAAGATTTCATTACTTCAACTTAAACGCATCGGTTGTCTGCGAGCATTAAATAAATATCGTGATGGTTTAAAAATTCTTGAAGAGTGTAAGGTCAATATCAAAAGTATTCTTGGAGAACAAAATGTGTATTACATAGATGTATTGGTAGAAGAAGTTAGATTTTATCAGGCATTAAATATGCAAAGCGAGCATAAAACAAGTTTATTGAATCTTACTTCTTTGCTCATTCATCAGATTTTGCAAAATAGTGTATATCTCAGTGCCAGTGAGATAATATCCTATATTAAACAATTCAGACATAATATTGATCTGGTCTTTAACCACACGACACAATACTTCTCCAAGGATGAAGAATTAATCAAGGTTTGTCTAAATGCATCAACATTTTATAAGTCGTTTGTACTGAATAAACTCTTGATAGAAAGGAGAAAAGTATATTCATCTGATCAGGCTACTGATCTCGTTAGAAAGATCAGAAATCTCAAAGAAGAATACCAAATAGTCGCCCTTCAACCAGATTCAAATCCAGATAGGTTAAGGCGGCTTCTAGATTATATTCGAGATGAGGAGAAAGAATTGAATAAAATTGCCGATACAAGGCATGAATCCTATTCCGAATTTGATCCTAAAGCTCAATTAAAGCCAAAAGAAACTTTAGTTGATTTTATTCAATATAATGCATCTGGTATTCCAGACAGCATACAGTATGCTGCCATTGTGTATAATCAGTTAAATTCTCAGTATTCTATATTAAGACTTTTTAAAGAAAGCGAATTGCGAAAATTCTTCCAGCAGAACATTGCTTTAAGATCAGAATACGTAGAGCGTCTATATCAACCCATACAGAGAGGGGTGGGAATAGAAGGTGAATCTATAACATCCTTATATGAGTTAATTTGGAAACCTATTGTAGCCGTTATCTCTGGTTGCGAACGCATTCATTATGCTCCGGTTGGACTATTGCATCGATTGAACCTTAATGCACTTTATATCCAGGATGAAGAAATAATATCCGACCGATATTACATGAATCAATTATATCATGCAGCAAGCATTAAAGATACCACGTCAATACCCCTTAAGATAAATTCAGCACTTCTTGCAGGTGGAATTAGCTTTAATTCCCCATCAGACAGTTCTAATACATACATAACAACTGCGCCATATTGGAAAGATCTTAAATGGACATTGAAGGAAGTGCAAGAGATTGATGAGATCTGCCATCAAGCCGGGATGTCTCATCAGCTATTAATCAAGGAAGAAGTTTCAGAGGTCAAAATTAGGAACTACTTTCAGAATAATGCCTATGATATTGTTCATATTGCTACCCATGGATTCTTTTTTCCTCAAGTTGATTCTGGTCATGATGCTTCACCTATTTATCAGACCAGCATTCAGCAATTGGAAGACCCGATGCTTCGTAGCGGAATTTTACTTGCCGGAGCTAATAACACCTGGAACACCAGCGCTAGTCGAAGCTCTGAGGAAGATGGTATCCTCACAGCGTATGAACTCAGTAACCTTAACCTGGATCAAACTACGCTTACCATATTATCTGCTTGTGAGACTGGTCTGGGAGATATAGATGATGCTGAAGGAGTCTATGGGCTGCAACGTGCCCTGAAAATTGCCGGAGTTAAATATATGTTGATCAGCCTTTGGCAAGTGCCTGATAAAGAAACTTCAGCTTTTATGGTAACCTTTTATCGCAATCTGATATACTTACATATGGATATCGAAAAAGCTTATCACAAGACGCAACAGGAGATGCGGGACCGATTTGTCAATCCTTATCAGTGGGCTGGGTTTGTGTTAATAAAATAATATGAAAAATAAATGAAAAACTTCCACTCATATAGTAACATTTTATTGCAATTTGATAGATTTGTTTTGTGATATCGAAAAAGCTTATCACTAGACACAACATGATTTACGGGAAAACTATGTTAATTCATATAAGTTGGTTGGGTTTGTATTAATAATTTAATAAAAAAATTATCTTACTAAATATTAAAACATGAAAACGAAAAAATTACTCACTTTAAGTGTGTTATTTGCTTATAGTCAATTCACTTTTATAATGGCTCAAGAAAAACTACCTCCAGACTGGCAGACGAAGACAAGAGCTAAGTTCGATGCCATAAAAGCTAAAGAAGTGACTTTCGAAGTATTTGAAAAAGCTGAAAGAGAGGACTATTTAAGATTGCAAGCTATCTCTAATAAAACTGCTTCAATTTATTCACCAAAGCCTTCCAAATCTAAATGTGGAAACGGAGATTTTGAAAGCAGTGCAACAATTCCAGATCCATTAGAGTGGACCGGTGGTTCTGGAAATATTACTAATGGAATGTCAGATGGATTTCTTTATGGACCGATAGGTAATATAAATTCACACCATACAATTGTGACTTCAGGTTTGGATCCAACAGTAAGTTCTATAAATCAAGTACATGGTGGTGCAAGGGCACTAAGACTTGGAAATAATTATTCAACAAATGGAATTTCTTGTATTTCAAAAACCTTTACATTATCCAATCTAGATCCAATTAATTTTTGGTATGCACCTTTTTTATTAGACCCAGGAAGTGCTCATACAGATATAAATATTGCACCTTCATTCGAAGTTATTGTAAAGACTTATCCATCAGGTATTGTAATTCCTGGAGCTGTAAATCTTGGAAATGGTACAAATAAACTTACTGCTGACATGAATAATCCTTTTTTTAAGGTTAAACCAGGTACTAATTGGGTATATAAAGAATGGTCTTGTGTTGAAATTAAAATCCCTAGTACTTATCTTAATCAGATGATTACAATAGAATTTATTGTTAAAGATTGTAATTATTCTCCACCCTTTGGAGGAGGGCATCCTGGTTATGTATATATTGATGATTTCTGTGGAAATTGTATCGGATCAAATGATGGTTGGGTAAGTTTTAATTCCAATTCAACGGATTGTAGAACTGGTAAGATATGTTTTAATTATGGTCTACCTACTAATGGCACTTTGATTGGAACAGCTGTTATCTCTCTTGCTATATATCAGAATGGTTCCGCAACACCAATAACTACCTTGACTTCTCCAACACTATCTTCTGGTAGTTCTTATTGCTTTAATTTTCCATGTACTTCTCCATTACTTAATTCAAGTTTCGGAGGATTCGATTTTGTTGCAACAGGAACTTTCAAACTCGGCACAAGTACCACAACAAAAACTGTTGGCACAGTTCCTTATGGTCAATATGTTGGAAATAACAATGACTGTCAATGTGGATTTCCAACACCAGAAGGAGTTTTTTGTTGTGATAGTGTAATTAATCTAATAAAGAATCCATGTTTTGAAGCAGGAAATTCTGGATTTAGTAGTCAATATGCTTTTCAACCATTAACAAGTATTAATTCAGTCCTCCCAGGTCAGTATACTGTAAGCAATAATGCTTCAAATATCTGCAGCAATTGGAAAGTAAAAGATCATACTGCTTGCACAAAGCCAGGTAATTCTAAAGTACTTCTCATTAATGGTGAAACAACTCAAGGAAGTAATACAAATAATGTTATTTGGGAACAAAATGTGAGTGGTCTTGAAACTAATAAGACTTATCAATTTTGTGCCTATTTTAAAAATTTTCCGGCTTGTTGTTTTGATATAAAACCCAAAGTAAGAGTTGATATAAATTCTGGTGGAAGTTCAGGCTGGACGACGATAAATACTAGCTCATCGGATTGTGACTGGCAATTAGTTAGTTTTCAATTTAACGCAGCAACTTCCAATATTAATATTAAAATATATCTTGAGGAAACAACGAAAGGAGATGGCAATGATCTGGCAATTGATGATATTTCTCTTCAAAAGATGTCTCAAGTAGCTGTTGATTTTTCAGTTACTAATAATTCTACCATCGGAGGAAATTGTCAGATTACAGCCTCAGTCAATGGAATTACAGCAGGTGATGATATTTTGTCTGGAAAAAATTGTAAATATGTGTGGATTATTGGTAAGCTGAAAAGCATGAGCCCACTAACTTTTGATGGAACTCCAATATATCAGGGAGCACCAAATTGGGGATTAACAACTAATTTTCCGGGATTTACATGCCAACAAGGTGTGCCTTATCTAATTTATTTATTTGTCACGGGCTGTGATTGCGCTGCGCCAGGTGCAGATTATCAGATAAGCATGAATGGTCAGACTCTTAGAGTGAAACCAGAACAGGACAATGAAGTGAAGGCTATAATTAAAAAGTATGTAGATGAATTTGTAATATCTAATAAATAATTTTAAATAACTTAATACACTAGACATTTATAATAAATATCTAGAGTATTATTAATATAAATTTCAATTTGTTTAAAAATATTTGGAGAATTAATATTATTACTAACAATTAAATTTTTACCATGAAATATATTTTATTTTTATCTTTAATTAATTTTAGTTTATTAGGTCAAGTTAAGACTTTAGAGAAGGGATATAAAACCAATGAAGGAATGCTACACTTTTCCAATGCTGCATCCTTTATTAAGACATTTAATTATTTAATTAGTATTTCTAATGATGAAAAGCTATTAAGTAAATGGGAATTAGAAAACAAGATAAGTTCTAATCGAAATTTAGTAAATGATATTTATGAAGAGTATAAAGACAATCCAGAATTATTAATTGATAAAATAAAGAGAAATTCTGATTTATTCTATTTTAATGTAACAGATTCAACTTACAACGAAATAATACAAGATAAAGTACTTGCGGCAATATCTAATAGAAAGGGACTTTTTAAAGTTGGTGATGAATATGTCAAAGTCGTAAAAAATTATATCATTAAATGGAAAAGTAAATTATTGTACGATAAGATTGAGAATGAAATAAATTTTAGGTTTTTCGTTGATCCCTGCCCAGGTTGTGATACTATTATTGATAAAATATTGAAATTATCGAATGAAATTAAAGTTGAACGATATAAAACGAACATAGACCAGATAGAATCAATAGCAAGGGGGAATGGTCCATGCAAAGGATTTAACGAAGTGGCAGCATATCAAGGAAATAGAAAAATAAAACTTCAATTATTTTTGATTACACTTTATAATAATACGTATATTGTTTGCGGTAGTCACAGTTATAAACATGGCATAAAATATAGAACTAAGCATACATTAGACATTTACAGTATTAAAGTTCAATTACCTAGTTCAACTTGGACAAAAACGAATTTAACTAATTATAGCTGTGATAATGTTATGGAATGTACTCCAGTATATTCTTATATTGGCTCAGGGAGTAATTATAGTATTATTCAAGCAAATATTCGTGCTACTCATAGAGGAATGGATGGCACTTATACTACGTTTGTTTGTCCATAGTAATTCCAATGGTGAGACTTAATTAAACGTGCTTCATGAAGAAATTACAATATTCCAAATAAAATTATCCTAATAAAATACTTAATAAATGCATATATTAACCAATCAATTTAAATTAATTTTTCCACTTTTATTTTTCTTTAGTGCTCATATATCAGCCCAGAAAGAGCTCATTATTATGAAAGACACAGCTTCCATAATTATGGACAGTTCTAAGGTCATCAGCATGGATAACTCAGGACCTTTGTTTTGGGAAAACAGAAATTCCGGGAGGTCGAACACTGATAAATGCTGTCCGGATTTATTTTATGTCGATAAGGGAGATGGCACTACTAAAAAATATAAACTCAACTTATTTGAAAATGAAAAAGTTAAGGGGCCAATCGAGGTCTTTGCTTATAATTCAAAGGGTAAGGCTTTGGATTTGAGTAATGCTATCAAATTCAGCAAAGATGATCGCAATTTGACTGTTGATATCAGTAAGTATTGTCCACCATATTGCGATGAGGGCGATATCGTATTAGAGTTTCGAGTTAGTGGTGGTAAGAAGAATTATATTAAGGTATCCAAACTCAATTCCTGGCCTCCGGATATCAGCAAGGCTAGCAGTAAGACTCCAAAGAGTTATTAAATGTATGATGTGGACAACATATTCATTTAGTCCTTTAATAAAACTTCTATCTAATAGAAGCTAGTCTTTGTTGTTGTTATTGCAATGAGAACCTAATTTTTAAAATTCATTTAAATTCTATCAATTTCCTTGTAATCTTTAATTATTAAACAAAATTTTCAATGAAACTCATCCTTGTCTTAATATCTTATCTTTTAAGTTTTATCTTAGGAACTGAAATCATTATATCATAAAATCTCCAAAATACACCATGCCCAAATGGAAAGCCAAGAAATCTTACATATATAGAAGGTGATATTAATGAAGCAATTTTAACTACCTCAGATGGTTATTTTGAGAAATTTAATTTAGGATCTAATTCAGCTGGGCAATTGCTTTATGCTAACGGGATATATCCATCTGCAAACAAGTGTAATCCTTTACAAACTGAATTTGTTGGGAAATTTGGTTTTAAGTTACCACACCAATGGCTAGGTGACATAGAAAAAGTTAAGGCTAAAATAAAAATCTTAAAGAAAGATTTTAATAAAAATGAATGGGTGAATGTTACCGAATCTTATGAACAAGAATTTAATCCCGGAGTAGATATAGAATATTCTGTTAAATGCCTTACTAATGTAGAAGAAAATTGCATGTATAAAGGTATTATTTATTATAAACTTAAACGAGTCGGAATTCTAGGTAAAGTATGGGAAGTAACATGGAAGACATTAGAGACCAATCCGTTTAACATTTATTGTTGTGAATCACAAATTATTAGGCGCCCTACTCAATGGCAAGTTTCTTATTCCCAGGGTTCAAGCTATTCACCATGGACAAAAATAGCCTCATCCGGATATTATTTAAATGAATTAGCATTTGGAGACTTCAACGGAGATGGATTAACAGACATATTTCATCCAACTGGTTCTAAATGGGAAGTTTCATTTATGCAAACTTCAGGTACAGTAACTAACTGGGAGACCATAGCTACATCAGCATTTGGCTTAAATGAATTAACCTTTGGGGACTTCAATGGAGATAGGTTAACCGACATATTTCATCCAACTGGTTCTAAATGGGAAGTTTCATTTATGCAGACTACTGGACTAGTAACAAACTGGCTAAATATTGGGACATCTGGATATGGCTTAAGTGAATTGGCTTTTGGGGATTTCAATGGAGATAGGTTAACCGACATATTTCATCCAACCGGATCTAAGTGGGAAGTTTCCTATATGCTATCTTCTGGAATTGTATCAAGTTGGACTAAAATTGCTACTTCTGGTTATGGTCTTAATGATATTGCCTTCGGAGATTACAATGGAGACGGATTAACGGATGTCTTTCATTCAACTGGTTCTAAA
The DNA here is from genome assembly GCA_964533625.1 of uncultured Saprospiraceae bacterium. GTDB lineage: Bacteria > Bacteroidota > Bacteroidia > Chitinophagales > Saprospiraceae > Vicinibacter. The sequence continues at coordinate 2,237 of CAZHNF010000026.1, read as the reverse complement.
TGGGAAGTTTCTCATATGCAAACTTCGGGTGTTGTTAGCAATTGGTCTACTATTGCAAGTTCTACTAAGTCTATAAAGGATTTATCAATTGGGAAGTTTAGACATGGAATAAATCCATATATTCGAATTCCAACTAATAACTTTAATTTATTTACTTATCTTGATTTCAATGGAGATCAAAAGACTGATTTTATAATTGCAAATTAATCTTTGATTATTCACTGTGTTCTTGCAATAATTGCAACTTATAATTTTTTCCAAAATAAAGACATGGTAGAAAAGCATTTGCATTTTCCATCAATGATTTAACTTCAGCTTCAACAGCATTGAGCCATAAGAAATCTTCATAAGTTGAGATTAAATCTTACAAAAAAATATTTACAATCTTGACTTGCCTTTGATAGAACAATTAATTTTTTTTGGTGGATTTTAAAGGATAGATCGCTTATTAGATTCTTCTGAAATTATATCTTCAGGATTAAATAACGATATATTTTATACCATTCTCAATATTACCTTCCAGTAATTCGAGTAATTAGGATTTCAATTTGATTCTATCCACTTACTCAAAATTTTACTTTTTTCTTTTTCAATCAAATCTTTTCCCTCAAAGTAAGTTTGATAGATTTTTATAGCGGTGGCCCTATCATCTTTTCTAATGACCAGAATCATGAGGTTATATTGTGCTTCTAATTGAAGATTGGAATCATTGTTTCGTGTTATTTGTTTAAAATAGTTCTCCGCTAAAGTGTATTCTTTTTCCAGAATGGCAAGGTGGGCAAGATATCTTAAAGATATTGTAGAACTTGAATCTTCACTTAGAATTTTTGCAAATAAATTTTTCGAAGATTTATATAGCCTATTGTCAAACAACGATATGGCTGAATCCATTGATGTCATTAATCTAATTCCTGATCTTGAAGTGGATGAAATAGGCTTCTCATATAAACTGGCAAAAATTTGTTCCGAATCAATGCTTGAATTTTTAATACTTATTTTGTAAATAAGGCCCAAGCCAATAAGCAATATTATTGAGGCTGCAATTCTAAGGAATCGAGTTCGAGTAATGTTATGAGTTTTTAACTGCTGAATATGTTTTCGAGTCTCAAGCTCTATTAATGATTGAGATATTTTTTTAGCAAGCTGGTAATGATCAACGGCTTTCTGTAAGGACAAGTTTATACTTAACTCCTCTCTAAATTGCTGGTACAGTTCAGGAGATAACTTATCTTCCATATAATCATCCAATAATTCGTAATAGTCAATCATAGGCAAGTTGATCTTTGAGATGTGGATGAACAGCCAAATAGTCTAATAATTCTTTAAAACATTGAGACTTCTTCTTTCGCGCCATTCCTTCTGACAGATAATTCATTTTTGTGGCAATTTCAACCATGCTGAATCCATTGGCCCAATGCATAAGAACATCCCGGCAATTAGTTCTCAATTGATCCAAAAGAGTCAATAATACATGTCTTCTTTCCTCAGTGAGAAATATGACTTCATGGCTTGATTGATGATCTCCCTCATTACTTATTATAGACTGATCGTTAGTTTTAATTTTAGCTCTCCTTTTCAACTCAGCGGACCACTGGTATTTCGCAATAGTAAACAAATAAGGTTCTAGGGGTCCATCCTGATCGATTGCCATCTTAGCAAACATTGTCTTAACAAACTGTACAATCATTTCATCAAAAATCAATTGGCTATCATTAATATCTCCAGACAGATCCATCACATACTTGAAGATTAGTCCCTTCAACTTTGTGTTTTGAAATATTTCTTTAATTAAGCGGGATCTGGATTTATCCGATTCGCGGATCGCCTTAAGGGCCTGTGATAAGCTTATGTCCATACAATCTATGCAAGACAAAGATAAAAAGTTACCCTGAAATTTTTAGCTAATTTCATATTCTATAAAGGCAAATAGTAAGTATTCAATTAATTGCCTTTTGAAATGTATTTCAAAACTTCAATTTTAAAATTTTAGCTCGGTTGGAAGAAGCACAACGCTCATCTCCTATTTAGATAAGGCTATGTGAAAAGAAGTCATATGCCATCGAATAATAAGGTTGTTAGATTAATTTAAGCTTCTTGAAACATGCTTATAATCTGAGTATAATAGATTATTGATTTCTTCACTTTCTTTGGGCTTATAATTCAAATTCTAAAATTAATTTATTAAAAACTACGATAGTTTGACCAATTGGTAGTTTGGTATGAATAGTCAGTGATTA
>CAZHNF010000025.1:0-48508 GCA_964533625.1 uncultured Saprospiraceae bacterium | reverse complement strand
CATCAGACACCATTAAAATAAGATTCAGTACTTCAAGCGATTCATTTTCGTTTGATCCAGTAAGCTCTTCCGCAATTGCTCCTGCAATGCCTGCTGTTAAACTTCAAATTTTAAAAATTTCAGAATGATGAAAAAAATATTCCTATTACTTTTTGCAGCTCTTTCGATTAACGTTTTTTCTCAAAGTTATTATTCACTTATTCAGGAAGATGAAAATAAATTTTTGGTTAGTTATGATACAACAGCTGATGGTGGTATAAAAGTGAATTATACACCATCCGATAATTACTTTAATTCTCTAATGAATGAACTCAAATTAGTTCAGGAAGAAATTGACCGAATTGAAATTATCATTTTGCTTCACGAAAGAAAGCTTAAAACTCTACTTGGCAAGAAAAATAAATTAATCAAACTTAGGGACGCGCAATAAATGTTTTTTATGGAAGAATTATTAAAACTCAGTATTCAACACGGAATCCCGGCAGTAATTCTTGGATTTGTCTTGTGGTTCATTATTAAACCTATGACTGATGCTTTTATTCGTAATGTGAATAAGAACACTGAAGTTCAGGATCAGATCTTACTCCAATTGCGTGAACTTAAAGAAGACCACAATGAAACCAAGTCTGCAGTTAAGGACATTCAAAAAGGAATCACTCAAATATTAAATTCAAAGTAATGAAAAATTTAGGATTAATTCTATTAGGTGCATCTGTAACCTATTTACTGCTAAAAAAAACAAAGGAAAAAGTTTTGGTTGACAATACTCCCCAGGACAGACTTCCATCAGGAGATTATATTAATGGTCTTCCAAAAAATAATTCAATAACTTATTCTAAGCGCGGTGGATTCGCATGAAAAAAATATGGCCATTAATCTTAATTGGTTTGCTTGTGCTGGCCGGATCCGGATTAAGGGCTCAATCCTATAATGATAATATTACTCCAGGAATCATGAGACCAGAACTTGTATCCTATCTAAACGATCCTCGAAGACCTCGCGGAATCAGAAACAACAATCCGGGAAATATTCGTCGCAGTAGTTCTGCCTGGCAGGGTAGGGTCTCCTGGGCTGAATCTAAAGATAAAAGTTTTGAGCAGTTTGAATATTTCTTCTGGGGTGTTCGTGCATTAGTAATTGTTCTCAGATCATACTTTACCAAGTATAATCTCAACACCATTGAACAAATAATAACGCGCTGGGCTCCGCCTTCTGAAAATAATACGGCTTCTTATATATCATCCGTAGTTACTCTGACTGGATTTAAAAAGAATCAGGTTTTAATTCCAGATAAAGAAACCCTAAGAAGACTTACGTATGCAATCTGTGATCATGAAAATGGAGTTAAAGATCAGATCACAGATGAAGTATTTAATTACGCTTATTCTAAATTATGAATCGAAAAGACATAGATTACAATTTCCTGATCAAAGGTGGACTCATCGTTGGTGGTCTTTTTGTCGGATACAAAATTGTAAACTCATTACTCGAAGGCATAGGACTTAAAAAAAGCGATGAGGAGAAAAAACTTGATGAAGAAATTCATCAAAATTATACCAATGCTTTAGATGCATTCAATCCACTTTACTATCAGGATGCAAAACGCCAGGGTTACAGGATTCAAGATCTTACCCCTTCGGAACAAAATATAATTAAAGAAGCAGTTTATAAGTGCATCGGCTATGTATATGACAGTCCACAGAAATGTCTGGCTGCATTTACCTCTTACCTAAAGTTTAAAACTCAGGTATCAGTGATTGCACACACATTCGTTAATGCTTATGGTGAATCAATGCTGGGATATCTTACTGATAGACTTGACACGGATTCACAGCGAGAAGTACTAAATCAAATTCTTTCGTTTGTGGCAAACCTTCCTTCAGGAATTTCAAAATAATTATTATATGAACAGAATAGGAGATACATTACCACCACCATCAACTACTGAAAATACTTCATCTGGCAAGATTCCTACATATCTGCTAATGGCCGGTACAGCCTTTTTTGGTTACCGATATTTTACAACCAAAAGCGGATCATCCTGTAAATCGATTGCTGCCACTATGGGTCTTGTTAGCGGTCTAGCTTTAATCAAACGATTAAGAGATAAGCCATGAATACAAAATCTATCATAGGCCTTTTATTGTTTGCCGGAGCTGGTTATTTTTTCTGGAACTCTTATTCTCTTAAACAGAAAATTGCTGAGCTAAGAAAAAGGCTTGCTGAAGCTGATCGGAATCCTCCAACGAGAAATTCAGCTGACTGGATTAACTATATTCAAAATACTTTGGATTTATTGGCCCTTACTAAGAAATCATTTTCAGATGTCAAGACTGCATTTGGTTCTCTGTGGGAATATGGCGGTCAATTCTTTGGAAAGGCTCACGCACCTTCTGCTGCAGATGTTGATCTGCTGATTCGAAAAGGAGATGTAACTTATGATGATTATGTCTAAAGTTAATTTACTCACTCAAAAATATTTATCATGAAAATATACAATTGGTTATTTAAACTCGCAGCTAAGAAAATCTTACCCTCATTTTTAAAAGGATACAGGACGATGATCCTGGGCTGGGCCATCTTTTTAGATGGATCTTATGATAAGTTTATTTCCTCAGGAATCCCTGACGATGCCTGCACATTCATCCCGGCACTCTGTGCAGTTACCGCCTTCTTAAAAACTGGTGGTCTGAAGATGATTACAGGTCTGGTAATTCAGTTATTGAGAGCGGATACTGATACAGAGCTTCCGGTCCCGGATGATAAAAATATTCCGGCACAGCCTTATCTTTAAGAGATTTTTTTATATAAAAATTTTTTGTTAAAACAGGGCATTCATTAATAGAATGTCCTGTTTTTGTACATTTGTTCAGTGGACGAAATTTGGAAAACATTTGGGTTTATTGGTCCGGTCGTACTTGCTACTGCCGGAATTATTGCAAAATTCTATACAGATAAAAAGCATTTGGAAGACAGAATTAGAGACATTGAGCGGAAGATTGAACAACATGAGAAGTATGTAAAACTTATGGAAGAAAAGTCTTTATCCTGGCTTAATAAATCTATTGATGATTCTGGAAGTAACAAATAATATGGAAAACAGCTTTCATTTAAACGATCAGCGAATTACATTTCTTCTGTACAGAATAAATAAAAAGATTGCAACTCTAGATGAGAAGTTCGAATATGTTGATCTGCTTTATAAGAACAAGTACATTACGCTTGAGGAGCATCAAAAATACATGAATGATCTACATAATCCAGCACCTTCATTTATAGATATTCTTATCACCATTGGGGCGGCCATCTTCCTTGGAAATGTAATAGGTGAACTCTTTAGTAGCAAAAAAAACTAATCAAATAATAGGGTGTTCTCCCAGGCCTTACTAACCGTTACTCACTGCATTACAGGCTGTAATCAGCTTCTTTAGATTCCTGTACAAGATCCACTCATCTTCCCTTGCGTCGGGATCAATAAGATGTACATCTGAAATCTGAGAGTTATGAAACATCTCCAGGAGGATCTCCTGAACTTCGTCGTGATCATGGATGAAGAATAGATCACGCATAGCTTCAATGGCTTCTGCTAATTGTGCCTTGCTCTGTGGGCTAAGGTCTTGCATTTCGTTGTTTGGCATAAAACATAAAATTTAATTGATGAAAAAATACCTCCGCTGCCAAACAACGTACCTATGAAGGTATATGCCACCGGATCGGAACCGGTGAAGCGGAGGTGTGTCTTTAAATTAACTGGTGAATGCATAAGTACGTTAAATTTGGCAGTACAAAGATATTACGAGAATTTTTATTTTTGGCAAAGATTTTGTACTTTTGGCTTACCATACTTTATTATATTGAGATACAAAACGTTGGCGCTTATTTACGGTGAGCGCCTTTTTTAAATCTGGTTATGTGAATAAAAAATAATTTTTTTACATTTAGTCTCTCATATTGAGGGTTTTTCACTACTAAAGGCATACATCGGTCGTGTGTGCCTTTTTTTATTATTAGATCATATTATTGTGGAAGTTACCCCTTTAGTCATCAAACCAGGAAGCGATCTGGTGTTGACTGTACACTTTTAGTAGCTTATATTGGTGTTTCACATATCCAAGTTTTGGCCTTTCAAGGCGCTCATATTCCAAAACCTGACGATAGATATAATGTACCAGAGATCCGTCCGGTTCTACATGAATTATTCTTCTGGTTTGAGGCAAATACTTATGTCGGTCTTCATCCAGCCAGCTGGAATGAAAATAATGCATCGAAATCGCCATTTTAGGACTAAAGGATGGAATTTTAATATCAACTAACCTCCAAGTACCTAAATTACTGAACGGCGGACCTATGCGAAAGCTGTAATATTTTACTGAACTCAAATCCCAGAAATTTGGACTAATCGAGTTTATAAAAGATTGCATATCAAGCATTTAATTATTTTTCCGATAATTTATATTATGTTAAGTTGTCTTTTGACTGGGCAGCAAGTTTACTTTATCATTATCCGCTTTCCATTTTCCTTTTGGCTTTTTTCACGAAATACTCCAATTGGCCAAGCGTTAGTTTTATTTATGTCTATAATAGAAAGAAACTCATTTTCAAAATTAGGATCAACCGCAATCAATAGTCCTCCGCTGGTCTGTGGATCAGCAATAATGCTGACATATTCTTTATGCTCTACATCGATTTTATCGCCGTAAGAATTCCAGTTTCGGTTGGTTCCTCCGGGAATACATCCTTCGGCTATATAATCCTGAATACTTGAATCCAATATTGGCAACTTAACATAATCTATATGCGCCGATAAATCTGATGCTTCACACATCTCCAGTAAATGCCCGGCTAAACCAAAACCAGTTACATCCGTAATCGCATGTATAAAATTGTATTTCCCTAACTCCTGACCAATCTTATTCAATCTAAGCATCGAATTTTTCGCCAGATTAAGGTGCTCTATTTTTAGCAATTTTTTCTTCTCCGCGGTGGTTAAAATTCCAACGCCCAAGGCCTTGGTTAAATAAATCAAATCTCCGTTTTTTGCCCCTGCATTTGTTTTAAGATTATTGATTTCAACTAAGCCAGTAACTGCTAATCCAAATATGGGTTCCGGACTGTCAATGCTATGTCCTCCGCCCAATGGAATTCCTGCCTTAAGGCAAACTGATCTGGCTCCCTCAATCACCATAGCAGCGACTTCGGACGGAATTTTATCCACCGGCCAACCTAATATTCCAATCGCAAGTATAGGTTTTCCACCCATGGCGTACACATCACTGATGGCATTGACGGAAGCAATTCTACCAAAATCGAAAGCATCATCTACTATCGGCATAAAAAAATCAGTAGTACTGATTACGGCCATTCCATTTCCGATATCCAAAACAGCAGCATCATCTTTGTGATCATATCCAATCAGTAGTTCCGGAAAATGAAATTCTGACTCACTTTTCAAGATTTGATCTAAAACCATTGGTGAGATTTTGCAACCACATCCTGCTCCATGACTGAATTGCGTTAACTTAATATCATTATTTTTTTCTCCTTCTCTCATCTATTCTTCTAATTCAATTAATCGTCGGGCTATTTCCTCTGGATTAAAATTTTTAACCGGAATAAATTTTACTAAAGATTGCTCCCTCAGATGCAAGTTATATAAATAAGTTTTGTCATAGTAATCTAAAGCTAACCGAGCTGCCTCTCTAAACTGTCCTTCCAGAACCAACTCCAAAGCTTTATCAGTTTTTTCATGCCCTAGTTTCTTGCGAATTCGCTCAAAAGATTGTGACAATTCTTCCTTATTATTAAAACAATACGTATCAATCAAAATATTCAATCTTTCTTCAACATCCATTTCAATATGAAAAAGCGGAGCAACTCTCATCTGTTGCCAAATATTTTCAGGTATTTGTGCTATTCCAATTCCCCTACTTTCATTTTCAATCCAGATTGTTTTATTCAAATCAAAAGAATTCAAAACATACCAAATTTTATTTTCGAGCATTTCTGTACCTACTTCCTTAGTTCGACCTATCCAACCAAAGGCAGAGCCTTTATGATCAGCAAGTTCTTCTAAATCCAGAACTTGTTGATTTTGATATTTCAATTGTTTAATAACGATCGTTTTACCACTTCCTGTTTTACCGCCAAGCACCTTTAGTCGAAGCTTTACCAGGCTTAAATTTTCCTGTACTTTGTGTCGAAAAGATTTATATCCTCCTTCCAGTACATAGACTTCTTTTCCGATTAATTCAAATAACCAAGCCATACTCTGACTTCTCCTTCCGCCTCTCCAACAATGAACAACCATTTTTTTTCCTGTAAATTCTTCAATTAATCTTTGAGGAATAGCAGAAAGTTTTGGTCCTACCAACCGCAAGGCTTCAACGATGGCATCCTCTCTACCCTTTTGCTTATATATTGTTCCAACTATTGCTCTTTCGTGGTCATCAAAAAGTGGAATATTCACTGCTCCAGGAATATGTCCCTGTAAAAATTCAGAAGGTGATCGAACATCAATAACTGGAAGATTCTGATGAATGAGACTAATGAGTTCGTCAACTGTAATTAAAATCATATTGTTCCAATGAAAATCAGTAAGCCCATTCGTCTATATATTTCGCAATAATTCTCGCTAAGTTCATGGCATCTGAAAGTGCTCTGTGTTTTTCTCCTTCAAATTCGAAACCATTTTGCTTAAGTACTTTATAAAGCCCTTTAGGACTGCTCATATTCTTATTAATATGATACTGTGACTTAGCGTCAACATAAGGATGCAACCAACTTGAATCGATTTTATGCAGAGAAGAATCCGATTGGATTAATTTAATATCCGCCGCACCCCAGGCACAAAATACATACTCTTCATCGGGGATTTCTGCCCAATCCAACAATTGATTTATAACCGAAGGAAAAGATTTGGCTTTATCAACTTCTTGTTGGGTAATCTTGGTTAGACCTTTACAGTATGAGCTTAAGGTCGGATGAAGGACTGGCTTAATTAATGAACTAAAGCTTTTCTCGAGTTTTCCATAAGTATCAATAATACAAGCGCCGATTTCAATAATTTCCTGGCGGTTATTAGTATTATTTTCCCAGCAAGTGGCTTCCAGGTCGAAAACAAAATATTTCATGGCGTATTAATTCTTGTCGATAACTTCGAAAATTTCATTTTCGAGGTTTTTTAACTTATTGTGGTAAAATAGCAATAAAGCCAAATCTTCTGATTTCAATATACCATCTTCAATATACAATACTTTTCGATTATGGAAAATTCCCAAAGTTTTAATTCCATTTCGAATAATATCTTCAAGATCCTGGTCTAAATCAGGAGATAAGGCAACCTTATTTTGTGCAGCTAATTCTTCCAAAACTGCTTTAATTGATTTTAGGTGTTCTAAAAAATCAGAAATCGGAATATCAAACTCTTCTTCCGGCATTTGTACTAAACTTACCTCATCCTGGCTATGATTGTTTTTCTTAAATAATGAGAAACTGCAATATGCCACTAAATGACAAGGAAGAATGTAATTGTATTTCTTATATTGATTTACTATAGCCTCTGCTAGTTCTTTGGTATAAATACTTTCACGTTGCGCATCGTGTATAAAACTACCTTCCCGAACAAAATAATCTTTTAACTCAATTGAATTTCCAAGATGATTTATACTTACTCCTTCAGAAGTCACTTTGTTACCAAATACATCTAATGGATTTCCAAAGGTCAAATAAACTTTAGATTCCTTTTTCATCAATCCCCAAATAAAATTTATATACTCTCTTAAAGGCGAAGATTTGTCCTTTATCATAAACTTTTCCTGCCCCGTACTTCGAAGATGTTGTATAATCAACGACCTCGCTTCCAAAACACTTTCATAACCTATGACAACAGGAACAATAATTATTTTACGTTTATCATTTTTATTTAACAGATTTCTTTGAGCCAATAATACAGAATTTAGTAAGCCCAATTTTAGTTTCATTTCGACTTCACCAGAACGAGATCTTGTTCCACCTGGAAAAAAAATTGTGTTCACTCCCCTTTCCGCAATTAACCTAGAATACGTACTCAAAGTATGCAGATAGATTTGATTCTTCTTCCTTCGATCCACTCGATAAGCGCCTAAGCGATTCATAAAAAAGGCAAAGAATTCAGAATCAAATAAATTTAGGCCTGCCCCATAAGAAAAAGCCGGTAGTCCTCCGAAAGTATCCACCATATACCCTACTAAAATAGAATCGAGATTACTGGAATGGGTTGGCACGAGGATTATCGTGTGCTTTTCGAAAAGCTTTCGAACGGTTTCAATTTCGCCATTAATAATCATCTTTTTCTCTAATCTCTTAAGCTTGTGCTTGTTGCTTCTAAACAGATTAAAACTAAATGGATAATATAAAAAATGAAAGAAAAAGGTTAATACCTTACGGGCAAAATGAAATGTAGCTATATTAAATGATCCGGCGATTTCTTCAGTATAACGGTGAATCAATCTGCTGGCTGTTGCTTTGTTTTTAACAATGCTATTATCTGATTCTTTATTTTCGTTGTATTCTTTTTGAAGCTTTTTAAAATATAAATTTTCATTGGGAGGATCTGCCTTCCATGGATTTGATTTTACTCGCTGCCTTTCCTGAAATATTGTCTTGTTCAGTATTTGATCCAGTTCGGAAGAACTGTATTGACTAAACTGTTGCTCAAGATCATTCACAACAAATTGAACAAATTCTTCTCTTTCTTTTGCCAGTTTATAAACAGGCCATTCGTGGATATCTGGAAATAAATGCTCTCTCATAAATTTTAAATTAAATCATGTGTTCGCAAACTATTGGCTTCAATAATTTCCAAAACATCTTGCCTCCCTACTCTATTTTCCACACTGGTTAGTATTCTAATCGGTAAGTTTTCCCAGGTTTTTGATAACTCTAATTCATAAACCTTTAGATTATGTTTGAGTTCAATTTTTCTGCATTTATCCGATTTAGTAAATAGAATAGTAAAGGGAATTCCTTCCAAACCTAAATAATTAATTTTCTCTAAATCAATTTTTTGAACTGGAATTGTAATATCAATTAATAGAAATACATTCATTAAGTTTTTTCTATTGACAAGATATTTCTCAATCTCCTTTAACCAGGATGTTCTTTTAGATCTTGAAATTTGAGCATAACCATATCCTGGTAAATCGACAATGGCAATATTCTCGTTTATGTGAAAAAGATTAATATTAATAGTTTTGCCAGGAGTAGATGAAGTAAGTGCAAGATTTTTCCGATCAAACAAATAATTGATTAAGCTACTTTTTCCAACGTTTGATCGGCCCCAAAAACAAAATTCAGGCAAAGAAATTTCAGGTAATTTATCGAATGTTGGGAATGAACCGATGTATTCTGCGGAGTGAATGATCATAACAATCGTTAAGATTCTGCTAACAATCGGGTAAGATATAAATTCTCTCGGTTTCTTACCGTTAATTTGTGTAAATATTAGATATGAAGTATCTGATTTCTTTTTTAACATGTTTCTTTTTGCTTGATAATCAAGCTAAAGCACAATTTGAGTGGGGTTTTCTTATAGGAGGATCCAGTGTTGATATTAAACCACAAACCTTCCTGGTAAAAAATGATGCTCAATTGGATTCATTTAGTCTGGCATTTCATGATGCCAACTATGGCTTTCACATTGGAGGATTTACCCGTTTTAATTTTGGAAATTTTTTCATTCAACCGGAGATTGTATTTAATTCCAATAAAACTACTTTTAAGTTTAAAGAATTTGGAATGTTGCAAACTACAGATTCTTTGCGCAACGAACGATATCAAAGGGTAAACATACCGTTGATGATGGGAGTAAAGTTTGGTATTTTTAGATTGAATGCAGGACCTGTAATGCATGTATTTCTAAACAACAAGTCTGAATTAACAGATATCAAAGGATATGATGATAAATTCAATTCTGCGACCTTTGGCTATCAATTGGGTTTAGGTTTTGATTTTGGGATATTGACCTTTGACTTACGACACGAAGGAAATTTCACAAAATTTGGAGAACACATTAATTTCTTTGATCACAATTTTGCTTTTAGCAAGGCTGAAACTCGATTGATTGGTTCTGTTGGTTTAAAATTTTAATTCAGTTTTATTCTGGGATCAAGATAAACGTATCCTATATCAGTCAACACGTTAATCACCGCAAATATTATCACGGTTATTATGCAGGTTCCTGAAATCAGAGGAATGTCAAAGGAATTAACAGCGGATATGGTGAGTAATCCTAGTCCTTTATAATTAAAAATATATTCCACAAAGTAAGACCCTGTCAACAAAGCAGCAAACCAAGAACTTATAGTGGTTATAATGGCATTTAAGCAATTCGGTAAAACATGCTTGCTTAGTAATAAAATATTGCCGATCCCTTTTGATCTTGCTGTACGAATATAATCCGCTCCTAATACATCTAAAGCTGAAGCTCGAGTCATTTGTGCGATCATACTTACAGGACGAATACCTAAAGCAAGAACTGGTAATATCAAGTGACTTAACATCAAACTCTGATTTCCCATATCATCAAAATCCCAAAGACTTCCTTGAATTGGTAAACCGGTATATTCACCGAGGCTGTAAGCGAAAACAATTCCAAAGAAAAGGGCACTTACATAACTGGGCACCGCATAAGCAATTGAACAGAATAACATAATCGTGCGATCAATCCAGGATTCAAATTTTAAACTGGCCATTAGGCCTAGAACTATACCTAATATAATGGCTACCAATACACTGGTTAGGGCTAATACAAAAGTCCCTGGTATGGCTTCTTTGATTAAATCCCATACATTCTGACCAGTGACGTAGGATTTTCTAAAATAGGGTTTTTTGAAAATACATTTGCTAAGTTCACCTTTATATAGCGTTGAATAAGAGTAATCCGTTAATCTTGGATCAGAATTTGGAATCCATTGTAATGGAGAAAGATCTTCAAATACGCGAAGAATTTGTACAGATAAAGGTTTATCCAGATAATACTTCTTCTTATATAAACTTATTGTTTCCTCGTCTGACCTTTGCCCAAAACTTAATCTGGATGGATCCACCGGTGAATAATAAATGATCGCCATAATCAGGCTGGATACCAGAATAACCGACAATAGCGCTAATGACAACCTTCTGACTAAAAATCGAATCATCAAATGTAAAAGTAGAGGTTTTTAGGGCTGATTATAGAATAATTCCTGAGAATATATTTATACAGGCTATTTTTAAGTTTAAGCATTCTATTTTTGTGCTATTAAGTCATTGAATTGAAAAAATTAAAAATACAAAAGATTGCCTTAGACGTTTCATCGGTTGATCAATTCAAACGATTGGATAAAGATTACTGGATAAAACCACAACTCTTCGATAATTTAATCAGTCACTTACCCAATGAAAAAGGAATTCAGGATGCGATTCATGATAATCAAAAGAATTTCGATAAAAGAAAAGAGATCTCATCAATTCTTAGGAATCAATATCACGATATAAATGACCAACTGATTCATGCTCAAATAAACAAGTTAGAAAACGAGAACTGCTTTGTCATTCTCTGCGCTCATCAACCTGTATTGCTAGGAGGACCCTTATATTGGTGGTATAAAATATGCAACACGATATCACTGTGCAATACATTAAATGCCAAATATTCAACTTATCATTTTGTACCAATGTACTATTGCGGATGTGAAGATCATGACTTTGAAGAATGTAATCACATTCATTTATTCGGAAAAAAATATGAATGGTCATCTTCCGAAACAGGTGCGTGCGGAAGAATGAAAACAGAGGGAATAGAAAAGATCATTAAAGATTTTATGCCGCTTTTTCAAAATCATGAATTCGCCTTAAAGTTTTTAAACCAAATACTAGAATACGCTAAGTCTTCAAAAAGTTACGCTGATTTTTATAGAAAATTTGTGCATTCCATTTTTGGTAGATTTGGCTTAATTCAGTTTAATCCGGATGATTCTGCCGCCAAGCAGTTACTTATACCCTACCTTAAACAGGAATTAATTTTTCACACTATTCAATCGAATTCATCAGAATCAGAAAATGTTTTGAATTCATTGAAGTATACATCACAAGCTTATATTCGACCCATCAATATATTCTATTTACGGGATCAGTATAGGATCGGTATTGAAATGGATAATGAACTATACAAAACCAGAGATGGAAAATTTGTATGGAGCAAAGACGAAATCTCTTTGGAGATTGAAACAAATCCCGAACGATTTAGTCCAAATGTAGTACTCAGACCAATTTACCAACAATTATTATTTCCTGCCGTAATCTTTATTGGTGGAGGAGCAGAGATTAATTACTGGCTTCAACTTAAAAGTGTATTCAATCATTGGAAAATTTATTTTCCCATTTTGTGGAGGAGAATATCTGGCATAATTTTTAGTTCTGCACAGAATTCACGAATGAAGAAATTGCAGTTGACAATTCATGATTTTCTACAATCGTCTACCGTAATTAAAAATAAGTTTCTCGGAGATCATTCAGAATTACTTATAAAACTAAATGAATCACATCAGTTAATTTTAGAAGCAATGAATAAGCATAAACAGTATGGCGAATATTTTGATAACTCTTTTCAAGCCTCTTTAAATTCTGAAATGGTAAAAATTGAGCACGCCTTAGAAAAGGTAACTCAAAAATTAGTAAAGCAGGAAAAGCAGAAACACGAAGAAGATTTGAATAAAATTGATAAAATAAAGGAAGGATTATTCCCAGAAGGTGCTTTGCAGGAAAGATTGGAATCTGGCCTACAGCATCTCTTGCAAAATGGACCTGAATTCATTGATGCTATTCTGGATCATTATGAGATAGAAGACCAATTTAATGCATATTTAATTGAACACTAATTTTAAAATATATTTTTGTAATTATTAATATTTTTAAAATTTAATACTGTAAATTATTAATATTTATCAAACTAACCAAATATATTTTTTAGCTTATTAACTTTGTGGAGTTTGAGCAATTACGAGACAGATATAATAATAATTGGTGCGGGACCTTGTGGATTATTCGCGGTGTTTGAGGCTGGACTTTTGAACCTTAAGTGTCATCTAATCGATGCACTTGGAGTTCCAGGAGGACAGTTATCAGAAATATATCCCAAAAAACCAATTTACGATATTCCGGGTTACCCAGAGATAATGGCGGCTGATTTAGTTCAGAACTTATTAAAACAGATAGAACCCTTTAAGCCGCAATTTACTTTAGGTGAAACGGCAGAGGTATTGGACAAAGATGAATCAGGATATTTCAATGTTCGAACTAATAAGGGCACTATAATTCGGGCTAAAGTTATTGCCATTGCCGGTGGTTTAGGATGTTTTGAACCTCGTAAACCACAATTAGATCAATTAGAATATTTTGAAGATCGGGGTATAGATTATGTAATTAAAGATCCGCTAAAGTACAAAGGCAAAAAGGTTGTCATTGCAGGTGGAGGTGATTCCGCATTGGATTGGGCATTGTACCTATCGAATATTGCCAGCAGCCTAAGCATAGTTCACCGCAGATCTTCGTTCAGAGGTGCACCAGAATCCGTAAAAAAATTATCTAAACTTGAAGAGGATGGCATAATTAAAGTTATAATTAATGCTGAAGTTACCGGTTTAATTGGACATGAAGACTTAGAAGCGGTTGATGTAACTGTTGAAAACAGTCCAAATGTCAAAATAGAATGCGATTATTTTATTCCACTTTTCGGATTAACACCTAAATTAGGACCTATCGCCAATTGGGAATTAGGGATTGAAAAAAATAATATATTGGTTAATACTTTGGATTATTCGACTAATGTTGAAGGAATATTCGCAATTGGTGACATTAATAGCTATCCCGGCAAGTTGAAGTTAATTTTATGCGGATTTCATGAAGCAACATTAATGGTTCAATCTGCTTATAAGTTAATTCATGATGGAAAAAATCCAAGTTTTAAATACACGACCGTAACAGGTATAAAAGGCATAGAGTAAGGTTACGCATCCGATATGAAAGACATAACCATAAAAATTACGGACCGTGAGAATAATCAACATGTATTAGAAATACCTTCTGACTGCGGTTTTAATTTAATGGAATTATGCAAGAGTGCAGAGTTGGGAGTGGAAGGAATTTGCGGGGGTATTGCTTTATGCGGAACTTGTCAAATATATATTACATCACCCAATGTATTACCAATTCAATCTGAAGAAGAACTTGCCATGTTGGATAATTTACTCTTTGTTAAAAATCAAAGCAGATTGGCTTGTCAAATTAAAATTTCAGAAGATCTTGATCAGTTATCATTTACTATAGCACCTAATCAATGAGCTCCCAAACCAGACCCTATATTGCATTAAGTTTAACTTGCATTATTTGGGGAACGACTTATCTGGTGAATAAGTTAGGAGTACAGTTGATTCCACCTTTTTTATTTGCTTTTATTCGACATTCCTTTGCAGGCATATTGATGTTAAGTTATATGTTTCTTATTCAAAAAGAAGAATGGCCAGATTGGAAATACTTAAGACTACAGATATTCTTGGGATTTCTTTTGTTAAGCATTGGCAATGGTGTAGGTGTCATTGGATTGAAATATATTGATTCCGGACTCAGTGCAATACTTGCTGCTACATCACCCATATTAATTGCCATGTTGACTCATTTCTTTACTCCAAGTGATAAAATTGGCCTATTTGCATGGATAGGATTAATTATTGGATTTTCAGGATTGAGTTTAATTTGTCTGGAAAAAATCAAATTCCCAATTCATTTAGACGAAAACTTTATAGGAATATCTTTAACCTTACTATCCATTGCTGCTTGGGCAAGTGGAACCGTAATTAGCAAATCAAAGCCAAGCAAACGCTCCCCTTTTCTGTCCGCGGGATTTCAAATGATTTTTGCATCAATACCTTTAGGAATTGTCACTATTGCTACCGAAGATTATTCCAACTTTCATTTAAGTTGGAAAGTTCTTATGATATGGGCGTACTTAATTGTCTTAGGTTCATTGGTTGCTTATACCGCTTACATTTATGCATTAAAATTTCTTCCAGCACCTGTAGTAAGTATTCAATCTTATATTAATCCAATTATTGCAATGCAATTGGGATATTTTATATTAAAAGAAAATTTTAGTAAAACCTTATTGCTAGGTTCGGCCTTAACCTTACTGGGAGTTTTTGTTGTCAACTACTCTGAGCAAAAAAGAAAAATCAGAATTCAGAAATTAGCCGATTAAGCAAACTAATATAGTTATTAATTTCTGAGAACGAACATAATCTTTTTATATTAGTAATTTGAATTATTACTAACGTATATTCGACCATTATTTATATGGTATTTAAAGTTTAATTTTAATCTAACTGATGTCTATGATTGATTTACAAAAACAATGGAATTCTTATTACTTACCTATAATAAGTCTTATTAGTATAATTTTAGTGCAATATTCTTGCAGAAGTTCAACTGAAAGAACAACAGTACAATCTATTGATAAACCAATTTATTGTTTTAATCCAAAGACATCAGACATTGAGTGGTATTCTAAAGGAAGCAAGGCACCTAAGTTGAAAGGACTTGAAGGAATTGACTTTAAAATTTCTACTGAATTTCCAGAAGCACAAGAATATTTTAATCAGGGAATGATGTTAGCCTATGGATTCAATCATGCAGAAGCTGCGAGATCATTCTACGAAGTAACTCGAATAGATTCAAATTGCGCTATGGGTTATTGGGGATTTGCCTATGTATTAGGTCCAAATTATAATGGAGGAATGGAGGAAGGAAATTTTCAAAGAGCTTATGAGGCCTCAGTCAAAGCCTTAAGCTTGACCAATTTATGCACAGAAATTGAAAAAGAATTAATAAATGCCATTGCACGTCGATATGCTAAAGACCCTCCCATAGATCGCAAACCCTTAGATATTGCTTATTATGAATCCATGAAAAAGGCTTATCAAAAATACCCTTTAAATCCTGATATAGGAGCACTGTATGCTGAATCTTTAATGGATCTGCATCCTTGGGATTTATACGATAAGAAGACTAAAGAACCTAAAGAATGGACTCCTGAATTACTGTCTATTCTTGATCATTTGATGAAGATTAATCCTAATCATCCGGGAGCTCATCATTATTATATACATGCCGTCGAAGCTTCATTAACTCCAGAGACTGGATTACTCAGCGCAAAATTTTTAGAAACTAAAGTTCCGGGCTCAGGACATCTCGTGCACATGCCTTCTCATATTTATATTAACACTGGTGATTATCATCTTGGATCATTGTCCAATATAAAAGCTGTCGAAGTTGACAGCAACTATATTACCACCTGTCATGCCCAAGGAGCCTATCCTTTAGCTTATTATTTGCATAATTATCATTTTCTAGCTGCGACTTCTACTTTAGAGGGCAATAAAAAATGGGCTTGGCTAGCCGCTCAGAAAGTCCAAAGCAATACAGCAAAAGATGTAATGCGTTTGCCCGGTTGGGGCACACTTCAACATTATTATACTATACCATGGTACTTAGCGGTAAAGTTTTCAATGTGGGATACCTTATTGAATTTGCAACTTAGTGATACAGATTTAGTTTACCCTAAAGCGGTTGCGCATTATGGTCGTGGCATGGCCTGGATTGGGAAATCTAATCTTGAACTTGCAGAGAAAGAATTACAACATCTTATCGAAATATCTAAGGATACTACTTTAAATGCCTTAACGATTTGGGGAATTAATACAACCTCAGACTTGGTAAAAATTGCCGTTAATGTATTAACAGCTGAAATAGCGGCTAACAAGAAAGACTATCATAATGCTATTCAATTATTAAAAGAAGCTGTAGACATGGAGGATAATCTTAATTACGATGAACCTCCGGATTGGTTTTTTTCAGTAAGACATCACCTGGGAGCAATACTTATAGCTGATGGTCAATTTGCAGAAGCTGAAAAAATATATCGAAGAGATTTGCAAATTTGGAAAAAGAATGGTTGGGCTTTAAAAGGACTCTATAATGCCTTAGCGCTTCAACATAAAAATTCAGAAGCTCAACTTATTCAGAAAGAATTTGAAAAAGCCTGGAAATATTCAGATATAAAAATCGAATCTTCCTCCCCACTTTGATCCATAATTTAATATAGCCCGTTAAAGGTCAGAAGGCTTAATTTGGTTTGAAATCCATTTTAATGAGCTTGTGGTCAGCCTTTGCTTGAAAAATTCTTAAATGATTCGTAAATGCTGATTGAGCTTCTGCTTCAGAATTATAAATATTCAAATCAGCGGTACAAAGTTTACTGGCTTCACAATTTTGATCGATGATTTCTCTCCATTTGTTAATAAAAAGATCAAGTTCATCTTTTGGGCCTATAAATTTTATAATGTCCGTATACAAAAAATAATTCATGGATTTAACCCCTTCCTTATGAATTGTTCTTGAAGTAAGAAAATAATAATATTCATTGTTATTAGATCTATTTTGTGCGCTTATTCCCAACCCAACAACTACAGAAATAATAAATAAAAGAAATGATTTTTTCATCAACGGACTTTTTTGGTAATTCAATTTAGTTAGTTCATTACACTTGAAAATTTAAATCGATGCTTAGTTGAATAATAATTTAATCCTTTCCATTTATAAATAAAAAAAGTACTGCAGCCATTACCCCACCGAGAAATTGTCCAACCCAATAAATCCATAAATTTGAAAAAGAACTTAACTTAGTTATTCCAACTGCTAAAGCTAACGCAGGATTCAAAATGCCACCGCTAATTTCTCCAAAAGCGGAACTTACAGCAGCATAACAAAGACCTATTGCTATTCCATAGTAATCATTCCCTTGAGTATTCTTTGAAGTTGTAACATTTAATATTACATAAGCAATAGCCAGAGATCCTAAGAATTCTGATAATATAGCTTCGAGAGTTTTCGAACTAAGGTCTTCCACAACTTGAGTTGGTACTTTATTAATTAATAACATCGAGATTAAGGCAGCCAAAGCTCCACCACCTAATTGCGTTAAAATGTAAGTCGGAACCATATTAAGATTAACTTTACCACGAAGGAAAAGTGAAAGGGTAACCATCGGGTTAAGATGTGCTCCTGAAATATGCCCGTTTGCATAAATCAGACTAGCCAAAACGAGTCCTCCAACCCATGGTGCCCACACGACATGAGATCCCATTGAAGTCAGACATATAAAAAGACAAAATAAAAATGTACCAATTAATTCTGCAAGCGCTCTTTTTGCCATTTGGAAATTCCTTTTAATTTAGCGATTAATGCAAACACACGTTGATTATCTAGAATACTGTGTAAAGATAGCAAAAAATGGAATTGGATCGACCTCTCCAAATCCCATAGTTGGTTCAGTTATTGTTCATAATAATACAATTTTGGCTGAAGGCTGGCATCATGCATATGGTTCTGATCATGCTGAGCGAGTGGCCATATCTAAAATTAAAGCAGAACATAAATATTTACTTAAGGAATCCACTCTATACATTAGCCTGGAACCCTGTAATCACTTTGGTAAAACACCTCCTTGCACAGAATTAATAATTTCATCAGGAATCCAAAAAGTAGTTATAGGAAGATTAGATCCTAACCCAATTATGTCAGGTAAATCAATTCAAGTCCTTAAAAGCAAAGGAATTGATGTCATCGGACCATACCAACAATTTGAACAAGATTCTACTTTATCGGCATTTACTATAAATCAAAAATTTAAAAGGCCTTATGTTATTTTAAAATGGGCTCAAAGCAATGATAACTTCATTGGACATTCCAATGTCCGCACGAAAATTTCAAATTCTTATTCAGATATTCTTGCGCATTACTGGAGAGCTGAGTGCGATGGAATATTGGTTGGCTATAATACTTTTTTAATTGACCGACCGGAATTAACGACACGGTTATGGTATGGAAAAAATCCTAAAAAGTTTATTCTACGCAAAGAACCTAAGGATAATTTAAATCCTGAAAAATATAATGATTTTACATTTTTGAATGAGGACGACGAGCTGTATCTGATTCTTCACAAACTATATACTTTACATAATATTGGCATTCTTATCGTAGAAGGTGGATATAAAACACTCAACCGATTCATACAAAGCCAGACATGGGATGAAGCAAGAGTTATTACAAATCATTTTTTAAAACTAAAACAAGGCATTCGCGCACCATGGGTTGTAGGTCGTCTTCAAAAATCTTTTACGTTTGATAGCGATTCGATTCAAATCATTAAGAATACTTGAGAAGTTTATGCCTGACTCTTATTATCAAAAATTATGTTAACTTTTTTTAATATTAAAAAATAAGGTCATATTTAAATTTGTCTTCGGCTTACCTGAAATTAAACCGTTAAAGTTCTTTTAAAAATAGCTATAAGCGCCCAATTATCCGTCCTAAACGACCAATTTATTGTTACTTTGTGGAGAATTTACATTGACTTAAGAAAGATGAGATTTAATTTATCATTTAAAATATCGTTGATTGGGTCATCTGTGTTTTTATATTTTTTCTTTTTAGGATCCTATTTATATGCTCAAAGTCCGAGTATCAAATGGATGACCTGGGAACAAATGGAAACGGCGCAGAAATCCTCTAAAAAGAAGGTTGTAGTCGACTTATATACGGACTGGTGTGGCTGGTGCAAAAGAATGGACGCTACCACTTTTCAGGATCCGGCTGTGATAGAAGCCATCAATAGAAGTTTCTATGCAGTAAAGTTCAATGCTGAATACCGAGAAGACATAACTTTCAAGGAGAAAAACTACAAATTTATACCGCAAGGAAGCCGTGGTTATCATGAGTTGGCAGCTGTCATTGCTTTAGGAAAACTATCCTACCCTACTTTTGTCTATTTGGATGAATCTATGAATACTATTCAGGCACTTCCAGGATACCGAGAACCTGAGGTCTTTGAGCTTATTACGAATTACTTCGGAGGTAATTATTATAAGACTGTTCCCTTCCAAAAATTTCAGGAAAATTATCAAAAAAACAATAAGTAAAGTACGGGAGATTACTTTATAACGGTTGAATTTTTAAACTATTCTTGCTCTAGTTTTTTTCGATTTTTACGGAATAAATAAATAAATGTAGCTCCCAAAAGATAAGGCAAAGCTAACAAGTACAAAATTCCAGAATTCAGGCCTCTTCCCGCCATACCGCCGTTTGCCATATTGGATTCTGCAGACATTTTACACATCGGACATTGAGCTAAAACTGTATTAGCCAGACAGAAAAACCCTATTAGGATTACAAATCGAGCGACATTATTCATGCTGCAAAATTATAACAAGGTCGCAACATCAGATAGCACAAAGGACCTGAAAGACAAACATACAACCAAATTGGAAATACCCATTTCGCCAATCGCACATGGGCTTTATCATTTCGAACATATCCTCGTATAAATGTAAAAACAATAAACGGGAAGCTTACAGCAGCCAGAATAATATGGCTAATTAATAAAAGGAAATAAACATATCGCATACTTCCTTCTCCACAATACTTAGTTTCTGATGTGGTTATATGATAAACCACATATCCAAGAAGAAAAAAACAACTAATTATAGTCGAAATTATCATAAATAGTTTGTGGGAATCTATACGCTTGTTTATAATATGCCAATATGCTATAATTAATGTAATGGCGCTAATTGCATTTAATGAGGAATAAAGCGGTGGTAAAAAATGAAAATCAATACTTGAATTGATATGAATTTTTCGCATTGAAACAATTAACAGCAATACCAATACACTTAAAACGTATCCCCATAGGTTAAGCTTCTTTTCGAGCTTTGGGTTGTAGTTACTCATTAGTTTTTTAAGCTTAAAAAAACAGGATATTCTCTTATTAATTTTTGAATCTCCTTGGTATCGGATAAAAGATAATAATTTCTTACCATTAAATTTTCGTCTAATAAAATAATGCAATCCTTATCCTGGTATGCCTCACGTAAATTAAAAGCTTCTGCGCAGAAAGGAAAAACATGATCTATAGAGAGGTAACAAATATTCCAATGATTATCCTCAGAAGGTAATTTGAGGGTCTCAGATGTAGCTTTCAAAGGTTCGCCATGCTTAAGTCCTATGACGGTCATAATATACGGCTTAAAAGATTCTTTACTTTGCTGATATAAATTAGTAAGAATTTTGCAGTAATCGGTTCGACGATCTAAACTCCCAATAACTGCAATCAACCATCTTTTTCCCTTAAGTTTTTCAGAATTAATAATGATATCTTTTTCTGTCGGGGTTTCAAATTGCCCTATGGCTTCTTTTGGTTCAAGCGATTTCATTGCGGCCTTCCGTAAGGAAGTGCCTCTTTCTAAAAAATACCAAGCAAATGCTGGCATGCCTATTAAAATCAGCAATACCAGTGTAGTCTTTAAGTATTTATTCATTCAATGCAGAATGAATTATAATTATTAATGATTTTTAGATTCGTTGTGATCCTTCTTCTCCTCTGCTGGATTAGCCGGAGCTTGTTGTTGCATTTCATTGGTCTTAGCTTCATGAGGTGAAGTCATTGAATGCTCCGTCTTATGAACTGGTTGTTCCAATATGGAGATTGGTCTGTCATTCTTTTTAGCTCTCCACACTCTCCAGGTATTACCTTCATAGAAAAACGCAATCACAGCCCAGATTAATAACAAGGTTGGAAGAAGCACGCTTCTGACTAAGCCCGGAACTTCATACTTCATATGCATGAAATAATATACTATAAAGTATGCTTTATATAAACTCATAGATATCATGGCAAGGTACATAATCCATCGAGGCATATGAAATCCATGAACAATATAACCCTTTCCGAGTAAGGCCACCATTACTTCAGCAATAGTTACAACGGCCAGTATCAACAGGCCTTTCATTACTACCTTCTTACTCTCTTCGTAACTTAAATGACTCATATATTTTCTACTTAATCTAGATTATTATAATAGATAAAAAACTAAAAACACAAACACCCAAACAAGATCCACGAAGTGCCAATATAATCCTATCTTCTCCACCATTTCATAATGATTGTTTCGTCGGGCATAAATTCCGCTAGCAACATTCAAGGCAATAATGGCTAAAAATACCACCCCACTGAATACGTGAAATCCGTGAAACCCGGTAATAAAAAAGAATAGTGCACCAAAAGATTTAGGGCCCATTTGTTGCGTCTTTATTTCCCCTGCTTCCGTTTTATATGATAGTGGTTGAAAATGTCCATCATGGTAATGAATTAAATAAGAGCTACCAGCCTTAAATGAATCACCAGCCTTAATATCATGTCCATCTCCTTCCAGGTAAGTACCATTTTCAGTGTGAGTTCCAAATGGATTTCTGGTTATTGACATTTTCTCACCTCCTATTAGTGTAGTCCATTCCCAGGCCTGGCATCCCAAAAAACCAAATCCACCTATAATCGTTAAGACCATCCAGAATACTACACCTTTTTTATTCTCTCTATGCCCTTCCTGAACGGCGCGTACCATCGTCACAGAACTTGCAATAAGTATAAATGTCATAATGGTTACAAAAATCAAAGGCTTATGATGAATTCCACCAGGTAAAGATGAAAAAACAAAATCAGGTACCGGCCAAGTCGGCATACTAAATCTTAAAGTACCATATGCAATTAAGAACCCTGAGAAGGTAAATGCATCTGATAACAAAAAATACCACATCATTAATTTACCATAACTTGCCTTAAATGGTTCAGACGCACCATTCCAATGCGGTTCGGCATGGTGATCCTGATAATGAGTGGCTACGTGGGCTGTATGTTCTGACGACATATGAAAATATTTCCTTATTGTAAGATTAAAAATATCAATAAATAAATCCAAAGCACTCCAATGAAATGCCAGTATTGTCTTAATAAATCAAATTTCAAAATTTTATATTCTGTAACTTCCCAAGACGAGGAATATAGAATCAATAGAGTAATAATTAATGCTATAATACCTCCAATTACATGCAAAGCATGTAAACCAGCAATAACATAAAGAAAAGACACAGATACATTTAAGTCTATCGTTAATCCAGATACAACCATTTGCTTGAATGCAATGACTTGACTAATCAGGAATCCTATTCCCAAAGAAAAACTCAATAACAGATTATTCTTACATGCATTTGGTTTTGAACCTTTAAAACTCTTAAATGATCGCTCTAAAAAAACCGATGAAATAACAATTAATATAGTAGAATAAAAATATTGAACCGGTATTTTAAATTCATACCAATTTCCAACCGGTTTGCGAACTAAATAAGCACTTGTAATAGCACCAAACAACATAACAATAGAGGCCATGCCAATCCAAAGACCAAACTTCAAAGCTTGAAGTTTGCTTGGCGCGAGATCCTTGTTATGCATTTGTATTATTGGCATCTTATGACCATTGTTGATTCATAATGAACAATACAAACAAAATTGGTAAGTATATGATGGAACAGAACATTAAAGCCTTAGCCGCTTGTCGATTATTATTCTTATACAGGTTTATCCCAAAATAAGCAAATAAGAACATGCTACTCACCAGTAACACCATAATGGGCATAGAAATATGAAGTATATTATACAAGGGTATCAAGAAAAATATTCCTGTTAAAGCATAGATAGAGGAATATAAGCCAAAGCGTGCATCCGGATTGCCATTAATATCCTTAATAAGTTTAAAGCCAGCTCTTACATAATCCTTATGCCCTAAGAAAGCTATAGACCAAAAATGAGGAAATTGCCATAAATATTGAATGGCAAAGAAACACATGGCTTCTAACGTAATAGTTTGTTGTGCAGCAACGGCAGCAATTAGAGTTGGTAAAGCCCCTGGAATTGCACCAACCGGCACAGCTAAAGTTGAATACCTTTTTACCGGAGTATAAATAAAGGAATAGAGTACCAGACTAATCATTCCCAATGTTGCACACATTGGACTGATAAGAACTAATAATATTGATCCTACCACGGTGAAAATTCCGGCCAATAAAATAGCGAATGACAGGGTCATACGACCACTGGCAAGTGGCCTATTCGCTGTCCTTTCCATTAACTTATCGTAATCTCTTTCTAATGCCTGATTAAGTGTATTGGATGCAAAAGTTATTAAAAGACCTCCTGAACTTAATAAAAAAAGTACAAAAGAATCAAAACGATTTCCTGCAAATATTATATAAGTAGCCACGCTACTAAAAACGACCATTAAGCTCAGCTTGAACTTTACCAGCAAACCAATGTCCTTCACTAAGGAGATGGGTTGAATTGCGGAAGTTTTTACTTTATGCATCGAAGTTACAATTAAGTGTTTTAAGTTTATTAATGACTACTATGTTCTTCTCCATCTCTTAGAGGTACATGCTGTTGTGTAAATTCATGCCCATCTTTACCATAATCGTATGACCAGCGTTGTACGGTAGGAATTTTTCCTGGCCAATTACCATGTCCGGCTTCAATCGGTGTTGTCCATTCCAATGAATTAGAACCCCAAGGATTTTGCGAAGTAACTTTTTTACCTTTGTACATACTCCAGAAGAAGTTTACAACAAAGACTAACTGTGCCATAAATCCAATGATAGCCGCAATCGTTATGAATTGATTCATGGTATCAAATCCACTAAATGCTTCAAAGCTATCGAATCGATAATATCTTCGAGGTACACCAGCCATTCCAATAAAGTGCATTGGACCAAATACTGCGTATGCAGAAAATAAGGTTACCCAAAAATGGATCTTACCCAATGTCTCATTCATGAATCTTCCAAACATTTTAGGGAACCAATTATATACACCGGCAAACATTCCAAAAAATGCTGCAACTCCCATTACAATATGAAAATGCGCAACGACAAAATAAGTATCGTGTTGCTGTATATCTATAGATGAATTTCCTAAAAAGATACCAGTCAAACCACCTGATATAAACATGGATACAAAGCCAATGCAAAATAACATCGGAGTGTTAAGCCTTATATTACCTCCGTATAATGTGGTAATCCAATTAAAAACTTTTACGGCAGAAGGCACCGCAATAATTAAAGTAAACGCCACAAAAAAGTTAGATATGAAAGGATTGACCCCTGACATAAACATATGATGCGCCCAAACAATAAAGGATAGAAATGCTATCGCCAAAATGGAATACACCATTGCTCTATAACCAAATATTGGTTTTCTCGCATGAACTGCCAATACCTCTGAAACAAGTCCCATGGCAGGAAGAATAATAATATATACTTCCGGATGTCCTAAAAACCAAAAAATGTGTTGATATAAAATAGGGCTGCCTCCAATACGATCAAGAGCCATCCCGTTAACAAAAATATCGGATAGATAAAAACTTGTTCCCATACTTCGATCGAAGATGAGCAATAAGAATCCTGAAAATAAAACCGGGAAAGACAAAAGTCCAAGAATTGCGGTTACCATAAATGCCCAAACGGTTAAAGGCATTCTCCATAAACTCATTCCCTTGGTTCTTAAATTAAGTACTGTGGTGATATAATTCATACCACCTAGTAAAACTGAAACTACAAACAATGCCAAGGAAACTAACCACAAAGTCATACCTGCCCCTGATCCAATTGAAGCCTGAGGAAGAGCACTTAATGGTGGATAAGCAGTCCAACCCCCAGAGAAAGGGCCTGTGCTTAAAAATAATGAATAAAACATTGTTACGCTGGACAAAAAGAAAAACCAATACGATAACATGTTAAGGAATGGGGATGCCATATCTCTTGCACCAACCTGTAGAGGAATAAGCAAATTACTAAACGTACCACTTAATCCAGCAGTCAATACAAAAAACACGATAATGGTTCCATGCATTGTAACTAATGCATAATAGAATTCAGGATCAAGAGTTCCTAACCCGGCATCGTTGATGGTTATCCATTTTCCTAGAATTGGTTTTAACCATGCCAGACTGGAATCCGGGAATCCAAGTTGCAGTCTGAAAATAATAGACATGGCTGATCCAATAATGGCCCAGAAAATTCCGGTAAATAGAAATTGCCGGGCAATAATCTTGTGATCCATGCTGAAGATGTACTTTGTAAGAAAGTTAAACTGGTACTTATCTCCTTCATGATGCTCATGAAAATGATCGTCGTATCCATACTTTTCAATCAATACATCTTGCTCTTGATGATGGTGATTAGCTGACATATTTCTTATTTTTAAAAGGAAATTATTTTAAATTCAATTCTTCTATTTTTTGTTCGACCCGCTTCTGTATCGTTTGAGGTAATTGGTTTGGTCATACCATATCCAGAAGTCTTTATTCGATCTCCACTGACATTTTTATTCGTTAAATAATCTTTTACAGACTGAGCTCGTTGTTGAGACAAATTCAAATTAGAGGCAGCATCACCTACATTATCGGTGTGACCATTAATTTCAACCATTAGTTTAGGATATTTTGTAAAAGCCTCACTTAATACTTCTAATGCAAACTCAGACTCAGCTGAAAGTTTTGCAGAACCCGTTTCGAAATATATATTATTTAGGTTTAAGGTGCGATCTGCTGAAGAATGATTAGAGGTATCTAATGCTTTGGTTAATGCAGATTGTAACTCTGTAGCTTGATTTTTTAATTCCATTTTTAATGGCTTGCCAATAAATGGATCGGCGTCTGTATTTCTAATAGAACTTAGATAAAAAGATTTCTGAGTTGCCATCCATTTATCATATTCTTCAGGGCTAACGACTTTAACTAATCTTCTCATGCTATAATGACCTTTACCACAAAGTTCTGCGCAGGCCAATTCAAAATTGAAAGTCTTCCATTTTGGTGGACTATTTGGATCTGCTGGATCAGAAGGCACATTATATTCTTTATACTTTCTTAATTCCTGTCTAAATTCTTCAGTGGTTTTAGTAGGAGTAAAAACGAAATACGTTGGAATTCCAGGTACTGCATCCATTTTAACTCTGAAGTGAGGTAAATAAAAGTTGTGCAATACATCTCTTGCTGTAATACTAACTCTAACTTTTTTTCCTTTTGGCAATACCAATTCATCAGAATTAAAATCGTCGAGATTTCTTTCATCGTTCCAATCCTGTCCCAGATCATTTGTACCAGGTTTAATCAGTCTAAAATCTTTAACACCTAGTTGACCATCTTGACCGGGATATCTTAGGTTCCAGGCAAATTGCCAGGCTGTTGCTTCAATCGATAAATATTCATCTCCTTGTTTAGTATCCGCCATAATTTCATTCCATGCAATTAATCCTTTAACTACTAAAAGAACCATAACAAAAGCTGGAATTCCAGTCCATAGCATTTCCAATTTATCATTATGCGGAATAAATTCTGCTTTTCGTCCTGGTATATATCGATACTTATAAGCAAACCATACTAAAGCTATGTGACAAATTACAAAAACAATAATGGTAAATATTGCAGTTACATTAAACATAGAGTCGATAGCACCACCATGAGCAGAAGCTGCTTTTAGTGGTCCATATCCTAGCATATAATTAGCATAATAAAGACTTCCCCAAATGAAAGTACCAAAAAGTATTAAAACAAATGCAATGAGCCCTTTAGAATTGGCACTTGCACTGGTCATTTCAGTTACTTCTTCACCTTTTAGCTCCTCAGAGATTTCATAAATCTTTGCAATCTGAATGAGCACAACAAATAGGAGAACAACAGATAATATAATGATTAATGAAGTCATTTTACTTTTTCAATTTTAAGATTAAACATGGTGATGTAAACTTTCCTCAAGAAATGGATCTTTCTTTGGACTAAGCGGTGCTTTAGATAAGAAATGCAGTGTGGTTGCTACAAACAATGCAAGAAATCCAATCATTAATCCAATTTCAGGAATACCTGGAATTGAAAAACCCATAGTAAATCCTGCATGATGTTCTTCACTGTGAGATACGGCCATATCAGTAGCATGATTAGAAATTTCTTGAACTGCAGGAGCATGGCTACCCATTTCAATTGCAGTATGTAAAGTTCCTGGTTTGATCATTTGAAAAAGATCAACCCAATGCCCGAAAAAAACTATTAATCCTACTGCGATCAATGTTCCATACTTTCGCTTTGTATCGTTTCTCATCAATATTAAAAACGGTAGTACGAAATTTAATACCAGATTACCATAAAAGAGCACCGGATACTCTCTAATACGAGTTTGAAAATAAACTGTCTCCTCGCCTACGTTTCCGTACCAAATCAACATATATTGATCAAACCAGAGATAGGTCCAGAATACAGAAAAAGCAAACATAAATTTTCCTAGATCATGAAAATGCTCATTGCTGACTCCATGATAATATCCTCTGCTTTTTAAATAAATTAATAATAATATGGTAAGCGCAATCATGCTAACAAAACAACTTGCGCTAGCATACCAGGCGAACATAGTGGAATACCAATGCGGGTCAACCGACATGATCCATAACCAAATAGCAGCAGCACTTGAAAAACCAGCCACCGGTAAAAAAATAGCAGCATAGAATTTCATGGATTTATAATGCTTCCAATTATGGTCTCCGTGATCATCTTCATCTATAGAAAGGTTTCTCATTTTTCTGGCAAAAAGAAACCAAACCAATAAAAGGCCTAATCCGCCAAAGGTGTAAAAATTCTTATTTAGAAATCCTGACTTTCCTTTGATAATTTCATCATTCGCTGCTGTTTCAGGGTCAGCCCAATGATAAAGATGATGCCATCCAAAATATACTCCTAAAGCAATAAATCCCATTAGCACTAATCCCAACAAAAGAAATTGAGACATGCCATCCCATACTCTTCTGAATATTACATTCCAACCGGCATATGCCGTAATGCTTATACAGATAAAAAAGATGGCCATTAAAGCTATTAAGGTAAAGAAAACACTATTGTGAAGAAGATTAGTCCACAATCGGGTATGTCCAAGATCATCGTTCGCTCCAATATAAATTAGAGACAACAATCCAATTAACCCGCACACGCTAAGGATTATCCTGTCTTTTAGTGGAAGTTGAATATGTGTGGAATTCATGATTAATTCTTTTATAGATAAAGTTTCTATTTATTTTTTTACGGTAGTAGCAACTGGTGCAGAAGTGACAATGACCTTTCTTGCATCTTGCACAGCTTGCGAATTACTAAATGTATTTTCTTCCGGAGAATATTTTAGATTTTTAGAAGATGCCTGTAAAGATCTTATGTAATGAATAACTTCCCAACGTTCTGGATAAGATAACTTATTGCTATATCCATTCATCATATTTCTACCATACATTATAGCATGATAATATCGACCTTCGGAAGCAGCAATAAATTCATCCTTTAAAAAATTAGCAGGCTGGGCTGGATATTTTCCACCATCATCCCTAACTAAATATCCTGCTCCATCTCCTTTTTCACCATGACAAATACCGCAATAGATATTGTAATTTGACTTACCATTTTCCAAAGCCGTTTTTGTTAAAGGAATTGCATTCGAAGTTATTTCTCTTATAGCTTTTAATCTTTCGTCCTCATTATCTTTATAATAATAATTTTTATGTCCATTCGCAGTAACATTGCTGGCTCTATTATTCATTGATCCATCCATCATATTATGATATTCAGAAGTAGAACTTGAGTCTAAAGGATTATAGCCTGAAGATCCGCGAGCAATAGTTCCTTTAACCTGGTTCCGTGGAATCGCATATTTTTGATAATCTTCTATTCCTCCCCAATGGTGAAGCGAATAATATTGTTGAACATTAGCTTCATAGGAAACCGCATGCGCCATATCTGGCATATATTCATGTCCAGTTTTATTTCCTCCTGCCGGAGAACATGAATAAGCTAATACCAGTAATAATAGGTAGAAAAAATGATTTGTCTTCATGAATTAAATCGATTTAGTATTAATCTCTTCAGCTCCAGAATTATTAAAAAACGCTTTTGCATCTGCTTCACTAATGGAATGCTTATCAAAAGCTAAACAAAATTTATCATCCGTTGTCCGCAGATCGACTTGTGGATTTTTAACACCAGGCCATAATCCACAAATAGTATAAAAGGTAATGGTCATTCCCCAAGAAGCAAACAGTACCGTAAGTTCAAATGTAATCGGAATGAAGGCAGGAACTGACCAATATGGTTTACCACCAAAAATAATTGGCCAATCACGAGTAAAAATCCAAGTCATTCCTAAAAAAGCTGTCAAAGTACCAATAGCTCCATAAACAAAACCTGCAATATGCAATCGCGATTCACTTAATCCAAGTGCATTATCCATCCCATGAATTGGGAATGGAGAATAAACATCAAATATGTCTAAGTGCTCAGATTTAGCTTTACGGACGGCATTAAGAAGTTTTTCTTCATCATCATATATACCGTAAACAAGATCGACGTTATACTTTCTCATTTTCTTCTATTCTTTTTATTAATGATGTTCTTGATGGGAATGTGAATGATCATGACTACTATGTCCTTTTTGATGGGTGGCATGATCGCCGATGTATTGGTCTCCTCCTACTTTCAAAATGTGTTTTACTTCTGCAATAGCTACCACTGGAGCTACTCTGGTAAAAATCATATAAAGCGTAAAAAATAGTCCTATAGTACCGACAAAAATTCCTATTTCAACCCAAGTTGGCTTATAATAACTCCAGGAAGATGGAAGATAATCTCTGGCCAATGTCGTAGCGATAATGACAAAACGTTCAAACCACATTCCAATGTTAACAAATATGCTCATTAGAAAAGTAACAAAAACAGATCTTCTAAATTTCTTTACCCAAAAAATCTGAGGAGAAATTACATTACAAGTCATCATCCCAAAGTATGACCACCAGTAAACTCCCATTGCTCTATTAAAGAAAGCAAATTGCTCATAAACATAACCTGAATACCAGGCGATAAATAACTCCGTCAGATAAGCTACACCAACTATGGTACCTGTAACGAGGATTACTTTATTCATGGACTCAATATGCTCAATAGTAATGTATTGTTCTAAGCTTAAAACTTTTCTTGTTATTACCATTAAAGTTTGAACCATAGCGAAACCAGAGAAGATTGCTCCTGCAACAAAGTAAGGTGGAAAAATTGTTGTATGCCAACCCGGAATTACAGAAGTTGCGAAGTCAAAACTTACTATAGTATGAACTGATAATACTAATGGTGTTGACAAACCAGCCAGTACCAGTGATAATGATTCCCATCTTTGCCAATGCTTAGCGGAACCTGTCCAGCCAAATGAAAGTGTGTTGTAGATTTTTTTGCGTAAGCCTGTTGCGCGATTTCTAATACTTGCAAAATCCGGGACTAAACCCGTATACCAAAATAATAAGGATACCGAAAAATATGTCGAAATGGCAAACACGTCCCACAACAACGGAGAATTAAAATTTGGCCAAAGTGAACCTCTAGTATTTGGATATGGCAAGAAATAATAAACCATCCAAACCCTACCGACGTGGATAACTGGAAATAGTGCCGCACAAATTACTGCAAAAATGGTCATAGCCTCTGCAGCACGGTTTACCCCTGTACGCCATCGTTGTCTAAATAATAAAAGGATTGCTGATATCAACGTTCCAGCGTGGCCAATACCGATCCACCAAACAAAGTTGGTAATATCATAAGCCCATCCAATGGTTCTATTTGAACCCCAGGAGCCAATACCCATCCAAATGGTCCAACAAATACAAAATAATCCATAGGATAATACCGATACCGAAACAATAAATGCAATTATCCAGGCTCGGTTAGGAGTTTTCTCTGTAGGTGAACAGAGATCCTCCGTAATTTGATGATAAGTTTTATGGCCTTCAACTAATGGCCTTCTTACCGGTGCTACAATTCCTCCTGACATTTTCTTTTCTTTTTATGGATTAAGATTCAATGGATTCGTCTTTATTAATAACTTTCATAGTATAGTTCACCACGGATCGTACACCAATTTCTTCTAATACTATAAAATTCAAAGGATTCTTTAATTTTTTAGATAAATTGCTATCGTTATTATTCATATCACCAAATGTAATTGCACCCGTCGGACAAGCTGTCTGACAAGCTGTCTTTACTTCATTTGCAAGCAATGCTCTGCTTTCTTTCTTAGCGTTTAATTTTACTTCTTGAATTCTTTGCACACAGAAAGAACATTTTTCGATTACACCTCTTGATCTTACCGTTACATCCGGATTTAATACCATTCTTACTAAATTTTCAGCATAATACGGTGTATCGGTTTCACCGGCCATCATTTGTGAATTAGCTGGAAACAGATCGGCCTGAGTATAGTCATACCAATTAAATCTTCTAACTTTATAAGGACAGTTGTTGGCACAATAGCGCGTTCCAACGCAACGGTTATAAGCCATATGATTCAAACCATCAGAGGAGTGATTGGTAGCATTAACCGGACACACATTTTCACAAGGTGCGCTGTTACAATGCTGACACATCATTGGTTGATATACAACATTTGGATTTTCGACATCACCATAATAGTAACGATCAATTCGAAGCCAGGTCATTTCATGATGTCGTGAAACTTCACGCTTTCCAACAACAGGAACATTGTTTTCAGCCACACAAGCTACCGCACATGCACTACAACCTATGCAAGCATTCATGTCAATATGCATTCCCCAATGATGACCTGAATTATACTTATAATCGTAACTTGGATAAAGTGATTTTGAATTCAGATTTTGTGCTTCTTTTCTTTCTTCTTCTAATTCGTGTATGCTTTTTTCAAGATCGCTAATATTAGAGTGTCGAATTATTGTTCTATCTGTAAGTGAGCCTTGGTAACCCTTGGTTAATGGCTTGAATGCATCGTCGACCAAAGCAGCTTCATCTGCATTGAATTTTTTTCCAGATGATTTTTCGATTGAAGTTACTCCAAAAGTATGATGATGTTGAACACAGGCAAATGATTTTTCTAAGCCTAATCCAGAATTCTTTAATTCAACTCCATCAATATAATATTGCGTATGGCCATTATCATCAGATTTCAAATACGGATAATAATTAACGCCAATTCCAGTTCCACAAACTCCGGCGTTTGTTCTTCCATATCCTAAATATGTTGATAAAGTACCTTGCATCAGACCAAATTGCTTTACCGATGCTGGATTAATTTTTTGCTGATTAATGGTTAAGTCAACAAGTGTTCCATCTTGATTTAAGTTTTCAAACACAATAAATCTTCTATCACCATCAAAACCAACTGGAACAGCAACGTAATTACCCCAGGCACAACGCGTGATCGGATCTGGAATTTCCTGAAGCCATGGGTTATTCGCATATTGACCTGCACCAATTCCAATGCTTTCTGAAAACATCATTTCTAAACCGGTTGAAGATGATGGTTTAATCTTGGAAGCAGAGGCTGCTGCATCTCCATTGAAGTTAATATTCGATCCAGCTGGATTAGTCAATTCGTATGTACCATTATGCAAGCTTTTATCCCAGAATGCTTGAAAATCACCAGCAGTGCTACCAAACATTTCCTTCCAGCTAGCCATTAAATATTCGTAATATGGTTGCTCGGCTGTTGCATTGAGATTCTCAGATTTAGACCATACCAACAGACTATGTTCAACTTGTCTTGTTTTAAAAATTGGGCTTATGGTAGGTTGTATCAAAGTATAAATACCTTTCTTAGCCTCAACATCTCCCCAAGATTCCAAATTATGATGATCAGGAGCGCTATGCGTACAACTTATAGTTGTCTCATCCATTAGTGTATTCATACTGATTCTTGTCTTCACTTTAGACATGGCATCTTTAAATGCAGAAGCAGTATTTAGATCGTAACAAGGATTGCAATTCCATACCAACAAGGCGTCTACCTGAGAAGCATTCATTTCGTTTATCAAACTTAGCACATCCGCTTCGTTGCCTTG
The DNA here is from genome assembly GCA_964533625.1 of uncultured Saprospiraceae bacterium. Classification (GTDB taxonomy): domain Bacteria; phylum Bacteroidota; class Bacteroidia; order Chitinophagales; family Saprospiraceae; genus Vicinibacter. The sequence continues at coordinate 14,613 of CAZHNF010000025.1, read as the reverse complement.
TCTTTGATATGAGATATTGCCAAACCCAATGGTTGATCCAATGTTTCCAAGTAAATTATTAATAGCGAAAACCAGCGTTTGTTGATCTACATTATTATTCCCGCAAACAACAAGTGATTTTCCTTTATTGGCAAGAAGTGCTTCTGCAGCTTTGCTTAAAGCAGCTTTTGCTTTTTCATTAACCTCACCATTACTTAAAGTTGCCGCACCTGTCTTACCAGCTATCAAATTATAAAGAGCTACGATAGCAGAACCTTGTTCGGATGGTTTAACCAATATTCTATGATCAGCATTGGAACCTGATAAAGACATATGAGACTCAACTTGAAAATGTCTTGACATATGCGGTTTTTCAGCGTTTACCACACGCATGGTAGCATACTGCGATGCATATTCTATTGGAGAAATCCAAGTACCCAGGAAATCAGCATTAAAACTGACAATCGTTTCTGCTAAATCGAAACGATAGTCTGGAATCGCCCTTAGACCAAAACAATTTTGGGTTGCTTGTAGCAGTGCAGCACTTGAGATTGCATCGTACATGACATGCTTCGTATTCGGAAACTTGGTCATAAAATCACGAATTGATTTTTTGGCCGTTGGACTCATTATGGTTGATGAAATGATCCTTATTCGCGAATTTGTATTTAGAGTTGATCCAATCTCATTATCCAGATCCGCCCAACTAATTTCTTCCCATTTGTCACCGTTTAATTTTGAAGCATTTTTCAAACGATTTATATCATAAAGAGACAACACTGAAGCTTGAGCTCTAGAAGAGGTTCCCCCTTTGGTTATCGATGATAAGGCATTTCCTTCTATTTTAATTGGTCTTCCTTCTCGAGTCTTTACCAGTACCGGGCAATAATCTCCTCCATGAACAATGGTAGAAGCATAGTAATTTGCAATTCCAGGTACAATTTCATCGGTTGCTACCGTATAAGGAATAGCTTTTTTAATTGGAATTTCGCAGGATGCTAAAGTAGCAGCACTAATTCCAAATCCTAAAAGTTTTAAGAAGTCTCTTCTGTTTGAGTTGACACCTAAAGTTGCATCATCTTCCAACACTGAACTAATTGATACTTCACTTCTTTCAGCTTGGAGATCATGAATAGCTGAAAGATCATTAAGTAAATCATTTTCACTTACCCAACTTATATTTTGATTTGTCTTCATTTTAAATGCTAATTTTCAAAATAATTAATAATGACATTTTTGGCATTCCAATCCTCCAATATCGGCTACTTTCACACTTGTTCTCTCTCCCTTCTTCATTTCTTCGTGATACGTTTTATAGCTCTCGTAATATGCATTATCGTTGAACTTTACATCCGTTTGTCGATGACAATTAATACACCAGCCCATTGAAAGCGGAGCATATTGACGCAATGTTTGCATTTCTTCTACATTGCCATGGCACTTCTGGCAAGCTATTTTTCCAATAGTAACATGCTGAGAATGGTTAAAGTATACATGATCAGGTAGATTGTGAATTCTTATCCATTCAATTGGTCCTTGAATGTTTGGTTTATTCGGTCCAGTCATACTAGCCACAATGTCGTTCCATTCATTATCAACAGCGGTTTTGGCATCTTCATTAAGCTCTTTTAGTTTATTATCTTCTTTATAGTTATCTCCAATCCATTTCTTGAAGATCATAGCTATGGTATCCTGATTTAGATGTTCATAATTTTCTATGTATGTGCCAGTATTTGGATTAAATCCTGATGAAGTAAATATCTTAGTAAGTTCAGCGGTACCATATTGACTACCTTTTTTTATGGCTTTGTGGCAGTTCATACAGGTTGATGCACCTGGAATAATACTTTGCTTGGATCTTCGTGCTCCATCGTGACAGAAGTTACAATCAATTTTATGTAATCCAGCATGCTTTGCATGGCTAAATTTAATCGGTTGATCCGGAGCATAATTTTGTTGTCTTCCTAATGAAATAGCATTGTTTACAGTCGTATATCCTCCGAATAAAATCAATCCAAACAGTACCAAGGTTATTACTCCTTTGCTGGTAAGTTTTTCCCATAGTGAATGACGCTGAGCCTCCGTTTCACCTTGTGCAAGCCTTCTTGTATAAGTTAGATCAGACATTACATTCCAAAGGAATAATGCCAGGCATAGCATTATACCGAAAGCAACATATATCCATATTGGTGAGATTCCACTTGATTTTGTTCCTGCATTTGCCCCTACTGCAGCAACCTCAGGTTTTGGTCCATATGTACCCTTATAGACTCCATCTACATAAAGAAAAATACTTTCTATTTCATCATCAGACATGTTAGGGAAAGCAGTCATGACAGTTGGCTTCCAGGTATTCCATAATTCAGTAGCCCTTGGATGCCCGGCAGCAATCAAGGCCTGGGAATTTCTAACCCATTTATAAAGATCTTCTTTTGGAAAACTTGCCCAGCGATCCTTCGTACCTCCTAAGGCGGGTCCGGTCAGCTTATCCTTCATATTTTTATTATGACAGCTGGCACAATTATTTTTAAAAGATGTCTTACCTAGTTCAATATCCGGAGCTGAATGCAGAAAAGAAGTGGATAGTACTGCAATAAGCAATACACCAATCAGGCGATTACGACACATAAACGATTGATATAAAGTGAGATACAAATTGTAATTCGGTTTGTTTGAAAGTGGATCCTTTGCTGGGCGCAAAATTATACTTAATCCGTAATTCATATATAACTATTGTTCATAATTTAGATAAAAGTTTTTTTTTCCTCGAAATAAGTTCCACAAATCTAAATTAAAACGTTAAAATTGACTTAATGTTTAAACAGCAATTGGAGCTTTTATTGATGGATGTGCTTGATAATCAACTATTTGTATATCTTCAAATTTGAATTCATCGATTGATTTAATGTCTGGATTCAAATGTAATTTAGGCAGCTTTAATGGTGGTCTAAGTAATTGAATTTCAGCCTGTTCTATGTGATTCAGGTATAAATGCACATCTCCAAAAGTATGAATGAACTCACCAACCTGAAGTCCTGTAACCTGTGCCATCATAGATGTTAACAGGGCATATGAAGCTATATTAAATGGTACACCTAAAAATACATCTGCAGACCTTTGATAAAGCTGGCAAGAAAGCTTGCCTTCAGATACGTAAAACTGAAATAAACAATGACACGGACTTAAGGCCATATCTGGAAGATCAGCAACATTCCAGGCACAAACGATCAATCTTCGACTTTCAGGATTCGACTTGATTTGATCAATGATCGACTTGATCTGATCAATACTCTCCCCCTTATAATTGGGCCATGACCTCCATTGTTTACCATAAACAGGACCTAGGTTTCCATTTTTATCTGCCCACTCATCCCATATACTTACTCCATTCTCTTTGAGATAAGCTATATTAGTATCCCCTCTAAGAAACCATAAAAGTTCATAAATTATAGATTTAGTATGTAACTTCTTGGTTGTTAACAATGGAAAGCCTTCTTCAAGATTAATCCGAAGCTGATAGCCAAAAATGCTTCTTGTCCCAACACCCGTTCGGTCTGTTTTCAGAGTACCGTTTTGATACACATGTTTTAGTAAATCGAGATAAGCCTTCATTAGAGAAGTTGCAAAGCTAAAACATATTTGAATTAATTATATATATTAAATAAAAAAATACACGGATGCTTATAAACTAATAGCTTTGTTAAATAAAGACCTGATTATGACCATAAAAGCCTTTGCCTATTTTTCTTTTTTAAGCTTAATGTTTGTCGAAATTAATGCACAAGAAGAATTTGATAGAATTCGCGCGAATAATGAATCCATTCAAGCATACTCGGATAGTCTTAGGTATTTTGAAAAACTACTTAAGGACCAATCTATCTCAGAAGTTGATTATCAATTAGCCATTAACCGCCTGTCTTCAGAATTAAGCACATTAGCTGGGTATAATTTCGAAATTACCTATAAGATTGCAGACTCTGTAACGTATGCTCAATACAGGATCGATGTTAATGACAATACTATGACGGAAGAAGAAGTCACTTCAGACATAGGATATTCAGCGGCCGATACAATAACTTTTGATACAAGTTTCACAATGCCTAAGCCCAAGAAAAGCATGATGGGAAAAGCGATGAGTGTGGCATTTCCTAATCCAGCCAATCGGACAAGCATTAGAATTGAATCTTCAATTGGATTTAATGGCTTGATGAAAGATATTAAGGAAAACAATTATCCTTCGGTTAACCCATTCAGCACATTTACGATTCAAAATTTAATGCTCACTTTCAGAACTAGGCTTGGTCGGGAAAAATCAAAAATAGGCATAAAGTATGGCCTTGGTTTAGATTATGTCAGCCTTACTCAAAAAGATGATTATAAATTATTGAATTTTGACAGTGATTCTACTATTTTTACTTCCGCCAACAATCCTTCGATAGAATGTGTAAAATGGAAACTAAGATATTTAAAATTTCCATTGGCCCTACATTATAAATTCGGTAAAAAATATGCGGTCCAAGTTGGAGGATTCTATAATCTGTTGATCAGACAGAGACAAATTATTAAATCCACGGATGATTTTATTGGAAATAAAAAAGAAACTCTGGAAACCGACTTTGCTTTAAATAAAAATATACTTGGTTTAGAATATAAGTTGCAAAGAAAAAGAATGTACATTTTTTTCGAACATAGTCTGAATAGTGTTCTATCCGATTCTGCACCGCAAAAATTGAATTATATGAAATTTGGAATAGGAATTCAATAAGGCTTTATTCTTCCTCTTCTTCGTCTACATAAAATATTGGATCCAGCATGGGTAGTCCTATCCATTCGCTTTCTTCTGAAGATACTGCCAGCATTCGCATAAATCCACCTGAAGCCTTGGCTACCTGCTCAGCAAAATCCAGGAATCCTTCATAAATACCTGCAGCAATTTTTAATTTTAGTTTCGGAAATATTCCGTTAAGCCTCATTAGTTTTTTGATGATTATTTTGTTTCTCTCTTCAAGGTTTTTGGGTAGTTCGTCATATGCTAAGTTTAATTTTTCTTCAAACACAGGATCCAAATCTTTATAAATTGGCTTAAGGTCAATATCGTGAGCAAAAGATCTGATGTGTACAATCTTTTTTGCCCATTCCTTTTCGTGTTTATCGAAATTTCCATCCGAAGCGCCAATTAGTATAGCTATCAATGGAATTGAATCAAGTATAATTTGATACTCATCATCTGTAATAGATCGGAATGGGTTATGCATATGAACTTGAATTTAGATCTAACAAAGATATATCAAATTCAAAATATTAACCAATCCAAAAAATTGTTAATTAATATACTTTAAAGATCATCTAAAAGATACCTGTATAAAGAATTTAGTATGTTCTAAAAATTATAGATCATAGATGAGTAGACTCATCGTAGCAATTTTATCTTTGGGGCTTAATTATCTGAAGTGACCAACCAAAACTTGCTTTTTGATCTAAAGGCAACCACGCCTCTGATGGAGCAATATTACGAAATGAAAGCTAAGCATCCTGATGCGATATTGCTTTTTAGGGTTGGTGACTTTTACGAAACATTTGGAGAAGATGCAATAAAGACTTCTTCTATCCTGGGTATCACCCTTACAAGTCGGAACAACGGTGGATCCGATATTGAATTAGCCGGATTTCCATTTCATTCCGTAGATGCCTATCTCCCAAAACTTGTTCGTGCTGGTTATCGTGTTGCTATTTGTGAACAATTAGAAAAGCCATCTAAAGGTAAAAAAATTGTAAAAAGAGGAATTACTGATCTTATTACACCGGGAGTAACTTACGATAGCAAATTACTGGACAACAAAAAGAACAATTTTCTGGCGGCCCTTCTGGTTCAGGAAAATAGTAAAATGGGAATCGCTTTAGCCGACATTTCAACTGGTGAATTTTACTTGGCTGAAGGAAGTATTGACGAAATGAATCAAGCTCTTCAAAGTTTTAAACCTTCAGAAGTTTTATTGCCCAGAAATTATAAAAATAAACTGGATCAGATTTTATTTGACAAATACTATACGTATTATCTTGAAGATTGGATATTCTCCGAAAACTATACCTCTAAAAAATTACTAACCCATTTTAATGTTCACAATTTAAAAGGCTTTGGAATTGAAGATTTCAAATTGGGACAGGTGGCAGCAGGATCCATTTTACATTATTTGGATAGTACAGAAAATACAAATCCTAAGCACTTATCCTCAATAACTGTTCTTAGAAAAAGTGATTTTCTTTGGATGGATAAATTTACAATTCGAAATTTAGAGCTAATTCAAAGTAGTTCTTCTGAAGGAAAGAGTTTGTTTGAAGTCATTGATTTTTGTGAGACTCCAATGGGTTCCCGAATGTTAAAAAAATGGATTTTAATGCCATTGCTTAACAATACTCGAATTCAAGAACGATTGGATTGTGTCGAAAGACTGTTAAATACATCTGAACTGGCTGCCAAACTTAATGAGGCACTTCACTCAATGGGTGATTTGGAACGATTGGTTTCCAAAATTCCTCAAAAAAGAATAACACCAAGAGAAGTCAAACATATTGAAAAATCCTTAATACGGGTTAAAAGTATAAAAGGCTTAATTCAAAATGAAACAGACATTTTGCTTCAAACTTTTCTGAATGAGCTTAATTCCTGCGATACATTGAGTAATCAAATTCAGATTCAAATCGAGGATGAGGCACCGAATACAAGCAGTAAAGGTGGAATATTTAAAAGTGGTGTTTATCCTGAATTGGATGAACTAAAATATATTGTGACGAATAGCAAAGACTTACTGCTCAACTTACAAAAAGAAGAAGCTCTAAAAACAGGAATCAGTAATTTAAAAATCGGATATAATTCAGTGTTTGGATATTATCTAGAAGTGACCAATAAATATAAAAATCAAAACTTGGTTCCGGATCATTGGGTAAGAAAACAAACGATGTCAACCGGTGAGCGTTACATCACCGAAGAACTAAAAAAACTGGAAGAGAAAATTCTTGGTGCCGAAGAAAAAATTTTGGCTCTTGAAGAAGAAAAATATAACTATCTCATAGAACAAATTCAGACTTATCTTGAAGCTTTGCAAAAAAATGCTCGATGTTTAGCTCATCTTGACTGTATTCTTTCATTAGCTTTAGTGGCCAAAAAATACAATTACAATAAACCCACCATAGTATCTTCAGATGTTCTATCTGTAAAAAACGGCAGACATCCTGTTATTGAAAATCAACTGCCGATTGGTGAGTCTTATATTCCTAATGATTTGTTTTTAGACCCTAATGAACAACAAATTATTATGATTACGGGACCTAATATGAGCGGTAAATCTGCGATCCTTAGACAAACTGCATTAATAATAATACTTGCTCAAATGGGATCCTTCGTCCCTGCCGAACATGCAGAACTTGGAATGATAGACCGCATTTTTACTCGTGTTGGAGCAAGCGATAATATCGCTTCAGGAGAATCAACCTTTATGGTTGAAATGAACGAAACAGCTGCGATCCTCAATAATATCACTTCGAAGTCGTTAATCTTATTGGATGAAATTGGACGAGGGACTAGTACTTATGATGGAATATCAATTGCCTGGTCTGTCGCTGAATTTTTACATCAATCCAAATACAAACCCAAGACGCTTTTTGCTACTCATTATCATGAACTGAATGAATTGGCAGAACTTTTTCCGAGAGTAAAGAACTTCCATGTTGCAACCAAAGAGTTAGATAAAACGGTAATTTTTCTTCGCAAACTTATCCCCGGAGGTAGTGAACATTCCTTTGGAATTCATGTAGCCCAAATGGCCGGTATGCCCCGGACAGTTGTTCTTCGTGCGGAACAAAAACTTGCTGAACTTGAATCTTTAAGATCAAAAGAAACTCCAGGCTCAAGCTTACATATCTTGTCAGTTGATGAACCTACTTTTGCTGATCAAATAGTAGAAAAAATGCTTCAGGTAGATACTCAAACCTTAAGCCCAATTGAGGCTTTACTCAAAATTCATGAACTACAAAACCAGATCAGAAAGTTTAAAGGTTAATCAGCTGATTCTTAGAAGTCTACAAAAAATCCTCAAGAAATACTTATTTTAAGGATAGTCCTTATAAGTACTTTAGCTTCACCTAATTAAGTATAATTTCCTATAATTTTTTTTATTTCCCAGAGTTTCACAACTAAGTTATAAAAATCATGTTCTATAATCGTCAAAAAATCAATAGAAAGACTATATGAAGCCTTTTCAGTTATTCCTCGCCTTTTCCCTGGTATTTTTCCTCCTGTTTTCGTGTAACAAAGGAAGCAAACAAAGTCCTCAAGAAGAACTTAAGTCTCTACAAGAATTAGTCAAGACTTCTAATACTCGAATAGAGGAACTTCAAAAACAGTTAAATGCATCGGATACTTCTCAAGTTAAATCTAAAAGAATCAAGAAGGTGGTTCTGGACACTCTTCGCGAAAGTGAATTTCAACATTATGTAGAAGCACTTGGGATGGTTGATGCAGAAAATACTGTTGTTGCATCACCCCAGATGAATGGTATTGTCAAATCGATTCGAGTTAAAGAAGGGGATCGTGTTTCAAGCGGTCAAATTCTAGCTACCTTAGATGCCAAGCCAATCATGAATGGAATCGAAGAAGTTCGTAATGCTTTGAGCTTAGCAAATACTATGTATGAAAAACAAAAATCACTTTGGCAACAAAATATCGGCTCTGAAGCACAATACCTAGCGGCAAAAAATCAAAAAGAACAATTGGAGAATAAAATTATCACTTTGCAATCTCAATTGGCCTTAGCGAATGTTGTTGCACCGGTTAGTGGCGAAGTGGATGAAATCAAATTAAGAATTGGTGAAATAGCAGCTCCAGGAATGAATGGAATTCGAGTGGTTAATAATTCCAAACTTCGCGTAAAAGCAAAATTAAGCGATATGTACGCCAATAAAGTTAAAAAAGGCGATAAGGTATTGGTTCATTTTCCAGACCTTAATAAAGAAATTTCCTCTACCGTAAGTTTTGCGTCTAATGCCGTAAATCTTCAATCCCGTACTATTTTGGTTGAGGTGGCCCTTCCAAGTTCAAAAGAATTCAAAACCAATCAAGCGGCAAGAATAAAAATAAACGATTCAAAAATTAAAAATGCTTTAGTAGTTAGTTCCAATATTATTCAAAAAAGCATCAATGGTGATGATTACGTTTTAGTAGCTGAATCAGAAAATAATCAATGGGTGGCAAAAAAGAAAGTAGTTACTATTTCCAAAGAATATAATGGATTAACTGTTATACAATCCGGACTTAAAAAAGGAGACTTAATTATTTCAGCCGGTTATGGCGAGTTGGTTGATGGCCAACAAATTCAACTTTAAATCAATTTTTATTTTAATTCTCCAATTAATACAAATAATATGTCCGATCACAGAATAAAACACCTAGGATTCACGAACTGGTGTATTAAGAATTCTACCGCGATCTACATTTTCACTATAATAATATCTCTTGCAGGATATATTGCTTATCAACAAACACCAAAGGAATTATTTCCGGATATTGTTATTCCTACAGTTTCTGTCTCAACCATCTATCCTGGCGCTTCACCACAGGACATGGAAAATCTCGTTTCCAAACAGATTGAGAAGCAATTAAAGTCTATTAATGGTATTAAGAAAGTAACCAGTAATTCGATTTCAGATTTTTCAATGGTCATTGCAGAGTTCAATGCCAATATGGACCCGAAATTATGCAAGCAAAGAGTGTCGGATGCGGTTGACAAAGCAAAAAAAGACTTACCAACGGATCTAAAAACTGATCCGCAAATTCAAGAGTTTGACTTTAGCGAAATGCCTATAGTCAATATCAATATAGCAGGTGATTTTCCTCTTGATCGATTAAAAAATTATGCCGATCAGTTGAAAGACAAAATTGAAACTCTTAAAGAAATTACCCGTGTTGATTTAATTGGCGAAGTTGAAAGAGAGATTCAAGTTAATGTAGATCTCACCAAACTCAATTTATTGGGAATGACCTTTAACGATATTGAGAACGCCGTTAGAGCTCAAAATCTAAATATCTCTGGTGGGGAATTAAAAATACAAGACCTTAGAAGAAATGTAAGAGTCACCGGAGAATTCACAGATCCAAAGGAAATCGGGAATATTGTAATTCGAAATTTCCAAGGCAATCAAGCGTTTCTAAAAGACATTGCCGATGTAGAAGATGGATTTAAAGAAAAACAAGATTTTGCAAGATTGGATAATAAATCTGTTATTACGCTAAATGTCATTAAACGAAGTGGAGAAAATCTAATTGAAGCTACTGATAAAATATATCAAATAATTGAGGATTACAAAAAACACAAATTCCCGGAAGGCATTGTAATAAAAGTTACTGGTGATACTTCAGAAAACACGAGAGTACAATTACACGATTTATTCAACACCGTAATTCTTGGATTCATTTTCGTTGTGTTTGTTCTAATGTTTTTCATGGGCTTCACAAATGCCTTTTTTGTTGGACTTGCGGTGCCCCTTTCTTGTATGGTCGCATTTATAATCTTGCCAACCTTGGGATTAACGATGAATGTAATCGTATTATTTTCTTTTTTACTTGCCCTAGGAATTATTGTCGACGATGCGATAGTAGTTATTGAAAATACGCATAGAATTTATACCAAAAATCCGGATAAGAGTATAGTTGATGCTGCCAAAGAAGCAGCAGGTGAAGTTTTCTTGCCAGTACTAACTGGTACTCTTACTACTTTGATGCCTTTTGTTCCACTACTTTTTTGGCCAGGAATCATTGGCAAGTTTATGTACAATCTACCGCTTACACTTATCATTACTTTAGGAGCATCATTATTTGTTGCTTTTGTAATGAATCCTGTATTCGCAGTATCCTTTATGTCTAGAGACCACCATTCAGAAAATCGCTCAATCCGGAATTATACCAAAGCATTTATAATTCTTTTCATATTTGCGGTTATAGCGTATTTATCTGGATCCAAAGCCTTAGGTAATTTAAGCATTCTCTCTATCCTCTTAATTTTGCTCTATCATTTTCTATTTGAAAAAGTAATCAATTATTTTCAAGAAAAACTATGGCCTGGATTTGTTGGAGCTTACAAATCTACCTTAAGAACTTTACTTAAATCCTGGAGACCGGCTGTTGTTGTGATTGGAACTTTTATCCTATTATTTATATCCTGGGCCTGGTATCTTGGCACTAATCCAAAGATTGAAACCTTCCCTAATGGAGAGCCTAATTTTGCTTTTGTATATTGTAAAATGCCTATTGGTACGGATGCTACAGTAACAGATTCTGTAACAAGAATTATCGAAGAGCGAGTATATAATGTTATTGGAAAAAATAATCCAATTGTTACTTCAGTCATTTCAAATATTGGTTTAGGCGCAGGAACGCAGGATAATCCCGATCGCGTACCTACTCCAAATAAGAGTAAAGTAACAGTAGCCTTTAAAAAATACGCTGACCGAAACGGAGCATCAACCGGAGCTATACTTGATAGTTTAAAATCAGAATTCTTGGACGGAATTGCTGGTGCTGAAATCAAAGTTGAAAAAGAAAGTGGAGGACCACCGGTTGGAAAAGCCATCAATATGGAAATTAGCGGTGATGATTTTGAAGTATTGGATAACCTCGCTAAGAAAATTGAATCACACCTCGACAATTCGAACATTAAAGGTATTGATGCCTTAAGTTCTGACTTTCAGATCAGCAAACCTGAAATTATTATTGATCTTGACGAAGAAAAAGCTCAACGTGAAGGAGTTTCACTTGCTCAAATTGCTTCTGAAATTCGCACAGCCTTATTTGGCAAGGAGATTTCAAAATACCGTGATGCCAATGATGACTACCCTATTCAACTAAGATTAAAAGAAGTAGATCGTAAGGATCTTGAACATATCATGTTGATGTATATATCCTTTATGGATATGTCCTCCGGACAATTTAAGACAATTCCTATATCTTCATTTGCAAAAATTAGATATGGCAATTCGATCAGTAGTATTAATCGTAAAAATCAAAAAAGGCTAATCACACTTTCTTCTGATGTAAGTCATGGTTATAGCCCAAATCAAGTAGTCGATGAAATTAAAAACGAAGTTGCTAAAATAGAAATTCCAGAAGGCTATGAAGTAGCTTTCACTGGTGAATTAGAACAACAACAAGAAACTTCTAACTTTCTTGGTGTTGCCTTTGGTGCAGCCTTAGCACTTATGTTATTAATTCTTGTAACCCAATTTAACTCAATGGTTAAGCCATTGATTATTTTTAGTACAGTCTTATTTTCATTAATTGGCATAGCCTTAGGGTTTGGATTATTCAAGATGACTTTTAGTGTGGTCATGACCGGTGTTGGTATATTTTCACTTGCCGGAATTGTCGTAAGGAATGGAATATTATTGATAGAATTTATTGATGAACTTAGAGATCGCGGTTATTCTGTAATAGATGCCGTAATTGAAGGAGGAGCCACTAGAATTACTCCGGTAATTTTGACTGCGATATCTGCAATTCTTGGATTAATACCTTTGGCTATTGGATTGAATCTGGATTTTTCAACTTTACTCGGTGAATTTGATCCAAAATTCTATCTTGGAGGAGACAATGTTGTTTTTTGGGGACCACTGGCCTGGACTATTATCTTTGGTCTGATTGTAGCTACATTTCTTACCTTGCTTGTTGTACCATCTATGTATATTCTGGGATACAAAACAAAAAGCTTAGTCAACAAATGGTTTAAATAGAATTGTTGCATGGCAGTTGCAAGAAATTATTACCGCCTACTGCTATTCAGTTTATTCTTACTGGTTGGATTTTTAATCTACAACCAATTATTTGTTACTCCTACTGTAAAACATCAAGTAGAAAATTCTTCTTCGAATAAAACCAGAACTAGTACATCGGATAGTTCTGTAAAAGTTATTCGAAGGAATTCTTCAGTTCCAGATAAAGTCTACCAAGTATTACTACATATTCAGACGTATCAAGTTGCGCCAGATGGATTTGTTGGTGGTAGAGTTTTTGGCAACCGAGAAAAAAGATTACCGATTTTTGATAATAACAATCAAAGAATAAAATATCAGGAATGGGATATCTATAAAAAAGTAAAGGGCCAAAATAGAGGTGCAGAAAGATTAATTACTGGCTCTGATTCTTCAGCCTATTACACCAATGATCATTATAAAACTTTCATCAAATTAAATCCTTAGTATGTTAAAGCCTTTTACACTTTACCTAATTTCAGGAAATAAAGCTCTAACATGGCCTAAAAAGGATTTTTGGGTTGGTATTATAGACGGCGAATGTTGTTCCACGGAGGCTGAATTTCACAACGAAGTATCAAACCAATTTAATTTTCCTGAATACTATGGAAAAAACCTTGATGCGCTGTTTGATTGCTTATTGGATTTAAGCTGGATCAGGGAAAAGAATATAGTTCTACAATTTAATAATTTTGAAAAAATTCTTTCCGGAGAAACACGTAAGGATTATTTTTTGAGTACTCTACTGATGGTAATTGGAGACATATGCTTTAATGATCCTGATATTACTCAAGATCCAGAGGCAAAACAATTATTTGTTTGTATTAATGATAATATTGCTGTAAGAGAATTATTGAGTGAATTGGAAATTAACTATGAATCGCACAAGGAGTAAAATTCTACATTTCACTAATTAACAATTTCATTTTTTTATTTCGCAAATCACTAAAGCCCTTTTAAAGTTTTGTTTTAAAAATATTTTTAACTTTTATTTTTTAATCTTGATAATAAGTTTCCTAATTCGGTTAATGTCATTGTAAAACCTTCTTTGAATCCCATTTCAATCATTTTTTCCATACGTTCCTTTGATTCATTATATATGGTAATGCTTACCCTTGTTAATCCATTCAGTTCACTAAAATTCAAATCCCAGTTTGACCCTGGTAAAAAAGGATTTTCATCCTTGTCAGCAAAAACACTTAAAAATTTGAAGTTCGTTTTTGGAGTAATAGAAGTATAATCTTGAATTTGCCAGCTTTCATGACCTTCCGGGCTTACCATGGCATAAAATCTTCGTCCACCCTCCTTAAAATTCATAAACTTAGTTCTGGATACCCAAGGCTTTGGCGCCCACCATTGATCTAGAATTTCCTGTTTGGTAAAGGCATCCCAAACTAGTGAAAGTTCCGCGTCAAATTCTCTTTCGACTACTACAGTATTGGTCGATTTGTCAATTATGAAGTCAAATTGAAGATTATTCATTTTCTCTTTTTTTTAATGGTTGATAATAAATTGTCTAATTGATTAAATCGGGTCTCCCAAATCTTTCGAAACTGCTCAATCCATTGATCTATTTCTTTAATTTTTTCAATCTCAAGAGAGTAATAAATTTCCCTGCCTTTGTATTCCTGTTTTACCAATCTACATTCGGTTAAGATCTTTAGGTGTTTAGAAACAGCCTGGCGAGTTGTGTCAAAATGCTCGGCAATGGCATTGGGAGTCATGGACTGTAATGCAATCAAGGTAATGATCGCTCTTCTTGTAGGGTCAGCAATGGCTTGAAAAATATCTCTTCGCATTTAAGATAATGAAACTAAACGGTTGCAAATATATGTGCAA
>CAZHNF010000024.1:0-53511 GCA_964533625.1 uncultured Saprospiraceae bacterium | reverse complement strand
ATCTTAAAAAAGACCACATAGATGTTCGATTAACAGCAACCTTACGCACTGGTGTGCATGAGTATAAATATTCTTCTACGCAAAATAACTGGATTATGATTGATCTCAAGCACAGAGACAAAGTAATTCAAGCGGCATTTACTAAATTAGGAAGCAATGAAATTAGTGGTTACAGAATTTCTTCCGGTTGGGCAAAAAGGCAACAAGTATTTTTTCACTTGAAGACTTCTTCTAAAATTACCAGATTTTATTATTCTAAAGATTCATTAAAGCTCTTCTGCCAGTTTGAAAAAATAAAGGGAAAAAAACTAATTCTGCAATGTGCTATTTCACCGGTTGATTCGCTGGGTGCGAAAACTAATTTAGAATCAGAATGGGCCAATTTTAAATTTAATGATGTACTGAAATCCAGCAATCAGATCTGGAACACGATGCTTGGCCGAATAGATATAAAAGAAAGTCGAAAAGAAAAAAAAGATAAACTTGTAACGTTTTACACGGCACTTTACCATTGCTTGATTCATCCGAGTTTACATCAAGATGCAGATGGAAGATACTTTGGAATGGATCAGCAAATTCACAAAGGCGATATTTTACACCCAAGATATACTGTTTTTTCTCTATGGGACACCTACAGAGCAGCACACCCGTTATATCAATTCATTTATCCTGAATATAATTTGAATTTTGCATTAAACTTTTTAGAGCATTACAAAGAATGTGGAAGAATGCCTGTTTGGGAACTAGCATCTAATGAAACATTTTGTATGATTGGAAATCATTCTATTCCAGTACTGGCTAATGTTTATTTACAAAATAAAACAAAAACACAATTTTCAAAAGAAGAAGTTGTCAATGCAATTCAGTCTACACTCGACAAATCATACTCAAATATTGATTCTTATCGCAGTGGATTTATTAGTATGGAAGTAGGATCAGAATCGGTTTCCAAAACGATTGAAAATGCGTTAGACTTCTCGGCCTTAAAAGCGGTTGCAGGTGGCAACATCAAAGAAGAAAAATTTTACCAGAATTTATATAATCCGCTGACTGGATTTTTTCAACCGAAAAGAGCAAATCGTTTTTCAAATGAATTTGATCCTTATAGGGTTGATTTTAACTATACTGAAGCAAATGCCTGGCAATATCTATTCGGAGCACATCATGATATACAAGGGATGGTTGAGTGTTTTAATGTCGACGTCGATGAATCAAGACCAGGTAAGTCCCGTTCAAAAAATTATTTTGTAAAAAAATTAGAAATTAAATTGGATTCATTGTTCGAAACGAAAAAACCAATGACCGGAAGAGTACAACCTGACATAACCGGATTAATAGGTCAATATGCACATGGTAACGAGCCAAGCCATCACGTGGCATATTTATATAATTATTGTAACCGAAGCGATAAAACACAGAAAAGAGTACAATACATAATTGATCATTTTTATAGTAATCAACCTGATGGTCTTTGTGGCAATGAGGATTGCGGACAGATGTCTGCCTGGTACGTTTTTTCATGCTTAGGATTTTATCCCGTAAATCCAATTTTTGGAAAATACCAAATTGGAATACCGCAATTCGAGCAAGTAAGGATAAAGACACCAGAGCAAAAAGAAATAATGGTAGAATGCGTAGAACATAAGAAATTTAAAGAACTCAATCAAGTAGTAATTAATAGGATTAATCAGACTTCAGAAATAACAATAAAGCCAGGAGATCATATAGTTTATAAATTTGGCAGCAAACCTTTACAACTGAACTTATTGCAAAGCAGGTCATTAACGAATACAACACTTCCATTTATACTTAAGGGCAATGAAGTATTTACTAATCAGGACACAATTGTAATATCGAGCTTAATGAAAACGGGTATTGAATATACCACGGATACGTTGTCAGGAGAAATTATGCAATACACTAATCCTATAATCATAGACACAACTACAAAACTATTTTTTAGAAATAAAGCCATAAATGCTCCTGTAGAGAAATGGAATATTTCAGATTTTAACAAAAGATCAATTGAGTACATAGGCAAATTAATAAGCGCCTATGATCCTCAATATTCAGCTGGTGGCAGCAATGCCTTGTTTGATGGACTTCAAGGTAGCTCAGACTTTAGAGACGGAAGATGGCAGGGATTCTGGAATAAAGATGTAGAAATAGAATTGGAATTAACGAATACAAGTTTATTTCAAAATATGGAAATAAACTGCCTTCAAGATCAGGGGCCGTGGATATTAATGCCGCGCAAGGTTGATGTTTATTTTTCAGATGATGGAAAGACTTATGATCATGAGCTAACGCAAACACACGATATATCGCCCTTAAAAGAAGGGAGCATCACTTATAAATTCAATTTCAAATTAATACCTGGCAAAAAATATATTCGCATTAAACTTAATAATGCCGGAAAGTTACCGGAAGGCCATTTATCAGCTGGACAAGACAGTTGGCTGTTTGTAGATGAAATAAAACTTGTTAGATAAAAAAACAATACTAGGCTTTAGAAACATAAGAATAATTTTAGACTAAATAAATTTTTTAAAACAATCAAACTTTAGAAAATGAAAAGGAGAAGCTTTGTTAAATACACCGGGTTAAGCTTGGCAAGCATTAAAGTGCTTAATGATCTATTGAAATTAGGTGAGCAAAGTAAAAAAAATGGTCCCATTGTTATAGCAACGTGGAATAACGCGAAAGCTGTACTGGCTGCCTGGGAGATTTTAAATAAAGGTGGATGGTCCCTTGATGCCGTAGAGGCAGGAGCAAGAGTTCCGGAAGCGGACCCTAACGATACGTCTGTTGGCTATGGTGGGAATCCTGATCGCGATGGACACGTTACGCTGGATGCGTGCATTATGGATCATGAAGGAAATGCAGGGTCTGTATTTTTCTTGGAAGGCATTATGCATCCAATATCAGTGGCAAGAAAAGTAATGGAAAAAACTCCACATGTTTATCTCGCAGGAAAAGGAGCGAAAATATTTGCCTTAGAAAACGGATTTAAAGAAGAAAACCTATTAACGGAGAAGTCCGCTAAAGCCTATTCAGAATGGGTAAAAAAGAATAATTATGTTCCAAAGATAGAACCACAAAATCACGATACAATTGGAATACTCGCACAGGATAGCAATCGTAGATTAAGTGGAGCATGTACTACCTCAGGATTATCTTATAAGATTCACGGTAGAGTCGGAGATTCACCTATAATAGGTTCAGGATTATATGTAGATAATGAAGTTGGTGCTGCTACGGCAACAGGATTAGGAGAGGCCGTAATCAAAAAAGTTGGCTCTTTCTCCATTGTTGAATTTATGAGAAATGGTAAATCACCAAAAAAAGCTTGTCAATTGGCAGCCGAACGATTGACTCAAATTAAAAGCCCAACAGAGTTTCAAGTCGGATATATTGCATTGAATCAAAAAGGTGAATATGGCGCGTATAGCTTAAGACCAGGATTTCCCTATGTAGTTGTAAAGAATGGAAAGGTCGAATTATATGAGTCGGAATCAGTTATTAAGAAATAAATTGATATGAAAAACATATTATAAAAATAATTTGTGTGTATAATATTAAAAAATAAAAATATTTAACTTACTGATTAAATATTAATTACACATACCTGATTAGAGAAACCCGAGCAATTTAGACACCTATTATAAAAAATCACCATGTTTTTGGCATTGGATTTGCTATTACAAAGGCAATACATTAGACCAAAGCTTTATGCATGATCTTAAAATAGCGATAATCGATGATCATAAGCTATTCGTCAAAGGGTTCATTCTCTTACTAAAGAATATCCGAAGCGAATATCGAATGGAAGTAGTCATCGAAAGTCAAAGTGAAAGCGATCTCTTAAAGCAATTGGAAAATGTTGAAGTGGAATTAATTTTTGTTGACTTGAATCTCGATCATAGCGATGGAATCAATCTGATAAAAATAATTCGAACTAAAATTCCCACTATAAAAGTAATAGTGGTAAGCATGATCAAAGATAGTAAGTTTATCCGTGAAGCATTTAAAGCTGGTGCCGATGGGTATCTCTCTAAAGAAACAGATGTTGAAGATGTTGAAAAAGCCATTCATAAAGTAATGGAAGGTGAGATTTATTTTGGGGAGGGTGTCGAAACAGTGAAAAAGAAACAAGATGAAGTTTCTTTAAAATCAATGGAATCAAACTTAAATCGGTTCAATGCAAAGTTTCACCTTACCAAAAGAGAGCTAGAAATTTTATCGATGTTGGTTGAAGGTAAAACATCAAAAGAAATATCAGCCATTCTTTATATCAGCAAAGACACCGTCAATGTTCATAGAAAGAATCTGATGAAGAAACTAAATATCAGCAATGTAGTCATGCTGGTGAAAATTGTAAAAGACTACAATATTATTTAATAACTCCAAATTCAATTCTATTACCATTGGAAAGGGATTTCCATAGTGTAATTATTAAGTAAGTAAAAATTATTTGATTTACTCATATCCAAAACCGTTTTTAGAAATGAAAAAGAATTTACAAATCAAATTAGCTGATACATTATCAACTAATTTTTTCACAAGGTTAACCTTAAGCTTAATAATAGGCTTATTTTTCCTTTTGAATGGAGCAAATGCTCAGACCTGTCCACTAGCTTGTGATGACGAGGTTAATGTCTCTTTAGATGGATCATGTCAGGCACTTATTACGCCAGATGTGATGCTTGAAGAAGCAGGACCCTGTTCTTACCAAGTAGTAGTTTTTGGACCAAATGGATTACCACTTCCTACTCCTGTAGTTAATGGTAGCCATATTGGAAAAAGACTAAAAGTCGCAGTTTATCTGGGAAACAACTCGTGCTGGGGACATATCCTGGTCGAAGATAAGTTTCGACCGATTATTGTCTGCCCAAAGAATGATACCGTTTTCTGTACCGTCCGTAACCACGTTCCTACGGCTCCAATTGTATTTGACAATTGTACCGCAGGACCACTTTTGGTTAAGCATACATTATACGACAGTATGTATATGTATGATCGCTGTATGGATCCTTTGTTAAACAATATCATAGGATACAGGAAATTCTCGTATTATTATTCTGATGCAAGCGGAAACAATTCAGATACTTGTACCCAATTTGTATATTTCAAGAAGTTTCTGGAATCCGATATTACCTGGCCAAGGGACACAGCATTTAGTTGTAAGCAATACAACGATAGTATCCCGCAACCTAATGAAAGTGGAGTACCTTCCGTCTATGGTGATGTATTATATCCCGATTGGGGATTTTGTAAATCCGCAGTCACATTTGAAGATCAGGTAATACCACTTTGTCCAAAATCATTTAAGGTGCTTAGAACATGGACTATAATAGATTGGTGCATGCCATCAGGTCAAAATGTATATAAGCGATACCAGATTATTAAAGTAATTGATGATCGAGGACCGGTTGTATTTTGTAATCAGATGCAGGAAGTAAGCACAGATGTTAATTCTTGCACAGGAACAGCAATAGTATCACCACCAAATATTATCGATGAATGCTCAAAAGTTAGCATTTTGGTTGGATATAAAGTCTTATCACCAAATGGAAGCCCAACATACGAAGGCACATCCAATGCTAACATTACTAAACTTCCAAATGGAAATTACCGAATAACCGGCTTGCCACTTGGTTTAAGCTGGGTAATCTTCCGAATGACGGATGAATGCGGTAATTTCACCGATTGTGCCACAGAAGTAAAGGTAGTTGACAAGGTTCCACCAATTCCAATATGCGATCAAAAAACCATTGTATCGCTTACCATAGATGGAACAGCAAGAATAGATGCCATAACATTTGATGATGGATCTTTAGATAATTGTGAATTAGATCGCTACGAAGTAAAAAGAAACGATAACGGAGCACCGTGTAATACACCAAATGGAAGTTTATTTGGACCTTCAGTATACTTCTGCTGCGCTGATGTTGGAAAAACGTTAATGGTTACATTAAGAGTTTGGGACAAAGCTGGAAATAGCAATGTCTGCATGGTTGAAGTTATGGTACAAGATAAAATACCGCCAGTAATAGTTTGTCCTCCAGACATTACGGTGAGTTGCGAATTTAACTATGTTGATTTAGATGTATTTGGAACTGTAGTCAATGATCGTGACAAGAGAAAAGAAATTAAAATAAATGATCCATACAAGACAATTAAAGGTGAGCCAATTGACGGCTATGCTTATGATGGTTGTGGAACAGTAATTACTTCCTTGGTCCTTACAAATCTTAAATGCGGAATTGGTACAATTCAAAGAATATTTACAGCAACAGATCCTTCCGGTTTGTTCAGTACCTGTATTCAAACCATTACCATTAAAGATTTTACTCCTAATAATATTGAAGTTATACCGCCGGCAGATTATGTCAGCAACACAACATGTATGACATCGGTAGATGTTGATCCTAGTGTTACGGGTTCTCCAATAGTTAAAGGGGAAGATAAATGTACAAGCATATTCATGAACTATGAAGACAAAGTCTATACACTTGATCCAGATGCCTGTGTAAAAATTATAAGAACCTGGACTGTGATTGACTGGTGTGTATATGATCCGAATGCACAAAATCCAAGAGGATACTACACTTGGAAACAAGTTATCAAGATCAGCAATACACAACCACCGACATTCCGAATGCCATGTACGGATCGTGTTGTAGATGTATATGGACCAAATTGTGGAGGAAACATTGATCTTATAGGTTTAGCAAAAGATGATTGTACCGATTCAATCAATTTGAAATGGACACATATTGTTGATCTCAACAATGATGGAAAAATAGATAGTGCATATTCTGGACCTGGAAATAATGCCAGCGCCTGGTATCCAATCGGAAAACACAAAATAACCTTTATCGTTGAAGATGCATGTAGAAATAAAAATACCTGTATGTATGTAATGACAGTTAGAGATGCAAAAAAACCAACTCCATATTGTTTGAGTAGCATTACAACAACTGTTATGCCTAGCACAAAGAATATTGAAATATGGGCAAAAGACTTCAACTTAAATAGTGAAGACAATTGTACTCCAAAAGATAGATTGAGATATTTCTTTCTTGTGAACAACACCTTTGTACCAAGCATGACATTTGATTGCGCTAACATTGGTAAGAATACAGTAAGAATGTATGTCGTGGATACAAGTGGCAACTCAGATTACTGTGAAGCCATGATTGAAATACAAGATCCTAATAAAGTTTGTGGAACAACTGGTCTGGCGATCTCTGGTAGACTACTAAACACAAAGAATCAAAAAATGGAAAACGTTAGTGTTTTCTTGGAAAGATCAAATCCTGCTGGAAGTGTAATTAATTATACAAATAATAATGGAGTCTTCTTATTTCAACCTGTAATTCCGAATGTGAATTATACCATATCAGCAGAGAAAAATACAAACCATATCAATGGAGTTTCTACAGCAGATATAGTTGCGATTCAAAAACATATCCTTGGAAAACAATCCTTCTCAACTCCATATCAAATAATCGCAGCAGATGTTAACAATAGCAATACTGTTACGTCAGCAGATATTTCAGAAATAAGAAAACTAATCTTAGGAGTTAACAATGAGTTTTCTAAAAATAAATCTTGGAGATTTATACCTAAGTCCTTTGTATTTTCAGATCCTCAATACCCATTCCCTTACTCAGAGAAAATTACATATGGAACGATTATTAGAGATGAAATGTCAACCGACTTTATTGGTATCAAAATCGGAGATGTTACCGAAGATAATAATCCTAGTGGATCAGTTAATACTAAATCTAGAACGAATTCTACAGTAGCTCTTTCTACACAAAATGAATGGTTAGATATTAACGAAACTAAAACAATAGATGTCGTAATAGATGAAGATTTCGTAATGTCTGGAATTCAAATGAGCCTTAAGGTAGATCCAAAAAGAGCAGAACTGATTAATCTTGAATCATCAATTTTTGAAATCCCTCAAGAAGGATATTCATTAGAAGACAATACTATTAAAATCAGCATTGCTCCTGTAGAGGCAATCAAGTTATCTAAAGGAACTAAATTATTCAGCCTGAAACTAAGATCCCTTAGAAATAGTAAGCTATCAGAGGTTCTTGAAATATCCAATACCGATCTACCTGCAGAAATCTATAACGAAAATATAGAAACCTCACAACTTGAATTACAGATAAGAAATAATGAAATACCGAACCAAAAACCATCAATGGTTCAAAATATTCCAAATCCATTCTCTGAACAGACCGTAGTAAGCTTTAACCTACCGGAATCTCAGATGGTAAAGTTTGATATATTTGATTTAAATGGTAAATTAATTCACTCATTATCAAATGTTTATCACCAAGGTAAAAATGAGATAACCATAAGAAAGAATATGTTGGGAGGTCCTGGAATTTATTCGCTTAAAATGAGCACAAAAGATTTCAGCGAAACCCGCAAAATGGTCTTAATTAAATGATAAGGATAGAGTAAATGCAGTGTAATAAGCCTGGCTGTGGTCAAACCGCAGTCAGGCTTTTTTATTATAGCGAAGAGTGCAATTCATATACAGTTCTTTAAATATTATATATTAAGCTCATATATAGTTATTAATTATTCAAATATTGTTACCTTTGCTTGGGTTTTTTCTAAATATATTCCCTAAATACAGTAATTATGAAAAAAGTCTTTTTACTATTAAGCTTTATAAGCCTTAACCTTGGAATTTTTGCGCAAATAAAGCTAAAATTAAGTACCGTTAGCGGCGATAAAGGAGCTAATGTTGGGGTGGACTTTAGAGTAGATAATTTTACAAAAATTGTAAGTACCAACTACACCATCTCCTATGATACTACAAAACTACAGTTTCTCGACATCGAAAATTTTGCCCCTAACTATGATCTTTCAACCCTTTCCTATTTACATTTAAAAGGGATCATTCGATTTAACTGGTCTGAACCACAAGCCAATGGGTTGACTTTTCCAGCTAACACCAAATTATTTAATCTTAAATTTAAAGTACTGGGGAATGAATGTGATTCAACTATTCTTAAAATAATTGATGAAAGGACACCAATTGAAATATTGGATGAAAATCAAAATGTTGTTCCATATGAACTTACTTTCGGTAAGGTAAAAGTTAATGGCCCAAATTGCCAAGGCGGCGGAGGTGGCAATGATTCAACTTTTACTTTTGTTGTAGATAAAATTGAAGTTCCAAAAAATCAAAACGGATGTGTTAAAGTAACCGCTAAAAATTTTAAACTGATTAACTCATTCCAAGGTGCACTTAAATGGGATAAATCCATTGCACGGTTTACCAATATAACATCTAACAAACTCAGCAACGTCACGGCAGATATTAATACAACCGATTCAACTTTTATTCGCTTTACCTGGGATGACCTTCAAGGTACAGGAAAAACTTTACCTGATAATACAGTATTGTTTGAAGCTTGTTTTGATGCAGTAGGAGCGGTTAACTCAATCACAGATATGGACATTGTTAGTGTTCCGTTATTGCCAATTGAAGTTACCGGAGGAGGAATAAATTCCGATGTAGTTCCCTATAAAATTGAAAAGGGATCTTATAAAGTAATTGGTGCAACTACGGTTGTCACTTTTTATACTCGCGATACCAGTGGCACCATGGGTACAGAACTCTGTGTTCCGGTTTATGTCAATAATTTTAAGTGCATGGAGTCTTTTCAATTTGGAATTAAATTCGATAAGACTAAAACTTCAGTGACGAAAGTAACGTCAGGTGGAGTTACAATTGCAGCAGGGGATATTGATATTAGAAATGATAGTGTAATTATTTCCTGGGATTCCAAAGGGGGACCACAGGTTAACTTAAATGATGGTGCTGTATTACTCAATATATGCTTTAATCTTACCGGACCATGCAATATGACAGTTCCTATTCAATTTATTGATCCATTAAAAGGATCACCGATTGATGCGTCTGGTTGTAATGATCCAATTACTGTAAAAACTACCAATTCTAATCTCACGATTAATTGTCCTTCACAACCAGTTACTATTACGATATTAACAACAACTCAACCGTCATGCCCAGGTTCATGTGATGGTGCAATTACAGTATCCGTTACAGGTGGTTCAGGGAACTTAACCTATAAGTGGTTGGATGGGAATAATGTTCCTTTGAGTCCTATGATTACCACAAAGGATATTTCCGGATTATGCGCTGGAAGATACAAATTAGAAGTAACCGATGCTGGAGCTGTTCCACCAAGCACATCAAGAAGTGTAACGGTAACTTTAACAGATCCACCGGCGATGGTAATTACGGCTTCTATTATGAATGAATCAACAACAGGAAACGATGGAAAAATTGATGTTGATGTAACAGGAGGAATGCCCAATTACAGATATAAATGGAAGCGATTACCAAACACTAATCAACCCGCTGACACAACTGATATTATTAGTGGAAAGAGATGTGGTAATTATGAAGTTAGCGTCACAGATTCCAAAGGCTGTGTGGCTAAAGATACTTTTAGAATTGAATGCGCGGTGTTTCCATTAACATGTACAACGATGTTGGTCGATACACTAAAATGTAATGGCGATTGCAATGGAGGGGTAAGAGTTGATGTCAATGGAGGTGTTATTCGATATCGCTATCAATGGAGTACCGGAAATTCTGCAGACACTTTACTTAATTTAAAAAATCTTTGTGCAGGAACGTATACAGTAACCGTTACCGATAATTTGGGCACAACTTGTACGAGCTCTATAACAGTTACTGCCCCACCTGCAATTAAAATAGTTGTAACAGATTCAACTTGTACTAATGCCAGTGCAGGAAGCAATAAAGTTGATGTAACTGGCGGAACCCCAGCTTATACCTATGAGTGGAGAAATGGTTCCGGCAATATTGTTTCAACCGCTGAAGACCTGTCTAATGTTGCAGCAGGAACATATACATTGAAAGTAACAGATTCAAAAGGCTGCTCTGGAACCTATACAGCAACAATTCTAGTTTGCAATAATCCACAACCACTGAACGTCACAACGACCATAGATCCTAAAGGACAAACTGGTACAACCTGTAATGGAAGTTGCGATGGCAAAATTACGGCGACTGCGAATGGGGGAAGTCAGCCTTATAAATATAAATGGTCCCACAATTCTAACTTGTCCGTTAATGTTGCCGATAATTTATGTGCAGGAACTTATACCGTAACCGTTACGGATGCAAATGGTGCAACAGGAACTTCCAGTGCAAGAATTACAGAGCCGAACGCTTTAAGTATATCATTC
This sequence comes from uncultured Saprospiraceae bacterium, assembly GCA_964533625.1. Taxonomy (GTDB): domain Bacteria; phylum Bacteroidota; class Bacteroidia; order Chitinophagales; family Saprospiraceae; genus Vicinibacter. Next base: position 42,231 of record CAZHNF010000024.1, on the reverse strand, counting down.
AGAAAAATAAATTGCGCCTCCGATAATGTATTATCAGATGGAAGCTTTGAAGCTGTTGTGAGCGGAGGCACAAGACCATACCGATATAATTGGTGTAGCAATGAAACAACTTCTACAGCTTCATCTCTTAAGGCAGGACCTTGTGAACTTATTGTAAGCGACGCCAATGGCTGTACAAAAAAAGAAACACTTACAGTGTGTTCTGGAACATCACCGAATGATGAATGTTTCAAAGGCTTATTAGCCATATCCCCGAATGGTGATTCTTATAACGATAACTTTGTTATCTCTTGTGTTGAAAATTATCAGAATACCCTGAGAATTTATACTCGTTGGGGTAAACTAGTTTATACAGCTATAGATTACATTAATCAGTGGAATGGTGTTGATGCAGATAATGAAATTTTAAATGAAGGAACCTATATGTGGGTTCTTACTGTAAAAGAACCAGGAAAAAATGATGTGTTCTATAAAGGCACCGTTACCATTGTACGATAATTATTAATCATTAAATGTAAGAAAAAATGAAGAATTATTTAAATATTGTAATCGTTGCATTACTCTTAGCAAACATTGAAATTAATGCACAGGATTACGCAACAGCATTAAAAACACCAGTCGTATATACTCATTATTATTTTAATCCATTTTTGATTAATCCGGCGTATACAGGATACGACGGGCAAAGTAAAATTATGTTTAATTTTAGAAATCAATGGGCAGGATTTGCTGGATCACCTAAAGGCTTAACGCTTGGAATTAATGGAGCGCCCGTAAGCAACATGGGACTTGGAGGATTAATATACAACGAAAATTTTGGAGCCGCCAATCGATTTATTGGTCAAGCCAATTATGCGTATAATTTCAAAACAGGCAATGATAGCAAAATGTCTCTTGGATTATCCGGATCATACATCAGATATTCATTGGATAATGAAGTTTTAACAGATGGAAATCATCAACAAGGAGATCCATTGATCAATGCTGCTGTTAATGGTGAAAATTATTTCGCAGCTGATTTTGGATATTGGGCTGAATTTGCCGATAAATACAAACTGGGAATAACTCTTCCGCATATCGTATTCACTAATTTAGATGAGAAAGCGAAAGAGGATACCAGTAAATCATTCAATTTTATTGGATATCTAGGATTAAAATGGAAGGTTCCGGAATATAGATTAATACTTGAGCCTTCACTCTGTCTTCGAAAAGTTAGCGATGTTCCTTTTGGAACAGATCTTAATGTTTTGGCTAGCCTTTTAGATGAGAGATTATTTATTGGATTTACTTATAGTTTTGGACCATCAGACAATCGAACTGGATTTTTAGGAGGGGTAAGAGTTAACCAACTTAGAATTTACTACTCTTATGATCAGACATATCAGGACTTTCAAACTTACAGTGGAGGATCGCACGAGATTACTTTATCTTTTGATCTTGGTAAGAAAATGATGAAGTCAGCATCTGCTCCTGTTCCGCAGGATGCTATGATGGAGAAGTAATAAACCGCTAATTATTAATTAATCTTTTTCGAAACGAAGATAACTTCGGAAGCATAATCATATTTATGTTTATCTAGGTAAGCTCCTAAGCTTACAGGAAATTAACAGGATTAATCTTTCAGATCCTTATAATACTTAGATTATTTAATCTTATTAAAAAAGTATTATGTAGTAATTAGATTGTTGAAATCCCAACAAATCATAGAAGTATTAATTCCAATAATAGAATTTATTTGAAACGTGTTTAATTATGAATGATTGATATTATTCACCAATGAAAGTGGATCGTCTGTTCTAAATCAGGATGAAGTGATTTAGCAACAGGACAAGTTCTTCCTGCGTGTTCAAGAATAGCTTTTTCTTTAGCTGAATATTCATTTCCAGGCATATGAACATCAATAATTATCTGACCAATCCTTCGTGGATTATCTTTCATAATCTTCATAACTTCTGCACGAGCACCATCCATGTTAATTCCATGATTGTTAGCTGCAATTCCCATTATAGTTAGCATACAATTGGCCAAAGAAGTAGCCGCAAGATCCGTAGGAGAAAAGGCTTCCCCTCTACCATGATTATCGATTGGCGCATCGGTAATTATTTTTTCTCCTGATCTAAGATGTGTTGACCGAGTTCTTAAATTGCCGAGATATTCAACGGATGAGGTTTTCATTCTTCTTCAGATATTTTATTTTTATTTGGTATGGTAGATTGGTCGTAGGCTTTTAAAATTTCTTTTACAAGACGATGTCGCACAACATCATCGGTAGACAATTCAACCGTTGTAATTCCTTTTATTCTTTGTAATAATCTAGAGGCATGTTTAAGACCAGACTTCTGATGGAAGGGAAGATCAATTTGTGAAAGATCACCAGTAATTATGCATTTTGCACTAGGTCCAATCCTTGTAAGAAACATCTTCATTTGAAGACTGGTAGAATTCTGAGCTTCATCCAGAATTATAAAGGCATTATCAAGGGTTCTTCCCCGCATAAAAGCTAACGGAGCTATTTCAATAACACGATTTTCAATCAACTGGACTAATCTATCCGCTGGAATCATATCATCCAAAGCGTCATACAAAGGCCTTAAGTAAGGATCTATTTTTTCTTTAAGGTCTCCAGGAAGAAACCCTAAACTTTCCCCGGCTTCAACGGCTGGTCGTGTTAAAATTATTTTTTTTACTGATTTGTTTTTTAAAGCGCGTACAGCAATTGCAACAGCAGTATAAGTTTTACCAGTTCCGGCAGGCCCAATTGCAAAAACTACATCGTTATTTTCTGCAGCCTCTACAAGCACCAACTGATTTTTGGTTTTAGCATAAATGACCTTGCCTTCACGACCATGAAGAAGCACTTTTCGGTTTTCAAGATTAGAACTTTGAAATTGATAGGGATGATCACCCTGAATAAGATCTTCTACGGCTTGTAATGATAGTTCCTTGCTATCCCTCAACATCTTTACCATTAATTCTACTTTTGACTTTACATCCTGAGCTGATTTTTTTAGTCCACTAATTCTCAACTGGTTACCTCTGGAGGAAATTGATGTGTCGGGAAAAGCTTTTCTTAGGAGATTAAGTTTGGAATTGTTCTCACCATAAAGCGCTAGATGATCAACATCGTCGATGGTTAATACTATTTCACTTTGAGTCAATTAGGTATATTTAAAGATTTATTATTATTTATGAACTGCTACAAAAGTAGTAGAATTGTATTATTTTTCAAGATAATGTAACAACCTATTCATGAGCTTAGTTCAATATCGAAGAATCTTAACCATATGTTCTGATTTTGGATCAAACGATTATCGATTGTCCGCGCTTAAATCTGCCATCTATTCACATAATAATAATATACATATTTTAGATATTAATCATGAGATTGAATTATTCAATCTCGTTGAAGCATCCTATCACATATGTAATATTTTGAAAGTTTCAGCTCCAGAGACCATTCATTTAGGATGGGTATTTAATTCCAGTGAAGACGAAGGTATACTATTAGCCATTTATAAAGATCAGTATCTGATTTTACCTAATAATGGTTTACTCGATTTGATTCTTAAAGATGATCCGGCAGAAAAAATATATCGAATTAGTGATGATTGCGTTGAATACAGAGATCGAATAGCATCTGCGTTGCATTTAATCACGAGCGACCAACCGCTTGAATCTGTGTTTAGTAATTTAGAAGACCCTGTTCGAAAAATTAGTGTCAAACCAGTTTATCAGAGGGAAAGAATTCAAGCTAGAGTTATTTACATTGATCATTATGGAAATATTGTTTTTAATATATCCAAATCGGAATTTGAAAAATGTTGTCAGGACAGAAAGTTTTCTTTTGTTACCCAATCACAGCATGTTATTTCCAACTTTACGCTCAGCAATCAAAATCGAGAGAATGGAAGTTTTTATGTAAATTTTACACCGTCTGAAAATATGACTTTATGTTTGTGCGGTCGCAATGCATCAAAAACCTTAGACATTTATAAAGAAGACACATTGCAAATTATTTTTCAATGATTACAAGAATAGTAAAAATGCAATTTAAAAAAGATGCAATAGAATATTTTAAAGAATTCTTTAAAAAAACTCAACCGGGCATACTGGCTTTTGAAGGCTGTATCTCCGTCCAATTATTGCAAGATATATCTGATGCAACTATATTAATGACAATCAGTAAATGGAAAGATGTAGAATCACTAGAACAATACCGAGGGTCAGAATTTTTTAGGACAACATGGAAAACAACAAAAACATTCTTTACTGACAAAGCGCAAGCATGGTCTCTAAAGACAATAGAATAAAATGATTAATCAATCCGAAATAATTAGGCCTTCTGCGGAACAAACATTCGCCCACGAGTTGGAAATTTTAGCTAGACTTGATAGGCACCCCAAACCTCAACAATGGAAACTATCTCCTTGGGCTGTTCTACAGTATATTCTGGGTGCCAAACTTGAAGATGGAACTGTAATCTCTTCAAAGTATCTTGGGCAAAAGAAAATAATTGAAATGTCGATAGCGACATTGTTATCGGACAGAGCATTATTGCTAACAGGCTATCCAGGCACAGCTAAAACCTGGCTATCAGAGCACCTCACCGCAGCAATTTCGGGAGACTCTTCATTGATTATCCAAGGCACTAGTGGCACTCACGAAGATCTTATAAAGTATGGATGGAATTATGCCAGTTTAATAGCAAAAGGACCTACGCGAGAGGGATTAATTCCATCACCAATCATGAAATCAATGGAGTTGGGTACAATAGCGAGAATAGAAGAGCTGAGCAGAATACCAACAGAAACACAAGATGCTTTAATATCTCTCTTATCTGAAAAAGTAATTTCAATTCCAGAGCTAAATTTAAAAATTGAAGCAAAAAGAGGATTTAATATTATTGCAACTTCAAATGATCTTGATCGTGGAATTTACGAAATGTCTTCTGCCTTAAAAAGACGATTTAATATTATATCAATGCCTATGCCACAAAGCATCGAAGAGGAAGTGGAGATTATAACATTTAGAGTTAATCAACTGGGAAGAATGCTTGAAATTCCTCTAGCAGAACTGAAAAAGCAACAAATTCAAAAACTGACCACATTGTTTCGAGAATTAAGAGAAGGAAAAACGATGGATGGAAAAAATAAACTTAAACCAAGTAATACTTTATTAAGTCCAGCAGTGGCAATTAGCATAGTTCACGAAGCAAGAATTTTTTCTTATTATTTCTCCAACAATAAATTAGAAGAAGAACACTTAGCTAATGGAATGATTAACGCTTTAAATCAAGAAGGGCATGAAGAAGTAAACTTACTTCAGGAATATAATGAGACAGTTCTTAAAAAGAGATCCGAATATAAGGAGTGGTATAATACTTTTAAAAAAATGATTGGGACGCTAAGCTTAAATCTCGCGATGATATCGATATCTGTGTTTATACTGTGAACGTATAAGAAATCCGATCAGAACACCAAAAACAAATCCGCCAATATGAGCCCACCAGGCAACATTTGAAGCTTCTTGGGCAGTGCTATTTATAGTTCCAAATCCAGCAACAATTTGCTGTACAATCCAAATTCCAAGAAAGAAAAAAGCAGGGACATAAAATACAGAGAAAAATAAAATAAAAAATACTTTGATTCTTGAAGCTGGAAAAATAATTAAATAAGCTCCTAAAACGGCTGATATAGCACCACTTGCTCCAACCATTGGTATGTCACTATAAGGATTAAAAAAAACATGAATCATCGAAGCCACTATTCCTCCAATAATATAAAATAAAATAAAATTAATGGAGCCAATAACGGCTTCGATATTGTCAGCAAATACCCAAAGGAATAGCATGTTTCCAATGAGATGCATCCATCCACCATGTAAGAACATTGCTGAGATTAAAGTATACAGATCATGGCCAAACATTACTTCAGAAGGCACAGCGCCATATTTTCTTATAAATAATTCACTATGATCTGGGCCAAGACTTAATTCTACACCAAAAACAAATAAATTAATAAGAATTAAGGAATAAGCAAATAATGGCTTATGCCCACCTTCAACCTGATCATCACCAATTGGAAAAAACATAACTTAGATCAAATAATACCTTCCTTAAGTAAATCGTGTAAATGCAAAATCCCGTAAAATTCTTTATCGTTCATTACTAGAATTTGAGAAATGCTAAATTCTTGAATCATTCGCAGTGCAGAAACGGCCATTTCATTTTGCTGAATGAATTTTGGTTTCTTGTTCATGATGTCTTCAGCTTTAATGGCGTCAAGATTATTTGTACTTTCAAAGAGTCGACGGATATCTCCATCTGTTATAACACCACATAAATTTTGATAATCATCCAATACAGCAGTCGCACCAAGTCGATTAGAACTAATCGTTAATAATACTTTCTTTAAATTATCTTTAAGATGTACAATTGGACGTGCATTATTTCTACAGAGTTCACCTGCCGTGAGATAAAGTTGTTTGCCTAAAGAACCTCCTGGATGAAAATGAGCAAAATCATTTGGACTAAAATTTCGAAGTGCAAGTAAAGAGACCGCTAGAGCATCTCCCATGGCCATTTGAGATGTTGTGCTTGCTGTCGGAGCGAGATTATTTGGATCTGCTTCTTGATCAATCGGGATGTGAAGCACAAAATCGGATTGTTGTGCCAAATATGAATTCAAATTTGAACACATACCAATTAATTGTACCGATCTCATTTTAATTAAAGGAATGAGTACTTTTATTTCAGGAGTTTCTCCACTTTTGGAAATGCAAAGAACAATATCTTCTGATCTAAGCATTCCAAGATCACCATGTATTGCATCTGCTGCATGCATAAAAATAGAAGGGGTGCCAGTTGAATTTAAAGTGGCTACAATTTTTTGAGCAACAATAGCACTCTTCCCAATACCAGTTGCAATGAGTCTACCGGATAAATGTTGAATAGCAAGAACCGCATTGATAAAATCATCGTTAATGCAAGATTTTAACTTGCCAAGGGACTGAAACTCGATCTCAATACATTGAGATGCTGCATCTATAATTTTATTTCTTTGATTGTCCAATCAAAAATAGTAAAGCTATATAATCAATCCTTAATCCTTTGACCCTATTCGATATAAAACCCAGGCCATAAATGCGAAGAAAATAACACCAAGCAAATTATACCCGTGATCACCAAACCAATTCGTTAATCCATGTTCTGCGCTAAATTGAGCAATTGAATTGGCAATATTTTCATTAACAGTAAGTAGTGCTACTATGACTCCCGCTAAGGCGCCACCAGCTACTAATCCAGTTGCAAATAAACTACCCTTTCCAAGTTCAGCATCTTCCGTGGCTTTGTTTTTTCTTTTGCTATTCCAATCCACGATTCCTTTTACCAAACCTCCTATAAAAATTGGAAGTGTTGTTGATAAAGGAAGATATAAACCTACCGCAAAAGAAAGCGCCTTGACTTGACATAACTCTAATACTATTGCGATAAATACACCACTGAGAACAAAAACCCAATCCAGGTTGAAAGACAACAATCCTTTTATCAAGGTTGCCATAAGGGTTGCTTGGGGGGCATTATATTTATCACCAATAGCGTGATGAACACCATTGGCTATCATTTCAGAAGAAGGAGTGTCCAAATATTTAACCGTAAAACCAATTACAATGGAAGAAAACAAAGCTCCAATAAATAAAGCAAGCTGTTGATACCGTGGTGTTGCGCCTACAATATAGCCGGTTTTCAAATCCTGAGAAGTAGCACCAGCATTGGCAGCAGCTATGCAAATCATTCCACCAATTACTAAAGCCATCGGTTCATAAAGTTGACCAGTCCAGCCCACAGCAATAAATACCAGCGCAGTTCCCATAATCGTAGCGATAGTCATTCCAGAAATCGGGTTATTACTAGAACCAATTATTCCAACAATTCTGCTGGACACGGTAACAAAAAAGAAACCGAACAGTATAACTAACAGACCTAATAATAATTTGCTGATAATTGAAGTTCCAGGCACCTGAGGCAAGATGGCTAGAAGGACAATTAATCCAATTGATCCAAAAAGAACCACACGAAACGAAAGATCATTTTCTGTTCTCGAAACTGCGGTGTCTGTTTTTTCCTTAATGCTTCCCATGCTATCCTTGAAGGAAGAAATTATTGTGGGTATGGTTTTTAATAAAGTTATAAAACCACCAGCTGCAACTGCTCCGGCACCTATCTGTCTTATATAAGCTCTGTATACGGCTTCTGCAGTATTGCCGAAAGTATGGGCAACAGGATCCCAACCAAAACGAGCACTGGCCTTTGTAACGTCTAATAAATTAAGCTTAGCCAATTGTGCTGCGATAACATCAGGATTTACAACGTAGGATAGCAATGGAATCAAGCCTAAGGAAGCCAGAATACCACCAGCAACAAGCACACCAGCAATTCTAGGGCCAATGATATATCCAACACCGAGATATTCAGGGGTAATTTCACCGGCAACTACGGCTGAAGGAAAAAACTTATTCACCTGTGCTGTGCCCCACCTCGGTACCTCAGAAATGACATGAAATACTTTCTGTAATACAGCGTATAACAAAGAAAAACCTAAACCGTAATAGGCCGTCTTTGCAAAATCTCCACCTTTTTCACCGGCAATTAATACTTGAGCACAAGCTGTTCCTTCTGGATATGGAAGAGAATCGTGTTCCTTAACAATAAGACTTCTTCTAAGAGGAATCATCATTAATGTTCCTAATATTCCTCCGAAAACGGCTAAAGTAAATATTGTCCAATACTGAAAATAATTATCTCCAACTTCCTTATCACTAAGAAATAAGAATGCAGGCAAAGTAAATACAACACCAGCGGCAATAGATTCTCCAGCTGAACCTGTAGTTTGTATAATGTTATTCTCAAGAATATTTGTACCCAGTAGTTTTTTACCTAAGGATATAGCCAATACAGCAATGGGAATTGAAGCCGATACCGTAAGCCCAGCTTTTAAAGCTAGATAAACGGTCGAAGCCCCAAAAATTACGCCAAATAATATTCCTAATAAGATCGCTTTTAAGGTAAATTCAGGCATGCTGATATTAGGATCTACATAGGGCTTGAATGATTCACTGTTTGTATTATTCATTGGTTTTTCTTTGAAAGTCTAAAGATAAAAATGAAAATCAAAATCCATCATTCTTTATAGAAATTGAAGGAATACACCAGATGCTTTCAAGTGAATAAAGTTAAAAAAAGCTATTCAGAAGCATAATAATTATATTATGCACCAAGCAATTCTTTAACGATTGATGAAACAGTTTTGCCATCTGCCTTGCCTGCAAGCTGTTTTGTAGCCTGACCCATAACTTTACCCATATCTTTAGACCCAACAGCTCCTGTTTCTGTAATGATTTGTTGTATAAAACCTCTTAACTCATCCAAACTCATTTGCGCTGGTAGATATTTAGAGATAACTTCTATTTCTTCACGCTCTGTTAAAGCAAGATCTTCCCTGTTTTGTTTTTCATAAATCTCTAATGACTCTTTACGTTGTTTTAATAATTTTTGAATTATCGCTATACCTCTTTCTTCTGTAAGTTCTTGACCACTTCCGTCAGTATTAGCTAATAATATAGCTGCTTTAATGGCTCGAATAGCACGTAAAGACTTCTCATCTTTTGCCTTCATGGCATCTTTTAAATCGTTGTTGATTTTATCCTGAAAATTCATGTTAATTATTTTATGGATTGAAACACGCAACTAAAAATTAAGTTCTTTGCTTAAACGCAAATATTCAAGTGGGGTTATATCTTCTGCACGTTGATTGTAAAAAGAATCAGATAATATAGAGGGATCTGGTATTAACGTCTTTAAATTATTACGTAAAGTTTTACGTCTATGCAAAAAGGAATGTTTTATAACTTTTCTGGCCCTCGAATACTCTGAGTAAGTCAAATTATTTGAATTTCTGCTAAGACGCAATATTGAAGAATCTACTTTAGGTGGAGGCGAAAAATTTCCCGGACCAATATCGAATTCAATTTGACCTTTATAAAACAAAGCGGTGCAGGCAGAAATTACTCCATATTCTTTTCGACCAGGAGAAGCAACAATTCTTTGAGCCATTTCTTTTTGAAACATGCCAATTAATTGTGGTATTCGATCAGCATGTTCTAAAGTTTTAAATACAATTTGAGAAGATATGTTATAAGGAAAGTTTCCACAGATTAAAAATGAACTGCCTTCAAAAATATTTTCCAAGTTTAATTTTAAAAAATCTTTGCCGATAAATTGATTTCGATTTTCCGGATAAACATTTATTAAATATTCTAGCATATCTTGATCTGCTTCTACCGCTATAAAGTAACTGAAATGCTTTAATAGAGCGGCGGTAAGCGCTCCTTTCCCAGGTCCAATTTCCAATACTTTCTCGAGTCCGGAATGTATTATCAATTCCGTTATACGGTCAATTACCTTCTGTTGAATAAGAAAATGTTGTCCATAAGATTTTTTTGCCTTGTAATTCATCCTGAATACAAAGTTAATGCTTGATTGGAACACTGAATTTCTTAGTTTTTTTCAAAGGATTTTGAACTTTTACGTATGTTTGAACCAAATTTTATTATGAAAAAGTTTTTCTTATTGGGTTTTATCATTTACTCCTCTCATGTGTTTGCACAAGTTACCGTGAATCAACATCCAGACATAAATAGTTTTTTTCTTACGGATGGTGTTGATTATTCTCAAATAAATTTTCAAACTGAAGTTAAGCCAACCGGCGGAAATCAAGTTTGGAAATTTGACAGTCTTGATTTATTAGGGTTGGAAGATACCGTATATTATGTAAATCCAAACTTGTTTGGTGCCGGAACATTAGCTACTGGGTCTAATTTAGCTATAGTAGATTATAATAATTTCTTATCAACCCTCACTTTCGCCAAGGTAACCAATAGCGATATGCACATCTTGGGATTTTCGGAAGATGGGGATAATTATATTGAATATAAAGACCCTTATCTTATAAATAAATTTCCATTAAATTTTAATGATGAAATTGAAGGATCAACCAAATTTGACATTACTGATCCCATGACTGGCAAATTTGAATTTGAATTAGAGAATTTTAGTCGTGTGGATTCCTGGGGAGACATCAGTACTCCTTTGGGAAAATTTGCATGCTTGAAGCTTAAAACAACCTCCACCTTGCAAATTACTTTTGGTGGCTTTCCAGTAGGTAATGCGACTATTGAAGAATATAAATGGATCAGCCCTGGATTTGATTATGATGTATTTCGATATGTGGTTGCTGAACAAGAGTTCGCGGGTGATTTAGAGAATGATACTGTAGCCATATATCTTGCCGATCAGATCATTCTTTCGAATAAGACACCTAAAATTGACAAAGTTGACATTCAGATTAGCCCAAATCCAGCCTCAGAATTTGCCCAAATCAGTATTTCTGAAAAGAATTGGACGGGTAAGGCAGAGCTGATTATCTATAATTTGGAGGCTAAGGAACAATATAGACAAAGCTTGACTCAACCAAATCACTCGATTAACGTATCTACTTGGCCGAAAGGGACTTATATGGTTAGGGTTAACGCTGGTGTTCGAAATTGGGGTCTACAAAGATTAATCGTAAAGTAGTAATAAAACAGGCGTAAAACTTGTTATCTTAATACGCCTTTGTATATTTGCGCTCCAAAAATTTATTTTTGGAAAAACGCCTCTTTAGCTCAGTTGGTTAGAGCGTCGGACTGTTAATCCGCAGGTCCTTGGTTCGAGCCCAAGAAGGGGCGCTCATAAAAATAAAAAGCCTTGTCATCCAATTCGCGAGACAGGGCTTTTTACTTTTGTATATTAAATTATTTTAAAATGAGTATTTTAACCGTTGGGACAGTTGCCTTTGATTCTATTGAAACACCTTATGGTAGTGTAGATAAGGTTATAGGAGGAGCATGTACTTATATTAGCTGGGCAGCATCATATTTCTATCCCAGCATAAATCTGGTATCCATAATAGGCTATGATTTTCCAGAAACAGAAATAAAAAGTCTTCAGAGAAGAGGAGTTTCAACGGAAGGTCTAGTCCGAATCAAGGATAAAAAGTCATTCTATTGGTCAGGAAAATATCACAATGACATGAACAATAGAGATACTTTGGTTACTGATTTAAATGTTCTAGCAGACTTTAAACCAATTCTTCCAGAATCTTATACTACTAGTAAATATATAATGCTTGGCAATCTCACTCCTTCCATACAATTATCCGTACTAGATCAACTCAAGACTAAACCTATAGTTGTGGTATTAGATACAATGAATTACTGGATGGATACAGCATTAGATGAATTGCATGAAGTTTTAAAAAAAGTTAATGTCTTAACCATTAATGATGAAGAGGCCAGACAGCTTTCTGGTGAAAGATCTTTAGTAAAAGCAGCACAAAGAATTCATAGTTTTGGGCCGAGATATTTAATTATTAAAAAAGGAGAACATGGGGCCTTATTATTTCATAACGATCAAATCTTTTTTGCTCCAGGTCTTCCCATTCCAGAAGTTGTAGATCCTACCGGAGCAGGTGATAGTTTTGCTGGCGGATTAATTGGTTATCTTGCAAGAACCGGAGTTATTAGTTTTGAAAATATGAAGACGGCTATAATCTATGGATCAGCAATGGCTTCTTTTTGCGTTGAAAATTTTAGTTTGACACGATTAAAAAACTTAAGTGTTGAGGAAATTAATAATAGGCTATTTCAATTTAAAGAATTAAGCAGTTTCGAAGCAAGAGAATTAACTTTGGATATTCGATAATTAATTTTAGAGATAATCAGGCATCTCACGATTTAATCAAATGAATACAAAAGGTCATGAAAAAAATAGTCTCTCTTAACACGAATGGATTGCGATCGGCAGTGCAAAAAGGATTACTAGAATGGATTAAATCCAATGACTTCGATATGATCTGTATTCAGGAAACCAAGATGGATGCTTCTTATGCCGATCCGGATATGTTTTTTGCTCAGGGCTATAAAGCGTATTGGCATTGTGCGGAAAAAAAAGGATATAGTGGGGTTGTAACCCTTAGTAAAATAGAACCGGAAAACGTTGAGGCGGGCTGTGGAATCGAAGAATACGACAGAGAAGGAAGATTTATTCGATTGGATTTTAAGGATTGGAGCTTAATGAATATTTATATTCCTTCTGGAACAACCGGGGAAGAGCGCCATGAATTTAAAATGAAATTTTTACAAGATATTTATCCATGGATTAAAGATTTATTGTACAAACACAAAAAACTTATCGTAGTTGGTGATTACAATATTGTTCATAAAGAACTTGATATTCACAATCCTGAACGCAAAGATAATCCAAGTGGATATCGCCCTGAAGAAAGAGCTTGGCTGGAAGCATGGTTTACTGAATTATTTGATGATGCGTTTAGAATAATTAAACCGCAGGCTAAGGAATTTAGTTGGTGGAGTTATAGGGCAGGCTCATACCCAAAAGACAAAGGATGGAGAATTGATTATCAATCTATTTCTAAAACACATTCCGAATTAGTTAAAGATTTTAAACACTTAAGGGAGATTCGACTTTCAGATCACTGTCCTTTGTTAGGAGTATACAATCTATAAGAAATAGAGTTGGTCAAACATTTTCTTCTATTCTTCTTCTTCTATTCATCTGCATGGGCTAACGATTATATTAAGTTTGATATACAACACAAGAATATTTATCAACAAATCATACAGCTAGACCTTGGTAATGCTCAAAGTAGATTAAACCAAATGTCAAATGAGAATTTTGCCCGCTTGCTATTAGAAGACTACATTGATTTTTTTCAGCTATTCATTTATGAGAGAGATTCGGATTACAATCGTTTAGAAAAAAACAGGAAAAAAAGATTAAATCTAATTGAGTCTTCAAAACTTAAAGAGGAATGGAAATTGTTCCTCTATAGTGAAATACAATTACATTGGTCATTAATCTATCTGAAATGGGAAAAAAATTTTTTAGCGTTTAATTGTGTGAGAGAGGCTTATAGAAAATTAGAAAATTGTCAAGCGACATATCCTGATTTTATTTACTCAAAAAAATCTTTAGGAATATTACACACATTGCTTTCAACTATACCAGAAGAATTGGAATGGACGTCAAACTTATTTGGACTTAATGGTGATTTGAAAAATGGTAAAGAAGAATTGAAGCAATTTATTCATTATGCAATAACGGACCAGGACATATTCCTTTCAGAAGCAGAGGCAGCCTATTGTTTTGTAATTTCTTACATAGATAATAATCCACAAGAAGCAGAGAATTATTGGATTAAAAGGATGACAAAAAATACCTACAGTCCTTTAGAGACAATGATTGAGACCAAACTTCGAATTAAAGCCGGTCATTGCCGAGAAGCATTAAGATTACTGAATTTAAAGTCAATAGATCAAAAAAACCACCTACCGTATTTGTATTTTCTATCAGGTTTGCTCAAATTACAATTTTTAGACTATGAAGCTGAATCGGATTTTATAAATTACCTTAGACTCTGTGGTGGGAAGAATTATGTAAAGGAAACTTACCAAAAACTTTCATGGATTAGTTATTTCAAAGGCATGGAAGATAAGTACAATTATTACCTGAATCAAGTTAAAAAAATGGGTGTATCTATAACGGATGAGGATCAACAAGCCCTAAAAGAAGCTGAATACGGACAAAAACCAGATGTTATCCTACTGAAATCAAGACTTCTCTGCGATGGCCAGAGCTATCAAAGAGCATACAGGCTGCTCTTCAAGCATTTAGAAGAATATTATGCAAGCCCATTAAAAATTGAGGCGGCTTATAGAATGGGTAGAATTTGCCAACTTAACGGAGAAAAAACGCAAGCTATTAGCTTTTATGAAGATGCTATAGAAAGTCAAAATTTTAATCCGGGTTACTCTCACCTAAAGGGTTTCTCAGCCCTCAATATTGGGATAATCAAGGAAGAAATCGGAGAAAAATCAGAAGCTTGTCATTACTATCAATTTGCTTTAGACGTAAAACCCTCCCAATATAAAAGATCTTTGCATCAGAAGGCCAAAGCGGGCCAAATGAGGTTAAATTGTATAAATTAATTAATAGGATGTGCCAAAACGCGAAAAACTCTATTTTTGCGCCCTTAATTGTCTAAGAACAATAAAATGGCGTGGTAGCTCAGCTGGTCAGAGCGTGCGATTCATAATCGCAAGGTCGGGAGTTCAAGCCTCCCCCACGCTACCAAAGTGAGGTTATTAGTATTTCCCAATAAATTTTTATAAAGTCTTTTTTTAACTTTTGGCTTACTTCAAAGTCATTAATGAAGTAGATTTTTATTTTATATCAGCAAAAATCAATTTAAATTTTTCTTTAAGTAAAAATCTTAAGTTCATTCTAAAATATAAAAAGATGAAAAATTTATTAGCTTCTAAACATTTGTTATCAATTCTTTTGTGCGTCGTTATAGCACTGCAGTTACAATCTTATTTTAATATTCACAGTCTAAAGAAGTCTGAAACAATTCATCATAAATCAAGCGGCATTAACACAAAAATCAAATCCAATAGTCGATCAGTAATTGCTGAACCATCAAATAAATCAACTAGTATTCAAAATAAAGTTATATCTGACACGGTGATAACTTCAAAAGAATATTCTCCAGAGAAAAAATATTCACAGACCACAGAAGAAGAAAACTTTAATGAAGAACTGAGAAAAGCTGGTATTGAGATAGAGGATAATGTTTCTCAGTAGTAAACATATTTTGTCAATTAATTCTTGTTTAAATTGTTCAAAGGTTAATTAATTCTCATAATAAAAAAGCATAATAAGCATTACCTTTGTTTTAAATGAGGGAGTTAATATATACTCAATTATTAGAAAAGAAAAAAATAAATCGCAAAAGCTTTGCTGTATTAATTGATCCTGATCATCAGAAAATAAAAAATCTAGAGGCGACCATTAGTATCTCAAACAAGCACAATGTGGATTATTTTTTCATTGGAGGTAGCCTGATATTGCAAGATAGATTAGAAGAATGCCTTAGATTAATCAGAGAGCGATCATGTATACCAGTGATTTTATTTCCAGGCAATGGATTTCAAATCAGTGCATATGCAGATGCAATTTTATTTCTTAGTCTCGTATCGGGTAGAAACGCGGAGTATCTCATAGGCAAACAAGTTGAAGTGGCAACTAAACTAATGACCACAAACCTTGAAATTCTATCAACAGCTTATATGTTAATTGATGGATGCAATGGCAACACTGCATCTTATATCAGTCAAACCATTCCAATTCCCAGGAATAAACCTGAAATAGCTGTTGCTACTGCCATGGCTTCCCAATACCTGGGATTTCAAATTCTATTTATGGATGCCGGTAGCGGAGCCCAGAACTCTATAACACCGGAAATGGTAAGTGAAGTGTCCGCTAAAGTAAAAATTCCCTTAATCATTGGCGGAGGGATTAGCACAGGAGAAAAGGCAATTGAACTCTTTAAGGCTGGAGCAGATTTAGTAGTTGTAGGCAATGCAATTGAAAAAGATCCCTCTTTGATAGCGGAAATCTCCAATGTCACAAGACAATATGATCAACTTTTTGCCAAATAACATTCATGAAGGGATTAATTCTCAAATCTACAGGAAGTTGGTACGAAACTTATGTCGCAGAAGAAAACAAAACATATGCTTCAAGATTAGCAGGTAAATTAAAGCTTGAGGATTCTGAACTTACAAACCCAGTTGCCGTAGGAGATTATGTAAACATAGAACCTGAGGACAGTAATAAAGCAATTATTAAACAAGTCCTACCACGTAAAAATTATATTGCACGACAGAGTCCTAAAAATAAACACTTATTACATTTAATAGCAGCCAATATAGATTTGGCCGTTCTCATCACTACCTTACGCCAACCAACATTCAAACAAGGATTTATTGATCGGTTCTTACTGACCACAGAACCGCAGAATATTGAAGTTCTAATCATATTTAACAAAGCTGATTTATACAATCAGGAAGATTTGATTAACTATAGGGACTTAAAAAAAATTTATGAAAACATAGGATATAAAGTGAGCTTAGTCTCCGCTGCAACACAAGAAGGATTGGATGAAGTTCTTAAATACTTAGATGGTAAAATTAATTTGTTATCCGGACAATCAGGTGTTGGGAAAAGTAGTTTAATAAATGCGTTGATTCCTGAAGCCATGAAGAAAACAAGCGAATTGTCTGATTACTCTGGAAAAGGCACACATACAACTACATTTGCAGAAATGATTACATTAAATACTAACACCTATATCATCGACACACCAGGAATAAAAACACTTTCTTTTAATAACCTTGAGGTGGCAGATGTTGCCCATAATTTCAGAGAATTTTTTAGTCTCTCTCCTCAATGTAGATTTGGAAGTAATTGCACCCATAGGAACGAACCTGATTGCAAAGTAAGAGAAGGAGTTGAAAAGGGTAATATTTTCTCATATCGATATCAGAACTACCTAAATATTTTGGAAGAGATTGAATCTCAGAAATATTGGGAAAGAAAAAAGAATTATTAGAAGCCTTAAATTAGCTAGCAAAAAGTAGAATAAAAATTTCAACAAATCGGAGTTAATGCAGAAAACTATAAAGTGTTTTTTAACTTCTTATTTCGATTGTGCCTTTCAATAGCGAGATCAATTAATCGATCTAATAATTCAGAATAAGGAATACCTGTTGCTTCCCAAAGTTTAGGATACATACTAATACTTGTAAATCCCGGCATCGTATTGATTTCGTTGAGAACGATGGAATTGTCCTTTTTAAGAAAGAAATCAACCCTCGCTAATCCTTCACCTGTTATAACCTGAAAAGCTTTAATCGCTGTTCTGCGTATTAATTCCGCAACTGTTGGATCAATATCAGCAGGAATCTTCATTATAGCATCGTTAGATTTAAGATATTTTGACTCATAGGTATAAAAATCTGATTGTGGAACAATCTCACCTACAACAGATGCAATGGGATCTTCATTTCCTAATATGGCGCACTCGACCTCCTTACCAATAATAGCTTCTTCAACAAGAATTTTATTATCGTATTGAAATGCATCCTGAATGGCTTCTGAAAATTCAATGGCGGAATGAACTTTATGTACTCCAACGGAAGAACCAGCATTGGCAGGTTTTACAAATAAAGGAAGACCAAGTCTTTCAGAAATTAATTCAAACGATTCATTATTAAAATTTACATGAGTCAGGCATACATAATTCGCAATAGGTATACCAGCATCTCTTAATAATCTTTTAGTTACATCTTTATCCATTCCAATGGCAGAGGCCAAAAGATCTACGCCAACGAAAGGAATGTCTAATGCTCTGAGTAATCCTTGGATTGTTCCATCCTCACCAAATGATCCGTGAAGAATTGGAAACACTATATCAATGGTTTGTAAAATTTTATTGGAATGTAACGAAACAGCTCCTGTAAACTCATCACGTTTGGTTACGGATATCTCATCCTGAATAGATTCTTTAGGTGTTGCGTTTAATTGATTCTGAGCTTGAAGAAAATGAGAATATTCATTCAAATACCACTTTCCGGATTTATCAATGCCCATTAGACTTACATTGTATTTAGAGGTGTCTATAGATTCAATAATACTTCTAGCAGATCGCACAGAAATTTCATGTTCAGTTGACCTTCCACCAAATACTATGGCAAGATTTAATTTTTTTTTCATACAAAACAATTAAGATAATAATTTTATAGCGTCTCGAATTACTTCAAATTTAAAAGAGTCGCTTTCCCCTTTATATTCTCCGTCAATGTGGTAATGATTTGGTTGCATTAGAGTAATTACACCATGGTCAAAACTTTTTATCATAATGAGAGAATTACGATTAAGATTTCTGGAAAAGACATCGTAAATCAATCTGGGAACTTGGTACAATTTTGGTTTTTTCAAAAATACTAACTCCACCTGCCCATCTTGAACAGATGAATTTGGAGATATATAGGCTTTATTGCCTAATTGTGAAGAGTTAGCAATTTCTAAACTTAAATTAAATTCATAGTTTATATCGTTCACATTAATTGAAAAAACTTCGAAGTTTGAAAATGTACCCAATCCCAATTTTACATAATTAAATAATCCACGATTGCCTTTTGAATTAAATATTTGTGCGACATAACCACTTAATCCAATACCAATTGTATTACAACTAACAAATTCATTAATCTTCACGACATCGCAATAAGAGTATCGATTGCCCATTATTCTTTGAATACAATGAGCCATGCCTAAATTCACTAAATTGTGACCTGCAAAGCCATTTCCAGATCCAGTTGGAATAATTCCAAAATAACATGGTTGATGAACAATAGCCTGCACAACCTCATTTACCGTTCCATCCCCCCCTATAGCAACAATAGTAATGTTTTCATCGAAGGCATATTTTTTTGCAATTTCAGTAGCATGGCCTGGGTACTTGGTCAAAATTATTTCATGCGATAAGTTTTTAAAGTATTGATGAATTTTGGTTGGTAGATGGGTCTTGTCTTGTGTACCTGATATGGGATTAAGAATAAAAATGAAATGACGCTTATTAATAAGACTGTCTGATAGAAGATTTCTTTTCATGAACTTACAATACGTAAAATTATAAAGTATATGGATAATACCTATCTACAAAGGATTACAATTCTTAATTTAAAATATGAATCAAAGAAAATTTGCTAAAATCATCAGTTTTTTGTTCCTTATCTTTGCGAACTTTTGTAAGTTATTATTATGTATAAGGAATCTAAAGCGCTGAATTTACCGTCGATTGATAACGAAATATTAAAATTTTGGAAAGAGAATCAAATTTTTGAAAAAAGTATCACTGAAAGGGAAGGCAGTGAAAGTTTTGTGTTCTATGAAGGTCCGCCATCGGCTAATGGTAAACCAGGAATACATCACGTAATGAGCAGAACAGTCAAAGATATTTTCTGCCGTTATCAGACACTATTGGGTAAAAAAGTAACGCGTAAAGGAGGCTGGGATACACACGGACTTCCAATCGAATTAAGTGTTGAAAAAGAATTGCAAATAACCAAGGAAGATATCGGAATTAAAATCTCTGTAGAAGAATATAACGCAAAATGTAAAGAAACAGTCATGCGATTTAAAAGTGAGTGGGACCAGATGACTGAAATGATGGGATATTGGGTGGATCTCAATAATCCGTATATAACATTTGAAAATGAATATATAGAATCGGTATGGTACCTCTTAAAAGTGATTTATAACAAAGGATTATTATATAAAGGATATACTATCCAGCCATACTCACCGGCTGCTGGTACAGGATTAAGCTCCCACGAATTAAACATGCCAGGTACGTATAAAGAAGTTAAAGATGTATCTGCTATAGCATTATTTAAAGTAATTCCAGATCCTTCCAAGTCCTTCACAAATCTGAAAAATCTCCGCATTTCAGCATGGACCACAACTCCTTGGACGCTGCCGAGTAATACGGCCTTAAGCGTAGGGGAGAATATTGATTATGTAATTATTGAGACCTTCAATCCTTATACTAAAGAAAACACTCATATAATAATGGCGGAGAAACTTGTTGACCAATGGTTTAAGCAAGAAAATAGAGCTGATTTAGATTCTGTTATTTCTGCGTCTACGGAGAAAAATCAGCTTTTTAAAATTCTCCAAGAGGTTCTTAAGGGTAGTCAACTCGAAGGCTTAAGGTATGAACCTCTATTTAATTATGCTACCCCAACGGATGGTGATGCTTATCGGGTTATAATTGGCGATTTTGTATCCACCGAAGATGGAACAGGAGTAGTACATACCGCCCCATCTTTTGGTGCAGATGATATGAGAGTAGCAAAAAAGAATGGAATAGGTTCACTTACCTTGGTAGATAGAGTAGGGAGGTTTACTAAAGAAGTGACTGATTTTGCCGGTGAGTACGTTAAAGAAGCCTATTTATCAGATTCAGAAAAAAAATCAGAAAAGGAAAGATTAGGATTAGATAAATACCTGTCGGTTGATGAAAGAATAATAATCAAATTAAAGACTGAAGGAAAATTATTGCAATCACAGAAATATTCTCACAATTATCCTCACTGTTGGAGAACAGACAAGCCAATATTATATTATCCTTTAGACAGTTGGTTCATTCGCGTTACAGCAGTTAAAGACAGAATGGTCGAACTCAATCGAACAATAAAATGGAAACCAGAATCAACAGGTACTGGAAGATTTGGCAATTGGTTGGAAAATCTTCAAGATTGGAATCTTTCAAGATCCAGATATTGGGGAACTCCTCTTCCGATATGGAGAGATCAAAGCGGTAGCATTTCTAAATGCATTGGCTCAATTGATGAATTAAAAACTGAAATCGAAAAGGCAAATAAGGTACTGGGAATTAACCAGTCCGTTCCAAATGACTTACACAAACCTTATATTGATGAAATATTATTAGTCGCTGAGACAGGTGAAAAATTAATTAAAGAACCAGATCTTATAGATGTTTGGTTTGATAGTGGGGCAATGCCTTATGCACAATGGCATTATCCTTTTAATTCAAAAGAATTAAGCGCCGAGCAATTTCCAGCGGATTTTATAGCAGAGGGAGTAGATCAGACCAGAGGTTGGTTTTATACTTTACATGCTATTTCTACACTAGTATCCGATAGCATAGCCTACAAGAATGTAATTTCTAATGGGTTGGTGCTAGACAAGAATGGAGAAAAAATGTCTAAAAGAAAAGGCAATGTAGTCGATCCATTTGATACCATTCCAAAATTCGGTGCCGATGCGACTCGTTGGTATATGATTAATAATGCTGATCCATGGGACAATTTAAAATTTGATCTGGAAGGTATAACAGAAGCGCGCAATAAATTCTTTGGAACACTATTTAACACGTATAATTTCTTTGCAATATATGCAAATGTGGATCAATTTAGTTATGATCCTGAAAGTATAATTCCGATTGAAAATCGACCTGAATTAGATCGTTGGATTTTATCAAGGTTAAATTCACTATTAATAGAGTATAGAAAATTAATGGATGATTACGAACCAACTTCTGCCACGCGATTAATTGATCGCTTGGTTAATGATGAATTATCCAATTGGCATGTTAGATTATCTAGAAGAAGATTTTGGAAGACAGAATCATCTGAAGAAAAGTTAGCAGCCTTTCAAACTTTATATGAATGTCTATGTACGATTAGCCAATTGATTGCTCCTTTTGCACCATTTTTTGCTGAATGGTTATTCAAGTCTTTGAAAGATGGAAATGATTCAATCCTGCAACAAAAGAATTCCGTTCACTTAAGTTTTATTCCGAATGGAAACCTTAACTTAATTGATAGTGAATTGGAAAGAAGGATGGCCTATGCTCAAAAGATCTCTTCACTGGTTTTGTCATTAAGGAAAGGGCAAAAAATAAGAGTACGTCAACCATTGCAAAAAATATTACTTCCAATTCTTGACGCAGATTTTAAAACGGATATTGAAAAAGTATCTGAATTAATTAAGGCTGAAGTCAATATAAAGGATATACAGTATGTTCAAGGGCAAAGTGAATTGATTAAGAAAAAAGCAAAGCCAATTTTTAGAACATTAGGCAAGAAATTGGGAAAAGATATGCAAAAAGCTTCTGAATTAATTAATCAATTCAGCGCATCACAGATTAATGAGATTGAACAAGGAAATCCTCTTATCATTTCCATTGAGGATAGAGATTATTCTATTACTAAAGATGATATAGAAATCGTTTCAGAAAATTTGTCAGGTTGGCTTTCTGCCAGTGAAGATAATATTACTGTAGCTTTGGATATTAATATTACAGAACAACTTCATCATGAAGGATTAGCTAGAGAAATAATTAACAGAATACAAAATTTAAGAAAGTCTAGAAACTATAATGTTACGGATCGAATTATAATTCAATTACATGATGATGAAAGAATCAAACCAGTTCTTGCAGAATTCAGTAATATGATAAAAGCAGAAGTTTTATCCGATAAAATAGAATTAGTGTTAAGTCCTCTTTCAGAAATTATGGAATTATTTGAAGAAAAGGATATTACTTTTGATATCAGGCAATCCTAATCAGGTTCAAATCCTAAAATCAAACTGAATCTTCCATAAGATTTAAAAGGTTGATCAGCTTGTGTTAGCCAAGGTTTGTCTAAGCCAAATCCGTAATCAAATCCAAGTAATCCAAACATTGGTAAGAAGACGCGAACTCCAAAACCAACGGATCTTTTGAGAAGAAATGGGTCGTATTCTTTAAAACTATTCCATTGATTTCCAGCCTGAAAAAATAAAGTAGAAAATATTGTTGCGCTGGGATTCAAGGACAAGGGATATCTAAGTTCAGCAGTAAACTTATTAAATATGGTGCCATCTTGCAATTCTTGCGTAAGTGGTTCAACAGTTTTTCTTTGGACATCTTCTTCAGCGTAACCTCTAAGAGCAAGAATATCTCTTCCTGCAATGGCAAAAGATTGGTTATTAAGACCATCACCACCAATACGAAATCGTTCAAATGGAGCAGCTCCTAAAGATTTACTGTAGTATCCCAAAAATCCCATCTTTGCATTAAAGGCAAATACAAGCTTATTGACAAGGTTAAAATACCATTCGCCGTCAAACCGCCACTTATGATATTCTATCCATCGATAGCGATCTCCTACGGAAAGCTCATCTGGATTATAATCTTTTCTGAATAATGAATATGGTAAAGTTAACTGACAGGATAAACTTAATCGCGATCCTGATCGGGGGTATAATGGTTCATTGATAGTTGTACGAGATATAGTATGCTTTAGAGATATATTGTAAAAATCTCCATTGCTTACGTTTTCATTATTAGCTCTGAATCCAATATAATCCACTAAACGAATTCTTTCAACATTTAATGCAGTACTTCTACTAAAATTATCATCCGGCCATTGTAATTGGGCACCTAATGCCGTGCTTAACCTTAAAATGCTAAACTTACTTTCTCTCCCTGCCGTTAGACTGTTATCCAATAAACTATACACTCCACCAATGGTAAAAGAATTTGGTTTCTTGTTGCCAAGCCAGGGCTCTGTAAAAGAAAAATTATAAGATTGAAAATATTTACCGTTTGATTGTGCTCGTAAGCTTAACTTTTGTCCATCACCTTGAGGTAATGGATGCCACGCTTCTTTCTTAAATATATTTTTAGTTGAAAAATTATTAAACACAACACCTAATGTTCCAATTAATCCAAACGCACTGTACCCTGCGGATAACTCTAGCTGATCGGATGGCCTTTCTTCCACAGAGTACTCAACGTCCACGGTACCTCTTTTGGGATTAACAGGAGTATTAATACCCATTGATTCAGGATTAAAAAATCCTAATGACATAATGGCTCTTTGCGAACGAATGATATCAGACCGGCTAAACTTTTGTCCCGGTCTGGTTCTTAATTCACGACGAATAACATGCTCATGAGTTCTGTCATTTCCTTTAATTAAAACCTTATCAATAGTTGCCTGTGGTCCTTCAAAAATTCTAACTTCAACATCAACGGAATCTTTATCGATTCCAACTTCAACTGGTTCAGCCCGGAAAAAGAGATATCCATCATCCATGTATAAAGAGCTAACATCTCTTCCATCTTGACTAAAGCTTAATCTTTTGCTTAAGAGACTTTGGTCATAAATGTCTCCTCGATTAATTCCAATTATTTTTCTAAGTTGATCTTCACTAAATAGAGAATTTCCTTTTAGGATAATATTTCGATAGAAATATTGATTTCCTTCTTCAACTTTTATTTCTATTGCAATCTTACCATTTTTATTTCTATATACAGAATCTGAGATAATGTTAGCATCCCGATATCCTTTTGAATAATAGTATTCTAATACTTTTTGTTTGTCTTCAATAAATTTTGATTCAATGTATTTTGATTTGGAGAATATTCTAGTCCAGGCTTTTGTCTCCTTCATTTGTTTTCTCAATTTTCGGTCAGAAAAATGTTCATTACCGGAGAACTTGATTTTAGAAATTTTAACACGTTTGCCTTTATGGATATCGATGACTAGTTTAGATGCATTTTTTTTCTTTTCATCATTTAATTCATGAATTTTAATTTTTGCATCAAGGTATCCTTTATCAATATAATGTTCAGTTAATTTATAAATAATGTTTTCTTTCACATCATCAGTAATAATAGTATTTTTATTGATCTGACTACTTACCATTTCATTCAACTCGTCATGTGCACCTTTTTTTACACCTTTAAATGAATGAGTGGTATAACGAGGCTTCTCCGTTACCTGAATAATTAAGGTTGCCATTCGACCTTCCAGGGAGGCCATTTTTACTTCAACCTGGGAGAATAATTTTTGATTATAAATGGCTTTTATAGCTGCAGGAATTTCCGGACCAGGCAAATTAAATTTTTGACCAATTCTCAGTCCCGAGATTCCAATAATTGCTTTTTCATCACTAAATTGGTTGCCCTGTACTTTAATATCTTTGATCTCATAAGACTCTCTTTTGTATTCGACATAGGGAGTTACCTGGGCAAAGGCTTGGAAAAATCCGCAGCACAATAAAGCAATAAGGGAATATTTCTTAAACATTATAAAATCTTTGATATAATCTACAAAAGCATGTATCTTTCTAAGAATCTGCGAAGGTATTAAGAATGATACGATTAGCCTATAATTGTTTCAATTGAGTTAAATTTTTCTAAAATCTAGAGGACTGACAGGTAACCAAAAGGGATAAATTGAAAATGATTAATGGAAAGCTTTATTGTTGAATAGGATGTATTATTATATTAAATTTGCCCGTTATATTATCGTAATGAAGAAATATTTTGTATTAGCTTGCTTAATTTGCTTGTCTACATCTCTAATGACTTGCAAATTTTTCAAAAGTTCTTGGGAAAATCTCAATGTTTTTCCAGTCTCTCAGGATATTGAATTGGGAAAGCAAGTTAGTACTGAAATTGAAAAAAATCCCGTAGATTATCCTATATTGTCTAAAACTGAAAATGAGGAATTATACAAATACATCAATGAACTTACGCAAAAAATATTAAATACTCGACTAGTTGATTATGCAAAAGATTTTCAATGGAAAGTAACCATAATTAATGATCCTAAGACTTTGAATGCTTTTTGTACTCCAGGTGGTTACATTTATGTTTATACGGGTCTGATTAATTTTTTGGAATCAGAAGATCAACTGGCTGGTGTATTAGGTCATGAAATTGCACATGCAGCAAATAGACACTCTACCAAACAGCTTACTAAATCACTTGGAGTTCAGATTTTATTAGATGCGGCATTGGGGAATAAAGAAGTCTTAAAGCAAGTAACGGGAGCTTTAGTTGTATTAAGTTTCAGTCGCGCTCATGAAACACAGGCAGACTCATTCTCGGTTAAGTATCTATGCGCTACTAATTGGAAAGCCAACGGTGCAGCAGGTTTTTTTCGTAAGATTGAAGGTCAACCAACACCTCCTCAATGGATAAGCACTCATCCAAGCCCAGCCAACCGAATAAAAGAAATTGATTCCAAGGCGATAACGCTCAATTGTCAAGGTACAGAAACGAACACAACCAGATTTGCACAAATTAAAGCTTTGTTATCAAAAATACCACCGCCCCCGCCAAAACCAAATTCTACTGGTGCGAACAATAAAGCTCCAAGTTTACCAACTAAAACACAAACTAAAACGAAAACAGAGGATAAACCTGCGCCAAGTAATTCAACTACCAACCCACAAAAAAAGGTATTAAAAAAAGGTCAATAAATTCAGCTCAGTGATTCATACATTAGCTAAGATCACTTCTTATGTATTCCACCCTATCTTGTACTTATTGTATAATTTATTTTTATTATTAACCATTAAGGGATTCTGGTTTGGAATTCAACATTGGTCTGAAAAAAAATTATTATTGTTATTAGTAGGTGTATATTCATTAATTATTCCGGTGCTTTCTATTGTTATGCTCAAATTCTTAAAAGTGATTCAAAGCATTGAAATGAAAGAAAGACAAGATCGCATCTTTCCATTGATTATATGTATGATTTTTTATCTATGGTTA
This sequence comes from uncultured Saprospiraceae bacterium, assembly GCA_964533625.1. Classification (GTDB taxonomy): domain Bacteria; phylum Bacteroidota; class Bacteroidia; order Chitinophagales; family Saprospiraceae; genus Vicinibacter. The sequence continues at coordinate 15,127 of CAZHNF010000024.1, read as the reverse complement.
TGGATAAACTTGAAAAGTGATCCCGCTATACCAAATACCTGGATTATTTTTGTTTTGACTTCAGTAGTAGTTTGTGGTCTTTCTCTAGCTATTAATAATTGGATTAAACTTAGTATTCATGTTGCCAGTATAGTTGCCATGTTAATGCAATGGTTGGCTATTCGAATAATTTATAAAGAGGATGGTTTAAATCAGTTCGTAATTGATCGATTAGGAAATGTTAAATTAAACCTGGATTATTTTATAATGATCCTTATTATTGTAACCGGATGGATAGCGACTTCACGTTTGTTGCTTCATCAGCATTCTGCAAAGGAAATAATTGTTGGCGCAGGAATTGGAATATTTTCATTTTTTATCACTTATACAATTGTGTATTAATTCAGTATGGATATAAAATTATTACAAAGTACAATCGAAGAAATTTGGGACAATCGATCTTTATTGGAAAAGGTTGAAGGAAAAGAAGCAGTCAAGGCTGTCATAGGACTTTTAGATCAAGGAAAAATACGCGTAGCAACAAAAATAAGTACGGGAAACTGGTCTGTAAACGAATGGATAAAGAAAGCTATATTGCTTTTCTTTCCAATTTCAGATAACAAAATAATTAAAGCCGGAGACTTAGAATTCTATGATAAAATTCCTACTAAAACGAATTATGCTGATATAGGAGTAAGAGCAGTGCCTACAGCAATAGCGAGATATGGATCATTTGTTGAACCTGGAGCTATCTTAATGCCTTCCTATGTCAATATTGGAGCATACGTTGGTACAGGTTCTATGGTGGACACCTGGGCGACCGTTGGATCTTGTGCTCAAATTGGAAACAACGTACACCTTGCTGGCGGCGTTGGTATAGGTGGAGTATTAGAACCGCCACAAGCAAGTCCCAATATTATTGAAGATAATTGCTTTATTGGTTCGCGATGCATTGTTGTTGAAGGGGCTATCATTGAAGAAGAAGCTGTGTTGGGAGCTAATGTAGTAATTACCAGTTCAACGCATATTTTAGATGTAAGCGGATCTCAAACTGTAAAGTATCAAGGACGAGTACCGGCAAGATCAGTAGTAATTCCAGGTTCATATACGAAGTCATATCCAGCAGGAGATTATCAGGTTCCATGCGCTCTCATAATTGGAAAACGAAAGGAATCAACCGATAAAAAGGTGTCTTTGAACTCTGCACTAAGGGAATACGAAATAGGCCATTAGATAATAGAATGTTCGAAAAGTAAAGATATAGTGTTAATAATGAAGCATTCTTTGGTATAAACATTAATAAGTTTAATACAACAAATCTATTTTTTAATATTTAATAATTAATTTTATGTCATTGGTAAATGAATTTAACTCGTATAGAGAAAAAATGAATGAAGTAATATTGTCCAAAGACAATCTTCCTTTAAAGCGATTTTTTTCTCTTGATCATCAGATGTATCAAAACGGTTCCTTGGATGTAAAGACAAAAGAATTATTAGGTTTAGTTGCTTCCATGGTGCTTCGTTGTGACGATTGCATTAAGTACCATCTTGGAAAGGCGTATGAATGCAAGGTTAGTACTGAAGAAATTTATGAAGTTTTTGCAATAGCTAATATGGTGGGTGGTTCGATTTGCATTCCACATACCAGAAGAGCAGCAGAATATTGGGAAGAATTAATTGGATAAAAGCAATTTGAATTTTTATTTTCCCACAAAGAATCAAAAATAGAGTAAGCAAATATTTTTGGAAATATTTGACTAGGTTATGGAACCGATCGATCCAATATGTAAAAAATTAAATGAGGGACAAGCCTGCTCAACAAAAACTCCAATAGATCTGATAGTTTCCAAAAATAAAAAAGCCCAAACTTGCACGTTGCAAATTCAGGCTCTTTCGACTAAGGTCTCAAAATAAGAAAACTACGATTTTAATCAACCGAGGTTGATATCATATCTTAATAATCTGCTGGAAGGCAGAATTTAGTAATTAAATATTGATAAAGGGGCAGGGAGTATCAGCTACATTTAGAGACACTGTATTGGGATCAGGCGTAAAATTAAAGCACATATATAGAAAATCCAAATATTTAAATAAAAAATATTAAAATTATTTTTATGTGTAAAGCCTTCTAAATTTCTATAAAGATGGCCAAATTAAAAATAAAATTATGTATAAATCACATATTCAGTCATTTAAATATTATTTAATAAAATAATATAAAAATCGTTGTTTTATATAAATTTACACATATAATAATAAATTATTTTTTAGTAAACTCCTGAAAATTTAGCTTTGTGCCCTCTTTTACCCGGGTGGTGGAATTGGTAGACACGTACGTTTGAGGGGCGTATGCCGTAAGGCTTGCAGGTTCAACTCCTGTTCCGGGTACACAGCACCTAAAAGTCATCCCAAGGATGAATCAATCGGCGCTTTGTATTAACTTTCGATATAAAACTATTTTCAGTAAAATTTTGGGCCTCTTTGAGTTAAAAACCTATTAAATTCAATAATTCATTTAAACGTATAGTTACAATATAGTCAAAATTGAAAAAGCATAATATGAATCGGATTTATTTACTATTGATTTCAGTAGTGGTAATATCAATTTCTTGTTCCTCAACCTCTAAACTTATTGAACAAGGAAATTACGATAAAGCCATTAATCAACTTGTTGAAAAATTAGCAGGGAAAAAAAATAAAAAAACAAAAGATGTAAGAAATCTGGAATTAGCCTTTAAAAAAGCACAGGATAAGGATCTCAGAAATGAAGCTGATTTAAAGCTGACTAAAGAAGAAAGTAGCTGGGAATTAATTTATGACATATATCAAAATATAGATCGTCGTCAAGACCTCATTCAACCTTTACTTCCATTGGTTTCAAAGGAAGGTTATCAGGCAAAATTTCAATTTGTAAATGTTGCTGAACTTAAAAAAGAATCCAAAGACAATTCGATTGGTTATTTTTATAAATCAGCTGTTCAACTTATTGAAGAGGCTAGAAAACTGAATAATCAAGAAGCGGCAAGAAGTGCTTTTGAATTTCTCAATAAAATCGATTTACTTTCTTCTAACTATAAGGATGTAAGGCAGCTTAAAGCCATGGCTAAAGAATTAGGAACAGACTATTATTTAGTTAAAGTTCTTAACAACACTTTTAAAATATTTCCTGCAAATCTTGAAGAAAACCTACTTATGATGGACGTTTCAGGATTAAGTACTAATTGGAAGCAATTCGACACCAGAAAGCAATCAGAAAGAAACTATAAATATCAAATAGTTATGAATCTTCAAAATCTGGAATTTAGTCCAGAAAAAGAAAAATCCAGAATCATAGAAGATGAATATGACGAAACAACTACCGAAGTAATAAAAGATAAAAAAGGTAATCCGGTTAAAGATTCTTTGGGTAAGGTGATGAAAAAGGAGGTCATCACACATTATACCAGCAGTATTGAGGAAGTTTCCCAACTAAAAACGGTAACTTTATCAGGCCAACTAGAGTGGTTTAATGTCAGTACAAAAAACATTGATCGTTCAGAGCCTTTGCGCGTAGAATTTACCTTTAATAATACCTATGGCCGATTGATTAAAGGAGATCGGTCAAAAGTTAGCAAACAAAACAGACAAATACTTTCTGGCAGAATGCTTGAATTTCCAAGTAACGAAAGAATGACTTTAGATGCTGGAGAAAAAATTAAAGATATAGTAAAAGATATTATTCACAGGGTAGAACATTAGTTGTGAATTTGATTATTTAACCTTAACAAGTTTGTTCAACTTTCAAATAGCTGAGTTGATTCTATAAAATGCATCTACAAGATAATCAGTCATTAAAGTTTAATGAAGCATATGCATCATTAAATGAGAAACAAAGGAATGCGGTTGATATACTTGAAGGACCAGTATTAGTAATCGCAGGTCCGGGCACCGGTAAAACACAAATACTTGGAACAAGAATAGCTAATCTTTTGGCACAAAGAGTAGCTGATGCTGAAAATATACTTTGTCTGACGTATACAGATGCCGGTGTTACGGCGATGAAAAAACGCCTGCAATTGTTAATAGGACCTGTTGAATCAAAAAAAGTCGGCATATATACTTTTCATTCTTTTTGCAATAAAATTATTCAAGAGAATCAGGATTTATTTAAGTCTTCCCAATTTAGACTAGCTGATACGGTTGATAAATTTGAATGTATAGAGAAAGTACTGAACACAATACCTTCCAACTATATACATTATAAGCCAGATCAAGATTATAAACCTGTATTGTACAAAATGTTAGGTTTGTTTGAAACGATTAAAAAGGAACATTGGGCGTTGGATGAATTAAAACAAAGCATTGAAAAGGATATTGATGAATTAAGAGAAGGACCAACTTACCGATACAAGAGAAAGTATAAGGAATTCAAAGAGGGAGACTTACGGGAAAAAATTTTTAAAGAAGAAGTACTGGAAAGATATGAAAAAACCATTGAAGCATTAACTCTTTATGATAAATATAATGAAACATTAAGACTAAATAAATTCTATGATTACAATGACTTGATCAATAAAGTAATTTATTATTTTAAGAATAATGAGACATTATTGTTGCGATATCAGGAGCAATTTCAATATGTATTAGTGGATGAATTTCAGGATACGAATGGATCTCAAATGGAAATACTAAATCTTTTGATTTCGTACTGGGATCAACCCAATGTTTTTGTAGTAGGAGATGGAGATCAGGCCATTTATAGATTTCAAGGCGCCAACGTAAAAAACCTTCAGGACTTTAAGAATAGATATCATCCAGAAGTTATTGATTTAAGAGAAAATTACAGATCCTCTCAAGCCATATTGAATGCGGCAGAATTTTTTATTAAAAGTAATTTAGAAAGACTACATGAGGACATCAATAGCGATCATACCCTTATTGCAAGGACAAGTTACTCTAATGTGTGGCCTCAAATAATTGAATACCAAAGTCGAATGGAGGAAGCCTTGGATGTAGCTTCTCAAATAGAAGATTTAATCAAAAATCAAAATTGTTCTCCCGAAAAAATTGCTATACTTTATAGAAACAACAAAGATGGAGAAGAATTTGCCCGAGCATTAACTATAAAGGAAATATCATATGTTAAAAGTAAAGAAATAAATATTCTAGATTACCCCATTATTAAACAAATTATTCAGATTCTCAAGTACCTTGAATCTGAATTTCATCAGCCATTAAGCAATGACTCACAACTATATGAGATTTTACATTATCCATTTATTCCAATATCTACACTAGAAATTGGTTTATTAGCCTATGGCATTAAAATCAGGAATAACCAGGATATCAATAATGATTCAACAGCTATTCCGATCTCCCTTAGAGAAGCGATTGGAAAAGAAGAATTTCTTATAACTCAACGAGTTGGTGGTATTGAACAATTTTTGAAACTAAGTTCTATCATTGATCAATTAATTAAATACAAAGACCATTTCACCCTTCAATCCTATCTAGAAAAGGTGTTAAAAGAATTTAACATTATAAATTTTGTGATCTCCAAGAATCAAGATCTGGAAGTAATAAATGTTATCAATGCTTTTTATAATTATGTTCAACAGTTGTCTGAAATAGAACCAAATATTACAATAAATAGGCTTTGTGAAACACTTGATAGAATTCAGAATTATAAATTAAGCATTCCCTTGATTGTTTCATCATCAAATGAATTGGCGGTAAGGCTGAGCACTTATCATTCGTCGAAAGGACTCGAATTCAATCATGTATTCATGGTAGATAACATAGTCAAATCAAAGGGCAATCAACAAGGTTATAGAATACCTCCGGGTTATTCTTATAATGAATCCAATACCGATATAGAAGAGGAAAGAAGATTATTTTATGTTGGAATGACCCGAGCCAAAGAAACACTTAAAATTAGTTATAGTACGGTAGGTAAGGATGGAAAAACTCTGGAATCAACCCCTTTGATAGATGAATTAAAAAACTTTACGGATATTGCTTCAATAAGTAGAAAGTTCAATAACGAAATTATAACGAATACAATCGTTCAGAACTTAAATAATTATTCTAAACCATTTGAAAGAATCCCTAAAAACTATTTAGACTCATTTTTTGAAAATTTTAAATTATCAGCCTCCACACTTGAAAAGTATCTTGATTGTCCGTTAAAATTCTATTATGAATATATATTAAAGGTTCCAACGGCTAAAAATATTTATATGGGATTTGGAACCGCCGTGCACAAGACATTGGAAGAATACTTAAAATCATACCCTAACATTAAGTCATTGAATGAACAACAACTTCAAGAAATTTATAATAAAAATCTTCGAAGAGTTGAATCTAATTTTACACCGATTGAATGGAACGCATATAAAGATTTAGGATTTGATTGCCTTCCAGATTTTATAAGGTATTATCAGGATAAATGGTTAAATCTCGGAAATTCACTTTATGAATACAATTTTAGAAATAGTTATTATAAAAAAGTTCCAATAACTGGCAAAATTGACAGAATTGATCAATTAGCATTAGGCTTCAGAATTATAGATTATAAGACAGGAAAAGCAAATACACCTATGGCTAAATCAAAGCTAATGGTACCAACTGATAAAAATCCATATGGTGGAGAATACTGGAGACAAATGGTTTTTTATAATATTCTGGCCGATAGCGAATCAAAATTTACTGGAAGAATTCTGGATGGGATCTTTTACTATGTAATTCCTGATCGAGACAGAAAGTTCTATTCAAAAGAATTCATCATTGATCATGAGGCCAGAGCGTTTGTTGGACATTTAATAGAAACGACTTATGAGAAAATGATTAATGACTCTTTTGAACAAGGTTGCGGTAAGCCAGATTGCATTTGGTGCCAACAATTTGAATTCAGCAGTACGGGTTTCGATCTTGACGATTCAATAGAATAATGAAGTTGATGTATAAGACTTAAAGCTCAGAGTAAGCCTTAGAAGTAATTTTATATAAAAAGACCAATTATTTTGGAAAATTAGTGATAACCATTTCCAATTATGAGTACCTTTGGATGTTAGCATAAGCATCAGGTTGCTTATCCGAATTCAAATAAATTAAATATAAAAAAATTATTTATGAAAACAAAAATCAATCCATTCTTTGTATTATTGACATTTTGCCTATTTCTCATTAATACCACTCATACTATGGCTCAGGGCCATAAAGCATCTCCTAAAAATGCAAAACCTACTCAATCAGGAGTTGTTGCTATAACTGACCCTTCAGAACTTAAAGGTACTTATGTTAGTAATACTTCCTGTGCAGATTTAGTGGTTAAAAAAGGTTGTGTAAAATACACCATTAGCACTGATGAAAGTGCCGTAGCGCCTCAAAATGATCAAGCAAAATCATTCAAAGTTTGCTATCAAAAAACCGACGGCAAAGCGAAACCTACCAATATTTGTCCAGGTGGAGGAGCTTCAAAATTTAAAGTATTCTACGAAAAAGCTGATAAGAATACTCAATTTGAATTCACAGCAGGTAAGACAAGATAGAGCTTAGTAAATTTTATTCAATAGTGGAAATGAAGCGGAAAGAATCATATTCTTTCCGCTTTTTTGTTATAACATTAGAGCTCCATCCAATTGAACTCGGTAAAAAACCAATAAAAGTTTGAAATATTCAGGAATGTGAATACTTTTACACTATATTGTTATTATTCCCATGTAAAATTTCAAGCAATATGAAAGTATTAATGAAAATTGCACTGATCATTTTGATCGTTTCAATAAAAGGATTTTCTCAAAATTCTCCATATCCTTCAAATCCAAAACCAGGTATGTGTTACATACGATGTATTGAAGAAGATGTTTGGCGAGAAAAAACTATTCAAGTAACAAAAGTTCCAGGATACGTTAAATTGGAAAGAGTCCCAGCCGTTTTTAAGGATATGGAAGTGCAAGTAGTTGTTAGGCCAACCAGTAAAAGATTAGAAATTATTCCAGCTGTTTATAAAACAGTTACAGACACAATTACTATTGTTGATGGAAATCAACCTCTGAAAGTAGTACCCACTATACTTACTAATTCAATTGAAGAAGTCATTTCACAACCGGCCTATTCAAGATTTGAATCTAAATCATCTGTTGAATCCTGTAAATCAAAAGACCCTCGTGATTGTGAGGTTTTATGTTACGTAGAATATCCAGAACAAAAGACTCCAGTAAACATTCAGAAGATAACTGCTGAGGCTACCTATAAAAGAAATGTAGTTCAACCGAAGAAAACTTATTATCAAAAACAAGTACTTGTTACCCCATCTCAGGTAAAAGAAATAGAAATTCCTGCCGTTTATAAAACTATAAAAACTAGAGTATTGGTTAGCGACGACACCGTTAGAGAAGTAAGGGTTGAGCCTCAATACGAAAATATTACAACCAGAGTTCTTGAAAAACAGGGCGGAATTAGTACTTGGGAAGAAATTGCTTGTAAATTAACTGATCCAAATATTCTACCCATTTATTACGATTTAAATAGTGCCAGGCTTACTCCTGAAGCCAGAAAGGTAATTAATGAAAAACTTTATTCCTTAATGACTGAAAAGCCAAGAATACGAATAGAGATAAGTTCACATACTGATAGCAGAGATTCTGATGATTATAACATGAATTTATCGCAACGAAGGGCTCAATCTGTTGTAGACTATCTAATATCAAAGGGAATTAAAGCTTCAAGACTTGTAGCAAAAGGATTTGGTGAAAGTCGTCTAGTCGAGCCTTGCCCAAATGGTTCCAACTGTACGGAGGCGCAACATGCTAAAAATCGAAGAACAGAATTCAGAGTTCTTACCAATTAGCAATTAATAATTTATTGATTATTATCCTTTTATAAATCAATAAAAAAATACAATGGCATAGTTTTTGCCTTTTTCATGAAGCTTCATGCAACAAATTTGCATAAGAAGGTTCATGAAATCAATATTGATCTTGCTAATTAGCATAGGAACCCTTTCGATTTATGCTCAAACTCCAACATTAGTTATTCCAAAAGGGCATACAGCTATTATGAGTTCATCTGCATGTTCTGCAGATGGCAAATACATTATTACCGGAAGTAGAGATTTGACTGCCAAACTTTGGGATTCTAAAGGAACCGAAATCATAAGTTATACTTCTCGCAATGAAGTTCAGGCAGTCGCAATTTCTAATGATACTAAATTAGTACTTATTGGAGCTGCAGATAACAATGTACAATTATTAAAAATAACCGGTGAAAGAATTAAACTTTTATCCGATCATAGAAATTTCGTCAACACAGTTAGTTTTTCACCAAGTAATGATTTCATTGCTACTGGAGCTGATGATGGTTTAATTATATTGTATGATTTAAATGGAAGTAAAATTAGAACCATAACTCATGCAAAAGCAGTTAAATCTGTTTGTTTTGATTCAAAAGGAAAATTAATTCTTTCTGCAAGTTCAGATAGAACTGCGGTTTTAAGAAATATTAATGGTCAAGTATTAAAGACATTCATCGGGCATTCTTCCGGACTTAACCAAGCAAAAATATCTAAAGATGGAAATTATATTGTAACATGCAGCGATGATAAAACAGCCATTCTTTGGGATAAAAATGCAATTAAAAAACATAGCATTAGACATTTTGATCGAGTAACAGCATGTGATATTTCATCAGACAATAAAACAATTATAACGGCAAGTTATAATGGAGAAGTTAAAATTTGGGATACATCTGGTAAATTATTACACGATCTGGATACAAAAAATTGGGACATAAATTCAATTACAATTTATCCGGATGGAAAATCTTTTATAATTACTGGATCGGAAGGAATCATTCAGTACGATATCAATGGAAAATTCATTCGAAATTATCAAGGAAGAGCTAAACCAGTTTCGGCTGTTTGTTTTTCAAGCAACGGAAAATCAATTTTGCAAGGTGATTTAAATGGCACATTAAAAATATGGGATGCCTATAATAATACTTTTAATGTTTACAAGCAACACAAGTCTGGCATAAGCTCAATTGCTTCTAGTCCTGACAAAAATCACTTTGTTACAGGCAGTAGCGATAAAACAGCAGTATTATGGACAGCTGATGGAAAAGTTGACACTATTTTAAAACTGCAAGCTAAGGTCACTTCAGTAAATTTTTCACCAGATGGAAATTATATACTTGCAGGTTGTTATGATGGATGTACCGCTATATATAGTATTACTGGGGTATTAAAAAAAATAATCAAACAACCTGGTGAGCAAATTAGTTCGTCAGCTTACTCTCCTGATGGTAATCAAATTGTTACCGCGAGTTATAGCAAAAAAATAAGCTTTTTTGATAAGGAAGGAAATTTCTTAAAATACATTACAGCACCTTCACAAGTAAACAGTTTAACTATTACTTCCGATAGCAAGTCATTAATTGCCGGATATTTTAATGGGCTTACTCAAATTTGGGATATAGCAACTGGTGAAAGTATAGAAAACATTGGAAATCCAACTGGCGACGAAGTATTGTCGGCGGATGGTTCACCAAATAACATCTATATTGCTTCTGGTACGAATTCTGGAAAAATACTCGTGGAGGACTTAAAAACACATGATGAATTTCAATTGAATGGACATCAGACTAAAGTTAATTCTGTTAAATTTTCACCGGATGGAAAAACTTTAATAAGTGGTAGTTCAGATGGAACAATCAAACTTTGGGATTGTGAATCAAAAAAGGAGATTATTAGTTTTATTGCTTTAGATCAATCAGACTGGGTAATTACGAGTCCTTCAGGTTTATTTGATGCTTCAACAGAAGCCATGATAAAACTAAAATACAGAGTTGGCTTAGAAATGATTGACCTAGAACAACTTAAAGAAAGATACTACGAACCTGGGTTATTGTCTTCAATTTTTAAAGTACAGAATACCCAATTAAGAGACGTTTCGACCTTTAATTCAGTTCCACTCTATCCAGAAATTAATGCAAAAATTGTTGGTGAAGAGTTGCTGGTTAATCTCACCTCCAGAAGTGGAAATTTAGGAAAACTTAGTGTATTTATTAATGACAAAGAAATTATTGAAGATGCCAACCCAGAAAGAAATACAGAAGTTAAACCGATTAAATTATCTAATTATAATCGTTACTTTATCGGTGATAGCAATAAAATTGTTTTAAGAACTTTTAATAAAGAAGAATGGCTTAAAAGTCCACCATTTGAATTGATCTACAAATCATATCAGGGAAGCCGTGGAAATGAAGGTAATTCAACGGAAGGCAATAGTTCATCTTTTAAAGGAAAACGACATCTTTATGCAATAATTGTTGGAACGTCCGATTATAGTGGAGATGGACTTGATTTAATATATCCAGACAAAGATGCAAGGGCTTTTGCATCTGCATTATCACAAGTAGGAGTAAAGTTATTTAATGAAAATGTTCATATTACACTTCTTACAACTTCCGAAAAAGATGATCTGAAAAAATCTACAAGATCAAATATTGAGAAAGCATTTAAGGAAGTCAATCAAAAAGCAACCTCAGAAGATATAATGGTTGTATATCTCTCCGGACATGGCGTTAATTATGGCCAAGCTGAGAAAAGTCAGTTTTACTATTTAACAACTGATATAAAAAGTGACAACCTCCAAGAGCAAGCAATCAGAGATGCCTATACAATCTCATCTGATAACTTGACTCAATGGCTAAAAACAAGTCCAAGTCGAAGACAAATGGTAGTTATTGATGCCTGCCATTCTGGTGAGGTCGTTAAATCTTTAGGAAGTATTGGAGCAAGAGAACTAACACCAGCTCAGATTAAAGCATTCGACAGAATGAAAGATCGTACCGGAATTTTTATTCTTACAGGTAGTGCAGGAGATCGGGTAAGTTATGAGTCCAGCCAATTTGGGCAAGGTCTATTAACTTATAGCTTGCTTGAGGGAATGAGCGGATTGGCTGTTACCCCAGGGGACAAAAGAGTTGATATCGCCACTTTATTTAATTATTCAAGGGATCGCGTGCCAGAGCTTGCGAAATATATTAATAAAATTCAAAAACCAGTTTTTACTGCTCCAAATGGAGCAACAAGTTTTGATGTGGGCATATCCGATGGTGTAAAAATTGAATTAATACAACCCAAACCAATCTTTATTCAGAATACATTTCAGAATGCCAACGAAGGGATGGATGACCTTGAAATAATGAAACTAATGAAAGAGCATTTGCAAGAATTAACATCACAAGGATCAGATTCACCAATTGTTTATTCCGATGTCGATGCATATCCTAATGCATTTCGCATGAGTGGACTTTATACCGTAGAAGGACAATCTATAAAGATAAATGTTAATATTCTAAAGAATAAAGATAAAATTGCCTCTATAAAGTTTGATGGAACTAAAAGTAATATAAAAGCAATAATTGAAGGGGTTTTTGAAAAGGTCTATAATGAAATTCAGGGAAAATAGTTTAAGTAATATGGCTAATTGCTAATTCAATGAATATTTTTTCTTTATAGACTGATATCTTTCAGATTTGATGATAGATTGCAAATCGGTTTCATTTTCCAAGGCTTCAAAGTTTTTAAATCCATTTTGTAATGCCTTTTCTATAATATTAAACGCTTCCGATTCCTGTCCTTTTTTAAGTTTAATACAAGCCATGGGAATACATAATTCTTTGTCATCAGGATATAAACGAATTAAAGTGTTGATAATACTTTCCACTTCATCGTATTTATTTTCGTTGTAAAGGACAAAACTTAAATTATACAATGCATCTCTGTCATCTTTTTGGATATTTAATGCTTTATTATATTCTTCGCCGGCCAATGTCCACTCCTTGATATCGCTATAAACAACACCGAGATTTAAATGCAATAAGTAGGAATTAGGAAAATCCGCAAGTATTTCTTTTCCGCATTGTAAAGCCTTGTCTCGCTCCCCTGTACGATGATATGTATTCATTAAATTTATTCGTGGCAACAACCATTTCGGAGATTGTAAAATTGCGTTTTTAAAATATTCTATAGCTTTAGAGTAGTCTTTTATTTTTTTGTTTAAATAGCCAAGTTCATTCAAGGCATAAGAAGAGTTTGATTCATATTCCAATGATTTCAGTAATTCATTCATAGAAGATCTGAATAAATTAGTATCTCTTGTCTGTTCTCCCTTTAGTCTTATGTTTAATCCAGAATAGTAATGCTCTCTAGCCTTTATAGCTTTATATAAGTAGTGATCAGAACCTAAAAGTTCAGCTGCTTTTTGAAGGTAGACAGGATATTTTTCATACTTTGTATCATATTTCCACCTGTTTTCTAATTCTTTGGGATCTGCATTTAAATAATTATTAATAGCTTGTTGAGCTTCATCTTGTAAGGCTGCAGCAAGTTCACTTTTCATCCCTGCAATTTCGGAAGACATCATAGAATTCAATTTAAGTTCATTAAATAAATTCCAGGCAGAGTTCTCTTCAGGGTATAATAGATGCTTATCCTTTATCGCATTTTTAAACAATGAGTATTTTTCAAAAACACTTACTGAGCTAGTATTCGAAGAATTTGGTTTCTCTTTGCTAGTTGTGGATAGTGATGGGTCTTCTGAGTTCTGTATTTCAGATAAGGTTGATTGATCAACAACACTTATTGTTGTGTTTTTGGAACCAAAAACCGCGGGTATTTGAGATTTGGGAGCAACTGCTGCTGTAACCTTATCGCCAAGAAATCTTTCAATTTCATAAAGGGTAACCACATTATCTTTATTGTAATCCGCAAGACCAGAGAGGCCTTTTATCAAATAGTATGAGAATACTCCTCGGCCTCCACCCCATTGTTGACCTTCCAGTGAAAGTTCGTCTGCCTGACAGGACATTAGTTTCACTTCATTTGCATATTGTTTTGCAAGATTAGAAGCAGTAGCCTGAGTTCCTCCAATATCTGAACCGGCTAGCCTTCCTGAATGACAAGCATCAGTTATTACTAGAACTTTAGCCTTAGATTGTAATGAAAGTGTAGATACGACCTCCTGAAGATATGCTAATCCGAATGTTCCACCACCCATATAAACTTTAGAAGGCGCATCCCAACACAACAAGAATCCCGGCTGTGTAACTGTTTTTCTTTCAACGTCTCCATGACCAGAAAAGTAAATTATGACCTGATCGCCTTCTTTTGCTTTGTCTATTAACCAATCAAGAGCAGAAGCAAATTGAGCCGCCGTTGCTTTTTCATTAATTAATCCATTAATGTGAGATTCATCCAAATTGCCACCAGCAGGACTTTTGAGGTAATTAATAAAGGCCGAAGCATCCACATGAGCATATGCAAGATCAGGAATTTCATTATTTTGATAATCAGAAATACCTACAACAACAGCCCATGTCTTGCCAAGAATTACCGGTTTGACTCCTTCTTTTGGTGCAACACCCTTAGTGTTCTGACCAAATGCTGAGATCAGCATAAATTCGAGAAGAAGCCAAACCGTTAATTTATTCATTTATATTCCTACAACAATTTAAATAGTTTTATGGATTAATTGCCGTATCCGCTAATATTGTAAATCCACCTCGTAACCAAAATGCTGCATGCATCATGCGACCAAGATTATTTTTTGAGTCTTGTTTTCTAATTTTAGAATATGTTTCAGATGCCTGATAGAACATTTCATCTTTTTCGTATGCCGATGCTTCCATAAGTAATTTGCCAGTAGCATCCAACTTATAATAAATTTTGGACTTAGACAATTTCGGTTGAATTAATCTTTTGGCATCGCCACTGATTGTCATAAATGGTAAGGAACTTGAAGTGCCCGATTCTGATCCAAGTCCAGTTACTTGCCAGTAGTACGTATCTCCTGCAACTAAACCCTTTTTAGACAAATCAATCATGGCGAAGGTGTCTTTAGTTTGTATAGAATCTATGACGTTTTTATTCATGTCTAAAATCCTCAACATGTAACTTGAAGTGTTAGCAGGCATTGACCAGGAGAATTTGGTAGCTTTTGCTTGTAATTTACCAATTGGCATTATAGCAATTATTCCATTTCCAGTGCCACCCCAGCCACCTTTATCGCCGGTGCCCCAGCCACCTTTATCGCCGGTACCCCAGCCGCCTTTATCGCCGGTACCCCAGCCACCTTTATCGCCGGTACCCCAGCCACCTTTAT
>CAZHNF010000023.1:41169-56476 GCA_964533625.1 uncultured Saprospiraceae bacterium | reverse complement strand
ATCAGGTTGTCCTGCCTCAGTCCAGGCAGACATCCAACAGGAGCCTATAGCTAATATGCATTCTCTGAATCTCTGTTCTACTTGATTATCCAGAAGTCGATTATAAGCAGCCGCGTAATTTCTGCAAGGAAGTTTCGTCACGGAACCTAAGCGGTTTTCATAACAATATTGTTGGTCCAAAGGAAATTGTTGAGAGAGCCTTTTTTCAATAAACAAGACTGAATCGACCATGGAATGTGATTCTTTAATAACCTTCCAAACATATTGCTTAAAGTCAGGAATATACTCGCTTGCTCCAACAACAAAATCAAAAGACTCTTCTGCAAATAATTCTGGTATACGACTTTCCCAAAAAGCATGAATGCCATCTTGATTTGTCAATTGGCCATTATAGTTTTTAGTAGTATGCAGCGGAACATGCGCATCTCCTATGTAATGTCCGATGTCTGCAGAAAGTTTGAGAATTTTTTCCGTGTTTTTTTCTTTAAAAGCCTGAACTAATCTTTGGTAGAACATAGGGAGTGAATAAGGAAGGATTCCATGCGAACTAAAATAATCGCGTATAAGAATTTTACTATCCCTTTTAAACATTGCGGAATCCAGTGCCAGACATGCTTCATGTGGAACAAGCCAATCCAAATCATCGTAAAATCTCAAGGCATAATTCCTAATCCAATGAGATAAGGATGTCTGGCTAAAGACTGTAGAAAAGTAAGTATGCTGCGATAAAAAACTATTGGATATTGTTAATTCATTTTTTACTTCAGAATCAGAATCCGGATTAAATAGTAGAGTAGTATCAGTTCCCTGAATAAAATAAAATTGAGCATACTTAATAATAGCATCTTCATAAGATCGGGGTAAACTTTCAGCGGCATCATCACCCCAATTATCCAAATCAATGTAATGACGGATGGCTTCTCCCCGCAGGGCATATCTTCTTTTATCCGGATCAACAGCATGTTCTGTGAGAAAGTCGATATGTTTTTTATAGAATTCAATCAGACGATCTGGAAGAGTAAATACGGCTAGTTTATTCAAATACTTATGCGCAAAAAATCCCCAATCCTCCATCGGGTTCTGCATATTATAATTAGAATAACCAAGGATTCCAGGTAATGCAGTAATGCTTATAAAGATTATAATTCGTTGAATGCCCTTTTTATTTAGGAAATGCAATCTCATATAAAGTAAAAGTAATCAGAATTACTATATGGACAACACAGATTTAGACCTTTGAAAAATAATTTTGAATTAAGCAATTATACCATTTATATTTTTTTCGACTCAACGGTTTTAATAAATGATATCAGGCCATTAAAATAAGTCTTCTGATCATCATACATACACATGTGGGAACCTTTTTCGCAAAGTAGAAACTGAGACCTTTTGATTTGCTGGCTCATCCATTTCATATATTCGGGATCCATGGTATCGTTGGTCGCCCCAATTACCAGGCATGGAAACGTAAAGTTTTTTAAATCTTGAGAACGGTCCCAATTAATAAGATTACCCCCTATGCCGAATTCACTGGGCCCTTGCATAGTAACGTAAAGGCTTTGATTTAATTTGTTGAAAGACCTCTGCATTGGATCCGGCCATGATTCTAGAGGTAAGCGACAAATAAATTGATTGTAAAAATGGGGTAGAAGCAATTCCATATATTTTGGATTTGCAAAATCTTTCTTTTCTTCAAACAGACGGATGGTATCCAATACTTTAGGGTCAAGTTTTTTCGACAAAACTTCTTCTGCATATTTGCCATATTTTGGACATGAAGCCATCATGTTGGAAATAATGAGGCCCTTAATTTGATGGGGATACTTAATACTGTATTCCATAGCTAAAATTCCACCCCAGGAATGACCGAGTAAATAGAAGTTGGAGCTGTCCAACATTAATGCACTTCTAACTTGTTCTAGTTCATCTAAAAATCGATCCAATTTCCAGTACATTGTATCATCTGGATTATCCGAAAACCCAGTTCCGATTTGATCGTAGTAAATAAATTCTATTCCTTCTTTCGGTAAAAAATTTTCAAAACATTCAAAATACTCATGACTGCATCCAGGGCCACCGCTAAGCAATAATATTTTTGTTTTAGGGTTGTTACCTATTGACTTAGTCCAAACCTTGTGTGTCTTTCCAAGGGTTTGAATATTTATTAATCGAACATTGCCATCCTGGACACCATTTTCCTGGTTACTGAAATAATTATCCCAGGTAGTTTGCTCTGAGTCTTTCTTGATATTACAAGATAAACAACTCAGTATTAGTATAAATATGCCAATTTTACTCATATCAAGAATTTTTATTTATAAAAACAAATACGAAAATAGTCTAAAATTGGATTAAAATCAAGATAAAAAGATAAATCGGTGTTTGCGAAGCAACGATAAAATAATCCTATAGCCTTTAAATTATAAATTGTTGCGTTCTTATTAATTCATGTCAATTTATTAGATTAAAACGTACATGAATTCTATGCCGTATTGCTCTACTTTGGAATATCCGACAATCGCTGTAATAATTGAGTTTTATCCGCCAATATGGTGCTTAATGGTTCAAATTGAATAAGTAAAAAATCACCATCAGATCTGCAGGTATAGAATCTAAAAAATTTTCTATTTTGAAGAAATTCTTTATCCAAAGATACATCACCAGATCCATCATCAGGACATGGATAGAATTTACTTTGAAGTTCTTTTCCGTCTTTGGTTTTGATTTTTATATTTAAGTATGCGTCTAATTTGCAAATTGAATCTTTTCTAGGGTGGTCATTAATAATGGCTTCTGCACTAACTTTGTTAAATTCCTCGGTATAAGCTTTAAGCAATTTCTTTTGTTTGATTTCCAGATTTATTGGTTTTTTATTTTCATCTAATAGAGTTATTTCACTCTGTATGTTGGTGATGCTGAAACTTCTCTCTTTCTCAAATGGATAAGTCAATTCAATGCCTTCTATGGTTTCATTCGGTAGGTCAAGCAAGGTTCTGTCTCTCCATCCAAGCTCTTGGATATCATATCTTACTCTTAGATTGGTTGGAGCTTTATTGATATGCATGATATAAGGTTGCTTTGCACCTTCCATAAGGCAGTATAATCCGGTCTCATCTTCCGTTACTCCGCCAACATAATATGTTTTTATCGGCTGGTTATTTCGGTCATAGATTTCTACTTTAATCCCCATGGTTGCTAACTCCTGCATGATAACAGGATAAGAAGGTTTTGGAGGTATGGAATTGACCTGTAAGTTTTCAATGGTTTCCAAAAGATAATGCAAAGTGTTTGGAAATACTTTATACTTATTGTTGACAAACCAATCAGATCCTTTTCTTTCTAAAACAATATTATCACCATTTTTCTGTCCAAGAAATATTTTATAAATATCGTTAACGTTTTTTACTGCAAAATCCCGATCAGCGGTGTTTATAGATGTGTTGGAGTTTTTATATTTTAGAAAATACCAAGCAGCACTACCAAATACAACAAAAAGTAATAAGAGGATAAGGTTATTTTTTCTCATGGTTTAATGGGTTTAATGTATTTCCTTTGACGAACACGCTGATTAATAAAGCCAAACATGGCTAAGACAATAACTGGAATTCCAATATTCAGGAATTGCCAAAACGATTTTTCATTTTCAGCTTTGATCTTGTCCAGCATTCTTAACTTAAATTCCTTTGATCGAGCACTCAGAACGTTTTCTTTGGAGCACATGTATTCTATGCTATTCATAAGAAAATCTTTATTCCCATTGAATACTCTTTTTTCATATTTATTATAACCGAGAGGAGCGAATTTTCCACTTTCTTTGTCGAATAAATTTTTTATTATATCCCCATCGGCGATTACCAACAAGGATGTGCTTGGACTTTTGGACTGAAAATCGAGATTGATACTTTTCAGACCTTCCAACATAGATTCCTCTACACGATTCTCGTATAATGAACTAAATTCTCCCTCCGCTAAAACCGCAATCGGAAGACCGGGTTTGTTAAATTTTGTGGGATCGGGTTTGTAGTGTAAAATGTCAAATCCAATCTTCATTGGAGTTAATTGATATCTACTGTATTGGGAGGACTGCAAGAGTACGGTTCGTTTTAGCTGATTTTTGGATTTAATCGTATCGATAAACGATGGGAACTCACTGGATACTCTGTCAATGTTGCTGACAATTGGATGATTGCTGTATGATGCCAAGAGTGGGTGATAGTACCAAGGAAATAATTCGATTTGAGGTTTCCCTCCTTGTTGTCCAATGACCTGAGGAATTCTACTGCATTCGAGATCGAGCACAAATCCGGATTCAATTCTAAATCCATACTTAAATAAAAGATCTTCCAGATTAAGCTCAAGTGGTTCTGGAATATATTCTTTGCGAGTACTCATGCTATCCAGACTCATCGCTATACGATCAATCAGGAAAATAACCTTGCCACCATGCATGATATACTGATCAATGGTAAATTTATTTTTTTCGGAGAATGGAATTATTGGTTTGGGAATTATCAATAAATCAACTTCTTTCTTGAGAATTAATGCACTGTCGAGATTTACCCGGCCAATATTATAAAAAGGGCTTAGCAAGGAGACTATGGATTGCGTTTGATCGGATGATAGTTCGCCATGTCCTGTACTTAGTAAAATGTTTTTCTTTTCATTGTACAAAAGTTTTTGAATGGCATTGGCTAATTTATATTCTAATAAGCTAATTGAGTTTCCCAGATTTTCTTCTTGTGATAATTCGGCACTAGACTCAAGAAGGTTGACGGCAATTTTTCTTTCGCCGTAATTAACGATTGCATAAGGAAAAATTATTTGTTCTTTATTTTCTGATCCGGTACGGACCATTAAGTTCGTCGGAATTAAACCATCCTTTGTTAATTCTTGCCTTCGGGTATTTATTTCTTCAATGCTGCCTTTGTTGGGGTCTTCAAATTGATATTCGATATATCCGCTTTCTGAAGAAAATTGATTAAGGATTTCCCTGGTAGATTGTTGCAGCCTTTTGAATCCGGCCGGAAATTCACCATCCAGCAATACTCGTACAAAAATAACATCAGGAATTTTAGAGACAATATTTTTGGTAGCTGGCGTTAATGTAAATCTTTTTTCTTCACTTAAATCAAGGAAGGTATGGATATAAGAGGATATAACATTGGTAAAAATCAAAATACCAACGATCAGAAAAAATTGTAATCCGAGATTAAATCGTTTTAACATCTTGTTTTAGAATAAACGGTTTTTAATCCAATGAATCGTAAGCCATAAAAAAAGAAAATTAATACTGAGGAAATAAACTACATCACGGGTATCCAAATATCCTCTGCTTATTGAGTTGTAGTGATACTCCATACCGAATCTTTCCACGATATCATCGATTTTTCCAAAAAAGATTGGAAGCTTACTAAAGTAATAAAATCCAAAATAAAGCGCAAACGATAACAATACGGCAATAAGAAATGCGCTAACCTGATTTTTTGAAATGGCTGAGCAAAATATTCCTACAGATACAAAACTACAAGCTAAAAAAAATAATCCAATGTAAGAACCCAGCACTGCGCCAGTATCGATGTTACCTGGTGGGGAGCCTAGTTGATAAACTGAATAAAAATAGAATAGTGAAGGAACCAGGCATATTAAAGTCATTAATACAACAGCCATGAATTTGCCCATTACGATTTGCGTTTCTGTTATTGGCTTTGTTAAAAGACTTTCCAGAGTTCCGAGATGTATTTCCTCTGAGAATGTTCTCATGCATAATGCTGGAATAATAAATAGAAACAATAATGGAGCAACAGAAAAAAGCTGATCCAGAGAAGCATAATTAAAATACAATATGCTAAAATCAGGAAATACCCACATCAGCAAACCTAGGATAATAATGAAAATAGCAATAACAATATAGGCAATCAGTAAACTGAAAAAATTAGAAATTTCTTTTGTGAAAATGGTCCACATAGAATTAGGAGTTGGTGGATTTTGTTAATAAAGTAAATACTTCTTCAACGCTTGACTTATCTTTAATTAATTCTCTAATAGGGTAATTATTTTGAACACAGTAATCGAATACAATGTCGCGTAAATCTTCCGAGCCATAGGAGTATAATGCATAATGACCAGAATTTATAGTCTTTACAGAATCAACTTGAGGGATTTTTTTAACAGCTTGAATTCCAGGATCATTTCGAAATTCAATTTGTACGCTTTGGCGATTTTGCAGTCTGCCTTGGAGATTATCTATAGTATCATCAACGATAAGTTTGCCGTTATTGATAATTATAACCCGATCGCAAAGCATCTTTACTTCCTGCATTATATGGGTCGAGAAAATTATTGTTTTTTCTTTTCCAATATTCCTTATGAGTTCCCTGATTTCTAAAATTTGATTTGGGTCAAGTCCGCTGGTAGGCTCATCGAGTATCAGTACTTTCGGATCGTGAATCAATGCCTGACTTAAACCTACTCTTTGCCGGTATCCTTTAGAGAGTGTACCTATAATTTTATTTTGTTCACGGGTTAATCCAGTTAATTGTATTAACTCTTCTACTCGGCTTTGAGGATTAGGAATTTTATATAACTGGGCAAAAGTCAAAAGATATTCCCGCACATACATGTCTTTATAAAGTGGATTGTTTTCGGGAAGATATCCAATAAACTTTTTGGTTTGAATCGGTTGAGAAATAATATTTTCACCACAGACTTCTATTGAACCAGAATTTGGTTGATAGAATCCGGTAATCATTTTCATGGTGGTAGTCTTTCCAGCACCATTTGGTCCAAGAAAACCTAAAATTTCTGAAGGTTGGGCAGAAAAACTTAAGTTATCAACGGCTGTTTGTTTTCCGAAAATTTTAGTAATGTTATGTAACTGTACTGACATTCCCTAACAATAGGATTAAATGAATGAATAACGAATGAAATTAAGTAACATACTTCTCAGATTTTAGTTTTTCTGTTATTTCGTCCAGCGTAAAAGCCAAATCAACCTGATAGTCTCCGATTGATTCTCGTCTTAAATACGATAGATGAGCACAATTATGGAGTCGAAGTCCAAACTCATGGGCGATAGACCGAATATATGTTCCTTTTGTACAACTAATTCGACATCGGATGTTTGGTAATAATTGATCAGTAATATCAAAGCGACTAATATAAATTGGTTTGGCCTGTAAAACAGGGGTCTCTCCTTTGCGCGCAAGTTTGTAAGACCGCTTTCCATTAACCTTTACCGCCGAATGAATCGGAGGAATTAATTCCTGATATCCCATAAATTGATCGCGAACTTTTAAAATCTGTTCGGCACTAATTCCTGTTACGTCCATTTGCTGGATAATGGGTGTTTCCAGATCATAAGAAGGAGTGCTGCCACCTAAAGTAATGGTGGCAAAATAAGTTTTTTCCATTTCCTGAAACTTTGAAATGGATTTAGTCATAGAGCCGGTGCATAGTATTAATAGACCAGATGCTAAAGGATCCAGGGTTCCGGCATGACCAATTTTTATTTTAATTTTCAAATGTTTGCGCAGCAAATACTTAATTTTCTCGACCACGAAAAATGAAGTCACCGAAAGGGGTTTATCAATCAGAATAACCGCGCTTTGGTTGAAATCAAATGAATCGATATTTTCTTTAGTTAAGAGCATTGAAGGAGAACTTGGTAGAAATTATTTTTGAAAATAATACACCAACAAAACGATTCCAATAATCATGCAGTAATAAGCAAAATATTGAAGTTTGATTTGTTTAACTAATTTCAATAAAAGTTGAAAAGCAAATATCCCAACCACAAAAGCAGTAAAAAATCCTGCGGATAAGGCTCCAGTAGAGTATTGAATATTAGAAAAAGAGCCATCAAAAATATCTTTTACGATTTTTCCCAACATTAATGGTAGCAACATAATAAAAGAAAATTCGGTAGCTTGATACCGATTAATTTTCATAAATGCTGCAGTACTTATGGTTGTTCCGGAGCGACTGATGCCTGGTAAGATGGCAAGCATTTGAGCTATTCCAAGCACAAAAGATTTGGTGTAAGTAATCGGTTGGTCTGTTACGGTAGCTTTATTTCCAAAATAAAGTACAATTCCATTTATAAAAAGTAAAACAGCCACTAATGCTATATTTCCACTGAATAATTGACTGACTTCTTTTTCAAAAAACAAACCAACAATTCCTGCCGGGATCATAGAAACCGCGATTAATCCGGCATATTTAAGCGCTTCCTTTTTAGCCAATATAAGATCTACTAGGAGTTCAATTATGTTTCTTCTAAAAACAAAAAATATGCTTAGCGTTGTGCCAATGTGAAGGAGTACAGTTAACTCAAGGCTTTCCAGCCCTTTGGATTGATCGCCCAGAAAATACTTAGCAATTTCCAGATGCCCATCACTGCTAATAGGCAAAAACTCGGTTATTCCCTGAACAATGCCAAGGATTATAGTTAATAAGTATTCATTCATTAACTAAACCTTGAAAATTGCCCAAATCTGGCAAATTAATCCTGCGAGGATAAAAATTGGAGCAGCTACTGTTCTCCTAAACCCATAGATTAAATCTTCATCCCAAACGTCCGGGGAAGGCATACTGCCACCTGACATAAGTATAAACCCAATAGTCAATAATGCTAGACCAATTAAGACGTATCGGTACTGTTTCATTCCGTAGGTAACTTCTCCTACCGGGCCTGATTTTTTTAACTCAGATGGATTTCGGTTGGTTTTTTGAGATAAGTCGTTGCTTTTCTTCGATTTAGATTCCCCCATACTAATTTATTATTGCTGTATTATAGAATGAATTATTGATTTTAGTCTAATAAGGTGCAAAGTTGGCCCCAGAATGATTAAAACGAGCATAACCAATAGAAAATTTTTCATCGCCAGTAAATTATATAGGTCGGGTACCAAAACAAAAAGAACAAGTATAAAAAGACCAATAAGAACTATTCCCAATAAGGAGCTTGCAATACCCAAGCGAAAGGAAATCGGTCTATAGGGTTTTACGGCATCGCCGCCCATCAAATTTACCGCTTGAAGAAGATTTTGCTTTTTGGATAGATATGACTTTAATAAATAGGTTACTATGAAATAGGCCAAAACCAAAAGTAAAAGAGTTAAGAGAATAAGCATCGTTTTGAATTTGGCAAAAGTCTGATCCATACCGGATTTAAGCTTATTTCCGGCATCAATATTTTCAATAAAAAAATATAGAGTCCGGGCTGAATTTAAATATTGAATAGCCTTATCATATTGATCGGGTTGCTGTGGATAACACAATAAAACATCCAGAAATGGATTTTCAATAAGAGAATCATTAAGTCCAAGTGAGGGATCATCTTTCATCTGATCATAGGCTTCTTGCTTTGAAATAAACTTAAGAGATGAAGATTCTATGAATTCAGAATTCTGAATAAATTGTTTTAACAGATTGAGTGAATCCTGAGAATAAGTATGGCTAAGCTCTAGAATAATTGGTGGTTTTTGACCCCATTGCCGGTTAAGGTCAATAGTCTGAAGTAGTCCAAGAAATGTTAAGCTAGGTAAAAATATTACAAAGGCAACCGCAATTACATGTAGAATTGATCCATATTCCTGTTCTTTGAACATTGTGATTGACTAAATCGGTCTAGCGAAAGCGCAAATATATTGAAAAAAGATCTAATTTGTTAGGATCTCAACAGTTAGAACAACTATCGATAATGGGTTTGGAAATGATTCACTTAAATTGAAAAATAATTTGTTATTTATTTAAGTAATCACCACATGCATAGTATTCTTTTTCATCCTTAAGTAAAGTAACTCTGGCATTGTGTTCTTTTTTTTGATTGTCGACACATGGAAGATTTTGACAATATATTTGAATTGTGTTTTTGCTATTATTGGAGTTGAGTTCGCCGACATAAAATTCACCCTGTTGGTTAGGCTGTATAATTCTTTTCATAATACCGAAGTATATTTTATTGTCAGGGTTGAATTCCAGTTTTGCATCAAATAACTCATCTTGAATTAGTCCTAACTTAAGGTTCCATTTTGGAGAATCAGATTGAATATTCAAAAAAGGAATGGCATCGCTTTCAACCTCCGTTACACTACCTTTAATATTGGTGATTGGAGCATTTGAACTAGTTTTTGTCTGGTTTTCATTTGGCGATTCAAATCGATTTTTAGACTTACAGGCTAAAAAGCTTAGGATCAAAAGTAGAACAGTATTTTTAATGACGCAATTCATTTGGTTCTGTTTAAAATAATTTCTGACAAATAATTTAAAGTGAGTTTGCTTTCTTCTGCAATCTGCATATTCTTTAAAGTATTTTCACATTTTAATAAATATTCCCTGTATAATAATTTGTACTTTTTGTCAACTTCTTTTTCTTTGAAGTAATTTAAATAATATTCAATTTGTTCATTCTGACTTCTTCGAGTATGATAATGAATAATTTGCTTATTTCTTTCTTCAGGACTGAGATCATCTATCGCCAGAAGAATGAGAATAGACATTTTTCTTCGAAGCAGGTCACCACCTTTTTGCTTTCCAAATTCTTGTTCATTGGCATACAGATCTAGATAATCATCCTGAATTTGAAAAGCATTGCCAAGCTGTATTCCAAGTTGATATAATTGTTCCTGAATGGCTGAACTTTGTTGGGCTATTTGTGCTCCCATTTTTAAGGATTGAGCTAAGAGAATAGAAGTTTTTAACTGAATCATCTGAATATATTCAATCAAAGAAATATTCTGTCTGGATTCAAATTGCATATCCATCGCTTGACCTTCGCAAACCTGAATAGCAGTTTGCATAAATTCTTCTAATATATCGATGGATGGACAGGACTTCAAAACGTACTTGCAAGACTCCATAAGCATTGTATCTCCTGAAAGAATACCCATGCTTTCACCAAATTTTTTATGAACAGATTGGAGCCCACGTCTTGTTTCTGCCTGATCCATAATATCATCATGGATCAAAGTGAAATTGTGAAATAATTCAATACCATAGGCCGCAGGAAGTGCTTGTGTAAGATCGGATTGAAAGAGCGAGTAAGAAACCAATAAACTTAATGGGCGTAATTTTTTACCCTGTTGTTGCATGACATATTGAAATGGATCATATAGGTTAGCAGGTTCTTTCTGCCAACTTATTTTCTGACTAAAATTTTGGTATACTTCGGCAATTTCTTTAAATTTCTTTTCTTTGATCATTAAATTCTATGCTTATGCAATATTTACGGTTTCTGGTGCTGATGGCTTTGCTATTTGGTTGCAAAGAAAGTGAAAAAGCTGATTACGTAATATGGAATGCTCAGATTTATACTTCCGATACAAGTAAAATGTCAGCTAATTCAATGGCCATAAAAGGAAATCGCTTTTTGAAAGTAGGAAGTTATGAGGAAATGAAAGAATTAATTGGATCTAAAACAGTTGTTGAAAACTGGCAAGGATCCTTTATAATGCCAGGAATCATAGAAGGACACGGACATTTTCTTGGATTAGGTGAGAGTCTTTCAAGTTTAAATTTAATTAATACCAAATCCTGGACTGAAATCTTGGATTCGGTCAAATCGGTTGTTCAAAGAACACCTGAAGGTCAATGGATTGAAGGAAGAGGATGGCATCAAGAAAAATGGAATGATCAATTATTAAAGACTTACAATAAATACCCCTATCATGACGAACTCTCTAAAATTAGTCCAAAGCATCCAGTAGTTCTTTATCATGCTAGTGGTCATGCTTTAATTGCCAATCAGAAAGCTATGGATGTTGCATTAATTTCTGCAGAAAATATAAACCCGGAAGGAGGAAGAGTAGTAATGGATCATACGGGCAAGTTATTAGGAGTTTTTGAGGAAAATGCAATGAACTTAATAAGTAATCCTTATGAATCATACTTGAAATCAATGGATTTGAATGAGCAGATAAAAATTAAAAAGAATCAGGCGGTAAAGGCATCTCAGGAAGCTTTAAAATATGGAATTACCTGTTTTCAGGATGCAGGATCCTCATTAGTCAATATTGATCTTCTTAAAGGATGGGTAGAAGACAATACCGTACAACAAAGAATGTATGTCATGTTGTATGAAGATATTGATAGTCTATTGTTCAAAATGAACGAGTTACCTATTTATGGAAATGATTCCAGCAAATTCAGCTGCATGGCTGTTAAAATGTATATGGATGGCGCATTAGGATCATATGGTGCTTGGTTAATGGAAGACTATGCAGATAATCCAGACAATAGAGGTCAAAATTTGTTTGATCCTAAAAAAATACTAAACATCACCAAAAAAGCATTAGATAAAAATATTCAAGTATGTGTGCATGCGATAGGTGATCGAGGGAACAAAGAAGTTTTAGATGTATTTGAAGAAACTGCAAAATCAAATTCAAGTTTTAATAATCTACGTTGCAGAATTGAACATGCGCAACACATAAGGTCAGAGGATGTGCAAAGGTTTAAGAATTTAGGCGTAATTGCGTCCATGCAAGCAATTCATTGTACAAGTGATGCGCCATTTGTAATTAGTCGATTAGGTATTGAAAGGGCTCGCAAGACATCCTATATTTGGAGGACTTTGCTGGATCATCAGGTTCACTTAGCCAATGGTACAGATACACCTGTGGAAAGTGTAAATCCATTTGAATGTATGTATGCAGCCATCACCAGAAAAAGGTTAGATAGTGATTTAACCTTTTTTTCAGAAGAAAAAATGACTCGGGAAGAAGCTTTAAGATCTTATACCATTTGGAATGCTTATGCTATGAAAAGAGAAACAGAAATTGGA
Source organism: uncultured Saprospiraceae bacterium (assembly GCA_964533625.1). Lineage (GTDB taxonomy): Bacteria > Bacteroidota > Bacteroidia > Chitinophagales > Saprospiraceae > Vicinibacter. The sequence goes on along the minus strand of CAZHNF010000023.1, from coordinate 43,695 downwards.
AGCATAGCTCCTGGTAAATTAGCAGATTTTATTTCTTTAGATAGGAATTTAATGACTTGTTCTGATACTGAAGTAGCCAAAGCGAAAGTCCAAAAAGTATATATTAACGGTAAATCCGTGTTATAATTAAAATAAACAATTTGAGCTATTTATTAGTTTATTAGAATAGCTAATAATTAGTTATAAATCATTGGAATTCAAATTTTTATAATATTATCATTGACTTTCTTACTTTTGCCAAAAATTCTCCCAAATGAGTGATTCTGTATTTGTTAACTCGGAAATTATGCCTTTGAGGAAGGTCATTGTGCATGCCCCTGATGCAGGTATAGACAGAATTAGTCCAAGAATGGCTGGAGAGTTATTGTTTGACGATATAGTCCATCTTCCAACCATGCAAAAGGAGCATCAGGTTTTTAGGAAGGTCCTGCAGCTATTTATTGGGGCAGAATATGTATTGGAAACCCAAACTTTAATTAAGGAATCATTTGATGCCAGTTCAGAAATAAAAAAAGAAGTAATCGCATTAATTAAAGATTTTGAAGAAATACCTCAATCCTTTGTTGATCGTCTTTATCAGTTAAATCATGATGATCTCGCTGAAGTCATGATATCAGGCTATGATAAAGAGCAAGATACCTTTCTCTTTGACCCGATACCCAATTTTATTTTTACCAGAGACCTTGCATTGACCATTAAAGATCATATTGTCATTGCTAAAGCTTCAAAGACAGTCCGTAAGAGAGAAAACTTATTGGCGCGTTTTATTTTTTACGCACACCCTAACTTTAGTCATTTACTTGGACAAGGTCGGCTTATCAATCTTAACTTAGTGGATCAATATCCTCCATCTAAAAAAGGTGAACCCGTAACGATTGAAGGAGGTGATCTCATGTTAATTAACTCAAATTATCTTTTAATCGGAAATAGTGAGCGAACAACCGATCATGCACTTCAAACTTTAAAGAAAGTGCTATTTGATAAAAAATTAATAAACAACATTGTCGAAGTTGATGTCCCAAAAGAGAGATCTTTTATGCACATCGATACCTTATTCACACAGATTAATTATAAGGATTTTGTTGGATACAAACCAATTGTAAAAGATGGACTAGGATCTTATGTTACTGTTCATAGAAGTAATGGTGAAATGATTGAATATCCTACTGTAATAGATTTCTTACATACTGAAATTGATCCTGCGATTAATTTTATTTGGAGTGGAGATGGAGAATCACCTTTTCAGGAACGTGAACAATGGACTGATGGATGCAACCTCGTTGCTTTAAAGCCAGGAATAGCATTAACGTACGACCGAAATCCTTATACTGAAAGAGCTTTTCGCAAAAACGGTTATGAGATTATTCATGCTGATGAACTTCTTGAAAACCATAAGCGAGGAGAATTAAATATATCAGCGATAAAAAACACCATCATCACACTTCCATCCAGTGAGTTATCAAGAGCCCGTGGAGGTTCTCATTGTATGACTTGTCCGGTTCTAAGAGATTCCTATTAATCAATATGTATAAACACAAGACTCAATTGAGGGTTCGTTATGGTGAAACTGATCAGATGGCTTATGTGTATTACGGCCAGTACGCCTTTTATTATGAAGTTGGCAGAGTTGAAGCACTTAGAGAATTAGGCTTATCCTATAAAGCTATGGAAGAAGACTTGGGAGTTTTCATGCCTGTTATGTCCATGAATGTTAAGTATATTCGACCAGCTTTTTATGACGAGTTATTGACTCTTGAAACCACTATTGAAAATATTCCAGGGAAAACCATACGATTTGATACGAGGATTTATAATTCGAAAGATGAATGGATCAATTATGGCCAGGTCTTTTTGTGTTTTGTAGAGATTAGCTCTAAGCAAAGAGTTAATTGTCCTTCTATTATCATCGATAAAATAAAGCCATACTTTGAAAAATAAAATCGAAAAGTATGTACAGTTGTTGTGGAAACTTCCGCTGATTAGCCAATTTATTCATTGGACAAAAGTATATTCGGCACCAGGGTTTCAGGGAGTAAGTCTGTATGCAACATTTACTTTTATTATTAAAGAATTGAAGCGTAATGATATTGATATGCGGGCTAGTGCAATGGCGTTTAGTTTTTTTTTAGCCTTATTTCCTGCCTTGATTTTTTTATTTACGCTCTCTGCATATTTGCCAAAGAGTTTAGACTTTATAAATCAACTTGAATCTTCCTTAAGTTCAGTAATTCCAGATCAAGCACGAGATTATCTTTGGAAAAATATTATTAGTAGTCTTCGTCCAAGAAGCAATGGGGGAATTCTGTCTATTGGATTTGTATTGGCACTCTTTTTTGCTTCTAATGGAATTCATACCATGATGATGGGTTTTGACAAAACCTATAAGTCGACCTTTCGAAAACGAACATTTTTTGAAAGTCAAGGTGTGGCACTGATACTTACTGTGCTTTTTGGAATATTGCTGACTCTATCCGTGATCATCATAACCGTTGGAAATAATCTAATTCTTTGGCTTTTCTCTTTTGT
>CAZHNF010000023.1:17769-41069 GCA_964533625.1 uncultured Saprospiraceae bacterium | reverse complement strand
ATAATTACATTGGTTTGGATTAAGTTGAATGTATTAATCATCTTATTGGGCTTTGAATTGAATGCAGGGATCATTGTCAACAGAGACTTAATGAAAGAACCTTCTGGTAGATTATCGGAATATGATTTATAAATTTCTAAATAGATAAATCTTAACTTTGAGTTAAATATGATCTATCGATTTAAGGAATTTATTCCATATGTTCATCCAGATGCCTTTGTTCATCCATTGGCATGTATATCTGGTTGTGTTCGTATAGGAAAAGATGTATATATCGGTCCTTTTGCTGTGTTAAGAGGAGATTTTGGAGAGATTATCATCGAGGATGGGTGTAATATTCAAGAACATTGTTTGATCCATATGTTTCCAGGAATAACAGTGCACTTGAATAGGAATGTACACGTTGGTCATTCCGCGATTATTCATGGAGCAGTTATTGAAGAAAATTGTCTCATTGGTATGAACAGCGTAATTATGGATGATGTTATAATTGGCAAAGAGTCAATTGTTGGTGCGATGAGTTTTGTGAAAGAAGGATCTAAATTTGAATCGAGAAGCATAATTGTAGGAAACCCCGCTAAAAAAGTAAAAGAGGTATCGGATGAAATGATTGATTGGAAATTCAAAGGAACTCAGTTGTATCAAAATTTAGCACATGAAATGCATCACCATTATGAGGAGTGTCAACCATTGAGATCGATTCCCGAAGCATGGAATATTCCAAATGGAGATTATAAAAATTGGTCCAAAAAATAATTGATGAATCAGTACGTAAACAGGCATGACAAAGATGGAATTGCGCGAATTGAATTTTTTACAGAAAAAAGCAATTCACTACCCTCTGTCATTTTAAAATCTCTGGCCGCCAATATTACTGAAGCCGGATTGGATAGCAAGGTAAAATTGATTATACTCCAAAGTGGAGGCGATAAAGTATTTTGCGCTGGAGCAAGTTTCGAAGAATTAGCTTCTATTCAGGATCATGCTCAAGGATTAAATTTTTTTTCAGGGTTTGCTGAGGTGATACTTTCTATTCGATCATGTCAAAAAATTGTTTTAGGAAGAGTGCAGGGAAAAGCAGTTGGTGGTGGTGTTGGATTAGCTGCTGCCTGTGATTATACTCTTGCTTCGCAATATGCTTCAATAAGATTAAGTGAACTGGCCGTTGGTATTGGTCCTTTTGTAATTGGACCAGCTGTAGAGAGAAAGATGGGAACTTCTGCTTTTTCTCAATTAGCCATAAATGCAACAGAATGGCAAACAGCACAATGGGCTAAGCAAAAAGGTTTGTACCAGGAAGTTTTTGATACTACTGAACAACTGGATGCTTACATAGATCATTTTAGTGGTATTCTTTTAAATTCAAATCCAGAAGCTTTGATGGCTTTAAAAAATATTTTTTGGCAAGGAACGGAGCATTGGCCTCAATTGCTTGCGGAGAGAGCTAGTATTTCTGGTGAATTGGTGCTTAGCGAATTCACCAGAAATGCAATCAAGAAATTTTCTTAATTCAAATAATTTAAAGTATAGGTGAAATTTCCTTCAAAAATAATTCAAGATTCAGTAGAAGCTTTTAGTGCACTTCCAGGTATTGGTAAAAAATCAGCATTGAGAATAGTGCTTCATTTAGCAACAAAAAGTCCCTCCATCAATAAAGCATTCTCAAATGTATTGCTACAATTAGCGGATCAATTAAAGACTTGCAAACAATGTTTTTCATATTCAGATGATGAGTTGTGCGATATTTGCCGCGCTCCGAATCGAGATCAGAGTTTAGTGTGTGTAGTTGAATCCATAAGAGATTTAATGGCCATTGAAGAGACCCATCAATTTAAAGGTGTGTATCATGTTTTAACAGGACTAATTTCACCCATTGATGGAATTGGTCCGGATAAGTTGACCATATCTTCATTAATTGATCGATTGAATAAAAATACCATTTCTGAATTAATAATGGCAATTCGCCCAAGTATAGAAGGAGATACTACCGTTTATTATATTACCAAGAATATTGATCCTTCAAAAGTAAAAATTTCAATGATTGCCAGGGGAATTGCATTTGGCTCCGAATTAGAATATGCCGATGAATTTACGCTGGGTAGATCAATAATGGAACGGACACCATATTCCTTAAATTCAAACGGAGCCTGATGGACCTTTCGGTCATAATGGTAAGTTATAACGTATGTCATTTTATCGAACATGCTATTGACTCTTCATTAAAAGCCCTAAAAGGACTGGCAGGAGAGATAATTGTGATTGACAATAATTCGGTTGATCATACCTGCGACATGATTAAAGATCGTTTTCCTCAGGTTATTCTGATTGAAAATAAAGAAAACCTTGGATTTTCTAAGGCCAACAATTTAGGACTTAAGCATGCTTCCGGGCGTTATATTTTATTTCTGAATCCCGATACTATAGTGCCGGAAGATTGTTTTACAAAGTGTATCTCGTTTTTTGAATCACTGGAAAATCCTGGTGCTGTTGGAGTCAAAATGCGCGATGGTTCCGGAAAAATTCTGCCAGAATCTAAAAGAGGTTTTCCTACGGCATGGAATTCAATTTGTAAGGCAACAGGAATTTATAAATTATTCCCACATTCCGCTTTCTTTAATGGTTACTACATGGGGCATTTAGATTATGATCATAATCATCCTGTGGATATTTTAACCGGAGCTTTCTTTTTTACAACATCCAAGATTATACATGAGGTAAATGGATTTAGCGAAGATTATTTTATGTACGGTGAAGACATAGATCTATCGCATAGAATCCATCTTCAAGGATATACTTTATATTACTTAGCAGAATCGGAGATTATACATTTTAAAGGTGAGAGTACCAGAAAGTCCAGTCTTCAGTATTGGAGGAATTTTTATTCGGCCATGCTGATTTTTACCAACAAATTCAATCCTTCAAATTCAACAATTTTAACACTATTATTGAATATCGGAATTGTAATTAAAGGAATTATTAGTTTTTTGAAATCAACCATTGAAAGATTGTGGATGATTATACTGGATGCTTTGTTGATTATTTTTGGATCTTATGGATTAAAGAGTTTTTGGTCATTGTATTTTTTTAATACTCCTTTTTACTTTCAATCAAAAGCAATATGGGCTAATTCTATCTTATATACAATCAACTGGATATTGACTTTTTATCTTATAGGATTGTATGACAAACATCCTCGCTTACAGGAAATTGTCAAGGCGGTAATTATTGGGTTTATTGTTAATTTAATGATGTACTCCATATTGCCGGAGAGTCTGAGATCGTCCAGAATGCTTTTATTTTTAATATTCTTATGGGTTTTAATAATTGTAATCATCAGTCGGTGGTTAATTCAATTGATTCGGAATAAAACATGGGCATTTGGCAAGCATCTTCCGGTAAAGATTTTATTAGTTGGAAATTCGCAAGACAAGAATAATCTGGTTGATATTTATACAAAGAACAATATAGCATTTAATATTATTGAGCAAATTGATAGGGTGGAGCGCTTAATGAATTACGATTGGTCACAAGCCATCCGTATGTATCAACCGAACGAGATTATTTTTTGTTCTAGTATTTGCGAGCCTTCGCGTTTAATTAATCTAATGAGTAAAATTTCCGATAATGTTAATATTCGATTTTTAAGCATTAGCGGCAAAGGAATAATAGGAAGTTCAAATCCGAATGATAGAGATGACCAAATTTCGGTAGATCTTATTTATAATCTTCAGAAAGTTAAGTATCAACGTCAGAAAAGATTTTTTGATATAATATTTAGCATAATCATACTATTATTTTTTTGGTTAATTATGTTTCTGCAAAAGAATAAAAGCAGATTCTTTTCGAATGTATTTTCTGTTTTACTTGGATTTAAAACCTGGGTCGGTATAAGTAAAAATAAAGTTGGATTAAGCAATCCACTGAGTAAGCCTAATATATTGGAATCTGTTTCCGAAACACATTATAAAGATTCTCAGTGGCTTTTATTGGAATTATATCGCAACTATCTTTGGAATTATTCAATCTGGCTGGATCTGGATATATGCCTTCGAGAAATAGACCGATTGGATACGTAATATGGATTATACTTTTGTATTAAGATTAAAATTTTCGTTACACCTTTTATTCGTTTAATTTACATTTTAAGTCAAATGAAAGATACGCTTCAAAAAATACTACCTGAACTTCTAGAAATCAGAAGGTATCTTCATCAATATCCTGAATTGTCATTTAATGAAAAGAATACATCGGAGTTTATCAAGAAAGTATTGGATGGTTGGAATATTAGTTATACCGGAGAGTGGGCTGGTCATGGAATTGTAGGACTTATTCAAGGACGATCAAAAGGAACAAAAGTTGTGGCTTTAAGGGCTGACATGGATGCCTTGCCCATCCAAGAATCAACAGATCTTCCGTTTTCATCTAAAAATCAAGGCATCATGCATGCCTGCGGACACGATGTTCATATGACTTGTCTGCTTGGGGCTATCTATCTTCTCAATAATTCCAAAGATAGTTGGGAAGGACAGATCAAATTTATTTTCCAGCCAGCCGAAGAAAAATTGCCAGGTGGCGCAAAACTTATGATTGAGGAAGGGGTCTTAACCAATCCTTTGCCGGATGTAATCATAGGTCAGCATGTTCAACCAAATATGGAAGTTGGAAGAGTTGGTCTTTGTCCAGGCATTGCAATGGCCTCTTGTGATGAAATATATCTGGAGATCATTGGTAAAGGTGGTCATGCCGCAATGCCCTCATTATGTATTAACCCTATTGGAGTGTCAGCATTAATTATCACAGAATTAAATCAATTACTGGACAGAAATAATGTCCATCAAATTCCAAGCGTTCTGAGTGTTGGAAAATTTAATACAGAGGGTGGTGCAACTAATATTATTCCTGAAAAAGTTAAGTTAGAGGGAACCTTTAGATGTATGAATGAAGATTTTAGATCCTTGATTCATCAACGAATAGAGGATGTAGTTTCTGAAGTCTGTAAGAAAAATTCATGTTCCTACCGTTTAAATATTGAAAAAGGATATCCATGTCTGATAAATGATTTTCAATATGCCGAATTGTTTTTCGAGCACACTAAAGAAATTCTTGGGGACTCTAATGTGGATAAATTGGCATATAGAATGACTTCAGAGGATTTTTCCTACTACAGTCAAAGTATTCCGGCGATTTTTTATCGCTTAGGTACTGGTGAATCTTCGGGTGTTCATACTCCTCAATTTACTGTAAATGAGAAATCTATATATTTTGGAAGTTTAATAATGTCAAGTGTGGCACGCCAAATTTTATCTAACACATAAATTATTTTAATAATTTGTAACTAAGTATAGATCACCTGATTATCTTTGAGCCATAAAAGTAATCTGATAGCTTTCCAAAATAAATGGCAAGAATACTTATTGTAGATGATGAGCAAAGCATAAGGAGGGCCTTAAGGGGTATTCTCGAACAGGAGAAGTACACGGTGGATGAAGCTGTGGACGGTCTGGATTGTCTTGTAAAGCTCAAACAGAATCAATACGAAGCTATTATTCTAGACATTAAGATGCCGAAGATGGACGGTATGGAAGCTCTGGACAAGATTCAGCAGTTGGCTACCGATGTTCCTATAATTATGATTAGTGGTCATGCAACTATTGATACTGCTGTTGAAGCAGTTAAAAAGGGTGCATACGATTTTATTTCAAAACCTCCCGATCTAAACCGATTACTAATAACACTACGAAATGCCATCGATAAGTCTTCTTTAATTTCTGAAAAGAAAATTCTTCAAAAGAAGGTTTCCAAGAATAAAGTTCAGGAAATAGTCGGCGAGTCGGCATCCGTTGCAAAAGTGAGACAGACCATAGAATTAGTGGCTCCAACAGACGCCAGAATTTTAGTCACCGGCCAGAATGGAACAGGTAAAGAATTAGTCGCACGGTGGATTCATGAAAAAAGTAATCGAAATAATGGTCCTATTGTTGAAGTAAATTGTGCTGCGATTCCGTCAGAACTAATAGAAAGTGAATTATTTGGCCATGAAAAGGGTTCATTTACTTCCGCCATTAAGCAAAGATTAGGTAAGTTCGAATTGGCTCATGGGGGAACCTTATTTTTAGATGAGATTGGAGATATGAGTTTATCCGCCCAAGCTAAGGTATTGAGAGCTCTTCAGGAAAATAGAATAACAAGAGTCGGTGGAGATAAAGAAATTCCCGTAGATGTTCGCATAGTAGCAGCAACCAACAAAGATCTTCGTGATGAAATTGCTAAAGGCAAGTTTAGAGAAGACTTGTATCATCGTCTTGCCGTAATCATCATAGAGGTTCCATCTCTTAATGAAAGAATTGAAGATATTCCTGTTCTGGTAGAACATTTTGCAGAGCACATCTGCTTCGAATATGGAATTCCGGTTAAAAGATTTGATGAGTCTGCATTTGATGAGTTGCAGAAATATAATTGGACTGGAAATATCAGAGAACTTCGGAATGTCGTAGAGCGTCTTATTATTTTATCTAAAAACAAAATTAGTCGAAAAGAAGTACTAGACTATGTAATACCTGCCAGTCAAAGACATAGTAAATTTAAGGAACTGTTTGAGCAGTTTGACACCGTACAAGAACTCAATGAATTTATTAAAAAAGAATTCATAGCTTATAAATCATAAGCGATTTCCTTCTTCCGTTTTATCCTGTAAATTTTATTTTATGAAATCAATGAAACAGTGGAGCCAGCTGAAAGGTGAAAACAGTTGGATGATGTTTAAGGTCATATCTGAATTCGTCGATGGCTTTGAAACTATGAATAGTCTTGGCCCTTGTATTTCAATATTCGGTTCAGCAAGAGTGAGTGAAGGTCATCCACACTATGAATTAGCAAGAAGGATTTCAGCTAGATTGACGGAAGAAGGATTTGGAATAATAACGGGAGGGGGACCTGGCATTATGGAAGCTGCAAATCGTGGTGCTTACGAATCTAATGGAATTTCTGTTGGTCTTAATATTAATCTTCCTTTCGAACAGTCTCATAACAAGTATATTGATCCGGATAAAAATATATCGCATCGCTTTTTCTTTGTGAGAAAAGTGATGTTTGTAAAGTACTCTCAGGCTTTTATAGCTATGCCTGGTGGTTTTGGAACTTTGGATGAACTCTTCGAAGTACTTACTTTAACACAAACTGGCAAGATTAAGAAGATTCCAATTATACTTGTTGGTACAGAATTTTGGACTCCTCTAAAGGATTGGATCAAAAACACTATGTACGACAAGTTTTCATACGTTAGCAATGGAGATCTCGATTATATGCCTATTGTTGATGATCCGGAAGACGTTGTAAGTATTATCAATAAGTATTATGGTGGAGATGGTTCCAAAGGCCTTCAACCAACTTTTGAACTGTAATTTAATTCAACAAAAACTTTCGAAGATTCCTATCTAGATCTTTTGGAATCTCATGAAGCTACTCCTTCCATCCTCATCGGATAGATACAAAATATATTGACCGGTCGTCAGATCAGAAACTCTCAATTCTAGATTTTCCTGACTACTTGTAAATTGAGTTGCCTCTGAAAACACTTGTCCACCGTTAGCTCCGATAATAGTTATAAATCCTGGAAAATCCTGATATACTTTAAGTTTTACATTTAGAATATCATGGGTTGGATTTGGCGCGATATTAAAAGACAATTTTTTGGATAAATCTTCGGTGGCTACCGGAACACTGGCTTGTATAGAACCTAGTTCTTCAAATACTCCAACATTATTACTGTTTTTATTGAAGAAATATGGCGTGCTAAAATAATTATCGTTGTTGAACCGGTAGTTCAAACTCATATTTCGAACCTGCGAGATGTTGTCTTTTGCTATTCCTTCGACTTTATATAAGACATCCAATTTTTTATTAGATTGGCCTGCCAAACTTATTTTATGGGTTTCATAGCAAACAACATTGTTTACATCTGTACACATGATGTAAAGGTCATTGTTATTGGTTTCAACTTTTACCGATCCCACTAGTTTTCCAATTGCATTACCCAAATTGGCTGAAGTAGTAGATTCAACGAATGCGCAAGTACTGCAAGGTGTACAGGCACCAGTATTATTGGTTCCTGGACAACCATCCGCAGAAACCTTGTTTTTAAAATTGTCATTTTTTGTAACATTTTCTTGGTTGCCAAGCACATAGAAAGGAGGTATATTAACTTGATTCCAACCTCTAATTCCGATCTTGATAAAATCAAGTTTAATGGCCGCATTGCCCCTTTTATTTAGATCAGCAACAGTTTCTGTTTTTCCACAGAATTGAAACTGTATGGTTTGGGCTTGAAGGCATGAATAAAGTAGTACTAATGCTAGGGAAGATTTTAAACGTGACATTTTTAACTAATTTACAGCAAATATAAAATTTAATTATAGAATAATGTATTATAGTAAAATATAATATTTTAATAATAAATCTATTACAAACTAGCTTGCTTAAAGGATTTTTCCATTCGACCAACGGCAGTTTCTATTTGTTCGCGTTGTATGCAAAGTGGAGGAGCTAATCGTATAATATGTCCATGAGTAGGTTTGGCTAGTATTCCATTTTCTGCAAACTTCAAACAAAGATTCCACGCTTGATCGCTGTTAGAATCTAATTCAATAGCATTTAACAAGCCTTTTCCTCTTAAAGTTTTTATAATAGGATATTTGGATCTTAAATGATTTAATAGTTCCCTTAAGTAAATACCCATTTCATTTGAATTTTCAGCCAAATGCTCATCTCGAACAACTTCTAATGCTTCCATGGCAACAGCACACGCTAACGGATTGCCACCGAATGTCGATCCGTGTTCTCCAGGTTTGATTCCAAGCATTATTTCATTATCGGCTAAGGCTGCAGAAACAGGAAGTACTCCACCAGATAAAGCTTTACCGAGAATTAAAATATCAGGTCTGATATTCAAGTGATCACAGGCTAACAATTTTCCTGTTCGCGCTATCCCGGTTTGAACTTCATCCGCGATAAAAAGAATATTTTTTTCTTTGCACAATTTGAAGGCTTCAATAAGATATTGGTCATCCGGAACAATAACACCTGCTTCGCCTTGAATAGGTTCCAAAAGCAGTCCGCAAATATTTGGATCTTCACAGGCCTTGGTTAAAGCATCAAGATTATTATAAGGAATTTTTATAAATCCATTTAGAAGTGGACCAAATCCAGAATAACTGGATGGATCATTGGAAGCTGAAATTGCAGCCATCGTCCTTCCATGGAAGTTACCGTCGGCTACAACGATTTTTGCTTGATCGGCTTTTATTCCTTTTACATTATAAGCCCATCGTCGACAAAGTTTAATGGCTGTTTCAACGGCTTCCACCCCTGTATTCATGGGTAGCAATTTATCATAACCAAAATAACGATGCATGTACTCTTCAAAAACACCTAACTTATCATTATGAAATGCTCTTGAAGTAAGAGTTAATAGTTTAGCTTGTTCAGATAATGCATTGATGATTCTAGGGTGACAATGGCCTTGGTTAACGGCTGAGTAAGCAGAAAGAAAATCAAAATATTCTTTACCATCACAGTCGTATAAATAGACCCCAGATCCTCGACTTAATACTACAGGAATTGGATGATAATTATGAGCGCCAAATTGTTCTTCAAGGTTTATGTAATCCAATTGGCTAAGATGATGCGTGCTAATCATTTTCATTTGCTTTATTCTTTTGCAAAATTAATTAATTCCTGATGAACATTAAGAACCTGAGGAATGAGTGCGTGTTTTTCATCATTTACAATGATAAAGTCAGATTGATCAATAAATTCCTGATCTTTTCTTTGAGAGGCTAATCGGCTAGTGACTTCTTCTTTGGACAATTGATCTCGTAAAATGATTCTTTGAATTCGAATTTGAAGTGGGCTAAATACAACGATAATTTGATCTACAGGTTGGCGATGAAGAATATCCAGCAACAAAGCAGATTCCTTTAAAACATAAGGTGCATTTTGATTTGCAGACCATTGTTCATAGTCTACAAATACTTTAGGATGAACTATTTCATTTAAAGCTTTTAGTTTTTGAGGATTTGAAAATACTTGCTTTGCAATTTCTTTGCGGTTGATTTTGTTATCGGTATAACTTTGAGTTCCAATCAATTTCTTTATTTTAAAAATAACCTCTTCATCGTTCTCCATAATGTATTTTGCCCTTTGATCAGAATAGTAAACTGGTACACCAAGCAATTCAAAAATATGACATACAGTGCTCTTTCCACTGCCCATACCACCGGTTAATCCAACGTGTTTCATAGTGATGAGTTAAGTTTGAGCACCTGTATTGTTGTACTATTCATAATTTCTTCAAGTTGGTCTAAATCAAGTTGTTTTTTTATTTCCTTCCATACTTTTTCTTCCGAATGTAAAGGTATTTCAATTTGAATTACGGAATCATTTTGAATCTCAAGGTTTTGGTATTCTAAATTTAGAAATTTAATAGTCTTTAAGATCTTATACATCAAATCTGCAGAACACCTGATTTCATATTGATTCTTGATATCAATTTCAATTTTAACAGCAGAATTCAGGCAGATTCGAGCGGATTCCTTATACGCTTTGGTAAGACCTGAACGACCTAATAAGATTCCGCCAAAATACCTTACAACAACAACCAAAACATTTGTAAGTTTGAAGCTTTCGATTTGATTCAATATGGGCTTTCCAGCTGTTCCTGAAGGTTCACCGTCATCCTCAGAGTGTGATGTTATAGGATTAACTCCAATTTTATAAGCATAACACCAATGTCTTGCTTTGGGATGATTGGATTTTATTTTTTTGAGAATAGAAAGGGCCTCCGCTTTGTTGCCTATTGGAAAGGCAATTGCAATAAATCTGCTGGATTTTTCAGAAAAGATTATTTCGCATTCTGAAGATATGGTATGATAACTATAAATCATTAGAATTTGAAGCTCAAGAGGACTTTATGATAGATTAGTAAGGTAATACCGTTAACAATTGTTTTATTAATTTTTACCTTTTTTTAACCGGTTACGGATTTAGTAAAGTTACTTTTGTTTGATTAAAGTGTTCTTTTATAACATCATTATACCAGAACTGCTAATATTACAAAAATTTGCTTCATCATTAAAATGCTCTTATGACCATATTTACACTTTGCCTTTATATTGGTGTTATTTCCGCTTTTCTGACCTTCGCGATGATTAAATGGTCCAATGTAGTTAAGTCACCCATTATGAGTTTTCTGCAAAACTTTTGTGGTATTCTCTTTATTTTTTCCGGTTGGGTAAAGGCAGTAGATCCAATGGGAACAGCGTATAAAATGGAAGAATATTTTGGTGAGTTTGCAAATACTGCTCATGGTTCATTTCTGAAATTTATGGAGCCGGTATTTCCATTTTTGGCTGAGTACGCGATTGGTTTTTCCGTTTTTATGATCGTGTTGGAAATCGTTATTGGTATTATGCTATTAATTGGATATCTTCCTAGATGGACAAGTATGTTGTTTTTTCTAATCATGATATTTTTTACCATCTTAACGGGTTATACTTTTTTAACAGGATATGTTCCTTCTGATGCCAATTTCTTTGAATTTGGAAAATGGGGTTCATTCTTAGAATCTAATATGAGGGTTAAGAATTGTGGATGTTTCGGGGATTTTCTTAAGCTTACCCCGGATATATCCTTTAAGAAGGATGTATTTCTAATGATTCCGTCTATTCTTTTTTTACTTAATTGGAAAAAATTTCATCAATTATTCTCATTCTCCTTGAGGACAGCCTTAACTGGTTTTGCCACCTTTGGATTATTGCTATTTTGTATGGCTAACTACAAATGGGATGAGCCGGTAATTGATTTTAGACCTTTTAAAAACGGTGCTGATATTCGTTCTCAAAAAGAAGCTGAATCTAAAGCTCAGTCAAGTGTCGAAATTGAATCCTGGAAACTTAAAAATCGAAGTAGCGGCGAAATGAAAATTGTCTCCAATAGTGACTATATGAAGAACATCAGTTCTTATCCTAAATCGGAGTGGGAGGTAGTCGATCAAATTAAAACAGTCCCTTCAATACCAATTACAAAAATTTCTGATTTTGCATTATTTGACTTAACGGGTAGCGAAGTAACTGAAGATATTCTCGCAGAACCGAGATCAAGAGTAATGATCAATATTCCAAAATTATATTACACTTCCCGTACCGAAATTAATACGGTGCAAGATACAGTATGGAAAACAGACACAATTCAAGATCTCAAATTGAAAACAATAGAGATTACAAGATCTATTGCTGAAATCAAAGAGAAAAAAATTAAGAAAAATGTTTTTACCTGGGACAATGACTTTAAAAAAATTATTGTTTCAACCATTCAGCCTTTCTTGGATTCTGTTTATCAGGATAGTGTTAAAGCGTTCTATGTAGTTGGCGGTGTAAGTGAGGATGCGCTGCAATCATTATTTTCTCAGTTAAACATATCCTTGCCAGTATATACGGCGGATAATATTTTATTAAAAACAATAATGCGCTCAAATCCAGGGGTTATTCTTTGGCGCAATGGAAAGATTATCCATAAATGGCATTATACTAAATTACCGGATTTGAACGAAATGAGAAGGGATTATCTCGATTGGAGCGCTCCACTAATTCATTAATCATGTATTAGTGCAAAGAGTAAATTGAATTTGAAAAAACTTAATTTAGGATATTATCTTAAATAGCTAAGACTTTAATTTATTTGAGTTCTTAACATAACTTAACAAAGTTGCAGTTGCCATTTACTAGATTATTAAAATAGTATAAAAATTCATTCCATTTAATTTCATAAAACGGATTTAGATTTGTTTCTTTGCAATCTAATTTAATACTAAAGGGTATTCATGCTAAGCAGAAGAAATGTTCGCATCAAAGTGATGCAACAATTATACAGTCTGAATCAGGATAAAGAGCTGACTTTCAGTGATATAAAATCTGCTTATTACAAATCCATTGATAACGCCTTTCTCCTTTACCTGCTAAATCTTTATTGTATACACAAAGTGTGCTCTTTTGCCACTGAAGATTATGCCATTCGCCAAAAGAAGCATTTAAAAACGGAGGAAGATATCAAGTTTACCGATAAACTATACTCTAATTCACTTATAAAGTCCTTAGCTACTAATCCAATTTTAGCTGCTAGATTTAAAAAAACTCACATTGGTGATAATTTAGACGAAGATCTTTTTCGTAAGATCTATAAGGAGTTTACAAAAGAAGAAGAATATTCAAAGTTTATTCTAACGGAGTCGAATAGTCATGAAGAAATTGTAGAATTAATTTTAGAACTTTATAGAGTCTGCCGTAGAAATGAGTTGTTCAATGAGTTAATGGATGACCAATATTCTAACTGGACAGACGATAAATCATTAATTATCGGTTCTGTAAAAAAGACTTTAAAAATCCTGCCTTCAAATGGAGATTTTATTAGTGAACACGTGCCAGATGATGAAACGGTTAAAGAATTTGGTGAGACCTTATTGACTAAAACGCATAAAGAGGATGAATATCTTCAAAATTTAATTAAACCTGTACTTGTCAATTGGGATTCCGAGCGGGTTGCCATTATTGATCTTATTTTAATCAAAATGGCTATAACCGAAATGCTAAATATCAAAACCATTCCACCTAAAGTAACTTTAAACGAATACGTAGAATTAGCCAAAATGTATTCCACCGATAAGTCTCAGGAATTTATTAACGGCGTATTGGATAAAGTACTTAAAGATCTGTATGACAATAACAAAATTGTCAAGGAAGGAAGGGGATTGATTGAAGAATAATTGCGAATAATATTTTAATATGCATGTAAGAGTAGTTATCCTTGATTTTGGATCACAAGTTACTCAGTTGATAGCGCGTCGAATCCGCGAACTCAATATATACTGCGAAATTCATCCTTATCATAAATGGAAGGATTTGGATCGGGCCAATATAGCTGCTGTTGTGCTTTCGGGAAGCCCTGCCTCTGTCCGGGATAATCATCATCCTTCGGTAGATTTAAATGAAATAATTGGTTTATACCCTGTATTAGGAATTTGTTATGGGGCTCAGCTTACGGCGCATTTCTTTGGGGGTGAAGTCATGGCCTCAGGTCATCGGGAGTACGGCTATGCAGAGTTGAAAAACTTGTCTTATGATCCAATATGGAAAGGGGTAAGCGATCTAACTCAGGTCTGGATGTCTCATAGCGATAGCATAGTTCGCATCCCTTCTGGATTTGAATTATTAGCATCTACGAAGACCATTGAATTCGCAGCCTTTAAGAGAATTCTTCCAGGTAAGCCAGCTTATTTTCTTCAATTTCATCCTGAAGTGGTGCATACCAAAGCTGGATCTTTGATATTTTCAAATTTCTTACTAGAAATTGCTAAGATTATTCCTGACTGGACTCCTGGTTCATATGTCGAAGAAACAGTTCAGTGGATTAGAGATAAAGTAGGCTTTGATGAAGTTTTATTAGCGTTGTCCGGAGGTGTTGATTCTTCTGTAGCCGCATTATTATTGCATAAGGCTATTGGATCTAGATTGCATTGTTTTTTTATAGACAACGGATTACTCAGAAAAGATGAATTCGAATCTGTTATGCTAACCTATCAGGGATTAGGATTGCAGATCAAGGGAATAGATGCCAAGGAATACTTTTACGATAATTTACGTGGCATTGATGATCCTGAAACTAAGCGAAAAATAATTGGTAAGTGTTTTATTGATATTTTTGAAAGAGAAGCTCAATCCTATCCTAATATTCAATGGTTAGCGCAAGGTACAATCTATCCGGATGTCATTGAATCCGCTTCTGTTCATGGACCATCTTCGGTGATTAAGTCTCATCATAATGTTGGTGGTTTGCCGGAAAAGTTAAACTTAAAAATAATAGAACCTCTTCGTTCACTTTTTAAAGATGAAGTCCGAAAGGTAGGGAGTGAATTGATGTTGCCAGACTCCATACTACAACGTCATCCATTTCCGGGTCCTGGCTTAGCCATTAGAATTATCGGTGACATTACTCCTGAATCTGTACGGTTATTGCAGGAAGTGGATCATATTTTTATTAATAGCCTCAAAGAAAATAATATTTACGATACCATCTGGCAGGCAGGCGTTGTGCTATTGCCCATTAAATCGGTTGGAGTTATGGGGGATGAAAGAACATATGAGCGAGTAGTGGCTCTTCGTGCAGTGAGTTCGACCGATGGAATGACGGCAGAGTGGAGTAGAATACCTCATGAAATACTTTCTAAAATCTCAAACGATATTATTAATAAAGTAAAAGGCGTTAATAGAGTAGTCTATGATATCAGCAGCAAACCTCCGGCAACCATTGAGTGGGAGTAATCTACTACTTATTGTTTTTTTATTTGTATTGCTTGCAGGCTGTGCAACTCGCAAACAAAAAAATGCAACAGTAATTAAAAAGGATCCACCAGTTCAAAAACAAAATCCGCTGCCTAAGAAAATAGATACGGTCGTTTGGAAGATTGAAGATCCGATAAAAAGTTCTGTTGAACAAACAAACCCATCAAAAGCCAATGAAAAAAAATCGGAATCAAACCGATTTAATAAAAAATATAAAAAATCCAATGATCAGTTGGAAGTAGTTCTATTGTTTCCATTTAAATGTAATTTTCTGGATTCATCTACTACGAAAATAAATACAGCAAGCATCAGGTATGTGCAGTATTATGCAGGAATGTTGATGGCTGTTGATGAATTGAATAAAGAGACCGATAAGAAGATCAATATTCAGGTATTTGATTGCGAATCCCTTGAAGAAGTCTCCCAAGTGTTAGAAAAATTCAATAAGATTCCTCCACATCTGATAATAGGTCCACAAAAAGTAGAGGCCTTGAAATATGCCGCAGAATGGGCCAAAGCACATGAAACAACGCTTTTTAGTCCTTGGGTGAGTAGTTCTACGATTACGAATGACAACCCTTATTACATTCAGGGCAAGGCTGGACTAAATGCACATTATGAAATTTTAAATGCGCATGCGAGAGCCCATTATCCGAAAGAAAATATCGTCTTAATATCTAAGTCATTGGATGACTCTAAAGCGAGATTCTTTAACGAAGGTATTTCTCCAAAAGATACCATTGCAGAGGTCTTTTTAAAAGAAGCTGATTTGATGACGGGGATAGATCCAATTATCGCTCCTTTGTTTAGAAATTCAGGACCAACGGTATTCATTTTACCTTATGCCAGCGCCAAAGATGAAAATTATGTTTATCATTTTATCCGTAGAGCGACATCAGAGAAAGGAAACAAAGAAATGGTGATCTATGGAACCTACAAATGGTTGGAGATGAAAAGCGACATTCTTGATTTTATGAATGTTTATAATATACGAATTAGTATTGGTAATATTTTCGATCAGGATAATGCTTTAGTTAAATCTTTTAGACGAAGATACTATGACCGGTTTCGGGAGTTCCCAAGTCAGGATGCATTGGAAGGTTATGATATGGCCAAGTATTCTTTAAAATCCTTAAGAACTTACGGAGAAGACTTTCAATGGAAGGGAATGAATTCCTTTTCTGGTTTATTGGAGAACAGCTTTAATTTATTACCAGTTTACAAGTCAAAAGATTCTAAGCTGGAAGAGGATTATTATGAGAATTCCAATCTTAAGATAGTAGAGATTAAGAATAACCGTTATCGGGTTATTGAATAATCCTTTATATTAAATTATTACTTAATGTGTAATTATTTCATAATTAATATATTAATTACCTAATATAAGATATTGGATTAAATATTCTTTTTTTGTGGTTAATTAATTATTTTTGCTTTTCAAAGTTTATTCAATAACCAACCTTACAATTCATGAAAAACTTAATTCCCATCTTAGTACTTTCTTTAGTCAATGTATTGAATAGTAATGCGCAAGAAGCTTTCGGTACTCAGTTTATCGGAACAAATGGTGCAACTAATTTATATAAAATAGATATTACTACAGGTGCTACAACATTAGTTGGCGCTGTAGGATTTGAAAGGTGTGGTTCATTGGAATATGATCCTAGTACAGGAAAACTATTCGCTCTGTGTGAGAGAATTTCTACCAATGTCTCAGTACTAGTAGATATAAATACAACAACTGGTGTTGGTACGGAGATTGGTCCTACTGGATTTAATGATTCATGGGCTGATTTGGCAATTAGACCAACTGATGGTGTAATGTTTGGCTATAATGCTGCTAGTGGCAACCACCGTTTATTTACTATAAATAAAGCCACAGGAGCAGCTACTCTTGTTGGATCAACAGGTCTTAATTTTAATGGAGGTAACGGTATAGAATTTGATGCGACAGGGACAACTTTATATCATTCAAACAGATCAACTTTTAACACATTGAATACTATCACTGGTGCAGGAACTTCCATTGGCCCTGTAAATTTTAATCCTTCTAATAACGCTCGAATAAGTGGTATGGATTTGAATATTTTCAACGGTATTATGTATGGGATTTTGCAAACAAATTTTAATTCTGGACCAGATTTCTTCTGTACGATTGATTTAAATACAAGATCGAATACCAATATTGCTCAGTTACCGGCTGGATTTGATGGTTTTGCAATTACTGGAATTATACCGGCAGGTTCAAGTATACCTACTTTAGGGGAATGGGGATTAATAATATTAATGTTGCTTTTAAT
This sequence comes from uncultured Saprospiraceae bacterium, assembly GCA_964533625.1. GTDB lineage: Bacteria > Bacteroidota > Bacteroidia > Chitinophagales > Saprospiraceae > Vicinibacter. Next base: position 23,380 of record CAZHNF010000023.1, on the reverse strand, counting down.
CGGAATTGGAAGTATTAGTTTTATGCACACTCATCGTCAAAAAATGGCATGGAGTCATAGTTAAACATGCTTACTATTGTTAATTAATTATAATAAACAGACAAATGAATATTTCAAAATTTTTTACTTTTTTTCTTTTTATCTTTCTGATAGGTAAAGAAACTAATGGGCAAAGTTTGAATTGGATAAAATCATATGAGCAAAATGGTTTAATTATTTCTTACGACATTCAAAACTGCAATGGTAAACTTACCATGTTCTTAAGGCTAGAGAATAAAGGAACTGTTTCAAGAAGAATTGAGTTAAATGGAAATATTCAGGAAGGAGGATACAATCAAAATGTAAAAGGTACTTATTATTTAAACCCTAGTTCTATACAATTAATGCAATGTGGGGATCCAGTTACACCAAATGCTTGTTGTATTCAGCTAATTTACCCATTTGTTAAGCCAACTGTAATATTGCAAGTGAAGTAAGAGCAATAAATTAAAAATCAACTTTAAATTTTCGTCATGAATAACTTTAAATATTTATTTTTATTTATATCTGTTTTATTTATTAATTTATTGAACGCTCAATTACCTGGAGTATTAATAAATCCAACAGATCACAATTTGAATGGCGATTGGTCATTAGGTATGAGGTTTACGGCTATAAATAATATTATAGTTACTGAACTTGGAGTATATGATGAGAATGCTAATGGATTAAATACAGCAAAACCCGTAGGTATTTGGGATGATGCGGGTATGCTTCTTGGAAGTGTAGTTGTGCCAGCAGGAACTGCAGGTAATCTGGTAAACAATTTTAGGTATGCTACACTAGGTAGTCCTGTCAATTTAACTGCTGGTCAGACTTATAGAATTGCAGCATTGCACTTAATTAGTGCAGGTGATCGATATGGATGGTGTGGTGGAGCGTGTGGTCAGACTTTCCACCCAGATATTAACTACTTGAATGACGTATTTACTTCTTCAGGATCCTTGACTTTTCCAGTTTCATCAAATGGTATCACTTTACCAGGTACAGCATGGTTTGGTGCAAATATGATTATTACAAATGTTACTGGTACAAGCGTTCCAACATTAGGGGAGTGGGGATTAATAATATTAATGTTGCTATTATTAAGTATAGGAAGTATCTATTTAATGCAATCTTACAGACGAATTTCCTGGGCATAGTAGATTTAACTTCTATTGGCTTTGGATTTCTTTACTTTTAGCTTTACGAATATTTAATTGATTTATTTTATTCGGGTAATTCATGACTGGTGTTTCGAAATATTTATAATAAATAATTTTAGTAGTTTAAATCTATTATTTACAAATTTAAACGGAATTAGATTATTTTTTAAAAAGCTATAATTACAGCAAAAGATTTGACTCTACAGAATAACTGAATAAATGCAAGTTTATTAAGAAGAGGGATGTATATCAATATTAATTTACGGTCAATTAATACAAATTATAAGACTATTTATGTAGTTAATTTTATCAATGTTTAAATACTGGATTATATTTATTGGATCGGTTGCCTTATTCTATTTTTTTAGTTTGTCGTCATTTTATATTAATCATATTGAAGGCTGGATTGGTGTACAATATGCTAAAGTTTCATCTTTGATTCTCAACTTTTTTGGCATGAATGTATTGGTTGCAGATGGGCAATCTATGTCGAATAATGTATTTTCTATGCAGATAGCGAAAGGTTGTGATGCGGTATTGCCAATGGTTATGGTGGCTGCTGCTATTGGTTCATATCCATTGGCCAATTGGAATAGCAAATGGAAAGGAATATTGCTTGGTGCCCTGATGGTGGTATTAATAAATATTATAAGGATAATTAGTTTATTTTTAATTGGAATTCATGCTAAAGACTGGTTCGAATTCTTTCATATTGAATTTTGGCAAATCGTTTTTATTCTTTTCGTGATCGTTTATTACATTTGGTGGATAAAACGCAATGCTGCTCAACCAGCAAAAGTTGTTAGGAATTAACAATTATATTTTTTAAGTTTTTTAAAATTGACGCTATTGTTTTGAAATATGTCAACATATTCAATAATTAAAACTGTACTGCTCATACTGATTTCTTATTTTTCATTCTTTTTATTATTAAATAAATCGGCCTTCGGAAGAAATTTGCTCCGACAATTTCATGCCAAGTTTAATAAAGAATATGCGAATTACTTCAAAGACACACGCTTGGTTGCGCAGGCGATGGATGGCAAGCCTTATGTGAGTGGAGGAGAGTTCAGATTTACATTACAAGGTGTTCAACCCGTCAAAAATTTTGATACCAAATTCACTTTAATAAATATTAAATCAGTAGTATCCAATGATCCTGGTGAATTAGGAAAGCCTCCTGAAGAAAAGCAAGCGGGTAGAGGAAGCTATAAGTTTTCCTTTTGGCATTTTTTCTTATTGCCAATTTCATTATTATCCAGTCTATGGCTAGGCTTTTATTCTCTATTGAAGACAGGTGTTAAATGGATTTTAGGTTCTTATATTTTTCTATTGGCCCTTTTGTACATAGAATTTAAGTGCACGCTTTTGAACATGAGGATTAATGCTTCATTTCTTGAGCCAATGAGTTTATCCGGAACTGAATTTTCACTTATCCAATATATCAATTCACTTCATCTGGTGGAGATGATTTATGTTAAGGTTTTGTTGTTATTTGTATTGGCAAACCTGAAAAGTCTTAAAGATATTTATCTTAAAATGGGTCTTGTCAAAATATAAAATAAATCTGATTAAGATTCTTAGTTTTGTATTTTTTAAATTATATTATAGATTATATAAAACTTAGAAATAAGGAATCTACTCTCATCATTAAAGAAAGAAATAGCAGAGTTTTTTTTTTTGAAGAAATAGTGTAATCAATGAATATTTAAACATGAAAGAACTAATACAACGTGTATTTGAAGATATCAGAAACGATCAAAAGCGATTTCTAATTATTTTGGCAGGCTTAGTAGGAGCTGGCTTCTTGCTGCTTAGTGTATCAATGTCTTTTGGTTACGAGATGACCAATGCGGATATTCCCTGCGGTTTTATTAGTTGTCTAATATTAGCTATCACTTTTCATCAATATAAGTTATATCAGGAAGAGCAATAGTTAACCAAAACAAATCCACATCTTGTTTTGGTTTTCGAATTTGCAGGTTATCGGAAATTGTAAATTGAATTGAAAATAATTATTGTTCTAAGGCTTTCTTTATTCTCTGAACTGATTCAATGATCTTTTCTTCAGAAAGAGAATAGGAGATCCTCACACAATCTGGTGCGCCAAAGGCATCTCCCGCAACAAGTGCCACATGAGCCTGATTAAGAATATACATGGCCAAATCTTCAGCATTATGAATGGTTATTCCGTTATAGGATTTACCAAAACACTTTGAAACGTTAGGTAATACATAGAATGCTCCTTCAGGAGTGTTGACAGACCAATCCTTAATTCCATGGAGTTCTTTGATGAGTACATCCCGACGTCTTTGAAAAGCTAAACACATTGCAGTGGTAGATCCAAGATCAGACTGCAAGGCATGCATAGCAGCTACCTGGGTAAACGAAGCCGCTCCGGAAGTACTTTGTCCCTGTATCTTGACACAGGCATGAGCTATGTCCTTAGGCGCTCCTAAATAACCTAATCTCCAACCTGTCATGGAAAAACCTTTGGAAAATCCATTAATAGTAACCGTTCTTTCATTCATCCTTGGCAGAGAGCCAATGCTGAAGTGGGAATGGTCAAAGATTATATGCTCATAAATCTCATCAGCCACCACTACAACATCAGGGAAATCTTGCAATAGATTGGCCAGCGCTTCGCAATCCTTTTTGTTGAATACGGTTCCCGTTGGGTTGCAAGGGCTTGAAAATACCAACATTCGGGTCTTGTGGTTCAGGGCTTTCCTAATATCTTCTAATTTGGGTTTATAATTATCTTCAACGGTAGATTGTACAATAATCGGTCTTCCACCGGCCACTTTAATGATCTCATTGTAGGAGACCCAATAAGGAGCAAATAAGACAACTTCGTCATTCTCTGAGTCGAGTAAGGCATGACATAAATTGGCAAAGCTTTGCTTGGCTCCATTGGAAACAACAATTTCATCAGGTGAATAATTTAGCTGATTGTCTCTTTTGAATTTGTAGCTTATGGCTTCTCTAAGGGCCATTAGACCTGCTACAGGAGTATATTTGGTAAATCCCTGGTCAATGGCTTCTTTAGCCTTATCCTTTATGTGCTGGGGTGTGTCAAAATCTGGCTCTCCGAGGCTAAGATTAATTACATCATGACCTTTGGCGTTGAGTTCCCGGGCTTTTTGTGCCATTCTCAGCGTAGCCGATTCATTCATCATTTCAACGCGTGAGGAAAGCTTAAATCGACTCATTATACTTGGAATTGGCCGCAAAGATCACAAAAAAAAAGGAAGTACCAAGTTCATCGATACTTCCTTTTATTTAAGACTTCGCAGTAATTAGTGGGTAACCACCAACTTACGAGTACTTATTTTGTCGTTTATTCTTAATTTGATAAAATAGCTGCCATTTTCAAAATTTTGGGTATTAATCGGTAACACCAAGTTTCCATTTAACTGGCCATAATTTCTGGAAGTAACCAATTTACCGGTAAGGTCAAGCACCTGAACTTCAACTTCTGCATCCTGAGTTAATTCTAATTCAAGATTAGAATTTTCGTTTGCTGGATTAGGGCTTAACTGACTGTATTTGATAACTGGTGATGGATTTTCTGTACTGGAGTATAATCCGTTGGCCACAGCCTGATCAATGGTTGTTTTAGTAGCATTGATCACTTCTCCATTCGGTCCATAAAGTAAACCTACTAAACGTATGTTAGTGGGTTTAAATGTATCTGCCAGGGTATAACTGTAAGTTATATAATAGGTCGATCCTTTCTTGATCGTTGAAGGAAGATATCCTTGTAAACCAACAGCATCATCGAATATTGCTCGGGCTACGTGATTATAAACCATTCGATTAGCAGGTACCGGATTTGGTAATTTTTCAAAACCACCCATCCATCCTCTCGCATTGTTGGCATAGGAATTAACTTGTCTGTAACCCGTTCCTGGAAACTGAACATTATCTTCAATAACTACTAAGTTAAATCTATAGTCTCCGCTGATATCTTCTACAAAATCTCCCTTTACTGAAACTTCAAGTTCCTTAGTGGCAGCGTTATATTTTGCTCCATTGGTTAAAATAACCGGTGTTGGAGTAGTAATATAATTATAAAAATCAGATTCTATGGTTAAAGGATCTGTAAGCTGAACTCTGTTATTAATGATACTCGGATATCCGCTAAATCCAGGATAACTAAGCATCCAATTTACATAATTTGGTACGGTCATTGGGTCAGAAGTAGAGCCGTTTCCATTATGAACAGCAATACCTACCCAATATTTAGGATAAGTTCTAAGCATGGAGTCCATATATACATGGCCTCGTGGACACCAGGTACACCAGGTTCCAGTGGCTTCTTCTGTCACTATCATTTTATTAGCAGCTGGTGTAACACCAAATAAGTCTGCAGTTTTAGAATCATTATTCGTCTCATCATCGGCAGATCCATTAACCTTGGTAAT
>CAZHNF010000023.1:0-17669 GCA_964533625.1 uncultured Saprospiraceae bacterium | reverse complement strand
GCATCTCTTTGCTTAAGTACGTAAGGTTGATAATCATAACTTACATCATCCACATAAAATAGGGAGGACGAGCCGCCGGTATCAGCATTGTATAAAGGAAAAATATCGATGGAGGCAATGGTATTATTTGGATTTGCAAATTTTATGGCAGAAACATCATTGATCAAAATCTCCCACTCATTTCGGGTTAAATTCGCAACTAGGGTATATTTATTCCATTGCTCATGCGGAAAGGCAACATTACACATTTGTCCGGAAGAAGCACTTCCTAAAGTTGCAAAGAATCTTCCATCAGAGGTAATGTAATTGTCAACAGCCCAGGTTGTGCCGATTGTTGCCTTTGCCTGAAAGTTCCAATAAGCAGCATTATCGGCTGTAACGTATACCCACATGGTATAGGTGAAGGTTCCTACATTTTTCTCTCCACCGAAAGGAAGTACTAGATCCATAGGTCCCTGACTAGGGGTTCCTGCTTCACATCGTACAGATTGTTTGCCAGAATGGGCTACTTCATCTGTCACTAATGCATCCTCAGCGGTTCCTTCTCCAGCTGCAGACCATACTCTCCAGTTTGGAGAAGAAGCTCCGATATAAGAACCTAGGGAATAGGATTCGATATCGTCTGAAAAGTTGTTTTGAGCATAAGATAAGCTAATGCCTAAACTCAAAAAAGCTATAAGTAAATATTTATTCATATATGATTTGATTTAGAGGTCAAATGTAAGAATTTTGAACTGAATAATGCTACAAGAAATAAAGGGTATTATAAAGTTTAACTTAATTAGTCCTAAGACATTAAAATGCGATTTCTATAATTAAAGGGATATTAATCTTGACTTTTAGGTTTTAAGTAGTCAAGCGGAAGTAGAAAATAATTTATATTTTATTAGCCTCATAAAAAAAATCAGCAATTGAATGATTAACTCAATTGCTGATTAAAAAATTACGATATATTTTCTAACTAACGGATAAATTTAAAATAGCTTACATCGTGTGAATTATTAGTTCTTACCAAGTATAATCCTCCCATTAATTGACTGGCATCTAAGACAATTCTATGTAGATCTTGGTCTACAACTTTTAATTGGTATTCTCTTCCCTGAAGATCTGTAGTCGTATATGAAAATCCAGATGGGAATACGGCTAAGCTATACATTATTATATAATTGCCTTCATATCTGATTTCGACGTCACGGGCTATAAAATAAGTTGGCTTATATCCAATACAATCCAATGCTCTAATCTTAGTTTCTGCACAACATTTTTCATTATCGTTTTCACAAACTTTAATGTAATCAACTTCATTGCCGCTGGATTTAAATTCTTTTATAGTTAAAGGTAGAGAATTGTAAGGATAGAATCCAATAGATTTTCCGTTAACATCAAAGACATCAAATCCAATACCTTTTGTTCCTTTATGATTAAAATTAATTTTCAAAGCATATTGATCGGGTCCGGTACATTCCTGCGCAAGAGCATTTAGTTCAAAGATTTCGCATTGAACGCCTTCTTTGTCGCAACAAACTTTACCTAGTTTTCCGGAGATGCCACATCGTTCATTTTTGCAATCGCGAATTACAAATTCATATTCGGTTTCACAATTACCTTTTAGCGGTCCGATTTTTATGGGTAAGTTAGCGTAATTAAATGTTCCATATTTTACACCATTGCCTTCGACCGTAAAGCATTCTGAAGTATTCTTGTATTTGAAGTTCAAATACACATAAAATTCTTTATTTTCATTGCAACTGGTTTTCTCCATTTTTAAACTAGCCATTCCACACTCTCCGGTTTGCATACAACATACTCTTCCGAATTCTTTTCGAATCGAACACTTTTCATTTTCGCAATCGTAGATCGTGAAATTGTAATTGGTAATACAATCTCCTTTAAATGGGCCAATTTCAAGTGGGAGCTGTGAGACCTTGTATTTTCCTATGACTTTATTATTCTGTTTTACTACAAAACAACCTGATCCACCTTTATATTTAAAATTCAATTTAATCTTAAATGTTCCTTCCGATGAGCAGTCTGAACGGGTAAGGCTAAGATCAGTAAAAGCACATTCACCAGGTTGTGTTTCGCAGCAGACTTTTCCAAGTGATTTTTCGATAACACATTCTTTCTTTTCGCAATCACGAACAACAAAGAAATATTCTGTGAGACAATCTCCTTTGAGTGGTCCAATCTTTATAGGTAGATCATTGTATTTGAAAGTGCCATAATTTACTTTGTTACCTTCTACCGTGAAGCAATCAGAAGTATTATTATGTGCAAAATTCAAATAAACATAAAATTGCTTTTCTGCATTACAACTTGTCTTTTCAATTCTCATTTCAGAAAGTTTGCAATCTTTACCTCCTTGTTCACAGCAGACTTTTCCGAGGTAATATTTTGCAGCGCAATGTTCATTATTGCAATCGTATACTGAGAATATATATTCAGTAGTGCAATCTCCTTTGAATGGTCCTATTTCAATTGGTAAGTTTGAATACGGATGCTTACTTATAGGTCTGCCATTCAGCGTTACAACAAAACACTCTGAATTATTCTTGTAATTAAATTTTAATTTAACAAAAAATTCTCCATTTTCGTTGCAGTCTGATCGAGTGGCAACAAGATCAGAAATCATACAATCGCCGCCTTGCGTTTCGCAGCAAACCGTACCCAGTGTTCCTTCGATGGCGCATCTTTCATTGTGGCAATCTCTGACAACAAAGAAGTATTTAGTGGTGCAGTCACCTTTAAGTGGTCCAATTTTTATTGGAAGATTACCATAATTGAAAGTTCCATAATTATGATCGTTGCCACTTACCGTAAAGCAATCTGAAGTATTCTGTCCTTTAAAATTTAAGTAGACGTAAAATTCTTTATTTTCATTACAAGCTGTCTTTTCTAATTTGAGATCACTGAGTTTGCAATCACCTCCTTGTGTTTCGCAGCATACGGTTCCTAATGTTCCGTCAATAGCACAATTTTCATTTTTGCAGTCGCGGATTACAAAGAAATATTTAGTCGTACAATCTCCTTTGAGTGGCCCTATTTTTATGGGAAGTTCATTGTAATTAAAAGTACCATAATTATGATCATTGCCGCTTACGGTAAAACAATCAGAAGTATTGTGATGATTAAAGTTTAAGGTAACATAAAATTCTTTATTCTCGTTACAAGTACTTTTTTCAATCTTGAGATCACTGAGTTTGCAATCACCTCCTTGTGTTTCACAGCATACGGTTCCTAACGTTCCATCTATGGCACAATTTTCATTTTTGCAGTCGCGGATGACAAAGAAATATTTAGTCGTACAATCTCCCTTGAGTGGTCCAATTGTTATTGGAAGATCATTGTAATTAAAAGTTCCATAATTATGATCATTTCCCCTTACGGTAAAACAATCAGAAGTATTGTTGTGATTGAAATTTAAGGTAACATAAAATTCTTTATTCTCGTTACAAGCACTTTTTTCAATCTTGAGATCACTAAGTTTGCAATCACCTCCTTGTGTTTCACAGCATACGGTTCCTAACGTTCCATCTATGGCACAATTTTCATTTTTGCAGTCGCGGATGACAAAGAAATATTTAGTCGTACAATCTCCTTTGAGTGGTCCGATTTTTATGGGAAGATTACCATAATTGAAAGTTCCATAATTATGATCGTTGCCACTTACGGTGAAACAATCAGAAGTATTCTTATGATTAAAATTTAAATACACATAGAATTCTTTATTTTCATCGCAAGGAGTTTTTTCAATTTTAAGATCACTAAGTTTGCAATCACCTCCTTGCGTTTCACAGCATACGGTTCCTAATGTTCCATCTATGGCACAATTTTCATTTTTGCAGTCGCGGATGACAAAGAAATATTTAGTCGTACAATCTCCCTTGAGTGGTCCAATTGTTATTGGAAGATCATTGTAATTAAAAGTTCCATAATTATGATCATTGCCGCTTACGGTAAAACAATCAGAGGTATTGTTGTGATTAAAGTTTAAGGTAACATAAAATTCTTTATTCTCGTTACATGTACTTTTTTCAATTTTAAGATCACTGAGTTTGCAATCCTTGTTTTGCTCACAACATACTACTCCAATTTCTTGCTTTAAGAAGCATTTTTCATCTTTATAGTCAAAAATCTTTAAGATGTAGTTGGTAGAACAATCGCCTTTAAATGGGCCAATTTGAATCGGTAATTTTTTATAAGCAAATCGACCATGTTTTTTACCGGTGTGATCAACAACATCAAAACTGTCAGAAGTATTTTTATACTTAAAAGAGAGCTTTACAAAAAATTCCCCGTGATCATTGCATTCTGTTTTTTTGTACTCCAGTTCGCTGAGTTTGCATTCCTCTGAAACTTCGCAACAAACAATGCCTAGTTCTTTGGTAATACTGCATTTTTCATTATTGCAATCTCTTACTTCAAATTCATACGGAGTTTGACAATCTCCTTTGAGTGGTCCAATTTTTAGAGGTAGTTGATTGTACTTAAATCTACCATAGCTAACTCCATTGCCTTGAACGGTAAAACAATCGCCAACATTTTTGTAAAGAAATTTTAGCGTAACATAAAATGTTCCGTCTGGTTGGCAATCTGATTTTATAAGATTTAAATCGCTGAAGGAGCAATTTTGAGTTTCGCAACATACTTTGCCTAATAATCCAAAGGTGGAGCAATTTTCATTAGCGCAATCTTTAACTACGAATTCATAATCTGTGGTGCAATCACCTTTGAGCGGTCCAATTTTTATAGGTAATTGGCTATACTTAAACTGTCCATAATTGTTTCCGCCACCGGAAACTTTGAAGCATTCAGAATTTCCTTTATAGGTAAAATTTAAATATACGTAAAATGTTTTTTCAGCAGAACAGGCAGTTTTTTCGATTTTTAGCTTACCCAATTCGCACTGTGCTTTTAATGATCCAGTGATTGGGCTAAAAGTCAAGCCTAGAATCAGCAAACTTTTAAAGCTTGTTAAGAGCCAGCTTTTAATATTGGAATTTTGCATGAGTTTTATAATTTATTTTTGATATATGACCTGAACATAGGGTCATTTGTTGCCTAAAGGTACGAAAAAGATTTTTTCTTTTAAGAGACTTATATGAACTTATTTTATTAGTTTTAATCTTTATATAATTAGTATTTAATATCAGAATCTTATGCTTAATTATTTTTAATAATATAATAATTAAAATTTGTCATTTAACAGTGCTTTATATATTATTATTTTTTATAATATACAATTGAGAAAAACTGCTGATCATAAGTCTTCAACCAATAATTTTAATTAAGATTTAAAATTTAAGAATTTGCTTTAAGGTATTATATTATAACGGAATATAGTTTTGTTAATACTAAAATATATAAATTGAATATTTTAAATACCGCTATTACTTAATTCATATTTTTCGCACAATTTTTAATAAAAAAAGAAAGAAAAGTTTTGAAAATTAAACTTGTGTAATTACGTTTGTGCGTCCAAAGGGCTAATTAACCACTAGCCGTGCGGCGAAGCGTTTAAATAATTTAGATTAAAGTTTTGACTATCAAGTAATTGCTTGAAGTCTATTGAGTTTAAACGGTTAACCAAACCAAAATGATGAAGCAAGCCAAAACCATTCTAACTCTATCCCTATGCGACAGCTCTGTCTTGCATTTTGTCAAGTTTTTTCAAAAATTTTCAAAAAATATTTTTATTCTGTTTTTTGCCCTCATTTGGGTAAGTCTGTATGCTTGTAAAAGCAAAACAGAAGTTCAGGCTAAAAATGAAAGTGAAAAACCGGTCAACCAATCTTCAGCTGCTCAAACAGCTCCGGCAAGTTCCGGATTCCCATCTTTGCTTGAGTTAAAGACTCTGCTTTCGGATAAACCTGAGTATGCGGGTTTTTCTCGTCTACTGGATGAGGAGAATGTTCAACGCTATATTAACGTTAGTCCAATGTTTGATTTTGCTATTCTTATTCCAAGCGAAAAGAATCAGGATCCTGAATTTTTGAAGAAATATCTATCGGTTGATTCTAAACCTATGGATAAAATTACCTTCTTTCTAAACCATCTTAGTGTCGCCTCTAAGGGAATACCTTATGAAGGCAACCCAACAACCTTACAGCTTAAGTTAACACGTAAAGCTCAGGTCTTGTCTTATGATGGAGGTTCTACCAATATCACTTCAGAAAGAACACTTAAGGACGGTACTCAAATCATTTTTATTGATAAACCAATCGCAATTCCTATTAGAAAATAATAATATAATCCAGACTCATGAACAATTTATCTACTAAAAACCAAAATGTGATGAAGAGATTGTACAGTTTCTTTGTTCTAGGTTTATTGCTTGTTTCCCAAAGCAACAAACTAATGGCTCAGGCAACTCCTTGTGTTGCGGCTATGAACGGCTGTCTTACGCAAGGCAATGCTTCTATTAGCACCGTGACGGTCGATGCGGGCTGCTCATTTTCCTATCCGGATCTTGTAGCTTTCCATGCTTGGACTTCTACTCCTACTTGTTCCGATGGAACAAATACTTGGACCTGGGAGCCACCGATCTCACAGATTCCTGCCCCTGGAACAAACATTACTTTGCCTCCAATAGCGGCTTGTCAGAATCAAACACTTGGTGTAAATATTTACGCAACATATTCATTTTTCAACGGTACGACTTTATTGACCTGTATTGTTCAAAAACCGGATATGTTTAATGTTAGAGATATTACTATTCCGACCATAACTTTACCTCTTAACGTAACCTTTGATGTTGATTCACTTTGTACGATTAGATTTTCGACCTTAATTAACTGGGCGAGAGCTAATGCTACGGTTATGGATAATTGTACCAATAATCCTACACTTATTAATAATATAATTGTCATGAGTGGATTTCCGGTACCAAATCTAACTTGTCCAACTTCCCCAGGCCCGGGTGGACCGGTTATGTTTAAGACCACTGATGCTTGTGGAAATACATCCACTGCATTTACGGTTAACGTAACACTTAGAGACCAAGTGCCTCCTACAATAACCTGTCCTGGTCCACAGACCAGATTCTGGAATGCACTATGTCAATATCAAATTCAAGATTTTAGGGCCCTGGCATCTACTATGGTTAATGGTTGCGGAGCACCAATTACAATTACTCAAAGAGTTATAGCTGGACCTTCTGCGATAGGTGCTGCTAATGATTTTACAACTATTATCAGTGCGGCAGGTACATGTCCATCTACAAGAACCTTGACTATAAGATTATGTGCTCAGGATTGTTTCGGTAATGGCGGTGACCCAGGAGTTAATACTAGTGTTCCATCACCTTATTGTTGTACATTTCCTTTAACTATTCAAGATAATACTCCTCCGGTAGCTACGGCTACCTGTCCCGTTCAAATTACAATGAACGCTAATGTTAATTGTCAAATAACGGTTCCGGATAGAAGAATAGCTGGCTTGTTTACTGATAATTGCGATCCAATTGTCGTTGCCAATATTGTTCAAGTTCCAGCGCCTGGTACAGTACTTTCAGTCGGACCTATTTGCACCCCTGGGAGAAATATTGATCTTAGTTTTACATATACAGATTGTAACGGGAATGGTCCTGCATCTAAAGTTTGTCCGGCTGCCATTCATGTTAACGACGTTACTCCACCTGTTGTAGTTTGTCCAACATTTCCACCAGTACTTAATCTTTCTTTAGATCCTATTTCATGTAGCTATACAGATATTACAATCCCAGATGATTTTTTTGATGGAATAGCATTATCTACTGATAACTGCGATCCAGACCCTATTGAAACAAATATGACGGCAACCTTTGATTGTACTTCTTTAGGAGCTGCAAGTATAGAAGTTACTGCAACAGACTGCTCAGGAAATGTATCCGCGCCTGTACAGTGTACTGTAATAGTTCAAGCAGATCCTAACGACGCGAGATGGAGAGCTCCGGGCATTGTTTGTTTATCTCAATTGCCATTGGATCTTTGTGCACTAATAGATATACCTGCAGGAGCAGAAACTTGTGGTACCTGGTCTGGTGATGGAACATTTACTGGTACAAGATGTACCAATGGTCCTGTCACCTGGTCGGTGGCTCAGGGTGGTGTTTACTCAGTAACCTATACGGTTGGAGATGCCAACTGTCATGTTGAATTCACAAGAGCTATCACAGTAGAACTTGATCCACCATTGACCAATTGGTTTATATCTCCAATATCCAAATGTCTTTGTCCTGGTCAATATATTGACTTTGAGACATTCTTAAAAGCTTCAGATAGTATCCCAAGAGGAGGAGTTTGGAGTATAGTACAAAACCTTACACCTCCTGTTACTATGCACGCTGGACCGGGTTCGCATTCTGCAACTTACAATGGTGGATGTGGTACGGTTAGATTAAGATATACACTAACAAGATGTAATGGAACACAAGTATTTCAGGAATATAATTTAAGTATTCGACAATGTATTAAAGCAAGTTTTGAGCCAGTCGATGATGCTTGCCAGGATGAAGGTCCTTTGGGTATTTTGTGGACGGCATCGGGCTGTACAGATTATACCATTACTTTTGCAGTTGAATCGGGCCCTGCTGGTTTACTTTCTGGAACATTAACCGGAACTATTGGAGCAAAGCCTGCACCAACAATTAATACCAGAGTACCGGCTGGAAGCTATGTTCTTCGAATGGTAGTTGCAGATCCATTGGGTGTCTGCGGACCTGATACTATTCGAAAACCTATTAGAATATTTAAAGATGCAACTCCTAATAGTATTAATGCTGTAGGACCACTTTGTGAAAACGCTGCATTCCCTCAGACCTTAACTATAGCAAATATCAACGACGAAAGCGGAACACCAATGGTGGATGCTGATGTTCGTTGGACAGGTTCTGGAGTAACCGATGTAGGTATTAATGGAAGCTTTAATCCACCGGACTTAGATGGTGATGGACTTCCTGGACCAGGATTATTCACAGTTTGTGTTTCTTTGGGAGATGCAAGATGCGAGGAAAGTTATTGCAGAGATATATTAATCAATGATGATATTCCAGCAACGGCTAACGATTTAGTTCCGAATTTCAGTATTTGCGCTACAACCAATACCTTTATTGGATATGATGCTTTAAGAGCAGGTAGTAGTTACCCTGGTGGAACCTTTGCAGTAGGTTTTGGAGGTACTTTAAGTGGTATTTCATTGCCTAATGGATTTTTCTATACAGGTGGTTGCGGAACAATAACAGTGACTTATACATTAGCCAATGATTGCAATCCGGATAATATAAATAATACTACTGTAATTACAATTGCTGCTAAGCCAGACGTTGAAATAAGTGCTCCTGCGACCCTGTGTATAACGGATGCGCCGGTTACAATTTCTACTAATGTTCCAAACGGTGGATTATTCGGTTGTCCTAATACAACTGGTACACCATGGAGTATAGTTCCAAATAGAGGATTAACTGCTGGTACTAATACAGCTACCTTCAATCCAGCAACTGCTGGTGAAGGCACATTTACCATACAATATATTTATTCTACTGCAACAGGATGTGCTGATACAGCAAGAGTACAAATTGTTGTAAGTGCGGCTTCAGATCCAACCTTTGCCGCACCTTCACCGGTCTGTCAGGCAGGTCCTAATGTTACCTTAAGCTTAACTAATCCAAATCCATCCGTATTAGATGGAAATATATTAAATGGAGACAATACTCAAGAAGTGATCTGGAACTCATCTTGTGGTGCTTGTTTGACCACATCAACGCCGGATTCAACTCAAGCCGTATTTAATCCGACTGTTGCCGGTCCTGGCGTTCATTTGGTTTGTGTTACAACTGGTGATCCTAGCTGTATGAAGTATTACTGTCAGCTAATTAGAGTGGTACCTATCGTGGTGGCAACTCTTAGAGCGGATACAGTAAGAGGATGTTTTGTTTTTGCTGAAGGAAATCCAGTTGAACTCGACTTAGAACAATTCTTCTTACCAACCACGACTCGTGGTGGAAGCTGGAGTTATATCGGAGGACCTGGTGTAGGAGTTCTTAACCATACGTTGAGAGCATTCCCGGGATGTCATCAAGTAAGATATACCGTTACAGGTGAATCTGTATTTACAGGTGGTCCTTGTTCAACTCAATCAGATGATATCTTTATAGTTGTTAAAGAACAACCAGATCCATATTTTGCACTTCAAAATGAAGTTTGCTGGTCTGCTGGAGACCCTCCTGCAAATCATGTTTATACACCATTCATACAAAGTCAGAATTATTTCCCTGGTGGAACTCTTGCCAGAAGATTCTTTATTAGTTCCGGTACTAATGGTACCGTTGATCCTAATACAGGAGTTACTACCATAACTGGAGTTGGTGTTTTAACGGTTTGCATGGAAGAAACACTAAGCTATGCGGCTTGTGGTACGGTTACAGCAGGAAGTTTCTGTAGAGATACCTTCTGTCAACAAATTATTGTTCGAAATGGTACAGCTCTAAATGCAAGCTTTACCGCTAGCAATACAAATCCATGCGCCGGTGAAGTGGTTAATTTAACAGCAGTACTTCCTGGTGGACAATTTACTGGTGTAGGTGTTGTTGATGGTGGTGGTAATGGTACAGGTACGTTTACACCTCCGGGTTGTGGAACGTTCGCCGTTACTTATACTGTTGATGATCCAAATGGTTGCAATGGTACATTCACGATGAACATTACAACGGACAGAACCAGACCAACCGTTAACGTACCAGCTAACATCACTGTTAATTGTGATGGTTCTGGTAATGTTGCAGATATGACGGCATGGGCTGCAACGGCAACGGCAACTGATAATTGCCCTGCAGGTTTAAGATTTACAAATAGAATATACGATAGAAGATCGGGTTGTGGAAGATTTGCTGGAACTTATGTATTTGAATTCAGAGCAGAAGATTCTTGTAGGAACGTTACACTTGGTTACGCAAATTTCACGGTACAGGATACCACAAGACCTGCAATAACAACACCTGCTTCTGACCTGGTAATAGAGTGCGGTAACTTGACTAATACTTTAATTATTAACTGGTTAAATCTCAACGGTAGAGCAGTTGCTTCAGATGTATGTTCAGGTTCTAGATTGACCTGGTCACATAACTATTCAGGAAATATAGCTAATTACTGTAATAGCACTGGAGAACCGGTTACATTTACAGTAAGGGATGAATGTGGTAATTCAAATTCTACTACTGCCCGAATAATAGTAAGAGATCAGTTTGCACCGGTTTGGATTATTAATCCAGTCAATATCAGACTTGAATGTAATGGCGCACAAGGTAGAGATCCTTATGGTGCGGTTACAGCCTGGTTAAACAGAGTTGGGGATGGAGTAGCTATTGACTCTTGTCAGACTACTGTAATATTTACAAACAATTTTGCTTCCGTTCCATGGACAGCAGGTTGTAGTCGAAATACTGGTACTAAAACAGTAACATTTACAGCTTCAGATGCTTGTAATAATAGTGTTTCCAGAACAGCAACAGTTACCATTATAGATACAACCAGACCAATTATTACCAGCCCAGCTAAAGATACCGTTGTAGATTGCGATGGTAGTGGTAACATTACAGCTCTTAATACATGGTTAACTAATAATGGTGGTGCAAGAGCCCTTGATGAATGCAGTGGATCGACCACCTTCAATGGTATCCTTAGATGGAACCAAACCTTGATGAGAACTCTAGAAGGTTGTGGACTTACCAGAGAGTTAACTTACATGTTTACAGCAGTTGATTCTTGTAACAATGTATCTGCAGCTACCATTGCAAGATTTATTGTTCAGGATACAATGGCTCCTGTATTTGTTATTAATCCTTCTAACTCTACTGCGGAATGTAATAGAGCAACTGGAAGCTTAACAGAGTTAAATGCATGGTTAGCTATTAATGGTGGAGCTACCGCAGTAGATGTTTGTAATAATAATGGAGCTCTTCGTTGGGAAAATGACCTGGTTAAAACGCTTGATCTATGTAGTAATACTACAGTTTATACTTATAGATTCACAGCTTTTGACTCTTGTAGAAATAGCGCTTGGCGAGAGGCTACCTTTACTGTAAGAGATATAACCGCTCCGGTAATTGATCCAACCAGTGGATATAACAAGATCGTACCTTGTGAATTATTAAATGCTGGTAACAACGATCAGCTTGTAGCTTGGTTAGATTCCTTTGGTGGACTAAGAGCAACCGATGCTTGTTCAGATGTAATTAATTGGAGACATAACTTCAGCGATACTCGATGGGTATATGGTTGCGGAAGAACAAGATCTCAGGTAGTTACATTTACGGCTACCGATGATTGTGGTAATGCAGCAACTAGAAACTTAACTATTCAAACTACTGATTTCATCAAACCAGTATTCTTGAATTGTCCTCAACCTATAGTGCAAGATGCAGAGTTTGGACATTGTGATGCTTATGTTACAGTGCCTCGATTAATTGCAACCGATAATTGTTCTGATCCGGTAACTATAACAAGAATCTTTGGACCAGATCCAATTGGATATAGATTCCCTGTTGGAACAACAGTAATTAAGTTTGAAGCTAGAGATGCATGTAACAATGCGGATACTTGTACAATTAAAGTTGTAGTTAACGATTACTGGGATGTGCCAATCATTACATGTCCAGCAAATGTTGATACTACAAATACAACTGGAGTTTGTGGAAGAAATGCATTAAGCGGCATTGCTCCTAGATCAGTATCTGATGTATGTCCTCATACAGCAGTAACATATGTAATAACAAATCAAGCTGGGGATACAATTAAAAAAGGTATCAACGATGCTAGCGGATCTAATTTCCCTAAAGGATTAAATCAGGTTTGTTACACCGTTCAAGATCAGCCTATAGTATTAATAACAGAAGTAACTCAGCAAATTGATGCAGTAGTAGCTGGAGGTACAAGTCCTTTACCAGCTTTCATTAGCCCTGCAGATGTTAATGGAGATTACATTGAGATTACAAACTTCGGTCCATCCGCTATGGATTTGAGTTGTAGCTCAGTACAAGTATATGAAGGTGGAAGATTAGTTGGAAGCTTCATGTTCCCGAATATGCCAGCAACTATTTTACCAGCTGGAAGAGTAGCAACACTTCACGTTGGAGCTGCAATTGCTGGTTTCCCGGATAATGCGGCTCAGTTCTTCTGGAATATGAATCTAGCTGAAACAACTATTAATACTCCAAGAGGATATGTATTAAATCATCTCGGATTACGAAATGTAGATGTTGTTTCCTTAAATGGATACAATTTTTCAGCCCCAGCTCAAGGTATTCCTACTATAACCGCTAATGATTGGTCAGGAGTAAGTCCTACTAATACAACGGCAGGTTCATATTATAGAAATTGTATTTTCGATTTCAATTCACCAAGAGGTTGGCAGCTGGCTGAAGCCTGTGATCCAGCATCTATAGGTAGAGTGAATCCAATACTGCAGCCATTTGTCTTTACAGCAAATGGTAGAACAACTGGAATGCAAACTATTAATCCACAAAAGGACACATGTTGCTTCAATGTCAATGTTAGAGATGTGGAAGCTCCAATGTGCGCCAATGCTAACGATACCTTGAATGTTACTTCAGGTGCAATTACAGGATCAGGTCCTGGTTGTTATGTATTTACATTGAATGTACCAGCCACTCCTGTTACAAAAATTGGTGAAGTGTGGATTAGAAACTTAAACTTGTCTGTTACGAATTTCGCACAAACAGAAGCTCATCTTGTACATCCAGATGGAACTAGAGTAAGACTCTGGGATGATGGAACATGTTCAGGATCGACGAATTTAGTTGCTGGTAGAATTAGTGATTTAGATAATACAAAAATTGCCAATGCAGTTTGTGCAGTATTGAATAGTGGTCAGAATTATATGCCTGCACAAGCATTAATGGCCTTCTGCAACAAGCCTGCAGCTGGTCAGTGGAGATTGGAAATTGAAGTTAATACTCCAGCACCTTCAAGTATTACTTTGAATGGCTGGACCTTAACCTTAATTAATTCTGGAAATTCAGCATTACGTGATACTACTATCAATAATGATATTGATCGTTGTGGTGCGAACTTTACTTGGACACATCCTACGGTTATGGATAACTGTTGTATGGGAACAGTTGATGTTACTTATACGGCCGTTCCAATGCCAGGATGTCCACTACATACTGTTCCAAGAAACGGTAGAGTTATTGCTGGTTCAAGAACTTCACAATTCTTTGGCGTTGGAATGACAATAATCCAGTATCTAATTACGGATATGTCAGGTAATACAAATACTTGCTCATTCAAGTTAACCGTAAGAGATACTCAGAGACCTGTATTCATTGCAGGCTGTCCTAAAGATTATGTGATTAATCTTTCAGGTGGTGAGTGTTTTGCGTTCTTCCAGGTAAATCCTCCGGTAGATGCCAGAGACAATTGTGATTCTATTCGATTTACGTATAATCCTCCGTTAGGAACTCAGTTGCCAATTGGAGTAAATAAAGTATCTGTAACCGCAACCGATAAAGCAGGTAATGCCAACATGTGTATGTGGAACATTACAGTTGTTGAAAGTAACCCAACATCTAGAGCACTTGCTTGTAATGATCTAATTAATTTCTCATTAGGACCAGATTGTAGAGGAGTATTAACTCCGGATATGATTCTTGAAGGAGATGGTTATGGTTGTTATGACCGATATACAATTGTGATTGAAGATTGGATAACCAGACAGGTACATCCTAATCTATTCACTATTAATGATGTAGGACGTTATTTCAAAGTAACTATTATTGATCCAGTAACAGGTAATAAATGTTGGGGTAAAGTTCTTGTTGAATACAAAGCTATTCCACAGATTGCTTGTCCTCCGGATGTTATTGTAGAGTGCAATAGTACACTTGATCCTGCTCAAACTGGTAATGTTAGCGTGTTATCTTGTATATTAAACTATACAACAGCATGGGAAGATTCAGTTGTTAAAGCTCGTAATTGCGATACTCCATTCGTATTTATTGTATATCGTAATTTTACTATAACCAATGAATTGGGTAATACGGCTACATGTACACAAAAGATTTCAGTTCGGGCATTTGATTTGGCAAAAATTATTTGGCCACGTCATTATGACAATCTCGATCTTCCTGCACTTAATTGTGATGAGAAAATCGATAGAAATAAAGATGTAACTCCGCACATGATAGACTATCCATTATGTGTTGACGGATACTTATTGGATTCTGCTTATTGGTTGGCTAGACCTAATCAACCGGATATCTATCCAAATAGAAGGATACCAATGATTTTAGGTTGGAACTGTATTGATGATACCAAAGATGCAAACTTCGGTCATCCAAATCCTGATCCGGTTTACTTCCCACAACATCGTCAATGGACTCCTGCTAATCCGCTTTGTTGGGGACCTAACGAAAGAGTTATGTGGAATGGAACAGGATGGCCTACTTTAGCCGGACAACCGGTAAGGAAGGATGCATTCAACTGTAATCTTTCTATGAAGTACGAAGATGATGTATATGATATTTGTGCAAATGGATATGAAATATTGAGAACTTGGAAGGTTAGAAACATGTGTTTACCTCCATTGGCTGGAGTTAATCCGATTGAGTTTATCCAGGTTATTAAAGTAATTGACCAGAAAGGACCTACGATTGCATATCCTGATACGGTAACCATCGGAACAGGTTCATTTAACTGTACTGCTATTTGGGAAGTACCTTCTCCTTGGATTACAGACAACTGTTCTGATTCAGTAAGCTTTACGGTTAAAACAATTAATGGTAATCCAATTCGTCAATCAGATGGAAGCTGGATAATATTTAATATGAAACCAGGTTTATCTAAGGTTACCATAACTGCTCAAGACGTATGCGGAAATAAAACAGAAAAAGTCATACATGCTAACGTAATTGATAATACACCGCCTACAGCGGTTTGTAGAACCAGAACGGTAGTAAGTATTACTGGTAATCAAAGTCCGGGAGAAAATCTTGCAAAATTGTTTGCTGAATCTTTAGATGAAGGAACTTATGATAATTGCCAACCACACGTATGGTTCAAGGTAATTCGTATGCCGGAATTATTGGGTACGAATAACGGTTCAAATGCAAACAATACAGTGGCATGTAATGGAATCAATGGAGATGATAATTCTGCATTAGCAGGTAATCAGGTCTATTTTGATGACTTCACATACTTCTGTTGTGCTGATGCTGGTCAAAAAATCATGGTTGTACTTCGTGCATTTGACGTTGATCCAGGACCTGGACCAGTAGCACCTGCAAGAATGACAAATGCGAATTCACCTCTAAGAGGAAGATTTGCAGATTGCATGGTTGAAGTGGAAGTACAGAATAAAACTATCCCAACCGTAGTAGCTCCACCAAATATTGTGGTAAGCTGTTGGTTCTGGTTTGATATCAATAATTTAACTGATCCTAATGATGCCACATTCGGTAGAGTTGTAACGGATTTAACTGCTCGTAAGAAAGTAGTTACTAACGATATCGTTTGTCATAAATTCTGTGAAAGAAACCAAAGAACAAATTATCCAGGATACGTACCAACTAACCAGGTTCCTAAACCTGCTCCAAATCAAGCTTGTGAATACTACTTTGCTTATTTTGATACTGCCCATTGGGATAGAAAGTATGAATTGGTTTGGGGATTTGACGGATATGTATTAAGTGGTTGTGGAAGTGCTCCAACAATCTCAGTTAATGACTTGCGTGAATGTGGTCAAGGTCAGATCCAAAGAGTAATTTCTGCTGTTGGACCTAACAACCTAAACGTATCTGCAATTCAAACTATCTGGGTTGTTGATTGTGATCCATTCTACGTTGACGTAAATACTTGCAATGATGCAAGATATACTGATCTATTATGGCCAAATGGTGTTTGTACTCAAACTCCGGTAACCGTTGATGGTTGCGGTGGAGATACAAGCCCTGACAATCCACAACTTGGTAAGCCTACGGTAATTAATAACGCTGACGATAATTGTGCTTTGATTTCAATTGAATACAAGGATGAAATCTTCACTATCGAACCAGATGCATGTTTCAAGATTTTACGTCACTGGACAGTTATTGACTGGTGTCAGTATGATCCATTCATCGATCCAGATTTTGGAAGATGGGAAGCTCTTCAGGTAATCAAAGTTAGAGATCGCGATAAGCCAGTGGTTACTTGTAATGTTGGAGATTGTCAACCTGCAGTATTCGACACTATTCTGAATACTTGCCGAGGACAAATCGAACTTACTGCTGAAGCAACTGACAACTGTAGCCCAGAAGACTGGTTGTTGTGGGAATATAAGATTGATGCTTACAACGACGGAAAAGGAGTACATGGCGGTTATGACTTCAGAGTTGGATCATTAACCAGAAAAGGTTATGCAGCTGGAGATACTGTAGAGTATAGCCACAACCCATTCGCTAATGATAATCACAATCCATTTGATGCAAGTGGTAGCTACCCAGTAGGTACACACAAGATCTGTTGGTTTGTTGAAGATGGTTGCGGTAACGTAGGTGTTTGTTGCAATGTATTTGAAGTAAAAGACTGCAAAGCTCCAACGCCATACTGCTTGACTGGAATTATTACAGTTCCTATGCCTGCAACTGGATGTATCGAAGTTTGGGCAAAAGATCTAGATCATGGATCATTTGATAA
>CAZHNF010000022.1:0-57087 GCA_964533625.1 uncultured Saprospiraceae bacterium | reverse complement strand
GTATTTATAGAAGGGAATTTACACACGGTTGGACAGATAGAGACCAAGTTTTTTTCAATATCGCCAATGCATCTGATGGCGGTTACTATCTCACAGGATTCAATTGGGTACAAGGAGATAATAGTAGTAAAGCATGGATCGTAAAGGTGGACAGCAATGGTTGTGTGGTGCCAGGATGTAATACAGCTGTGAATGTGGAGCCAACAGAATATGATGAATTATTTCTTGTCTATCCTAATCCTGTAAGCGATAAACTGACAATCTTTCTTAATGATCAGACTTATGAAGTAAGAGCTTATACTTTGAGCATCTATGATATTAATGGAAGAGAAGTGATACAAAAAAAAATACAAGGGATGAGATCGAATTTTGATTTCACTAATTATTCTCAGGGAATGTATATGTATAGGATTCTATATGGTGGTAGAGTGATACAGAGTGGGAAAGTCGTGAAGGGATAGTATGAACTGGGTAATTGTCTGAACTAGGATTTTTGGGAATGTTGAGATTTTTGGGATGACTGAGGTGAATTTTTCAGTTGAATTAACTTGATAAAATTAATTTCTTAGCTTTGTAAAATGAAATATGAGACTCTAACAAAAGAAATTATCAATTGTGCAATGGAAGTGCACAGTACTCTTAAAAATGGATTTCAGGAAGTCATTTATCAAAGAGCTCTTGAAGAAGAATTCAAGATTAGAAACATTTCTTATTGTAGAGAATTTGAAATGGAAATATTTTACAAAAAAATTCCAATTGGAACCAGAAGAGTTGACTTCTTTGTAGAAGATAAAATTAGTGTCGAATTAAAGGCTTTGATTCAATTAGATAATCTACACTTTGCCCAAGCAATAAATTACCTTGAAGCCTATAATCTAGAGATTGGATTATTGATTAATTTTGGTAATACAAGCTTACAATTTCATAGATTTACCAATAAAAAGTATGACCCAAATATTAAATCTCATGAATCCCATGATTCCTGTTAATCCCAGTTCAGACAATCATCGCACACTGGGCGCTAATTCTATACTTCACTCTTCTTCGATGATTATCCTGTTATAGAGTATGTACTTTGACAAAATAACTATATATTGATTACTTCGAGTCTATGATAAGAATCGATAAGTTCGGAATAGATACTTGAATTCCGCAACACCTCTTCATTTCCTATCAAAATAATCTGCTCTTTCGCACGAGTTAAGGCGACATTGAGTTTTCTATCTGTTCCTTCCGTATTGATTGATGTTATTTGTTCTAATTGCGAAATCGAATTTACACAGGTTGAGATAATGATAATATCTCTTGCACTGCCCTGATATCGTTCGACGGTGTCTACCGATACCGCTAATTTACCCAAATTTTTATCTTCAATTAATGAATTAATTGTTGAAATTTGAATTTTAAAGGGCGTAATTATTCCACAGGTGGATTCATTCCATTCCAATTGATTCAATGTATACAGTTCAGAAAGTCGCTGCAAAACCTCTGTTACAACCTCAGCTTCCTTAACGTTACTCTTTGAATTTTGTAATTCATTCTTAGAATGAACAGGAATAAATATTGTCCTTTCCGTGGAAAGTATGGCATCTAATGAATGGGAAGATACTTTTTTAAATTTTGAACTTAAGCTTAATGTTTGTCTGGAATTCTTTTTGGAGTCAACAATGTCGAGAGCGTTGTTATAAAAATGCTCAGAAGGAAATTTCATAAGATCGACATGCATTCTCCCTTGCTTCCGCAATATACCGTAGGCGTGTTTCCATGAATTCTTAATACAGTTACGATACAGTCTTTCAAATAATGAATCTGTAAGATTTTGGATCCCCATTTCATTTAATTCAGTATGGGTAATGTATGAATCTTCACTGGCTTGTGCAGAAACTGCCGGAAGTTGTAGATGATCTCCAATCATGATAAATCGCTTAAATCGGGATAAAATCCCAACCAGATTAGATTCCAATATTTGTGAAGCTTCATCAATGATTAGTGTATCAAACTTTTTCAATGCAAAGAGTTCTTTTTTTCCATGTAAGCTGGCCACTGTTCCAACATATATACGCGTCTTATGCAGAAAGTGAAGAATGGATTCCCGATTAGAAATTCCAGCAGTGATAACGTTATATAATTTCTGGTGAAAGTCTTTGCGAGTTCCGTATCTCGAACCAATTCGGATATATTGAATGTCCTTATTGATAGATTCCAGCGATTCGCAGATCTCATCCACCGCTCGATTGGTGTATGCCATGATGAGAATTTGCTCATTTGTTTCATTCATTATTTTGTCCACCAATTGTCGAATAAAATAAGAAGTTTTACCCGAGCCCGGTGGCCCCCAAAGTAGAAAGTAATCCTTCGAGTAGAAGCACTTTTGTATTATATCTGAATCCTCAGGATTGATCTTGATGTTAGGATTAAGTACCGGTGGATCAATTCCAAGGATTTTAGATCGATAGGCAAAAGGAGCAGCAGCAAATTCCATCAATGAAGCAAACTGATATAAATAACTCCGGTCCAGATGATCGGATTCCAATGCCCACTTTGAATCTTTGTCTTCATGAAATTGTCTTCCGCGCAAACGAATTTTATATTCCGTTGACCTTATTTCCGTAAGGGTACCTTTATAGACAGAATTTTTCAACATCCCCTGACCATTCGCGACCTGCTTGTAGAGTATTAATGAATCCCCTATTCGGAATTGATTTATTCTGGAATAATTTTCTGATTCAAGAATAACTAAAGGTGAATCCGATTTTTCTATTATGATTTCCTTAATCTTCAAATCTGGAATGATACTAAAAAGTTCTACTTTCTCTCTTGGGCTCAATTGCCACAAAGAGGCCAAACCCTGTGTTGGAACCTTACCGTGTAATCCGCATTTTGAAATTATTAATTCGCGACAAATAAACTTTGAATAATATTTTATGTATGCTTTTTCATATTCTTGTAGGCTTGAATAAATCTGCAACCATTCCATTCCATCTCGTCGGGTAAACATTCCAGCCTCATCAAAGGACTCTGGTCTTATAAAATCAAAAATTGTTTTTTCTTCTGGCGCTGTGAATGCAAGATGAAGATAAATGTTGATCATAGCGTTGCGAATACCCATCAGTACTTCACGTAAGGATGGCTGATCAACGGCCTTTCGCATTGGTTCTCTTTCTATTCCCGAATACAGAATCCAGGCTTCTGTTTTTACCTCCTTTGAATAAACAGATTCCAGTAACATGTTATAAAGACAGGCTTGCGCATGGTGTGAAGGATTTATTCCTTCTGAATTCGCATTGAATGGCCTTCCACTTTTTAACTCAATAATTAGCTTTGATGATTCAGAATTTTCGGCAAGAACGTCTAATCGTCCTTGCAATCCATATTTTACAGAAAAAAAACTGGGCTCCAGACTACACCATTCCAAATTACTTACTTTATTCTGAAATTTAGAGTCAATAATTTTTTTGAGATTGGTGTAATGATCTTTTATCTTCATGCAATATTCATCGTACTCCAAATCATCCAGACTGGTTAACTCCATAGAATATTTTTGAAAAGCTTTCAATGTCAAATCTTCAAATTCCTGTGATGGCTGAATCACTAACTCATCCAAAAAGTCGTTAACGGTGGAGCCAATTAATATGGACTTTGAAGGTATTCTTTGTTGAAATAAATGAATGAATTGACGAATAGGCGCTACCGTATGACCATGATAACATTCAGCAATCGAAGTTACATCAACCAAAAAATCAGGAAACAACACTATCATTCCCACTCGCCAAATTCCATTCTCACAGCTGAGATTATGAAGATATACTGGAACAGCATTCTTATAAGAAGCGAGTGCTTTTGTAATCTGAGAGCTTGTTTCTTTGCGTATCTCTGAATGAGAGAGCTGAATGATACCGATTTGAGGATCCTCTACTAAGATTTCAATAAAGTTTTCATGGTTGCTTAATATACTTGCCTTGGTCTGAAAAAACTTAGTAAGGGGAAAAGATTGTGCCGAATGTTCAAGATGCTTTTGGTTTTCTTCTTCTGTTTCTTGATCTTCCTGCGATAGATCAGGATTGAATAATCTTTGAATACATTGAATACCCGTCTTAATGACATATTCTTTTTCTTCGTCCGATAGTATGAACCATTCAAATTCACATTTAAATTGAAAAAAAATCAAACGCTCGTATAGGCTTTGATTTATTTTTTTGGAACTAAATAAAAAATTTAAACGATCCTTTTGACTAAAAAAAATAATTTTTGAGTCAATGTTAGATAGTTGTTCGATAAGTCGGGCCAATTCCTCACGAAGGATAGTTATTTGCTGTTCTAAGTTATAGTGGCTATTGAGAATTTGATCTAAATTCATATTGTTTGGGGTTTCATCATAGATTAGGGAGCTCAAAATAAGTAATTTATAAACACATGAGCCTGTAAATTCAAACTAGAAATAGGCTGAAAAATGCCGATTTCAAAAATTGCTATCACTATTAGTGATATCGTATTTGAATGCTAATTCTATTGCCGAATGCACAATTATCAAAATAAATCAGAGATAAATTATTGATTAAGTTAAATTTAGGGGTCAATTTGCAGCTTAATTACTAAGTTATACAAAATATTATTTTGTATTTTTGTAAAATAATTTTATTTATTTTAAAAATTTGTTAATAAATATTTACTCGACAAACATAATTCTTAATCAATCGTTATTAAATCACTTATTTATGACATTCACAGGCTATTTTAGAAGTTTGAATAATAGGAATATTACTTACGTATTGATTCCTATCATTGGGATTTTTCTATTTGATTCATGCAAGAAAAAAGAACAGGATCAAACTGCAGGAATACAAAAAATTTCATCATCCGTTATTGAACAAGACAGTTCCATTCTATATACCCATTCTTTAAGCAGTGAAACCAAACAAGCTTTAGATCAATTGGCTCAAATGACAATGATCGAAGGAAATCTTGGGAATCAATTGATAACTTTTATTAAAGATGGTATATATGATTATGGAGAGATTTTTAAGTTTATTGATCTTCGATGGAAGGACAATTCAGCGGAGCTGATCCAAAAATCAAGAGCGGAAATTGATGAATTGGCTAAAGTAATGATTCTGTTTCCCAATATGAGGATAAAAATGGAGTGTTATACAGATAACCAGGGAGATCCTAAAAAACTTGAGAAAATATCTCAAGACCGCTTGGAGTATATTAAAAAAGAGGTGGTTGCAGCCGGTGTAAATCCGGATCGGATTCAGATCAAAGGATTTGGAAGCAAGTACCCTGTAGCGGATAACAAATCCATGGAAGGAAGATTAATTAATAATCGAATTGAGATAACTATCCTAAAACTATTTTAAAAACATCCTGAACAAAAAAGTTTGTTCATGTAATTTTTTATCTACCTACTACTGTTTTAAACCGGGGCACCCTTAAAGTTCTCCGGTTTTTTTATTTTAGTTAAATCGGATAAATGACTTTCTTTTCTTTTAGTAGATGGATTTACAGAAAGTAAATTATTATTCATTGATTATATATTATTTCTTTCTCATCTTTGCAAGACTACATTAAGTTTTTGCTGTATGGATGACAGAGAGTATAAAAATAATTTGGGATCATAAATGTATCACTTAATCCTCTGCTTCATAACCTCCTTTTTAGTAACTTATATTGCTATTCCGTCTATTGTTACGATTGCCAGGGTGAAGAAATTGGTGGATGAACCTGAGGAACGCAGGGCTCACAGCAAATCGATTCCAACTTTAGGTGGCATAGCTATATTTTCAGGTGTCATATTCAGCATTATACTTTGGACTCCTTTCGGAATGTTTGGCAATCTTCAATATATTTTATGTGCCATGGTTATTCTATTTCTCATAGGCGCTAAAGACGACATAATTCCTTTAGATCCCTTTAAGAAAATGGTGGGGCAGATATTTGCAGCCTGCATTCTGGTCTTCAAAGCCAATATAAAAATTACAAGCTTTTATGGTGTGCTTGGAGTTCAGGATTTACCGGAATCAATAAGTATTTTTATCAGTATATTTACCATATTGGTAATCATCAATTCAATGAATCTGATTGATGGAGTCAATGCTTTGTGTGCAAGTGTTGGAATCATCATCTGTGTTACCCTGGGCTTCTGGTTTAAAGCGGTCGATCAAATTGTTTTTGTCATCATTGCTTCAGCATTGGTTGGTTCATTAGTTGCCTTCTTAAAATTTAATTTGTCGCCGGCACAAATTTTTATGGGCGATACTGGTTCGATGTTGGTGGGTGTAATCTGCAGTATTTTATCTATTAGTTTTATTGAAATCAATAAACAGGGTGTTTCTTCTGAATATCAAGTTTCCGCCGCTCCTGCGCTTGCTGTGGCCGTATTATTTATACCCTTATTTGATACCTTAAGAGTTTTTTTTATTCGCATATTAAAGGGCCATTCACCTTTCTCTCCGGATAAGCAACACATGCATCATTTGTTGTTAGAACTTGGACTAACACATTTACAAGTGACCAGCATTTTGATATTACTAAACACTTTTATTATTGTGACGGTGTTCAAATTGCAGTTTTTAGGCAACATAACATTACTGTGGTTAATCTTGTGTTCAGGGATGTTATTTACAGCAGTGATTGGGCTTATTAAAAAAAGACAAATCGATAATTCATTATGAATTGGTCATCCTTTCTATTCGTATTTGCAGGAGGTGGTATAGGAAGCCTCATTCGATATTCGCTTTCATTATTGATTAAAGAGGAAAGGATGTTTTACTTAAGTACCTGGATAGCCAAT
Organism: uncultured Saprospiraceae bacterium; assembly: GCA_964533625.1. Taxonomy (GTDB): domain Bacteria; phylum Bacteroidota; class Bacteroidia; order Chitinophagales; family Saprospiraceae; genus Vicinibacter. Next base: position 50,297 of record CAZHNF010000022.1, on the reverse strand, counting down.
ATCATTGCCTGTTTTATTCTAGGCTGGTTATATTACTATTTTTTAAATGATGGAGGTAAAAATTGGATTAAATTATTCATGGTTACAGGAATTTGTGGTGGACTCAGTACTTTTTCAACATTTACCCTGGAAAACTTTCAATTGATTTCTCAATCCCGAATATTAGAATTGTTCATTTATATCATCATAAGTTTTGGGTTTTGTCTATTAGCCTTATTGGCAGGATATAAAATTCATACCCTTTAATAGTTTAATTCATAAATTCTTCGAAATTTTCATAACAAAATGTGATTATACCGATGGGTTTTATGCTTTTAATAGAGTTTGTATATAACTTTGCTTTCAAATTAATACAATAAAAAATTATGGAATTGGTTGGACAACAACTTAAATACAAAGTTAAGGATATAAGCCTTGCAAATTGGGGCAGAAAGGAAATAGAATTGGCAGAAGCTGAAATGCCTGGGTTAATGTCGCTTCGTCAGGAGTACGGTAAATCTAAGCCTTTGGCTGGAGCTCGAATCGCTGGTTGTCTGCATATGACTATTCAGACAGCGGTATTAATAGAGACCCTTATTGAACTAGGAGCTGAAGTGAGCTGGTCATCCTGCAACATTTTCTCTACACAAGATCATGCAGCAGCAGCCATTGCCTCGGCCGGTATACCGGTTTATGCCTGGAAGGGAATGAACAATGAAGAATTTGATTGGTGTATTGAGCAAACACTTTTTGCTTTTAAAAATAACCAACCACTCAATATGATTTTGGATGATGGAGGTGATTTAACCAATATGGTTTTGGATAAATACCCTGAATTAGTCCAGGGTATAAGAGGTATCTCCGAAGAAACTACAACAGGAGTCCACCGACTTTATGAAAGAATGACCAATGGAAACTTACCATTACCATGTATTAATATCAACGATTCAGTAACCAAATCCAAATTCGACAACAAATATGGTTGTAAGGAATCATGTGTTGATGCTATTCGAAGAGCTACTGACATTATGATGGCTGGAAAAGTCGCTGTAGTCGCTGGATATGGTGATGTTGGTAAAGGTTCTGCAGCATCATTGCGTGGTGCAGGTTGCCGGGTAATTGTAACCGAAATCGATCCAATCTGTGCACTTCAGGCAGCTATGGATGGATTCCAGGTATTAAAAATGGAAAACGCCGTAAAACTCGCTAACATCGTTGTCACTGCCACCGGCAACAAGGATATCATCTCTGCAAAACATTTCCAGGTGATGAAAGACAAAACCATTGTTTGTAATATTGGACACTTTGATAATGAAATTGATGTGGCCTGGCTCAATAATAATTTTGGTCATACTAAAGTAGAAATCAAACCTCAGGTGGATAAATATACGGTCGATAATAAAGATATACTTTTATTAGCCGAAGGTAGATTAGTAAATCTTGGATGCGCAACAGGACATCCTTCTTTTGTGATGTCGAATTCATTTACTAATCAGGTGTTAGCTCAAATGGAACTTTGGACTAATGCTGAGCAGTATGAAAACAAAGTATATATGCTACCCAAGCACCTTGACGAAAAAGTAGCTCGATTGCATTTATCAAAAATCGGCGTTGAGCTGGATGAATTAAGTGATGAACAGGCGAGATATATTGGGGTTTCGTCAACCGGTCCATTTAAACCAGATTATTATCGTTACTAATTGAAATATCATCTGAATACTAAAAATAGAATTCCGCCAGTACCATTACTGAGCGGAATTTTTTTTTATTTTAAAAATAGATTTTTAATTTTCATATTATGCTGTGCTTTTCAATATAGCAATGCACAAAATAAATTTCAATCTTATTTGACCCCATCGGATACTTTTTCTCTATCCAGGTATAAATTAGGATTAGGATTCACTGCGATAAGCTATTCAGCATTTGCAACAGGCTTATATTACAGTTGGTATAAGAACTATCCATGGACACGGTTTCACACCTTTGATGACTGGGGCGAATGGAAGTACATGGATAAGTTAGGACATATCTATAGTTCATATCTTCAAACCAATTTAATCTTTAATGGTGCAAAATGGACGGGCTTTAGAAATAAGCAATCGGTCTATTATGCTCTTGGAATCTCAAGTTTATTTCAGACAACTATTGAAGTTATGGATGGATTCAGCAAGGGATGGGGCTTTTCATGGTCCGACATTACCGCTAATGTTACCGGGAATTCGTTCTTTTTGATTCAACAAATAATCTGGAATGAACAGAAAATGAATCTTAAATTCAGTACTCACCCAGTAGATTACTCAAGTCTAGACAATGAAGTACAAACCAGAGTACATTCAATATTTGGTCAAACATTAGCAGAAAATTTATTAAAAGACTACAACGGTCAAACGTATTGGTTATCTTTTAACCCTTTTGATCTTGTCAACAAAAAATCTAATTACTGGCCATCCTTTGTACAGATTTCATTTGGTTATGGAGCTCAGGGTATGTTGGGTGCTTATCGCAATAATTGGTACACGAATGAACAACCTTACCATTTGGATGATCATATAGTTCGCCGATACAATCAATATTATCTTTCATTCGATATTGACTGGAGAAAGATCCCAGTTCGAAATAAACTTATTAAATCCTTATTTTCGGTCCTCAATATTATAAAAATACCCGCCCCGACTCTGGAATATAATAGTTTGCATCAAACTAAATTTCATTGGCTATTGTTCTAAACTAAATAAATTTCTAACATGAAAAAATTAATTTTTCTACTTTCCTTATTTGTCTTTTCTTGTTCTGTATCGAAAAGTGATTTTCAGAAAGATAATAAAGATGTTGTCTCTCTTACCATATTACAGATTAACGATTTCTATGAAATTGCCCCGTTGGATAATGGAAATATAGGTGGTGCCGCTCGGGTTGCCACTTTGCGGAAAAAATTATTAATGGAAAATCCTAATGTATTGACCGTATTAGCCGGTGATTTTATAAGTCCTTCTTTGCTTGGAACACTTCAGATGGATGGCGAAAAAGTTAAAGGCAAACAAATGATTGAAGCTTTGAATGCCATAGGTCTTGATCTTGCAACCTTTGGCAATCACGAATTTGATTACGATCTTAACGTATTGCAAAAGAGAATAAACGAATCAAAATTTAATTGGGTATCCAGTAATGTCAACATGGTTAAAGATGGTAAGACTGGTCCTTTTTCGAAAAATATAAATGGAAAGGATGAATTCATTCCCCGTTCGAAAACATTTACTTTTAGATCTCCATCAGGAAAATCATTGAGAATAGGAGTGGTGGCTCCATGTCTTGATGTTAATAAAGCAAAATTTGTCGCTTACGATGATATCAATGTTTCTATGAACAAGGAATTAACAGCGTTAAAAGGGCAGGTAGAATTTCTAATTTCTCTCAGCCACCTTAATAAAGAGCAGGATATCCAAACGGCTAAAGATTTTCCTATGTTGGATCTTATTTTAGGTGGTCATGAACATGAAAATATGAAATACAAGATTGGCAAAACTGTATTGACTAAAGCAGACGCTAATGTAAAATCGGCTTATGTCCATCGGCTTTACTACAATACTATACAAAAAAAATATAAGCTGACGTCAGAATTAGTTAAACTCGATTCAAAAATTGCCTTGGATCAACAAGTCAATAACGTGGTTGAAAAGTGGAAAAGTTTTGAACTGCGCACGATTCGAAATATGGGCTTCAATCCGGATGAAATTATTCCAGGTGAACCAGTTCATTATGATGCAAGAGAAATAATTATCCGCAATGAACCAGCGGCTTTTTGTAAGATGATTTGCAAATCGATGATGGCGACCTGTACAAATTGTGACGCGGCTATTATGAATTCCGGTTCCGTTCGCTTGGACGATGTATTGGAGGGAAAAATTTCTCAGTATAATATTCTACAGGCTCTACCGTACGCCGGATCGCTCATCGAGTTAGATATGACAGGATCGCTTTTGGTGAAGGTTCTTAATGTCGGATTTGATAATAAAGGAAAAGGCGGTTATCTGCAATGGGATAAAATTAAAAGAGACCAAAAAGGCCAATGGTACATTGGAGATAATATCATTAATCAGCAGAAAAAATATCATATCATCCTTAATGACTTTCTTCTAACTGGAATGGAGTACGGACTACCGTTTTTGGTCAAGGACAATCCCGAAATATCCAATATTGTAACCGTACAGGCTAATGATGAAAAGAATCTACGAAGAGATATCCGATTAGCCGTAATTGATTATTTAAAAAAGGGCGGAAGGTAGATTAAGTAATTAAACAAAAGCTACCTCCTGTATAATAGAAAAATTGAATCAGAATGTATTCAATTTAAATTCTACTTTCATTCTTTCACAAATTGAATGGCAGAAGTTTTCTTTTTGTCTTTAATATTCAGATAATACATTCCAGGATTAAGAGATTGAATATTGATCTTATACAAATCCTTTGCAATATGTTGAATAGCCGGAGTGGCAATTAATTTACCTTCTATATTAATAATTTCCAAAGCACTGATCTGGTCTTGTGATTTAATATACAATTCATGGCCGGCTGGATTAGGATATACCGTTGTTAAAGTTGACGGTACATCGATGACAGCTACATTGATTTTTATTTCAAACGTTTTGGTGCTGGTACATCCATTGGCATCTGTAACTTCTAAAGTATAGGTTCCAGCCTCAAGACTGTCTTGTTTTGTAACATTCAAAACTCTGTGTTGATAAGGTGGAACTCCACCCTGTGAGCTTACTGAGGTGACTTTTCCTTTGTTAAAGCCTACATTAATATTCTTAACCTGTATATCTGTAATCTGCACCTGTGTATACTCTGGTAAGTTTATTGTGAATGATTTTTTGGTTCCTTTCGAACTAGTAATCTCAACATTGATTTGCCCTTTAACATTTTTAACTTGATTCGTAGTAGAACCTGTACTCCAATTAAAACTAAAAGGTGTAGCACCTGTAATGCTGTCTAGCGTAATATTGGTGACATCCCCAAAGCATTTTATTTCAGGATCTGTACTATATTTAATTACTTCTGGTGTACTGCAAACAACATTCACAGGTATAGTTATTGAATCAGAATTGCATTCACCTTCAGCAATCATATTTAAGATTTGATTGCTGGGAGAACAAGGTAAATCTATTTGTATTGAATCACCAGAATATTGATTACCATTGATTGTCCACTTTAACCCAATTACATTATTTACATTAGATTTTAATTGAGCATGTAGCGTTTCATAATCCTGGTTAATGACTACATCTGAATTGGAAATTTCAACTTGGTTTGAATTTTTGACAATTATGGTTCCCCTTGCTCCTGCAGATCGATTGTAAAATGTACCTGAACCGTTGACATCTAATTTAATAGCAGCAACCAGATATTCATATTCATCATTTTTCTTTAGACACTTATCAGAATACGTATTGCCCATCACTCCATCAGCAATCTTTATAAAACTTGTTTCAGGAAGTTTTCTTCTGAATATACTGTATCCATGAGTAGCTTCTGGTGACTCTGTCCAGCTCAGATTAATCTTTGGTCCCGCTTCTGAAACGTTTAAATTTATTGGTGGTTTGACCGGAAGTAATGTCAATGAGGGATCGCCAAGTAGAGAAACATGTGCCCCCCTATTGCCAATAGGGCTACCTGAATACAGATTATCATTTACTGTAGTTTTAGTGCTAAATCCAATAGTCTCTCCCATGGACATATGATGCATCTGCCAGCCTGGCCTTCCAGCCCATGCACAGGTTAATACAGTTCCGCTCCCTAAAGCTGCGCGTAATAAGTTATCTTGTACATCCCAGTCGCCAAAAAAAGAACCAAACATATATGTAAAAATCCCTCTTAATGAATCAACTACCAGATTGGAAGTTGTGGTAATTCCAGATGATGTAGTATAGGATCCAAATCCAGCTCCATATGCTAGCAAATATGATTTTTCAAGCATTCTGTCCCGAAAGATATCTGTCTTAACACTATCGGGACCTACTAACACGGTAAAATTTTTATAGCCTGTTGAACCAAAATATTCTCCCTGAAAATTAATATTATCTTGAACTATGGCACGTCGTTCAGGTCGAATCGATCCAATTCTGAATAAATGATCTTTATTCAGATATTTTTTCAGTAATTCAATTTCTTTTAATTTAAAGGCTGGCATATTAAAAAAGTCAACTCTTCCAACTTCCAGTTCTACATCGGATGGAATAACAGAATCATCATATTTTCCATCACCAATTTCGTTCTTATTTTCATTTCTGATGGGTGCCAGATTTGAAATCAATTCATCTGCCCAGAAACCATCCAAATCAGCATAATAATTATCACAGACCCAGGCCCCTTGATGATTATCAGTCGCAGTAACATGTCCATCCCAAGCTGTATTACCACTATAAGGTACCGCCACATGTCCTATAATAAAAACCGAAGTCAGATTGGGAAACCGATTACGAACAGCTAGAATAGTATCTTTAACATCAAAATCTTTAAACGAGCTTGGAATAATACGTTCGATAACATTCCAGGTTTCGTTTTTAAGATCTTCGATCAGTTGAGCTCTTTCAACTGTTATTCCATCACTGATTCTTTGATCAACTAATACGAGAATGGTCTTGCGCAATTCAATTGGATCGACATTAACTCCTCCATATAAATATGAATTGGCAAATACTCTCGCTGTAGATACCCGTTGAATTCTATATTCATAAGCACTTCCAAGTTTAACCGTAGTATCTCTGTATAAGGATGAACCTTTTCCTAATGTAACTAAGGGTTTTGTTCCCCAACTATTTGAGTTTTTTAATTTTCTATAAATGGTAAAAACTGAATCCGTCGGGTCAGTCTTCCACTTCAAAGTTAAAGATGGTTTCGTTGCGTCTGCTTCTGCCCAGGCCATAACAGAATTGAGCAGTGAATAATTCTGCGCATTTATCATATATATATTCAAAACAAACAGAAGGCTTAAGATTCGTTTCATTATAAATTTTTAATCTTTAATTAATCGGCAGTTCTAATGAGATAGCATTAGCTTGCTATAACAACTTCAAAATTAATTGAATTTGAATAATCCCGATACAATGTTAGAGAACTAATATCTTCGCTCCGTGAAAATTCTTAAAACAGTATCCTCTGTACAGAAGGCATTACAGAAATATCGTGAAAAATCAATTTCGATAGCCTTTGTGCCTACTATGGGGGCTCTCCATGAAGGACATATCAGCCTAATTAAAAAAGCCCAAGAGTTGTCCAGTATAACAATAGCTAGCATATTTGTCAATCCAACCCAATTCAATAATCCCGAAGATCTTAAAAAATACCCTAGAACTTTGGTTGAAGATGAAGCATTATTATCCAAAAATCAATGTGATTACCTCTTTATTCCTTCAGTCGAAGAAATCTATCCAAATGGTACAGATAATCATCTAACCTTAGATCTTGAAGGTAAAGATCAAGAAATGGAAGGGCATTTCAGACCCGGACATTTTCAAGGAATGTTACAGGTTGTATATCGCCTATTAGAAATTGTTCAGCCAACTTATCTCATTATGGGTGAAAAAGATTTTCAACAGTTTTCACTGGTGAGAATCATGTTAGAACAAATGAATATTTCAACTAAGCTTATAATAGGTTCAACCTTACGGGAAAAAGATGGTCTGGCCATGAGCTCAAGAAACCGTAGGCTTACTTCTGAGCTTAGAAAAAAATCAACAATAATCTATAAGGCTCTCCAGTATGCAAGAAAAAATATCAGCTCAAAATCTATTCCAGAAATAGAAAAGGAATGCATATTAATGATTGATAATCAAGGTCTTAGAACTGAATATTTCAATATTATTGACGGTTATTCACTAATCCCTTTGACCCAATTTAATCAAAGTAAATACACGGTAGCTTGTGTTGCAGCCTGGGCAGGAGATGTACGACTTATTGATAATCTATGCCTTAGGTCTGATAAATAGATCGTAACCCGCATCCAATTTAGGGATAAAACCATGTAAATTCTTGTAATATAAGCACTTGGAAAATTGCTTATAGGAAGTTTTTCGGATAAAAATTGAACCTTTTACCTTGAAATCCGCTTACTTATACCAAATCATTTTTTAGTCTAATTTTGCGGAATGCTATTGCAATTTTTTAAGTCTAAAATCCATAGGGCAACTGTAACTCAAGCCAATCTGCATTATGTTGGAAGCATTACCATTGATGAGGAATTAATGGATGCCGCTAATCTATATGAAGGCGAAAAAGTACAGATCGTAAATAACAATAACGGGGAGCGATTCGAAACCTATGTTATAAAAGGTGAGAAAGGATCACGAATGGTCTGTCTCAACGGTGCTGCTGCCAGAAAAGCTGAAGTAGGTGATATTATTATTATCATTTCTTACGCTATTATGACTCCTGAAGAAGCAAAATCATTCAGCCCGATTTCTGTGTTTGTCGATGAGCACAATAGAATAAAACAAATTTAGTTTTGTCAAAACATCTGAATAAGATTTTCCAATTCTTCTTGTTTCTTGGATTGGGAGCAGGATTGATGTATTGGATTTATATCAAACAAGCCCATTCATACGACGCATATTGCTTAGAACAGAATATCCCTCAATCAGATTGCAATCTGATCGACAAACTTTGGAATGATCTTCTACATGTTAAGTTGATTTATGTTTTTATTATTTTTATTGCGTTTTTCTTAAGCAATTATTTTCGATCCCTTCGATGGAGAATGATTTTGCAATCCATTGGATATAACATCCGTCCGATAAATTCAATTGGTTCAATTTTAATTGGTTATTTGGCCAACCTTGGTTTACCTAGAAGTGGAGAATTTATTCGTGCAGCGTTATTGTCGAAATATGAAAAGGTCCCTTTAACGATTTCTGTTGGAACCGTGGTATTGGATAGATTACTCGATATGCTGGCTATGTTTTTCATTATTTTATTCACCGTGATTACCCAACGAAAAACATTTGCTCAATTCTATTATGATCATCTGGCTCATATTCCATTAATTCAACAATTGTTTTTTCCAGTATTGGGTTTGATGATTTTAATTATTGGTTTTTTTACCAAAAATATTTGGCGAGACTGGCCAACAGTAATAAAAATAAAAAATAAAATTCGAGGATTTCTGGATGGATTACTCGCAATTCGTAACATTGAGCATAAAGCATCTTTTTTCCTTTATACTTCAATGATCTGGGTTTGGTTTTTTGTAATGATGTATTGTGCCTTAAAATCTTTCGGACCAACAGAATCATTACCACTTTCTTCTGCTTTGGTAATATACGTGTTTGGATCATTAGGGATGTTGGTGCCAACTCCAGGGGGAATGGGGTCTTATCATTTTTTGATTATACTTTCATTAAGCTACTACGGAATTCACCAGGTGAATGCTTTTTCTTTTGCCAATATTTCATTCTTTAGTGCGAATTTTGCCAATAATCTGACACTTGGATTAAGTGCAATTATTGTAATGTATTTCTACAATAAGAAGTATCCTAAGCAAGTTGAAGAATCATTGATGAATAATATCGACAAACCAATATGACTTCAATTAAACTTGGTGAATTGTGTCATTATTTAGAAGAGATAGCTCCATTATCTTTACAGGAATCTTATGATAACTCAGGATTAATCACTGGGCATCCGGACTGGATTGTTAAGTCTGTATTGATTTCTTTAGATGCAACAGAAGAAATTATTGATGAGGCTATCCGTATTGGGTGTAATGTGGTCATAAGTCATCATCCAATCATATTTAAAGGCTTAAAGAATATTACTGGGCTACATTATGTAGATAGAGCAATTATTAAAGCTATAAAACATGATATTGCTTTATATGCTATTCATACTAATCTTGATAATATTTTGCAAAATGGAGTGAATCAAAAGATCGCCTCCAGGCTTGGTTTGCTAAACCTGGAAATATTAGCGCCTAAATCAACTGACACTGGGGCAGGCATTATCGGATTACTCGCTCACCCACTAAGTCTTTCAGAGTTCATTCCAATCATCAAATCCAGCTTGGACGTAACAATGATTCGTCATACCAGGGATACCCATAAGCTTATTCGAAAAGTATCAATTTGTGGTGGTTCGGGGGCTTTTCTGATTGCCAATGCCATTCAAGCTCAAGCTGATGCCTATATCACCGCTGATGTCAAATATCATGAGTTCTTTGAGGCTAATAATCAGTTAGTTATCATAGATATTGGACACTACGAAAGCGAACAGCATACCGTCGAACTATTATTTGAACTCATATCAAAAAAATACAGTAATTTTGCAGCCCATTGCGCAAAAACGAATACCAATCCTGTGCAATACATTTAAACTATGGCAAAAGCAGTCGTCAATACAGAAATTCCTATAGCATTGAAACTCAAACAGTTATATGAGCTTCAACTAATTGATTCAGAGATTGATAAGATTAAGGTACTCAAAGGTGAGCTTCCTATGATTGTTTCGGATCTGGAGGATGAAATAAGTGGTCTTAATACAAGATTAAACAAACTTCAAGCTGCTATAGCAGACATGGATAAAGAATCAGCCAATTTTAAGACTTCGGTTAAAGCCTCTGAGGATTCCATTAAAAAGTACGAAAAGCAATTGGATGGAGTTAAGAACAATCGTGAATTTGACGCTCTAACCAAGGAGATCAACATGCAAAGACTTGAGATCCAGCTCTTGGAAAAAAGGAAAAAAGAGGTGGATGAGCAGATCAAAGTTAAAAAGCAAAATCTTGACGGAATAAAGGACCGCCTGAAGGCCAAACAAGCCGAAATGGATGAAAAAAAGGCTGAATTAGAAAAAATTATTGAGAAAACGGATAAAGAAGAATCGACTCTTAAAAATAAATCAGATAAGTATCGTAAGAAAATTGAAGAGAGACTTCTTCATGCTTATGACACCATCCGAAAGCGTTATCGCAATGGACTTTCTGTTGTCACTGTTAAGCGAAATGCCTGCGGAGGTTGTTTCAATCAGATTCCTCCTCAGATTCAGTTAGAGATTGGCCTCAATAAAAAGGTTATTGCCTGTGAGCATTGTGGCAGAGTACTGGTGGATGAGTTAATTCTTTCTGTCGAAGAATAATTTAATAAATTTTCGGTTACTAACTAAGTCAGACTTCTAAGTTGGCTTATTGTTTGAGTTTATTCTGCTTTAGATTTCTTTAATCCTCCTAAAGGTTGATTTCAAGTTTACCGAATTCCCCAGGATTTACATATCTTAAGATTAAATTGAATTTCGCTCTCCGTTGTTGAAATTTATTTTTTTCTACGTTGAATACATCGTTTGACAAACTTAAGTGATCTTTAAGTTAGAAATAAGATCGCATGAAATCTATACTTTTCATTCCCATTCTCGTTTGCCTTTGTACTTGGAATTTAAAGTCCCAGAATTTTAATCCTTTACTCGCCAAAATGTTAGAGGATACTTTAAAAACATATTCCTCCCAAATTTCAAATATTAAAGGTATTTCTGCAAGTGTTTCTATTCCTGCACAAGGAACCTGGCAAGGTCAATACGGAGATTCCTATTCTGGCAAATCCATTACTAAAGATATGCTCTTTGGAATTGCTAGTAACACCAAGTTATTTGTATCTGCCATTATGCTAATGTTGACTGAGCATAACATCATTCATTTGAATGATTCCATTAAGCGATGGCTTCCTACTTATCGCAATGTCAACCCCAATATAACAATTCGTCAATTACTCAATCACACCAGTGGTATTTCTGATCCTATTTTTATTTCTCCATTGGTGGATACGATTATGAAATATCCTCAAAGGATTTTTACACCGAATGAAGTTTTATCATACCTCGGGGCACCCATGTTTTTACCTGGACAAGGTTGGTCTTATTCTAACGTTAATTATATTCTCGCCGGAATGATTGCACAAAGTGCTACTGGATATCATATTTCAAGATTAATTCGAGATAGTATTCTTACTCCGCTTCATTTAAATAATACTTTTTACGACGTAGAAGAGCCAGAAAAAGGCACCATTGCCCATCGTTGGTGGAATGGTGTCGATTATAATAATACTTCACGAGTAGCATTAAACACAGCAGGCGGATCAGCTGGTGCACTTTTTTCTACAGCAGCTGATATGACTGAATGGTATGCGGCCTTATTCCAGGGCAAGCTTCTTAATGTGAATTCTTTAAAAGAATTAACGAGTTTTGTTTCAACTCCTTCCCTTACTTATTTTTATGGCTTAGGCTTAGCTCTTGAAACCACTCTCGGCTTGACTTACTATACTCATGGTGGTGATACCTGGGGATATAAAAGTAAGATGATTCACGACTCCTGTTTGGGTACTAATGTATGTGTTCTTTCAAATGCGTTTCCCTCCGGAATTCCTGGAATTACTTTTTTGCTTTATCGGGTTGTAAAAAATCATATACCGGGATGTAGTGCGGCCATCAAGGGTTTAGATTCTGTTTGCGCCGGTACTCCTTCTGTGCAATATTCTGTACCGCCAATTGATAAGGCAACTTCCTATTCATGGACTCTACCTTCAGGTGTGAATGGTAAAAGCAATACGAATATCATTTCGGTAGATTTCGATTCCAATGCAGTTTCAGGTAATATTACGGTTACTGGAATTAATAATTATGGTCCTGGAGGCTCTTCTTCTATTTATATAAAAGTCAATCCCAAACCGGTCACACCAGTAGTTACACAAAATGGAAATGTCCTTACTTCAAGTTCTAATATTGGCAATCAATGGTACAATTCATTTGGCATTATCCCTGGGGAGAATAAGAAACAGTATTCAATTACTAAAAGTGATCGGTATTATTGTATTGTTACACTCCTGGGCTGTAGTTCAAATAGTTCCAATGTTATTGAAGGAATTTATACCGGACTTTCTAAGTCTGAAGAACCTCACAGATTCCTGCTTTCACCAAACCCAGCGACATCTTATACCACTATAAGCACATCATTTGAATTAAAAAAGGCTACAATAAATATTTATAATTCAACGGGCCAATTGATTAGACAATTAAAAAACTTTTCGGGTCAGTCTGTTATATTAGATTGTGATCATCTAGATCAAGGATTCTATTTTATTCAATTAGAAATGAACAACAAACTTATTGATGAAAGAAAAATGCTTATAATTCCATAGTCAATTATTTCATTACTTACCATTAAATATAGTTTGATTAAAATCTTGCAATACTATAATATCGTTATAATTAAAACTTATAGAATTATAACTTATTAAGTTATCACAAATAATCTTAGTTTTGTTTTAGATATAGTAACCTTATCATGACTAGGTTCCAGAAAATAATTTATTGGATATCGACTCTTTGGTTATCCTTAGGTATGGTAGCAACTGGAATTTTACAATTAACTAAACAAGAGGCTATTGGAGCGGTTGCGCCACCTGGAGTATGGGGTATTGCGAAACTAGGTTATCCAGAATATTTTCTTACCATCATTGGATTATGGAAAATTATTGGATCAATGGTTTTTCTTATTCCAAAATATCCATTATTTAAAGAATGGGCATACGCCGGATTTTTTATTCTTCTTTCAGGAGCTTTATTTTTCACATTTTTCTGTTGGAAGTTCAATCCGTGAATATATTCCTTCATTTATACTTTTGGTGCTAACCATTTTTTCATGGTATTTTCGTCCAAAGGATAGAAAAATAATTTAATTCTTTAAAAAAATTATAAAATGAAAAAACAATTACCAAAAAAAAATCAAGATGCTTTGGTAAAGATTTTGAATGCGCGATTTGAAAAAAATATGAGTCGTCATAAAGGCCTTGAATGGTCTAAGGTAAATGACAAATTACTGGCTAACCCATCCAAGCTATGGTCTCTGAATGAAATGGAAAAAACAGGTGGAGAACCTGATGTTGTTGCATTCGATAAAAAATCTTCTGAATATATTTTTATGGACTGTTCTCCTGAAAGTCCAATAAATCGAAGAAGTCTCTGCTATGATGATGAAGCCTTAGAATCGAGAAAAGCAAATAAACCTGATGGAAGTGCTATACAAATGGCCGTGGATATGGATATTGAAATTTTAAATGAAGAACAATATAGAGAATTGCAAAAATTAGGAAAATTTGACACAAAAACATCAAGCTGGATAATTACTCCTCCCGAGGTTAGAAAACTAGGAGGAGCACTTTTTTGTGATTATCGTTTTGGAAGGGTATTCGTATATCATAATGGAGCAGAATCTTACTATGCTGCCAGAGGATTTCGTGGTATGATTAAAGTGTAGATAATTTCTTAATCAAGAATTTTTTATGTTTAACATTTATTATACAAACTTTGAATTCTTATAACGGTAGATAAGTTTAAGTCCCGGATGAACCGTAAATTTTATACCTTCGTCGTTAATTTAATTTCAATTCATTGAATAAGAATCAGACTGCATTGATAACAGGTTCCAGTAAAGGAATTGGTTATGCTATTGCGAATAAATTGGCATCTGAAGGAATCCATTTGATTTTAGTTTCTAGAAATATCATAGATCTGGAAAGCGTTAAAAGTGAGTTGCTTGAAAAATTTCCAGTCATTCAGGTATCCTGTTATGCTGCGGACTTAAGTAATCGAGATCAATGTATCCAATTGGGAAAAGATATTAGCCAACATCATCCTGAAGTTAATATTCTTATCAATAATGCAGGAACATACACTACTGGAAATATTATTGATGGAAATGAAGAGGATTTAGAAAACCTAATGAACATCAATTTCTATGCGGCATTTCATCTTACCCGGTCCATAATTCCGGTTTTACAAAAAAACACACCTGCTATCATAATAAATAATTGCAGCATTGCTGGATTAGATCCTTATAAAAATGGAAGTTTATATTGCATTACGAAGTTTGCGCTTAATGGTTTTAGTCGCTGTCTTCGTGAAGAACTTAAAATGCAAGGGATTAAGGTTTGCACCCTATATCCTGGAGCAACCTGGTCAGATTCCTGGCGGGGATCTAACATTGATCAATCACGAATTATGAAAGCTGAAGACATTGCAGAAATGGTATCCTCTGTAATTAAATTGCATCCTTCTGCGGTTGTTGAAGAAATTGTTATTCGTCCACAACTTGGTGATCTATAATGAATAATAATTATCACCCAATTCAGTATTCCCCCATTATTTTCTCTGATGAAACAATTCAGCATAGAGCCTCTGAATTTTATCAGTTCATGAATAAAAGAAGGAGTATTCGAGATTTTTCATCAAAGAAAATTCCGGATGGAGTAATTGAAAATATTTTATTAACGGCCAACACTGCTCCATCGGGAGCTAACAAACAACCTTGGACATTCTGTATTGTCTCCGATCAGGAAATAAAAAGCAAAATAAGATTGGCGGCTGAAGAAGAAGAATACAAAGCTTATCATGGAGGTATGCCAGAAGATTGGTTGGAAGACTTAAGCTATCTGGGAACGGATTGGCAAAAAGAATTTCTTGAAATTGCCCCGATTCTAATTATTGTATTTCGCAAATCTTACGATTCAGTGAATGGCATAAAGAAAAAAAACTATTATGTTCAAGAATCAGTTGGTTTAGCCTGTGGATTTTTGTTGGCTGCCATACATAATGCCGGATTGGTTGCATTAACACACACGCCGAGTCCAATGAACTTTTTATCTGAAATTTTAGGAAGACCTGATAATGAAAAACCCTTCTTGCTTATTCCAGTTGGTTATCCATCTGAAACAGCTAACGTCCCTGATATTCAAAGAAAAAAATTAAATGAATTTGTTATTCGATATTAATAAATAAATCATTAGAAATTCAAAGCTGCATAAATGATTCTTAGCGATAAAAAAATTTTGGAAGCCATTGAGAAAGGTAATATTATCATTCAACCTTTTCGCCCCGACTGTCTGGGAACAAATTCTTATGATGTGCATTTAGGAAAAACTTTAGCCAACTATTCAGATTATGAATTGGATGCTCGCATACATAATAAAATTACAACTTTTGAAATTCCTTCTGATGGGTTTGTACTTAAGCCAGGTACCTTATACTTAGGAGTAACCGAAGAATATACAGAGACTCATCATACCGTTCCATTTCTTGAAGGTAAGTCGAGCGTAGGCCGACTGGGCATAGATATTCATGCGACAGCTGGCAAGGGAGATGTTGGATTTTGCAATTACTGGACATTGGAAATAAGTTGTGTTCAACCGGTAAGAATTTATGCTGGAATGCCGATAGGTCAACTAATCTACTTTAGTGTTGAAGGGGATATCCATAACTTTTATAATAAAAAACCCAATGCCAAATACAACGATAAAAAACCGATACCAGTTGAAAGTATGATGTGGAAGAATAATTTCTAAAATTCAAAAAAAATTATTTAATAATATTACCTTATTGTGTCAAGTTCAAATTATAGTATATTCGCATTAAATAAAACTACGGATATGATTAAGAAACTCCAATTATTTCTTCTATTGGGAGTAATTCTCAATATTTTTTCTTGTACTTCTGATGAAGACAATAACCCTGACAAATCGACAAGAGCATTTTCTCATACAGTTGCCACAGATTGGTTTGATTTGACAAGAGGGTTAACCAAAACGACTCCTGGATTTTCACCACCAGTGGCCTCCAGAGCCTTTGGTTATTGCGGGGTAGCTTTATATCAAAGTGTTTTGGCTGGTATGCCCAATTATAAAACACTTGAAAATCAATTGTCTGGATTAAGTACTTTGAACACAAAAGTTGATCCTTCATTAAAGTATAATTGGGAAATTATTGCAAATGCCGCCTTGGCGAATATGTGCAAACTTCTTTACCCCACCGCCACGGATAGTATGAAAAATCTAATAAACACTTTAGAAACTTTAACCCTGGATCGAATTAAAAGTGGGGTGTCAGACGAAGTTGTCAATCGCTCCATAGAGTTTGGCAAAAGCATATCCGATGAAATTTTTGAATGGTCAAAGACGGATAATGGACATGAAGGATATACCAAAAATTTTCCCGCGTCTTATGTAGTCCCGCAAGGACCTGGACTTTGGGTGCCGACATCTTCACAAAAAATTCCATTACAACCTTATTGGGGAGATAACAGAACTTTCGTGCCTAATAATACAAATTCCTCCCAACCAGCACTGACAATAACTTTTTCTGAAGACAAATCATCGGCCTTTTATAAACAAGCACTGGAAGTGTTTGAGACTTCTGAAACTTTAACTCCAGAACAAACTACGATAGCAAAATATTGGAGTGATGATGCTGGTCTTCCAGGAACTCCTCCTGGCCATTCCATTTCTATATTGACACAAATTATCAGAAAAGAAAATCTTGATCTGGCCAAAACAGCAGAAATATATGCCAAAGTCGGAATGGCTTTATCTGATGCATTTGTGAGCTGTTGGAAATGCAAATACGTATTTAATTTACTAAGGCCTGTAACTTATATTCAAGCAAATATTGATCCGAGTTGGAAAACTCTTTTAAACACACCGCCTTTCCCTGAATTTACAAGTGGACATTCTGCTCAATCAGGTGCATTCTCTGCTGTTATGTCGAATGCATTCGGATCCAGTTATTCATTTACAGATCGTACCCATGAGTTAAGAACTGATATAGATGGTACTCCACGAATTTTTAATTCTTTCAAACAAATGGCTTCTGAAGCCGCTATTTCAAGATTATACGGAGGCATCCATTATCGCGAAGCCATCGATGTAGGAGTTGCTCAGGGCGAAAAAGTTGGATCAAGAGTTCTTGCTCTTAATTGGAAATAATTTTATCGTTGATTCCAAATAACTAACAAGAATCTAATCCTAAGTTAGTAGGGAATCAAATATTTAAGCCATAAATGAAATTTATTGATCATTTATGGCTTTTTTTATTTAAATATCATCCAATAGTGAATTCTTAATTAAAGTTCCTTATAGATATCCGTTTTGAGTATTTTTGCACGCCTTTAAAAAGATGGAATTAATAAATAAATTAGAAGCTATACACGAACGTTACCAATTTCTCGAAGAGCGATTAGCTAATCCTGAAGTACTGGCTAACTTATCGGAATATAAAAAAGTCAGCAAAGAGTATAAGGATCTTGAAGCAGTAATATCATCTTACCTAGAGTTAAAAAAAATTTATCATAGCCTTGATTCAGCTCAGGATATGCTTAAATCCGGTGATGAAGAGATGCAGGCCTTTGCAGAACAAGAAGTAAATGAATTAAAAGATCAGATTTCCTCACTGGAAGAAAAAATCAAATTATTATTAATTCCTAAAGATCCTGAAGATAGTAAAGATGTGATTTTTGAAATTCGATCTGGCACAGGAGGAGATGAGGCAAGCTTATTCGCCGGAGACTTGTTTAGAATGTACACCCGTTATTTTGACGAGCAAGGATGGACCTATGAAGTGGTTTTAGAAAGTCCCGGTTCAGTTGGTGGTTATAGTAAGATTGTACTTGACGTTACAGGAACAGATGTTTATGGTAAGTTAAAGTTCGAGTCGGGGGCCCATCGGGTTCAACGTGTTCCAGATACTGAAGCATCAGGCCGAATACACACTTCAGCAGCTACTGTTGTGGTTATGCCAAAGATGGAACTTGAAGATATCGATGTTAATAAAGCAGATCTACGCGTTGATACTTTTCGTTCCAGCGGTGCTGGTGGACAACACGTAAATAAAACAGAATCAGGTGTAAGGTTCACTCATATCCCTACAGGAATTGTTGCCGAAAGTACAGATAGTCGATCTCAACATAAAAATCGGGAAATTGCGATGGGTCGATTGATACAAAAAATTAAGGATACTCAAGTAGCCGCTTATGAATCAACGGTTGCAGCTCAAAGAAAATCATTAGTTGGGTCTGGTGATCGCTCTGACAAAATCCGTACTTATAACTTTCCACAAAACCGTATGACAGATCACCGAATTAACTTCACTTCTTACAATCTTACCGATATTATGAATGGCAATATTGACGACATCATAGAAGCCTTAAGGGTTGCAGAGAATATGGAGAAAATGAAGGGAGAATAGAATAAACTAAAAATGAAGTCTATCTAAAAGAATTACCAAATCGCCATATCAAAGAGCTTTCGGTTTTCTTTTGTTAATTCGTATTGATTTCCCCAAATATTGAATATAGATATACCTGATTTTCTTGCTATTTCGTCCTTATACTTTGGATCAATTTGCAAGACTTCGATTATTTTATCAATAGCGATTTGACCCTCACCACTAAGCAAAGCTTTTCTGCTTTCATCTAATAATTGAGCCGTTGTATTTTTTTCACTAAAATCAGATTGAAGAAATTCCTTTAGTCCCTCAAAATAAGTCAAGTATTTTTCAATCAACTTATCATTCGAAATCCCTTGTAATTTCTTGATGGCTGCTTCCGGATCAAAAAACACCTGATGGGTAATCTCTTTTATTAATGCAGCTTCATCTTCAGGATGTGCTTTTGTGTAATCCGTGATAAGCTTGAGAAAATTTTTATCGGGTATAGTCTTCTCCATCTGAAGAATTTCATGGAGATCATCAGACAATACTTCCGCTTCTTCCACTACTAATTTTGAAAGATGTGTATCCAACCATTTTCGAATAACTGACTTCGTTTGTGCTCCTGTAAATTCGTCTATGATTTTTCCTTCATGTACCAATTTACAGTTCGGTATACTTTGAATTCTAAAATATGAAGCAATTTGTTGTTGTTCTTCCGTATTTATTTTCACCAACTTCCACTTTCCCTGATCATCTTTTTCCAATTCTTCCAACACAGGTCCAAGTATTTTGCAAGGTCCACACCATTCTGCCCAGAAATCCAATAACACCGGCTTTTGAAAGCTCAGTTCAACAACTTCCTTATTAAAATCAAATTCATTCACCATATCAAATCATTCAATACAAAAACTGATTTTAGTCCTTATTTGTTTAGCTTAAGATTAAATAAAATTATTCTAGTTTATTATTGAATTTTATATTTGCCATATGAAAGGATTGATCATTTATATTTGTTTTAGCATTTCCTGCCTCTTGGTATCCTGTAAGCAAGCTAATAAAATAAAGACTGCAACGCCAATTACGAACAATAAAGAATTTCTTTCTGGAACCTGGCAAAATACCCGAAGTTCAAACCCAGATTTTACCATTGCCGGAGACAGTATTGTTTTTTTGCAAGAAGACGGTCTAACTAAATATAAATACGAAATAAATGGAGATAGTCTCAGATTTTATTTCCCGACCTATCAATATGCTTTTCGATTATTTAGTTATAACGGAGACTCCATCCAATTAATCAATGAAATAAATTCTAATACATTTAAAAAAGTAAAATAATTATTTTAATCGATCAGGTAGGATACGCCAATTTTTGTATCCAAACAAAAGCTTGCCTCCCATTAAATTTTGTTCTATCCAACTTATGATTCGATACTTTAACTTTTCATGTTTCATTGGTACTCGGTTAGCTTTATACTTCTTTTCATAGTGTAATTTATCTTTCCAATTAAATTTAGAAATAAATCCAGCCATTACTTCTGGGTGGGTTCTCTTGTATACATCCAAACTATGCAAAGATCCATAATCGAATTCACTTGATTTCTTGGAATACTCTGACTCTATTTTATTAGGGTCGTGATAACTGGAATCCATAGCCTTGGATTTGACCTGCATAAGATATGGAGGTCTTACCCATCCATAATGAAATATTTCTGCTGGAATTTTTACAACATTTAATAATCTCGTATCTTTTTTCTGCCTGTAGTCTTTCCCATTGAAAGATTCCATGACTTTAAATGATTGTGCATCACCCCAGGAGTGAATGTTAATTTGATTACGAATTATTCTAATCTCTCTTGGATACCAACAATGAGAAACAATATAGTGATCATAATCACCAAAAAAATGTTTGTAATCGAATAAAAACCCTTCAACCTTTTCGTTCCGCAAATAAAATTTACAATATTCTTGGATTACTGGTAGGTAATCTTCATGTATTACTTCATCAGATTGTAAATAAATTAGCCAATCACCCGTACAATGTTGTTTGGCAATATCGGTTTGATGTGCAAATTCAGTTCCTCCTGGATATTCCTTTACATTCCATTCCGTTGGAATTATTTTTATCTTATCCGATCGAATAGCTCTCAATATTTCTTCTGTGCGATCATCTGGATCACCCTTTCCCAAAGCAATTACAAATTCATCTACAATAGACAAAACTGAAAGTATAGATTCAGTTAACGGATAATAAAATTTATCCGTGTTCCTCATAAAGGTAAACCCGCTAATTTTCAAAACTTCGGAATTCTAATTATTGCTTCGCAAACATCCAACGAATGAGTTCTTTTGGACTCGCTTTTTTTCCATATAGAAGAATTCCTGTTCGAAAAATTCTTCCAGCCAGAAAAATAATAAAATATGCAAACGCAAACATTAAAACAATAGATAATAAAAGTTGCCACCAGGGAATATCAAATGGAATCATGGACGGCATTATTATGGGTGACCACAACGGAAACAAACTCCCAAATAAGGCCAAATTACTATCTGGCTCGCGAATACAAGAAAACATGGCGTACATTCCTAACAAAATTGGTATAGATACAAACATGGTCAACGATTGAGAATCACTAATATCATCTCCAACCGCAGCTCCAATTGCCGCAAACATAGCTGAATAGATAAAGAAACCACCTAAAAAATAAATGGTAAATACACTTAAGATCTTAAACCAATTTAAATTCATAATTTCACTCATTATGAATTGAATTTTTTCAGCTTGTTGAACCTGATCTTGAGGTAATTGTTGGGCCATATTTTGCAGATCGTTAATTTCGATTCCGGCAATATTGATCCCGATAAAATAAACAAAAGGAATTAAAATAATCCAAATAATAATTTGAGTAAGCCCAACTAATCCGACTCCTATTATTTTACCTAACATTAATTGCGTAGGACTTACCGATGAAATTACAACTTCAACAATTCGATTTATTTTTTCTTCGGTTACAGAACGCATGACTCCCGCTCCGTATAAGAATATGATAAAGAAAATAATATAACCCATAGCTCCTCCCAGTAGTGTAGCTACTTTCGATGTATATTCTGAACGATTTGAACCAGAATCAGAAATGGGTTCCGGATCAATACTGATTCGGGTATTGACTTTATCCAAAGAAGTCTTATCTAGAGAAAGTAGCTGCATTTTATAGTTACGCAGGCTTTGTTCGAGATAGTTGCTAAGTTTTGCTTCCATTTCAATGTCCAGGGTCTTGTCTGAATAGAAATAAGCGGTGTAATTTTTAACATCAACACCTGCAAAATTTGGCAACACAAGAATGGCATCTGCCTTTCCATTAATACACTCTTGTTTTAAGGAATCTAAAGGCAGATCTGATTTGGCAAAAGAAAACTTACGACTACTATCCGGTAGTACAAAATTAATATGACTTTGGTCAGAAATAATTACCTTATAACTTTTATCACTTTCGTTACTCATCAATAAAAAAATGACCACAAAAAATATCAAAAAGCCCAATGGTGTTAAGAGCGTTGTAAATATAAATTTCTTGTTCTTTACCCTTGTTAGATATTCTTTACTGATTATGATACCTAATTTATTCATGAGATTCTGCATTAACGGTTTTAATAAATATATCGTTGAAGGTTGGCAGTACTTCACGATATGATTGTATAATATAATTTTTTGCCATAAGATCAGTTAAGAATTGATTAGAGTTCTGATCGGATTTAAGCTTAACCAGTATGGGATTATTCTTTCCGCTGATAATTTCATACTGATTGTCTAATTCACTGTTATAGTTCCTGTCTAATCCAGCTTCAAATAAATTTTCACGAAAGTTCATACGAATATCCTGGACTAATCCATGCAAAACATTTTTTCCTTTATTGATTAATACAATCTGATCACACATCTCTTCTACCTGCTCCATCCGATGTGTGGAAAAAATAATGCAAACACCATTATCTTTAAGTTTTATAATTTCTTCTTTAATTAGATTGGTATTAATTGGATCAAGGCCAGAAAAAGGTTCGTCGAGAATTATAAGTTTAGGTCGATGTGCAATCGTTGCAATAAATTGTACTTTTTGCGACATACCCTTAGAAAGTTCTTCGATTTTTTTATTCCACCAGGACTCAATTTCAAATTTTTTAATCCAATAAAGAACTGATTTTTCTGCATCGGCTTTACTCAATCCCTTTAGTCTGCATAAATAAATCAGTTGTTCTCCAACCGTCATTTTTTTATAAAGGCCTCTCTCTTCAGGCATATACCCAATCTGAGAACTTAAGTTCGACGAAAGTTCTTGCCCATTAAAATGAATCGTACCACGATCGGGCTGAGTGATTCCGGTAATAATTCTAATGAGCGAAGTTTTACCAGCTCCATTGGGACCCAATAAACCAAAAATACAAGGATTTGCTATTGAAAAACTGATTTCATTAACAGCAATTACATTTCGATACGATTTGTGTACGCCATTTAATTCGAGAATGTTATTCATTAATAATGCTTTAAAGTAACAGGGGTAAAAATAAGCTTGTTTTTGAAATAGCTAAGAGTTTACTTCAGTTTGCTTGCTAAGCTCCCATAGCAATAGTTACAAAACTGATGGAATGAGGATTCGCTTTGAGTAATTCTTGTGCACAGACTTCTAAAGTTGATCCAGTTGTCATAACATCATCCACTAAAATTATCCTTCGATTCTCTAGTTTTTGAGTGTTTTTTAATTCATACGTATTTTCCAAACTTTGAATTCTGTCTTGCCTGTTTTTTAAAGTTAAGCTCGCGGCATTTTTTTTACGGTAGAGTATGTTGGCGTCGAATTCAATATTCATTTCTTCCGCCAATGCTTGTCCAAACCATGCACTCTGATTATATCCTCTTAGTGCTAATTTTTTGGGATGTAGCGGTACAGGAATGACCAAATCACGGTCGTAATACCATTGATTTTCTTTTAAAATTCGGCCATAATAATGCCCTATTCTTTGGGCAATCTGCGGCTTGGATCTATATTTTATTTGCTCAAGAAGATCATGAACTATACCTCCCGGAGTATAATAATATAGTGATGCTCCGGTGTAAATATTAATCCTACCAATAAAATGACGGGTAAATTCATTGTCCTTAAAATTATGCATTGAAGTAGGTGAAGTTCGCGACTGACATTGGTAACAGAACAAGTCAGCATTTTGAATACAGCTCCTCCCACAGTGAATACAAAGTACAGGATAAAATAAATCCGTTAAGCTTTCTAAAACTTCTTTTAGGGTTATCATAGAAGGTGTTATTGATCAAAGATAATTGACTTAAAATAAGTCAAAAAAAAATCCCGATCATTTCTGACCGGGACCTTCAAACAAAACGAAAAACCAACTTTATAGAAAGCTACAAAATTCTGATTATGAGCCCTTTCTGATCTTAACAGGTATATCTTTTACTAAACCGCCTCTTATGATCCTTACTATTAAGGTCTCGTCTATTTTTGTTAAGCCAATAGCTTTTTGAAGATCTTCATAATCTTTTATTTCTTTGCTATTGATACTGATTATAACATCTTGTGGAAGTAAACCAGCATATTTAGCTGAACTATTATCAAGAACAGACTCAATTACAACGCCATTTTTTGAAGAAAGGTTCATGTTTTTCATAGTTTCTTCATCAATTTCTGAAACTTGTACCCCTAATTTACCACGTTGAAAACTTCCGTTGCTTATTAGTTCTTTTACAATTTTATTCATCAGATTAACTGGAATAGCAAATGAATATCCACTATAATATCCTGTTTTTGTCGCAATGGCAGAATTTATACCTACCAACCTACCCATTCCATCAACTAATGCACCCCCGCTGTTACCTGGATTTACAGCTGCATCGGTTTGAATAAATTCTTCAATTCCTGGGTTTGGTGGATTGGAGGGTTGCTGATATCCAAAATTAAAAAAATCGTCCTCTTGGCCCTGATTAAGAATATTAAGATCACGACCTTTGGCTGAAACAATTCCTGCTGTTACCGTTGAAGTTAAATATCCAAATGGATTTCCAACGGCAAGAACCCATTCCCCAATTTTAAGATTATCTGAATTACCCATGACTAATACTGGAAGGCCAGTTTCTTCAATTTTCAAGACGGCTAAGTCAGTACTTGGGTCATTTCCAATTTTTTTTGCTTTGTACTTTCTGCCATCTTTTAGAATGACTTCTATTTCGTCTGCAAATTCAACTACATGATTATTGGTAACAATATAGCCATCATTCGAAATTATCACTCCGCTGCCGCTTCCTTTTTTAGGCATAAATTGAAAGCCTCCTCCAAATAGTTGGAATTGTCTAAAGAATGGATCACTATTATTAAAATGTTCCTTAGCAAGCTTTTGACTCTCCTGGGCATTAATCTGTACCACTACCTGCAGGGCTCTGTCAGCAGCAAATGTAAAATCGGGTCCCATACTATTATTGAAGCTCGGCGATTCATTAACTTTTTGAGAATAGTCAAATTCCGGTTTGGTGTTTTCCACCTTAGAATTTTCATTCCATTGATTTACTAGGATGACGGTCAGACCTCCTACAATTCCCGCTGTTAATAGAGATAATATTGATTTCATGTGTGTATTATTTTATGGTTGAAATTATTAGTTCATAACGACATCAGAATAATCTGAGTTTGTCATAGTTTTTGTTTTAACACAGTTTTAACTCATGCTGTATCAAGACTTTATGATAAATTATTGAAAAAACATATTTAAATTTTTTATAATTTATAAAAAGTTGTAAATTTGCAGTAAATTGTATAAAAAATGAAGAATCTTATTAACGTCTTACTATATGTTTTACTTGGCCTTTTGGTGGTTACGATTGCCGTTATGATTTATAAAAAATTCAAAACTCCAACTGAAACTCAGGCCATTAGTGATGTTTCGGAGCAGACATTTATAGATACTACTGGCACTCAAGCTCTTCCTTTCTCGGCAGAGGACAGCATGGTTCTTGGATTAACCGGAGAACTTCCTTCTCAGGTAGGTCCAGAATCAGAATCTGGAACTTCTGCAATTCAAGAAAATGTTTCACCTGTTGCAAAACCGGTAGCTAATCATGAAACAGTCACTACTTCAAATGCTACTAAAACAGTGACGGCTAATTCTGAAGTTAAGGAAGAAATGAAGAAAGAAAATAGTGTTTCAAAAAATGCTGAATCTAAAAAGCAAAACACTTCCTCAAAATCTTCAGAATCTACAAAAACAGTAAATAAAAGTTCTAATAAGGCTTCTGCTGCAACAGCTTCTCAATCTAAGGGTAATTATTTTGTAATTAGTGGAAGTTTTCTAGTTCCAGCAAATGCGGATAAGCAAGTGGCTAAATTGAAAAAATTAGGATTTTTCAATGCTTCCAAAAAGGTATTTACAAACTCTTCCAGCTACTCCGCGATTGCAGGTCAATATGAATCAGAAGCGGCAGCCAGAGCATCTTTAAATAAATTAAAAGCTAAAGGAGAAGAAGGCTTTATAAAGAAAATGTAAAATTTAAATTAATACATAAATATTAAATCTCAAAGTCATAAACCTGGCTTTGAGATTTTTTTTTGATTGCTACTTTCAACCTACATTTTACACAATACGAACCTTTGACTTTGGTTAACAACGACCAAATAGATTCCTGGTAACCAGGAAGTAGTACTGATCATTACATTGTAGCTATCTGAAATTCTTGAAATTACTTTATTTCCTACAATATCGAAAATTTCAATCGAACTACCCTTCTTTGTATTTTCAATTTGAAAATAATCCTGAGCCGGATTCGGTTTTAAATTAGTAGCTTGAAACTGATTTTGTGTAGTATTGGTCTTTAGGCAATTTTCTTCAACTTTCAAGCGATTGGCGCATTCTAAACCATTATTTGAAATTCGGGCAATGGAAAGAGGTAAATTGAGAAACTGACAAATGCTCTCTATATGACAATGATTAAGTTGTGTATTATTGCTGATTATTATAGAATCCAACAATGTCGCATTGATGTTTTTTAATCCAGAAATATCCATCAAAGAGTTATTTTCATCTAGTCGGATATGAATCCGGACACTGTTTAGCTTATTAAAATTATTAAGATTAATCAGCTTTTCATTTTTAACTATATTCAGAAACCATATTTCATTTAACATTTTTAAACCACTTAAATCAACTAACTCAGGGTTATTTCTTAATTCCAAACTATAAAGAGATGTCCGTTCCAAATCTGCAAGAGCTGTAAGCTTTTGATTATTAAATAAATAAACCTGAGATAAGTTAATATTTCTGCTTAGTCCATTTAGACTTGTGAATACCTTATTGTTGCCTATGGTAAGACTTATTACATCCATGAGGCTATCTATTCCTGTCAGATCGACAATGTCACAATTACTGATATTTAATTGTCGGATAAATTTTAAACGAATCGGACCAATTAAATTAACTATTTTTAAATTTCCCAAAAACAAACTATTCGTAACTTCCTGAAGATCTTCAAATCCTGTTAGATCTTCAATCATTGGACAATTTGTTATCTCCAAATCCTGAACAGTAACCAGATTTCTTAGCCCATAAAGACTTTGAAGATGAAAATTATTATTGATATAAAAGTGTCCATCAATACTATCAATGACAGATAAACCATCGAGGTTTTCTATATCCGTATTTTCAATTTCTAAATTTCCCTGAATGCGATGACATCCGGGAAAATTGTTTGAAAAATTGTCTACCTCTGCTTGCGTTTTAAGAATGATATTTCCGCTATTACATTGCGCATATATAAATGGTTGAGTAAAAAAACTCATTATTAACAAAACAAATAATTTCGCTTTCATAATCTAAATTTGGTCGAAAAGATAATCATTATTTATTGAATTTTCAAATGTACTATAAGCTTTAATACGCATTTGAATAATAAATTTGGTAATCCTTCCAAGTATTTTATTCTTTCAATCTTAATCTTGCTTACGATAAGATGCTATTGTTGCGTATTTTTGATTTGAATTTATTATTTGTAATGCGCATTAATCTGATTTTAACTTTATTTGTGTTTCCGATGATAATCATTGGTCAGAGGACAAGTTGGTCAAAGTGCTCGCAAATTTTAACCCAGCAACTAAAATTCAAAACTTACAATAATAAAGAAACATTTAATTGTGCTATCTTAGTAAGCGATGTTGATGGATTTACCTATTGGGCTACAAGCCAACCGTTAAAGATTATCAAGATTTATAAACCAGCCAGCATTATCATCGTAGAAGATCAAATACAGCATTTTATCGACCACACTCTGCATTGCCCATTTCTTCAATATGCAGATATTAGTTATAATAAAGCCAGGGAAGAGATATTAATACCAGGACACAATTTGGTCAATGGAAATATAAACTATGTTCATTATCGATATCCTGAATTAAATGGGAATGGAATCAATATATCGATTAAAGAAGATTTATTTGATCTGGAAGATGTGGATTTACAAAATAGAATTATTTTAAATCCAAATCAATCGACAACCATTAGTCAGCATGCAACTATTATGTCTACATGGATAGCCGGTGCTGGAAATGCCGGGCCTCAGGGGAAAGGTGTTGCGCGTGGAGCCATGATACTGTCTTCAGATTATGCAAATCTCCTTCCGGATAATAATTCAGAATATAAAAATTTTGGAATTACCATTCAAAATCACTCTTACGGTATTGATATTGATAATTCATATGGTTTATTGGCATTAGCATACGATAAAAGTGCATACGATAATCCAACATTACTTCATGTTTTTTCATCCGGAAATAGTGGAAACGAAATATCACCAAACGGAAAGTATTCAGGAATTATTGGATCGTCAAATCTGACGGGTAATTTTAAGAATTCAAAAAACACCTTAGTGGTTGGTTCGGTAGATGATCACGACATATTGATGAGTTTTAGTTCACGCGGACCAGCTTACGACGGTAGAATAAAACCAGAAATAGTTGCTTATGGTCCAGATGGAACTTCGGGAGCATCAGCTATTGTATCAGGGGCCACTGCACTTCTTCAACAAGCTTTTTTAAAAAAATTTGGTAAGTCAGCAAATTCTGAATTAATTAAAGCCATATTAATCTGTTCTTCGGATGACTTAGGAGACTCAGGACCTGACTTTGGTTATGGTTATGGTCGATTGAATATAAAAGGCGCAATAGAACTAATTAATAATCATGATTTAGAAACAGGGACTATAAATTCCAATGAGGATACAATCTTTGAAATTACCATACCTGAAAATATTAATGAATTCAAATTCGCTTTAAGTTGGAGAGATCCTCCTGCTTTACCCGCTGCACCAATAGCTTTGGTAAATGATTT
This sequence comes from uncultured Saprospiraceae bacterium, assembly GCA_964533625.1. GTDB lineage: Bacteria > Bacteroidota > Bacteroidia > Chitinophagales > Saprospiraceae > Vicinibacter. The sequence goes on along the minus strand of CAZHNF010000022.1, from coordinate 20,936 downwards.
GGATATTATTGTTATTGACCCCAATGGGAATCAACATCAACCCTGGATTTTAAATACTAAGCCTTATAAGGACTCCTTAATTCTTCCTGCAACAAGAGGAATAGATTCATTAAACAATATTGAATGCATTACTATCCATGAACCAATTTCAGGAAAATATAAAATAATAATTTCAGCTAAAAAATTAATCAGTGGTAGTCAGGAATTTGCGCTCGCTAGCTACTTTCAGGATAAAGAAAAATTCGATTGGATATTTCCACTCCGTGGAGATTTATTAGAAGCAACCCAATCATTGCCCCTTAATTGGTCAACTAATATATTTTCAGACAGCAGCAAACTACATTGGAAGCCTTGTGCTGATTCTACCTGGAGAAATATTGGAACCAATATCAATTTTAAATCCAACTCCATAAGGTGGACTATACCAGATACTTTTTGCATCGCTCAGCTTCGCTTTGTAATTGGAACGCAAACTTATATTTCTGATACTTTTATCATTTCGAAAATTCCGAAAGTTAATGTAAATATAAACTGTCCAGATTCGATTCAACTCAGCTGGTCAGGCGTTAACCAATCTGCTATCTATGAGTTATGGGGTTTAGGAGATAAATATTTAGAACCATTGATAAAAACTTCTGACACAACAATTATACTACAACGAATAAAATATCCCTATAAAAGATTTGCAATATCAATCATCGAAGACAAATCAAAAATATATTCATCAACAGGACTTGCACCAGATCCTGAATTGCAAGGTGTTGGTTGTTATATTAATTATTTCTTGGCTGAACGAATTGATGATTCAGATAAAGTTAAAATAAATCTAAAGCTAGGGAGTCTTCATGGAGTTAATCGTATAAAAATAATAAAGCTTATTTCTGGATCATGGATTGACTTGTATGATGAAGATGCGAAACAATTAGAAATTAATTATAATGATTACATTATTGCGCCAGGAGCAAATCGTTATCGAGCTATTCTTAAATTAAATAATGATCAAATTATTGAAAGTGAAATCATAACCGTTTGGTTTTCTGGATTAGAAAAATTTTTAGTCTTTCCAATTCCTGTTCATGCTAACGAAGTATTATCAATTCTTTCAGAACTTAGTCTTACCGAAGTACCTAACTTTACATTATTCAATACACAAGGCTGTCAAATTTTATCTTATTCTTTAGTTGATTTAAAAACAGATATAAATATCAATCAACTTAATCAAGGACTTTATCATTGGATAATAAAAAATGAAAAAAATCAAATTGTTAGAAGCGGCAATCTCATGGTAATTCCATAAAAAAGGCGGCTTCATTTGTGAAACCGCCTTTGAATATATTCTATTTCTATCGGATCACTAATAAAGATAATCCAATGCAATTTTATCATTCGCATTGAATGGTCTGTTAGTGGTAGCACCTAGACAAGCTAACATCCAAGAAGCTGCATCAGGGCCTGTCGGTGTTCCGGGAATGTGAATTGCGCCAACTCCACCATCACCTTCATTGCCTCCAGTTCCACAGCTATAGGATCGATTCATATAATCGGTATGCCGAAAGCCTACACAATGGCCCATCTCATGGGCAACAACCGTAGTCATAAAACCATCGCTATAGCCCGTTGTATATTTTTTTGCGTATTTAATCTCAGGATACGGATTGCCACCAGATGGAAATCCAGCTGAAGCAATATATTGACCAGTGTTCACAATTTTTATATTAATATTACCACCAGAGGCAACTCGTGAGAAAGTTATTCCTAAATTTTCAGCATTATAACGTGCAATTGCATTATCTACTGATGTTGAAAAACCACTTGGAGGACTACCTGCAACACTTACTGTGATTGTTCTTGGTAATCCGGTAACCAGATTAGTAGTTCTATATTGCTCTTCTTTGGCAATTATAAGATTCTTATGTCCTTCGTGTGAAGCCTGATTAAGGTCATTTTCGGTAAGTATAATATCACCTTCGACAAGATAACCATTGTCTATGGCAATAACATTATCGGTACTGAAACCTAAAGCCTTTATACGGCTCTTTACTTCATTGGTAAGTTGTTGGTTTTCGTTGGTATCGGCGGACTCTTTCTGACATGAATAGAAGCCGATAAGAATTAATACTGCAATGGTTAAAAATGCAAATTTCTTCATACGTAGTATTTAATATGGTTAGAGAATGATATAACGCCACCAAAAATACTATAATTGTTTTACTTTATAAAATTATTTTAAAATTAAGCCCGTTTTATAGACAATCATCTTATTTATGCACCAATCGCAGATCTACTATTTATAGTTAGTCTTTATTGAATGCTTTCGCTTTACTTTAATCTATAATCAATGAAAAACTATTGCAGTGGTATAACCAAAAAACTTAATTTATATAAATCTTCTATTCATTAAGCTCTTTGAAATATTTCGAAATTAATTGTATTGTTTCGTTTACCTTATCCGCATGAACCCAATGCCCTGCAGCTTTAACTTCTTCAAACTTAGCTTTAGGTAAATTCTTCAATATTTCAACTTGATCTTCGTCAGTTATATAATTAGAATACTCACCTTTCACGAACTTTACATCTACTTCATAAATCTTACTAAAAACTATTGATTCACAAATATTAAAATATTGCTCTGTTAAAATTTTGAGATTAAATTTCCATCGAAAACCACCATCAGGTAATCGATCTAAATTTTTTAATAGAAATTGTCTAACTCCCATATCTCTTATGTAGTGCGCCAGCTGGGTGTCTGCTTCAAGTCTTTTCTGAATTAAATTCAGATCCAGCTGATTAAGAGCCAGTATAATATCATCATGAGTATGCAGGTATTTTTTTGGAGCAATATCAAATATCAGATATTTATCTATTCTCGGATCTTCATGTTTAATCAATTCTAACAGAACTTTTCCCCCCATGGAATGTCCTACTATGCCTATCGAATGGAGCATATGGTCATCCATAAATTCTATGATATCACTTGCCATTAACTCATAAGTCATACGATTAGTATGCGGAGACTTCCCATGATTTCGCAAATCCACTAAATAAATAGTGAATTCATCCTGCAGTGCATTGGCCACTGTCTGCCAATTATCCAGGCTTCCAAATAAGCCGTGTAGAATAATTATGGCCTTTTTATGACCTAACTTCTTATAATGTAATTTGACAGTATACATAATGATGTAATTTTACGGGTTATTTCAAAATGAGCGATAGCATTTTTAAAATTAGTTCAAAGTACTCCCCTTCCGGGGATCAACCTGAAGCCATAAAGCAGCTTGTTGAAGGTGTAGTGTCCAATGAAAAACATCAAGTATTATTGGGGGTTACGGGCTCAGGAAAGACCTTTACTATTGCTAATGTTATTGCTAAAGTGGATAAACCCACATTGATTTTATCCCATAACAAGACATTGACGGCACAATTGTATGGAGAGTTTAAGGAGTTCTTCCCCGATAACGCCGTAGAATATTTTGTATCCTACTATGATTATTACCAACCTGAAGCATACATTTCTGTAAGCGATACTTATATAGAAAAAGATCTTCAAATCAATGAAGAGGTTGATCGACTTAGACTAAAGGCTACTTCAACTTTACTGTCCGGAAGAAGAGATATAATTATGGTTGCTACCGTTTCTTGCATCTATGGTATGGGGAATCCGGAAGATTATAAAGCAGGGATTATCAGAATAAAGAAAAACCAACAAATTGCCAGAAGCGAACTTTTGTATCGATTGGTAGATTCATTGTATTCCAGAACTGAAGGTGAATTAGAAAGGGGGAAATTTAGAGTTAAAGGGGATACCATTGATATATTTCTTCCATACAACCAAACCGGACTCCGAATTAATTTTTTTGGAAATGAAATAGAACAAATTGACGAAATCGAAATCAGTTCTGGAAAGCGTATTACGAGTATGGAATATGCCGCCATATTTCCGGCCAATCTTTACGTCGCTCCAAAAGACCGGTTAAACAAAATCATTGTAAACATTGAAGATGAAATGTTTGCTCAAAAAAAATATTTCGAATCGGAAAAAAAATTTCTGGAAGCTAAGAGAATAGAGGAAAGGACGCAATTTGACTTAGAAATGATCCGTGAATTAGGATACTGCAGTGGTATTGAAAACTATTCAAGATTTTTTGACGGACGAGCAAAGGGCACAAGGCCCTTTTGTCTATTGGATTATTTTCCAGATGACTACCTAATGGTCATTGATGAAAGTCACGTAACTCTACCACAAGTAAAAGGGATGTGGGGTGGAGACCGGGCAAGGAAGATGAATTTGGTTCAATTTGGGTTTCGCTTACCATCCGCTTTGGATAACCGGCCTTTGAGTTTTGAAGAGTTTGAACAGCAAATCAATCAGGTAATTTATGTCAGTGCTACCCCTGGGGAATTGGAATTGACTAAAACAGAAGGTTTGGTAGTAGAGCAGGTTGTTCGTCCGACCGGATTGCTTGATCCTCCTATACAGGTCAGGCCTTCCTTGAATCAAATTGATGATCTTCTGGAAGAAATTCAAAATAGAAAAGAAGCTGGTGAAAGAGTATTAGTGACGACACTGACCAAAAGAATGTCAGAAGAATTGAGTAAATATTTTCAGGGATTAAACTTAAGATGTAAATATATTCATTCCGAAATTGACACCATGGAGAGAGTCGAGATTCTAAGAGATCTTCGATTGGGTGATTTCGATGTGTTGGTTGGGGTCAATTTACTAAGAGAGGGATTAGATTTGCCAGAAGTTTCCTTAGTAGCGATCCTTGATGCAGACAAAGAAGGATTTTTGCGCAGCGATCGTTCATTGACTCAAACGGCAGGTCGTGCTGCAAGAAATGTGAACGGGCTTGTTATCTTTTATGCAGATAAAATAACAGATTCTATGCGACGAACCATTGAAGAAACGGAAAGAAGGCGAGCCAAGCAAATTGCTTATAATGACAAACATGGTATAATCCCTAAAACTTTATCTAAAACAAGAGAAGAAATTCTTAGTAAAAGTTCTATACTCGATACAAGAGGTCAAAGTTCTAAGGCGTACGTTGAAAAAGAAGAATATAATCTGGCTGCGGACCCATTAATAAATTATATGACCAGAGATCAACTCGAAAAAATGATGATTGAAGCAGAAAAGAAAATGCGTTCTGCTGCCAAGGAACTTGACTTTATTACAGCTGCACAGTATCGAGATGAAATGAATGCTATCAAAAAGAAAATGCAAGGACTTTGAGAAGAAACATGATTATCAGGATTAGTTTAGATTCTTCTATCCTTCCATTCTAAGCTAGCAGGAAACCAAGAGATAATGCCGATCCATAAATAATACATGGTATATATCCATTCTGAAGGGATAAAGTATCTCACCAATTTTTTCTTTAAAAGAAAAAAATTACAAGATTCTAATAAAATAATAAAATTTGTTACAGAAGTAATGATCATAATGGATATGCTCAAGATGATTAAATTTTTATCTTGTATTAACATTGCCACGATGAAATACATTAGGGGTAATAATCTTTGCAACCAGACTATGGTAGCCAATAGAAGTGTTGCCCATGATCCAACTTTTCTAGTCTTCTGAGCCCATCTCAATCGCTGAAGAACCATTTCTTTCCAGTTTTTGCAAACGTTTGTTTTAACTACTGCACTTTTGGATTTTAAAGCATATATATCTTTAGGATAAAGTGATTTTATTTTTTGAATAAGGAATACATCATCACCGGATGCAATATGCATATTCTTGTTATATGGATCGGCTTCAATAAAAACCGATTTTGGATACGCCAGATTGGCTCCACTGCATAAATAATATTTACCAGATTTTATACCTGCCGCATGAATTAAAAATGTATTGATAAGATCCAATTGCTGAAACCAATTAAAAATACCTTTTCCTTCTTTGCCTAGAACTGCACCAATAATTAATTTGGCATTGGTCGATTCATAAAATGCACTTATTGTTTTAATCCAATCAACGTGATGAATACAATCGGCATCAGTGGTAATCATAAGATCACCCTTAGCGTGACTGATTCCATAAGCAATAGCTTTTTTCTTGGATCCCTCTATGGTGGTCATGCCTTCTACTCCTAACCTCATATATCGAACCAATGGATTCTTATAGTCAGATAAAATCTCATTGGTAGAATCGAAAGACTGATCATCCACAACAATAATTTCTAATAATTCATGTGGATAATCTTGATGGGTTAAACTTTCCAGACATTCTTTAATATTCTGCTCCTCGTTTCGGGCAGGAAGAATAATACTGATTTTAGTCTTAGGTTGAAAATGTTCAGGAATTGAGTAAACCGGAGTTTTTCTCCAATAATGGATGAGACCAAAGCCAATGGTCAGATATGCAAAAAATACACTTAAAACAATAACTGTAAAAAGAATCACAGGGAAGATTATTCGAATAAATCGTCGTAGTTACTGGATTCTTTTTTTGAAATTTCTTTAATTTTCTCTTCAGTAGGAGTATTGGAAACCTCCTCATACGAGGTATATTGAGTTTCAGTATTCGTGTTTTCATGATGAGTTTTCTCCCACTCACCAAACTTCTTAAAAGCCCATGCCTTGACCACAAGACCTAAGGAAACAATTGGAAGACCAATAATTTGAAGACCAAACTCAACTAAACCAGCAAAGAAATTTTGTTTGAATGAGTGCCCGATCATGCGGATATGATTTCCGACAATCCGGTAATTAAGGATTAATGCGACAATAATAAAGAGCGGTGATGCAAAGTAGAGCAGGCGATAAATATGATAAAACAAGAAAAGACATAAGCTTATTAGAGCCAAAAAAGCTAATGTTCCAATAAACTTTTGGCCAAAACCTCCTTTCGGATTTTCATAGGAATAAATACGACCGTTTAACATGATTAGTACAAAGATACTCTAAAACTATACATTAAAAGAATTAATAATATATTAATATCTTCCTAAAACTTTGTTTTTCGTTATTAGAAGGTTTCGTATTGAAGGTGAGCCTTGTAAAGCTGTTGATATAAACCATTATCCATACTTAAAAGTTCGTCGTGGGTGCCACTTTCTGCAATGTTTCCATTTTCCATAACTAGGATTCGATCAGCCATTCGTATGGTCGAAAGTCTATGTGCAATAACGATTGAGGTTCTACCCTTAATTAATTTAGATATTGCATCCTGTATGACTTGTTCCGTTTGTGTATCAATAGATGAAGTAGCTTCATCCAGTATCAGAACATCGGGATTATAAATTAATGCTCTGGCAAAAGATATCAATTGCCTTTGCCCCATAGAAAGATTAGCCCCTCGTTCTGCGACTGGATAATCATATGATCCTGGCAATTGATCAAGATATTCGTGCGCGCCAATAGATTTGCAGGCTTCAATAATTTCAAATCTGGAAATTGATTCATTCTTAAGGGATATGTTTTCCAAGATTGTTCCTTGAAACAGAAAAACATCCTGCAAGACGAGTCCAAATCTTCTTCTAAGGAATCCTAATTCATACTCATTAATATCTACATCATCCAAAAGTATGCGACCGGATTGTGTTACATATTGACGGTTCAGGAGACTAATTAAGGTGGTTTTACCTGAACCCGTACTTCCAACAATAGCAATGGATTGGCCGGCTTTTACTTTAAAACTCAGATTTTTTATGATTGGAATTCCCTCTTCATAACAGAATTGGACATTTTGAAACTCAATATTGCCCGCCACTTTATTCTTAGTGAAAGTCCCATTATTATATTCACTCTCATCCAAATCAAGCAATTGGAAAACCCTTTGAGATGCAATCAGACCCATTTGAAGTGTATTAAATTTGTCCGCTAGCATTCGAACGGGCTGAAATAGTCTTGATAAAAACATTGGGAATGCCACTAATTGACCGATTGTAACGTCCGCGGATAAGACCCCTTTTGCTCCCCACCAAATCATAAATCCAAGGGAAGCAGCTGAAATAATTTCAACTACTGGAAAGAATACTGCATAATAAAAAATACCATCCAGGTTTGCTTGTGTATATTCTCTGTTAATTAATCTAAATTTGTTGGCAGCCTTTTGTTCGGCTGTAAAAATCTGAATTACTTTCATACCTGAAATATGTTCTTGCAGAAAGGAATTCATTTTAGCTACTTCATTGCGAACACGTTGATATGATGCTTTAACTTTTTCCTTAAAGATATAAGAAGCTATAAGCAATAGAGGAAAACTGATCAATGAGATCCAGGTTAACATAGCACTTGTGTAAAACATAAATGCAAGAACCATAATCAAGGACAAAATATCCGCAACAATGGTAATTAGCCCCTCAGAAAACACGATATTAATCGATTCTAAATCGTTGATGGTTCTTGTCGTGTTTGTTCCAATAGAAGATTTATCAAAATACGACAGCCGAAAAGACATTATTTTTTGAAATACCTTTAGTCGCAGTTCTTGAATAATGGTCTGACCTAAAGTATTCGTTAAAACGGTGAAGTAATATTTAAGTGCAGTAGATCCAATGAGAATTATAATAAAATAGATAGCCAATTTTCTTAGACCAGGTAAATCTTGCTTCATAATGTGTTCATCCACCATTATAGAGGTCATATAGGGAAGAATAGCACTTAATGGTGAAAGCACAACAGCCATTACTCCAGCAATTAATAACTTTCCCCAATGATGGGAAGCAAATTTGAAGAGCCTGCTAAGTAATGATATGTTGGATAAATTCATTTAAGAATAATCAGTGGAATAATATACAATTAATAATATAGAATGTTTTTAATTCACCCAATTGAAAGCCTTATAAATTGATAAAACTTCCAAAACAAGATAAAAGGGGTATTAAAAAAGTGACTATAAAATTCCTTCATCGCTAAAACTATAATAGCCTTTATCTGAAATAATGATATGGTCCAGAAGCTGAATACTAAGTTGCTCGCCGCCTAATTTAATTCTCTTGGTTAGCTCTATATCAGCATCACTTGGTTTCAACGTTCCAGATGGATGATTGTGGGATAGAATGAATCTGGTGGCATTGAGTTCAAAAGCTTTTTTAAATACTATTCTTGGATCAATAACGGTTGCAGTAATTCCCCCTGAACTGACACATTCAATAGTTAATATGCTATTGCGGTTATTGAGATAGATAACCCAAGCCTGTTCTAATTGAACATTGAGATAGGTTGATTTAAGAAATTCATAAGCCGATTGACTGTCTCCTATCTCTTTTCGCATAAGAGCTTCAGATTGATGGGCTCTTTTTCCCAATTCAAGCGCAGCTATAAGAGAGATGGCCTTTGTTGAACCGATACCTTTGAATTTTTTCAATTGATGGACATTGAGTTTGGAAAACTCAATTAGATTATTTTGACACTGTTCCAGTATATTTTTGGAAAGATCGACTGCACTAATGGATCTCGTACCACTTCCAATGAGTATAGCCAGCAATTCTGAGTTGCTTAAAATATGGGGTCCTCTTTTAAGTAATTTTTCCCGAGGCCTATCATCTTCAGCCCAAAATTTAATAGATGAAGGAATATGTTCATTCATAAGGTGTTAGATAAAAATGTTATTAAATACTGGGCCAAAATTAAAAAATAATCACGAGCCTTAATAGGTAGATTTTAATTTTAGTAATATTGGCTTACTAATCGACAAATATTTATGAAGCAAGTAAATGATTCCTTAAGTTATTGCTGAATTATTCTAAAGGAACATTTGTCTTATTAATAATATACAATGGCCGTTGAAGTACGTTGCGATTGATGCGACTGATGTACTCACCAATTATACCAATCGAAAATAATTGCACCCCTCCAATAAACATAGAGCTAATAATTAATGAGGTCCATCCAGTAATAGTCTGATGTAGTACAAAATGCGAGTAAAAAGCATAGACTATAATTAAGAATGAAAATATTGAAATAAAAAAACCAAGTCTTGTAACTAACTTGAGTGGTATGTCTGAAAATCCCGTAATTCCATCTAAAGCAAAATGTAACATTTTGCTTAATGTATAACCAGACTTACCATGCTTTCTATCCTCCCTTTCAAATACAATATTGGTCTGACGAAAACCTAACCAGGCAATCTGTCCGCGAAGATATTTGTTTTGTTCAGGCATCTTTTTTAATAGATCCACGATTTTACGGTTCATGATTCTAAAGTCACCTGTATCGACTGGAATATTAATTGCACTGATTCTAGCCATTATTTTATAAAATAAATTGGCTGTTATTTTTTTAAAAAAACTTTCTCCCTTTCGATGTAAACGAGTGGCATAAACAACTTCATATCCCTCTTTAAGCTTGAGATATAAATCTTTAATTAATTCCGGAGGATCTTGTAAGTCAGCGTCAATTATTACTACAGCCTCACCCCTACAGACATCGAGTCCGGCTGAAACAGCAATCTGATGGCCAAAATTTCTACTCAAATCTAAAAAATAAACTTGCGGATCATTATTCGCTAAATCCGTTAGAAGTAACAACGAATCATCCTTACTGCCATCATTGACAAATATCATTTCAAAGCTTTCTGTAACGGACGTAAGTGTTTGCTTCAGGCGCTCATAAAGTTCCTGAATATTCTCCTGTTCATTGTAGACAGGAATGACTACAGATAAAGAATAACGATCTGACATTACATACTTGGTATAGACACAAAAATAGTGGATAATCTAATCATAATCAGCAATTTTGAAATAACATATTGTCTAATCATTTATTATCGGTTAATTGATACACTCTTAGAATTCCATGGTACTATGTTCCATTAAATAACACACCTTATTTTGAAAAATTGATTTTTAAATTGTCTACATAAAGAGGATAACTTGATTCATTCAAGAAGTAAACCAGAATTTGCTCTGCTTTTTTATATTGCTCAGGGATTCTTATTTCTTGATTTATTAAAGTCCATTTATTAACTACATTTGTTATTTTTGTTAGTGGAATACCGTCCCAAAAATTATTAATAATATTACTGCGCAGTTCTAATACAAGTTTAGCTTTAGAAGACGTATCCACTTGCTTAATATTACAAGAAATATTCAGAAACTTAATCTGTGGATCAAGACGTATAGTTTTCTCACAAAAAGTTAATCCATATGGATTTGTCCTATCTACAACAAAAGAAAATTTTCCAGTATAATAATCTTGAGTAGTTCTTGAATTCCAATTTATCCAAGGTTCGGATCCTTCCTCTTCTAAATTTGTAAAATATGAGTATTGGTATTCTAAATAACTTGTATCAATTGTATATTCATTCTTATAATATTCTTTCAAGCCGTTAGCTACATTTTTTGCAATAATTTTCCTTCCATTTTCATTATAGTGTTCCGTTGGCCAATTTCTATCAATAAAATATTTATCCTCTACTTTATCTATATTGTTAATCACCATTACACCATTCCTTGAATATCTTTCAACAAGTTTGTTTGCGTTTTTTAATATTAATTGAATTAATTCTTCCCCTACTAATTCTTTAGCTTGCTCAATGTTTTCGGGTAGTAAATTAAAGATAAGGTTCCAATTTCGCTTCTTAGCTAGTCTCACAATTCTATCAAAATCTAATATACGTGGATTTGTTAATGTATCTATAGAGAATGCATAGTTCTTTACATAGTGACATGCCAACTCTGTTTTCTTTTTATCCCAGGTACCATCTAAATTTTTTGCACCAATGGATGCAATATAAGTATTCCAATCCCAGGCATTTTTATATGAAAACTGCTCATCAACATCAATATAATCACTTTTCCAATGCTTTATCCATTGCCTCTCTCGCTCCGCATTCGTTTTTAAATCATAAGCCTTGAAATCCAGTTGAAACCTTTTATACAAAGGAGGTCCTTCTTTAATTAGAATTAGTGATTTTTGAATAGCTGTTTCAAGATTTGATTGGATACAATTGATATTAAATGTTCTCAGATTTAAAGTAACAATTACGGTTCTCAATTTTGGCGTTTCAGATATATTTCTTAACAACTCGTAATATACTTCTCCATGAGCCGCTTGCTTTTCCAATGTTGTAATTGATATTTTAGGAAAATAAGAGTGAATCATTTCAGAAATTGATAATTTGTCTACATCATCTTTTTCATAAGCACTATTAGAAGATTCGCCAAGATATATAACCTCCGGTTGGAGTGTGTCTACCTTTCTAGACAAGTTAATAATTGGTGAGTGCGTTTGAATATCAATTTCAAATAAGGTTTTCGTATATATAAAATTCATCAGTATTAAAGCAATAAGAACTACAATGATTTTTATGTACAGCATATTTGAATGAATCATGGTCAAAATTGGAAGTATATAAAAGGAAATTCCTCTACGCTAGAGAAAACTAAAATGCAAAAAATTAAAGTTATATAAACGATTAATCTTTGCCAATCATTCCTTCTACTGCACCATATGTCAAAGCGACTATCCAACAACATACGATCAAAAACAATAAATAAAATTAAAAATATCCAAACGGAAGGTTTAATGTCTAAAGATTGACTACCTTGGGCCGAATAAAGCAGATTTTGAAAAATTAGTTTTGCCTTGTAAAGAGAATCGGCCCGAAATAAAATCCATATTAGAGATACAAGCACAAAGTTTTTAAGAATGAAAAATTGGGTGATCAATTTTTTTGTAAATGTTGAAGTAAATTGTGAAATTATTTTTCCATTAAGTATAAAAACACTTTCGAAAATATAAAGAAATCCATGTGCTAATCCCCAAAGAACAAATGTCCAGTTAGCGCCATGCCATAATCCGCTAACTGTAAATACTATTAGAATATTGAGAAACCATTTTTGAATTCCTTTTTTATTTCCCCCTAAAGGAAAGTACAAATAATCACGAAACCAAGTAGAAAGGGATATATGCCATCGTTGCCAGAATTCAGAGATAGACTTTGCCGAATATGGGTTTTTAAAATTATCTATTAGATTAAAACCCATAACTCTTGCTGTTCCAATAGCAATTGTTGAGTAACCAAAAAAGTCTCCATATATCTGAAAAGAATAAAAAAAAAGCGCTGTAGCAATACTCTTCCCATTGTAACTTGATGGATTTTTATAAACCAAATCGACATAACTGGCCAAATTGTCAGCAATTACCATTTTTACAAATAATCCAAACAAAATTAGACGTAATCCACTGATTATATTCCAGCTCTTAAACACCTTATGCTCACGCAACTGAACCAACAAATTTTGTGGTCTTTCAATAGGTCCAGTAACCAACTGAGGATAAAACATAACATACAAAGAGTAAATTCCAAAATGCCTTTCAGCTTTCTGACGACCATGATACACCTCAATTACATAACTAAGGCTTTGAAATGTGTGAAAGGATAATCCGATGGGCAAGATAATTGAATGTACTTTTGATGAATAAGGAATATCAAAGAACTTCAATAGATATTCTAAGTTTTGATCAAAGAAATCAAAGTATTTAAAAATAAAAAGAACCAGACAAGTGGTAAAAATGCTTAAAATCAAATAAAACTTTTTCGTCTTTCCTGTACTTTGTGCAATCCATATTCCTGCCAGATAATCTATTATAATGGTTACAAATAAAATTAGAATGTAAACTGGAATAAAGGACATGTAAAAAATACACGAGGATAGCAAAAGATGAATCCATCTATATTTTTGGGGTAATAAGTAATATATGCTCGTTACAACAGTAAAAAATATTAAAAACTCAAGTGTATTAAAAAGCATTATTACAATTATTTCAATTGATACAATTTCAATTCTAATGTAATTCTGTCCAAAACCAATTTAAAAAATAAATAAACTTGCTGGAATTATGAATTTATTTATCTAAGGCTATTCTTAAATCTTCAATTAAATCATCAACGTGTTCAATGCCTACCGATAAGCGGATTAAAGAATCGGTAAGTCCGGTCTTTAATCTTTCTTCCTTTGGAAGTGATGCATGTGTCATAGAGGAAGGATGACCAATAAGTGATTCTACGCCACCTAATGATTCGGCACATGAAAATAGTTTGGTACTGGCTAATACTGTGTTAGCCGCTTCTATACTTTCGTCCTTAAGGTCGAAGGACAACATGGCCCCAAACATCTTCATTTGCTTTTTGGCTAATGCATGACCAGGGTGATTAGTTAAACCCGGGTACATTACACGATTAACTTTAGGGTGTTTGATTAAAAATTCTGCAATTCGTTCAGCATTTTCGCAGGCGCGTTGAACTCTTACATGCAGAGACTTAATTCCTCTAAGAATTAAAAAACAATCCATGGGCCCGGGGACAGCACCACTTGCATTCTGAATAAATCTCAGACGATCTCCTAGCTCTTGATTTTTAGATATCACAATCCCATGCACTGCATCAGAATGTCCTCCCAGATATTTAGTTGCAGAATGAAGTACAAGATCAGCGCCGAGGTTTAAAGGGTTTTGTAAATATGGTGTAGCAAAAGTATTATCAACACAAACCAGAATATTTCTTTGCTTAGCTATAGCACAAATTGCTTCAATGTCTACAATATTGAGCAAAGGATTAGTCGGTGTTTCAATCCAGATAAGTTTAGTATGACTTTGAATACCGGATTGAACTGCTTGAACATTATGCATTGCTACTAAGTCTGTTTGAATTCCAAAATTTTTAAAAATCTTATCCAGCAATCTAAATGATCCTCCATACATATCGTTACTTGCCAATACATGATCTCCAGACCGCAAAAGTTTTATTACAGCGTCCATGGCCGCCAATCCACTCCCAAAACAAGATGCTGAGCTTCCATTCTCCAAAGCCGCAATATTATCCTGTAGGGCTGTTCTTGTTGGATTCTGTGTTCGGGCATACTCGTAACCTTTGTGATTACCAGGTCCTTCCTGAACATAAGTTGAAGTTTGATAAATAGGAGTCATAATAGCGCCGGTCGATGGATCAGGATGTACTCCTGCGTGGATAGTTTTAGTTTCGAAATGCATGAATTAAATTTAGATGTTGGGGCAAAGGTAGTGGAATTCGGAAATTGGAATAGTACTTATATAAGGTATTCCAATCTACGGCTTTAATCTTTTAATAAATTTATTTAGTGTTTAAATTCTTAGTTATTTATGCAATTTAAATTCATTTCAATAAAAAAAGGGAAACATGTTATTTGTTTCCCTTTTTTAAATTAGTTAGTACTTTTAGACAAATTACAAATAATATTTTTTGCCATTAAATTATTGTAGTTGAGCCATAAACCCAGCAGTATCCATCTCGACCCAACCTTCTGTAATTTTACCTTCAGCGTTGAATTTATAAACACCCAGAGCGGACACTTTGATCTTTTTTCCAGTAGCCGGCCTTCCCATAAAAGATCCGGTATTGGTTCCAACCAACCAACCTTTTAATACGACTGTTCCATTGCAACTAGAAACTACAGTTAATTCACGCTTGATATCCGGAAAAGCTGATTTGAAACCAAGTACCCTTTTTCCTAATTCTTCGTTAGAAGTACTTACACCACCAAAATAATGTTTCGAATCCGAACTTAAATAAGTAAGCATCTTTTCAACATTACCTTCATCAGCAGCGGCAAGTAAATTTAAAGCAGTTTGTTCGGCTGAAGCCATTGGATTAATTCCCGCCATAAGTTGAGCTTCAAAGCTCTTTAAATTGAATTCAATATTCATTCGACGAATCTTTCCTTTGCCATCTAACTCAAATAAGGCATTAAAGGCGATTTTTACTGAATTACCAGTAGGCGGCATTCCCATATTTGGTCCAGTGTTTTTTCCATAGTAAATTCCTTTTACGGCTACTTTATTGTCGTCTGCAAACCAGTCAACAATCTCATGTTTCATTCCAGAAAACGCGGTTTTGAAATTTTGTCCAACCCCACGCCATGCCATTTTATCGAATGGAACAGGGGCAAATGGAGCGGTAGCTTGAAAATCTTCCGTTAATAAAGACCCAACACCATCAAGATTTCCAGCGTCAATCCACGCATAGTAATCTTTCACAATTTTACCAGCACTTTTTTCTTGTGCATTAGTTATTTGGATATTTCCAAATAAATTAATAAATAAGATCGAGAGTAAAATAATTTTTTTCATTGTTTAAAATTTATCGTTTGTGAATAATTACAAACAGATACGAGTTAAATGATGATTTGGATCGCGGGGCATAAATAAAATTATTTCCATGGCTATTAATCTTTAAATCAAACTAAGACATTGGTCATATCAAAGCTTTACTCATATTAATCGCATAAACCTTATTTTATATAATCTTCTTGCTGATGCTACTATTTAAAAAAATTGTCTTTGATACATAAATTGCAATTGGTGAGAAGCATGGCTTTGTGATAAGACATATTTTCTAGTTTAATGTTTCGCTCTTTTCATTTATCGCCTAAATTACGATTAATCATTTTATATCCTTTAAGCAAAATATTTCATTAAGCTTCTCAATTAATCTTTTGCTTCAATTTTGTGCATTCTATATGATTATTGTAATACCTAATCATTGGCTATTTGAAATTTAGATTAGATAAAATGGCAATAATAATTAGAATTAATTATGATAAAGTAGTTCAGTATTTTTTCTAAATAAGAATTAAAAGACTTTTGGACCTAATTATAATTTTCAAAAGAATTACACTTGGCATACTAAGACATTATGTGTTATTCAAAGTAAAAAATATTCAATTGAATTACTTTAAGGAAAGCTATGCATGTTGCTCTAGCAATTATTAAAATATAATTGGTAGACAATAAAAAGTTTTTATTTAATCCTAACTCAATTCACTCTCTGGTTTTTTCTAATGATTCCCCAAATTGAATTCTTCTTTTAATCAGTTGATAAGTTGAATATTTGTGCCCACCCTTGTTAAAAAAAATAATATTGATATTGAACCAATTAGTTCTCTATTCGAGCCGGAAATTGAACGGTATAAGCTTATATTTGCCGGCGATAAATAAGAAAGATGAATAATCATCATATTCCTTTCAACTACCTACCAATTCTTTTACAATTTTTAGTAGCAGCTGGATTTGTTGTAGTTACCTTACTGGCGACTCATCTCTTAGGACCTAAAGCTTCCGGTAAGCGCCACGATGATACTTTTGAATGTGGATTAGAGAGTGTTGGAAATGCGCGTAACCCCTTCTCTGTCAAGTACTTTATGACTGCAATCCTCTTCGTATTATTTGATGTAGAGATTATCTTTTTATATCCCTGGGCTGTGAATTTCAAGGCTTTAGGGTGGTTTGGTTATGTTGAAATTATCATCTTTTTAGCTCTTTTAATGGCTGGGTTCTACTATGTATTGAGGAAAGGAGTACTCAATTGGGATACCCGTGAAGAAAATGACTAATAAAATAAGCTTAAATGGCAAATAACACAGATATTAAAGTTGTTGCGCCACCACAAGGCGTTGAGGGTCAAGGGTTTTTTGCAACAACTCTAGATAGTGTAGTTGGATTAGCTAGAAAAAATAGTATTTGGCCATTACCCTTTGCTACATCTTGCTGTGGGATTGAATTTATGTCGACCATGGCCTCACATTATGATTTAGCCCGTTTTGGTTCTGAAAGGTTAAGTTTTACTCCCAGACAGGCTGATTTACTGATGGTTATGGGTACCATTGCCAAGAAAATGGGGCCGATCCTAAGGCAGGTTTATGAACAAATGGCTGAACCTCGATGGGTGATTGCGGTTGGAGCTTGTGCTTCAAGTGGAGGAATATTCGATACTTATAGCGTCCTGCAAGGTATCGATCGAGTTATTCCTGTAGATGTATATGTTCCAGGTTGTCCTCCTAGACCTGAACAGATCATTGAAGGGGTTATGCGAATTCAGGATTTGATTGGAAAAGAGAGTGTGCGAAGAAGAAATTCTGAAGAGTACAAAAAATTAATGGAAGAATATTATATCCAGTGATTAACAACGACGAAATAAAAGCCTTTCTTACTGAAAATTTCGGAAGTCAGTTTAACGAAATAGAAGACTCCTTTGGAGTTTTTACTATCGAAGTACCCGTTAATCAATTGTTCAAATTGGTAAATGTTTTGTATCGAGATCTTCAATATAAATTCAACAATTTAGTGGATTTATGCGGTATTCATTATCCGGAGCAAAAAGGCCGAGAACTTGGAGTGGTTTATCATATTCAAAGTATGATTAATCAAAGTATGATTCGGGTAAAAGTATTTGTACCGATAGAAAAACCTGAGATACCGACACTAACAGGGATATATGCGTCTGCCAATTGGATGGAGAGAGAAACTTATGATTTTTTTGGCATAAATTTCTTAGGGCATCCTAATCTGAAACGGATTTTGAATATGGATGAGATGGTTGATTTTCCGCTCAGGAAAGAGTTTCCATTAGAAGATCCATATCGAATGGACAAACAAGATTTTCACTTTGGAAGGTAAAAAATATGCGTACTAATTTAGAATATAGAGCTGAGTTTTTAAATCCGGATATGCCGGAGATTCCATACAGTACGCTTAATCTTGGACCGACCCATCCTGCAACACACGGAATATTTCAGAATGTATTGAAAATGGATGGTGAGCGAATAGTAAGTGGTGAGCAAACTATTGGATACATTCATCGGGCTTTTGAAAAAATTGCTGAGCGTAGACCGTTTTATCAGATTACGCCATTGACGGACCGATTAAATTACTGTTCTGCTCCAATTAATAATACTGGCTGGTATCTTACAGTAGAAAAACTTCTTGGCGTAAAGGTTCCTAAACGAGTTGATTACATGCGGGTATTGGTTATGGAATTGGCTCGAATTGCAGATCATATTATATGTAACAGTATATTAGGTGTTGATACCGGAGCACTTACAGGTTTTACTTATGTGTATCAGTATCGGGAAAAAATTTACGAGATATACGAAGAAATTTGTGGTGCGAGATTAACCACTAATATGGGAAGAATAGGTGGATTCGAGAGGAACTTTAATTCGAAAGTGTTTGAACTTACCAGAAAATTTCTTCATGATTTTCCAATCGTTTGGAAAGAATTTGAGAGCCTATTAAGTCGAAATAGAATCTTCATGGATCGAACCATTGACACCGGTCCTATCAGTGTAGAACGTGCACTAAATTATGGTTTTACAGGTCCTAATCTTCGCGCTTCAGGAATCGACTATGATATTCGTACAGCAAGTCCATATTGTTCGTACGAGGATTTTAAATTTGATGTTCCAGTCGGAACAACCGGTGATACATACGATCGTTTTGTCGTACGCAATGAAGAGATTTGGCAAAGTCTATCCATTATCGAACAAGCTTTGCAAAAAATTGAAAGTTGCGATCCGAATGTATTTCATGCCGATGAAGACAAATACTATCTTCCTCCAAAACAGGAAGTGTATCGCAATATGGAAGCATTGATCTATCACTTTAAAATAATTATGGGTGAAATAGAAGCTCCGGTTGGTGAAGTTTATAAAGCCGTTGAAGGCGCCAACGGGGAGTTGGGATTTTATCTTGTAAGCGATGGTGGACGGTCTCCATACCGATTGCATTTTAGAAGACCGTGTTTCATATACTACCAAGCTTATCCCGAAATGGTACAGGGACAGCTTCTTTCAGATGCCATAGTGGTGATGAGCAGTTTGAATGTAATTGCTGGTGAACTTGATGCGTGATCAATCGAAATGATTAAATAGAAAAAAATAAATAGTAAAGTAATTAATGTCCATTTTATCGGCTAAAACAATTGAGGAGATTAATAATTTGAAATCTCGGTATCCAAACGGAAGGCAAAAATCTGCCTTGTTACCAGCTTTGCACTTGGTTCAGGCTGAGCAAGGTTGGTTACCGGTAAAAGCCATGGATCAAGTGGCAGAAGTATTGGAACTACAACCTATTGAAGTTTACGAGGTTGCAACTTTTTATACCATGTTTCATGTGAAGCCGGTTGGAAAATACGTCATTGAAGTTTGTCGTACTGGTCCTTGTTGTACCATAGGTGCAGAAGAATTGATACAATATATGGAAGATCATCTCGGAATTAAAGTGGGACAAACGACTGCGGATGGATTATTTACTCTTAAAGAAGTTGAATGCCTTGCGGCTTGTGGCACTGGTCCTGTACTTCAAATTGGTCCTGAATACACCTATCGTGAGCATATGACAAAAGAGAAATTTGATCTTTTGATTTCTGATTTGAGAATTAAATCCTAATTGCGATGTCCAGGAAAGTTTTATTAGAACATATTAATGTACCCGGAATAAATTCATTAGAGACCTATGTGTCTCATGGAGGTTATGCCTCTTTGAAAAAAGCTTTTTCAATGACCCCGGATGAAGTAGTAGAAGAAGTTAAAAAATCGGGTTTAAGAGGAAGAGGCGGAGCTGGATTTCCTACGGGAATGAAATGGTCTTTTTTGGATAAAAAAACAGATAAACCAAGATACCTTGTCTGTAATGCAGATGAATCAGAGCCCGGTACTTTCAAAGACCGTTATCTGATGAATCATATTCCACACGCTCTCATTGAAGGGATGATAGTATCATCTTATGCATTGGGTGCACCTACATCTTATATTTATGTCCGCGGAGAAATGATGCCTGTACTAAGAGTATTAGAAAAGGCGATTGATGAGGCATACAAAAAGGGATATCTAGGAAACAATATTCTCGGATTTAATTATAGTCTAGATCTTTATGTGCATCCGGGTGGTGGTGCTTATATCTGTGGCGAAGAAACCGCTTTACTTGAATCGTTAGAAGGTAAAAGAGGAAATCCCAGAAATAAACCCCCTTTCCCTGCTGTTTGGGGTCTTTATGGTTGTCCAACGGTTGTTAATAATGTTGAGACAATCGCAGATGTTCCATGGATACTCAACCATGGTGGAGAAGCATATGCAGCCATTGGTGTTGGAAAAAGTACCGGAACAAAACTTATCTCAGCTTGCGGCAATATTAATAAACCTGGTGTTTACGAAATTGAATTGGGAATACCAGTA
>CAZHNF010000021.1:0-57903 GCA_964533625.1 uncultured Saprospiraceae bacterium | reverse complement strand
TGCCGTGGTAGAAATCCCTGCACTTCAACACACAACTCTAAATTCAAGCATTAAGAAAGGTGAGTTTATTATTCTTCCAAATAAAGATACCGTGTACACTTCTGGTTCCTATACGGTAACTCTGAAAAATCAGAATGGCTGTGACTCACTGGTGACAATCAATTTAAATGTGACAACTTCAACCGAAAAAATTAGGGATGACCATTTAATTATTGTTCCTAATCCAGTCCAGGAATATCTTTATATTAGAAACTTAACCGGACCGTTTAATGGTACTATATATTCAATTTCAGGAGTCAAAGAGGTTGTTGATTTTTCTAATGCTGAAGTAGATGTTAAGCACTTGTCACCTGGTAAATATTTTATACAGATTATCAAAGTCAACAAAATATATCAGAAGTCATTTATCAAGCTATAAATAAATTTTAAAGAAAAAATATTTCAATAAAAGTTTCTGGTATTTAATAAGATTTGAAGCAATAACTTTCATAATTATTGGCTCATGATAAATTTGGATGTTCTCAAAAAGTATACTGCTATTTCTTTCTATTATAACCTGTTCATTGATTACATTACTTTAATAATTATCTGTAAGTGAAAATAAAATGATCTTTTCAAC
This sequence comes from uncultured Saprospiraceae bacterium, assembly GCA_964533625.1. Classification (GTDB taxonomy): domain Bacteria; phylum Bacteroidota; class Bacteroidia; order Chitinophagales; family Saprospiraceae; genus Vicinibacter. The sequence continues at coordinate 57,284 of CAZHNF010000021.1, read as the reverse complement.
CTTCGAAGCAAATCAATGTACAAACTTTTGAAATTTTTACTTCTTAAATGGCATCTTCAACAACTGCCATATCGATTGATCACCCGGTGCTCTAAATTTATCCAAACCAAATTGTATTTTTTCAACATTAACCTTTCCTCCGGTACCGAATATTCTATCCCATATGCTGAAGAGGCATCCGTAGTGTGAATCCGTTTCTGGTTGGAAACTACTGTGATGCACTCGATGCCAATCTGGAGTAGACATGAGTAAACTTCCTACTCGTTCAAACCAAACTGGAAACTTTATATTGGAATGATTGAGCACAAACCAAGGTAAGGCTAGTGTAAAGTAGAAAATAAAGCTAGCTATTGAAACTCCTAATAAAGGCAGAAGAACAGCTTGAACTGCTAACTGTAACATTAATTCAAAAGGATGTAATCGCAGACTACTGGTTGCATCCATTTCTGTATCAGCGTGATGAATTCGGTGAATTTTCCAAAGTGTCGGAACCTTATGCATTATGACATGTAAAGTATAACCCATAAGGTCAATTAGAAATATGCCAATGATAATAGCTATAGCAGATTGCCCAAGTATCCTATGCATTAAGCCAAAATTATTTTCTTGCGACCAGATTATCGGAATAGCGATTAGACTTCCAATAACAGCATTGATTAAAAAAGCTATTGCGATCATACCAATATTGTTCCAGCGTTGACGCCCACGACCCATTCCATGTTCGAAATAGGGAAGATATTTTTCTACCGTCATGAAGATGGCTAAGCTGCTTATAATAAGTACAGGAGTAAGGTTGTTTAGTGTTTCCAATAATTTTTCCATGGATTTAGATTTTAAAGTAAATAATTGATTTGACAAGGCAAATGTGAGATCTAAAATAGTCTATAGCGCCTTTCCCGATGGTTCTGGACGTCTAATTGTACTATTACAGGTCTTGATCAATCGGGAACAATAGACTGAATCCATTGGATATCTTAGGAAAATTAGTCTTCACAGCGTATTGCGGAAGGCCGATGGAGTGGTGCCCGTAACTTTTTTAAATACCGAATTAAAAGCTGCCTTTGAATTAAAACCACTATCCAGAGCAATGGCGAGCAATGATAAATGGGCATTTTCAGGCTTTTTGACGTTTTCCTTAAAATGTTCAACCCTAAAACTATTCACAAAATCAAAGAAAGATTGTTCCTTAATTTGGTTTAGAAGTTGGGAGACCAGGTGTGGTGTTATGCCGAGACGATCACTCAGCTCTTGTAAGGTTAGTTCTGGGTTCAGATAAATTTTTTCCTTATAAAATAAATCGTCTAATTTGCTGGCCAGTAATTTGGCTTTTTCTTCTGTAAGACCAGACTTGCTATATTTGGACGGTATCTTAATTAATGACGGTTCGTCTGTATCTTCAAGGGTTTGTTCCGTAAATTCTGAAAAAATTTCTGGTTGCCTTAAGGCCCGATACCCCATAACATAAATTACAAAAGAAAACATCACATTAGAAATGGTATCCGCCATAGCAATGTCAAAAAGAGACATGATAATGCAGATAATAAATGTACTTATCCCAGCGGTTAAAAAATGACGAACCCAGATTAATGACTTATGTTCCGTATTAGAGTATAACTGTTTGATGTGTCTTTCGTGTCGCGTAATGGTTATCATAGTTGCTATAATGTAACACGAATTGATGGCGGTTGAAAAAATGAAATTGACTTTCCACAACCAAGGGAAGCCCTCATAACTCGCATCCATAGCGACTCGTTTTTCTTCTATCGGCAATAAGTAAAAAGGCATTAATATTAATATAGATATTAAGACAGGAAGTAGGTGTAGCCATTGCCATTTTCTAAACTGATAATTTTTTTCTGAAAGAGACTTTACATAAAGAAATAATGTAAATCCCATGGATATTCCAAATGGTGCTGTAATCAAGCCCAGGTGAGGATAAGCTACTACTATGCGTTGATCGTAGAGAACTGTTCCTATCATTGAAATGGAAAATAACAGCAGAAAGACAGCTAGCCAACGATAAGCTTTATGATTATTCTTGGATAATCCTAATAATATCAAACTAAAGAATATGCCTTGTCCGGCACCCAGCAGCAATAAAATGGAAGCAATATCCTTCACTGATTTTGTTTCTGGATTAAAAGTTAAAGATGATGCAATTTATGGAAAAATGAATTAATGGATTGGACTTCAATATTTTTTCTTTTTCTTTTTATGATTTATATTGCTTCTAATTAAGGTAAGTTTAATCTAGGCAGGATTAAAATTAATGTATAGCAAAATAAATTACTACTCTATATTTTTTCAACCATAAAACTTGTTAAACTTTGTAAATTACTTTATATTTTCTGGTTATGTTTAAGCAGCTTATGGTAAAAACACTGATGAAAAAAAATTTAAACCGGGGTTCAACAACTTTGATTTATCTTTATAATTATTCCTTTACTTAGGAATACTCTATATTTCAATTCTTTATTGGAAATTATTATGCAAAGACTTAACTTAAACATTGTTTTTATAATTACGGCTCTTATTTACTTCTGTACAACTGTAGAATTGTATAGTCAAACTTATAGTCAACATGGTATGGTCGTTTCATCCTCCAGACCAGCCTCAGAGATAGGAGTAAGAATATTAAAACAAGGAGGTAACGCTGTAGATGCCAGTGTTGCCACTGCATTGGCATTAGCTGTTACTTTACCATCAGCAGGCAATCTAGGCGGTGGTGGATTTATGGTGTATTACAATCAAAAAAATGGTGTTACAACATTTGATTTTCGCGAGAAGGCTCCTTTATTATCTACCGCTACGATGTATCTGGATAATAATGGAAAAATTATAGATGAAACCAATCATAAAGGTATTCGGGCTATAGGTGTGCCAGGAACGGTGGCAGGTTTATACAAGGCCCATAAACGATTTGGAAAGTTACCTTGGAAAAAAGTAGTACAACCCGCTATTGATCTTGCCCAGAATGGTTTTCCGATGACTTGGACCTTATATAATGAAGCACAATGGCTTAGAAGTCAATCTAAACCAGGTGAATTTATTTATCATTATTTTGATGACGGTTCTGGGAATATTACTCCATTCGGGCAAATCTGGAGACAACCAGAATTGGCCAATACATTAAGGCTGATTCGAGATTATGGAACAGATGGATTTTATAAAGGTGAGGTTGCCAGAAAAATTACTTCATTTATGAAAAAAGAAGGAGGAATAATTACTCAGGATGATCTTTCAAACTATAATGCCGTTGAAAGAAAACCAATTCGTGGTACTTTCCGCGACTTTCAAATATATTCAATGGGACCTCCAAGTTCGGGTGGCGTCGCATTGGTACAATTGTTGAATATGCTGGAAACAGTTTCTGTTGATTCAATTCCCTTTAATTCTACGAACTATGTTCATTTCATGTCGGAAATAATGAGAAGAGCATTTTCCGACAGGGCAAAATACCTGGGTGATCCTGATTTTAATCAGAATATTCCGGTCGATTTTCTTACTTCAAAAGAACATGCCAAACAATTATTATCTGATTTGAATTGGAGATATGCTTCTATTAGCGATACTTCATCAACTATTCCAATTCGAGAAAGTGACCATACAACCCATTTTTCAATTATAGATAAAGAAGGTAATGCGGTTTCACTTACGTATACTTTAGAAGATTGGTATGGTTCTAAAATTGGTATTCCTGAATTGGGATTTATATTTAATAATGAAATGGGTGATTTTAATCCTGTTCCAGGCGTAACCAATCGCAATGGTCAGATTGGAACTCAGGCTAATACTATTGCACCTGGCAAGAGAATGCTGTCCAGTATGACTCCATCAATTATTGTTAAAAACAACAAAGCCTTTATGGTCATAGGATCTCCGGGAGGTCGTACTATAATTAATACGGTTTTTCAATCGGTGGCGAATGTAATTTTATATCATATGCCTTTGCGGCAGGCCATTGAAGTTATGAAGATTCACCATCAATGGTTGCCAGATGAAATTGTTTTTGAAGAAAATCTTATGTCTCCCGACACCCAAAAATCATTGAAACGAATGGGTCATCATTTAAAGCCTGTACCACAACTTGGATCGTTAATGGGTATAATATATGATCCTGAGAAAAATATTTTTATCGGAGCATCAGATGCTTCTGCACCGGATGGTGCCGCCATTGGATATTAAAGTAAAATTTAAAAAATGATTTATTCAAAAACGAATATTTACTTTATAACGGTCCTTATATTTATTAATCTTGGAATAAATGCTCAGCGTGGTAAAGACTTTCGAATTATAGCTTATTATGCAGGGAGCGCTGAAAAAATCCACGAATATGAAGTCGAGAAATTGACACACTTCATTTATTGTTTTGGACAACTTTCCAAAAACAAAATTCACTTCGGACATTCAAATGATACCATGGCATTAATTAATATGCAAAAGTTAAAATCCAGAAATCCCAATTTGAAAATTATGATTTCATTGGGAGGTTGGGGTGGATGTAAAACTTGTTCAGAGGTATTTGGAAATAAAAAGAATCAAAAAGCATTTGCACAATCGGTCAAGGAGCTATCCAAGGAATTTAAAATTGACGGAATTGATTTGGATTGGGAATATCCAGCGATTAAAGGATTTCCAGGATATGAATTTTCTTCAGATGATAAGAAAAATTTCACTGAGCTCGTTCGTGAAATGAGACAGGCTCTTGGTCAGGATTTTATAATTAGTTTCGCTGCCGGTGGATTTACGGAATACCTGGAGCAATCCATAGAATGGAATAAAGTGATTGAATACGTAGATTTCATCAATATTATGAGTTATGATTTGGTCCACGGATACAGCAAACTAAGTGGTCATCACACTCCGTTGTATTCAACAGAGTTTCAAAAAGAATCTACGGATAATGCCGTAATGTGGTTATTGAATAAAGGTGTACCATCTAAACAAATAGTGATCGGTGCTGCATTCTATGGTAGATTATTTAAAATTGATGACGGATATCCAACGGAATTATATAAACCATGCCGGTTTTCTCATGCTTTTTCTTATAAATTCTCCACGGACACTTTATCCAAATCTTCAGGATTCATTCAGTATTGGGATACAGTAGCCTGTTCACCATATGCCATTCATTCAGTAAGAAAGTTATTAGCAAGTTATGATGATGAACAATCCATTAAGTATAAAATGCATTATGTCATTAAGCAAAATTTAGGGGGTATTATGTTCTGGCAATTGGTTGATGATAAGCTCAAGGAAGGATTATTAGATGTCATCTATAAATATTCCAAATAGATCACTGTATGTTAATAATCGAATATCAACTATGAGTTGCGAATAACTTTAAGTTATACAAAAAATTTAGATGGATTAATTTTTTTTTATAATCTTTCAATTACTCCGGCAATTCCTTGCCCGCCTCCCACACAGGCAGTGGCAATGCCAAATTGTTTGTTTTGTAATTGCAATTCATGGAGAAGTGTCATGGTTAACCTGGCACCACTACAACCCAAAGGATGTCCCAAAGCTATAGCACCACCATTGACATTGACGATTTCCGGATTAAGCTGAGCCTCCTGTATAACAGCAAGGGATTGCGCTGCGAATGCTTCATTAAGTTCAATAAGTTCGATATCTGAGATTTTTTTTCCAGCCAGGTTCAAAGCTTTTGGTATAGCGGTACAAGGACCGATTCCCATATAAAGTGGATCTACCCCTGTTACACTGCAACTCACCAATCTTCCTATTGGTTTTAGTTCCAGTTGTTTTAACATTTTTTCACTGACTACTATAACAAAGGCTGCACCATCGGTGGTTTGCGAAGAGTTGCCGGCCGTTACACTTCCATTTTGAGCGAATACAGGTTTTAAACTTGATAAGGCATTTAAAGTTGTATCCTTTCTAATTCCATCATCGTCATTGGCTATTGAATCTCTTTCTATACGTTTATTTTGCTGCACCAAAATTTCATGTACGGGAATAGCCGTAATTTCTTTTTCAAAAAATTTTCTTTCCTGTGCTCTGGATGCCAGTTGATGCGAACGAAATGCAAATTCATCTTGTCTCTCTCTGGAAATATTGTATTTTTTTGCAACCGCTTCTGCAGTAATTCCCATTCCAATTACATAATCCGGATGTTGAGTAGATACCTCATAATTGACTGCTAGTTTGTATCCTTCCATAGGAATCATACTCATGCTTTCAACACCACCGGCAACATAAATGTCTCCTTGACCGGAACGGATTTTAGCTGTTGCAATAGCAATAGATTCAAGTCCCGAAGCACAATATCGGTTTATGGTCATTCCTGGAATTTGTTCGCCAAATGCTCGAAGGGCTATCTGTCGTCCAATTTGTAATCCCTGTTCACCTTCCGGATTGGCACAACCCACAATCAAATCGTCAATTTGATTAAGATTAAGTTGCGGAATTTGTTTGACTAATGCTTTTAATACCCATACTGCAATATCGTCTGAACGCATAAATCTCAGAGCGCCTTTTTTAGCTTTGGTAAATGCACTTCGTTGATAAGCTACAATATAAGCTTCTTGCATGTAGGATAATTATTGGGTAAATTTATTGTTATTTATTAACTTTTGTCTGTTAAAATTGAAAATGCTGAAAAAAGCTTTTTTTATAAACAAGATCAGATTCAAAGGCCATTTCTTATCCATGCAAGGACGTTCTACGAGAATAAAGAAAATCGTGCATACGAGTAAAATAGATACAAACAAAATAAGACCAATCCATATATAATCCAGGATAAAAAGGGGTGATTTGTCTAGTTTCAATAAATAATGTCCAAGACTCATTATAATCTGATTATGAAATAGGTAAATAGAATAACACATTCCACCAAAGATTGTAAATATGGGTTTTGAAATAAGTAATTTTGGAGAATTTGAAATCAGTAGATTATAAAATAATATAAACATAAACGCAATCTGGAAACTACTGAGAATTAATTTAAACCAGGTATGCAATGGTCCCATAAATGTTATATCAGTTACTAACATGAGAATAAAGGCTATTATGCTGATAAACACTTGTGAGTATTTCTTATTGAAATTTTCCAATATTTGAAACTTAACTGAATTTACTTTCATATAAGCTATACTAATACCTAATAGGAAATATTGGAAATACTCATATAAGGTAATAATGTTCGGTTTTGGAAATTTGGTAAGAATAGAAAATAATAGAGTTAATAGAAGTAATATATTCAGAGTATTAACCTTAATTAATTTAAAAAACAAATAAAATAGTAATGGAGCAATAATATAAAACTGTATTTCAATCTCAAGGCTCCAGGCTACATTGTTAATCAATGGTTGAAAGTCGCGGTGATAGAAAAAGCCATGAGAATAAATTAACGAATAATAGAAACTGGGAGTATAATCAGAAAACTTTTCTCCACTCAATACCCATAAATGAACTGCTAGTATTAAAAAAAGACTAATTAGATATGGTGGCTCAATCCTGGTTAATCTTCGAATGAAATAATCTGAGATTGAAATCTTCTTACCATTTTGAAAGTAATAATAGGCAAATGGTAGTGCGACTACAAATGCGCTTATTGAAAAAAATATTTCAACACCGAAGTAACCATGTAAAATAATATCGTGTAATAAGTTATAGTCTTCAAAACAATCAAGATAATCACCAACAAGTTCTTTGAATAAAAATCCATCTAAGTGATATAACACTACCATGGCAATGGCTATAAATCGCAAACCATCGATCTCTGGAATGAATATCCCTGAATTCGTAACTCTTCTTAAGGATTTGAACGACCACATGTTTTGAATTCGCAAAAGTAATTTCATTTTTGAATTCTAAAATTTAACCGTAAGGAACATTTTGAAGAGAAATCATACTCCACAAAAATGACTAACTTTAAGCTTCAAAGTAAGCCTTTTGGATTTGAAATTGTATTTCTGATTAATTTGTAAGAAGCTCATAGTAAATGTTTTATCGAAATTGTGTTTTATACTTATGGATTACCCTTGGGTTTTGGACAGGTAGCCCTAATAGTTCTTTAAGTGGACAGCGATCCATTTCACCCGCTCTCAGTTATTTTAATAAGAACTTACAAGCATTAATACCCAATGGATGTAATATAACGGTTAATGCAGGTCCTGACATTACAATTTGCGCCGGCATAGGAAAGCAAATCAATGGAATGGTCACCGGCGGTTATAATACAATTACCTGGGACCCCACCGATGGTTTGAGCAATCCAAATATTGCCAACCCAATTGCTAATCCCTCGATGACTACAACCTATACGCTCATTGCACGGGGCATTTCAGCTAATTTGTTCACTAATGGTGGCTTTGAAACCGGGGGCATCGCACCATCAACTTCCTCCTATATTGCACAAACAAACCTTAACACATTTGCCATGACTACGGGTAGTTATATGGTAATGAGTGTCCCACAAATAGCAGCTCAATTTGGGTGTAATCCCCCGATTGGAGCTTTTACTATGGCCATTAATCCAACTGGACCCGGAGTTAATTTTCTATGTCAGACAATTCCAGTGACCGCGAATACAGTGTATAAGCTGAAATTTAAATGCTTTGGAATACCTTATCTTTTCGGTGCTCCTCCTGTTGTTGATTGTAAGATTAATGGAAATTCAATTGGAACTTTGGATGTGGCAAGTGGACTTTGTATACAGAGTGATGCTGATTTTATGTGGAACAGTGGAGCTTCGATATCGGCTAATATTTGTTTTTCAAATATTGGTGGGACTGGAACTTTCAGTATTTTTTCCATTGATGACATAGAGTTTCGGGAATGTTGTGAAGTAAAAGATGAGGTAAAGGTTACTGTGTACGAATTGGTAGCCGATGTTGCCATGCCTGATGAAATTAATTGTAACAATATTCCTCTCACATTAGATGGATCTGGTTCATCTCAAGGCCCTGGAATAAATTATGAATGGACAACTTCGGATGGAAAGATTGTGAGCGGTGACAAAACACATAGTGTTAAAGTAGGCGCCCCTGGAACCTACAAACTGCGTGTAATCGGTGAATTTGGTTGTGAGAAAACTATAAGCGTAAAAGTGGATGGCAATACTACACCGCCTGATCTTACTGCAACCAACACAGACATTGATTGTAAAAATTTAACAGCAAAAATAGAAGCCATTTCAAAGACGCTTAATGTTATGTACGAGTGGTCAGGTCCAAATGGATATTCCTCTTCTAAGGGGACAAATTTTAATATTAAAGAACCCGGTGATTATGAAGTAACCGTTACGGATGCTTACGGATGCAAATCCACTAAAAAGGTAACGGTTAAAGATAATCGAACAGAAGTATTTTTAGCCATAAAAGGAGATACTATACAATGTGGCGAAGATTCTATAAAACTTATCGCATCCTCCGTAAGTCCGAAACCTACTTTTGTCTGGAAAAATAGGGACAGTGTTTTATCAAAGAACCCAACACTAGTTGCAAAAGATACCGGTTGGTTTTTTGTAACTGTATTTGATTCATTAGGATGTTTTACCTCTGACTCTTTTAAAGTATTAAGTTTTCAGTCACAAGTTCCAACTCAGATTATAGCCGGGTCACTGAATTGTAAAACCGCAAATATTCAATTGAGATTAAATTCCGATACGAGTGGAGTAGTAAACTGGACTGGCCCAAATGGATTCACTTCTAATCTTAAAGAACCATTCGTCAAAGATACGGGATGGTATTATCTAGATCTGGTGACCAAAGATGGTTGCAAAGGAAAAGACTCTGTTTTTATTAAAGGAGATTTTGTTATTCCAGATGTAACAGTTAGTAAGGAAGATACCATTAATTGTCTTAAGGCTCAAGTAAGTATTACGGGTACAACTTCTACTATTGGGTCAACTTTAACATGGATAGGTCCAAATGGAATTCTTGGAAATAATAATACTTATTCAGTAAGTGATTCAGGAATTTACAGTTTGGTAGTTGAAGCTGCTAATGGTTGTTTGAATTCATCAATGGTAAGAATTTACAAAATTCTGGATACTCCTGCACTCATTCTTATGAACGATACCTTAGACTGTTTAAGAAAAAGTATAACATTGAGTGTTAGGTCTGATCCAACGGTTAAATTTACCTGGTCAGGTCCAGGGGGATTTACATCTAATTCAGGGTCTCCTACAGTCAGTGAAAGTGGAGAATATCAAGTCACCGCTACAAGCGTTAATGGATGTCAGAAATTCGGTATTATAAATATTGCTATTGACACAACTCCTCCAAATATAAGTTTAAAAATTGACACAATTACCTGTTCCCGTTTAACGATTACGCCCTTGCTAAGTGCTGATCCGAATATTATATCTTTTGACTGGAATGGACCAAGTAATTATAATTCCAAAGTTAGCAATCCTATTCTTTCAACAGCTGGAAATTATTCCGTAGTTGTAACGAATAGTAAAGGCTGTAGTAGTGCAAAATCATTCACGGTGTTTGAAGACAGAATAATGCCTATGGTAAGTATTTCAGCGGATAACATTGTATGCAATCAGCAAGCCTTTATTCGAATACTGAACATTACTCCAAATGCAAACTTTCAATGGACAGGTCCGAACAATTTTAATTCATCCCAATCACAGGTACAAGTTACAATAGCTGGTTGGTATAGAATTAAAGTTACTTTACCGAACGGTTGTGAAACAATTGATTCTGTCGAAGTTATTCAAAAAGATAAGCTCCCTGATCTTACCACTAAAGACGATAGCCTGACTTGTTCAAAATTAAGTTTAAATTTATTTGCCGATTCTCAAACACCTGGAGTAACATTTGAATGGACTGGTCCAAATAATTTTAATTCAACACAAAAAAATCCGACCACAGCCATTCCTGGAATATACACAGTAAAAGTTAAAGATGTAAATGGTTGCGAAGTTATCAAACAAGTTGTGATCTCGGAATTTACATCTAAAGCAAATATTGTTTTGAGCAATCTAGACTCATTAACTTGCAAAGATAATGCTGCCAATATATCACTCACCGCAGATCAAAATGCTTCAGTAATAAATTGGTCAGGGCCAGGTAATTTTAATTCGAACACAAAAAATATTCGTGTTAATCAAGGAGGTTGGTATAAAGTAAGATTAGTAAATGATTTCGGTTGTGTCAGTGAAGATTCTATTTTTATCAATGATTATAGAATGTTGCCGGTCGCCAGTGTAGCGAATGATAGTATTAATTGTGGCAGAAGAAATATTTTGTTAAGCTTAACAACCGGTGAGCCGAACCTCAGTTATCAATGGAGTGGACCTAATAATTTTACCAGCTCTATTCAGAATCCTAACGTTAACCAAGGTGGTACATACAATGTTACCATAACAAATTCTCTGAATTGTTCATTGGTCTTAAGTCTTCAGATTAAATTAGACACAACAGGTCCGGATCTGTCATTGTCAGCCGATACTATAACATGTTTAAGACCAAATGTTCCTATTAAAGCAGGTACAAGTCTGCAGGGATTTAATATAATTTGGAGTGGACCTAATAATTTTACCAGTATGTTTCCACAGGCGATCGTCAAAGCACCTGGATTATATACATGTACATTAACCAATCCGCGAACTAAATGTCAGACAACTAAATTTATTCAGGTATTAGAAGATACCAATCGAATACACAAAGCAGAAATTATGGCCTCTGATGCTGCCTGTGGAAAGGACAATGGAAGCATTAATATTCTAAATATACTAGGAGGATCACCAAGTTATCAATATTCAATTGATAATGGATTAAATTTTATTTCACAGTCATCTTTTAATAATTTAAATTCAGGGTTTTATAGAATCAAAATAAGGGATAAGAATGGCTGTGAGTATTCGGATTCTATTATCATCAATCAAAGTTCAGGGGTTAGTATTAATTTAATACCTAGTTTAACTTTAAATTTAAATGAACAAAGAGTATTGGATTTAGTCATTAATAATGCAAGCAATTTTACGATATTCTGGAACCCTTCTGATCAGTTAAGTTGTAGCAGTTGCGAAGATCCAATAATCACTGCGGTTAAAGATCAACGCATCATGGTGATAGTAATAGATGAAAATGGATGCTCAGACACAAGCTTTCTGGATATTCGTGTACTGGCGGATGATCATGTTTATGTTCCGAATGTCTTTTCTCCTAATGGGGATGGAGTAAATGAATATTTTGGTCCGGTATTTTCCTCTAAAGATGTCCTGGTTTCCAAGTTCAGTATTTTTTCAAGGTGGGGAGAATTAATTTTTGATAAGGAAAATTTTATTTTTCAATCAGAAAAAGATGGATGGAATGGTGAATTCCAAGGACGTAGGGTGAATCCTGGTGTATATATTTACAGAATTACTTATAATTCAGGTACAGAGTCTAAAACCATTTACGGTGATATAACGGTATTAAGATAATCCGATAAAAAATTGATTCCAACAACGTACATTCAGGAAGCCCTGCACCGATATTCTGAACAGCATTCAAATTATCCGGAAACTTATTTAAATCAAATTGAACGACTAACTAATTTGCAAACTACAGCACCTCAAATGCTAAGTGGTACGATTCAAGGTCGATTGCTAAGTTTGTTGTCTAAATTGCATACACCTCAGTGTGCATTGGAAATAGGAACGTTCACTGGATATAGCGCACTTTGTATTGCTGAAGGGCTTAGCGGTAATGGAATACTACACACCATAGATATTGATGATCAATATGATTCTATCATTGATTATATTAAATCACATATACCTTTGGCCTCTAAAATTATATTTCACAAAGGAGATGCGAAAACAATAATTCCACAATTGAATCAATTTTATGATTTCATATTTATTGATGCAACAAAAAAAGAATATCCTGAGTACCTTAAAATAGTAGAGCCTTATGTGCAAAAAGGAGCCTTGTTAATTAGTGATAATGTATTATATTCAGGTAAGGTCTTGGATGAAAATAAGGATTTGGAAAGCAGAGTTTTAGATTCCTATAACAAGTATTTATTACAGAGTGATCAATGGGAGGTTATGATCTTGCCATTTAGAGATGGAATCTCTATTGCTCAAAAAGTATAATAATGTGGCTCTGGAAAGACAGAACTGAAATCGATGACTTGGAATGGGATAGTTATTTAAATAAGAGTCATCATCCTTTTACCGAATTTTTTTCATGGTATTTGGATATTTGTTGCGAACACTGGGGCGCTTATTTTCATTCATCAGGAGCAAGAATCCCTATTCCTTATTCTAAATCTATAATTGGAATTAAGAAAGTTACAAGACCTCCCTATATTCAACGGCTTAAGGTGATTTCGAATAATGAGGTCGATTCAATGTGGATTGATTATTTATTCAGGGAATTAAATTCTAAATTTTCTTGCGGTACTCTGGATTGGATTTATAAAAATTCACCCGAATGCAAAAAAAGAAATAACTACATTATTCGCGATGGTTATTTGGAATTAAATCAAAGTCAGCAGAGAAATTATAATCGCTCAGTTAAACAAAATCTCTGCTACCGAATTTCTGATCAATCGAATGAATTGTTTAATTGGATTAACCAAAATGGAGAAAAATATTCTTATGAAAAGGACTTCAACAATAATTTATTTAAATCATTGGTTAATAAATTAATCAAAAACAATTATGCCTTTATCATTTTTGCAGAAACAGATAATGGTGAAATACAGGCGGCTTCAATTTTTGTAAAGTCCGTTGACCGATTATTATTTTTATTATCCTTTAATTCTTCCAGCGGAAAAAAAAGCGGAGCTATTGTTGGGATAATAATGCATATAATTCATAACCATTTGAAAAGAAATCAAATATTGGATTTGGAAGGTTCTGATATACCTGGAGTAGCCCTTTTTTATGAAAGTTTTGGAGCGATAAATGAACCTTACTACGAAATGGAGTGGAATAATTCTTTTATTTGTAAGTTAATTTCTTCCTTAAGGAAAATATTATTAAAATAAAGCGGTATAGCCAAAATGTACTTTTGGATTTGAAAAATCAAAATCCGAGTTATACAGTTTATTAACTGCGACAAATAAGCCAAAAGTTCCAGCTTTGGTTTTAAGTTGCATTCCTGCTCCTATTCCAATATTACTTTGCCACGGAAGAGTTTCTGTTTTAGTAATTGATTGAAGATACCCATAATCAATAAAGGTATTCAAGTAACTATCCCGATCCAGTAAATATCTACATTCAAGACTACTTATTAAATAGCCGCTTGCTGCAAAAAAATTATCATTAAAACCCCTTAAATTATAAATGCCACCAATACGGACAAGTTCATTTTGTAAAATTTTAGCATTCGTGAAAATCTTAAAGGCATTTAAACCACCTTTTAAAACAAATCTTCCAGCCAACTTATAATAGTAATTAAATAACAATTTGTTGTTCATTTGAAAATTACTTTTGTTAAGGCTATCATATTGGTTAAGTAATTTATTTTCCTGGTCATATTGTAACAAAGATGAATTTTTTATAAAGGACTTTTGCCCGATATTAGTTTGATATTCCAATAAAAAGCCGGACGACGGATTAAACTTGTAATTTAAAGTATTGTGCTTATAGGAAACCCCATAACTAAAAAAACTAAAATCAAGATTCGAAGGAAGTTGTAAAGTATTCTTAATTAAGCTAGAGTCAATGTTAAGTAGATAAGAAGAATTATAATGAAGCACAAGATTTAATTCTTCACGAGGTGAAAAAGATTTTCTAATATTAAATCCACTTTGAAGATTTACGAATTCTTCTCCAAATTTATTTAAATCGAATTGAAATAAAACTCCAAATGGAACGTATCTGAGATAAGGAAAGTCAGAAATAATCCGTAAGGTAGGCGAGGATTCTTGAAGGTTTTCATAATGAAAATAAAGCCTTTCTCCAAGTCTGAAGGAATTGTTTAGATCAATGCTGGCCTGCCCTGTAATTTGAACCGTACGCTGTTGAGTATTAGGTTTATTATTGAACCCTATAAGAAAATCAAATGAGTTGGCATTCCTCTTTTGTAAGTATAAATGGATTATAGCTTCTTCTCCAAGAAAAAAAATTCTTGAAGGATATTGAATTTCGAGATAATTTAATTGTGAAAGAATATTATCTACCCGTTGGTATTTGAATTCATCAAAGGGCTCACCAATTTTTATTCCGGTTAATTGATGTAGAAATCTTTGATCCACAATTATTGCATTTCTTTGATCAATTGGTCCAAATTTGATTTTAGGTCCTTTTTTAATATTCAACTGAGCGTATAAAGTATCATTGATTATTTTAATCGGTTTAAAGGATAATTGAACAAAAGGAAAGCCTTTACTGGAATATTTTTGTATTATAGCATTTCGAAGTGAAATACATTGTAGTGGGTTGAGAATAGAAGAACTGGTATCGAACAAATGGTTTTCTAGGATTGAACTATCCTGGATCGATAAATAAATTCCATAAAATTTGCGATTTCTGTTGTAAAAATAATTGTAGAAGGAGTCTTTTTGTATAGAGTCGATGCCGGCTAAAAAATATCCTTTTGAAATATCTTTTTCCTGTTGAGATTGGACAAACTCTAACAGAGATGAGCTATCCGAAAAGGTATTAAAATTTGCTGGTTGATCTGTAGAAGCAATCCAACATCGGTACTTTAATAAACCTTGCGCAATTCCATGAGAACAAAGAAATAAATTGCAAATCAGAATCAATACTGTATTATTTTTAATCCTTCTAAGCATGGAAGAATTTGGAATTTATATTCATATACCGTATTGCAAACGCAAATGTACGTATTGTAATTTTCATTATTCAACTCAATTTTCTACTAAAGTACAACTACTGAAGACTTTAGGAATAGAAATTGAGAATAGATGTAGTGAAATTCCATCGGGAAGGGTAAGAACAATATACTTCGGAGGTGGCACACCATCCGCTTTAACAATTGATGAAATACATCATTTGATGATCCTGATTCAGAGGTTTTATTCAATCGCTGATGATGTCGAAGTTACTTTTGAAGCTAATCCGGAAGATCTATCATTAGAATATTTGCAGGCGTTGTTGAAGATCGGAATAAATAGATTAAGTATAGGAATTCAGTCCTTCCGCGATAATGATTTATTGTGGATGAATAGAAATCATAGTTCGGAAATGTCGCATCTGGCCATTCAATCAGCCATTTATGCGGGGTTTAGAAATATTAGTTGTGATCTGATATTTGGAATACCAGATTCGTCGGATGAACAATGGCTCAAGGGTTTACAATTTTTAGGAGATTATGGTATCCCTCATCTTTCTTGTTATGCATTAACGGTTGAAGAGAAAACAAAATTATATCATGATGTGCATTATAAGAAAACTTTAGTCGTGGATGATGAGCAGGTGATACGACAGATGAATTTACTTTTTGGATGGATTAAAGATAGTGACTACGAAGCCTATGAAATTTCAAATTATTGCAAACCAGGTTTTCGGTCTATACACAATGCTAATTATTGGTTGGGAAAACCATATTTAGGTTTTGGACCTTCTGCTCATTCCTATTATAACCAAACTCGTCGATGGAATATTTCTAATAATGCACTTTATATTAAATCCATTGAGAACGATTTAACTTATTTTGATAAAGAGGAATTAACTCTTCAGAACCGATACAATGAGTATATAATGATTAATCTAAGGAGAATGGAAGGAATTGATATTCATTACCTGGAAAATGAGTATCCTGAATTTTGGAATTCCGTAAAATCATCAGTTTACAATAAATTAGATCAAGGATTTTTGCAAGAACAAGAACATCGCTTTCGACTAACCAATGAAGGAAAAATAATCAGCGATTCAATAATTAGAGATTTATTTGTGGTGTGATGAGATATTTTGCTGCCATCTCCAGGCATCAATCATAATGTCATGAATATTATATTGAGGAGTCCAGCTTAATTCATTTTTAATTTTTGAATTGTCAGCATAGATCGCCGGGATATCTCCTGGACGTCTTGGACCAATTTCATATTTCAACTTTATCCCTGTAGATTTTTCAAAAGCCTCTATGGCTTCCAAAACACTTACGCCATTACCAATACCAAGATTATAACAATCCAGTCTTGACTTTAATTCGTTGTTTAATATTTTCTTTAAAGCTAAAGAATGTGCACGTGCAAGATCCATAACATGAATATAATCCCGAATGCAGGTACCATCCCGGGTTTGGTAATTATTGCCATGTATTATAATCTTATCTCTAATTCCGATCGCTGTTTCTGTTATAATCGGAACTAAATTCATGGGTGGATTTATGGGTAATTCTCCAATATGATAGCTGCGATGAGCTCCTGCTGGATTAAAATAGCGAAGTGAAATCGCTTGTTGATTTTCAGAAGTTTGAAAAAAATCTTTAATGATCTGCTCACACATTTGTTTCGAGCGACCATAAGGTGAATTGGTCTCGTTAAATGGTAAATTTTCATGAACCGGCAATTGATTGGTATTACCATATACCGTACATGAAGAAGAAAATACAAAAGCTTTAATGTGATTTTTATTTATGAATTGTAATATATTAAGCAGGCTTTTAATATTATTATCGTAGTACCATAATGGAAATTCTACGGATTCACTTACAGCTTTTAAAGCGGCAAAATGAATAATCCCATCTACCTCTCCGCAGTGTGTTAAAAGTTGATCGACTGCATTATCTTTAGCAAGATCAATCTTTATGTTAGATAATAATTTTCCGGTAATTTTATAAATTCCTTTAAGTACCTCATCGGTAGAATTAATTAGCGAGTCAAGGCACACTACATCATATCCATTCTCCAACAATTCCACAATAGTATGGCTACCAATATATCCACAAGCTCCGGTAACTAATATTTTTGCTTTAGGCATGGTGTGCTAGATTATAAATTCTCCATCGGAGTAAATCTCTTTTCCATCTGCATAAATCTTTCCTCCTTCTTTCATGTCTGTGATTAGATCTAAATGAATGGTGGAAGTGTTTTTACCACCGCATTGAAAATAGGATTGACCAACCGCCATATGAACGGTTCCACCTATTTTTTCGTCAAATAGAATATTGTTAGTAGCTTGTTGTATGTTTTTATTAGTTCCAATCGCAACTTCACCAAAATATCTTGTTCCTTCTATTGCAAATAATCGATCTAAAGCTTTCATTCCGGAATCTGCTGAATAATGCTGAATATATCCCTTGTTAACGGTAAGGTTCAAATTTTTTATTTCCTCTCCATACATATAAGTTGGAAAACTAAATCGAATGTTTCCATTTACGCTATCTTCAACAGGACTAGTAAAAACTTCTCCCGACGGCATATTAGACTTTCCATCCGAGTTGATCCACTTTCTTCCTTCAACACTGCATTCAATGCTCCAATCATTATGCTGATAGCGCAGATGTTTGATATTTTGAAGGTAATCAACAATTTTTTGCTGATGCTGACTTAAGGTTTTCCAGGATTGCTCAGGTTCATCTTCTTGCAATGCACAGGCTTGAATTATGAAGTTGGTGTATTCTTCTAAACTCATACCGGCCTTCTGTGCTCCACATAAAGTTGGAAATTGGCAAAGACTTCTTTTTAGACTTCCATTTCCAAGTCTTTCAAAATATATTTCCTGGAACCTCTTTGTTGCCATATTCCTGATTTTTTCTTTCTCTTCATCAGGCGTTGAGTTAAACATTGGTAGATAAGGCGCTCGAATTAGCAAGTAAGCGTTACATTTTGAAATTAAATCAATAGAATGCTCTGGAAAGTATTGCAGCTGCTGAGTTGACCCGTAATGCAGCAGTATTTCTTCCTTTCCCTCATAATCCATTTCTACTTCAAGGATGGCGCCCACTTTTATACACTCTTTGGCAAATTCTCTAACGAAATCATGAGCCAGATGGGTTGTCCGGAGATATACTAATTCACCTGGTTGAAGGTATAGCGAATAATGAGCGAGAAGCTTAGCGTATTTATTGATCCACAAATTCATTTTAATTTACCATTGTTTGCTTCTATATGGGTATCGGATTAAGTATTGCCTGCTAATCATCTCTTTCAATTTGTGTCGTAAGATCTCTGTGTTCTCTAGCGACTTAGCAGAAATGAATTCCATTTCGCATGGATATTGTTCTTTTAATTTGTGTTTTAATTCTTCTTCCAATTCTTTTTTGGTTGAATGATCGAGTAGGGCATCAAAGTTTTTAGATCGATAGCTATCCATTTTATTAAACAGCATCAATGTAGGTTTATCTTTTACACCAATACTATCCAAAGTCTCTTGTACAATTTTTATCTGATCCTGATAAAATGGGTGAGATATATCAATCACATGAATAAGAATATCACTTTCTCGAACATCGTCTAATGTTGATTTAAAACTTTCAATGAGATGATGAGGTAATTTTCGGATGAATCCAACAGTATCAGAGAGAAGAAAGGGCATAGCTTCCCAGACTACCTTTCTGACGGTAGTGTCTAAAGTTGCGAAAAGTTTGTTTTCAGCAAAAACATCGGACTTGCTAATAAGATTCATGATGGTAGATTTTCCAACGTTGGTATATCCAACAAGGGAGACACGAATCATTTCATCTCTATTTTTACGTTGGGTCGCACTTTGAAGGTCAATTTTTTCAAGTCTTTTTTTAAGTAGAGAAATTTTTTCTTTGACTATTCGTCGATCCGTTTCAATTTCTTGTTCTCCGGGACCACGCATACCTATTCCTCCTCGCTGTCTTTCCAAATGCGACCACATTCCGCGCAGCTTAGGATAAATATATTGCAATTGGGCAAGCTCGACCTGAGTTTTGGCCTGAGCAGTTTTAGCACGACCTGCAAATATGTCAAGAATTAAAAAACTTCTATCTATAATTTTAACTTTGAGTATGGATTCAAGATTATTCTGTTGTTTACCAGAAAGATCGTCATCAAAAATAACCATGTCGGCCGGAAAATTTTCCATGTATTTTTTGATTTCTTCGACCTTACCAGCTCCTATATACGTTCTTGAATCTGGTCCATTAAGCTTTTGAATAAAACGCTTAATCGTTTTGGCTCCAGCGGTCAATGCCAAGAATTCTAATTCATCGAGATGTTCTCGAATCATTTCTTCAGACTGTTGAGGTAAGATGATGCCTACAATTATGGCATTTTCTTCAGTGTTGGTTTCAACTAGTTTGGAATTACTTACATTCCAGGATGAATTCACAATTGAAATAATTAATCTTTAAGTTGAATGATTACTATTTTAAATTGTTGTATCCTCCCAGATTGACTACATCCTTAAAGCCAATGGATTTCATATATTGCATAGCCGCTGAACTTCGGCCGCCTGCAGCGCAATACAAATAGTATTTTTTATTCTTATCAAATTGACTGCATTGTCTTTTGAAATCTCCATTATTCCAATCATAGTGAAGGGCTTCTTTAACATGACCCGAATTCCATTCCTCTTTGGTTCTAACATCTACTACAACACCAGGGTTTTTCTTAAGCAAATCAGCAACGACAATGGGTTTCCCTTGTTGCGTTTGTCTCATGAATAAGAAAGCTACGAATACCAGTAAAACTACGAAAGCAATATTTTTCATTAATGATATTTTGTACAAAGATAGAATATAATTTTCTTTATGGATAAAATAAGATTTTACCAGGTTAAATCAGCTCAGCTATTAAAATTACAATCGAAGTTATAATCAGTACAAAGGCCAATACTTTTTTGAGCTCTTTAGAATCAAAACGCTCTTTAGTGCGGTAACCTATGAACATACCAAGCATCGCAAGAGCTATAAATGGAAGGATAAGTTTGTAATTAAAATAAACTAAAGTCTGATAGCTTAATAAAAATCCTATACTGCAATTTAAGGCAATAATGGCTAGTGAAGTTGATGTTGCTTTCTTGATGTCAATTTGTAAAAACAATATAAGACTTGGTACGATAATAAAACCTCCACCAACGCCGAGAATTCCGGTCAACAAACCAGTGGCCAACCCTACGATCAATAATTTAGAAATATTTTTTTTACGGTCAGTTAAACTAGGTGATGGGGTATTAAATAAAATCCAAAGACCAGCCCAAAATAAAATCAATGAGAAGGCTAACATTAAAACAGTTGTCTTTGACAATAAAAACTCACCTTTTTGAAAAATGACTTGTGGTATCCAGGGATCAATTCCTTTTCTATAGAGCGCAATCATGATCAAAGAAGGAATTCCAAACCACAAAAATGATTCTATGTCAATAGTACTTTTTCTAAAGTTTTGTATAGTCTGGCTTACACTTACGATACCTACGATTAAATAAGAATATACAATAGCTTCTATTGGATCAATATGGGCTATATAAACAAGGACAGGAATCGTCAATATGGCTCCACCGGCGCCGAGCATTCCGAGCATTATACCCATAATGGTCGCACATAAATAGGCTATTATTAACATCCTGATAGATTACTATACAAAATCGGTTTGCTAGGATATTTTACATTTGCAAAATATTCTGAACAAACACCATGGTTAGGCCAATTGTTTTATACGGCAATTCAATTCTAAAAATGAAAGCAAAGGATATAAATCTCGATTATCCAAAGCTCAAAGAAGTTATTGCTGACATGTTCGATACGATGAAGTATGCAAAGGGAGTTGGCCTGGCAGCTCCACAAATCGGTCTTTCTATCAGATTATTTATTGTTGATTCTACCGTTTATTACGATGAGGAGGATGCACCAAAAGGATTTAAAAAAGTATTCATTAATCCGATTATGTTGGAGGAATACGGGCAGGAGTGGCCATTTGAGGAAGGATGTCTAAGTATACCTGGTATTAATGCAGAAGTGAATCGCAACACTCATATAAAAATCAAATATCTCGATGAAAATTTTAATGAACATATCGAGACATTTGATGAAATCAATGCGCGCATAATTCAACATGAATATGACCACATTGAAGGTAAATTATTTATTGAAAAAATAAATCCTATGAGACGTCAGTTGCTCAATGGAAAACTGAATAAAATTAAGAAGGGACAGGTCGAAGCGAAGTATCCTGTAAAGAGTTAATTTACACTTAGATTTTAAAGATCAAACTTTATACCTTGAGCTAAAGCTAATTGATTGCTGTAACTAATGGTATTGGTTTGACGACGCATATATAATTTCCAGGCATCTGATCCGGATTCTCTTCCACCACCGGTTTCTTTTTCTCCACCAAATGCGCCTCCAATTTCTGCCCCGGATGTTCCAATATTGACGTTGGCAATTCCACAATCTGATCCCGCGTAGGATAGAAAAGTTTCTGCTTCGGAAATGTTTTCAGTCATAATGGCTGAGGACAATCCTTGTGGGACATCATTCTGTATTCTTATGGCATCTTCCAATTTTTTGTAGGTCAGAAGATAAAGCAGAGGTGCAAAAGTTTCATTTTTGACCATGGTCATTTTTGGATTCACTTCTACAATGCATGGCTTGACGTAACATCCACTGGAATATTTTTTACCATTAAGTTTTTTTCCTTCTACTAGAATTTTTCCTCCTTCCTCATTAACCTTTTGAATAGCCTGAAGATATTGTTTTACAGCTTCTTGGTCAATTAAGGGCCCCATGTGATTTTTTTCATCTAAAGGATCGCCTATTTTGATTTGTTGATAAGCTTTGATCAAGGTATTTTTAACCTTATTATATATAGACTGATGTATAATAAGTCTTCTTGTACTGGTACATCTTTGTCCTGCTGTTCCAATTGCGCCAAATACAATGGCAGGAAGAACTTTTTTCAAATCACAAGATGGTGTAATGATAATGGCGTTATTACCTCCAAGTTCCAATATGCTCTTACCGAATCTTTGCGCTACCGTTGCACCGACTATCTTTCCCATTCGGGTACTACCTGTGGCAGAGATTAAAGCAACCCGAGGATCACAAGTTAGCATTTCACCGACCTTATAGTTTCCATTAATTACAGAACTTATGGCAGGGGGAAGATTATTTTTTAAAATAACCCGATTAATTATTTTTTGCACGGCAATAGAACATAATGGAGTTTTTTCTGATGGTTTCCATACCACCACATTGCCACAAATCCAGGCTAATGCTGCGTTCCAGGACCAAACAGCCACCGGAAAATTAAACGCCGAAATAATACCAACAATTCCCAATGGATGCCATTGTTCATACATTCGATGTTTTGGTCGCTCGGAATGCATAGTAAGTCCATATAATTGTCTGCTTAATCCAACCGCAAAGTCACAGATATCAATCATTTCCTGAACCTCACCCAAGCCCTCTTGAAGACTTTTTCCCATTTCATAAGAAACCAATTTTCCTAAATGATTCTTATGATTTCTCAATTCATCTCCTATTTGTCTGACCAATTCACCTCTCTTGGGAGCAGGAATTTGTCTCCATTCCAGAAAAGCCTTTTGCGCATTTGAAATGATCGAATTATAATGTTGTTGTGAGGTAATGCCGACGGATGCAATTTTGGATCCATCAACAGGTGAATAAGTAATAAGGCTTTCCTTTGAGGCATACGATTGGCCTCCGCTCCAACTTCCTGGATTATCCTTTAGAAGTTGAAGAGATCTGATAAAATCTTTATTCATTTAATTTCTATTCTATGATAACTTTAGCGCGTCGTTGTCCTCGGCTATCGTTTATCAATAATTGATAAACTCCTTTCGGAAAGTTATGGGTTGAAATGGTTATAGTTTCAGAATCGGAAGTATAGGAAGTTGGAACTTCTTCGCCTAAAGCATTAATCAAAGACAGCTTTTTAATTTCACCCAAATTAGCTTTCACAAAAAATCTTTCATTGGATGGTTGTGGATATACCCGCAACTGCTCAGCGTTAGTATTTTTATTTCCGGATATTAAGTCCGCATATAATTTGATATCGTCAATGTAGAAACCATCTAAACTACCAGTTGATCCGGTACCCATTTTTATTTGAAGAAATATTTCCTTTCCTACATAATTTTTTAAATCAATCCAATCTGCTACCCAATTTTTTTGAGTACCGGTGTAAACCGGCTGATCAATTCCTTGCAGGAAATTCCCCTTAACAGAATAACGACCACATAGTGGTTCAAAAAATAAATTATCTGTAGACACTAGAATTTGTGCGAAATCTTCATCAGGTTGAAGATCGTACTTTAATTGATAACTAAGATATGCATATGTGGCATTCGTTAGATCAATCCTTTCAGCGGTAGTCATCGAATAAGTCTGATTGTTGTATCGCTTTCCATTTGGGCTATCGGTATAGCAATAAGGAGCAGAAGTATAACTTTCATTCGTTAATACTAAAGGATTGTTGATCGATGATTTCCAATATTCTAAATGCAAAGCTTCATCTTTCCAATATGGAGTAAATAAATATTTCTTTTCAATATTTCGATGGAAGGTGTATTCACCAGTCTCCAACGTAATCTGAAAATCGATGCTCGCTCCTTGAGGTAAGCTTCCAACAATGGTATACGGTATTTCAATAATTCTTTCTTCAGTCTCAGATAATTGAAATGTTGCCGGATTAATGAGTTGTATGGATTGTTCAAAATTAGAAGTACAATGAATAACAATATCTTTGTTTTCAAGTCCAGTTCTTTTTACCAGTAATTTTAAACTTCCGGAATTAGGTTCTAAATTTTTAGAAGAAACTTCTTCAAAGGTTGCAACACTACCTGCATTCCAGGCAGCTGCAAAATTCATATGCTGTGTTGATTGATTAATTTCACTGATTTCAGAACGATCAGGCCAGAAAGATTCTCCAACTTCAGGAGTTAGAGAGAATATTTTATTTTTGGAATTTACTTCTCCATACATCCAATCATCCGATACTCCATTTACCTGATAGTTCAGTGTACTTAAAGCAGTACCTACAGTAAATGAATTGTACTTGGTAAACTCTTTGGCCAGAGCAGCGTATTGCTGATCATCTTTGGTCTTCGAATCATTATAACCCCAAGGAATGATTAGAATATTTCCAAAACTATGATAGTTTAAGGCAATTTTAAAATTGTTATTCAGGCACAATTGGCGAATAGCCTGAGTTTCTGGCTCTGAGAATGCTGATTCACCTCTATAATTTTCCGATTCTCCATTGTTGGATGAGCCGATATCGTTATATCCCCATTGGAATCCGTAATTTCTATTAAGGTCAACTCCATAACCTATTTGATTTCTTGATCTGTTTTTTCTCCAATAACCAAATCCAGAAGGGTTAGTAGTCTGATTATAGAAATAACCATCCGGGTTTACACAAGGAACAAAAACCAACTGACGACTGTCAACTAATTTTTTTATTTCAGGATTATGGTTATAATTTTCCAAAAGATACCACATAAAGAAAAGCATCTGAGACATACTTGCCGGTTCACGAGCGTGATGCAATGCGGTGTATAATACCTGAGGCTCGCCTTCATTATCATTGGGATGATCAGAAAGAACCATATAAAAAATTGATCTTCCTTCTTCCGTGGCGAAGTTGGCTATTTTCTTTCGACTGGATATAAGATTAGGATATAATTCCGTCATAAGGTCAAGGTTCTCATATAATTCCTGAAGATTAGGGAATCCATTGAGGGAACCAGTAAAATAATTGCCAGGAGTATCAAAGTAGGGTATTGAATCGGGACGTTCAAAACAACCTTGATCAGGACTACGATCATTTAATAGTTTATCCGTGTAAGCTTGAGTCTTGAATCCAAAGGATTTGAGTTTTTCAATTTCTTCATGACTAAAATCTCCTATAAAACTTTCCCCTTCGATATATCTTCCATGATCAAAGGCTAGTCCTGTTTTATTAAGATCTTGTAGGGTCTTTCCTTTTAGTAATATTTTTGTTAAGTGAGAATGCCCTTGTGCAATTGATAATATTGGAAAAAATAATATATAAATAATTATTATTTGAAATAAACTCTTCATTACCCGGATATCTAATTTTACGGCCGCGAAGATAAGTCAAGATAGGCAGATTTAAGCTCAAATTGGAGACATATTATAAAAAATGTTTATATGAAGCAGGTTGTGACGAAGCCGGAAGGGGTTGTCTTGCTGGTCCTGTTGTTGCAGCAGCGGTAGTTCTTGATCCGGACAGCCCTATTGAAGGATTGAATGACAGTAAAAAATTAACTTTCTCACAGAGGGAAAAGCTTCGGATACTTATTTTAGAAAAAGCTCTAGGTTTTGGAGTTTCGTTTATTTCTCCGGAAGAAATTGACAAGATTAATATTCTTCAAGCCAGTCTAAAAGCAATGCATCAATCTCTAATGAAAATAAGTGTTCCTATAGAACACGTTATTGTTGATGGAAATAAAAAGATACCTGGACTAAAAATAACTCAAACGACTCTGATTAAAGGAGACGCACGATATGCCAGTATAGCAGCCGCATCCATTCTGGCGAAAACTTTCAGAGATGACTACATGAAGACGATTCACGAGGAATTTCCGCAATATGGGTGGGATTCCAATAAGGGATATCCATCTTTATACCATCGAAAGGCGATCATGAACTTTGGATGGTGCCTTCATCATAGAAAAACATTCAGATTAAAAGAGTTAGAACCAACCTTGTTTTAATTTTTATATAAAATCAAATGATGACTAATAATTCAATTATAACTTTCGCTATTAATGTAAGCGATTTAACCTTATCGAGATACCTGGCAGCTCAAGGAACAAATTGCCTGGTGATAGATATCGATGCGAGATCCTATGAAAATAATGAACTTTTAATTCAACAGATCAAAGAATGGTGCATTGGCCCAAGTATTATAGGCATCAGCACAGATCCTGAAAAATTAAAGGTCTTTGAGGATCGGTTTGTCGACATTATTTGGTTAGAAAAAGATAATTTTTATAATAACTCATTTGAGATGCAGGGAATGTTCTATCGGTTTGCGAATTCAAATGGAAATGCAAATGTTGTAATTCAGTGGATAAACGAACCAAAGGAAATTAAGACTATCTCATCTATTCAAGCGATTGCATTCGATGCTGGGCAGGAAGAAAGCACTGGAATTTTTGATTTTGATCGTCTGGATGAAATATTTGAAATGATTACAATTGAAAAATCAGCATAAAAACACAGCCTCCTATATAACCCAATAATGCCCACAGCGAAATCTTTTTTAAATACCAAAAAAATTCAATCTTTTCAATCCCCATCGTAACAATACCAGCTGCGGACCCGATAACCAGGATTGAACCCCCAGTACCCGCGCAGTATGATAGAAAATGCCAAAAAGAATTATCCATAGGTAAATCATACATGTTGATCGTAGCGGCAACCAAGGGAACATTATCAATAACTGCGGAGAACACTCCTAAAATTATTGCAATAATTCTAGGATCAGATTGGTAATGCATAAGAATTTCAGACCAGTTATGCAAGCTTCCTTCACTTTCAAGGGCGGCAATAGCTAATAATATTCCGGTAAAAAATAAAATACTTGGCATTTCTATTCTCGAGAGCGCAGCTTTAATGGACAACTCTTTTTTCAATTCATCATTATATGGAAAAATTTTTGGGTCAATAAATTCTGAGCATAACCAAATAAAGGCTAGGGCAATCAGCATAGCAAGATAGGGAGGGGTATGCAGCCAATTCTTCATTACAGGCACTCCAATCAGCGATACTATTCCAATCCAAAATATAGTTTTACTGGAACCATAAAGAATATGATCATTCGCCTGGGTACCAATTTTTGAAGTTGATAATATTTTTTTATTCATCAACCAGATTCCTATTATCGGTATGATTACACTAATCAAGGAAGGAATAAAGGTATTGTAGATCAAAGGAGCAACGCTGACTTTTTTGGAGATCCAAAGCATTGTTGTTGTGATATCACCAATCGGTGACCAAGCCCCTCCGGCATTAGCAGCGATAATAATGATACTGGCAAAATATAATCTGTCAATTCTCGAATCAAGAGATTTTGAAATAATGGAACACATCACAATAGAAGTGGTCAGATTGTCTAATACCGCAGAAAGAAAGTAACTCAGTAATGCAATGATGATGAGAAATCGCCATTTCGATTTGGTAGTAATGTTCTTTTGGATAAATACAAATCCTTTATGAGCATCAATTAGCTCAACAATGGTCATAGCGCCAATCAAAAACAAAACGATTTCAGCAATAGAAGATAAATGATCAGATAAAAGACCTTGCAATTCTTCTAAGTTTGTTCCTGCTTTCAGAAAAATAATAATCCAACATATACCACCCATCAGTAAAGCGGGTACGGCCTTGTCTATTTTGGTATAAGATTCTGCAATAATAATCAGATAAAAAACAATAAAAACGATAGAAACCAGGCTCATGTTCGACTATTGGATATTTAATATATCTTTCAAAGATCGCAATTTTAAAGAATATAAAATATATTGAAAATCTAATTCTAATTTGCAATAGAATGAAGGCTATTTTATCAAGAGAAATTTAACCTCTATAAAAGTATTCAGATAAAATGGTACGAAAAAATCCTTACGCTTTGTTGTTTATTGCATTAAGTGCTCAGATTATTTGTTGAATTTTTAATTCAACTTAAGCCAAATACACCAACATTTATTACTTAATGGTGTGAAGAATTGAGTTAAAAAAAGGAAATTCAGACTCCCTCTAAAATCGGTAAATTAAATCTTCAGAAAAAAACTATACAGTCATTAACTCCTTGTCTTTACTTTCGACAATGTGGTCAACTTTAGTAACATAATCATTAAGTAGATTTTGCACTTGCGTTTCTTTGAATTTTACCTGATCTTCAGAAAGCCCAAGTGTTTTATCCTTTTTAAGGGTATCCAATATTTTATGTCGTGCAGATCTTAAAGCTACCTTTGTTTCTTCACCATGATGTTTAACTTGCTTAACTAATTCCTTCCTTCTTTCTTCCGTTAAGGGTGGAATGCTAATGCGAATAACTTCACCATCATTCTGTGGAGTAAATCCGATATTAGCAGCAAAAATTGAGTGTTCAATATCTCCGATAATTTTCTTCTCCCAAGGTTGTATAGTAATGGTTCTTGCATCTGATACGCTAATATTGGCCACTTGAGATAATGGGACACTGGACCCATAATAATCCACATGAATTCCATCCACCATGGCCGCTGAAGCTTTGCCCGTTCTGACCTTCAATAATTCTTTTTGAAGGTGCTCAATAGATTTATCAAAATCCGATTTTGTATTTCGTATTAAAAGTTCTACATCCATAACGAATATTCTATTTATGTATTGACTATGGTATTTATTCCTTATTTTTTCATCCCTCTTTATTAATCCCTCGAGGCACCTGCGTATCTTAAGATTAAAAAGATTAACATTACTAATGAACTCAACGCCTGCGCTACATAGGTCATTGCTGCCCATTTCAAGGCATCTTTTGCACCATCGTGTTCTGCGCCACTGGCTTCGCCACTTTGATCAAGCCAGACCAAAGCTCGGCGACTGGCATCAAACTCTACGGGTAGAGTAATCAGACTAAAAACCGTTGTTACCATAAAAACAATAATGGTTATTAGTAGCAAGGACGGAAATGTGTTTGCCAGCATAAATGCGAAAACCAACAAAAACTGCTGAAGCATTGAAGCCACCTTAACTACCGGTACGATTGCTGATCTAACCTGGAGCATGGTATAAGCCGTTGCATGTTGAATGGCATGACCGCACTCGTGAGCAGCTACCGCAGCCGCAATTACACTTCTGCCGGAGTAAACATCCGGACTAAGATTAACAGTTTTATTTAAAGGATTATAGTGGTCTGATAGAAACCCATCTGATGGTATCACCTGGACATCGGTTACCCCATAATGTTGAAGCATTTTTTCTGCAATTTCTTTTCCGGATCGGCCTGAATGTAAGCCAACTACACTGTATTGTTTGAATTTGGATTGAAGTCGATTATGAATTAGCCAACCTACCAATGAAAGACCCATTGCCAATACGTTGAAAAGCATGTAGGAGGGGTCCATAAAATATCCCATAATTATTAATTTTTATCAATAAACAAAAATAAGTTCAAAAGATTCATTTTTTCTAAAAAATAGTAGTTTTTATAGTCACACAAAAAACCAATAAATCGTAAAAAATCCTTAAGCCAATTATCTCAAATAGTCTGATCCAAAATAAGCTTGCAAGGCTTTTGGAATTCTTATCCCTTCTGGAGTTTGATGATTTTCCAGTATCGCTGCAACAATTCTGGCTAATGCCAAGGCCGAACCGTTAAGGGTATGAAGCAAACGAATCTGACCTTCTTTTGTTTTCATACGTAGCTTCATTCTATTAGATTGGAATGTTTCAAAATTGGAAACTGAGCTAACCTCCAGCCATCTTTGCTGTGCGGCAGAATACACCTCAAAATCAAAGGTGAGGGCAGAAGCAAAACTCATATCTCCTCCGCATAATCGCAATATTCTGTAGGGTAGTTCTAATTGGTCAAGCAGATTTTTTACATGATCCAACATTTTCATTAAGGCATCATAGGATTGATCAGGATGTTCTATCCGTACAATTTCAATTTTGTCAAATTGATGAACTCGATTTAATCCCTTAACATGTGCTCCATAAGAACCAGCTTCTCTTCTAAAACATGGGGTGTAGCCACATAAAGCTATCGGAAGATCCTCTTCTTTAAGCATTTCATCTCTATAAATATTGGTAAGGGGAACCTCTGCCGTTGGTATCAGGTACAAGTCGTCCTTTTCAACGTAATACATCTGCCCTTCCTTATCGGGAAGCTGACCGGTTGCCCGCGCAGTATCCTTATTGACTAAAATTGGTGCCCAAATTTCAGAATAACCAGCCTTCTCGGCTTCGGCCAGAAAAAAATTAATCAAAGCGCGTTGAAGTTTGGCGCCATTCTTTTTATAGAGAATAAATCCTGAGCCGCTAATTTTAACTCCAAGCTCCATATCAAAAACAGAATACTGTTTGGCCAATTCCCAATGCGGCTTAGCTTCAGAACCTAATGCTGGCAAGGGCTCTGTCCAATTCTGATATATCTCATTATCCTCAGCGGTAACTCCTGCAGGAACAGTAGAATGAGGGATATTGGGTAATTGAATCAGAAGTTCTTCCATTCTATCTTGTATATTGGATAATTGGGATTCCAGATCTCGGGTGTTTTCTTTTATGGAAGCAACCTCAGATTTAAGGTTTTCAGCTTCTTCTTTTTTACCTGTTTTTATAAGATTTCCAACCTCTTTAGAAATACTATTAATTTTAGAAAGACCTTCATCTAATCTAGTCTGAATATTTTTTCTAAGTCCATCGTATTCTAGAATGGTATCTACATGCTGTTGAATGACTTCTGGCATGTTCTTCTTTCGCAATCCTTCTAATACCTTATCTTTAGAAGATCTTAACACATTCAGTTCTAACATATTATATTTTAATAAATGGTTGCAAAAATAATTGGATTTGGAACGGTAATTTTACTTTGATACGCTTATTTTTTAAATAAAATTATTTGGAAGTAGTAAATTATACTATATTTGTGGCGCAGGAAGTGCTTTTCTGTTACCTTTATAATTTAAGATTCCTTTCTACTTTATTACCCTGTTGAACTTCAATAATTAGAGTATTTATTTCTACTGAATTTATTACAACCACTTAATATGTACGACATTTTACAATTGAATGAGATGTTGGTCTCTGAGCTTAAGACTATCGCAGAAAATCTTCAAATAATCGATGCCAAAAAGTTATCCAAACAAGATCTCATTTATAAAATCTTAGACCAACAAGCCCTCAATGGTCATCCACAAAAGAAAGAACAAGAAACAACGGATCAATCAGAAAAAACTTATGAGATACTGGAAGATGAAAATAACCTTCGAAACCGACGTAAAAGAATAAACACCATAGAACGAAAACCTGCTAAACTTAACACGATAAAAAATTCTACCCCTGAAATAATAGAACCAGAAGTTGAAAAAGCAAATGAAGTTGAAGTAACTGCTGAAGTGGAGCCTAAGCATCAACATAAACCTGAGAATCGAGAACCTCGTTTTCAGGATCGAAAAAGACATCATCGAACACCGGATCACAAGTCACCAAGGGTAGAAACCAATTCAAATCCAGAAAATAATGAAAAGGCAGAAGTTGAGGAGACTGAAAATAAAATACCAGAAGCACCACCGGCGGAACCAGTATTTTTGGTAGACCTTGACGGTGTAATTGAAGGCCAAGGTGTTTTGGAAATAATGCCAGACAGTTATGGTTTTCTAAGATCATCCGATTACAATTATCTCTCTTCCCCGGATGATGTATATGTTTCTCCGTCCCAAATTAAGTTATTTGGAATCAAAACAGGTGATACTATTGAAGGAGCCATAAGACCTCCTAAAGAGGGCGAAAAATACTATGCCTTATTAAGGGTTTCAAGAATTAATGGACTTGAACCAAGGTTAATTAGAGATAGAGTACCTTTTGACTATTTAACACCTCTCTTTCCAAACGAGAAGTTCAAGCTAACGACAATGTCTAATGGAAAGGATTACGGTAATCGTATGATTGATCTTTTTACTCCAATTGGTAAAGGTCAAAGGGGACTTATTGTGGCCCAGCCTAAAACCGGTAAAACTTTCTTGCTCAAGGATATTGCTAATGCTATCGCGTCTAATCACCCTGAATGCTACCTGATCGTTTTATTGGTTGATGAAAGACCTGAAGAGGTTACCGATATGAAGAGAAGCGTTAAAGCGGAGGTTATTTCTTCAACTTTTGACGAACCAGCTGAAAATCACACCAAAGTAGCTAACATCGTATTGGAAAAAGCTAAAAGGATGGTCGAATGTGGTCATGATGTAGTAATCCTTTTAGATTCTATAACCCGTTTAGCCAGAGCATATAATACAGTTGCACCATCTTCCGGCAAGGTACTCTCAGGTGGGGTGGAAGCTAATGCCTTACAAAAACCTAAAAAATTCTTTGGAGCAGCTAGAAAAATTGAAAATGGAGGCTCATTAACCATTTTGGCGACCGCTCTAATCGATACGGGATCAAAAATGGATGGCGTCATCTTTGAAGAGTTTAAAGGAACTGGAAATATGGAGCTTCAACTAGATAGAACATTGGCTAACAAGAGGTTATATCCATCTATTGACCTTACTAAGTCCAGTACACGAAGAGAGGATTTATTATTGGATGACGCAATAATCCAAAGAATGTTCGTACTAAGGAACCATCTCGCAGATATGAAACCAGAGGAAGCAATAGAATTTATCAAGAAACATATGATTGGAACCGTCAACAATGACGAGTTTTTGGTCTCAATGAATAGTTAATTTCCAAAAGATTTGGCAGGATATTATGATTATACTATCTTTGCGCTCCTTTTTAAGTAAAATTAGTTATGAAACGGACATTTCAACCTTCCAGAAGAAAGAGATCAAATAAGCATGGCTTTCGTACCAGAATGGCAAGCAAAAATGGCCGTAAAATTTTGGCTCGTAGAAGAGCCAGAGGGCGCTACAAACTATCTGTCTCAGACGAAAGCAGATTAAAATAAATTTTACCCTGACTCCCTTTCCGGCCATGGGCCGAAAGAATACTTTTCCAAAATCTTTTAGGCTTAAATCTTCTAAGCAAATTGATGAGCTTTTTCAGTCATCTGAATCTGTATTAAGTCACCCTTTATTGATTAAATTTAATACGATTGGGCTCGACTCCAAAACCTCTGTTAATCTAAGAGTTTGTTTTTCAGTATCCAAAAAAAATTTTCCAAATTCAGTTTCCAGAAATCGCATTAAAAGGTTGCTTCGAGAAGTATTCAGGCATTTAAAACAGGAGTTTATAGATCAACTACCACTTTTAGGTAGCTTAAACATGGTGATAATTTATATAGACAAAGTTCTACCGGAATATAATAATCTCTATAAGGCCATGGCTAAAGGAATGAACAAGCTTGTCATAAACCCTAAAATAACAAATCTGCCCGTTGGTTAATTCGTTTATCTTTATAGTGTGAAGCCAAGATTTCTTTCATTAGTATTATTAAGCATCTTGCTCGCCTCTCTGATGGGCTTTTTTATCATTTTAAAAATTCACCATTTGAATTTTAAAAAAGAAATCAAAATTGCCTTAGAAGATGGATTTTATTCTCACCAATTAATGGAGATGAAATTGGACTCAGGACTTCTCAAGAATTTGATCTGGTTAGAATCCGATGAATTTAGTTTAGAAGGTGAACTATACGATGTAATATGTACTGAAAAGGACAAGCAGGGAAATGTAAAATATTATTGTATTAAGGATCATAAAGAGAAGGAAATCCTAATGACTTATATGGATCACGGAGCAGTTCATCATCCGTCAGGCATACAGAAAATCAGAGTCAATATTCAAGATACCTTTCTGACTTATTATTTTGAATTAACTAATTTACAGATTAAAAAATGGATGATCAATGCATCATCAGACTTTTTATATCTAAATAAGATATCATCATTGCAAATTGATCTGAATTACCCACCACCAAAATTGGTATAACTGTTTCGAATTAAATATCAAGTCTTATTTCTGTAATTCATGTAGAAAGGATTTGATTTATTATTTATTTTTTAACCTAACAGTTATTCCATGAAAAAAACATTAGCCTTTATGCTGATTGGCTTAATCAGTATAAAAGCAAGCTCACAAAATAATCAGAATGAAAATATAGTTACAGATACAATCTCGCTGGATGAAATTGTCTATTCCGCCAATAGAATGGAACTTAGAAAAAATGAAGTTGCATCTCAACTTGAAATCATTGATCGTACTAAAATTGAAAACCTCCAATCTCAAAATACATCAGATATAATTTTAAAATCTGGGTCGGCCTTCGTTCAAAAATCGCAAATGGGTGGAGGAAGTCCGGTATTAAGAGGATTCGAAGCCAGCCGAGTTTTAATGGTCATGGATGGAGTCAGAATAAATAATGCTATTTTTAGAGCGGGACATCTACAGGATATTATCACCATAGATCAATCACAATTAGAAAGAGTGGAGATTCTCTACGGTCCGGCATCTACTTTGTATGGTTCAGATGCATTAGGTGGAGTTATGCATTTTTTTACCGTGAAGCCGAAATTTGCTTTGGAAAAAAAGGAATTTAATACAAATGCTTACCTTCGTTATTCCAGCGCCAGTCAGGAAAAAACTGCACACTTTGATTTTCAATACGCTTCTAAAAAATTAGCAGGGCTAAGCAGTATCACATTTTCAAAATTTGAAGATCTCAAAGCAGGAACTAATAGAAGCAAAGATTTCGAAAATTATTTTGAACGTAAATTCTATGTTGAAAGAATTGCAAATCGAGATAGTATGATTGCTAATGATAACGTTAATTTGCAAAAATTCAGCGGCTACCATCAATACGATATCTTACAGAAATTAGTTTGGAAGTCAAACAACAGATGGGAACACATTTTAAATGTTCAATATTCTAATTCATCGGATATTCCGAGATATGATCGATTAACTGATTTAAACGGAAGCAACTTAAGATTTGCAGAATGGAGTTATGGGCCACAACAAAGATTGTTGTCCTCTTTGACAAGTTCTTATCATTCCAATTCTCGTTGGTTGTCAAAGGCAAAATGGATTCTTGCCTATCAAAATCTAGACCAGGAAAGGATAAGCAGGCGATTTAGAAACGACAACAGAATAAATCAGAAAGAACAAGTAGAAGTTTATTCTTTCAATTTTGATGCCCAGGCAGCTTTAACTAAGGATCATCATTTCAACTATGGAATAGAGTTAATTTACAATGATGTAGAATCTAAGGCTAATACTACGAATATTGTAAGTGGAATTTCAAAAAAAGACATAACCAGATACCCTGACGGAGGAAGCCATACGTCAAGTGCAGCATTATATGCAGCACACCGATGGAATATTAATGATCGTTTTGAATTTTCGGATGGGCTTCGATATCAGGTTAATGAACTTCGTTCCAAAATAATTGACACAAGTTTTTTTCATTTTCCATTTCAAAAAATAAAACAAACTAATGATGCGGTAACAGGTAATTTGTCTTTATTGTATAAAATTCGCGATAGAGGTAGAATTTTTATAACAGGTTCAACGGGATTTCGTACTCCAAATGTTGATGACCTGACTAAAATATTTGAATCGGCTGCCGGTACATTAATTATTCCGAATGATCATATACGACCAGAATACACATACAATCTTGAAATTGGTGTAGACAAGAAGTTTTCGACATTTTTAAGCGCAGGGATTAATGTATGGTATACCAATATGACAAATGCTATGGTGCTGAAGGATTTTCAATATCTGGGCATGGATTCCATTTATTATCAAGGGGTAAGCAGTAAAGTAAAAGCAATGCAAAATGTCAATAAAGCATTTTTAAAAGGCACTACGGCCACGCTTCAAATTAAGTTAAGTGATCAACTTGTAGTTGATAATAGCTTATCCATAACTTATGGTAATTATTCAGACTTAGAAAACGATACGATTATTCCGTTGGATCATATTCCTCCGATTTTTGGGCGAACGTCTGTTCAATACTGTTACAAAAAATTAAATCTTGAAGGCTATATTTTATACAATGGTGATAAAAAACTACAAGATTATAGTCCTAGCGGAGAAGATAATCTTCAATATGCAACAAAAGAAGGGATGCCATCCTGGCTGACAATCAATCTGCTTGGCAATTATAAGATCAACAAACTGTTTTCAGTGCAAGCAGGTGTGGAAAATATCTTAGATAAGCATTACCGAACATTTGCCAGTGGAATCAGTGCTCCTGGAAGAAACTTTTTAGTTACAGTAAAATTGAAATTAAATGGAAAGGATTGATTAATGTCTTATGGTTATAACAGAACCGGCCATAAGATTATCGTTGTAATCCAGTTTGTTCCATTTCATCAAATCTTCAATGGCAAGATTGTACTGCTGAGCAACGTCGGACAGACTTTCTCCGGTATGTAAGATATGGTATTGATAATTTTTAATTGATTCAGATTTTACGGTTGGAGTTTCTTTCACTTGGGTATAATCCTGAGAATTATATTCTATTACAGGAGTTTCAGCGGGTTCAATTTTTTCCGCAGCTGTAATCTCAGGTCTGCTGAATGATATCAATTCAAGTAATAGTTGACCCTGAACCGACTCGACCATGTGTGATGTGTCAACGGTGTTGGAATATTTATTTAAGTAATAATCCACAAATTCAACCATCATACTATCCGGTAAGGTAACATATACTCCACCGCTGGACTTACCAATTTCAGAACTTTTAAAAGATGGATTATAGCTTTTAAAAAGTTCTTTGTTAATTTTCGTCTCCTTGTATAATTTATTCAAATTAATGGGTCTGTCAATTTTAACATAAGTCAGATAGCTGTTCGGTAATTCTAATTCGGATGGAATTAAATTGTGTTCTGTATAGTACTCCAACATGTAACTGACGCCTATAAAGGTAGGAATGAATAATTGGGTTTGCCTTGGAAGAAAAGATTTTAAAAAATTGAAATCCTTTGAATTTTTTTCCTCGACTAATGCTTTTATTTTATACTCTCCGCAATTATAAGCAGCCAAGACTAATGACCAATCTCCAAACATTTCATAGAGTTTCTTGATGTAACTTATAGCTGCTTTTGAAGATGCCACCGGATCAAGTCTTTCATCAATGCTTTTGTTGACCTTTAAACCTAATTCACGAGCCGTCTCGGGCATTAATTGCCACAGACCAGCAGCTCCGGCATAGGAATGTGCGTCAGGGTTTAACGCAGATTCAAGAGCAGCAAGACTTTTAAGCTGTGATGGAAGATTATTGTCAAATAGGAGTCTCTCAATTAAAGGAAAATAGAGGTTGGAGCGGTCGAGAATGGATTTACTTCCGTTTCGATCAACAACAACGTATCTTCTTACTTGATCCATTACGTCCTCATTGGTTTGAAAATCGACAATGGTATTTAAATTCTTGAGGCGATCTAAAACTTCCGTTTCGTAATAGTTAAAAAGTACCTTATCGTTGATGGACGAGCTCTCAGAAGGGTTTACAGCATATTCCGCCCTTAAAACGAATGAGTTAAGGCTAAATAATAAAATAAACAAGAAATGCCGTTGTATCATAAGACATTCATTGGATTAAAAAAATCGGCTAATCGGTGTAATTATTTCCGGAGTTCACAAATAATAAGCTTCCGGATTACGGTTTTTAATACCGAATAGAATTGCAAAGGTACATATTATGTATTTAAACGAAAAGTTAAGTGCTCAAATACAGTGTTAATATATATTAATAATATTTCTTATATATAAGTTACTGACTATCTATTTGATAATGTTGCGATTACGCTATTAATGTCACCTTCAAACTCTTGACCTGTTAACTGATTTTTTATTTTTAGAAGCTTGCTTCTCTGTTCACTTTCTCCGACAACGACAATATTCTCAGCCTTGATGTCTTCAGCGTATTTGAACTGTTTTTTAAGTTTTCCTGGTTCAGGATAGATATCACAGCTAATTCCTTGAGCCCTAATTTGCATCGTTAACTGAAAAGCAAATGCATGGCTGGCTTCATCCAATACCAAAAAAAGTAATTTTAATCCGGAACTGGTTTCTTTTGGAAATAACCCATGTTCTTCCATAACGTCGAATATTCTTTCTGCTCCAAATGAAATTCCAACTCCCGAAATACCAGGAACTCCAAATACTCCGGTTAAGTTATCATATCGCCCTCCACCTCCAAGACTACCCATTTTCGCCTCTGTAGGGACAACTTCAAAAATGGTCCCCGTATAGTAACTTAATCCTCTGGCTAAGCGAGGTTCAAATTCAAAAACATTACTAGAAAATCCTGATGAACTCAAATAATTCAATATTTGATTCAAAGCTCTGCATCCTTCTTTAGATTTTTCATTGAATTCAAATAATGATAATTCTTTCTGCGCTGTCAAGTTAAGGAGTTGATTCGCTTTAGATTCATCCATTCCGATTTCAATTAACTCATTGCGAACAGCATCTATGCCTATTTTATCTAGCTTATCAAGGATTACAGTTATTGCAATAAACTTATCATCTTGTCCGGATTGAATAGCGAGTCCTTCCAGAATAGCTCGATGATTAAAAAGTATTTTAACAGGTATTTGCAGTTTGTCAAATACTTGTTTATAGATTAACATTAACTCAGCTTCGTACATCAGACTATCAGATCCAAGAACATCTGCATCACATTGATAAAATTCCCTGTACCTACCTTTTTGAGGGCGATCAGCTCGCCATACGGGTTGTATCTGATAACGCTTGAATGGAAAGCTAATTAAATGTCGATTCATAACTACAGTTCTTGCCAGTGGAACTGTTAAATCATACCGCAACCCTTTTTCAGATATCAATGGAAGAATTTTATTATTATTCTTTGTATTTAAAAGATCTTCAGAAACATCTTTGAGATAGTCACCTGAATTAAGAATTTTAAATAATAATTTATCTCCTTCTTCTCCATACTTACCGGTTAAGGTGCTTAGATTCTCCATGGCAGGAGTTTCGAGCGGTTGATATCCGAAGGCCTTAAAGCAATCTTCAATAACAGAAAAGATGTATCGTCTCTTTCTGGCTTGTTCGGGAAGAAAGTCTCGTGTTCCTTTAGCTAAACTTGGTTTTTGAGACATGTTATGCCGATTTGAATTGTCTCAGGAATCTAAGATCGTTTTCAAAATAGTATCTTATATCCGGTATTTTATAAAGAAGCATAGCCTGTCTTTCAATTCCCATCCCGAATGCAAATCCGGAATACACATCAGGATCAATCCCACAATTGCTTAATACAGCGGGATCAACCATCCCACAACCAAGAATTTCTAACCAACCGGTTCCTTTGGTTATGCGATAATCTGTTTCGTCTTTTAGACCCCAATAAATATCCATTTCAGCAGATGGCTCGGTAAATGGAAAATAGGATGGACGTAATCTTATTTTAACCTCTGAACCAAACATTTCTCTTGCAAAAAAAAGTAGAGTTTGTTTAAGGTCAGCCATGGAGACTCCCTTATCGATATACAATCCTTCTACTTGATGAAATTGACAATGGGATCGGGCTGAAATAGTTTCATTGCGAAATACTCTTCCAGGTGCGAGAATCCGAATAGGTGGTTTATGTGTTGTCATAAATCTCGCTTGAACAGAAGATGTATGAGTTCTAAGAACCATATCTGATTTATCCTTCAGATAAAAAGTATCCTGCATATCCCTTGCAGGGTGATCATCCGGAGTGTTTAATGCAGTAAAGTTATGCCAATCGTCTTCGATCTCCCGGTCTTCAGCAATTTCAAATCCTATCTTACTAAAGATACTGATGATCTTATCCATAACCAAACTAATCGGATGGCGACTTCCAATGTTATGGTTACTGGCCGGAAGACTGAGTTCTGGAATATCCTTCTGTGCTTTACTTGAATTCAGTTCGTTGTAACTCTCAAATTTTTGTTCTGCCAGGTTCTTAAGTTCATTCAAGAGCTGTCCAAATTCCTTTTTTGATTCATTAGGAATGGATGACATTTGAGAAAAGAGAGGCTTAATTACATTTTTTGTTCCAATAAATTTTAATCTGAATTCTTCCAATTGAGAAGCATTGGAAATGGAGAATGCCTCAATTTCCTGCTTGATCGACTGGATTAAATTTTTCCATTCCATAAATAAAAGTTGAAAAGCCTAATTTAGCGCAAATTTAAGGATTATTTTGGCTTCAGTAAAAATGTTGCGTTTTGTATCATTTCATGCATGTTCTAGCGTTTTAAAGAATGTTGAAAGGAATTAGTAAGTACAGAATTCAAATATTGGATGTATTCGCATTCTTTTTTGCAGCATTTACTTTTGCCTTACCCTTTTCTCTTTATGTGTTAAGTGTAAGCATGTTTGGAATGGCAGCTTGTATATTCTGGAAAGACACAGCGAATGGAATAAAATTCAACCATAGGATAATTCAGGAGGTTCGAACAGAAATATTGGATTGGACAAAATTATTACCCATTTTTTTTTATATCAGTTATGCACTTTCGGTCTTATGGTCGGATGATTATAGTTTTTGGTCTCATCATCTTCGCTTAATGGCTCCAATTGTAGTTCTGCCTATTGTATTTTCAGTTCATAGTCTTACAGGTAAAAATAGATTGCATGTTGTTCTGCTTCTTGGTATATTATCCATGACTGTACAACTCGGAATAGTTCTATGGAATTATTTTACTCATTTTGAAGAAGTTAATTTATTGTTATTGAAAGGCAAGACTTTACCGACTCCTATACCTCATATTCGATTTAGTCTGATTTTGGCTATCTATATACTCATATTGATTTATCTCATTGTAGAAAAAAAGATATTAGGATTCAGATTTGAACGTGAATTTTATTTTGCACTTTTACTTTTTCAAGTAATAGGGATACATGTTTTAAGCGTAAAATCGGGATTATTAAGTTTATATCTTGGTATTCTTGTCCTATCGACTGGTTATTTGTATCAAAGAAGAAAACTTAAACACTTATTTTGGATTATACCCATGCTTATTTTGTTTTTAATAGGGATGGTTTGGTTAATTCCAAGTCTTCAGAATAAATATTACTACTTAATTTGGGAACTCGGAGAGTGGAGTAGAGGAAAACACGTTTGGTATTCTGATATAGAGAGATGGGAATCCATCTCCGTGGGATGGAAAATTATAATGGAAAATCCAATTATGGGAACAGGACTTGGAGATTTCAAACAACATGTTATTGATTATTATCAAAACAATCTGCAAAAATCGGACTGGAAGTTACCACATAACCAATTTATTTTTAGTTGGGCTTCATGTGGTATTTTATCATTTGTT
Organism: uncultured Saprospiraceae bacterium; assembly: GCA_964533625.1. Taxonomy (GTDB): domain Bacteria; phylum Bacteroidota; class Bacteroidia; order Chitinophagales; family Saprospiraceae; genus Vicinibacter. Next base: position 15,487 of record CAZHNF010000021.1, on the reverse strand, counting down.
ATTTTATCCTTGCTCTTTTATTTTTCTTTTATAAAAAACTTTTTTCATACTAACAAACTAGCTCTATCCATATCTGCAGTCCTATGGTTTAGTTTTTTGGTTGAACATACTTTGGAGACTTCAATCGGCATTTGTCTATTTATGTGGATGCTCATTTTGAATGGGGAATTGAATAAGGAAGGTGGCAATTTTTAAAGCATCTAAGGAAGCTAAGGCACATTTGTTGTTGTTTAGTGTAGCCTTAATTTATGGAGCCAATTACAGCATCGCCAAGATTATCCTTGATCCTGGACTGATAGATCCCAATACATTTATTCTACTTAGAATTGGTACCGGTCTTTTTTTGTTGTTGCTGTTTTATGGTAAACCTATAGCCATTGAGCGCAAAGATTGGAAAATGGTCATTTACTTTTCGGTTACGGGAATATTGACCAATCAGCTATTTTTCTTTAATGGTTTAGCCAGAACGAGCCCAATTCACGCATCACTTATAATGATTACTACTCCCATCCTGGTTTTTGTAATTCATTCCATTTGGAAAAGAAATCCAATTAACTGGGAGCAATGGTTCGGTTGTATTTTGGGTTTCACTGGTACGCTTTGGTTAGTTCTTTCATCTGCTCCTGAAAGTCAAAAGTTATCTAGTCTGGTAGGAGATATCATGATATTTATCAACGCTGTGAGTTATTCTTTATATCTAAGTTCTTTTTCGAGCTTATCTTCAAAATACGGCACCATAAGTTTGTTAACCTGGATCTTTCTAATTGGTTTTTTCTTATGCCTTCCAATATCATATCAAGGCTTATTGGATATTCCATTTAACCAGTTTGAGCTTAAAGAGTGGGCATCCTTAATGTTTGTATTGATTGCAACAACTTTCTTAGCATATTTATTCAATGCACAGGCGCTGGAGTATAGTTCTGCAGCATTAGTAAGTAACTATATTTACCTTCAACCCTTTATAGCTTTTGTAATTGCATTGATGCTCCATAAAGATCAATGGAGATGGGAATATGCAATATGTGCGATGCTGATTTTTAGCGGATTAATTTTAGTTTCAAGACAAAAAAGTTTTTGAATAAAAAATTTTACCAATATATAAAATACGTTTTATGTGGATAAATTTTTTTTTAATAATTAATCCATGAGCAGGAAAGCTCGTTGAAAATTTTTTTAGCAGTTTTTTTTTGAAAAAATAATAATTTTATTTCTAAGTGATTCAGAACAATTTATAAAAATCAGCTATGAAACATTTGTTTTTCTAATAATGTATATTGATCTGATTAAAAAAATATTGCATGATATTAAAAAAACATTTAATATAATAGGATAAACAATGATTTTGACATCTAAATTTTGATTTCGGTTACAATATTGTACTTTTACGGAATCATTATTAATCCCACAGGAAATAGTGAACAAGAAGACGAAGCCAAATACAAAACTCGCTGAGCTAATTCAAGAATTCGAATATCAGCAAAATCATCTTTCCAATGAAATGTGGGAGGATAAGTCTTATCACAAGTTAATTGAATACTATACTCATCAGGGAGCGCTCGACAGGGCATTGGATGTCGCAGAGGCAGCGCTTACACACTTTAAATTTCGAACTGAGTTCTACCTAACTAAAGCACATTTGTTGATGAAGAAGATGCAGCTTAGCGAAGCTACATTAGTCATCGAACAAGCTATGAAACTCGCCCCTTACGATCGTGAAGTTCAAATTTTGAAAGCAAAGTTACTAGCCATACAAGGTTATGGTGAAGAAGCTTTAATGCTTATACAGGAGATAAAATTGATCTTTCATAAAACCGATATTACTGATTTATTATTAATTGAAGCATTTATCCGAGAAACAATGAAAGATTTTGAAAAAATGTTCTACACACTAAAAGAAGCCTTAGTCCTCAACCCGAATAATGCAGAAGCATTAGAACAAATATGGGTAAGTGTGGAATTTTCGAAGAAATACGAAGAGAGTATTAGTCTTCACCTTGAATTAATTGACAAAAATCCTTACAGTTATCTGGCATGGTTCAATCTTGGTCATGCTTATTCTTGTATTGGAGAATATGAAAAGGCTTTCGAAGCTTTGGAGTATTCATTTATCATTAATCCTCAGTTCGAACAAGGTTTTATGGATTGCGCTGAATTAGCCGTTCAGATTGGCATGTTCGAAAAGGCTGTCGATATTTACTCTGAAGTATTACAAAACTTTGGTTCTGATAGTGAAGTAGTAGCCTATCTGGCAGATTGCTTAATTAAGTTAAAGCGATTTAAGGATGCCAAGAAAATTCTATTAAAAACTTACCGTGCAGATCCATATGATGATGAGATCTGTTATTACTTGGGACTCTGTCATTTGGAATCTAAAGAGTATAGCAAAGCTATACATTATCTTAAAGAGGCTATAATGATTGAAGAGTATAGAGAAGAGTATCATGCTTCTTTAGCCGATACCTATTCTATAACCGGCGAATATTCTCTGGCCGATACGCATTATGCCAAAGCCGCCAGAACTGGATTAGAACAAAGCTTGTATTGGACAAAATATATTAGTTTTCTTTTAGAGCGTAAGAATTATGAGAAAGCCTATAAAATTATAGTCCGGGCTGATAAGTATTCGGTGGGTACTGACTTGTTATTTTGTAAAGTCGCCTATAATTACTTAATCGGCAATAGAAACCAGGCCATTGAAGATCTTAAGGAAGCCATTACAGATGATGCAAGTCAGCTTAGTATTCTCATTAATCTGGTACCGAATATTACTGAAGACAAAGAAATCAGAGGAATAATCAGATATTACGGAAAGGATTAGCATCAGTTTGTTCAAGAAGACTGGCAACATTCTTTTCCATTTACGATTTTTTCTAAATTAATCCATTTAGGTATTGATTTGATTAAATTAATTTCATCCGTCGAGCTATGATGTCTCATATTTCTATACTCTCCATTTTGATCGCAACTGTCGCTTATCTGATGATATACGTTTTGTGTTTTTCAAATAAGTTGTTAGGAAGCATATTTGGAATTCAAAAGTTGTTAGGAAAATCGGAAAGTAATCCTCTCTCACCGGATAAATTAATTGTAGTGTTAATAGCAGGTTTAATTACCAGTTTTTTTATGGCCTTATTTATGCTGATGGGAGAACGCAGTGGTATGGCTGATGGAATTAAGACAGGATTTATGCTCACCATTATCATTTTTGGACTTCCTTTATTGGTCATTATGCGGTCTGCTGAGATGACCTGGAGCCAATATTTTTTGATCTGTACTTATGGACTGCTTAGTCACACTTTTACCGGGGCTCTGATTGGTCTGATGGGCTAATCATTTATATGTTCCATAACTTTTAACGTAATGGATAAGTACATTCAAATCATTCAACAATCTTACCAAGGTTATTATCATTATTTATGGAATGAAATATTAAATCCTAGGTGGAATAATTATTTCTACTGGTTATTGGGTTTATCCTTACTGGTCTGGTTACTCGAAATATTTTTTCCGTGGAGAAAAGAGCAAGCTATCGTGCGAAAAGATTTTTTTCTCGATGGCTTTTATATGTTTTTTAATTTCTTTCTGTTGTCCTTGATAGGGTATTCAGCCATTTCGAATGTTGGAGTTCAATTATTTAATGATTTTATTGGATTATTTGGCTGGAACAACCTGGTGGCTTTTCATATTCAACAATGGCCGGTTTGGTCTCAATATATTTTAATGTTTGTAGTGGCCGATTTTATACAATGGAATGTTCATCGTCTTTTGCATAAAAATCAATGGTTATGGCAATTTCACAAATTGCATCATTCTGTAGAACAAATGGGTTTCGCGGCTCATCTGAGATTTCACTGGATGGAAACCATCGTGTATAAATCGATACAATACATTCCTTTAGCCATGATTGGATTTGGGATAGAGGATTTTTTCATTGTACATATTGTTGCAGTTGCCATTGGGCACCTTAATCACGCTAATTTGGGTTGGGATTATGGACCATTTAAGTATATTTTAAATAACCCTAAAATGCATCTATGGCACCACGCGAAAATCCTTCCCAAAAACACCTATGGTGTAAATTTTGGTTTAAGTCTTAGTCTTTGGGATTATATCTTTAAGACGGACTATATTCCTAAAGAAAACCCCTATGAAAAGTTAGGATTCGAAGACATGGAACAATATCCTTCCGACTTCATTCATCAGGAATTATATCCTTTAGTCAAAAGTAAATAGGGTATTATTTTAGAGAAAAGTATTATCTGTAATTTATAATTTGTTCAAGCCTAATTAGGTCTATATTTGCGCTGTGGCGGAATCAAAGCTGCTGAGGGAAATTTACTCCAAAGATCCGATAGCCCTTCAGATTTTGAATACACTTCAATCTGATGGACCGGCCAAAAGGATATTCGTTAAGGGACTCGCGGGTTCAAGGGATAGCTTTTTGCTTTTCGGAATGTTTAGTCAGAATAATTCTCCATTAATTGTTATTGCTGAAGACAAAGAGGATGCCAGTTATATAGCCAATGATCTGGATTCTTTTCTTAATAGTAGTCAGCTAATTTTTTTTCCTGATTCTTTTAAACGGCCTGCTCAATTTGAATCTATTGATACTTTTCAAGTTCAGCAAAGATTAGAATGTGTTGACTTGATAAGCAGGAATGATAAATATCTAGTGGTTACTTATCCTGAAGCCATTTTTGAAAAAATTATAGCACCAGGGGATATAAAGAATGCCCGCATAGAAATGGCGAAAGATGATCTGCTAGATATCGATGAATTAATTGATAAATTGATTCATTATGGATTTGAACGAGTTGACTTTGTATATGAACCAGGTCAGTTTTCCATTCGGGGAGGAATAATAGACTTATTTTCATTTTCTGCTCCGGAACCCTATCGAATTGAATTAAATGATATACTCATTGAAAGTATAAGAACTTTTGACACTCAATCTCAATTATCGGTAGCCAATATTGCCAGATTCTCCATTATTCCGAATATTAATTCTGAAATTGCGTATTCAGAAAAGAAATCACTATTCGAAATCATTAGTCCAAATTCGATACTCTGTGTTAAAGACCTTCATACCCTGGTGGATCGATTAGGTCAGTGTATGGAATCCGCTCTCAAATTTGGAGAAAAAATGATCCATTACGATGAAGAAGACCGTATTCCTATTATTGAAGAGCGTGCGTTTATTCATCCTCAAGAATTAATTCAGCGAATTAATCCATTGCATCATGTCTATTATGGTACTAAACCCGAAATAAAAGAGGGCTTAACAGAGATTGAATTACACATTAAGCCTCAACCAAGCATTAATAAAAACTTTAATCTCCTGATTGAAGTCTTAAATCAATTTATTTCGAATCAGTATAAGACTCTTATATGTTCTGAGAACAAACAACAAATCGAGCGATTCTATAATATTTTTGAAGATTTAAAAGCTGGTAACATTTTCGAACCGCAGTACATTGGAATTCGGGAAGGATTTATTGATGATCAATTAAAAATTGCATGTTTCACCGATCATCAGATTTTTTCCAGGTTTCATGGTTTTAAATTAAAAAATAAATTAAGCTCAGATAAGGCTGCTAATTTAAAATTATTAAAAGAATTACATCAAGGAGATTATGTAACTCATTTGGATCATGGAATTGGACGTTTTGCCGGATTAGAAAAACTCAACATCAACGGTCAGGTTCAGGAAGCAGTACGTTTAATATACAAGGGCAATGATATTTTATATGTCAGCATTCATTCCTTGCACAAAATCTCCAAATATGTAGGACAAGAAGGAACAGAGCCGACTCTTCATAAGCTTGGATCAGAGCAATGGAAGGTATTAAAGCAAAAGACCAAGCAAAGAGTAAAGGATATTGCTAAAGAATTAATAGCGTTGTATGCAAAGCGCAAAGCTTCAAAAGGTTATGCCTTCGCACCCGATAATTATATGCAAGCTGAATTAGAAGCCTCATTTATATATGAAGATACTCCGGATCAAATAAAAGTCACTCAAGAAGTGAAAGCGGATATGGAAAAGGATTATCCAATGGACAGATTGATCTGTGGTGATGTTGGTTTTGGAAAGACAGAAGTTGCATTAAGGGCGGCTTTTAAGTGTGTACAGGATGGTAAACAGGTTGCTGTACTTGTTCCAACTACAATATTGGCACTGCAACACTATAAAACATTTTTAGATCGATTTAAGGAATTTCCAATTGATGTTAATTACATATCCAGATTTAGAACGACCAAGGAAAAGACTCAAATACTAAAGGATTGTAAATCCGGAAAATTGGATATTCTCATTGGCACACACAGTTTATTAAATAAAAAAACTGATTTTAAAGATCTTGGATTACTCATTATTGACGAAGAACAAAAATTCGGTGTAGCTTCTAAAGAAAAATTAAGAGAACTAAAATACAATGTCGATACTCTTACCTTGACGGCAACACCAATTCCCAGGACCTTGCAATTTTCTCTACTTTCTGCCAGAGACTTAAGTGTAATACAAACTCCTCCACCCAATCGACAACCAATTGCCACAGAGAGAAGAGTTTTCAATGATGAACTAATCAAAGACGCTATAATGAATGAGGTCTATCGAGGAGGTCAGGTTTTCTTTGTGCATAACCGGGTAGCCAACTTAGGGGAGATTGCAGAGATGATTCGAAAGCTTTGTCCATCCATTGATATCGGGGTTGCGCATGGACAGATGGAGGCAGAAAAGCTGGAAAAAGTATTAGTAGATTTTATTGAATTCAAATACGATGTTTTAGTCTGTACGAATATTATTGAAACCGGATTGGATATACCGAATGCCAACACAATTATTATTAATAATGCGCATCAATTTGGACTAAGCGATTTACATCAATTACGTGGACGCGTTGGTCGTTCAAACCGAAAAGCATATTGTTATTTGTTTGCACCGCCGTCTTCAGCCTTAACCATGGAAGCGAGAAAGCGGTTGAAGACGATTGAAGAATTTTCAGATTTAGGGAGTGGATTTGCCATTGCAATGAAAGATCTGGATATTCGCGGAGCAGGTAATTTATTGGGAGGAGAGCAGAGTGGATTTATAACCGACATTGGATACGAAGCATATCAAAGAATATTGGAAGAGGCCATCTTAGAATTAAAAGAATCCGATTTCAAAGATAAACTTGATGATCAATCTAAAAAACAGACAAAGATTTATCTCCGAGATGTAATCATTGATACCGATATCGAAATGTTTATTCCGGATCAATATATCAGCAATATACAAGAAAGACTTAATCTCTATCAACAGCTCGATAAAATTGAAACAGAAGAAGGTATTCAAGAATTTTCTAAAGTTCTTTCTGATCGTTTCGGGTCAATACCTAAACAAGTGGATGAATTATTTGAAGGATTAAGGGTCCGATGGATTGCACGACAGATGGGATTTGAGCGAATTGCACTTAAAAAAAGAAAACTACAAGCGACCTTTATTACTAATCCATCTTCGAGTTATTTTGATTCTGAATATTTCAAAATTCTGACTGCGTCTATAGCCAAGGATAAATCAGAACATCCACTAACCATGAAGCAAACTCTTAATAGCCTTATGATGATTCGAGAGAATGTAAAATCTTTGTTACAGGCAAAGGAGATTTTACAATCGCTGCATAACCATGTGCTTTCCTTTACTACTTGATTTTAAATCTACAATAAAAGACATACTTGTCCGGATTAAATGTTCAATCCAAACTGGTGAACTAAGTCAAGCTATTTTTGTTTGAAAATGTCACAAGAGATAGAATATGGAAACTTTAACTAAACAGGCCCCACAATTATTAATCTACACGGAGCAAACGCCAAATCCGGAATCTTTAAAGTTTGTTTGCAATAGAATGTTATTTCAAGGTGTAGCAGACTTCAAGGATAAAGAGGCCGCAGAACAATGGTCTCCCTTGGCTACTTCATTGTACAGTTTGGAACAGGTTCGTGCGGTGTACATTTCTAATAATTTTGTAACCATAACTAAGAAACCGGATTATGACTGGCATGAGTTAATGATTCCATTTAAGGAACATTTAAAATCCTACATTGAATCAGGAGGAGAAATTGTAAATACGGCTTATACAGAATTTGTTGAATCCAAATTAGTGGAAGATCTAACAGATTCTTACTCACCAGAGGAGTTAGAAATTGTTAAACGCATTAAAGAGATTATTGAGCATTATGTTAAACCTGCCGTTGAAATGGATGGTGGCAATATAGAGTTTAAATCTTACAACGATGGAGTAGTTACCGTAATGATGCAAGGTTCTTGTAGTGGATGTCCTTCTTCAACAGTAACATTAAAATCAGGAATTGAAGGTCTTATGAAGAGGATGATTCCCAATGTTAAAGAAGTTGTTGCAGAAGCCATGTGATAAATATTGGGAAGCCGATTAAGCCAAACCGATTTTTTAATTCTTATTTTTTTCAATAATTATTTTTTCAACCACCGAAGGGTCGAGCAGACTGGTTAAGTCTCCAAATTGATCCGTGTACCCTTCTGCAATCTTGCGAAGAATGCGTCGCATGATTTTTCCACTTCGGGTCTTGGGTAGTCCACTGACGATCTGAATTTTATCAGGACAGGCAAATCCGCCAATAATATTTCGAACACATTCATGGATTTCAGATTGTAGCAATTTATAATCCTTAGGCTCTTCAGTTATGATGCAATATGCATAAATACCTTCACCCTTTATAGCATGAGGATATCCGACTACCGCACTTTCAATTACAAGTGGGTGACTGTTAATGGCGTTTTCCAATTCGGCAGTACCTATGCGATGTCCGCTGACATTTAATACATCATCAACTCTTCCTATTATACGAAATAGGCCATCTTTATTTCTAAGTGCTCCATCACCAGTGAAATATCGATGGGGATACATTGAGAAATAATTTTTTCTGCATCGTTCATGATCGCGAAATGTGGTTCGGATAATTCCGGGCCAGGGAAATTTAATACAAAGGATTCCCTGAATATTCGACTCCGTAATTTCCTGGCTATTTTCATTTAGTAATTCCAATTGAATTCCGGGCAATGGCTTACCGGCATAACTAGGTATGGAAGATGTAATTCCGGCAAGATTGGAAATAAGTATTCCGCCAGTTTCGGTTTGCCACCAGGTATCAACCAAAGAACATTTTTGTTTACCAATTTTATCAAAATACCAATGCCATGCTTCTTCATTAATAGGTTCGCCGACAGAACCTATAACTTCTAATGATTCAAGATTTTTGCCTTCAATAAATTCATCACCGAAACTCATTAGAGAGCGAACAGCGGTTGGTGCGGTATAAAAAATATTCACCTGGTGTTTTTCAATTATTTTCCAAAACCGACCAGCATCAGGCCATGTTGGTACTCCCTCAAACATAAGTGTCGTTGCTCCTGCTAATAAAGGTCCATAGATTATATAACTATGACCTGTTATCCAACCAATGTCGGCCGTACAAAAATGAATCTGTCCGGGCTTATACTGAAACACATTCACAAAAGTATACGCCGCGTAAACCATGTATCCGCCGGTGGAGTGAACAACTCCTTTTGGTTTGCCGGTAGAACCTGAAGTATAAAGTATAAACAAAGGATCTTCAGCTTCCATAATGCATAAAGGATCTTTATTAGAAAGGACTTTATTGATTTCTTCATGCCACCATACGTCACGATCTGAAGTCATATTTACTTCAGATTTTGTTCTTTGAACGACAATAACGCGATCCACATTAGGATAAATCTGTAGCGCATCGTCTACCATTTTTTTAATTGGAATAATCTTATCACCGCGAAACGCCCCATCGCAACAAATGACAAGTTTGGCTTCCGCATCTGCTAACCGATCTGCAATGCTTGCCGAACTGAATCCGCCAAATATTACAGAATGTATAGCGCCAATCCGAGCACATGCCAGTACGGCAATCATCAATTCAGGAATCATTCCCATATTGATGCATACCCGATCACCTTTTTCAATTCCTTGATTCACCAATACCTGTGCAAATTGAATGACGCGATCTAATAGTTCTTTGTAAGTTATTTTTTGAGAAGATTCCGATTCAAAATTCGATTCCCAAATCAGGGCAATTTTATCGGGATTAAGCAGTGCATGATGATCCACACAATTTTCAGTAATATTAAGTGTTCCACCTTCAAACCATTTTACCTTGGCTTCAATAAAATCATATTCTAAAACTTTATTCCATTTTTTATGCCAGACAAAATGTTCTGCGACTTTTTCCCAAAATTCTTCTGGATGTTGTACACTATCATTATATGCTATGTTGTACTCTTGCTCAGACCGGATTTGATATGGGTAGGACATTAATATGAATTGTATATGCAAATAAAATTATTAATTGCAATTAATCAAAGCATTTGTCCATTAATTTAACGTATTGTTGAATATCTTAGCTTTGCCATTTTACTCTTTAATATTTATTCTTTAATCATTATTTATGTGTTTTCATTCTTTAGTTTCTATGACCGATAAACAATTGGCAAAGCACTTCCGGGTAACTTTAGAGAATATGGAAGAATTGGCACCGCAGTTCTATATTAACGCGTTTACCTATCCGAAGACACCTGTTATTACCAATACCAAAAGAAATATTTTGCAACGGTATCAATGGGGCCTAATTCCGTCCTGGGCAAAGAACGATGAGATTAAGAAATACACTCTTAATGCCAAAATTGAAACCATCGAAGAGAAACCTTCATTCCGGGATGTTGCACATCAACATTGTTTAATTCCAAGTAATGGATTTTACGAATGGCAATGGTTGGACCCAAAAGGAAAAACAAAACGAAAGTTTCTAATCAAAGTTAAAGGTGAAGAAGTATTTGCCTTTGCTGGACTATGGTCAAAATGGGTTGATCCAAAAACCGGTGAAGTAATTAATACCTATACCATTATTACTACTGAAGCCAATGAACTGATGGCTGAAATTCATAACAGCAAAAAAAGAATGCCGGTTATTGTTCGCCCTGATGAATATAGAGATTGGCTGGATAACAAAGAAATAAATCTGGATGGAAATGATCTTGAAGCAACCGAAGAAGTAGGATAGCAATAATGATAAATGATTTTTTTTGCCATTGAATGATTATATTTGCTTATTAATATTATGCTCATGAAAAAAATAATTAATATATGGGTATGTCTTTTAGTACTGATATTAGGAGCTTGTAATAAACCGCTAACAGACATACAGTGTCATGAATCTGGATTTAAAGTATCGATCTCCTGGAATGAAAAGGACGGTACACTAACTGCAAATACCACAAATGGTGCTCCACCGTTCACCTATAAATGGTCCACTGGTCATACGAATTTTCAAACGATCAATATTAGCGGTAAAGGACTTTTTAGTGTAACGGTTACAGATTTTGAAACTTGTTCTGTTTCTGCCTCTTTTGAGATTAAATAGCTAGCAATTTTGAGTAAGACATAGGATTTACAATTAAAGATTAGGTTTGGCAGATTTAATTTATTTTGGAGAATATGGAAAGATAAATTATGTTCAAAATAAGTTACCATAAAGATTCTATATCTTAGGAAAATAAGTATAAATAATTTAATTGAAGGGGTGGGGTATTGTGATAACCTTTTGAGTAAATTTTATACTTATAATGGGCTCCAGGAACGAGATGGATAGATTTAAAGCCAGGTCTTTATATCGAAGAATTAACAATCATGGAAATTGCAGAACAAATAAATCTTCTCCTTAGAGAAATGTTTTAATTTTGGTGCAACATAAAATATGAAGTACTGGCATAATTATTTTTCAATAGTATTATTGGTGTTCCTGTCTTGGGCACCTGAAAATGTCCTTTATAGTCAAAACAAGAAGGCTCTTATTGTTGCCATTGGTCATTATCCGGACGGTAGTGGATTCAGAGAAATTAATGCTCAAAATGATGTCAACATCTTAAAGTCTGCCTTAAAAACTATTGGTATAAAAGAAAAGGATATATGGATCATCAAAGATGAGCAGGCCACAAAAAGTAATATTATAGCCGCCCTGAACAAGTTAACAAGGAATATACTGAAACCGGGAGATATATGTTATTTTCATTTTTCCGGTCATGGACAACAAGTTCAGGATTTAAGCGGAGATGAACTCGATGGATATGATGAAGCCTGGGCCGCATACGATGCCTTAAGTGAATATAAACCCGGTAAGTATTCTGGTCAAAATCATGTTCTTGACGACGAAGTAAATGTATTATTTACCAACATCAGAAAAAAACTCGGTCCAAAAGGACACTTACTCGCTTGTATTGATGCCTGTCACTCAGGAACATCTACTCGACATATAGGAATCTCCAGAGGGGTGGATGTTGCTATCGCTTCACCAGAATTTTTAAATAACCATCATAAAAATATAAAAGAAAGTACCCAAAGCGAAATTAGTACTAAGGACGAATCCAAGATGGCCTCAATGATTAATTTTTTCGCATCAATGGCTAATCAATTGAATTACGAAATTCACGCCGACGATGGTAATACTTATGGAGCCTTGAGCTATGCATTTTGTAAAGCCTTAAAATCCTTATCGGCCGGATCGAGTTACCAACAGCTTTTTGACAAAATCAGAATTGAAATTCAATCTTTTAATCCTTCTCAAATTCCAGAAGCCAGTGGATTATTGGCGCAGCCTTTACTGGGTGGCAAATTTCTTGGCTCGACAAATTATTTTTTAGTAAAAGAATTTATCAATTCAAAAACAGTAATTGTCGACGCGGGTTTTCTGCAAGGTTTGCGTACGGGAACTGTGGTGGGATTTTATGCTCCGGAAAGCAGGGATGAAAAATCTGATAGCCTAATGGTTACAGGAGTAATTGAATCAAGTCAGTTCAATTCCTGCAAAGTAAAAGTAAACGGAGAAATTGCAGCAAGTGATGCTTTAAGATCTTGGGTCAAAATTAAGGAAGAAAATTTTGGAGACTTGAATATAAAGGTTAAGTTAGAAGGGAACTTTTCCAGGTATGTGAAAACCATTCTAGATTCATTATTTCTATTCCCATTCTTAATACCCGAAGCAAACAATCCCGACTTAGTGATTCAGGAACTCGACAATAAAATCATCATCACTACCAATAATGATGTTGAAATTAAATCACTATCTTCAAAATCTTCGGAACGAGACCTGTATCATGGAATAAAAATGGCCTTGGTTTCCTTTGGGCAGGTGCAATTTATAAAAAAGATTAATCAGGAAAATAAAGATTTGAAGCTTGAATTTGAATTGTTGCTGGCTAATAAACGAAACGCAAAATCTGAAGACGAAGAAGAAAGGGAAGCTGTAAAAACAAAGGATGGAAAAATAATATTCAAAATTTCAGATACTATAAAAATTAAAGTGACCAACCTTGGAACTAAACCAGCGTATTATTCTATGCTGGATATACAACCTAACTATTTAATTAATGTCCTTTTTCCAAGAGTTCAGGATTCACCTTCGGATTATTACATTGAACCCGGTAAAAGTGTTGTAGTAAACATTTCATTCAAATTAGATCCACCTGCAGGACAGGAATTATTCAAACTTGTTGCTTCTAAGAATCCAATTAATCTGCGGGCTCTGGAACAAAGAAGGGCAGCGAGCGATCCACCATTAGATCCATTTTCAAAAATTATTAATGATAGCTATTATAAAAACGACGAAACAATGACGCGAGGTTACAGTTCACCGGTACCGGCAGGGCAAGTTAATATTTTTTCCGTACCATTCTTAATCGAACCATAATAAGTAAGGTTATGAAATTTACACTAGGTTTCACAACAAATCTTTTTTATTGGAGAATAATCAGAACAAAGATTTTTATTATTGTCACATTAATTTGTAGCATTTCAGTAATAATCGCTCAGGATACTTCCTTGAAGACCTCGTCATTTGTTCAACCCAAAAATTCGTCGGGTATTAGAATTTCAAAAAACGTAAATACTCAAAAGTATAATAATATCAAAAAAATATACGATAAGCTTTTACAGGCTAAGGGTGATTTTAGAATTCGGATTCCATCTTTGGTTTTGAGAAATGAAGAATCCAGAGTGGCCTCCATTGATTATGATCGTTTTGAAATCGTATTGGAAGAAAAAGCTTATGATATATGTGCCAAGTATGGCGATGCGGCGTTAGCATTTTTATTAGCCCATGAACTCACTCATTATTATGAGAAGCATGCCTGGAAAAATCAGTTTGTTGCAGATTATTCTGATCTGTCTATAGGTGTAAGCCTTCGTTCTCTGGAAGATCAAATAATAAATGAAACTCAGGCTGATTATCTGGGTGGATTTTTATCCTACACGGCAGGTTATAATATTGATCTTAAGCTGGGTGATATTCTTAAAGAGTTGTATGCAGCTTATGACTTTAAAGAACAGCTTCCAGGATATCCGTCTTTAGATGACAGGATCGAATTATCCAATCGAAGTACCCTTAAGCTAAAATCACTGATTGAAGTATTTGAAATGGCAAATTGGTTGACGGTTACCGGTAAATTTCAGGAAGCGATTAAGTATTACGAATATATTTTGATGCGATATCAAAGTCGTGAGATATTCAATAACCTTGGAGTTGTTAATCTTTTCAATGCTCTTGAGTTTTTTGATGTAAAAGATTTAAAATATACCTATCCCATTGAATTGGACATCGATCCGATTCATGCTAGGGATGCAGATATAATTAAAATGAGAGAAAAAATTCTTCTTGAAGCTATAAAGCAATTTGACGCTGCGATTGGATTAGATGCTGAATATTTACCAGCTTATTTAAATAAAGCTATCGCCCTTTCATTAATTGGAGATATAGAAAGAGCCCAATTTTTTTGTACACAAGAAGTAATTAATCGACCGAATGCAGGTAAGTATAAAAAGACATTCTGGGATGCAAAAGTATTAAATGGCATTCTGTTTGCCAGAAAAAATCAAATGGACAAGGCGAAAGCAGTATTAAAGGAAGCTTGTGATTCAGGAAGTTTAGTAGCAAAAATTAATCTTGACATAATCAATGGTATAAAAAAAACTGGCAGTTCAACCGTTCAGAAGATTGTTGAAGCTCAAAAATTTAATAATGGAATGACCATCGAGGAATTTTCAACTGAACCAATATTTGACGATGAGAAAATAGGATACATTAGTTCAACGTATTCTTTCCGGCAATTCAATGTAGATAGCCTCGACTATATAGTGTTTTGTAATCAAAATTCAGATACTGACGAATTGAGTTACTATATGATTACAAAACCTGAAAGTAAATCCAAAACGATGAAAGGTATTGGTATAGGAACGGATATGAGCAAGATTTCAGAAAGTTATGGTAAACCAAAAAAACAGTTTGAGACAACACAAGGAAATATCTGGATCTACGATCAATTGATTTTTATCCTTAATTCAGAAAAGAAAGTTAAACAATGGGGAACTTATCTTTCTAAGAAATTGAATTTTTGATT
>CAZHNF010000020.1:18818-62146 GCA_964533625.1 uncultured Saprospiraceae bacterium | reverse complement strand
CATAAAATGTCCAAATCAAATCTGCTTTTCTTCTTAGTGGTAATGCTTCAATCATTTACGTTTGGACAAGTAAAAATAAAAGGAACTATCAGAGATAAAGAAACTAAACTTCCTGTTGAGTATGCCAACATTGGGATATTTGAAAAAGGAGTTGGCACTGTTTGTAATGCCGAGGGATATTTTGAATTCATTATTCCAATTGAGTTACAGAACTCTCCAATTCTTATTAAACATCTTGGTTACAAAGATAAAATCTTAAATGCCATTGAACTGAAGGCCAATCCTACAACATTAACAATAGAATTGGAAACCCGCGTAAACGAACTGAAAGAAATAATCATCAATGCGTCAAGAGAAACGATCATTGGTTACAAACCCAATGGGGAGAAAGTAAAAGGGTTTTTCAAAGCCGCTGGTTTAGGTTTGGAAGGTGCTACCCTTATTAAAAACAAAGAAAAGATTTTATTGACCGGATTTAATCTGAATATTTTAAAAATTCCATTTGACTCATTGAAATTCAGATTGAACATTTACTCCGTAAAAAGCAACAAGCCTTTTGAAAAGTTAAACACAAAAAATATCTTGTTTGCCGTTATGAAATCTGACACGGGAGTTTTTTCTATACCAATTCAAAATGAAAACATCCTGGTAAACGATAATTTTGTTTGTGCCGTTGAGTTAATAGAATTATTCGGGCAAAATGCAGAAAATGCTGAATTTTTATTTTCTGCCATTCCGGATAAAGATGGTTTCATTTTCAAAAAAACAATAAGCATGGGCAAGTGGGAAAGGATAAAAAATTACAGTTTATGTTTTTGGCTAACCGGTAAAAAATAAAAAACTATTAAGTGAGGATAAAACGAAGTCAAGTAAATTGCTTTAACGATGAAGAAGCATGCAAAATCATATGCAGTAAATCTTTGTATAGAAAATTAAATACCTTTGTTGCTATGGCAGCTGATATCACAAAAAACAGAGACAATACAAGCGACTCCAAGGTAGCTGCTTTTTTTATCTCTGGATATACTAATGGAAATTTGTTGGATCTAATTTTACCAATAAGCGACAAAACTGCTATGAATTATTTGTAGATGCTAACTAAAGTTCCTGTAGATTTCCCTTTAGCACCTGCGATATAATGAATACTTTTGCAAACCAGCATTTGTTGGTTCGCAATCTTTTTAAAATAAATAGAGAATGGAAAATATAGAACAAAAATTGCCCTTGCCACCATTTACTTTAGAAACCGCATTACAAAAAGTTCAAATGGCAGAAGATGCCTGGAATAGCCAAGACCCGGAACGAATTTCAAAAGCCTACACCATAAATACCGAGTGGAGAAACCGGACCGAGTTTATTAATGGTCGTGAAGAAGTAGTAGCTTTTTTGAAAAGAAAATGGCAGAAAGAACTGAATTACAAACTCAAAAAAGAGCTGTGGGGGTTTCGTGAAAATAGAATAGCAGTAAGGTTTGAATACGAGTATCAAGACATCAACGGACAATGGTGGCGTGCCTATGGAAACGAAAATTGGGAGTTTGACGAAAATGGACTCATGCAAAAAAGATATGCCAGTATTAACGATTTGGCGATTGAAGAAAAGGATAGAAAATTTAGATAATGTAGTAAATCTATATTGAGTTCAGATATCTATACTTGGATTTATCCACCAACCAGAAACCTGGCATTTAAGGTTTTTTATTCGATGATAAAAGTTCTTTTTGGTCTTATCCTGAGAATCAATTATTATTCATTGATTTGTATAAAGAAGGATAAAGAAACAGCCAAGGAAGATTTTTCAGAATACCATGTTAAACAAAATGCTTTATTGGCTTTTTCGCCTTATCAGCCATTTATGTTTCAAACCTATCCGCTAATGCAGGGAACGGTTGTAAATTTTCAACTGATTTTTTTTATTCACAAACACCATCAAGAGGTTGCTTACTATGATGTGTTGTTTAAGAATTTTTACAATCCACCCTTTGTTACAGTTGCAGAAAATGCCAGCTATACCTTGCATTTATTATTGGAATAAATAACAAACAATATGACCACAACGTCCCCCGACAATAACAGCCAACACTTTTTCAAAATTGCATTCGGACTTTCCGTTTTTACTATCCTCTATAATATTGCCGAAGGGCTCATTTCAACCTTTCTCGGTTACAAAGACGAAAGTTTAACGCTTTTCGGTTTCGGCGCAGACAGTTTCATCGAGACCATTTCAGGCTTTGGTATTCTGCATATGGTGACAAGAATTAAATCAGACCCAAACAGTAACCGAGATAAATATGAGCGGGTAGCCTTAAAAGTAACTGGCTTTTCTTTTTATGCGCTTGCACTCACCCTCGTGGTGACCAGTATTTACAACATCACGACAGATCAACAGCCGACAACAGCTTTTTGGGGTGTAGTAATTTCTGTTATTTCAATCGCAATAATGTGGGGACTTGTAATCTGGAAAACCAAAGTTGGTAGAGCGTTAAACTCAGACGCAATAATGGCAGACGCAGAATGTACAAAAGTTTGTATTTATATGTCGGTCGTTCTACTTGTATCCAGCGGACTTTATCATTTTTTAAAACTTCCATACACAGACAGTATTGGTGCTTTGGTTTTGGCTTACCTTTCATTTAAAGAAGGACGTGAATGTTTTGAAAAAGCTAAATCGGATAAACTCTGTGCTTGCGAAAATGAATGAAAAAATGAGTTCGTCAGCCAAGTTCTTACTGCAAATAAAGGTAAACGGGCATACTCGGTTATCGCTCGGCGCTGAGTAGCGCTCGCTTTTCGAATTTATTTTTCAAGTCACGAATAACATTTATCTTTAAATAAGCTTTTGTGAGTATAGAGAAAGGAAGCTTCGAAAGCTCACCTACGTTTATTTGCAAAACTTTATTAGCGAGCAGTGAACGACAGCGAAAAAGAATATTTGACGAACAATATGATCAAACCATTTTCATTAACTTTTCTTGTTTTTCTGACACCAATCACCAAGTCTAATGCTCAGTTTTCTTATGGTGACCATTGGTACGACAATCCGCTTGGATTTGAGCCCTTGAAATTACATACCTCGATGGGTTTTATTATTCCATCAGTGGCTGTTGGTACTTGTTTGCTTCTGACAAAGAAAGACACGACATTAAATCATAGACTTTCAATTTATTACGAAATTGGTCTTTCTTGGGGTTATAAATATCCGCATACTTTTTTGCCATCTGGCAGCATGGGCCTTAATTATCAACTAAGAAAATTTATGTCTATTGGCATTGAGTTTGACGTTTTATTTCCAAGAGATGACTTCAATAAAACAACAGGCTTTGCAATCAGACCTTTTGCAAGGTTCTATCCGATTAATAATCAAAAATGGAAATTGTACTTTGAATCGGGGGGAGGCCTCATTTATACATTAACGGAATTTCCAAAACCGACAGATCAGGATAGTAGACTTGGACTGCCATTAAACGGTATAACAAAATATGGAATTGGTTCGGAGATTAGTATCAATAAAAATACTTCTATTCTGTTTGGTATTAGACACATACATATTTCAAACGGAAATACAAAAGGATCAGAAAGAAATCCATCGCACGACAGTAATGGATTTTTTATTGGGCTGACACATTAGCTTAAATAAGAATGCCTTCGCCTAACAAGTAATTTGTGTTAGTCGAATCGAAGTATCTCTTGAAGCAGAGTGCTGCTATCAGTGTTATGTAATAAATTAGAAAATTGTCTTATAGAACTCTCCCAAATTCAAAACAACCAATCTCTATAGAAATCCTGCGGACGCCATGACCACTTTAAACTTAAATAAGAGAAATCAACTTTAACAGGTTATCTTTGATAACTTGATATAAACGGGGTAGCCGAAAACCGGTTAGAGTAGGCAAACAAAAAGTGCAACGTCAGCACTATAATCATTGACAACTATACATATGAAAAAAATAATATTTAAATTGATTATGCTGTCAGGCATAGCCATGATGACTTCGACAATTCATGCTCAGGCGAATACAAACCAACAAATAACCGATGAAATCATTGGCATTGTGAAAGCTCAATGGGCGGCTGAAAAGGCTGATCCGGGAAATATTGCAGAGCAGTTTAAAAACATTGCTGATGATTACACCGAATTTAATGGTGATTACGCCACACGACTGGAAGGAAAAGCTATTGCCATGAGATTGTCTGAACCTTCTGGAAAAGATCCAAATCGATCAGCAGTATCCGAAATGTTAAATCCCAAAGTTCAGGTTTATGGAGACGTTGCCATTCTCTCCTACAATTATGCGGGTGTTACTATAAACAAAGACGGTGAAACGAAACCCAACCGTGCTAAATCAACTCGTGTATATGCCAAACAAGGTGGCAAATGGAAATTAGTGCATGCCAACTTCGCACCTGACCCACTGCCCAAAAATTAAAAATTCTTGAAAATATTTGCGTTGTGCGAACTCGAATACAATTGTTTCATTAGAAATATTGGAGGTTCGCATAACGTTAATATTGAATCAAATAAAAAAGAAGGGAAAGGTTAAGCAAAGAGTAGCACTTTCAAAAGACAGTTTAGTAAAGCGAACTGGAGCACTTCTAAAGACTTTTTATTTATTTAATCCCTTCTTCGCTATTAGCTATTGACTCAACTAAATGAAAGTACTTTTAATTCAATTTCTATTTTTATCAGTACTGCTTTCTTGTAAACACCAAGATGATTATAAATATAAGGCCTTCTACGAAATTATAGATGAATTTGTAAGGATTATATATTATGATTCTGATGTTGCAATTATCTGTGAATTAGAAGAAGTAAAAAAATATCCTAATGATGAATACGATGCACCATCAGATACTACAAAATTATTAGAGCCACCACCTCTAGGGCCGCCTCCGCCACCACCTGGCAAAGTTTATTTTTCTAAATTATATCTTAAATTATTAAATAAAATTCACATTATTGACACAAACGATATAAAATATTATTACGATCAAATTGAATCCTTAGATAATTTTACCTTAAATCCATTAAATGTAAATAAAACGACGATTAAACAAGCTACAATTGATTCAATTTTTAACTTATATTCAGGTAAAGAAGGATTTAAAATAATAAAACAACACTATAATGTTGATTCATATTTAAAATTTTCAAATCCCCTTATATCCAAAAATGGTAAAATGATGATTTTTGATATCCATTTATATTGCGAGGGTTTATGTAGTTATGGTAACAGATATGTAATGCAAAGACAAAAAGACAAATGGAAAATTGTATACAAAAGTCGAACCTGGATCGACTAGTAAAAATAACGGCTACTAACATGGCATAGTTTATAAAGTACCAAGCATGTTGAATTATTTTCATTAAATTTTTTCCGGAGATTAAAACGAAATATTTTACATTTGACAGTCCATACATTGGCGGTGACCTACCGATTGCGCTCAGAAAGCCGTCACTGAAACCAAGCCTAAAAGCCTTAATAGTTAGGCTAAGAACACTAACATCTGAACACCCATGATAATTAAATTAGACAAAATATTAATTAATCAAAAAAAGAGACGAACCTTCAACAGATTGAAATCTTATTATCTTGAAGGCCCAAATAATTACAGATTATTTTTAATCAAATTAACGAAGAAAACGAAAATACATAATGGAAACTAAAGTTAAAATAACAAGCCTTTTTAACTGTTCCCTGGAGAGAGCTTTTAAAACACCGATGCTGTGCAACGTAACTAAAATTCATACAGGTTACGGTATAATGCCAAGAGTAACTCACACTACAGAAGACACAAGTTGGGGAAAAATCGGTTCAAGCAAAAAAGTTTTCGTGGCTAAATTATTGACACATAAAGGTGGTTTTGGCTCGGTGGACAATGTAGTAGAACGCATAGAAAACAAGTATTGGAAAATTGAAATTAATAATTTTCAGGCATGGATGTTAGGATTCTACAAGTTTATTGGCGAATGGAAGACCACCGAACTTGAGAAAGATAAAATTTTGATAGAATACACTTATACCCTTTACTCCAACAATGTTTTACTTTATCCCATAAACTGGATTTTTACAAAGACATTTTGGAGAATATATATGAAACATGTATTAGAAAATGTGAGACAGCTTACTATCAATAATGAGCCGTATCAATATGATTATTGAAGCCCGAACCGCTAACAACCTAAAGGCAAGATCGCGATATTGTCGTATTACAAAGTGTTTAATATCTAAATTTGCAATACATGATAGCTTGTTGGTTCCTACATTGCTGCCTCGTCTTTATCTTAACCCTTAGTGAATTAAGTAGAATAATTTGGAACAAAATTTATAAAAAGGATGGATAAAGAATATTTTGACCTTTTCGTAAAAGTTATTAATTTATATACTTACACCCTTTATACTAATGAAGTTGTATTAATTTCCCTAATAAGGAACAATAAACTCATTTTATAGCAACCTTACAAGCCGTTATCAGACAATGTTCAAATTATTAGTTAGCAAAAGAGTTGTAATCTTGCCAACTCTCATATGTTAACTTTTTAGTACATACTTCATTAACCTAGAATCATTTAAGTTCCCTAATTATTTTTCCAGTACTTGTAAATGATACTCCTTGTCCATGAACTAGATTTAACATTACTGATTCAATTAAAGGTTCATTAATTAATGAGTCTGAAACCCATTCAATAATAAAGTTTGCTCCCGTTCCGCTTTTATCCTCATAGGGGACAAAGAAGTTTATGGCGGCTAAAGGTAATAATGTTGTATCTTTCTTCAGGTAATCAGAAACCAGTAAGCCTTCATTGTTGAAGAATAATACTTTTGTAAGCTTTAAATTTCTACTAAAATCAGTATTATGTATAGAGACTATGGCACTCAAGTTGTAATCATTAATATTTTTAATCTGTGATATATTCGAATATATAGGTATATATAGTACCTGACCTTTAACTTTTTTAAAACTGTTATTTTCCTTAATGATCATTGAATTAGTGTCGAACTTAGAATGTGTCTCCAATTCAACTATATGCTTTTCTTTATTTTTACAAGCGAATCCTGATATAAGTAGCAGAATAATTCCAATATTTATAATAATTCCTTTCATACATTTTTTTTTAAGTTATTTTAAAATCCAGGTCTATTAAGCATTTTGATAAGGTTTGAACCGATTCTGAATTGTTAGCAATAATATAAAGAACATCGCCAGATAAAATTTTTGTGGACCCATCTGGTATGAAAAATTTATTATCTCTTGCAATCAAGGCAATAATTATTGAACTAGGCAATCTCAAATCAACAATAGATTTTCCAATACATTTGAATGTTGGTTGGATTGTAATCGATGTATACAATGATTTTGTATTCCATGCCAGTTCTAAATCCAATGTGGATTTCTTTTTTAAGTTTATAGGCACTGTCAGTTTAAGCCATTTTGCAACCATAGGCAAACTTGTTCCCTGTAAAAGTACCGATATTACAGAAATAAAAAAAACGAGATTGAATATTATAGTTGCCTTTTCAATTTCGGCTGTTAATGGATAAGTGGCTAGAATAATCGGCACTGCTCCTCTTAAACCGACCCAGGAAATAAAAATCTTTTTTCGTAAACCCATTCTAAATCCTACTAAGGATATAAAAATACTTAAAGGTCTTGCGATAAAGATTAATATAGCAGAAATTAGCAGACCAATTCCTATATACGGTATTATTTGCTTCGGGAAAACCAATAAACCTAAAGTAATAAACATTATTATTTGCATAATCCAAGCTTGCCCATCAAAATGTTTTGTTAAACTCTTTTTATGAATAAAATCTCTGTTTCCTAATACAAACGCAGAAATGTAAATCGCCAGGAATGGATTTCCTCCAATATAATCAGTAAATGAATAAACAAAAAGCACCAGTGTAATGAGTAAAACAGAATAGAGACCATCGTATTCAAGCTTTATCCAGTTAATAATCTTATGCATCAATATTCCCATAGCATAGCCTACTATTGCTCCAAATATCATTTGTTGAAAAAACATTGGGATAAGGCCTAAATATGAAACGCCTTTATTTGAAAGCAAATAAGTAAAAACAATGGTAAGGAAATAAGCCATTGGGTCATTACTTCCGCTTTCAAATTCAAGTAATGGCCTTAAATTGCCTTTTAATCCAATACTTCTTGAACGCAGTATGGTGAATACGGCCGCTGCATCGGTTGATGATACAATAGCCCCTAATAATAAGCCCTCAGTGATTGAAAAATCCATCAAGACTGTTAAAGCAAAGCCAATCGTTACACAAGTAATGATAACACCAACCGTAGATAACAATATCCCCTGTTTTAATACAGGCTTAATATCTGAAAATTTAGTTTCAAGGCCACCTGCAAAGAGAATAAAGCTTAATGCAATGGCCCCTATAAACTTTGCAATTTTAGGGTCATAAAAATTTATCCCCCCTACACCGTCCGAACCAGCTAACATTCCGACAAGCAGGAACAACACTAAGATCGGCACTCCGTATTTTGTAGTTTTGCTGGCTAATAAACTTAAAAATAATAATATTGATCCAATAAGTATAATATTATCTAGGGAGAAGTTCATTACTCAAGTTATTATTTCTTTAAAAATACAAAATTAAAAAACTAATCCTAAAAATAAGTATATTTGACATACTAATCGAACACTATAAATAATAAATACAATTGAAATGAAGAAAATAAAGCATTTAATACTGTTCTATATTTCATTAATATTATTTTCATTAATCCTTAAAAGCTGTTGCGGGTATTCATCAAAAATTGTTGGAAATGGGCGAATGTTTATTACTCAAGTGGACAACGGAAGAAGCGATACCCTTCGAAGTGAATTCAGAATTCAGTTATTCTTGGAGAGACAAATATCCTGTAATATCAATAACAATGGATTTATTAATTCCGCTAATGCCACAAGCTGTTCAGAAATTGCTGAGAATACCTTGAATAGAGAAACACTTAAGTTAATTTGTGAAAATGATTTTAATTATAAGGGGACGATCATTAAAGCCGGTACCAATTTCGCAAATGAAGAAAACCTAATCATTGATTTCGATGATTTTTTTGGGTTAATTGAAATTCAACTTAGTAAGGAATTTCTCAAGGATGCCAAATTTAGCAATGGCTATCACCAATTCAAAGTGGAAATCGAAACCAGCGATAATGCAAAATTTGCAAATGAGGCTTCTGCTTATTTAGAAATATAGAATTAACCTGTGGATAAAAAATTAAATAGTTGTTTTATTTAATTCCTGTTCATTTCATAAGTATACCATTATCGGCAACTTGGACTCAACACCATTCAGGACAAATACAGAATTAGCTGAATGGTATTTCGTTCATGAATTATCAGGATTAGCAGGAGGCCAAGAAACAATTTTAAAATAATTAATGCAGGAATTTCCAATACATCCGTGGCGCTAAACAAAAAATAAAGTTTGAGCACTATTCAAATTCCTCACCCGAAGAAATAAATATTGATTTAATAAATGCTTATTGTCAGGATTGTATTCTATCTTTTTATCATTCAAATGGCGAGCTTTCCTAGCTTGAGTCCCTGGAATCAACAAAGGAATTTATAAAAATTAATATCGTACAAGCAGGAATTTATAAAAATTAATATCGTACAAGCAGGAATTTATATCGTTAATATTCGAGGAAAGAATGTCAATGTTAGTAGTACTTACATTAAAAAATAAATCGTACCGTCCCTTCAAAAACCGCATCCAAGAAAGAATTATTATAAGGTGTGCGCCACTAGACGCAAAAGGGCATTTTTATACACAAAAAGATTTGTATTTCACTTTTGTGCGCAATGATACAGCCTATTCGTTTTTGAACTTTTTATTCGTATTTATACCTGAATATCAGAAATAATAAGCCGGGGATACTCCGACTCAAAGCCGACCATAAGCCGACCATAAGTCGACAAAACCCGACAGTACCCTGAAATCTTAAAAAAACTAAGGTTTGTGTCGTAGAAAAATAAAGAAAAAATATTTCTACCTTTTGGCTTAGGAATAAATAGCGACATATCCTAAGTACCTAAGCGTTACTCAAGGAGCGAGTAATGAAACAGTAGCCCTGTACCGTAAAACATTCAACAGCATGGCCATTCTGATTTACTTGTTTAGTTTGGCTACAATCGATTAGTGGTATTTTTATTAAACTTTTATCCAGAATTTATTAATATAAATAGCAGAACAGTTTTTTCATTTTGGTTGTTCTTTTGCCGACCAATCCACAAAGACTGCATAAATGATCAATAAAAAGGCACTCTCTTCAAAACTTTTAAATAGTTGGAAAAAACTTGGACCAGGACTAGTGACAGGTGCAAGTGACGATGACCCATCAGGAATTGCGACTTATTCTCAAGCCGGTGCGGCCTTTGGACTTACCACCTTATGGACAGCAATTGTTGCATTTCCACTAATGGCATCGATTCAGCAAATGTGTGCAAGAATTGGCTTGGTATCCTCACAAGGTTTGACCGGTACTCTAAAAAAACATTATCCGAGACCTATATTGTATTTAATGTTATTGTTTAGTTTTCCTGCCATTGTCATGAATATAGGAGCAGACATTGCAGGTATGGGAGCTGTTGGAAATCTATTATTTCCAGCTATTGATGCTAATTATTTCAGTGTTCTCTTCACGATCATTCTTCTTGGTTTAATCATCTACCTGCCTTACCAAAAAATTGCTTCCGTTCTGAAATATTTGTGTATAGTCATGTTAGTGTATTTTATTGTCCCGTTTTTGTATAAACAGGATATCAAAGAAATTATTATAGCAACTTTTATTCCAACGATTAAATTCGACAAAGACTTTATAGCCATTCTAGTTGGTATACTAGGCACAACGATATCACCTTATCTTTTCTTTTGGCAAGCATCGGTAGAGGTGGAAGAATTGAAAAACAAAAGGCGGCATTTGATTGTAAACAAAAAGATCATCCACGAGATTAACCAGGATGTAGATTTTGGGATGACCGTTTCTGGTTTTGTGATGTACTTTATTATTCTTACCACGGGCACCGTTTTATTTAATGGTCACAATCATCAAATTGACACCGTTGAACAAGCTGCATTGGCCTTACGACCATTAGCTGGTAATCTGGCCTATCTCCTTTTTGGCATTGGTGTAATTGGAACCGGGCTTATTGCCATTCCGGTTTTGAGTGGATCCCTTTCCTATATTTTTACTGAAACTTTTGGTTGGGAACAGGGACTTGACAAAAAATTTCATCAAGCCAAAGGCTTCTATGTAATCATTGCCACATCATTAATACTTGGCTTATCTATGACTTATATTGGCATTACTCCAATTCAGTCATTAATTTATACCGCCATACTTTATGGACTCAGTGCTCCGGTCTTGATTGCCATTATTTTACACATTTCAAACAACAAAAAAATAATGGGTGATAACGTGAATGGCAGACTGACCAATATTCTCGGCTTTGCAGCATTAATTATAATGACTTGTGCTGCTGTCGCTTTAATTTATCTTCAATTTTCAAACAAGTCATAAAGAAAATGACTTGGCTGGATATAATTAAGGTTTTGCGTTAAGGGTATATCTTATGAATACAAACTTTGGAACAATTATTTAAATTAAGTAATGGCTTGCCGTTGCCGGATTCTCTTGCTAAGCAACGCCAAGTTAAAAAACTAGTACGCGCCCCTAAAACTGCATTCCGTTCACCTTCAAGCGATTCGACATTCATTTCACAGTTTCTCCTGGGTGACCAAACTTGCACAACATCTAAAAGAAACTCAAAACCCAGAGACAAAACCAACTTTACAAAAACCTTGTAATAGCTATCAAAAGTTAAGTATTCGGCATGTTGAAAGATTATCGCAAGCTTTTAATAAATTTGCAGATAACCCTTAGTGGGTAGATAAAATGAAATTATACATTAAGAACATGGTCTGCAGCAGGTGCAAAATGGTTGTAGATACCCTATTAAAAAGTAAGGGGTTCAACCCCATATCTGTCAATTTAGGTGAAGTAGAAATTGAAGGCGATTTATCAAAACATCAGTTATTAGAGTTGGACACTTCGTTAAAATCAGTAGGCTTTAAACTTCTAGACAATAAAAAAAGTCAAACCATAGACAAAATAAAAAACACCATTGTAACATTAATTCATCATTCTGATCACAACTTAAAGACCAATCTTTCCGATTTTATCTCTTCAAAGATTCACCAAGACTATAACTATTTAAGCAACTTGTTTTCGGAAGTAGAAGGAACAACTATAGAAAAATATTATATAGTTCAGCGAATTGAAAAAGTTAAAGAATTAATAGTTTATGATGAACTTAGCTTATCTGAAATTGCTGACCAATTAGGATACAGCAGTGTTGCTTATCTATCTAATCAATTCAAAAAAATAACAGGCTTTACACCCAGTTACTTTAAATCGCTGAAAGAATACAAACGTAAGAATATAGAAGACCTTTAAATCTTACAAAACTTAAATAAAATTCTACAATAGTCAGACGACGTACTCAAATTACCTTTGTGTAAACAAATACACAATGACGCATATTTATAAAGTTACTGGGATGACTTGCGAAACTTGCGAATCAACGGTAAAAAAAAGTTTGCTGTTGCTACCCAACGTTAGTGAAGTGGAAGTTTCAAAAGAGAAGCAATTGGCAATTATTACAATGGATAAACATATTTCACTTTCAACCTTTCAAAATGCATTGAGTCCAAATTATAACATTACAACTATAGAACACAATAAAACGGCGGAACAGTTTAAAAACTGGCTTTCTACTTACAAACCGATTTTAATTATTTTGGCATACATAACCACTATTTCAATAATTGCAGGAACTCAGTATAATAACTTTCAATGGATTAAATCCATGAATATTTTTATGGCAGGTTTCTTCCTTACATTTTCGTTCTTTAAAATGCTTGACCTTAAAGGTTTCACCGAAAGCTACAATAGATATGATATCGTTGCAAAAAAAATAAAAGCATGGGGTTATGTGTATGCCTTTATAGAACTAAGTCTAGGCATTGCTTACACCGCAAACTTTCAACCCTTTGTTACCAATATTGTTACACTTTTTGTAATGACAATCAGCATTATTGGAGTTTTGCAAAGTGTGCTGAACAAAAGAAAAATTCAATGCGCCTGTTTAGGGGTGGTTTTTAAACTGCCGATGAGTACAATAACTATTATTGAAGATGCATTAATGATTGCTATGAGCGGAATAATGCTTTTGTCAATTAACTAAACAAGATAAATATGAATCATCAAAGTCATTTAAATCAAAATCATTTGTATCATGCGACTTACAAAAATCATTCTTTTGCAGAGCCTCAGCAATTTATAAAAGCTCAAAATGAATCAAACTTTAAATTAGCAGTTAGTGCTACTTTGCATTGTTTATTGGGTTGTGGTATTGGAGAGTTAGTTGGCATTGCTATCGGAAGTTCTTTAAGATGGGAAACGCTTTCAACAATGATTCTAGCCATTCTAATAGGCTTTGTACTCGGTTTCTTATTAGGACTTATACCTTTGTTCCAAAAAGGGTATAACATCAGAAACGCTTTTAAAATTGTATTTGCTGCTGAGTTCTTAAGCATTGCCGTAATGGAAGCATTTATTGCAGGTACACATCTTGTTATTCCAGGTGTTATGGAGGCTGGCTTGACCGATACAATTTTTTGGTTGGGTATACTCGCTGCAATGGTAGTAGGTTTTATAGCAGCCTTCCCAGTGAATTATTATATGATTAAACGTGGAGTAAGGCATCAGCACTGATTTCTATACCATTTCACAATGTTAATAATAGTTGTCATATTACTTCATCACATGTATGGATCTGCAACCCCAGCGGCTACAATTCGAATGCACTGTCGCATGAATGAATTGGTTGATTGGAGAACGTGGCATGGTAAGAATGATAATAAGAAATGTGGCATAAAAAAGAAGAAACACGACTTTTGCCAATACGATCCCGAAGAACTAAAACTTAAAACCGAACACCAAAAAAGTGTATCATCATCATACTTTCAGTTTTTATACGCTCCAGGACCAGTTACCTTCATAGCTGATTATAGATATAAAGAAATGCTAATTGCATTTGATTTTCCATTTTTTAACGTATTAATAGTAACACCAAGAGACCGATTGTACATTCTTTATTGCGTTTTTTTAATCTGACTTATTATTAGTAATTGATTATCAACACCACTCAATGAATTCGCTAAATGTGAATCTTATACATGAATAATTAAAAAATTCAAAAAATGAAAATAATCATATTAAAAGCAATAGTTGTTTTATTATCAACTACCGCTTGTCTATCTCAAATACATAACGCCAAAACTGAAACTATAATGGTTTATGGTAATTGCGGCATGTGCGAAAGCAATATTGAAAAAGCCGCTAATAAAAAGAAAATATCAAAAGCCGATTGGAATGCAGATACCAAGATGGCCATTATTTCTTACAACAGTAAAAAAACTACTTTGGATGCCTTATTAAAAAGCATTGCCCTTGCAGGTTACGACAATGAAAGATTTCTTGCACCAGATGCGGCGTATAATAAACTACCAGACTGTTGCAAATACGTCAGGGTGAAAAAGATTATAAACGAAAGAACTCTGCCATTGAAAGACTCAACAAAGACTATGCAAAATTATGACAACGACCAGCATAACATAATTATCAATTCAGCACAGGAAAATAACCAGTTGACATCAGTTTTTGATTATTACTTTGCTTTGAAAGACGCATTGGTAAAAACTGATGGAAATACCGCGTCAGAAAGAGCAAAAGACTTACAAACGGCAATTATCGCTGTAAAGATGGACAAGTTGCCAATGACTATTCATACAGTGTGGATGAAAGTATTAAACCACCTGAAAGAAGATGCTGAACATATAAACGGAACAAAAGACATATCTCAACAGAGAGTCCATTTTATACGACTTTCAAATAATATGTATGAGCTAATAAAAGCTGCTAAACCTGCAGAAACGATTTATTACCAGTTTTGCCCAATGGCTAATGAAGGCAAGGGAGCAAATTGGTTAAGCAAAGAAAGCAGCGTAAAGAACCCTTATTATGGTTCACAAATGCTAACTTGTGGCAAAACTGTTGAAATAATCATAAAACAATAAAAAAATGTGTACAACTGCAAAAGCTCTCATGATCAGATTAACGATACACAGATGAAATATTTAAAATGGCTTTACAAAAAACTATTCGTCAAAAAGTGTTGCAATTAGCAATACTATTTTCAATAGTCGCGTCAGATTTATTTGCGCAAAAAATTGTTCGATACGACTTGTTTGTAAAAGACACCATTGTAAATTATACCGGAAAAAATAGAAGAGCCATTGCCGTAAACGGCCAAATTCCAATGCCTACGCTAACTTTTATAGAAGGCGATACGGCAGAAATTTATGTACACAATAGAATGAAGGAAGAAACATCTTTGCATTGGCATGGTTTGTTTTTGCCAAATAAAGAAGATGGCGTACCCAATCTGACACAAATGGCCATCAAGCCAAATACTTCACATATTTACAGGTTTCCAATAATTCAAAACGGTACGCATTGGTATCATAGTCATTCCGGTCTGCAAGAACAAATTGGAATGTATGGTAATTTTATCATGCTAAAAAAAGAAGGCGACCCGACATTTAGGAAAGGCATTGATGATTTGACTACAATTCCTATTATTTTAAGTGAATGGACGGATTACAAACCTGAAAATGTACACCGAATGTTGCATAACGCGACAGATTGGTTTGCAATTAAAAAGAATGCAACACAAAGTTATGGCGAAGCTATAAAAGATAGGCATTTTACTACTAAACTAATAAACGAATGGAAGCGAATGCTGGCTATGGATGTAAGCGATGTGTATTACGATAGAATTTTGATGAATGGAAATTCAAACACTGAAATAAAAAGCATTGGCGGAAAGCAATTAAAAGCCGGCGATAAATTACGACTTCGTATTTCAAACGGTGGAGCATCCTCATATTTTTGGCTTACTTATGCAGGTGGTAAAATAACTGTCGTAGCAACCGATGGCAACGATGTAGAACCTGTAGAAGTTGACCGATTAATGATTGCCGTATCTGAAACCTATGATGTGGTAGTTAACATTCCTACAGACAGCACGGCTTATGAATTTTTAGCGACTACAGAAGACAGAACTAATTCTGCATCCTATTATATTGGTAACGGAATTAAACAACTAGTATCACCTCAACCACGACTGAAATATTTTGAAGGGATGAAAATGATGAATGATATGATGAAACTGAATGGCGAGTTGGATGATATGGGAATGAACATGAGTCTGAACCAAATGGATATGAATGTAGTAATGTATCCAGAAATAACTGGTGATGCAAAATCAAAAAGAACTGATGAAAACCCCAACAGATACAATGCCAATGCACTTTCTGAGATTGTAACCTTGAACTACACAATGTTAAAGTCTCCTGAAAAAACAATTTTACCCGATGCTCCTGTAAAAGTTTTAAACTTTGAATTAACAGGCAATATGAACAGATATGTATGGAGTCTGAATAACAAAGTAGTTTCAGAAGCAGATAAAATATTCGTAAAGAAAGGAGAAAACCTTCGACTGATAATTTACAATGGCTCCATGATGAGGCATCCAATGCACCTGCACGGGCATGATTTCAGGGTTATAAATGGAAAAGGTGAATATGCCCCTCTAAAAAATGTCATTGACATTATGCCAATGGAAACAGACACTTTGGAATTTAATGCCAATGCTGAAGGTGATTGGTTTTTTCATTGTCATATTTTGTACCATATGATGAGTGGAATGGGTAGAGTGTTCAGTTATCAAAATCAACAAATCAATCCGTTAATTCCAAATCCAAAACTTGCACAACGAAAACTGTTCGCAGACGACAGAAAAATGCATTTCATGTTTCAAAATGATGTAGCAACAAATGGAAATGACGGAGAAATGATGATGCAGAACACCCGTTGGAGTATTGGTAGCGAATGGCGTTTAGGTTATCACGACATGCACGGCTACGAAACAGAAACTCATGTTGGGAGATACTTAGGAAAAATGCATTGGCTCATGCCATTCGTTGGCTTTGACTGGCGATACAGAATTATGCAAGCTGACGAACAGGATAAAAATTTGTTTGGACAAACGAACACAAAAGACAACAGAACAGTCTTAAGTATTGGTGTAAATTATACTTTACCCATGCTGATTCGCATTCAATCAGAAATTTTCACAGACGGAATTATTCGCGTTCAATTAATGAGAGAAGATATTCCTGTAACTAAGAGGTTTCGTTTTGCTTTCATGATTAACACTGACAAAGAATATATGCTTGGACTGAGTTACATTTTCGCCCGAAACCTTTTTATTCGGACACATTATGACAGCGATATGGGCTTAGGAGTGGGTTTGACATTTAATTATTAAAGGCAAAACCATTTTTTGTTTGCCAAAGGCAATAAAAAAGAGTAATTTTTTTTGTCCAAATCTTTAATTTATAAGTACAAACTGGACGTAATTTTTTGAAGTCTATAATAAATAAAAACTATATGTCAAGATATTTGCAGAGCTCAAAAACTCAAAACAAAAAACAATCTGCCCTAGAGTCGATTTTACCCTGTGCACAGCAATCATCATTTGATACGGAGACATCTATCTAATAAATGATCGAGAAAAAGTTATGATTATAGTATGTACTATGGAATAATGATAACAGTTATGGGATTTCGAACATTCCTATATTAGCAAGCATGTTGCTTTAATGTCAGATTTATACTTTAAATTAGCAACCACGCCAAGCCAAAAACTTTATCGGTAACTATATTGAATTTGTAACTTTAATCCAGAATCAGATTTTCTTCGTATATTATTATTAAATTCATGAAGTACATGGACCAACTTAAGAACCTATCTGCATCCGAACTGCTCCAGCTCATTGACAAAGGAGAGGTAAGCAGCCGTCAAGTAACACAACATTTTATTGACACCATCAAGCAGAAAGATCCGGATATTAATGCGGTAGTTGTTCCGCTTTTTGAACAAGCACTAAAAGAAGCTGACCATGCAGACGAACTTTTCAGAGAAGGTAAACGAACCGGCAAATTGCACGGATTGCCCATCACTATCAAAGAATGTCTAGACTTAAAAGGCACCCCAAGCACATTGGGGGTAGTAAGACGCAAGGATGATATTCGCCAAAATACTGATGACTACATTGCCGCACTTCAAAGGGAAGGTGCCATTATTCTTGGTAAAACCAATGTTGCCCAATTGCTCATATATTTTGAAAGTTGCAATCCTGTCTATGGGGTTACCAAAAACCCATTCAATGTAAAATACAGTTGCGGTGGTAGCAGTGGTGGCGAGGGTGCAGTAATCGCTTATGGTGGTTCTCCAATCGGCATAGGTACTGATATTGGAGGTAGTATTCGTATACCTGCAGCATTTTGTGGAGTATGTAGTATTAAACCTACCATGCAACGTATTCCTGACCTTTGCCGATTTGTTGATAATCCTCTCCCAGTTTCCATCAATTCAGTAACAGGTGTGATTGGTAATTCAGCGGATGACTTACAATTAATGCTTGAAATAATAAATACAGAAGCATCAAAGAAGAATAAAAATGAACCATTAAAAAGTATTAAAGAGGTGGATATCACTAAGCTGAAAGTTGGTTACTTTTTATCTGACGGATTATTTGAACCAATGTCAGCTGTAAAAAGAGGTGTATTAGAAGCTGTTGAGCAATTGAAGAAGGCTGGAGTTCAGGTAACTGAATTTACACCACCCAATTTAGTTGAAGCGGAAGAACTTTTTTTTAAGATTCTTAGTGCAGATGAAGCGGTATTGTTTACTCAGAATTTACAAAAAGAAAAAGCAATGCCACAAGCAGCAGGACTTTTGATGTTGGCTAAAGCACCCGCTTTTGTAAGAAGTATTTTATCTGGACTAACGGGTTTGCTGGGACAAAAAGCTGTGAATCGAATCATTCCTTATTTCGGAGGTAAGGGAGAAACATTTAGAAAAGAGAATATTGAAAGACAAAAAGCATTCACAGCCAAATACGAGGCCGCTATGAATAATTCTGCAATTGGAAAGTTAGATGCTGTTCTTAGTCCGGTGTGTGCAATGCCTGCCATATTACACAACACCGCTGACAAGGTTGGTTTAGGTGGTATTTATACCGGGCAATATAATGTAACCGGTTTTCCTGCGGGTGTTGCCACCGTTTCTAAAGTAAAACCTGAAGAGGCTATTGGTAGAAATACTACAGCCGACTTATCTATAAAAACAGCGGCTAAAATTGAGGCAAGTTCAACTGGACTTCCTCTCGCGGTTCAAATTGCCGCAAGACATTGGGATGAGCATATTGTCTTAGCACTCATTAAACAACTTCATAGAAAAGTGTAAATAATGCAAATTAATTAGGAGTACAAAGTATCCGATAGAACAGGTTTTAACTTAATGATCGGACCTTACGAATAGAAACTTCGGAACAAATCTTAAACTTTTGTATGTTGAGACCGTTTTCAGTTTCAAAAACCAAACAATGCCAATCCCAAAACCGTTAACGATATGCATAAAAGCATGCATAGCGGTAATAAATAGAAATTAATTTTGGTTAGCACATGGTAAAAATCAACATAAAACCTGATTGTGGTAACTCACCAAGAAAGGTATTTCTAAAAGACTTGTATACTTCCTTTGCAAATGGCAACATTGAGATTTTATATAACAACGTTGAGGAGAATTTAAATTGGATAGTTGCTGGACAATCTGCTCTAAAAGGAAAGGAAAATTATATAAAAGAAATAGCCAGACATAAATTGTGGAAGGCAAAAGAAATTACTGTTGACACGATAATAACGCACGGAGCAGAGGCCTCGGTAAGTGGAACAATAAAAGCGACTGACAATTTAAAATATGTCTTTTGTGACATTTATAAATTTAAGGGAGCAGGCGGGACAACAATAACTTCAATAATGACTTTCCTCGTTCAACAGGATTAAACAAATCTGGCGGACCTACTCAAGAGATTGCTTCTCCATGTTCTATGCGATGTAACAACAATGGTAATTCTTATTTGACCGTAATAATTATTCGAAATAGTAAAGTAAACATTGATCCATCAACAAGCAATCTTAGTTTTTCAAGTGCCGGCAATAATGACTGTTTTGTAATTAAATATAATAGTCGCGGTCTATTATGGGTGAATGATACTACTAGTCTCCCGACTGGACAAAAAGAACAATTTCAAAGCAAATTAAATATTTTCCCAAATCCATCAACAGACCTCATCAATATCCAAATTACTTTCAATGAACAATTCACCTACCTTATTTATAATTCATGTGGAGGTATGGTCGGTTCGGGAATTTGCTACAAGCAGGTTGATGTTTCAAATTTACCAGTTGGGACTTATTTGATCGTATTAGCTGATAATCAAAACAATAAAATTACTACGACAAAATTTTTGAAAAAATGAGTTGCAACTGATCAGTCAACTCGACAGATGAGTAGTCCGTAACCCATCGTTCGCTAAAGAAGGGATTTAGTGATTCTTCGACAGATTTTCATAAATTTGAACTTTCAGATTTATCGGAAGTTTTGTAGTTTAAATCACCAGCTTCGTAGAGCGCTGAAATTGTAGCCCATATTAAAATGACGACGAAACCATTATTAGATTATTTTGACAAACTTCTTCCATTAGACGATGATGAAAAATTATTTATAGAAGAGTTTTTCAAAGAACGAAGGATTAAGCGCAAACAGTTAATTCTTAGCGAGGGTGATATATGCAAGCATAACACTTTCATTGTTGAAGGCTGTTTCAGAACCTATGCTGTTGATGATAATGGCAAAGAACATAATCTCCAGTTCGCCGTTGAAAATTGGTGGGTTGGCGATATTGGCAGTTTCCATTCAGAAAAACCGAGCAAACTGTACATTGAAGCCATGGAGAATTCGATTATTCTTCAGTGTAGAAAGGAAGATCATATAAATCTATTTATAAAATATCCTAAATTCAATCGGATTTTTAGGGTATTAGCTGAAAATGCAATGGTTAGTATGCAAAATCGAATTTTACAGAATATTAGCTATACGGCAGAAGAGCGATATCTTGATTTTATTGAACGATACCCAAATTTTTTCAATAGAATAAGCAATGTTCAAATTGCTTCATACCTTGGCGTAACACCAGAATTTCTGAGTGCAATAAGGAAGAAAATTGTAGAATCTTAAGATACATTAAGGTTATTTATTAAGATATCTTATAGGTAATAATTCACTACCTATATGACCTTTGTGTTATTATTAAACTATTACAAATTATAAAAAATGGAAAAGAAATTAATTGCAGTCTTAGGTGCGACCGGACAACAAGGTAAAGGCGTAGTAGAAGCCTTAAAAAAGAATGGCTCTCTTAAAGTAAGAGCAATAACGCGTAACCCGGATAAATACAACGGAAATGCAGATGAAGTGGTCTTAGGTGACTTAACCAGGCCAGATTCATTAGTAAATGCGTTTAAAGGTGCTTATGGAGTATTTGTTGTAACTAATTTCTGGGAAAGTGCAGACGAAATAAACCAAGGAAAAGCAGCTATTGAGGCCGCAAAAGTTGCGAATGTGACACATTTCATTTGGTCAACCTTGCCCAATGTTGAAGAGATTAGCAAGGGTAAATTTGAAGTTCCACATTTTACAGGAAAATCCATGGTAGACGAAGCTGTCAAAGCAGCAGGCTTTACCTACTATACATTCGTACAACCACCATTCTATTTTCAAAACTTGGGTGGACAATTAGGCCCTCAAAAGCAACAGGATGGTTCATTGGGTTGGGCACTTCCTCTTGACCCTTCCAAAAAGGTGATACATATGGCGGACATTAATGACCTGGGCAAGGTGGTTACCGGAGCTTTTCTAAATCCAGAAAAGGTAGGCAAAGGAAGTTATTTATCTCTTGCAGAGGGTTTCTATAGTTTCAATGACATTTTAACCGCTTTCAAGGCTAATGGAAAGGAATATAGCTTTACCTACATTCCTGCTGAAGTATTTTCCAAATTTCCATTTCCAGGTGCTGATGAACTTACTCAAATGTTTTCATATTTCGAAGAGAATACTTATATGGGACCAAATGCTGATGAGCGTATAAAATTGGCTAAAGAAATTGCAACTGAAGAATTTACATCTTTGGATAAATGGATTAAAGAAAAAACAAATTAATATGAAAATAATAATTACAGCATGTTTAGTTATTGTAGTTATGGCTGCATGCAATATGAACAACAATAAAGAATCAAATCATTCAACAGCACAAAATTTAGAAATTATGGAAAAACAAGAAAAACAAAAAATAGAAGCACTTCTGGCCGAATACGAAAAGTCATTGAATACATCAGATGCCCAATTAGCTCAATCGCTGTACACTAAAGATGGAATTTTTATGCCTACTGAAGCTCCTTCCGGTATAGGTTCAGAAGGCATTTTAAAATCTTATGAATATGTGTTTTCGCAAATTCAACTTAACATTAAATTCTTTATTGAAGAAATTCAAGTAGAAGGAAACATGGCATTTGCAGTAACCAGTTCAAAAGGAACAACTTTAATTCGTGCCACCAATAATACAATTCCGGAAGCTAACCGGGAACTCTTTGTATTTGAAAAAGTGGGCGAAGTGTGGAAAATTGCACGATACATGTTTAATAAAACAGCGCCAAAAGGATAATTAACCTGGTTATAAAAATGGTTTGTTAAAAGCAGGGATTAGTTACTTTTATGAAAGTTTTGTATTTGAATTTATCATAAAATTTCAAATCAAGTATTGATTCTAATCCCTACCTTTGGCAATGCCGCAATCCGATGTACATCATGCTTATTATTAAAAAATCTATGCGAATAGAATCAAATAATTAATAGATAAAATATGGGAACAGTTTCTAACCAATGGAATGAAAAATTAAGCAAGGCATTGCCTACTTTATCTATGGTGGCACCTTTAAGTTGGTTTGTCGCAAGCCTTGTTTATGTTATAGGGATAGGAAGACTGCCGGGAGGATTGTCCATTATCAGTTCACATGAAGGATTTATTATGACACTCGGTTCACCATTTTTTATCGCAACATTTATTTTTCTCGGACAATTGGTTGGAAGACAATTTCCTGTCACCGGTATTGTAGTGACTATTCTGGGATCGCTTGGCGTTACTACCTTGAGTGCTATCTCCTCCTTTAGATTGTTTGCGACCTCTTTTGTTAAGTATGGAATGGACCCGGATACTATTGTTAGTGCCTTCAATGCAGGTTCTGGTATTTTTGACCTTCCTTTTATCCTTTTACAAGTTTCAGGATTCTTGAGTTTTATCATTAGCGGTGTGGCGTTTTTACGTTCAGATTATATTCCTAAATGGGTGGGCATGTTATTAATTGTCAGTATCCCATTTATGATAACAGGACAGTTTTTTGAGTATAAGAAGGAAATATTTTGGCCATTATCTGCTTTATCCTGGGTATTGGCGTTATGGGGGCTGGGCAGATCTATAAAAAAGGAACAAGTATAAGTTTAGATTTATTCGGTTGATCATTTTTCTACTATAGTAAGCCCTATCGCTCAACAGCATCTTTAAAAATAGCGGTGAAATATTTAGCTTACCTTTTTGTATCAGGTTCAGATCTGGTAAATTTTAATCTTCTCTGAAATCTTCAACTTCTTGTTGCTTCAAAATGTTATACTTTGACTTTTATAGAATTAACTTATGCCCTATTATCAATTCAAACAATCTCAAAAAATACCCGGAACCATAGATTCCGTTTGGGAATTTATCAGTAATCCCGATAATCTAAAAGAAATCACACCCGCTTTTTTGGATTTTAAAGTACTTGATCGACCTTCAGAGAAGAACATGTACGCCGGAATGATTATCACGTATACTGTAAAGCCATTATTGGGAATACCTGTTAAATGGATGACAGAAATTACCCACGTGAGAGAAAAAGAATACTTTGTCGATGAACAACGAATAGGACCTTATCATTTTTGGCATCACCAACATAGGATTGAACCGATTGAAGGTGGTGTATTAATGACCGACATAGTCACCTATGTCCCTCCCTTTTATTTCTTAGGTCGATTGGCCAATTGGCTCATTATCCGAAAAAAGCTAAGGGAAATATTTAAGTACAGAACTCTTGCTGTTGAAAAACGATTTGGCGTTTATTCAGAGAACTAAGTCAACAAAATTATTTTATACACTAACTCAAAAGTTATTTTTGATTTATAACAAATTGTGAGGCTTGTAAATTTGGATCATAGTTCAACAAATTTAAACTTTGCTCCTATGCTTACGAACGTTAAGTCCTAAAACAAATTCAAAAAATTTTAATCCAATCAATTTGACAAAATGATCTAACATTTGTTTCTGAGGATTACTTATACCTTGAACCTAAAAATAGAAAGTAAGTTGATAACTTTTCATTCGAATTAG
Organism: uncultured Saprospiraceae bacterium; assembly: GCA_964533625.1. GTDB lineage: Bacteria > Bacteroidota > Bacteroidia > Chitinophagales > Saprospiraceae > Vicinibacter. Next base: position 37,605 of record CAZHNF010000020.1, on the reverse strand, counting down.
CTTTGATATCCTATTTTCGCGGTTTACAATACTGGGATAGATAATTAAAAAAATTCCTTATGCATGTTGGAAATCACTATACTTTCAAAGAAGTAGTCCTCTGGACCCGAAGAGATATATACTATCTAACGGCCGTTTCAGCTATAGCCGTTGGTTTATATGAATTTTTGGACTTAAAATGGTTGGCCTTGCCCTGGCTACCTATTGCCCTACTTGGAACAGCTGTAGCTTTTGTAGTAGGTTTTAAAAACAATGCTTCTTACGACCGAATGTGGGAGGCCCGTAAAATCTGGGGATCTATCGTCAATAACAGCCGAAGTTGGGCTATCTTATGTAAAGACTATATAACCAACGCTCACGCCAAAAATCCGGTGTCCGAAGAAGAGCTGAAATCCCTTCAATTAACTTTATACAAACGCCATTTTGCCTGGCTTACCGCCTTGCGATTTCAATTAAGAGAAGCTAAAACCTGGGAAGCCATTTACAAGGTGCACAATCAGGAATACAAGAATAAATGGTTCAAAGTAGATGAACATGAGCATAAAGTTGAGGACGTGTTAAAACAATATTTAAGTCCGGATGAATACGAGTTAATCGTTTCAAGAACCAATAAAGCTGCTCAAATTATCGCTTTGCAATCAAGTCAACTTAAATCTTTAATGGAAAATGGTTTCATCGAAGATTTCAGACATATGGAATTAGAAAAATTATTAGTCGAATTTTATAATCAACAAGGAGCCAGCGAGCGAATAAAAAACTTTCCATACCCGCGTCAATTTGGAACTTTAAATCTTTGGTTTATCAACATTTTTGTACATCTCATTCCATTAGGGATGTTGCAGGAATTTGAGAAACTAGGAGAAGGACTTATATGGCTAACGGTACCATTTGCAGCTTTATCCTCCTGGATTTTCACCACGATGGAAAAAATAGGAGAAGCTTCTGAAAATCCATTTGAAGGATCTGCCAATGATATACCTATTACCACCATGAGCAGAGCTATTGAAATTGATATGTTGGAAATACTAAATGTTCCGACAGATTTAAAACCTTTGAAACCTACTAATAATATTTTAACCTAATTGAATCATGAATATACAAGAGATATTTAATAACAATAAAAAATGGGTTGCCGAAAAATTGGCCATAGATCCAAATTATTTCGAAAACTTATCCAAGGGTCAGGCTCCCGAAATATTATACATTGGCTGTAGTGATAGCCGTGTAACGGCCGAAGATCTTATGGGCGCCAAACCGGGTGAGGTGTTTATTCATCGAAATATTGCCAACATGGTTGTATCTATTGACATGAACCTCATGTCTGTATTAAACTATGCGGTGAGGCATCTAAAAGTAAAAAGTATTGTGGTGTGTGGACATTATGAATGCGGAGGAGTAAAAGCGGCTATGCAACCTGCCGATCTGGGCATTCTAAATCCATGGTTACGCAATATCAGAGATGTATACAGAATTCATCAGGACGAGTTAGACCATATTGAAGATAATGCTAAACGGTATAATAGATTGATAGAACTCAATGTACAGGAACAATGTATCAATCTTATAAAAACCGCTGCCGTTCAACAAGCTTACAAAGAAAGAGGATTAATGGTATACGGTTGGGTTTTCGATATTCATACGGGAACATTAAAAGATTTAGAAATCAATTTCTCTAAGGAGTTAGAAAAGATAATGAAAATTTACAGACTAGATTAACAACACAAATTGATATTAACGCTTAGTAAATATAAAAACTATCACTGTATCTAAAATTAAGTTAAATAAAAGAAATTGATCTCAAGGTTCTTATTTAGTTAAAGATGCACTCATCTTGCCCATTAATTTGAAGGATGTACTTGCTAGGATTAAAATAATTACTTAAGAAAATTATCTTTCTAAAATTATATACCCGAAAATTATTGATCATTTTTAGTTAGCTTTTGTAATTCTTAAAACAAATGGTTTACTTTTGGTCATTATTGATCTTTCGGCCAATCATCTTCACTTTTTTATCAAAAATAAATTTTTAACATGAAAATCATTGAAACAGAAATTATAATTGAATCTGATGTAAGTACTGTTTGGAACAGCCTTACAAATTTTGAATCTTATCCAAGCTGGAATCCTTTTATTATTTCCATCCAGGGTGTATCAAAAGTTGGGAATAAATTCACTGTTTCTATAAAGCCACCGAATAGCAGTGGAATGACCTTCAAACCAATATTATTGACCTTTGATAAGGATAGAGAATTTCGTTGGAAAGGTCAATTTATAATGAAAGGTATCTTTGATGGGGAACATTATTTTATACTGGAGAAGATAAACGATCATCAAACAAAATTTATCCACGGAGAAAAATTTAACGGCCTGTTGGTAGGACTAATGAGTAATATTTTAAAAAATACAGAAGAAGGATTTAAACTCATGAATGTTGCCCTTAAAAAAGTTTGTGAGAATAAATAATTACTACATCTCAATGCCTGTACGATTTTTAATCATGCATCTTCCTTTACATGGTGGGGTAATTTCCATTAGAATATGAATTATATTCTGATATTGTAAATCTATCCACTCCATGGACAAAATCCATTTAGTTTCGATATGATTTTATTAGGTTTTAAGAATTCAAATATCTCACTTATCAAAAATTAAGCCCCACAATCTTTTTCATGAAAAATAAATTTACATTTACACTAATAATTGAAAAGTACTTTTAAGTATGAATGCAGATGATCGTTCCAAAATAATTAAGACCAGTTGGGAATTGCATAGCCTGGTTGAAGCTGCCTATTTACATGATCCTGTAAAAAAGGGAGATGAACAGTGGTTGGAAAAACAACGTATACTGCTTGCGGATATGGCATTACATCTTTTGCAGACTTCTATCAAACCGGGTGAGCTTGAACTGGAGAAACTTCGGAATAACCTGCATTCGATTTTAACCATATCGGATCAATTTCTTCCACAAGCCGGTCTCAAGAAAGCAGCTGAAAACTTGTACTAAATAATTTGAACAAATAATATTAATAAAAGTCTAAATGAACGAATGCGATGCAAAGCATTAACTTTAAAATAAAATCTTTGCTTTTTTATTTTCTTTGAGCATATAGTTTTAATTCGAGACAAAAAGTATTGGTAAATGATACTTAGTTAAATTCACCACATCCATTTTAAACATTTTATGAAAATCTCAGCTTCTGTAAAAAGTTCTTTTCAGGTTCATGAAGTGAATGTTGAAACTGAAAATAATTTTAAAAGTATTTCAATCTCTCCAAAACCTGTTGGTTATGGCTCCTCTATTAATGGTGGAGAATTGCTTTTCCTTTCCTTGGCTACCTGCTTTTGCAACGACTTATACCGGGAAGCTGCTAAAAGAAATATTAAAATTGATTCTTTAGAAGTCCATGTATTCGGAGAATTTGGACTAGAAGGAGAACCGGCTAAAAATATTTCTTATGAAGCGAAGGTTCATGCCCAAGACCATTCAGAAACGCAAATCAAGGATCTAATTCAGGAAGTTGACAAAGTCGCCGAAATTCAAAACACTTTGCGACAAGGTATAAAGGTTAAATTAATAAATTAAAGTAAAATATTTAGCAATGAATATATTTAACTTTACATGGCAATTAAGCTTAAATGAATTTATATTGTAAATAGCATTAGCTTACTAAAATACTTCTTATATATTATGCGATCAATTTTTTTTCTTATTCTCATTAACTATTTCACATTTAACTATGGACAAATTCCCGATTCACTTTCAAAAAAGGTAGATGCCATATTCACGGAATACGATAAAACAAATATACCAGGCTGTGCCTTAGCCATAATGAAAGATGGAAAAATTATTTATAAAAGAGCTTATGGCATGTCTAATCTGGAATATAACCTAGCCATCACTCCAAGTTCTATTTTTCACATTGCTTCTATTTCAAAACAATTTACTGCAGCAGCCATAGTGCATTTATCGCTGGAAGGAAAACTGTCCCTGGATGACGACATTAGAAAATATATACCAGAAGTCCCAAATTTTTCATACAAAATAACCTTCAACCATCTTATTCATCATACCAGTGGCCTTAGAGATCAATGGACGCTGCAAAGATTAGCTGGTTGGCGTGCCGATGATGTAATCACCGAAAAAGATATTCTGGACATGCTTGCCCGACAAAAATCACTTAATTTTTTACCGGGTGAAGAATATCTTTATTGCAATACTGGTTTTACCTTGCTTGGTATTGCAGTAAAAAGAATAACTGGAGTTTCACTCAGGGATTACGCTGACTCCGTTTTTTTCAAGCCCCTTGGAATGAACAATACCCATTTTCACAGCGACCATGCAGAAATTACTCCTAATCGAACATCGGCCTACAACAGAGATGAACAGGGAAAATTAAAAATCAGTATTCCTGTATTTGATAACTACGGTGCTACCAGCCTATTTACCACTGTCGAAGACTTATCGAAATGGGATGAAAATTTTTATACTAAAAAAGTAGGAGGTGAAGCTTTCATCAAGCTGATGCAAAAAACAGGAGAATTGAATAATAAAACCTCGCAAAACTATGCTGCAGGGCTTGTTATTAGTAATTATAAAGGTTATAAAACGGTTGGACATGGTGGTGCGGATGCCGGATACCGAAGCTATTTCATTCAATTTCCAGATGAACATTTTTCCATTGTCCTATTAGCCAACCTTGGCAGTATAAATCCCAGCTCACTTTCTTATAAAGTTGCCGATCTGTTTTTAAAAGATAAGAGCAGTCAACCACCAGCTTTTAAAACGGATAGTAATTTATTAAAAGTTTGGGCAGGTGATTATTTTGATATGAGAACACAATCACTTTTAAAATTGACTTATGAAAATGAAAAATTGAAACTGTTTACCCTTGAATTGATTCCGACCAGCAATGCTTCCTTTAATGTTCCAAACTCCCTATCTACCTTAAGTTTTTCAGGAGACTCTTTAAATGCTCAATTAGAAGTTTTTGCAGAAGGTGCGGGTCGAAGTGTTTTTAAGAAAATAAATAATATTGCTTTGACCTTTGAAAGACTTGAAGAATATCAAGGAATTTTTTATAGTTCAGAATTAGATATAAAATATAATGTAACGGTAAAAGATAGTACTTTACAAATGAAATGGGCAAGGTATGAAGAAACAAAATTCAATCCAATGTTGAATGACATATTCACAGGTTCAGGTAATTCCATTATTCGTTACCAGCGCAATAAGAAAAATAAAATTGTAGGAATATATCTTAGTACCCCAAGAGCTCGCAATTTATATTTTGAGAAAGTAACAAGCCGATGAATGAGTCATAGTTAGTTTTATTCTTGTACTTGCATATTAATATAATTTACCAAATTTTACTTAACATTCTTAGACAGATTAAAACGAACTTAAGGAAATAGAATAACTTATCTTTAAAGTACTGGTATCTAAACAATTATCCTTTTAAAAAAGAAAATTACTTACTTTTGATTATAGTTGAGTCCTTGTTAACCAGTGGATAGTAAATATTTATCAGTTTAAAAACGGTTGCCATATGCGAAAATATTTAATCGTATTATTTCTTATTCCGCTTATCCTTTCTTCTCAAAGTTTCCAGTCAAAACATTTTACCTTACAAAAATTGTCCGAGGATGTCTATGCTGCCATAGCCACTAATGGCGGCTATGCCATTTGCAACGCAGGTATAATAAATCTGGGTGACGCTGTACTTATTTTTGACCCGTTTATGACCCCTGAGGCCGCTGAGGATTTAAAAAAAGTAGCGGAACAAATAACAGGAAATAAAGTAAAGTATGTTATTAATAGTCATTATCACAATGATCACATTGGAGGCAATCAGGTATTTAAGGATGCTATTATTATCAGTACTGAGAAAACAAGGGAACTTATTGCAACATACCAACCTGAAGAGATTAAATCAGGAAAAACAGATGCCCCTAAATCATTAGAAAAAATTACGAAATCCGACACTTCTGCAATGACAGCTCATGAAAAAGAAGAAAGAATAATGTGGAAGGCTTATTATGAAGCCTTGGTTAAATCCAGTGATTCGCTGAAAGTCATTTTGCCAGATCTTACCTTTTCTGAAACGATGAACATAGAAGGTGCAAAATTCCCTGTACAACTTATTACTTATGGTACAGGTCATACTTTAAGTGATTTATTTATTTATCTTCCAAATCAAAAAACGGTGTTCCTAGGAGACCTGTTGTTTATTAAGAACCAACCATGGTTAGGAGATGGTGACTCAGACCAATGGGCGGCCTATTTGGACAGTGTCTCTAAACTCGATATAAATGTGGCTGTTCCAGGGCACGGGCCAGTTGGAAATAAAGATGATTTACAAATCATGAAACTTTATTTCAAAAAAGTTAAAGAGATAGCCCTAACATTCTATCAAAATAATTTGAAGCCTGAAGAGGAGAAGAAAATTTCTAGTCCGGCCCCTTACAACGAATGGTTTCTTTCTGTTTTTTTTAAACCAAATGTTATTAGCGAATATAGAAGATTGAATAAGCAAGGTTTAAAATAAAAATAATGTGCTAGCTTTTGTAACTAGCTTTATCAAACAATGTCACAACCTTCTTGATTAAAAATCTTGCGAAGGCCAAGTTCATTACTTTGCAGTGCATTCTAGTTTAATTTGCATCAACCGTCAAATTATTGTAATTGATCGGGTAAAACTTTCATAAATAAATTAATTAATCTTGAATATTGGATTAGAATATTCAAAATTAAAGTACAAAATATACTTCCCAAAAATATATTTTAGTATATTTATTAATAAGAAAAGCTTATGAATTATTATCACAGAACAAAATCGACAAAGCTATAGAGATATTTACCGTGAATTGCCTGTCCAATCCTAAATCATTCAATGCATTTGATAGCTTGGGAGAAGTGTATTTGAATAAAGGATATAAAACCGAAGCTTTAAAGAAGTATAAAAAAAGTCTGCGACTAGACCCTACTAATAAGAATGCCGAGGAGATGATAAATAAATTAAACCAGCAAGGATCCAACAGTAACATCTTTAAGAAATTAAATATTCAAATCCTAAACATCGAACATCATCTTTTTAGCTTTTTACTGATATAAGAAATAAATTTCTTATATTTGATTGCCAATGCTTATGGTTTCAGCAATATTCCGATCCTTTAAAGATCTTGCTGATGCAGCTTTATAAGTACATTACTAAAAGCTTAACAAAGATGGAAAATCATACTTCACATACATCACACCAACATCATGCCCAACAGAAACATAGTGAGCATGCTGAACATATGCACGACAAGCATGCCGGTCACCATATTGCTGATTTTTGGAGAAGGTTTTTAGTTTGCTCTATAATTTCCATACCTGTACTTGTACTTTCTCCAATGATACAAATGTGGTTTGGATTTGAGGTGGACTTTACTGGACATAAATATGTTTTAGCGATTTTATCAACTTTTATTTTTATTTATGGTGGATATCCTTTTTTGAAAGGACTGAATGATGAAGTAAAGGGCAAAGCTATTGGCATGATGACTCTTATAGGAGTTGCTATTACTGTAGCCTGGTCCTATAGTATTGCCATTACCTTTGGTTTGAAGGGAATGGACTTTTATTGGGAAATGGCTACACTGATAGACATTATGTTGATCGGCCATTACTTTGAAATGAAGTCCGTCATGGGTGCGTCTCGCTCTTTAGAGTTGTTGGTAAAAATGATGCCCTCCACAGCCCATCATATCATGGGCAATCACATACACGATATGCCGGTTAGTGATTTGCAAATTGAAGATTTGGTATTGGTGAAGCCTGGCGAAAAAGTTCCGGTTGATGGTATCGTCATCGAAGGTGACAGTTATGTGAACGAAAGTATGCTTACGGGTGAAAGTAAACCTGTAAAAAAGGAAAAAGGCAGCAAGGTTATTGGTGGCTCTATCAACGGCATTGGTTCTTTGACTATTAAGGTCTTAAGTACAGGTAAGGACAGCTATCTGAGCAAAGTAGTCAAACTGGTAGAAGATGCTCAAAAAGTAAAATCTAAAACACAAAATTTTGCCGATCGGGCAGCCAAGATTTTGACCTTTGTTGCTTTAGGAGGAGGTATTCTAACACTCTTTGTTTGGCTAGCATTAGGTTATCCATTTGTATTTGCATTAGAAAGAATGGTCACGGTTATGGTCATCTCTTGCCCTCATGCATTAGGATTGGCCGTACCTTTGGTTGTCGCAATTTCAACTTCTGTCTCTGCACAAAAAGGATTGCTCATACGAAATCGTACAGCTTTCGAAAATGCCCGGTTGATTACTACTATCATTTTTGATAAAACCGGAACCCTTACTACAGGCTTGCACGAATTACAAGATGTAAAAGCATTAAATCCAAATTATAATGAAAAAGAATTACTTCGTTTAGCGTCAGGAATTGAACAACATTCTGAACATTATATTGCAGCCGGCCTTTTGAGAAAAGTAAAGGAAATGAATATCGATATTCCTAAATCGGAAAACTTTACTTATCTCCCTGGAAAAGGATTAAAAGGAATTATTGATGGAATGGAAATAGAAGTAGTAGGTCCCAATTTCCTGAAAGAAAAAAATATTAATATCCCTATCATAAAGGAAGAATATTCAGGTACTATTGTTTATATATTAATCAATAATGAATTGGTAGGATATATTACCTTTTCAGATCAAATCAGAGAAAGTTCTTTCAAAGCTATTCAAATTCTTAAAGAAACCGGAATTAAGAACAAATTGGTAACTGGTGATAATGAAAAAGTGGCCAGAAAGGTTAGCGAAGAATTACAGATGAATGGTTTCTTAGCGAATGTATTACCACACGAAAAACTAGAAATTGTAAAGCAACTTCAACAGGAAGGTGAATTTGTTGCGATGACGGGAGATGGAGTGAATGATGCTCCTGCATTAGCACAAGCCGATATTGGTATTGCAGTTGGTTCAGGCACAGATGTAGCCGCCGAGACCGCTGACATCATTTTGGTTAATTCTGATCCTAAAGATATTGCCAGCCTTATTTTGTTTGGCAAAGCAACCTACCATAAGATGATACAAAACCTGTGGTGGGCTGCGGGATACAATATTATTACGATTCCACTGGCTGCAGGTGTACTTTACCAATGGGGTATTTTGCTAAATCCAGCCATTGGTGCAGTGTTAATGAGTTTAAGCACCATCGTGGTTGCCATAAATGCTCAACTTTTAAAAAGTCAATTAAAGTAAGATTTATAAATTTACTGTGACTTCGAGTAAATTTATAAAGAACTGTTCAATAGTAATTTCTGTCAATAGGTTAAAAGTAATCTTGTAACTTAGAGCATCTATATTATCTTAGATCGGTGTCTTTAAATATTATTTAAAACCAGAGATTTAATGCAAGATTATTAAACTAAATATAATCAAATATGAGCTCACTTACAAAAAACCGAATTGAGTCACTTGATCTTTTAAAAGGTTTAGTAATGGTTATAATGGCCCTTGACCATGTAAGAGATTATTTTAATTCTTCCTCTTTTTTATTTAATCCTTCGGATCCAACTCAATCAACCCTACCTATATTTCTTACAAGATTTATAACTCATTTTTGTGCCCCTACCTTTTGCTTTCTTGCAGGAGTATCTGCTTTTATGGTGGGTAAAAGAAAATCGAAAAAAGAGCTGTCACAATTTTTAATAAAACGCGGTCTATGGCTCGTCTTAATTGAACTGACCGTTGTAACTTTTGCCTGGCAATTTGATTTTCTATTTAGAATTAACGGCACCGCAGTGATTGCCATGTTAGGAATTTGCATGATTATACTTGCAGGTTTGATATATCTTCCTAGGAATATATTATTAGGATTTAGTTGCGTAATTATTTTTGGGCATAATCTACTGGACCCGATGGTAATGAAGAATAACTTTATATGGGCTAGTATACACCAGCAAGATGTTATTATTTACCCGAATGGGTTTAAGTTCTATATAGATTATCCCATTATTCCGTGGTTTGCAGTTATGGCTCTGGGCTATTGTTTTGGAGCATTTTATGACCATTCATTCGATGGGATCAAGAGAAAATCAATATTTAATACTATAGGCATTTCAGCGATAATACTATTTTTCATTCTACGCGCCATTAATATGTATGGAGATAAAATTCATTGGACAAATTTTGAAAGTATGGCAATGACATTTATGTCCTTTTTTCAAATTACTAAATACCCCCCTTCCTTGTTGTACTTACTTATAACTTTGGGTCCAATGTTTTTATTTTTAAGCAATTCAGAATCGTTAAAAGGAAAAGTCGTCTCCTTTTTTTCTACTTTTGGAAGAGTTCCCTTTTTCTATTATATCATTCATTTATACCTTATTCATATTCTAGCTGCCATTTTTGCAAAACTTTCTGGTTTTGGCTGGCTTCTATTGGTATTACCAGACTGGATATTAGAATTAAAAACATTAAACGGGTATGGCTACAGTTTAACCGTTACTTATATGGTTTGGATTTCTGTTATTATTATGACTTATCCATTATGCCAATGGTATGACCGATATAAAATGGCACATCCAGACAAATGGTGGTTAAGTTACTTATAAATTTAAATTGCTATGAAAAAATGGCAATATTCAATTTGGTATTTATTTCAATGGCGAAAAGGAATAAATCAGTTTCCTGACTATCTTCTTACTTCTTTTAATTCTTTAGAATTACCCTTTAAGATATCAATGTAACGGCTGATCGAATTATTAACTTAGTTTTGGCTGAGATCCAAAGTACATAAAATTTTACCATATCCAATGGGATAATGTTACAGGTCAATTTTTACAATAATTTATCTGTAAAGTGATTTGAATTGTTATTAAATTTGATTTAAACCTAGCCGGCCTTATTATTTTTATAATAAATGACAAGCTATAATAAGGTCTAAATCTTGATCATGTCATTTTTAGTATAATTAAATTTTCTATATTTGGTCTCCATAGTTTTTCGCATGTCAACCGTTATTAACCATTTACAAATCCAGTTAAATAATCTGAAATGAAAACGGTAATTTTAACTATTTCAAAGTTTAACGGTCCGATTTGGTTGATCGTAAGCTTGTTATTCATTATTCCTTTGATACTATTTCTTTTAAAAAAGGACTATTGGAGTATTTTTTCCATCGCAGCTGTTGTTCTATCGCAGCTTATAATAATACTGAATTGGCACGATGCAAAATTTGGAACTATTATAAACGTTATCTTACTTATTATTTCAATAATTGCATATAGTTCATCTAGATATTATAATCAATATCTGAATGATGTAAGAACTAACTTAACACAAAATGAGTATTTCCAAGATTCTCTTCTTTCTGAAACAGACATTCAGCATTTACCGGATCCTGTGAAAAAATATCTTAGCTATACCGGTTGCCTAGGTAAACCGAAAGTAAATAATTTTAAGATAGAATTTACAGGCCAAATCAGGAAGGACGAGCAATCGGAATGGATGTCCTTTGCCTCAGAGCAGTATAACTTTATGGAAATTCCTACGCGGTTATTTTTTATGAAAGCTGTGATGAAGGGTTTACCTGTGGCAGGATATCATCTTTATAAAAACGGAATGGCCTATATGGATATACGTCTGTTATCTCTAATTAAGGTTCAGTATCAGGATGGAGAAAAAATGAATAAAGCCGAAACGGTGACTTTTTTTAATGATATGTGTTGTATGGCACCCGCTACTTTAATTGATAAGAGAATATCTTGGCAGGTCATCAACGATAATGTTGTTAAAGCCCGTTTTACGAATAACGGAATTACGATATCTGCTGACTTGTTCTTCAATCCAATAGGTGAACTGATAAATTTTAAATCAAATGATCGATACAATGTCGATGCCAAAATGGAATTACCTTGGGCAACACCGCTCAAAAATTATAAGGAAGTCAATGGATACAAATTAGCCGGATATGCAGAGATAATTTATTCTTATCCGGATCGAGATTTGTGTTATGGAATATTTGAAGTCTTATCTATAAAATATAATTGTAAAAGCACTAATTAACGCCGTTACGATTCAGAATAATCAAATAAGTGCCCCCATGAAAATCATTTTTGTAAAAGTACTGCTTAAACACTTGTATGAAAGTAAGATTTTAATTTCAGGTTTTATCATTATTATAAATATTATTGCTGCTAACGCTACTATCATAATGTTGAAAAAACTAAGATTCCTGAAGGTCGTTTTTTTAAGCATAAAACTTTAACCTGGTTAGCTTGATTATGTTAGAAAAAATAAAAGAGGTTTTTAAACAATTTACTTTTTTAAGTCCTAAAGATTTATTGGATCTGGCATCAATTCTAAGTTTTAAGCATCTTAAAAAAGGAGAACACTTTGTAAGGGTCGGTGGGTATAACTATTCTGCTGCAAAAGTATTAAATGGCCTTTTGTATCATTACATCCTCGATGAAAATGGAGACGAAAAAGCATTGTTATTTGTACCAGAACGAATGAATTCTGGTGCTATGCAAACAACCATGATGGGAAAACCAGCCGATGAAAATATTAAAGCATTGGAAGATACTTTAATCATTTGCGCTGATATTAGAGAACTTGAACGATTAAGTAACAGTAATGTCCGAATTCAGAGAATGCTCAATGATCAATATAAACAGATAATTATTGAATCAGCAGATCGAATCCGATTCCTGGTGGCCCATAGTCCGGAAGAACGATATTTACATTTTCGTCAAATGTATCCAAACCTTGAGCAAAGGATTAAACTTAAAGACCTGGCATCCTATCTAGGCATAACGGATACTTCCCTATCAAGGATCAGAGCCAGGTTGGCTAAAAAATAATTTTATGCCATTCGTCAAAACTTGTCTTAAGACAAGTTTTAAAACTTCAGTTACTATTAGTATTGCGATAATTTTTTACTAAGATTATCGGTTATGTTTACAAAAATTATATGTCCAATTTCATCTGAAAAAGTTAACAGTCATGTGAGTCGTCTTACAGTTTTTATCAATGTACTCATTATGATTTATTTTCTTATTACTTTACAACCCATAGCTATATTCATAGTAAGCTTGGATTATGGCATACGGGCACTTGGTTACAACCGTTATAGCCCCATTTGTTTTGTAGCCTCATTGCTTATCAATTTAACGGGAATTAAACCAAAAATGGTTGATAAAGCCCCTAAGGTTTTTGCCTCTCGACTTGGGTTCGTATGTGCTGTCTTAGGCTTAACATTTATTACCTATGAAATGCCAACTGCTTCTCAGGGAATTATAGGATTTTTTGCGGTGTTAGCCATTCTCGATTCAGTTTTTAATCTTTGCGTCGGTTGTATGATCTACAATTACCTGGTCTTTCCTTTTTTCAAGAAATCCCTAGAATAAGGATAAGATTTGAGTTAGTCCATTCTATATCTCATCTTTTACACGGCCGGAAAATAAAACTTAGTCCCGTTTATAGTATTCTTATTTAGATTTAATTCTCCTCACCGAAAGTTATAACAAGACCATACATCAAATTAAGGTCAAGGTTACTTTTATATCTCATCAGTTACTTTACTGGTGTAATTAAATTTGAACTCAAATTATAATTAGGGTATAAAATAAATTTCAATGGTAAGTACTTAAACCAAATGTAAAATTTATTAGACTCTTATAATTTATATAAACTACTCTGATGGTATGTTTTAAACTTTTATTTAGACTCAACTTTATCATTATTCACAAGGAGAATAATTTTTAAAATAAATAACATTCAGTTTTAGTTTTCTCAACTCCAATTTTGACTTAAATTCTTAACAAGAATTGCATCAATAACGTTAGTTAAATTATACTTTATTTGCAATTTCCTTTAATATACCTATTAATAATATTTTAGTATAAGTATCATTGCTCTAATTTCAAATAAAATTAATTTAATAAACCTTACCCAACATTAATCTACTATACATATACTACATTAATAAATTGTCTTTAATTAATAACTCATTTAAAAAATACAAAGTAGATATCATAATTCATTAAAAGATACTCACTTTTAATACATCATTAAGATGCACAATGTGACAATAATGCTATCATTGAAACAATTAATTTTGCAATTGCATATTTTTAATTTAGAAGTTAATATCAAAATAAGGTATTAAATCGTTATCTTTGAAAATATTAATCATCATTACAATGATAACAGTAGTAATTCCAACCCTTAACGAAGAAGAAAACATAGCCAGTGTAGTTAATTTTGCAAAAGGACAGCCACATGTAACAGAAGTAATTGTTGTAGATGATAAATCGATTGATAAAACAGTATCCATTGCACAACAAAACGGTGCCAAGGTCATTACCAGTACCAAACTAGGCAAAGGTGCTTCTATGAAAGATGGTGTGCTTTGCGCACAAAATGATATTATAGCTTTTCTGGATGGTGATATTGACCCTTATCCACATTATACTATTAAATTGTTGACTGACCCAATATTGCATGGAGAAGTTGATTTTGTAAAATCCTCTTTCAATCGAAATGCTGGAAGGGTTACCGAACTTGTAGCAAAACCACTTCTCAGCATATTCTTTCCCTACTTACTTAGTTTTAGTCAACCCTTAAGCGGTATGATTGCTGGCAAAAAGACTCTTTTTCAGCAATTGGATTTCAGAGATGATTATGGAGTAGATATTGGTATTCTGATTGATATGCACTTGATGAATGCGCGAATGAGAGAAGTTGAAATTGGATATATTGAAAACAAAAGCAAACCCTGGCAAGCGCTTGGTAAAATGAGCAAAGAAGTAGCACAAACCATAATACTTAAGGCTGCTGCTTCGAAAAATCCTAACTACAATTTTGAAGAGCTTGGGGTGCTAAATGAAATTCGTTCTCAAATGGAATTTGCGTTGGAGAACCAGTTAAACACATTGGATAAATTAGTAGTGTTCGATATGGACAACACTTTATTAAAAGGTAGATTTATTGATTTATGTGGTGACCAGTTTGGATTCAAAAAGGATTTGATGAACATTCGCTCATCTGAAACTGATGCAATTATCTTAACCAAAAGAATTGCTACTTTACTTAAAGGTAAAGCCATTAGTGAACTAATTGCCATCGCTGATAGTATATCACTCATAGAAAATACTAAAGAAATTGTAGCCGAACTTAAAAAGCGAGGATATATCGTCGGAATAATTTCTGATAGTTATGACTGCATCACAAACCATATAAAAAATAAGCTGGGAATGGATTTTTCACTTTCCAATGAGCTGGAATTTTCAAAAAGTATCTGTACTGGCGAAGTAAAAATCCCCTCATTTCTTTTCAGTAATCAAAAAAGTATATGCAAGCACTCATTATGTAAGACCAATGCTTTATTAAGCATTCTTGATAAGTACAACATTTCTAAAGAAAATTGTATCGCCATTGGCGATAGCATGAATGATCTTTGTATGATCAAAGAAGCAGGCCTTGGTATTTCGTTTTGTTCCAAAGATGAATTAGTCAATCATCATGCAGATATTGTAATTAATGAACCAAGTTTTTCTGAACTATTAAACATAGCTAAATAAAAATGGAAATAACAATTATAATAATCATTTGTTTGCTTCTGTTATTAGCTTACTTATTTGATATCAGTTCACCACTTACTAAAATTCCATCTGTAATTCTATTATTATTATTGGGTTGGGGTGTTAAACAATTGGTGATTCTGTTTAACATTCATATACCAGACCTTAATCCACTCTTACCTATACTTGGAACTATTGGATTAATTTTAATAGTGCTAGAGGGTTCGTTGGAACTTGAACTTAACAAATCCAAACTATCAGTAATTAAAAAATCCTCGCTTAATGCGCTTTTTCCAATGCTCTTTTTAGCATTTCTTTTTGCTTTTGCCATTCAGTACTTCTTTCAGGTTCCATATAAGATTGCTTTGGCCAATGCTATTCCTTTTTGCGTAATAAGCAGCGCCATTGCTATTCCAAGTGTTCGATACCTTTCGACATTTAATAAAGAGTTTATAATTTATGAAAGCAGCTTATCCGATATTTTTGGAGTACTTTTTTTCAACTTCATTGCACTTAATCAAATAATCAACGCCCAGACATTTGGAAATTTTGCATTTCAATTGTTACTCATAATTATAATTTCGTTTTTTGCCGTCTTAGGTCTCTCCTTTTTATTAAGCCGAATCAAACATCACATTACTTTTACCCCCATAATTCTAATTGTCATTTTAATTTATGCAGTTTCCAAAGTTTATCATCTCCCTGGATTAATTTTTATTCTTGTCTTTGGTTTATTTCTTGGAAACCTGGACGAGTTAAAACATTTTAAATGGATAGAAAAATTACGACCAGAAAAATTGGATAAAGAGGTTAAGAAATTTAAAGAGATAGCATTCGAAGCTACTTTTTTGATAAGAGCCTTGTTTTTTCTACTTTTTGGATTTCTAATGGAAGCTAAAGAAATATTAAACCTTGACACAATTCCATGGGCTGGAGGAATGGTCTTTTTTATAGTATTGGTAAGATGGATAGCCCTTAAATTATCCAATCTACCCTCCTCTCCACTTTTATTTGTTGCGCCAAGGGGACTTATTACCATTCTTCTTTTTTTAGCTTTATTACCTGAACAAAGTATTTCAATCGTAAATAAATCACTCATTATTCAGACCATAGTTCTTTCTGTCTTAGTAATGATGGTAGGATTATTGACCGTAAAAAATAATGAAACTAACTAAGCTTTTCACAGAGTTTTTTGAAAGCGAAAAAGCTGGTGGGATTTTGCTAATTGGTTGCACTGTCCTATCCCTTTTCCTTGCCAACTTTATTCTTAAAACCAACTACATTCATTGGTGGGAATTGCATTTTGGGGGAAGCAGTTTAACTCATTGGATCAATGATGGACTTATGTCCCTTTTCTTTTTGCTCATAGGATTAGAACTTGAAAGGGAAATCTATATTGGAGAACTTTCTAATTTTAGAAATGCTTCACTTCCAATCTTCGCAGCAATTGGTGGCATGGTTATTCCGGCAGGTTTATTTTTAATTTTTAATTATGGTACAGCCACACAATCAGGTGCGGGAATACCTATGGCAACCGATATTGCATTTGCCATAGGCATACTTTCTATACTCGGTAATCGAGTGCCAGCATCCCTAAAAGTATTATTAACGGCATTAGCAGTCATTGATGATTTAGGATCAATCATTGTAATTGCAAGTTTTTATACAAGTAATTTAGACTATATTAATCTTTTTATGGCGTTTGGCATTTTCGGAGTACTGCTTATCCTTAACCGACTAAAAATTCATTCCCTTATTCCATATACAATAGGCGGTCTGATTATGTGGTATTATATGAAACAATCCGGAGTCCATCCGACTATTGTTGGTGTCTTATTAGCTTTTGCCATTCCTTTTGGAGATGGTGGAGAAAGATCTCCTTCTTACAAATTACAACATTGGTTACATAAACCGGTAGCATTTTTAATTCTACCTCTCTTTGCATTAGCGAATACTTGCATTTCCATGGACATTGGTTGGCATACAAGTCTTACTCAGACCCATAGCCTCGGAATTCTCACAGGACTTGTTGCTGGCAAACCATTGGGTATTTTTCTTTTCAGCTACATAGCAGTTAGCTTAAGTCTTTGCAAATTACCCGAAGAATTAAACTGGAAACAAGTTATTGGTGTTGGACTACTTGGAGGAATTGGATTTACGATGTCCATTTTCATTACACTTCTTGCTTTTACTAATTCAGAATTAATTACACAATCAAAAATTTCAATTCTCATAGCTTCTGTTATAGCAGGAATACTTGGCTATTTGTGGTTAAGTATCACATTAAGAAGACAAGCCATTGAAAATGATAACCAAGAAGATTAGACATTGAATAAATGATTGTCAAAAGATATCCTTTTAAAAAATATAAAAAAGAATAAAAACTAATCAAGTATTGAATCGTGATTATAAAATGAAATATATTGAGGTAAATTCAATATCATGCATACAATTCATTGCGAATCAAATTAACAAATAAACAACCTGCAGAAACCAACCTTGTCTTATTAAAAGTATTATTATTTGCTTCTTAATAGATAATTATTCCTTGGTGAACCTTAAATTATCAATGGGCATAAAATAATTGGGTAGACAGGAAATAGTATGTTCGTCATCGATATGGAAATCTATTCCTTTAAAGCTAAGTTGCTGAACTGAAGGCTGCAAAGTAATTTCAAATAAGTTATTCTTATTGTTTTCATCCTTAATTAAAGTAGGAATATCAACAAATAATGAGTGCTTTGCATATATTTTGTCACATTTCGGTAAATCAATAAGAATTGTACCTTCCTGATTAGCCTCATAAACAAACTTTTCAGTGCCTACAAAAGCAATACATTGCATATATCTTAATAGTTGTGGATTCGGTGCATGACAATTAATCCTATATCCTGAACCACTTTTGGATTGCTTATCAATGCTGAAATCGTGCCCTGCTTCTTTATCACTTTTTAACTTAAGCGAATCTCCTTCTACCTCGAAAGTTCCAGTTGCTGTGCGGTCAATGGCCCCATAGCTATAAAAAAATTCAAATCTACCGTCTGGGAAAAAATTAAAAGCAGCCACCATTTCCTGCCGTTGATAATAGTATTTGCCTTGCAAAAGGTCTTGTGCCATAAGATTTAATTGTATTGTGAATAAAAATATGTAAACGAAATTTAACTTAGACATGGACTTTAAATATAAAGTTAGATTATAATTATTCTAAATATTCA
>CAZHNF010000020.1:0-18718 GCA_964533625.1 uncultured Saprospiraceae bacterium | reverse complement strand
AATTAAAGGAATTACGTTAATTTTAGGCGCATTTCTAAAAATTTAAAAAAATCCAGTGGAAGTAAAAGAATTAATTAATCAATATATAATTAGCCAGATCGAACCAAAACAAAGTGAGATGAGGGAGCTGCACAGTATTATTTTAGAAATAATGCCATCCTGTAAATTATGGTTTCTAGATGGTAAGGATGATAAAGGGAAGACAGTTTCTAATCCTAATATAGGTTATGGAATTCATACCATGAAGTATGCCAATGGCACTTCTAAAGAATTTTACCAAATTGGTTTAAGCGCCAACACTTCTGGGATATCAATATATTTTATGGGTCTCGAAGACAAAGATTTTTTGACCAAAATACTTGGAAATAATTTTGGGAAATCAAAAATTACAGGCTACTGTGTCAAATTCAAGACCCTTAAAGATATAAACTTGAATATTTTAATCTCAGCCATAAGACAGCATACTAACCCAGTCCAGTAATTCAATGGTGTCTTTGATTAATTAAACTCTCTGCTATTTTATAATCCTCGCTAGTAAAAAGAATAAGAAATTTATAATTATAAAAATAAGTTAATCTAATATAAAGTAATTTAGGGCGGCTCCAATAATCCAATAAATTACTCTCATATTTTTTCATTTTTTGTTTTGATCTAACTCAATAAATGCACTATGTTGCATTAGCTAAACAGTTTTATTATCTACGCCACAGTTTGGATTTAATTGTAACCCACCATCTTAGTCGATGAAGAGTTTAAAATTTCTTAAAGAAAATTATAATAAAATACAATTTATAAAGCCCTATATTTGTTTATAATTAAATTAAACTCCACAAAAAGTTAATTTAATCCTGCGCTCATTAAAATTATTAATTTTGAAAATATAATATCATGTACTTACCAAATAAAAATGAATACAATCCTTATTTCCAACGATACATTGATTTGGTCGAGCATGGGGAATTTTTGCCCATTTTAGAACAAAATACGCTTGCAACAATTGATTTTTTTTCAAAGATACCTGACAGTAAACACAATTATAAATATGCTGATGACAAATGGACCCTTAAAGAAATATTAATGCATATTATTGATACCGAAAGAGTAATGGCCAATAGATCTTTTGTATGTCTTAGGGGAGATAACACCACTATTTTGCACAGTATGGATGAAAATAGCTATGCTGCTAATGTGGATGTAAGTTTAAGATCGATGAAAAGTTTAATAGACGAATTCTTTATTGTTCGCAGCAATACCAAATACCTATTTCAAAATGCTACTGATGAACAATTGAAATTTATAGGAAAAGGAGAGACCCATAACTTTAGTGCAAGAGCATTAGGTTTAATTATGGTAGGGCATATCCTTCATCATTTTAAGGTAATAAAAGAGCGATACTTATAGTGATTCTAACTTGTTTAATAAAGATAGAAACTCATTCTCCAATTGAAATTCCAGATTACTTAAACTTGCAAAACAACTAGTTAACACCAGTTTATTAAACGCCTTAATTCCTTTTGTATGAAATTTTTTAGCTTTCTTGTTATAATTTTTTTCCTTTTTGAAGTTCATTGCAGTAATGCTCAGGCTTTAAAAAGAATTGTATTAAATGAAAAGGATATGCACAGTGGTCATTATCTGGTGGTAGAGCCCAAAAAAAATGGATCTATTTCTGGAGTACTATTTCTCTTAGCGGGCTTTGGGCAAATACCAGAAGATTCACCACCTGAAACGAAATTACATATTGAAGCTTATAAAAATAATATACTGACTATTTTTTATGCTGGCGGAAATAAATTGTATGCAGACTCTATAACACAAATGAATATTACGTCTGTTATAAGTGACGTATTAGCTAAATATAATATTAATCCCAATCATTTCATTTTTGGAGGTTTTTCGGCTGGGGGAATTATTGCCCTGAGATATGTAGAACTGTGTAATGAATTTCCAGATCAATACCCTGTTCACCCAAAAGGAGTCTTTACCATTGATTCTCCGATTGATATTTTTACGATTTATGATCAACTGGAGGAAACATTGAGAAATAAATATTCTGAATTTGCAGTCGAAGAAGCTGCAAGAGCCGTCGAACATATAAAAAACGACTATGGCGTACCCAGAGAAAATATTTTAACCTATTCAAAGCTTACTCCTTTTTGTATGGACAAAAGCATTAGTCAAAATGAGATTTTTTTAAAAAATATCGCGGTGAGAACTTATCATGATGTTGATATTGCCTGGCGTATTAAGAATAGAAACCAAACTGTTCATGGTTCTAATTATGAAGTTTCTTCTGAATTAATTAATAGATTAGTTCTTATGGGAAACAACAAAGCCGAATTCATGCAGTCCTTCAAGACGGGATATCGCTCGAATGGACTAAGACATCCTCATTCATGGTCAATCGTAAATGAAAAAGAATTAATTCAATGGTCAGTACATCTACTAAAAGAATAAACTCAAGGTTATTAAAATTATAAATCACCGATACTTTAATTTCTTCAAGGATTGATTATTGCTTCTAATATATTTAAATTTTATAAATTATCTAACAAGCGAATTTAACTTTATCTATAAACTAAAAACATGAATAAAATAATAATATTAACTTTGGCCCTTACAACAAGCTTTTGTCTTGGATTTAATTACAAGACTATTGTACAACCAAAAAATAATCTTCAGATGAAAAGAGTAACGGGAATTGGAGGTATCTTTTTTAAATGCAAAGACCCTAAAAAAACTACCGAATGGTATCAGAAACACCTCGGCTTAGAGACCAATCCATATGGGGCCACTTTTGAATGGTTTGAAAAATCCGATAGTACCAAAAAAGCTCAAACACAATGGACTCCATTTCCAGAAACTACTAAGTATTTTGAACCTTCCTCCCAGGTTTTTATGATTAATTACAGAGTGGAAAATTTAGAACTCCTGGTCAATGAACTCATAAAGGAAGGTGTAACGATCGTTGATAAGATTGAGTCCTATGATTACGGTAAGTTTGTTCATATCCTGGATGCCGAAGGGAATAAAGTTCAATTATGGGAACCTATTGACTAATGACTTTAGATTTTTACCTAAATAAAAATGAAGTAAAATTGAATCCATGAAATTCAGTTCTTGAAATCACATCGATTGGCATAACACATTTTATAGAAAATAAATAGTCCTCCTAATGTTGATAATTACTACAAAATGATAGTATTAATTTTCTAATTATTTATCCAAAAGCTTTTTCAATGATTCAATTGACAACGGCAAAAACAGATCAGGATATCAAAGGAATCCTTAATCTTCAACAAAAAAATCTAAAGGCTTTTCTATCCAAACAGGAAATAGAATCACAGGGATTTGTTACGGTTGAACATGATTTTGAGCTTATGCAGAAGCTAAATAATTCCGAACCGCATATTATTGCTAAAGACGGAGAAACTGTTGTATGCTACGTCTTGTCCATGACTAAAAACGCCAAGTTCGATATCACTATTTTATATCCCATGTTTGAGATTTTTAATTCGACGATCTTTAATGGTCAACTCATTTCAGACTATAATTATATTGTTGTTGGTCAAGTCTGTATTGACAAAGCCTATAGAGGAACCGGATTATTCAAGCAATGCTACCAATACTTCAAGGAATATCATGAAGACAAATACGATTTGGCGATAACGGAGATTGCGAATATCAACCTTCGCTCCCTTAATGCTCATAAAAAAATTGGTTTTACAGAGCTTACAACTTACATGGATCTATCCAACACTGAATGGGTCGTCGTACTTTGGGATTGGAAACATAAATTATAAATTTTTATCATGAACATCGAATTCAGAGAAATGACTTCCCAAGATTGGATCTTTGTTTCTGAGATTTATAGTCAAGGTATAAAGACCGGTAATGCAACTTTCCAAACAGAAGTGCCTAGTTTTGAAGATTGGGATAAAGGTCATTTACTTTCCTGCAGGATAGTAGCTCTCATTGATGAAAAACCAGTCGGCTGGTGTGCATTAACTCCTGTTTCAGGACGCTGTGTTTACGCTGGTGTAGCTGAAGTTAGTGTTTATGTCGCAGAAAAATATCGCGGCCTTCAGATTGGACAAAAGCTCCTTGAATTATTAATTCAACAGAGTGAAATCGCGAACATTTGGACATTGCAAGCTGGAATATTTCCAGAAAATATTGCAAGCCTTAGAATTCACGAACACCTTGGTTTTAGAGTGGTTGGATTTAGAGAAAAAATTGGGCAAATGAATGGAGAATGGAGGGACACTATTCTGTTGGAAAGAAGAAGCAAATTAGTTGGACTCTAATGCATTATTTGTGCTTTTACTATTCCTAAAAAATAGACTTTTATTTTTTATTGAAATATTCTGCCCTTAAAATCAAAATAAAGTTTAATAATCTACTTCTTCAGACCCTGGGTAACAATTCCATAATTTGATAAGAGTACTTATTAGCTATTTTATTCTTTTTTATTAATTATCCTACAACTAAAATGACGTATAATTTATTAATAAAATAGTTAATTTTATCAATGCAATCAGCATTAGAATTTGCTTTAATTATGCTAACTATGATAAGAACATATATAAAATATTTTACTTCACACTTGAACTGTAGCTTCTAGCTCAATAAAAGTCTTTTTATTGAATTATAACATTCCTAATTATTTTTTACTATTAAATTCAATTTTAACTAAAAGCGATAATTAAAAGTAATTTTTGCATAACAAGTTGATTATTTTTTGTAATATATTTGTAAAGAACATCAATAATCATAGATTATGAAAAATAAATTGATTTTTCAATTCACTACTTATAAATGTTATACAAGCATAATTTTTTTATTAAGTATATTAATTATTTTATTTCTAAATTCCTGCAGTAAGGATGATTCTAATCCAAATCAAAGTCAAAAAATTGAGACTGAAGAGTTTATACTACAAACGAATGCTTCCATTGGAACGAATGGAGGTACGATTTTTGTAAATGGTGGAATATTAGATGGTATGTCCATTGAAATACCAAACGGTGGAGTTTCTAAAAATACTGATTTTTCAATTTCAACTGCCATTATCAAGAACCATACTTATGGTCTTGACTTTAATCCAGTGACTCCTCTTATCAGAATCAACAATGGAGGTGAATATGCAGATTCCGTGATGACTGTCACTATTCCATGCATTGTTCCAAAAAACCATTTTGCCATGGGTTTCTATTATAACGAAGAGACCGGAGAACTTGAAGGAATTCCAGTAGTTGCCATTAATGACAGCAATGTTGTTCTAGCCACAAGACATTTCTCGGGCAAAAATCTTATCGATATTAGTGGTGGTCAGCTCAACCACAGATCAACAACCTGGGCAGATATTTTAGTAGCATCTGTTCAAACTGCAAAGTTATTCGAACTTCAGGAATCCGGATTTCGTCCTGCCATAGATGATTGGGAATTTACAAACTATGGATCATACATTGTTCCAAACGGACATTGTACAGGACAAGCCGTAACGGCAATGTGGTATTACGCTACACAAAAGCCAAATAATAATCTTCCTCTATTTAATCGATTCAGCAAATTTCCCGGTATGTGGCAAGACAACAGAAATGGTTATCGATTTGCATCTGTTGTTCAGAAAGATAAAACTGTGGCAAAAGCAAAAGCCTGGATGGCTAATTTCGATGCCATTGGTACGAAAAGATTTTCAAAAGATAGTTTACATTTTTTATCTTTTGCTTATGCAATCCATCTCACTAAAAAACCACAACTTATTGAAGTTTGGAGAGTTGGTGGAGGGCATGCTATGATTGTATATAAAACTCAAAATAATATTCTTTCTATTGCTGATCCAAATTTTCCGGGAAGTTATTCCCACGTTATTTCTTTAGGTAGTAATGGATTTTTACCTTATGAATCAAAATCAAGTGCCAATGACACTACTCCAAAAATATATACAAACATAACGTACATTGCAAAATCAGCTTTATTTTCATTTGAAAATATTAGTAAGCGATATGATGAAATGCAGAGAAATATTATTGGCAATGAACCTCCAAATGAATTTCCGGGAATTACACTTAAGTGGTATAATGGAAAAGAATGGTTAGATGCAGAAGATACCATTTATACCTCTCAAGATAGTATTACTTTCTGCGCAGTGTGCAATTCATGCGATTATGCTTATCCTGGATCACTAACCGATATAATTCTATTAGACCCTTTAGGTAAAGTATTAAGTATTAATGATGGAAAGGGCTATTTAAAATTGAAACTAAATTCAAATGAAAATCTATTGCCAATTTATATCAAAGGTGAATCTAATGCATTACCTGGAAAATCTCGCTATATTGATTTCAAACTGCCCTTGGTCATTAAAGAAAAAACGGTTCAGTTTGAATATTGGCTTAAGGGGTATAATGCGAAAGGAGAACCTGAAGGTCACTTTGGGGCGAAAGACGTAGAACCTATTCCTGGCGGTAAATGGATTGGAAATAATTTTGATTTAAATTATCAAATTACTGAAAATGGAATTACTGGTGTTGTAAGCATGAATCTTAAATTCAGCCCAACAAAAGATAATCTAATTTCTTACAATGTTGAATATTATGTACTAGATGGATCAAAACAAACTTCAATTATCTCACTCGACGGAGTAAACCTAGGATTGAGTTCTTCCAGTTCAGATTATTTCGAATATTACAGTCAAGGAAGTGGACCATGCGCTTCATTAACTCGCGTTGATTTTACGATTTGGGGAGGTGTTGCAAGTTGGGGATGTGATGATGAATCATTCATACGTTTTTCAATACCTAAACCGTAAATCAGAATACTTAAAATACAATCAACTCCTTTACAAAATAATTAATTTAGTCTACATCTGAATTATTTTGATGGATAAGCTGCTATGGTGCGATGTATTTCCGAAAGAAGAATATAAATATGTTCATTCCATTCCATCCGCCACAAGATATCCACCAGTCCATGCAGCTTGAAAATTAAATCCTCCGGTAATTGCGTCAATGTTTAGCAATTCTCCGGCCATAAAAAGTCCTTTATGAATTTTACTTTCAAAATTTCTAAAATTAATTTGTTTTAGATCCACTCCCCCGGCGGTAACAAATTCTTCCTTATAAGTTGACTTACCACTCACTTTGTAGGAGTCTTCTGTTAACGTTTTAATGATATTAGTCCATTGCCTGGAAGTTGACTGTGCCCATATTAGCTGATCATTAATTCCCGATTTGTCCATTAAGTAATTCCACAATCTTGCAGGTATTCCGAAAAGTGAATCGGTTACTATGGTTTTCTTGGAATGATTTCTTTTAGC
The DNA here is from genome assembly GCA_964533625.1 of uncultured Saprospiraceae bacterium. Classification (GTDB taxonomy): domain Bacteria; phylum Bacteroidota; class Bacteroidia; order Chitinophagales; family Saprospiraceae; genus Vicinibacter. The sequence goes on along the minus strand of CAZHNF010000020.1, from coordinate 11,397 downwards.
TTCATTCAATTCATTTATTAATTCATCCTTATTCGCGGAAACCCATTGTATTGAAATCTCGAATTCATATCCAAGATCATACAGTTCTCTAGCAGCCCATGCGCTTAATCTTAGAATGGCGGGGCCACTAAATCCCCAATGCGTAATTAAAATGGATCCGGTACTATTATGTTTTGTTTCTTTTATTTTAATATTGACCGCGTCAACCGAAATGCCCATAAGTCCATTAAGTAACTTATCAGACACATTAAATGTAAATAACGAAGGAACCGGTGAAATAATATGATATCCCATTTCTTCTAATTGATCCCAAATGCGTCGATCGGATCCAGTGGCAATGAATAAATTTTTTGAATTATAAACAACTTTAGAGGTCTCTATTTCCCAACCCTTCAAATCTTCTTGTTGATAAAATTTCTTTACCCGTTCAGATACACATATTTCAATACCATACTTTTTACATAAATCTAAAAAACATTGAATAATGGTTTCCGAATTATCGGATACTGGAAATATTCTACCGTCTTTTTCAGTTTTTAATTGAATGCCATGCTGATTAAACCAGTATATGGTTTCCTGAGGTCCAAATTTTGTAAATGGGCCAAGCAATTCTTTTGAACCTCGTGGATAATTTGTGATCACTTGTCTTGGATCAAAACAGGCGTTGGTAACATTACAACGGCCTCCTCCTGAAACTCTAACTTTCGATAGAACTTCTTTAGCCGCTTCTAAAATAATAATCCGTGATCCAGGATTAATCTCAGCATAATGAATAGCGCCAAAAAAACCAGCAGCGCCACCGCCAACAACCATTAGATCATATTCTATTTTTTTCAAGGAATACTACAACTTAATTAATTTAAAAGTCTTCCCAATATTCATATTTAATGAAGAACATCTCAGGTAATAGATTCCATTCTTCAAATTCCAGTCATCAATTTTCTTAACACTATGAGAGGACAGGTGTGTTTGAGCTAATTTTTTACCATCCATGTTCAGGCATTCCAGAAGTACCATTTTATTACTCTGATTAACAACATTAATCTCTTCAGTAAATGGGTTTGGATAACAGCTTATTTGTAATTCGTGTGGATCAGAGTTCTGCGTTATCGTTCTTCCCGTTAATTTAAATCCATCTAAGGCAGCTTTTAGTGTAATGGCCAATTTAGCTGAATCAGGATCATTCCAAAGATGAATTACAAAATATGCGCTATCTCTTGTTTCATTCTCTAACTTGATTTTAAATTTTGATTCTTCATTAAATCTACCATTAAGGTTTTCTTCAATATTTTCAAGGGGTATTTTTTTATCTTTAAGTTGTAAGTAAGTTTCTTTAATAGAACTATCCCAGCCTCCGTATGCCCAAGCTGTATAACTAATGTCAATCTCATCAAAACGACTTAGATCCATTATAGGAGAGTACAAGTAGTAATCTCCCAAAACATTTTTCCCAGGATCTGCATCATCAAAATTATTGGTATATAGTGCGCTATTACCGATGTCTGATTTTATATCTTTCGAAGGATAATTGGAAGGAGCTGGAAATAATTCTGAAAAATCTCCTTGCTTCCACTGGAATGCCTTGTTGTCAGGACTTATGTTCCAAGGTAATGGAATATTAAACTGATCTTCATATCCATCCTTTAGTTCAATTGTGATTAAAGTATCTTTATTCATAATCAATTCTGGAATCGAATAGTGAAGTTTACCCCAAGAAGAGGATTGAAACAAATAACTACCCTCAAACACATTTGTTATTGTTGCTGTCCCATTCTGATCAGTCAGCTGATCATATACGAAATAATTGTCCCACAATCTTATTTTCACATTTGAAAGAGGTTCACCATCGAGTTGATTTACAATACGCAATTCAAGTTTATAGCTTGGGAGTGGTAGAAGTTCAAAATTTTGAGTTATAATACTATCCTGAATAAGTTGTACATCGATCTTAATCGGATAATATCCTGGTTTGGATACTTGAACCTGAATAGTTTCAGGATTGGCATAACCGGTGCTGTATTCACCTATCAAGTTGGAATAAGCAATGGTTGAACCGGTGGTAGTATTCAATTGAATTTCTACGTTTTCTAAATTTAATCCTGTATTCTGATCTGTTACTTTACCTTTTAAATAAGAAGCATGATTTTCATTAAACCGTAAGACATACATTCCATTTTCTATATCGGATGCCAGTATAATTCCAGATTTAAAGTAAGGATAAACATTCCAGCAACCGTGAAAACCAACATTTTTTTGTGGGTGTGTATCAAAATAGGCCACTTCAACCAAATTCGTTGGATCTCTTACATCAAGTACCCTTACTCCTTCTGTGTACCAACTGATAAATAAATAACCATCTTTGTAAAAACAATTGTGGGGAATACTCATCTTATCAAATGGAAAATTAGGACGGTACTTATCTAATAGTTTTATCCGATTCAAATCTGTAATATCCCAGGCTTCAATAAATGCTCCTTCACGTTCGTCAGCGCTATAGAGTATTGGTCTCTGATCCTCTAACCATAATGAATGGGTGAAACGAAATCCTGTATGTTGAGAATTAATTCTCTTTGGAGCTGATCGGTCCTTTAAATCTATTAATACCCATTCCCCTAAAAACAAAGATGCTCCATACAAGAAATCATTAACTACATAAACCTCGTGAAAATACTCTTCGTTGTAGGAAAAAATCCAAATGGGTTGATATGGATTATCGCTCAAACTTAATAATCCAAATCCAGCGTTCTCATGATTGGCACCTGCCAGATAAAGATATCCTTTTTCATCAATGAAAAGAGTATGACTGGTTGTTATTTCATGCTCATTCCCGGATGCATCAAGATAGGTGTGGATATATTTATATTGAATATTGTTGAGATCATTCAAATCTACAATGAGTAATCCATCTTCGCATTCCGTTACAACGTATATATAATTCTTATATGATTTTAATTCACGCCAAAGACAATTATTTCCGGGAACAAATAAAATTTCTTTTGGGTTTGAAGGCATGCTTAAATCATATACTCTTAAACCATTTCTTGTACCTAATAAAGCCAGTTCAAGGCCGCTGCTATGCGTCATGCCCCATACACTGCTAGTCAATTCAGGAATATATACCCTGCTTAATGAATCGAAATGCAATGATTGGGAATTCAGTCCAAAATGAAGAAATATAGAACAAATGAGGACACAATAGTACCTATAAAACTGATTTTTAATAATATACATATTATATATTTTATTTATATTTTTTCAAAAAAAGTCAAAATTACAGAAACTTTAACAACGCCGTGCCACAATTAGTCCTTATTTTTGCCAATATTCATTTGTCATATTTATGAAACGATTTTTATCATCCATTGGGTTGATTTTTTTATTTATTAACTTTTATACGACTGTAAATACCCAACCCTTGGAATTCTATGATATCAAGGACAGCCTACATGTAAAAGATTGCCAAACACATTATACCTCTGACGCAGGCTGGATCAATATCGCGCTTACCGGTGATTCTTCGATTTTGATTATAAAGTTCGATCATTGTGGCGACACCAAGTATATTAAAAGATTCAAAGTTGATACCTTAGATTTATTTGACCTCCACACTACTATAACCCGATCGAATGGACAAGATTCTGTTTATCTAACATCGGTCATGGATGGCCCAAAGAATCGAGGAATATTCTGCCTTGTAATTTTTGCCAGCAACGGAGATATCAAGTTGCCAAAGTTAACGAACATCCCAAATTTTAGTTTGTACTCCAATCCTGTCTTGTTAGCCAATGGCATGGATCGTTTATTGGCATTCAACGCTGGAAATTCCGAACTCGACTTAACGGGACATATGCTTCGAATGGATGAACTTTTTCAATTCAAGGCGGATGTTCGTTTAAAAGATCATACGCTAATCCGTGATGTTGAAGTATTCGACACCTTACATTATTTGGTTACCATGGGTGATCGTTTAGTCGGGAAATTATTTAACACGCTTCAATTTGATTATATATACCAGCTGGATTCATCCTTTACCCATTTTAACCGAAACCTAGAAGTGAGTTCGAAAAATAATGCGGTCTTATTAGGAAGTTATCATGTTGACAGTAGCAGTTCATACTTTACTATAGTTGGTTTTTCTCCATTAAATAATACGTTTAATTATTCAAAATCATTGGTCAGCTATCATCCTGGCTTGAACCCTAAACTGATTTATTACAACAATTTGAAAGACTTGATCGATGAAAATTATGGAGTAACACATTTATCAACAGTTGATTCTACGGGTGGATCTATTCATTCCGTAACTTTATTTAATAAAACATTATATACTTCTACAAATTCATACCTGACCGTTAAGCCATACTCTACCCTGGCTTATGGTCTTACTTATCTTCCATTTGAAAATAATTTTTTATTGACTGGTTCTTACCTCGATACCTTTCGGTATTTTAATGCAAAATTAAATAAGAGAGGAGGTTTCAGTCAGTGTGGCACAATACCGAATATAGATACCATCCAGATTAACACTTCTAAAAAAGATACTTTCAGCTTACTGAATATTGAATCTTTTCCTCCGCCGAGTGTTAACTCGACGATTACGAATATTAATTATGATTTCGACTTTAAAAGATCATGTACTTTCTTCGATTATCTGCAAGGACCAGCCATGATCGATTACTGTAAAGACACCATGCTAATAATTAGCGCTGTTGCCAATGATCCGGAAAGTTATCGAAATCAGTTTGTGCGTTATCAGTGGTCCACCGGTGAGACAACTTTAACAAGACCGGTTTCAACTCCGTCCAATTCCATTTCGGTGACTACATTTTATTGCAATGAGATTGCAACATTAACTTACAATTTTACAAAAAAGACTTGCCCGGCGCTTAGCGATAGTGCGGTGCATATTCCAAATGTATTTGCACCTGGCAGCGAAGTACCTGACGATAAATTATTCGGAATTGTAATTGATTCAACTGGTCGTTTCACCATCAAAAGCTTTAATTTAAAGATCTTTAGCCGATGGGGAAAAGAAGTATTTAGTTCTACCAGTTTTGTTGACGAATGGGACGGCAACTTCAATGGAGAACCAGCGCCAGCCGACACCTATGTGGTAATCCTTGAAATTATTGATACCAATGATATTGGACATAGTTTCAAAAAAATGTTTACTTTACTACGTTGAGTTTAACTTAATTGAGTGAGACATTTACTTTTACTATTTTTACTTTTTTCAGGAATTAAGCCATTATCCAGTCAGGCTTTTGATGATTTTACTATCGATAAGGATGTTGAAGTTTTTCTAGGTAAGCATTTTTCCGAATTAAAAAACTTTCAGCTTGGAATCAAAGGTTTGAGCGAGGATAATCAATTATATATTGATTCTATAGAATATTCTCCATGGTTTGTTGGTGATTTCAACGATGATGGATTATCTGACCTCCTGGTACAAGGTTACAAAAGAAAAGAAAATCAGGCTTATCTTATTATGGCTACAGAAGATCCTGAACGATTTGAATTAAATGAAGTGAAACCCATATTCGTTGAAGGAGATCTTAACTTTCCGGTTATTGAAGAAACAAAAGATGGTCCTTTAATTGTGTACAAACAGTTTATGACCAAGAGAACCTCCAAAATGGTAAAAGGAGTTGAAGTCTTTTTTCCAAAAAATTACAATACCTGGTATGGCATGGGATTTTTACGAAAAGACACCTTAATCTATAAGCACAATCAACTTATTGAATTCAATGCTGTACCTTCTAAAGCTCCCATTCGTTTTATTCAAGTTCATAAATATTGTCAATTCGGAGGATGCGCGGATTATAAACTAAAAATTGATAGCTCCGGAGGAATGATTTTGCAGAACATTAAAAATACAGAATTGGAAGCTGGAATTTATAAGTCCACCTGTGATGCTGATAAATTTCGCATATTAAATAATATGTTGAATTACATAAAACTTCCATTCAAAGACAAAAAATACGGGGATTCTAACGCAGACCAGGTTATATCCATTTACATTCAGCGAATGGATGGATCAGAGTTTAAAATTATTGATTACGAAATGCAAGGCTCCTTAGGATTAATGCAATTGTATAGGCATATTGAAGATATTCGAAAAACCACTTTGTGGTAATGGTCATTTAGAAAATTATTAATACATCATCTAGAACTCCCAAAAAATGAACTACTTAAGTCTTGATCAAGTCAGTCTTCATTATGGCGAGAAAACACTTCTTGACAACATCTCTCTTAAAATTAATCAGGGAGATAAAGTAGCTATTGTGGCCCGTAACGGCTCAGGCAAAACAACCTTACTTAAGATTATTGCAGGATTAGAAAGTCCATCTGGAGATTTGTCTAAAATTTGGTTTAATCAGGAAATTAAAACTGCTTACCTGCCTCAGGATCCTGATTTTTTACCAGGACATACCGTATTAGAAACCATATTGGAAGGACAAGATAAATGGCTTGAACCACTTCGATCCTATTATCAGGCTTTAAAGTCGCATGATGATAAAACAGTAGAACAGGCTCTTCATCACATGGATGAACATAAAGCTTGGGATATTGATGCCTATGTGAAAGAGTTGATGGGGAAATTCAAATTGCCAGATTTTGAATTTTTCACTGAAAAACTAAGTGGTGGTCAAAAGAAAAGACTAGCACTTGTTAAAGTTTTATGCGGTAAACCGGACTTTCTTATTCTCGACGAACCAACTAATCACCTGGATCTCGAAATGATCGAATGGTTGGAAAAATATCTTTCCCAAAATTCTATTAGCTTATTAATGGTTACCCATGATCGTTATTTTCTTAATAACGTTTGTAACCAAATCATTGAATTGGATCGTGGTGCATTAATAAAATACCAGGGAGATTATGAAGACTATCTTGAAAAGAAAGAGTTACGTAGCCAAAATGAATCCGTCGTCCAGGATAAAAATTTAAAATTACTTAAAAAAGAATTGGATTGGGTTAGAAGAATGCCTAAAGCCCGAACTACTAAATCAAAATCCAGAGTAGACAAATACTTTGATTTAAAAGAAACGGTTCAAGGAGTAGAAACCAATTCGGAATTAGAAATTGACATTGACATGCATCGTCTGGGAAGTAAGATTCTGGAATTGCATAATATCTCGAAGGCTTTTCAACAACAGATAATCTTAGATAAATTTTCATATAAATTTAAAAAAGGAGATCGGGTTGGAATCATTGGACCTAATGGATCCGGTAAAACCAGCATACTAAAATTATTTACCGGACAATTAAAACCTGATCAGGGAAAAGTAGTCATTGGAGACACCATTCAATTTGGTTATTACGAACAAGATGGTATTAATCTAAAAGAAGATAAAAGAGTAATCGAAGTTATTCGATCGATTGCCGACTATATTCCATTAAAGAAAGGCAGAAAACTTTCAGCTGAATCCTTATTGGAGCGTTTTTTATTTCCAAGACCGATGCAGCAGGTTTATGTATCTCAATTAAGTGGCGGAGAAAGGAGAAGATTATATTTACTAACAGTGCTAATCAAAAATCCAAATTTTATTATTTTGGATGAACCAACGAATGATCTTGATTTAATTACCTTAAATATACTCGAACAATTTCTTCTGGAATTTGAAGGTATATTAATTATTGTGTCGCACGATCGATTCTTTATGGATAGATTGGTCAATCATGTATTTGCGTTACAGGCCAATGGTCAGATCCGGGATTTTCCAGGTAATTATTCGGATTATCGGCAAGCTTTAGAATCGGAAAAGTACCTTGTTAACCAAAAGGAAAAAACTGAAGAAAATAATGCTGTTACTTCAGTTTCAAAAAATTATCAATCCAACAAGAAAGAATTACAAAAATTAGAACGCCAGATAGAAAAATTAAATATTGAAAAATCAAGTCTTTTGGATTATTTCAGTTCTGTCGGATTTGATGATCCTAAATATATTGAAAATACACAAAGGCTTAACAACCTCGACACTTCCCTTAATGAACTTGAATTAAAATGGCTTGAACTATCGGAAGAATAATAATCCTTGTTATACCTCAAATATTCCTTCCGGAAGACTGGCTAAAATTGTTTTTTGATGGACATCAATTTTCTTAATAAAATCCGGATGCAAAGGAATATAAATTTCTCTTTCATTAAATTCAACGGTAGCCATTAATTGATTTGGAAACTCCTGAATTAATTTGATCATTGCCTTATTACCACTTAGCTGATCAATTAAGGTAAATCCTTCTAAATCGTTATTTGAAATAGTCTCTTCAAATGAATCCCAAATACGTTGAGGAACTTTATTTTTATCAATGAAGATGTCTTTATTGCATAATGATTTTAACGCTTCCGGAGAATGCACGTCCTCAAGTTGAATAAATATTCTTGAATCATCCCGGATATTGATAATCCAAAATGGAACATCATTTCCATTGACATTAAAAAATATAACCTTTTCTTTTCTCAACCATTGCAGAACTGGCTCCTCAATAAATACTTCTAACTCACCCTTGATACCATGAGCTTTATACGAACTGCCTATCTTAACTAATTGGATCAAATCTCAGGCTAGCGGATTAGTGTTTGTGTAATGATGGCCCCGTACTCTGCACGATCCTCCCAGGGAATGGATGTATTAAAATTCTCGGTGCTCAATAACCAAAATTCACGTCGAACCAATCCAATATCCTCTGCGTAGATCGCTTTAGAAAGAATTTTATTAATATCATCTTCATAATCCACTTCTTCAACCTCGACAATTTTTAAGTATGGTACATTATCAATGGTCTGCATGGTTAGAATATTTTTATAATAGAATGAATTTCCATTCCAATATCTAAAAGGCATAAATAACTCTCCATTCAATTTGACCTGATTGTCTGGTTGAATGCGAATGGTTCCATTCCAGCTTTTATATTTCAGAACCGGAAAAACCAGAACAATTAAATCTAATCCAAAGGATTCTTTAACTACATTGGTATTAGAAATGGTAACGAAAGAACTTCCAATTAACTCCCAAGGGTCTTGAATTTCTTTTCGATAATACTTTTCAAGTCTAAAGGTTCTATTGTTTTGTTTATCCTGGGAAGAATCAACGACAACTTCACGAATATAACATGACACGGTATCTCGTCTTACATTATTAGATTTTTGATAGAGTATTGAATCGGTTTTGTAAATCCATTCGTCTCCTAATTTCATAGGATAAAAATGATAACCCAATTGATAATCATTCAACGGTGAAGTGTCTTCCTTACACTTTAAGTGTATTAACAAACTAAATAAAATAAGGTATTTCCAATTCATATCCCTTATTTTACGTTAAAATGATTATTTGGCGATCGCGCAATAATGCCTCCACAAACTAAATCATCTCCATCATATACAACAGCCGATTGACCTGGAGCTATACCTTTAACTTTTGAATTGAAGTGAATAAGTAATGAATCATTATTTACTTCAACTTCCGCTTTATGTCCAACGTCTCTATATCTAATTTTAGCAACCAATTCCTTTTCAGCTGGTATGGAGGCATACTTATGCCAATTAAGTTGATTTACAGACATAGTGGAACGAGATAATTCCTCCTCATCACCAAGCACTACAGTATTAGATTCAGGGATAATATTGGTGACAAACATTGGCTTTCCGAAAGCAAGCCCTAGTCCTTTTCTTTGACCTATGGTATAAAACGGATACCCGTGATGCTGACCAAGAATTTCACCATGCTGATTAACAAAATAACCACCTTCTACTTTTTCCTCTAAACCTTCAACACGTCGCTTCAAAAAACTACGGTAATCATTATCGGGTACGAAACAAATTTCATAGCTCTCTGCTTTTTTAGCCAGATTATCATAACCCATATCCTTAGCGAATTGTCTGACTTCAGATTTTACATATTCTGCTAGTGGAAATTTGCTTCTTCTCAAAGCATCCTGACTTAAGCCCCAAAGCACATAAGACTGGTCTTTGTGAAGATCCCTCGCCTTAGATATATAATATCGATCGCTGTGGTGATTAATCCTTGCGTAATGACCTGTTGCAATAAACTCACAATCAAGGCCGTCTGCCCTCTTAAGCATGGCATTCCACTTGATATGGGTATTACAGAGTACACAAGGATTGGGGGTTCTGCCAGAGATGTATTCTTCAACAAAATTTTCAATTACAGCATCTCCAAATTCATCCCGGATATCCAGAATAAAATGATGAAAGCCAAGATCTACTGCAACCCTGCGGGCATCCTGAAGAGAATCCAGTGAACAACAGCCCGTTTCTTTGGTCGAACTTCCAGAGGATGCATAATCCCAGGTTTTCATGGTAATCCCAATAACCTGATAGCCCTGGTCGTGAAGCATAGCGGCAGTAACGGTACTGTCAATACCACCACTCATGGCTACCAAAATCTTACCTAGTTTGCTCATTATCAAGGCAAAAATAACACATTATAATAAATTTTAATATGTTATTAGCTTAATTTTTTTTAAGAATTATATCCTCTTATTGCCCGGGACTCCCTTATATTTGCAGCCCTAATTAAATTAGAAATCGAACCTAAAGAGGTAAGATTAACATAATATTTTAAGTAAAGGTTTTAATTCCAAAATTAAGTTTTAATATACGTATTATAACTTATGAAGTAGGATAACTCTTACTAGAATATTATTTAGGTTGAAGTGATTTTCGAAGCATTGCTCATTTTATATAATTTGCGGGAGTAGCTCAGTTGGTAGAGCACAACCTTGCCAAGGTTGGGGTCGCGGGTTCGAGTCTCGTCTCCCGCTCTTTGACGAAAGTCAAGAGCTAAAGGTCAAAAGTCAATTGTAAGAATTAATAATCATTACTGATTGCTTTTAGACTGTATTTATTTTCATTAAATGGAAATAAAAATTTAATGATTAGTAACACCTAACACCTATGTTTAATGATGAACTCCGAATAAGGACTTATAAGTTTTCAAAAGAAGTTTTGTTAACTTTAAGAAAGATTCCTGAAAACTTAGAATCCAGGATAATTCTTAACCAACTAATTAAATCTTCAACTTCAGTTGCTTCAAATTTCCGATCTGCATGCAATTGTTGATCAAAGAATGAGTGGTTCGCAAAATTGTGTATTGTGGCAGAAGAAACTGATGAGTCAATTTATTGGATTGATTTGATTATTGATCTTTATAATGATAAAGAAACAGAGAAGTTCAAGGAACTTAGAGATGAGGCAAGTGAGCTTGTAAAAATTTTTACAAAAGTTAAAAACAATAGTTCTACACGTCAAAAATGAGCTAGAATAAATTGACACTTGACCATTGACCTTTGACTCTTGACTCTTGACTCTTAAATTAGCCCAGGTGGTGGAATTGGTAGACACGCAGGACTTAAAATCCTGTGGCCAGTAAT